>NZ_FXZD01000001.1 GCF_900169145.1 Brevibacterium antiquum CNRZ 918 | reverse complement strand
AAGAGTGACCGTCCTTCCACAGCTCCCAGACTCTTCGGCGTTCTTCTTCGGGTAGGCCTGGTCGTCCAATCTTGGCCATGTTCGCCTCCTGGCTGACGGGGTGTTGCACTCACGGTTTGAGTCTAAGGCCGCTTTTCCCAGGAACTCGTTATCTTGTTTAAGCTCGAAATTCTCCCGTTTCAACCGTGCCAGTTCAGCACGTTCGTCCTCTCCCAGAGGCCCGGTTGACTCGCCTTCGCCGCGGAGGCGGTCTTTCTCGGCCTTGACCCAAGTGCCCAGGGTCTGCTCGCCGACTCCGAGATCCTTCGCTACCGCCGCGATCGATCGGCCCGTGCTGATGACGAGGTTCGCGGCCTCGATGCGGTACTCCGGCGTATAAGAACGGCGTTGCCGCTTCGAATCTGACATGTTGAACATCCTTCCAGCAGGACCTGAAATCCCGCTACCTTGGGTGTCCACTATTCGAGGCTAACCTCAGCGGAGAGGCTGTCGCTCTGGCCGTACTGCTCCTTCGCAATCTTCAGATTCGCCCAGCAGTCCACTTCCGCCAAACCTTCGGTGCCGCGAAGACGCTCCATCACTTCGACGAGTTCGCTTGCTGAATCTGCCGATATTGTGGCGATGAAATCGTAGGCACCGATGGCGACGGCGAGAAATTCTGGGTCGAGAGCTTTGATCCTTGGCAGCAGTTCGTTGACAGGCACTCCCGCTCGGATTCCCAGGCCCAAAGTGGGAGTGTCGGGCTGTCCGATGCGAACTGGTATGCCGACGACCTTGATCGCTCCGCTTCTAACAAGCCGTTCGAATCGTAGTCGCGCGCCGCTCGGCGACAAACCCGACGCCTCGCCGAGCTCTCGATAGGACGATCGGGCGTCCCTTTGCAGATGCATAATGAGGGACCGGTCGGCCTCGTCGAGCGTCAGCGGGGCTTTGGCTGTGTGGAACGGGGAGAATCGATTGATTTCAATAGATTCATAGAGTGTGGTGCGGATGTCGCTGACGCCTGGCAGTTGCAGAATGGCGTCGAGGGTTCGTCGTAGGTGAGGATCTGGACCCACTCTCACCTCAGCGTCGATCGAATAGTGACCGGCGATGTCGGCGACAAATGTTGACTCCGTCATCGACACGAGTGCGTCCCGAACAGGCTGTACGGGGCCAGAGACAGCGATCTGCAAATATGCGAACCGTTCAAGACCCAGGAGGTCCGGGCTAATCGATACTGTCAGGCGAAGTACGTCTTCGGCGACCGCTGCCTGAACAATCGCCGCCACTTGGTGCCGCGCAAGTCCGATCTTCTTGGCAATTTGGGCAAAGCTCGCTCGCCCATCATCACGCAGTGCCTGAAGCACCATCTGGCGTGAGTTCGCAAAAACGCTTTCCGTCACCATAAGTCCCTCAAAGTCGAAGTCGCCAGAATTTCAGTTTTGCACAATCGATCGACTCTGATCGATGTTAAGTACCCAAATGTTCATTTCAGCATACATTCATGCATGATCAGATGAGCAAAGCTCGTGAACGGGTAGTTTAGTGTAGTCCTGGACACTACGATCGCTGGCATGACGAAGATTGCATGCTGCCAATTCGCCCCACACCTAGGCCGGGTTCGTTCGAATGTGGACGAGAGCATAGACCATTTCCATAAGGCCGTCGATGAGGGTGCTCGAATCGTCGTGTTTCCGGAACTGACCAGCTCCGGCTACGCATTTAGCAATTCAGGCGAGGCTCAGGCGGCATCGGAACAGATTGACGGATACGCCGTGTCCAGCTGGAAACAGGCGGCCGACGAGCGCAACGCAGTCATCGTGGCTGGCTTCTGCGAGACAAACGAACATGAAAGGCCCTACAACAGTGCAGCCGTGCTCGTACCGGGGCAGGACCCGGTAATCTACCGCAAGGCCCACCTCTGGGACGCCGAGAGAACTATCTTCACCCCCGGTGATGGCGCGCCCCCGGTTATCGATACGGAACACGGTCGAATCGCCGTCGTCATCTGCTACGACCTTGAATTCCCAGAGTGGATTCGAATTCCAGCACTAGGCGGGGCGGAACTGATCTGCGCTCCAGTCAACTGGCCGAGGGTACCGCGGCCCACGAATGAGAGGCCGGGTGAGGTTGTGCGGACCCAGGCGCAGGCCTCAATGAACCGTGTAGCCATCGCTGCGTGCGACCGCGCGGGTGCTGAGCGCGGCATTGACTGGACGTCTGCATCAGTAATCGTGGATGCGAACGGATGGCCGATCGATATGGCCAATCTCGACCAGAACCTGAATCAGATCGTAATTGCGGACATCGATCTGAGCGAGAGTCGTAGCAAGAAGCTGTCCTGCTTCAGCGATGTCCTTGCTGATCGCCGGACCGATCTTTACTTCGCACCTGCAGACTATTTAACCCAAGCAGCTCTTCGCAAAGACAACCAACAAATCCAGCGCTGAACCGCGCTGCCGACAGGAGACGACGATGTCATCACAACTATCCCCGGACAACCCCGACTCGATGATTGAGTCAAGATCGATCGACGTAGTGCCCCTGGCAGAACGCCACGGAAAAGTCTGGCACCAAGGCCCGTTCTGGTTCGCCGGCAACTTCGTCTTGACAACTCTTGTGGTGGGCTTCACTGGCCCCACAATGGGGCTGAGTCTGGGATTCTCCATCCTGGCGATCGTGCTCGGGGTCGGATTCGGAACCTTCTTCATGGCGTTCCATGCCAACCAAGGGCCGACGATGGGACTGGCGCAGATGATCCAATCCCGCGCACAATTTGGCAGCCGCGGAGTGCTGCTGCCGTTCATTGCGACAGTCTTCGTCTACGTCGGATTCCTCGTCTTCGACACAATTCTCGTCACCCAGGGAATCGGAATTTTCCCCGAGGCAACTTGGTTCTGGTACCCGGTCATCATTGCCGTATCGATCCTCATCGCCGTGATCGGCCACGATCTGCTTCATCTGATTCAGCGCTGGATGACCTATATCCTCATGGCGGTGTTCGTCGTGATCACCGTTTTCGCGTTCATCCATTTCCCGAATGCGGCCATCGATGCTGACGCAGCAGTGAACACGGCTGGCTGGACGGCATCTGGGTTCCTCGTCCAGTTCTCACTCTCAGCCGGATACAACATCAGTTATTCCGTCTACGTTTCCGACTACACCCGGTACTTGCCACCGAAGTCATCGGCGCCGAAACTGATCGGCTCCGTCTACGCTGGTGCAGGTTTGTCGGCGGTGTGGTTGATGTCTCTCGGGGCATTGCTGGCGACCTATATTCCGAACGCCGATCCGATCTCCACCCTCCGCGACGTCGGAGACATGATCTTCCCTGGCTTCGGAACGATTGCAGTACTCGTCTCGTCAGTCGCGTTGGTCTCAATCATGGGGGTCAATGCGTATGGCGCGATGCTCACCGGAGCAAGCGCAATCGATGGGTTCAAACCGATGAAGCCGACGGTACGGTTGAGAGTCGTGTCGTTGATCCTTGTCGGTATCGTCACCCTCGTGATTGCTCTCGCAATTCCCGATGACTATCTTGACAGCTTCAACAGCTTCGTTGGGCTCATGCTGTACTTCCTCATCCCCTGGACAGCCGTCAACCTTGTTGACTTCTACCTGGTTCGCCGTGGTCGATATGCACTCTTGGATATCGTGCACGGTGACGGTATCTACGGGCGCTGGGCATGGAAGGGGCTCACAGCTTACGCGGCTGGCTTCATTGCAATGATCCCGTTCTTTTCGCTCTCGTTCTTTACCGGCCCTATTGCCGCTCGAATCGATGGTGCAGATATGTCGTTCGCCGTTGGACTGCTGGTATCGGGTCTAATTTACTTCGTTCTCAGTCGTGGCCAGTCTTCGAAGCAGGAGGAAGAACAAGCGATCAAACGCAGTGCGGAAGAATTCGGCCTCGACGACTCGCACTGACCACTATATGAGCCAAGCTGGCCGGTATGCCGACTACTGTCATGAGAAGGAGTCATGAGCGAAATCCCGGCAGCCGTGATCGCATCCATCCCAGCTTCGTCACCGGGTCAGATGGTTCGACCTGCGATGGATGCGGTCAGCCGATCGAATAACCAGGCGGCAGCTTAATTGATGGCCGGGTCGAACACGTTGCGCGCGTGGCCCGAGAAGCTTTAGGCATACGCCCGTAGAGTTCTTCTCCCATCTACAACAAAGGGCCTCGACACTGACTTGTTTCAGTGTCGAGGCCCTTTGTTGTGGGTTCGTCTATTTCTTAGCGGCGAGCTCAGCGTTGCGTTCGTCGATGAGCTTCTTCATCCGCCGCCTGGTTTTGAGACTTCCACCTGGGTATTCGGAAAGGTCTTCGTCTTCATACGTTTCAGGGATGGCCATCGTCTCTGGAGTTGTCTGCTCCGGTTCGTCCTGTGGCATCGGCTTGACAGCAAACATCGACATGATCTCTTTGATGTCATCGGAGGTGAATCGGACGGCAGATCGATTGATGCGCAAATGCGGCAGTTCACCATTGCGAGTTCCGTCGCGAAGAAAGTGAACACCGCACTGCAAGATTGCCGCGGCCTGCTCGGGAGTATAGACACACGGCATTCCATTGGGAACGTAAATGTCCTGCCCTTGGGTATGCATGACGGCCAGGGGAGAGTGGGTGGGCTCAAGTGAGGGTGCATCTACTGAAGTGTGCGATCTATTGCTCATACCCTCTCTACGTGCGGCAGTTCGGCTCATGTTCGTAGAAGTTCGCAAATTCTTTGAAAATCTTCACTCGGGACCCTCCCGAAGGGGGTGCCGCACGGTGGCCGCATCATGCGGCCAATGGAGCTGAACGAACTGCTATTCCAAACCCATCAACATCGTTAAACCCCTAGAATCCAGCGAACGATATGGTGCCAAAAGAGGCTTCAAGCGGGTTCGATTCCCGTCATCCCCTCCGCTTACCGGCCGGACCATATGGTCCGGCCGGTTTTTTTGGTTCTGCGCTCATTCCTCCCGGTGCGATTCCTGCCATGGTGCCGTGCATTCGGACAGAGGTAGAATTCGGGAGGATCCGGAAGTGTGCGCCCGGGTTCCCACGCAGGCTCTCTGCCCGAACGACATTGCATGACACCACGCCGGATGACCGAGGCGGCTCCATTCACAGCCGAAGGCAGCCCACGTCAGAAAGTCCGTTTCCACATGACATCCGATCCCCAGCGCCGTCGACCGTTCCGGTCCCGGCCGAGTCGCCGTCAGCTCCTCACCGGTGCCCTGAGCGGTGCAGGCGTGCTCGGTGCCGGCTTCGTGACATCGTCGGGAACCGACATCCTCGCCGAGGTGGGCCGGAATGATCATCTTCGCTCGGTCACGGTCGCCTTCACATCGGGGACCACTCGGGAGGGTGTTGGGGCAGAAGCGGGACTGGAACTGCAGCCAGATTCCCGTGTCATGCCCGGAATCGAGGATCCGGGGCCGAAGCAGCGGCAGAGGGAATTCCTCGATCGGTGCTCGTCGTGGCTATCGCGGCTGCCCGAACAACGTCGCGATCTTGCCACCTCGGCGCTGCTCGATCTCTGGGTTCTCACCGACTCATTGCCTGCGACAGTGGCCAGCTGGGCCCAACCTTGGCGCTATATCTGGCCACGGGACGCGGCCTTCGCCGCTGTCGCGCTGGCCCGAGTCGGCCTGATCGATCTGGCATGGAATCATCTCCTCCATCTGCAATCTCTGCAGTCATCCGATGGATCGTTCGCCGCGCGTTTCACTCCCGATTCGGGGGAGGCCCCGGACGCGCGCCCCTCCCAATTCGATGCGCTGGGTCTCCTTCTCTGGGGCGTGAGTGAGGTTCATGCCTCGTCGACCCGCGCTGAAGGCGCTGCCGGAGGCACCGTGGACCTCGAGGCCATGGCCCCGATGCTGCGACGGTCCTCCGCGCGTCTGTTCCACCGGACCGAACGCGGCACCGCGCTGCCACCGGTGTCCTCTGACTACTGGGAAGTCAGCGAATCCCAAGTCACTCTGGGCACGGCCGGTCCCACTCTGCTGGGTCTGCAGGCGCTGGTCGATCTCGCCGAGCACACCGATGGGCTGTGGGCACACATCGATGGGGGAGTCGAGGCTCTCGGCGACAGCTGCGCGGCGTACGAGGCGACGTTTGCTCGCACATTCATCGCCAACGGACTGCAGCGCTACCCAACCTCGGGGGGACTCGATTCGGCGGTGGCCTACCTGCCGGCAGCGGGTGCGGGTCTGGGATTGGATGCATCGACGCTTGACCATGTGTGGGACAGGCTGAGCCAACCTGCTGGTGGGATCAAACCCGGCCACGGGTGGATCTTCGACCAGACGAGCTGGACACCGTCAACGTCTCTCATGGGCCTCGGGTTCGCCCGTATAGGGGCCCGAGTGCAGGCCGAAGGGATTCTCGACTGGTTGGGTGAGTACCGCACTCAGGCCGGTTCCTTTCCTGAGAAGGTGAGCGCAGAAGGTGCTGCGCTGTCGGTGGCTCCTCTGTCGTGGACGGCATCCAATGTCATCATCGGCCTTGACGAGCTCCATCCCCGGTGATCCTGACCTTCGGTGGAAGTGCGTGTGCCCGACCCGGTGGCGCAGGCACGGGTCCGGCGGTCCGCCGCCGTCGGTGCGGATTGCGCTCCTCGCGAACTCATGCCCGGCAGTGGCCCGCCTGTTTCGTGTTTTCTCCCAGGTTTCGCGTAATATGGGTGACTGCGTCTTGCGGACGTGCGCGATCTCATCGTGGACTTTCGCTCCCTCCCGGTCACCAGAAGACCGAATATGCATGACTGTCGAAATTGAAAGGTCGCACTGTGAAGAGCTCCGTCGAGCAACTCGACCCCACGCGGGTCAAGATCAGCGTGGATGTCCCATACGCCGAACTCAAGCCGAGCATCGACGAGGCATACAAGACCATCGGTGGCCAGGTGACCATCCCCGGCTTCCGCCAGGGCAAGGTCCCTGCTCGAATCATCGATCAGCGCGTTGGTCGACCTGCAGTGATCCAGGAGGCCGTCAACAACGGTCTTGACGGGTTCTACCGCGAAGCCGTCGAAGAGAACGATCTCAAGCCGCTGGGCCAGCCCGAGGTTGAGATCTCAGAGGTCCCCGGCCTCGACGGCACCGAAGACGGCGACCTGACCTTCACGGTCGAGGTTGACGTTCGCCCGGCGATCGAACTGCCTGCCTACGACACCATCAGCGTCGAGGTCGACCCGATCGAGGTCACCGATGACGACGTCGATGCCGAACTCGAGCAGCTGCGTACCCGTTTCGGGACCCTGAGCTCCGTTGACCGTCCAGCAGCCAAGGACGACTTCGTGACCCTCGACCTCGTCGCCACCATCGACGGCGAAGAGATCGACACCGCCTCCGACATCTCCTACCAGGTCGGTGCCGGAACCATGCTCGATGGCATGGACGAAGCACTCGACGGACTGTCGGCAGACGAGACCACGACCTTCGAGACCACCTTTGCTGGTGGAGAGCACGCCGGCGAGACCGGTACAGTCTCCATCACGCTCAGCGCGGTCAAGGTTCGCGAACTGCCGGAGGCTGACGATGATTTCGCTCAGCTGGCCAGCGAGTTCGACACGATCGACGAGCTGCGCACGGACCTGCGTGAGCAGGCTGCCAAGCAGAAGGAGACCGACCAGGGTGCTCAGGCACGCGACAAGGTCCTCGAATCTCTCATCGAGACCCTCAACGTGCCGGTTCCCGAGAAGGTCGTCACCGACGAGGTCGAGCGCCACCTCGAGTCCGAGAGCCGTGTGGACGACGATGAGCACCGCAAGGAGGTCACCGAGGAGACCGAGCGCAACCTGCGCACTCAGTTCATCCTCGACGCGATCGCCGAGGCCGAAGAGGTCGAGGTGACACAGCCCGAGCTCATCGAATACCTCATCTCCGCTTCACAGCAGTACGGCATGAACCCGAACGAGTTCGCGCAGATGCTCGACAGCTCCGGGCAGGTCAACGCACTGGTCGGAGAGGTCTCGCGTCGCAAGGCCCTGGCCGCCGCCCTCGCCGGTGCCGTCGTCAAGGACACCGAAGGCAACGTCGTCGACATGGAAGAGTTCACCACTCCTCCTGAGGAAGAGGCACCAGAGGGCGCCGAGGACTCAGACGAGACGGCTGAGGACTCAGACGAGACCGTCGTGGCCGAAGGCGACGACGAGAAGTGACGTCGCACCGCCTCGGCGGTGACTGAGCTTTCAACGGTGGGTACGGGAATTATTCCGTGCCCACCGTTTCGCGTAGTTCCACCCAGGCACCACAGCGACGTCGGCCCTTGCGTGGCGCCGCGGTTCACGGTCCATGAGTCCGAATCCGATGCACGATCACGCTGATGGCGAACACAGGTGCTTCGACGGACTAAAACGGACCGTTGAGCAGTTAGAGTCCATATCAAAGCAACCAAAGACCAACAGGAGTGAAACGTGAGCGCACACGAAATGACAGCGCCCGTCGGCCTCGACGCCGGTGGGGCAATGGGTCTCGATGACCACATCTTCAACCGTCTGCTCAAGGAGCGCATCATCTGGCTCGGCTCGGAGGTGCGTGACTCCAACGCCAACGCCATCTGTGCACAGATGATGCTGCTGGCGGCAGAGGATCCCGACGCGGACATCTCGTTGTACATCAACTCCCCGGGTGGCTCGGTCACCGCGGGAATGGCGATCTACGACACCATGCAGTACATCAAGCCAGATGTCTCCACCGTTGCCATGGGAATGGCGGCATCCATGGGACAGTTCCTACTGTCATCCGGCGCACCCGGTAAGCGGTTCGCCACCCCGCACGCCCGCATTCTCATGCACCAGCCACTGGGTGGCATCGGCGGCACCGCCACCGACATCAAGATCCAGGCAGAGCTCATCCTGCACATGAAGAAGCAGATGGCAGAGCTCACCGCCGAACAGACCGGTAAGACACTGGAGCAGATCCTCAAGGACAACGACCGCGACCACTGGTTCACCGCCGAAGAAGCACTGGAATACGGCTTCATCGATAAGATGGTGACCCGTTCGTCCGACGTCACCGACAACTGAGTGGGAGCCAAGGAAGAATGAATTCAATGAACTTTATGCCAGGGTCGACTGCCGGCAACATGCCGCAGTCCCGCTACGTCATGCCCCAGTTCGAAGAGCGGACTCCCTACGGCTTCAAACGCCAGGACCCCTACACAAAGCTCTTCGACGATCGCGTGATCTTCCTGGGCGTCCAGGTTGATGACACGAGTGCTGACGACGTGATGGCCCAGCTCCTGGTCCTCGAATCGCAGGACCCTGACCGTGACATCACGCTCTACATCAACTCCCCGGGTGGCTCGTTTACGGCGATGACCGCCATCTACGACACGATGCAGTACATCAAGCCGGAGATCCAGACGGTCTGCCTCGGTCAGGCCGCCTCTGCTGCAGCGGTTCTGCTCGCAGCCGGTACTCCGGGCAAGCGTTTGGCTCTGCCCAACGCCCGAGTCCTCATCCATCAGCCGGCGATGGAGGGCCAGGGCCAGGGACAGGCTTCAGACATCGAGATCCAGGCCGCAGAGGTCTTCCGGATGCGCCAGTGGCTGGAGACGACTCTGTCGAGCCACTCCAACAAGACTCCGGAGCAGGTCTCCAACGATATCGAGCGTGACCTCTTCCTCACCGCCGAACAGGCGAAGGACTATGGACTCGTCGATCAGGTGCTGACCTCCCGCAAGGCGGTCTGAGACACACGAGCATCTTCGGGCCCGGACAGTCATCGGCTGTCCGGGCCCGAAGCTGTCCGTGCTGCGAAGTTGCCACCAAATGCGGCGCCGAGTAGTTTGGGCCTTCTCGACAGCGTGGGTGTGCCCATATTCTCCGACACACCGAATGACGGTTCTGGCCGCTCATGTCAGTCCCGTATGGGAAGCTATTGAGGTACAGGAAACACGAGCGGTAGAGTTGGGGCCAGGTGCCCCGGCGGAAGGTTGTGACAGTGGCTCGCAGTGCGGACGGAGCAGACCTGCTCAAATGTAACTTCTGTGGGAAATCCCAGAAACAGGTTCGGAAACTCATCGCCGGACCTGGAGTTTACATCTGCGATGAATGCATTGGACTGTGCAACGAGATCATCGAAGAAGAGCTCAGCGAAGGCACCGCCGAGCACAGCGAGATCGAATTGCCCAAGCCACGCGAGATCTTCGACTTCCTCCAGGAATACGTGGTCGGTCAAGAACCCGCGAAGAAGGCACTCTCCGTTGCCGTGTACAACCACTACAAGCGCATCCGCTCCCTGCAGAGTGACGAAGAGACGAAGACTCTGGGCTCAGACGACGCCGAGGTCGAGATCGCGAAGTCCAACATTCTTCTCGTCGGCCCCACCGGATCCGGTAAGACCTACCTGGCGCAGTCGCTGGCCAAGCGGCTCGATGTGCCGTTCGCCGTTGCAGACGCGACCGCACTGACCGAAGCCGGCTACGTCGGCGAAGACGTCGAGAACATTCTGCTCAAACTCATCCAGGCCGCGGACTTTGATATCCAGAAGGCCGAACACGGCATCATCTACATCGACGAGATCGACAAGATCGCCCGTAAGTCGGAGAACCCCTCAATCACTCGCGATGTCTCCGGTGAAGGCGTTCAGCAGGCGCTGCTGAAGATTCTCGAGGGAACCCAGGCATCAGTTCCGCCGCAGGGTGGGCGCAAACACCCCCATCAGGACTTCCTCCAGATCGACACCACGAACGTGCTGTTCATCGTCGCCGGAGCGTTCGCAGGCATGGAAGAGATCGTCGCCGGGCGCAAGGGCAAACACGGCATCGGGTTCGGGGCGCTCCTGCAGTCGAAGAACGACGAAGAGGACCTCTACGCCGATATTCTGCCCGAAGATCTGCTGAAGTTCGGACTCATTCCCGAGTTCATCGGACGGCTGCCTGTCCTAGCCACAGTCTCCACGCTTGATCGTGCGGCACTGATTTCGATCCTCACCGAACCGAAGAATGCACTGGTCAAGCAGTACCAGCGGATGTTCGAGTTCGACAATGTAGAGCTCCGCTTCGAGACCGACGCACTCGAAGCCATCTCCGACCTCGCGCTCCTGCGCGGTACCGGGGCACGTGGACTGCGGTCCATCCTGGAAGAGGTTCTGCAGCCGGTCATGTTCGATGTTCCCTACCGGGAGGACATCGCCGAAGTGGTAGTGACAAGGGACGTCGTGGACAAGAACGTCGCCCCCACACTGGTGTCTCGCGAACAGCCCCGGACATCGAAGAAATCAGCCTGACTCGTCTCGTTAGATGAGGCTGTTCGCTGATACCAGACCCCTAAGATACGACAACTACCGCCGACTCTGGTTGGCTAACATCGTCACCGTCATCGGTGCTCAGATGACAGTAGTTGCCATTCCCGCACAGATCTATCACATCACAGGGTCATCAGGGTATGTAGGTCTCAGTGGTGTCTTCGGGTTGTTTCCGCTCATCGTCTTCGGACTCTGGGGCGGTTCACTGGCCGATGTCATCGACCGTCGCAAACTGCTCATCTTCTCCACAATCGGCCTCATCGTCGCCAGCTCATTGTTGGCTCTCATCGCAGTCATGCAGCTTGGAAACGTGTGGTTGCTGCTGTCCGTGTTCTCCTTGCAACAGGCCTTCTTCGGCCTCAATCAGCCGGCCAAGGGTGCCCTGCTGCCGACCATCGTTCCGCTCGAGCTCCTCCCTTCTGCCAACTCGCTCAATATGACTGTCATGACACTAGGTGCCGTGGCAGGACCGATCATCGGCGGGGCTCTGATCCCGGTTGTCGGCTACCAGATGCTCTACATCCTCGATGCGCTGTTCCTGGCCACTACTCTCTATGCAGTGATGCGTCTGCCTGCGTTGGTGCCTCGGAAGCAGCCCGACACACGCTCCGGCTTCAAGGGTGTCATCGATGGATTCCGTTACCTGAGAACGAACACCGTTGTCATGGTTTCCCTGCTTGTCGATGTCATCGCCATGGTCTTCGGAATGCCCAGATCGCTGTTCCCACAGATCGCGACCGAGACCTTCGGTGGTCCTCCCGCCGGAGGCATTGTCTTCTCGCTTCTGTTTGCATCTATGGCAGCAGGCAGCGCCCTGGCGGGCATCTTCTCCGGCTGGGTCTCGCGTGTCGAACGCCAGGGCCTGGCAGTGATCATAGCGATTCTCGTCTGGGGCACCTCCATGTCTCTGTTCGGGCTGTCTCTGGAATTCGCTTCCGGGTTCTGGACGGCAGCGCTCATCGTCGCGCTTCTGGGATTGGCCATCGGTGGAGGCGCCGACATCATCTCCTCTGCCTTCCGCTCTACGATGCTGCAGGAAGCCGCCAGCGAAGATATGCGCGGACGCATGCAGGGCGTGTTCATCGTCGTCGTCGCAGGGGGACCACGCGTTGCTGATGTTCTGCACGGTACAGTCGCTGAGATCACGAGCACGACCATTGCTTCGGCCGGAGGTGGCTTCCTCGTCATCTTGCTCGTCATCGCCTGTGCACTGATCTTCCCGACGTTCCGCCGCTACCGCGTGGAGCGCGGGGGAGCGGCGCAGTCGCGGACGTCCGTGACCTAAAGGCCCACCCTAGACAACAAGCCCGAGGCCGACCAGCATTGATTCGGGCGGCCTCGGGCTCGCAACGTGAAGTAGTCGGAGCTCTCTGCGTGAGTGTCCTTCGAGCCTGATCTGGCTAAGCTTGAGCGGAGTACACAGCGTTTTCAGCAGGCTGGACGACGACGAAGCCGGGACCGTGGAAGGCGAGCTGAACCGATTCACCCGAACCGCGGCCGAAGAATGTTCCCACGCTGACATCGGTCTTGATCTGCGGCGCCAATGACGATGACCAGCACACTGCGGCCTGCGGGTCGACGAAAGTCGGCTGCTGTGAGCAGTCGAGGACCATCGGCTCGCCCTTGCAGCAGATGGCAGCGGTGCCTACTCCGTTGAGTTCGAGGTTGAATAGTCCGGAGCCGCTGGCCATGGCACCGATTCCGCCCTTGATCCGCTTGATCTCCCAATTCAGAGCATCGTCGAAGGCCAACAGGTTCGAGGTGTTGACCGTCAGCGAGTCCTGCTGACCTTCCAAGGCCATCATGAAGATGTTCGAGGCCTCACGGGCGAAGAACACTTCGCCATGGCCCTCGACCTTCATCACATTGCCGCCCTCACCGGTGGCCGCCTTCTTCATGAACTGTCCCACCGACTTCGATCCCTGGTGAGCGAAGTGGACGTCGCCCTGATAAGCGACCATGGCACCCTTCGTGGCGATCATGGGCGCATTGGGCGTGATCACTGTGCGCAGCATCTTGTTCGATTGCAGGGTCCAGCGTTCCTGGTTCTGGATCTCTGCATTTCGCTTCGAAAAGAGTTCACTTCTCATAGTTCAAGGGCCTTTCGTCCATGAAGAAGCTCTCTACTCCTTCAGCTGTCGAGTCCATCGTATGTGTCTGAGCCCTCGGGAGGCCGGAGAGTCCTGTTCTGATCTTGGAACAAGCGTGGGCGGTCAGTCCTGATCGATGAAGTCGATCTCGGCAACCGTGATCTCCTCACCCTTTTCCTCGGTGACGAGTTTCTGGATGCGTCCAGCGGCCGTCAAATCGCCCTGAGCGCTCCTGATCGCGGCGACGACAGCTGCCGGAGCATGGATGGTGAGGCTGCGAATCTGCGTCTTCTGGGAGACCTTAGCCTCGGTCTTCGCTCTCCGGATCTCGCTGAGCACGGCGGCGACAGAGACCAACAGCTCCGGATCCACAGACGAATCAGGATGTGTCAGCTGCTCGTCTCCAGGCCACGGTGACCTGTGCACAGATCCCGTCCGCCACCATGACCACACCTCTTCGGTCACGAAGGGCATGATCGGGGCGAACAGACGCAGAAGCACGTCGAGAGCAGTTGCGAGGGTGACATGGGCGGAAAGCTGGCTGTCCTCGCCCTTGGCGCCGTACGACCTGTCCTTGACCAGCTCGACATAATCATCGGTGAACTCCCAGAAGAAACTCTCCGCAGCACGCAGAGCGTGCGCATAATCGTAGGCTGCCATATGCGTCGAAGCGGTCTCGACCACCCCGGACAGCTTCTTGAGCAGGGCACGATCGAGATCATGCGTCACGGACCCGATCTGGCCGACAAGACCGGAGTGCACACCCTGGGCAAGCGCGAACTTCGACGCGTTGAGCAGCTTCATAGCCAGTCGTCGCCCGATCTGCATCTGAGTCACGTCATAGGCTGTATCGGCACCGAATTTGGCACTGGCCGCCCAGTAACGCACCGCGTCGGGACCGAATCCCGGCTTCGCTTCGCCGAGGATGTCTGAGGGGACAACGACATTGCCCTTCGACTTCGACATCTTCTTGCGATCCGGATCTAGGATCCACCCGGAAAGGCCGGCATGCTTCCACGGCGCGGCATCATTGAGCGAGTTTCCCCGGACGACAGTGGAGAACAGCCAGGTCCTGATGATGTCATGTCCCTGAGGGCGCAAGTCGAAGGGGAAGACCTTGGAGAAGAATTCGTCGTCGCGGCTCCAACCGCCCAACAGCTGCGGGGTCAACGATGAGGTCGCCCAGGTGTCGAGGACGTCCGGGTCCGCTGTGAAGCCACCGGGCACGTCACGTTGGTCAGCGGTGAAGCCCGCGGGCACCTCGGCGATGGGATCGGTGGGCAGGGACTCAGGGATGATCGGATCCGAGTAATCAGGTTCCCCGGCCGAATCCAAGCGATACCACAGTGGGATCGGCACGCCGAAGTAGCGTTGGCGGGAGACCAGCCAGTCACCGTTGAGATTTTCTACCCAGTTCTCGTAGCGCGAGCGCATGTACGCCGGGTGCCACTCGATCTCACGACCGCGCGCGATGAGCGCATCGCGGAGTTCGGCCGAGCGTCCGCCGTTGCGGATGTACCACTGGCGGGAGGCGACGACTTCGAGGGGCTTGTCGCCCTTCTCGTAGAACGGCACAGGATGCGTGATCGCTTCGACCTCGCCGATGAGGTCACCGGATTCGGCGAGCATCTCGGCGATCTCCTTGCGGGCGGTGAAAGTAGTCTTTCCCGCCAGCCTCTCGTAGTTGGCCACAGCATCTGCCTTCGGCGACGCCGCGACCCATTCCGGGACTTCGAGGTTGAGTCGACCGCCGCGATTGACGACCGCGCGCGTGGGCAGGTCGAGTTCACGCCACCAGGTGACGTCGGTGAGGTCGCCGAAGGTGCACACCATGGCAATGCCGGTGCCCTTGTCCGACTTCGCAAGTTCATGGGCGCGGACTTCGACGCTGACACCGAAGAGGGGCGAGACGACCCTGGAACCGAAGGAGGATGCGTAACGCTCGTCCTCGGGATGAGCCACGAGCGCCACGACAGCTGGGATGAGCTCCGGACGGGAAGTGAGAATGACGATCGGATCCACTGAGGTATCGGCGAGTCCATCGGCACCCTCAGGGTAGAAGTTCACCTTATGGTAGGCGCCGTCCTTCTCCCGATCTTCGAGTTCCGCCTGCGCGACGGCAGTGCCGAAGGTGACGTCCCACATGGTGGGAGCGTCCTGAGAATAGGCGTGACCGTTCGCGAGATCCGTGAGGAAGGCCTTCTGGCTGACCGAACGGGACGTGTCATCGATGGTGCGATAGGTGTACTTCCAATCCACGGACAGGCCGGTGGAACGGAAGAGGTGTTCGAAGACCTGCTCGTCCTCAGCGGACAGGGTCTCGCAGAGTTCGATGAAGTTCTGGCGCGAGACCTTGACGAAGTCACGAGAGTTCTTCGCGGGCTTCGCCGGCGGCTCGAAGTTCGGCTCATAGCTTTGGGTGGGGTCACAGGTGACCCCGTAGTAGTTCTGGACGCGCCGTTCGGTCGGCAGGCCATTGTCGTCCCAGCCCAAGGGGTAGAACACGTTCTTGCCCTGCATGCGCTGGTACCGAGCGATGATGTCGGTCTGAGTGTAGGAGAAGACGTGCCCGACGTGCAGGGACCCCGAGGCTGTAGGTGGGGGAGTGTCGATCGAATAGACCTGCTCGCGATCCGTATCGACGTCGAAGGCATAGACCCCGTTGTCGCTCCACGCGGCGTCCCATTTGTCCCGAAGTCCCTCAAGAGCCGGCTTATCCGGCAGGTTCACTGACTCGTGCGTCGAGTCCGAAAAGGCAGGTGTGTTCATAATCGTTGATTTTCTCACCCGGGAGGCCTGGGGCCAAACCGATCATTGAACGTGAGCGAACTTCAGCGGTTCCAGGGAGTGACACATACTGAATGGAGCGTGAGATGCCTCTGCGAACGAAAATGAGAATATTGGACCATGGCGCCCTTGGACAGAATCGGAACAGAGAACCTGCCGCCCACGTCGACCGCGTGGATGAACCCGGCCCGTGCGATCGCGATCGTGGCAGTCGTCGCCATCCATTCGCTGGGGACCGTCGTCGAAGAGAACTACGCGGCCATGGGTCCCGACTGGTGGGTGGCCAACGGCTTCGACTCCGCAGCCCGTTGGTCAGTTCCCGTGTTCATCATGATCTCTGGTGCGCTGGCACTGGACCCGGCACGTGGAAACAAGCCACGCAAGTTCCTTCGCAAGCGCGTGTGGAGAATCGGGATCCCCCTCGTGTTCTGGACGGCCGTCTACGTCGCTTTCAGGCGTTTCTATCTGCTCCCGACCGACGACGGGTGGAACCCGGGGCTGGCCATCCTGACCGGTTCACCATTCGTGCAGCTCTACTTCCTCTACGTGCTCGCTGGGCTGACGCTGCTGACACCGTTCTTCCGTCTGCTCAGCATTTACGGTTCACGGCGCCTGCAATGGGGGACGGGCCTGATCTTCCTGGGCATCGGCATGCTCGACCAGTGGGCGGGCATCGTCTTCGATGTGGGCGAGGCCAATATCGCCACGCGTTTCCTGCCGATGGCCGGCTTCTACATCCTCGGGTGGGTGCTGCGCGACGTAGTGCTCTCCTCCCGCGGCGTGGCCCTGGCGTGGTTGGCGCTTGCCGGCTCGATCGCGATGACTATTGTGTGGGCCGGACTCGGCCCGGGCGAGAAGCCGTGGGTCTTCCCCTACGAATACCTCTCACCGGGGGTCGTCATCGCCTCATTGGCCGCCTACCTTCTGCTTCACCATCACATGAACAGCGGTTTCCGGGTTCTGCACTGGTTCTACCCCTTCTCCTTCGGGGTGTTTCTGCTCCACCCACTCGTGCTCTACCCCCTGCGCAATGAGATGGGGCTGCCGACCACTGTCCCCGGTGTCCTCGTCCATGCGATCGCGATGCCGATCGTCTACACGATCATCTGCGCTGTCATCACCTGGCTGGCGGTCAAGATTCCCGGCGTGCGTGCCGTCTTCGGTGAAGGCGGACCCCGCAACCCGCATTCGAAGCCGAACCCACGGCCGCCGCGAGAGAAGAAGGGCACCCCGGCACAGAGGTCGGCACAGAGGTCGGCACAGAAGTCGGCACAGAAGTCGGACCCGGACACCACCAGCACTTAGTGTGCGACTGGACCTGCCGGGCTCGGTTGGAACTCAGTAGACTGAGCAGTGACCTCGATGATCGTGTATTCGAGCAGACGCGGCACGCCCAGGGACAGTTGCACACTTGGAACCATGGACAACTACGAAGAAGTACGGAGAAATACAGCGATGGAAACACTGAGAGCAGTCGTGACAGGTGCGAGTTCGGGAATCGGCGCCGCGACGGTTCGCCAACTGCGGGAGCAGGGCTGGGACGTCGTTGCCGTGGCGCGGCGAGAGGAGAGGCTGCGGGCACTGTGTGAGGAGACCGGGGCCAGCTATGTTGTGGCTGACCTCACCGATGATGCCGCAGTCGCAGCTCTCACCGCCGAGGTGCTTGATGGGGGGCCCGTGCACTCTCTGGTCGCCAACGCGGGAGCCGCCTACGGCACCGACACTGTCGCCGAGGCCTCAGTTGACGGCTGGCGTGACATGTTCGAGGTCAATGTCCTCGGAGTCCTCCGAGTCGTCAAGGCGTTCCTTCCTGCGTTGATCGAATCCGGGCGCGGAGACATCGTCGTCATGTCCTCGACCGCCGGACACCAGGCCTACGAAGGCGGTGGCGGTTACGTCGCTGCCAAGCACGGCACGCATTCGATCGCCGCGACGCTGCGACTCGAACTCGCCGGTGAACCCGTGCGCGTGATCGAAATCGCTCCGGGCATGGTCGCTACCGAGGAATTCACGCTGAAACGAGTCGGCGGCAGTCAGGACCGAGCCGACAAAGTCTACGAAGGGGTGGAGAATCCGCTCACCGCGGCAGACGTCGCCGATGCGGTGGTCTACTCACTGACTCGACCGCACCATTTCAACGTCGATCTGATGGTGATCAGACCGATTGCTCAGGCCGCACAGCACAAAGTGGCACGCAACCAGGGCCTCTGAGCTCGGGAGCCAGGCGCTTGCGCACGGTCGAGTGGTCGACACCGCAGGCCAAGGTATACGATTGAGGGTGCGTAGATCCGGCCATCACCGGGGAGCATCCGGAAGAACAGTGCGTTCGTCACTCGCCGAGGACTTCGGCAAGTCAGAAGGCACTTAGTAGAACCGGGCGGTTGGACCCGTCATCACTCCGGCTATGAGCGATCCGTTGATCGTCTGTCTCATCTGACAGTCGTTGAGAGCGGATAAGCGAGGTGGTACCGCGGCAGGCTTGTCGTCCTCGTGACAGTGACCGCAGTGACTTAAAAGGACGCTCATGACGCAACCGTTGTATCCCAAGGTATCGACCTCGGCCTTCGGCCTCAGTGCCTCGCCAGATTTCCCCGCCATCGAAGAGGCAGTGCTCGCCTACTGGCAACAGGACGACACGTTTCAGGCGTCAATCGACCAGCGTGATGCCGGGCAGAACGGTGACAACGAGTTCGTCTTCTATGATGGCCCACCCTTTGCCAATGGACTGCCTCACTACGGGCACCTGCTGACCGGATACGTCAAGGACGTGGTCCCACGCTTCCAGACCATGCGCGGCAAGAAGGTCGATCGCCGTTTCGGCTGGGACACCCACGGCCTCCCCGCAGAGCTTGAGGCCGAGCGTCAGTTGGGCATCACCGACAAATCAGAGATCAGCGGCATGGGCCTGGCCGCATTCAATGACACCTGCCGCTCCTCCGTCCTGAAATACACGAAGGAATGGGAAGAGTACGTCACCCGCCAGGGCCGGTGGGTGGACTTCGAGAACGACTACAAGACACTCAACGTCGAATACATGGAAAGCGTGATCTGGGCGTTCAAACAGCTCTGGGACAAGGGCCTCGTCTACGAGGGCTACCGCGTCCTGCCCTACTGCTGGAAAGACCAGACTCCACTGTCGAACCACGAGCTGCGGATGGACGACGATGTCTACAAGTCGCGCCAGGATCCTGCGGTGACCATCGGCTACAAGCTCAAAGATGCCGAGGAATGGGTCCTCATCTGGACGACGACGCCGTGGACAGTTCCGTCCAACCAGGCTGTCGCGATCAACCCTGAGATCCCGCTGGTCGCCGTCGTCGCTGGTGAAGACGGAGCTCCTGAACTGCAGGGCAAGACCCTGATTCTTGCTGAGGCCCGCCTCGGCGCCTACCAGCGTGAGTTGGGGGAGAACCCCGAAGTGCTGCGCACATTCTCCGGAAGTGAACTCCTCGGGCGCGAATACGAGCCTGCTTTCCCGTACTTCGAAGGCCGGCAGGAAGAATTCGGCGAACGGATGCACACCATCCTCGAAGCGGACTTCGTCACGACGGACGAAGGCACCGGAATCGTCCACCAGTCTCCAGCCTTCGGTGAAGAGGACAAGGACCTCACCGACTCCTATGGCATCACCGCCGCCCGTCCCGTTGACGACGCCGGCTGCTTCGACTCCACAGTGGCTGACTACGCAGGGCAGCAGGTCTTCGACGCCAACAAAGCCATCATCAAGGACCTGCGCAACGCCACCGGTCCGCTGGCGGGCCGTTCGGCGCTGCTCATCCGTCACGAATCCTACGAGCACTCCTACCCTCACTGCTGGCGCTGCCGCAATCCGCTGATCTACCGCGCCGTGTCCTCCTGGTTCGTTCGGGTGACGGAGTTCAAGGACCGCATGGTCGAACTCAACGAGCAGATCAACTGGGTGCCTGACAACGTCAAGCACGGACAGTTCGGCAGATGGCTGGAGAACGCTCGGGACTGGTCGATCTCCCGCAATCGCTTCTGGGGTTCGCCGATCCCGGTCTGGACCTCCGATGACCCCGCATATCCGCGCACCGATGTGTATGGATCCCTGGCCGACATCGAGGCCGACTTCGGGCGTCTGCCGGTTAATGACCAGGGTGAAGTCGACCTCCACCGCCCCTGGGTCGACGACCTGGTCCGGCCCAACCCTGACGATCCGACGGGTACGTCGATGATGCGTCGCATCCCTGAGATCTTCGACGTCTGGTTCGACTCGGGATCCATGAGCTACGCTCAGGTCCACTATCCGTTCGAGAACTCGGAATGGTTCGACAACCATTTCCCCGCCGACTTCATCGTCGAATATGTCGGACAGACTCGCGGCTGGTTCTATCTCCTGCACGTGCTCTCGACAGCCATCTTCGACCGTCCTGCCTTCACCAACTGCATCTCCCACGGCATCGTGTTGGGCTCTGATGGACAGAAGATGTCGAAGTCTCTGCGCAACTATCCTGACGTCAACGAGGTCTTCGACCGTGACGGCTCCGATGCGATGCGCTGGTTCCTCATGGCCTCGTCCATCCTGCGCGGCGGTAACCTCGTCGTGACAGAGCAGGGTATCCGTGATGGAGTGCGACAGGTCGTTCTCCCGCTGTGGAACACCTGGCAGTTCTTCGCCACGTATTCCAACACCGCAGACGGTGCAGACGGAGAGAAGGCCGGGTACCAGGCCGAAGCCCGCTACGATTCGAGCCAGGTGCTCGATCGGTATCTGCTGGCCAAGACCCATGACCTGATCGCAGAGTACGCAGACGCCATGGAGGGCCTCGATATCTGGGCGGCCTGCGAGCTCGTGCGCAGCTACCTCGACATGCTCACCAATTGGTACGTGCGCCGTTCCCGTCGCCGCTTCTGGGACGGGACCGAGGCGGCCCACGAATCGTTCGATGTGTTCTACACCTGTCTCGAAGCGTTCTGCCGAGTCGCCGCGCCGCTGCTGCCATTCACCGTCGAGGAGATCTACCGCGGACTCACCGGGAAGCGGTCGGTCCACCTAGCCGATTACCCCGATGCGAGTCAGTTCCCCGCCGATGACGAGCTCGTGTCCGCAATGGACCTGACCCGCGACATCTGCTCAACCGCGTCCTCCGTGCGCAAGGCCAACAAGCTGCGGGTGCGCCTTCCCCTGGCCAAGCTCACCGTCGCCGATGACACTGACCTGGGCAGCGAGTTCACCGGCATCATCTCCGATGAGCTCAACGTCCGTGAGGTCGAAGTGCTCGACGTCGCCGAGGCGGAAGCTGCAGGATTCTCTTTGTCCCAGAGCCTTGTGATCAATGCCCGCGCCGCAGGACCCAGGTTGGGCAAGCAGGTGCAGCAGGTGATCAAGGCTTCGAAGACCGGAGATTGGTCAGTCGCCGACGACGGCTCGGTGACCAGCGGCGGAATCGACCTGGTCGATGGCGAGTACACCCTGGAGTCCGTGGCCGAATCCGGCACAGAGGGGATGGAGCTGGCCGCGCTCGATTCCGGTTTCCTGGCGCTCGACACGCGTGTCACCCCGGAGCTCGAGGCCGAAGGCGTCGCTCGTGACACGGTCCGTGCCATCCAGGGAATCCGTAAACAGCTGGACCTGCACATCTCCGATCGGATCACGGTCGTCATCGAAGCGGAGACCGATTTGGCAACCGCGCTGAGAGCCCATCGGGAGCTCATTGCCGGCGAGACGCTGGCCACCTCAATCGACTTCGCTGAGGTTGACGCTGACGGGCAGGTCTTCACCCCCGAAGAACTGCCGGCCGGAACACGATTCGCTGTGAGCCGAGCATGAGCACGGACGAGCGCGAGGAGAATTCGCAGTCCCAGCTGGTCCGCGTCTACGCAGCACTGCTGGCGCGAGCGGGGGAGACCCAGGTCGAGGTCCGACTCGATGCGACCCGTCGTGCCTGTGAGCTTCTCGGTGACATCCATCGGGCGGCACCAACGATCACGGTCACCGGAACGAACGGCAAAACCTCGACCGCGCGAATGATCGACTCGATCGTGAGCGCTCACGACCTGAGGGTCGGGCGGTTCACGAGTCCGCATCTGCATTCGGTGACTGAGCGGATCTCGGTCGACGGTGATCCAGTCCCGGCTGAGACCTTTGTCCGAGTTCATGACGAGATCTCACCGGTGCTCGACCTCGTCGACGCAGAACTCGTCGCTGAGGGGCGAGGGAGGCTGACATTCTTCGAGGCGCTGACCATCCTGGCTTTCGCTGTGTTCGCAGACGCACCCGTCGATGTTGTCGTGACCGAGGTGGGAATGGGCGGTGAATGGGATTCGACGAACGTTGCCGATGCAGAGGTATGTGTCTTCACGAAGATCGGGCTCGATCATCAGGCGTTCCTCGGCGACACGCTCACCGAGATCGCGACCACCAAGGCTGGAATCCTCAACCGCAGTATCGATCCTTCTCCAGCGCCGAACCCGGTTGCTGTCATCGGTGCACAGACCGAAGAGGCGCAGAGTGCTTTGGACGCCGAGGTGGAGCGTCGGCACGTTGTCGCATTGACCGAGGAACGCAGCTTCCGACTTCTCGACCGCACACGGGCAGTCGACGGACAGCTCATCACCGTGCAGGGAATCCGAGATGTCTACACGGACATCTTCTTGCCGCTGCACGGCATCCATCAGGCACACAATGCGGCTCTGGCGCTGATCGCGGCGGAGGCGTTCCTCAGTGATGAGGACAAGCCGCTGGTACTGGACACAGTGGCCGAAGGCCTGTCCCATGTGACGTCTCCTGGCCGCGCCGAGCTTGTCCGGACAGGTCCGGCAGTGGTCGTCGACGGGGCGCACAACCCCGACGCCGCCCACGTGCTGGCCGAGACCATCACCGAGGCATTCGACTTCGACTACACCGTGATGGTTCTGGCGATGTTCGCCGATAAGGATGTCCTCGGCGTGCTCGAGGAGCTTCACCGCAGCGCCGATGTGTTCGTCGTCAGTGAGGCACTGAACTCCCGTGCATTGGATGCCCACGAACTGGCCGAGGCTGTCCGCGAATGGGTGGATGAGGACTCTGTGATCGAGACACCGGATCTCAACGCGGCTCTGATGAAGGCCATCGACCTGGCGAACAATTCCGGGGCGACGAGCCCAGGGATCGTAGTCACCGGGTCTCTCCACACCGTGGCAGAAGCCCGTCTGCTGCTCGGCAAGGAGGAATGAGCTGATGAAATCGAAGTTTCCCGTCCTGTGCGGCTCGATCCTCATCTGTGAACTCTTCATCGTCTACTTCGCAGTGCTCACCGCCTACGGTTTGGCCGTCAAGACGGCTGGATCCCTGACCCTGGGACAGCTGCTCCTCGGCGCATCCGTGATTGCAGTTCTGGCAATCGCGTCGGTCCTGCTGCTGCCACGGCGGATCGGCCAGAAGCGACCAGGGGTGGCACTGGGCTGGGTCGTTCAGATCCTCCTGCTTGCCTCGGGCTTCCTCATCACCTCGATGTTCTTCGTCGCAGCGATCTTCATCATCATGTGGGCGGTGTCGGTGTACTGGTCGGCAAGGATCGACAGGGAAGTGGCGCAACGGGCCTGAACCGCCTCGGCGATTGACATCAATGAACTCAACGGCGGCTAAACTATGACCGCCGATCATCGCATAAACGAAAAGGACTGGAATGGAACGCACTCTCATCCTCATCAAGCCCGACGGTGTCGAACGAGGACTCGTGGGACAGATCCTCGCTCGGATCGAAGCCAAGGGATATGCCATCGACGCACTGTCGCTGCGTACCGCGACGGCGGAGGAACTCTCCGCGCACTACGCGGAGCATGAAGGCAAACCCTTCTACCAGCCGCTCGTCGACTTCATGTCCGAGGGACCGATCGTTTCAATCATCGCCTCCGGTCAGGGCGTGATCCCCGGGCTCCGTTCGTTGGCAGGTGCGACCGACCCCACGGCGGCGGCACCGGGCACAATTCGCGGCGATCTTGGCCGCGACTGGGGCGAGAAGGTTCAGAAGAACCTCGTACACGGATCCGATTCCGTCGAATCGGCTGAACGCGAGATCGGAATCTGGTTCCCCGCCTGAAAAGTCTCAGTGCACAGACGCGGTGCCCTGCAGCATTTCTTCCTCAGAAGAGTCTGCTGCAGGACACCCGCGTCTTCTCATCTCAGTCGTCAGTCTTTCAAGGCTGCCGGCACCCAGACCCGCAGAATCGGCCGTTCCCCGCACTCAGCAGGGCACCGGTTCAGGAGGGCGGCGGCCGAGCCGCTGCCACTCAGATCAGGGTCGAGAAGAAGTTCCAGAACTGGACGACGATACAGGCTGCGATGACGAGCATCCATAGAACGAAGATCGCCACGTTCTCCTTGGACAGGACCCTGGCGATCGGATTCTTCGCGATCCCGACGCCGAAATTGCCGGCAAGAGCATTATGGGCCGTGACAGCGACGAACATCGGGATCGTCACCGTCCACACCACCATGCACCAAGGGCAGCCGACGCCGATCTTGTAGATCGAGACGTAGAACAGGAACATGACGAGAACGGTGCCGAGGGCGAGGCCGATGTTGAGCCCGACCATGACCCACCGCGGGATCTTGGCCCCGGCGAGGAGCAACACGCCGAGAAGCAGCGGGAAAATGAAAGCGCCGATTCCCAGGAGTTGATTGGGAAATCCGAAGAGTTGACTCTCCGCATACTCCATCACAGATCCGCAGGAGAAGAACGGGTTGAGGTCGCAGGAGAGCACCGTGTTCGGGTCCTCCAACTTTTCGTACTTCTCGACGGCGAGAGCGAAGGACGCCAAGAAGCCGACGACGGATGCGACGATGAGGAAGATGCCGAGACTCGTCGGCCGCAGCACCCAGGATCGGGTCTGCGGCACCACGGTGATGTCGTCGTCAGGAAGGGTCTCTGTGGTATTCACACTCCAAGAATGCCTCCCCGGACACTGCGCAGCAAACGGGGGCAGCTGTGAATCGCCGCAATTCTAAAGTGGCGGACAGCGCAGACGGTTGAGATCGGCAGAAGCACTCGGATTGATCTGTGACATAATGATGGGACGGATACTTGTTCTCACACCGAGCAAGAGAAGTGCCTCCACCGAGTCGAGGGTACGACCTCGCAGGTCGACACCAAGAAGAGGCAGCACCGAAGGCCTACGCGCTGAGCGCGAGCTGGAGGTGCCATCCACAAGTTTCGGTCCGACTTGGACCATGCAAGGATCCGAAGATCCGTGGGGTGTGGACGGAGCCTTCGGTCTGGGAGAAATGATGAATGACGCGTCGAACGACGGCAACGAGACAACAGAGGGCATCCTCGCGGACCTCGCCAATCTGCAGCAGTCGGTGAACACTTCCGACTCCTCTCATGAGGATGTCGACGAGAGCATCAGAGCGAAGCTCGACAACATCGCCGAGGCTGCGGAGTCTCTTCGCATTACCGAGCCGAGCGATGACAACTCGGACGAGGACGTTCCCAAGCAGAGCCCGAGCGCTCCGAAGAAAGCACGTGATGCCGTGGCCAACAGAGGACTCGTATTCGAGCAGGTTGTCCGTGAGCCCGCCGAGGATCGGCAGACCGCGACGAACAGTGTCCGGGGGAGCGAGGCGAACGATCCTTCTCACACCGATGACACCGACGCCGATGACAACGAATCCGCACACACTGCTGCGGTTGAGGCTTCGTCAGCCCCGGCCCCTGCATTCGATCCCCGCAATCCGTTCGCCGCACCGAGCGTTGAGCCCGCCCCTGCTCCTGCCCCGCGCAGCTCGTCCGCCGTGCCACACGATGGTGGACTGATCTTTCAGGTGCCCAAGGCGGAACTGGCTCAGCCCGTGCGGGCCGAGAACGACACCGACGATTCTGATGACACCGATGAGGACGACCACGACTCGGATTACTCCGAATCAGCAGACGACGGCAGGAACCGCGCGAAGAGCGAGGACTCCGACGACAATGACTCGAACGATTCCGGTGGCCGTCGTCGTCGCCGCGGTGGCCGTGGCCGCCGCTCCCGCGGACGCGAGGACAATGGCAGCGATTCCGACAACGAGGATTCGGCATCGTCATCCGACGATTCTGCTGACGATGCGTCTGACAACCACTCGCACAAGCGTGATTCCGGCTCCGGCAATCGGTCGGAGAAGAAGACTCAGCAGGCAGACTCGAACAAGTCCGCAGAGGCCAAATCCTCTGACGACAAGACCTCCGGCCACCAGGCGGAGAAGTCCAATGACTCCGATGATGACGATAGCGATGATGATGATGACAACGGTTCGCGTCGCCGTCGTCGCCGTCGTTCACGGACGCGCAGCACCGACAACGATGAGGTGACGTCGCTGAAGGGCTCGACTCGTCTCGAAGCCAAGCGTCAGCGTCGCAAGGAAGGCCGGGAGGCCGGCCGTCGCCGTCCCGTCATCACCGAGGCTGAATTCCTCGCTCGCCGTGAGTCCGTTGACCGCACCATGCTGGTGCGCGAAAGCGGAGAGCAGACGCAGCTGGTCGTGGTGGAAGACGGGATCACCGTCGAGCACTACCTCAAGGAGAACCGCCAGCAGTCCTCTCTCATCGGCAACGTCTACCTGGGCAAGGTCCAGAACGTGCTTCCCAGCATGGAAGCCGCATTCATTGACATCGGCAAGGGCCGCAATGCTGTGCTCTACGCCGGCGAAGTCAACTGGGACGCTCTCGGCATGGACGGCAAGGCCCGTCGCATCGAGGTGGCGCTCAGCCCCGGCGACCCTGTTCTCGTCCAGGTCACCAAGGACCCCGTCGGCCACAAGGGTGCCCGTCTGACCAGCCAGATCTCCCTGCCAGGACGTTTCCTCGTCTACGTTCCCGGCAACTCGATGACAGGTATCTCACGCAAGCTGCCTGACGTCGAGCGCAACCGATTGAAGAAGCTGCTCAAGGAACTCGTCGGCGACTCAAACGGAGTCATCGTGCGCACCGCGGCCGAAGGCGCTACAGACAAAGAGCTGAGCACAGATGTCGAACGACTGGCGAACCGGTGGGAGACCATCGAGAAGAAGTCGAAGTCGACGAAGGTGCTGGCCCCTCAGCTCCTCTACAGCGAGCCGGACATGATCGTGCGGATCATTCGCGATGTCTTCAATGAGGACTTCTCGTCTCTGGTCATCGACGGCGACAGCGCCTGGAGCACCATCCACGAATACGTCGAGGCTGTGGCACCGGATCTGCTCGATCGCGTCCACCGCTACAGCGAAGACGATGACATCTTCGACCACTACCGGGTCGAAGAACAGGTACAGAAGGCGCTGCAGCGCACCGTGAACCTGCCATCGGGCGGTTCGCTGGTCATCGACCGGACCGAGGCCATGACGGTCATCGACGTCAACACCGGCAAGTTCACCGGTTCGGGTGGAAACCTGGAAGAGACCGTGACCCGCAACAACCTGGAAGCGGCCGAAGAAGTCATCCGCCAGGTGCGCCTGCGGGACATCGGCGGCATCATCGTCGTCGACTTCATCGATATGGTCCTCGAATCGAATCGGGACCTTGTCGTGCGCCGTCTCGTCGAGTGCCTGGGTCGTGACAGGACCAAGCATCAGGTCGCCGAGGTGACTTCTCTGGGTCTCGTGCAGATGACGCGTAAGCGCATCGGCACCGGACTCGCGGAGTCCCTGGTCAGCGCCGGGGCCGATCTTTCCGGTCGGGGGCTGCTGCTGCCGGGCTCAGACGAGGACGGCTCGAAGGCCCATCACGGCAATCGGTCCGCACAGAGCGACAACTCGAACAGCAAACGTGATCGCAAACGTCGCGGTGACAACAAGTCGTCGTCGAAGTCCAACGACTCCGATGGCCACTCCGACGCCGCGACCAACGACGCATCGCGTTCGGCCGTTGCCGCCATTGCCAAGGCCACGCTGAAGAAGGACGAGACGGAGTCGAAGGACACCGAGTCGTCGACGAACACCGACACCTCCAAGGAATCGCAGAGCCACGAGACTGCCGATTCGAACGGCAGCGGCAAGTCCGGCCGATCCCGCAACCGCAACAGCAGGAAACGGCCCAACGCAAAGGCCGTGGAAACGTCGGAGCCAACGCAGGACAAGCCTGCGCAGGACGAGTCGACGCAGGACAAGTCGACGCAGGCGAAAAAACCTGCCCGGGCGAAAAAGCCTGAGGTACCTGCAGCCGAGCTCCCACTGATGATCGGAGCCGAGACTGCGACCAAGGTGGCTGCAGCCGAACCGGTCAAATCAGCCCCGCGACAGAAGCCTGCTGCCAAGGCCCGGCCCACGAGCGAGTCGGAGCAGCAGTCGTTGCCGACCTCGTTCGTCATCATCGGCGAAGACTGAGCACCATGGCCGCTGTCGTCTAAGTGACAAGAGCAAGAAGCAGAGAGGCGCCCCACTACCGATCATGAGGATCGGTGGTGGGGCGCCTCAGCACTTTCATTCCTGATCACTCGTCGTGCTGATGGTCGGTTGCGCTGCCTGACCAGCTCAGAGGACAACCATCAGGTTCGCCACGGGATCGCTGCGCTGGAAATGCCCGAGCTTGACGATCCCGCGTAACTCGACCTGCTCGATGGCACTTTCCACCACGTCGAGAACGCCTGCGACGATGAACTGCCACGTTGCAACGACCGCCGTGACCTCAGTGGAGAGTTTCGACATGATCTCATCGGTATTGCCGGGCAAGGGCATATCGTTCGGGTCTGAGCGGCCGTGGCCACAGGAGTCCGCGATGTGGCGCACAGCGGTCTCGGACTGGAAGGCGACGAACTCGTCGACGACATCGACGTCGAACAGTGCCCGAGGGGTGTTTTGGACCTGCCAGACGGCCGCGGACGCCACCGCTGCCGAATGGATTGCCATCGAGGTCGTTGACCTTAGTGAAGTATCCAGACACGCCACCGGCCGTGCTCGTCTGTCCGCCAAGTTGGGGATGCTGCGGCCCTTCCTGCGGTCCAGGACACGGAATGAGACTTGGATCTCAAAAGCAGGTGGATGATGTGACGTAGGTAACAGTTGGATAACTGTATTCGGGTAGTGCTTCATAGTACTTGCCACATGGGTGGGGGTACGGCAAGTTATTGCTCTATGGACACATTGTTATTGGCAGCAAATGCCCCTAAATCTCCCTTCGACGACGCCATCAACGCATGGTTCGATCCCATCGCCACCTTTTTCAGCGGGATCATCTTCTTTCCCATCACTCTCGGGCCCATCTCCTTCCCTTTCGTCGTTCTCTGGCTGGTCGCTGCGGCGCTGATCTTTAGCTTCTACTTCGGTTTCATCCAATTCCGCGGGTTCAAGGTCTCTCTCGAAGTGATCCGCGGAAAATACTCATCCAAAGACGATCCCGGTGAGATCACCCACTTCCAAGCCCTGGCCTCGGCACTGTCCGGCACGGTCGGACTCGGCAACATCGCCGGTGTCGGTGTGGCCATCGCACTCGGTGGCCCCGGTGCCACCTTCTGGATGATCATCGCCGGACTGCTGGGCATGTGCACGAAGTTCGTCGAGTGCACCCTCGGTGTCAAGTATCGGGAGATCGACGAAGACGGCGTCGTCTACGGCGGTCCCTTCAAATATCTGCCCATCGCGTTCCGCAAGTTCACCAGGCCAGTGGCCACTCTGCTGACAGGAATCTTCGCGGTCTCCATCCTCGTCTTCGGCGTCGTCGGCGGCGGAATGTTCCAGGCCAACCAGACCTTCGCCCAGGTCCGCACCGCCACCGGTGGTACCGAAGGCTTCCTCGGCGGAGCCTGGGCATCATTGATGTTCGGAATCATCTTCGCCGTTCTGGTCGGCCTCGTCATCCTCGGCGGAATCCGTTCGATCGCTCACGTGACCGACAAGCTGGTCCCCGCCATGGGCATCTTCTATGTGATCTCCTGCCTGCTGGTGCTGGGCATCAACTTCCCTCAGATCCCGCAGGCCATCGGGGAGATCATCTCGGGTGCGTTCAACCCGCAGGGAATCGCCGGCGGCATCGTCGGTGTCATGATCATCGGCTTCCAGCGTTCGGCCTTCTCCAACGAGGCCGGAATCGGCTCGGCGCCCATTGCTCACTCTGCAGTCAAGACTCGTCGGCCCATCTCGGAGGGCTTCGTCGCCCTCCTCGAACCCTTCGTCGACACCGTCATCGTCTGCACCATGACCGCGCTGACCATCATCGTCGCCAACCAGCCCTCGTACACCGAAGACCTCGGTCAGGGAGAGATCGGCGGCGTGGCATTGGCCTCAGACGCCTTCTCCACCGTGGCCAGCTGGTACCCGGTGCTCTTGGCCATCGCGGTGGCTCTCTTCGCCTTCTCCACGCTCATCACTTGGGCCTACTACGGAGAGCGGGCCTGGGCCTATCTGTTCGGCAAATCGAAGGGCGCCATCACAGTCTTCCGTGTCCTCGTCTGCCTGTTCGTGGTCATCGGCTGCGTCGCCAGCTTCAGCAAGATCGTTGAGTTCGCTGATGCTGCTCTGTTCCTCTGTGCGTTCATCAACATCCTCGGCCTCTACATGCTCATGCCGGTGGTGAAGAAGGAGATGAAGAAGTACTTGGCTGATCGGAAGGCCGGTACACTCTCGGATCCCGACACCAAGGACGCAGTTCCTGTGGAGGAGCTGGTCTGACCGAATGCTGCTTCGCTGAGACCGATCCCGTGCATGGCGCGGGATCGGTCTCTGCGTGGCGGCTGAGGAGCGGCCTGAGGCTCGTTAGACTGGTGCATGTGGATCAGATCAACGATAAGACACGTGCCCAGGAGCGACTGTTGGAACTGCGCGGAAGCATTGACAACATTGACGCAGCGCTCATCCACCTCCTCGCCGAGAGGTTCAAGCTCACAGAGACAGTCGGTGAGCTGAAGGCCGACCATGGCCTGCCTCCCGCAGATCCCGCGAGGGAAGGCAGGCAAGTCGCCCACCTTCGACGGCTGGCCGAAGATGCGCACCTGGACCCGGAGTTCGCAGAGAAGTTCCTGACCTTCATCGTCGCCGAGGTGATCCGTCATCACGAACGGATCGCGGAGACCCGAGAAGCGTGAGTTCTCAAACTCGAACGGTTTGGCCAACAGCCGTCGAATCCATTAGACTAGATCGTCGGTGCTGCGAGCACCACGGCTGGTGATTCCTCTCAATGGGACACTCGGGGAAATCCTTCCTCGGGAGCCAAGGGATCAACCGCCGTTCGTTTGTGTATGAACAGAAAGGGTTCGACCATGGTCTATGCCATTGTCCGTGCCGGTGGCCATCAGGAAAAGGTCAGCGTCGGCGACATCATCACAGTTAACCGAATGAAGGCGAAGGCCGGGGAAAGTGTCGAACTCGATGCCGTCCTCCTCGTCGACGGTGAGACTGTCACGACCGACGTTGACGCCCTGTCGAAGGTTGCCGTCAGCGCTGAGGTCGTCAATGAACTTCGCGGTCCCAAGATCATCATTCAGAAATACAAGAACAAGACCGGTTACAAGAAGCGTCAGGGCCACCGCCAGGACCTCACCCGTCTGAAGATCACGAACATCAAGTAAGAGGAGACTTCACATGTCAAGCAAAAAGGGAGTCAGCTCGTCCCGTAACGGTCGCGACTCGAACCCGCAGTACCTCGGTGTGAAGCGCTTCGGTGGGCAGGTTGTCAAGGCCGGAGAGATCATCGTTCGCCAGCGCGGAACAAAGTTCCACCCGGGAGCCAACGTCGGACGCGGCGGAGACGACACACTCTTCGCACTGTCCGCAGGAGCCGTGGAATTCGGCAAACGCAACGGTCGCAAGATCGTCAATATCGTCGGCGCTTGATCGACTAGTTCTGTTTTTCCCCTGAGAGGGGTCCATGAAGGGTGAGTCTCGAGACTCACCCTTCATCTGATATAAGGACATTATGGCAACCGAGTTCATAGACCGTGTCACAGTCCATCTTTCCGCCGGAGACGGTGGCAACGGCTGCGCCTCGATCCGGCGCGAAAAGTTCAAACCTCTGGGCGGGCCTGATGGCGCCAACGGAGGTCAGGGTGGTGACGTCAAATTCGTCGTCGACGCTCAGACCACAACGCTGCTCGCACTGCATCACCGTCCGCATCTGACTGCAAACGACGGCGGCATCGGGAAGGGCGATCTGCGCCATGGTGCAGATGGAGGAGATCTCATCATCGCCGTCCCGGATGGCACGGTCGTGAAGAACCAGAACGGCGAGATCGTCGCCGACCTCGTCGACGCGGGCACCGAATACGTTGCTGCCGCGGGTGGTCGTGGCGGCCTCGGCAACGCCGCTTTGGCCTCGTCCAAACGCAAGGCCCCGGGCTTCGCCCTGCTGGGTGAGCCGGGCGACACGCTGAGCTTGGTGCTGGAGCTCAAGACGATCGCGGACATTGCGCTCGTCGGTTATCCTTCAGCTGGCAAATCCAGCCTCATCGCGGCCATGTCAGAAGCCAAGCCGAAGATCGCGGACTACCCGTTCACCACACTCGTGCCCAACCTCGGCGTGGTTCAGGCCGGCGATGTGCGTTATACCATCGCCGATGTGCCGGGCCTCATCCCAGGAGCGTCAGAAGGCAAGGGCCTTGGTCTTGAGTTCCTCCGTCACGTCGAACGCTGTGCCGCGCTGGTCCATGTCGTCGATATGGCGACCTGGGAGCCAGGCCGTGATCCCGTCTCGGATCTGACCATTATCGAATCGGAGCTCGCCGCATATGCGGTCGACCTCGACGACGGAAGCGGACTGCAGCCTCTGTCCGATCGTCCGAAGCTCGTAGCACTGAACAAGGTCGACATCCCCGACGGCCATGACTTGGCCGATATCGTCCGTCCCGATCTGGAAGCCGCCGGCTATCGGGTATTCGAGATCTCAGCAGTCAGCCACGCGGGCCTGCGGGAGCTGTCCTTCGCGATGGCGGAACTCGTCACAGCCGAACGTGAGCGTCGGGAAGAACTCGAGGCAACGCCACAACGTGTCGTCATCCGCCCCAGGGCCGTTGACGACCGTGGTTTCCAGGTTCAGGCCGAAAGCGACGACGACGGTCCTGTCTTCCGCATCCGCGGCGTCAAGCCGGAACGTTGGGTTCGGCAGACGGACTTCGCCAACGATGAGGCTGTCGGTTATCTCGCAGATCGCCTCGATCGCCTCGGAGTCGAGGAGTCTCTGTTCAAGGCCGGTGCCAAACCCGGCGATACGATCGTGATCGGCGGAGATGACGGCGTCGTCTTCGATTGGGATCCGACAAGTGTCGGAGGCGCCGAGCTGCTGGGCAGCCGCGGGACGGACCTGCGCTTGGATGAGGATGCTCGTTCCACTCGCAAGGAACGCAAAGCCGCATTCCACGATCGGATGGATGCGAAGGCCGCTGTCCGTGCTGAGTTCGAAGAGGAGCGGCTTGCAGACCGTGCCGGTCGCAGTCGAGAAGAGTCCGCTCGCGTGCCTTCCGATCCCGAGTCCGGCCAGGAATGAGCGAGAGCCAGTTCACCGACTCTGGCAGCGTCTCGGCGCGCACCGATATCGCAGCAGCCCGACGCATCGTGATCAAGGTCGGCTCCTCATCTCTGACCACCCTTGACGGGGGGTTGGATGAGGCGAAGCTGATCGCCCTCACCGATGTCATCGGTGCCCATCGTGCCGCCGGTCACGAGGTCATCCTCGTGTCCTCCGGCGCGATCGCTGCCGGGCTTGAACCAATGGGGTTGAACAAACGGCCCCGTGACCTTGCCACTCAGCAGGCCGCTGCCGGAGTCGGGCAGGGTCTGCTCATGGCCGCCTACACCCGGGCGCTGGGGCGTTACGATCTGGTGCCCGGACAGGTGCTGCTGTCAGCCGATGATCTGATCCGACGCACTCGGTACAAGAACGCCCAACGCGCCATCGACAAGCTTCTTGCCCTCGGCACCCTGCCGATCGTCAATGAGAACGATGCTGTGGCGACCGAAGAGATCCGTTTCGGTGATAATGATCGCCTGGCCGCACTCGTCGCACACCTTGCACACGCAGACGCTCTCGTGCTGCTCTCTGATGTCGACGCCCTTTATTCCGGTCCGCCGCATCTGCCCGAGTCGGTGTGCATCGAACAGGTTTCTTCCATCGCAGACCTCGGCGACATCGCCATCGGTGGGACCGGGGCCGCCGGTACCGGCACAGGAGGCATGGCAACAAAGGTCGAAGCTGCGCTCATGGTTGCTGACTCGGGGATACCCGCGGTGCTGACCTCGGCTGAGAGGGTCTCAGCAGTGCTCGGCGGAGAACGGGTGGGCACCTGGTTCTCCGTGACGCACAAACGACGCGGAACGCGGTTGCTCTGGCTGCGCCATTTGGCTCGCACGTTCGGCTCGGTGACCATCGACAATGGCGCCGAATCCGCTGTGCTCGCACATGGAACGTCTCTGCTGGCCGCCGGCGTCACTGACGTGACCGGTGACTTCGAAGCCGGTGATCCCATCGAGATCAGAAACCTTGGTGGTGAGGTCATCGCCCGCGGCATGACCAACTTCTCCTCACACGAACTGCCCGCGATGTTTGGCATGTCCACGGACGAACTTGGCACCCGACTCGGAAATGACTACCGTAAAGAGGTCATCCATCGCAATGATCTCGTACTCACTCACGTGAGCGGGGGGAGATAGTCCATGACCGCTGTATCCGAGATACATCCGAAGACCGTTCGGGGCGTCACCAGAGTGGTCAGGAACGCCAAGAGCGCCGCCGCTCGCCTGGCGACCACATCGACTGCAGAGAAAGACGCCGGGCTGCGCGCGATCGCCGAAGCCCTGCGTGAGAATTCGGCGCGAATCGTCAAAGCCAATGAAATCGACATCGCCGCCGGCATCGACAACGGAATGAACGCAGGACTCCTCGATCGACTGAGACTCGATCATGATCGCGTCGAAGCCATGGCCGCATCGGTGGGAACGATCATCGATCTCGATGACCCAGTGGGCAACGTCGTCGTGGGGCGAGTTCTGCCCAATGGCATTCGTTTGACCCAGAGCCGTGTGCCGTTGGGGGTGATCGGTGCGATCTACGAAGCTCGCCCCAACGTCACCGTCGACATCGCGATCCTCGCACTCAAAGCCGGCAATGCCACCGTCCTGCGCGGAGGCTCAGCCGCTCAGAACTCCAATGCTGAAATCGTCTCCGTGCTGCGCAAGGCCGTGGAATCAGCCGGATTGCCCGTAGATTCGATCAACGGAATCGACCAATACGGACGCGACGGAGCCAGCGTGCTCATGAACGCACGCGACTACGTCGACCTCCTCATTCCACGCGGTGGAGCCGAACTCATCAACACAGTCGTGCAGGAGTCGCTGGTTCCAGTCATCGAGACCGGAATCGGGAACGTCCACATGTTCATCGATTCATCGGCCACCGTCAAAAATTCGGTCGACCTGGTGGTCAACTCGAAGACGCATCGGCCCAGTGTCTGCAACTCACTCGAAACCCTGCTGGTTCATGAGAAGGCAGCCAAGCGCGTCCTCCCCAAAATCCTCGAGCGACTCGACGCAGCCGGGGTTGTTCTCCACGCCGACTCCAGTGTTGCGGCACTGGCACCGGAGTCCATGAAGGTCAAGCGTGTCTCTCGACGTGACTGGGCGAAAGAATATCTTGACCTCGAACTGGCGGTGAAGGTCGTTTCGGGTATCGACGAAGCCATCGAGCATATTCGCGCCTATTCCTCAGGTCACACCGAAGTGATCGTGACCAAGGACATCGACAATGCAGAGACATTCGTCACAGCCATCGATGCCGCAGCGGTCGGGGTCAACGTGTCCACGCGATTCACCGATGGGGGAGAGCTCGGCTTCGGCGCAGAGGTGGGAATCTCGACCCAAAAGCTTCACGCCCGTGGGCCCATGGGTGTTGAACAGCTGACGACAACGAAGTGGGTCATGATGGGCAATGGTCAGATCCGGAGCTGATGCGGCCCTGGCCCGAGGGCGCCGACGGTGAACTCGTTCCGAACTCATACCCATGTCGATGCCCACATGTGTCTTTGTTCATGAGAAACTGAAGCCATACGCACTGCGACGCAGACAGACCGCGTCATCATCACTGAGAAGGAGAGAGCACGTGAACGCAGCCCTGTTGACCACCGTTGCCGAAGGCGCGGAGAAGGCAGCCCACCACACCGAATTGCCGATGGACCCGATCTTCTTCGGACTCATCACCCTCGCGATCTTCCTCTCGATGGCAGCAGTGAGCCGGTCGTGGAAGGGCATCTCGAACCGCCACTGATATGGCACAGCAAACACGCCGGGTCGGTGTCATGGGTGGCACCTTCGACCCCATTCACCACGGCCACCTGGTTGCAGCCAGTGAGGTGCAGTCGACGTTCGACCTCGATGAGGTCGTCTTCGTGCCCACTGGTCGCCCGTATCAGAAGGACGCCGGGGAGGTCACCAGTGCCGAACACCGTTACCTGATGACCGTCATCGCAACCGCGTCGAACCCACGCTTCACCGTCTCGCGTGCCGACGTTGATCGTCCTGGTCCCACGTACACCATCGACACGCTTCGGGATTTGGCTAGGAGCTACGGATCCGACACAGAGATGTTCTTCATCACCGGCGCGGACGCTTTGGCTCAGATTCTGACGTGGAAGAATGTAGATGAGCTGTTTTCTTTGGCTCACTTCGTCGGAGTGAGCCGCCCGGGACACGAACTTCGCAGTGAGGGTCTTCCGGTCGACCGGTTGAGCTTGGTGCAGATTCCTGCACTGTCAATCTCGTCCACGGATTGCAGACTACGGGTGATGGATGGGGCGCCCGTCTGGTATCTCGTACCGGATGGGGTCGTTCAGTACATCGCGAAATACGAGTTGTACAGGAGTGAAAATGGCTGAGGAGCAGTTCACATCACGCCGCGCCAGGCGAGAAGCCGAGCGGTTGGCTGCAGAACAGGCGTTCGAAGCACGAGAGACCCCTGAGCAGCCAAGCGAGCCGTCACCGAGCGAACCGGCCGAACTGCTGAACTCGTCGGCGGCCCCCGCGCAGGCACCCGAATCGCACACAGGCGTGTCCGAACCCGAGCCAAGCAGCGACGAACCCGAGCCTGTTGACACCACCTCCCACGTCGACGCGGAACCACCACCTCCTATCTCCCATGAGCACGGTGCATCGGCTGCTGACCATGGGCAGGAATCTCGGCCGCCGGGCAATGCTGAAGAGCGTCTCGATCCACAAGCGGCCCCCCTGCCCCATTTCTCGTCGCGCACCGCACGTAAGAACTACCTGCGCGAACACGGGTTGTCCCTGGAAGGCGATGTCTCCACTGGGGCGCTCCCGGTCATCGCGGGTCCTGAAGAGACATCACCCGAGGAATCAGACGAAGCCATTGCTGGCGAGTACGAATCCCTCGACACCGCAGGATTCGGCGGATCGGCCGACGAGGTCGCCGCACGGGACTTCGAATCTCCCGTCACCCCTGATTCAGCACCGCGACCGACTGCCCTCGGCGATGCCCCCCACGATGCGCTGTCCCAGCCGATCGAGGATCTGGACGCCGAGGTGGCGTTGACAGACTCTGACTCTGCAGTTGCAGAATCGCCGATGCAGGATGACGTTCTGTCGTCTGCTCCCCAGCCGTCGACTGCTGAACCAGCGAGCCCCGCACAGCCGAGAACCGAACCCACCACACCTGAGCGGCCGGCAGTTGAGTCAGCGGAAACGGATCCATCGGCTGTCGCTGATGATGCGGGAAACGACGATCCGACCGACGAGCGTGGCGTTGCGAGCCGCTCGCGGCGCATGCCGATAGTGCAGCCGCCGAGCAGCTCAGGAGTGCGAGTCGTCACGGCTGCGTCGGCCAAGACCCCCGAGGTCGAAGGTCCGGAGACCATCGGGGAGGCCGGCATCGACGAGGCTGCGACGGGTCCAGGCGGCTCTGCACTCGATCTCGACTCCGCAGATACGACAGACTCCGCTGAAGGGGCTGGAACCTCGTCAGACGACGCTGCCCGCGCTCTTGCAGCCAACCCGGAGACTCGCCCGATGGAGGCTGTGCCCGAGGCGTGGGCGCTTCCCAACTCTGACTATGAGGACGAAGAGACCGAGAACCCTCCAGGGACTCGGATTCGCGCCAGTGAGGTCACCGGTCACGATGGCCGGATCCTTGTTGGCGAAGAACCATCCAAAGTACCCTATGTAGTGCTGGGTGTTGCTGCGCTCTTCGCAGTCGCACTCATCGTCATTGCACTGGTCATGTTGCTGTAATCATCTGAAAGGCTCTTGTGAGCAAGATCGTTGAATCAACCCAAATGCTGAGGACTGCCGCACTTGCGGCGGACGAGAAGTTCGGCACCGATCAGGTGGCCCTCGACGTGAGTGCCACTCTCTACATCACTGATGCCTTCCTCATCATCTCGGCAGAGAACGATCGGCAGATCGCATCGATCGTCGACTCTGTCGAACAAGCGCTGCAGACGACATACGGGCACACCCCGCTGCGCCGTGAAGGACGGGGGAGCGGCGATTGGGTTCTTCTCGACTTCGGCGACATCGTCGTCCACGTCTTCTCGCACGAACAGCGCGAATACTACGCCCTCGAACGTCTGTGGAAGGACTGCCCGGTCATCGATCTGGAGTTGCCGGCACCCTCTGGTGCCGACGACGCTCAATGACCAGGACCGTCATCTTCTGGCGCCATGGCCAGACCGACTACAACGTCGAACGCCGGTTCCAAGGTCAGACCGACATCCCGCTCAATGAACTCGGACGGACTCAAGCCGTGCAGGCAGCGAGCTACCTCAGCGAACTGCAGCCTGACCTCATCGTCTCCTCCGATTTATCGCGGGCCGCTGACACTGCCGACGAGCTGGCGTCACTGCTGAACGTCGATGTCACACGTGACGACCGTCTGCGTGAGACCGCCTTCGGCCAGTGGGAGGGACACACCCGGGACGAGCTCAGTGCGTCCTGGCCCCACGAGCTCGACCAATGGCTCAGCGGAGCGGACATGAGCCCACCAGGTGGCGAATCGCGCTTGGAATCCGGTCGGCGCGTCGCCTCGGCGATCACCGACATCGTCGATGGTTCGAACGCCGAGGCCATTGTTATCGTCGCTCATGGAGCAGTCCTTCGCGCAGCCGCAGAACTGCTGCTTGGCATGGACGGGACTGGTCGCCTGGCGGTTCTGGGCAACTGTGGACACGGCGAATTCGGATTCACCGGAACCAACTGGGTCCTGCGCAGCTGGGGCACCGCACCCTCCTGATGCACACTGTGTTCGTGACAGACGCACACTGTGCCTCTGACCGACGCGCATCGTGTCTCTGGCCTACGTGCTCATGGCACTTGCTCTCACTGCCGTGAGGCGTGAACCGAGCGAATCATGCCGACCAGCGCCTGTGCGGATGAGTCCCAATCGAATGACTGTGCCTGCTTCTGCCCTGCCGCCGAGAGTTCGGACCACAGTCTGGCATCTGTGAGACGGCCGATCGTGGCTGCCACGTCACTGGCGTCATCGGGGTCGAAGTACACAGCAGCGTCCCCAGCGATCTCATGGAAGATCGAAATGTCCGAGATCGCCACTGGGACCCCCTGGGCCATCGCCTCGATGACAGGAAGCCCGAAGCCCTCCTCCTGAGAGGCCGTGACCAGAGCGGTCGTGCCCTCGAGCAGTTCTGCATACTCGTCATCACTGACACCCCGGTGGAAGACCACCTTCGCCCGGTCAGGGATCAGCGCACGTAATGCGGCTTCACGTCTGCCGTCGATGCGACTGGCGATGTGCAGTGTCCACCCCGGCAGATGCACGAGCGAGCGAATGAGGGTCTCGACGTTCTTGTACGGCAGGAACGCGCCCATGTAGACCAGTGAGCGTGCATCATGCCGGTTGACCGCGCGGACTCCGGCAACAGCAGCCTCGGCGGCATTGGACACGACCGTCACTGGCTTCGTTGACAGGCGGTGATCGGCGATGAGGTCCTTCGTCGTCTGACTCACGGCTGCGATCGCATCGGCGCGCCCCAGCAGCAGACGCTGCGGGGCGAAGCTGAGGTGGTAGGCCCGCCACAGCATTCGGACTGCCGAGGGCAGATCAGCAGGGGGCAGCGGATGCGAATAGTAGATGAGATCGTGGACGGTCAGGATGAGACCGTACCTGCGTCCCGTTGATCCCATCACCTGCATGGTTGAGAAGACCACATCGGCACCGAGGGCGTTGAGCTTTCTCCCCATGAAGATCTCCTGTGGCGACGTGGGGGAGTTGAGTTTGACCCACGCACATTCGGGGAGCAGGTTCAACTGAGCCTCGTCGTTGATGATCGCCGTGACCTCGATGTCGGTTCCGCGTACGGCTCTCAGAAGAGCCGCGAGCAGGCATGAGCCGTAGCGGGAGATACCGTCGTGGTGGGTCATTCGCGTGAAGCGGGCATCGAAGAAGACGCGGATCGTTTCGCTCGGCTGAGGACTGCGTGTGCTTTTGCTCATGGAACTCCGAGTCGATAGTGTAATCATTTGTAAGTCCGCGTTCATCCGAGATTGCGTGCATCGTGTCGAAGGGTCAGTGAGTGAAGGAAACATCACCTGCGTCCTGGGCCCTGAGGCCTCGGTCATGATTCTAACGGTTGTCGCTCTTGCCGCACTCATCATTCTCACACCCCTCATCACTCGCTGGCTCGGCAAATCCAGCGGTTGGCTCCTGGCCGCCGCCTATCTCGGCGTTGCCGGCCTGTTCACCCCCACTGCCGCCGAGGTGATGGCCGGGGCCACCCCGGAAGTGACCTACCAGTGGATTCCCACCCTCGGAGTCGATCTGGCCCTACGCGCCGATGGCATCGGCGTCATCTTCACCTATATCGCACTGATCATCGGTGCGATCGTCTTCGTCTATTCGACCAGTTACCTGTCCCACGGACGAAACACGAGCTTCTACTGGCTGATGGTGATCTTCACCTTCTCCATGGTGATGCTCGTCCTCAGCGATAATCTGCTGGTGCTGTTCGTCTGCTGGGAACTGACATCCCTGGCATCATTCTTCCTCATCGCGCGGTCGGGTTCACCCGCGCAGGCGCCGTCCTTGCGCACCATGCTCATCACCTTCCTCGGCGGACTCTCACTGTTGGTCGGAACCGGTGTGATCATCGCAGTGACCGGCACGACGAGCGTCCACGAGGCGCTGATCTCGCCGGTCTGGTCACAGAATCCGGCCGCGACCACCTTGGTGGCCATCCTCATCGCGGTCGCAGCGATGACGAAGTCCGCCCAGTTCCCGTTCCACTCCTGGCTGCCCGACGCTATGGCTGCGGCCACACCTGTATCGGCGTATCTGCACGCTGCTGCCGTCGTCAAAGCGGGCATCTTCCTGCTGCTGCGTTTCTCCCCGGCCTTCCACGCCACACCAGCCTGGAACGGCCTGCTCATCGTCGCGGGTCTGATCACGGCTTCCATCGGCGGATGGTTCGCTCTCAACCAGTACGACGTCAAGAAGCTGATGGCCTATTCGACGGTGTCGCAGCTGGGCCTGATCACCGCAGTCATCGGCATCGGCACCGAAACGGCGATCGCGGCGGCATGTTTGCACGTGATCGCCCATGCTCTGTTCAAATCGGGCCTGTTCATGATGGTCGGTGTCATCGATCATCTCGCCGGCACGCGTGAGCTGACCCGGATTCCACGACTGATGCGCGCCGCCCCGGCATCCTTCGCTGTGATGATCATCGGCTGCGCCTCAATGGCGGGTATTCCGCCGCTGCTCGGCTTCGTGTCCAAGGAGTCTCTGTTCACCGCCTTCGACGACACCCCCGGCTCGAACTGGACGGCTTGGGCGGCTCTGCTGGTCGCTGTTGGTGCTTCGGTTCTCACCTTCGCCTACTGCGCGAAGTCCGTGTGGGGTGCGCTCATCGACGGCAAACCCGTGGACCGGGCGCGGCTGGGGCACAACTCACCAGTTATGCTCATCTCCGCTGCTCTTCCGATCCTCGCCTCGATTCCGCTCAGCTTCGTTCTGTTCGCCTTCGACAATCCCCTCGACCAGGCTGTCGCTGCGGCCATCCCGGATGCGAGCGAAGCGGTGCACCTGGCTCTCTGGCACGGTGTGAATAAGGAACTGGTCGCCTCGCTGCTCATCATCGTGATCGGCGTGGTCATCATCGTCAACCGTTCACGCGTCTTCGTGTTCTTCCACCGTGCGACCCTGGGCTTCAATGGCGCAGATGTCATCGCCGGAATCACCTTGGTGCTGCGTCGGATCGGTCGGATGCTGGGCATCTTCGTGCACCCCATGAATTCTGGCCCGTATCTCGCGATGTCCCTGGGTGGCCTCGCGGTGCTCACATTCACCGCTGTTCCTCTGATCTACTCCGATCTGCCACCGTTGCAGGAGGGCTTGTGGAAGCCGGTCGACATCGTCCTCCTCGTCCTCATCACTGTGGCAGTCCTGGTCGTGTGCACATCCCATTCGCGTCTGACCACGGTCGTCGCACTCTCAGGGGTCGGCATTCTCGCCACCGTCCAGATTCTGGCGCTCGGTGCCCCGGATGTCACCCTCACCCAGCTGCTCGTGGAGGCAATGACGATCATCGTCGTCATGCTCGTCCTCCAGAAGCTGCCCCGTTCGTTCTGGAAATATCCGAAACGACTGCAGGGTACGCGCGCGATCTTCGCCATCATTGTCGGAGCTGCCGTGACCGTGTTGACTCTGGCGCTCAACGGGCGCCGGGAGCGATCCGACCTCGGCCTCTACTACATTGAGAATGCTCCGGACATCAGCGGCGGCCACAATATCGTCAACACCATCCTGGTCGAATTCCGTGCTTTGGACACCCTCGGCGAGCTCACTGTTCTGGGCATGGCCGGGATTGCGATCGTAGCCGTGATGTCGACGGTCAAGGACAAGTTCATCGACCCTCCGGCGGAGAACATTCCGGAACCCCCGCGGCGGGCATGGGTGTCGGTGCGACCACGGGGGACCTCTGCCTACCGGGCCGTTCACGAAGCCTGGCCCAACGTGATTCCACTGCAGCTGACGATCAAGGTGCTCGGACCTCTGCTGGCGATCACTTCTCTGGTGATCTTCTGGCGCGGGCACAACGAGCCCGGGGGCGGATTCATCGCCGCGCTCATCGGATCCGCTGTCATCGGTCTTCTCTACATGTCCACGGCCAAGGACCGGGCGATCGGGCCGCCCAAGGCTCCTCTGTACCTGATCGGGTTCGGGGTGGCCACGGCGGTGGCGACGGGCTTCATCGGCTTGGTCTTCGCTGGTTCCTTCCTCAAGCCCATGCACGGCTACCTCCTGGGCCAGCACTTCACGACCTCGATGATCTTCGACCTCGGGGTGTACCTGGCGGTACTCGGACTCATCCTGCTGTCGTTCAACCTGCTCGGCGTCTCAGATTCTGCCGCCACACCCGCCGGTGATGACGTGCTCACCAACGGCATCATCCATCGCGATGTCGAGCGCACCCGTGAGCGGGCCGACGAACTGGTCTACGGCGAGCTCAGCGGCCCGATGGACGCGATCAGGGGTGAACGACCAGACCGCGAACGACGGGCGCGAGTCAGCGACTCGGATGCCAAGGTCCGAGCCTCGTCAACGCATATCCTCCGTGGCGATGCTCCCCTCGAACGATCCACAGGGAACCCGACTGACCCGAAACCAACCGACGAGCAGGAGGGTGTGCGATGATCCTGGCCCTGACCATCGGAGTCCTCACCGCGGGTGGCGTCTACCTGATGATGCAGCGGTCGATGGTCAGAGGAGTCTTCGGACTGACTCTGATCTCCCATGCTGCGAACTTCATCCTCCTCTCCGCCGGAGTCGGCGCTTGGCGCGTCGAGCCTCTGAGCAACCGCGGTGACCAATCCATGGCGGCCGATCCACTGCCGCAAGCCTTCGTCCTGACCGCCATCGTCATCACCCTGGCGGTGACGATCTTCATGCTCGCCCTGGCCGTGCTCGGCCATGACGATGACCAGAAACGGGCCCCGGAGACAGGGGAGGGACGCGAGCTATGAATTCCGCATTCTTGCTGTTGATCATCGGGGTGCCACTGCTGTTCTCCGCGCTGAGCGTGCTCATCACCTCCCGGACCTTCGATCGGGTTCTGCTGCTTGCGGCTCCCAGCTTCGTCGGCGCCTTCGGCATCGTCCTCCTCGTCATCCACCAGAGCCAGCCCGTCCTCGCCCATTCCGTCGGCGGATATGTTCCGGGCCTGGCCATTCCCTTCGTCTCCGATACGTTCACAGCCCTCATGCTGGTCCTGACGTCTCTCACTGCGATTGTGAGCTGCATCTTCCTCATCACGACAGGTGAGGACCAGTACCGTTTCGTACCAGCTTTGATCCTGATGATGCTCACCGGTGGCTATGGTGCGCTGCTCACCGGGGACCTGTTCAACTTCTTCGTCTTCGTTGAAGTCATGGTTCTGCCGGCGTATGCACTCGTCGCAGTGACCGGAACCTGGCGTCGCCTCGGCGTGGGTCGCATGTATGTGATGGTCAACCTGCTGACCTCAACCATCCTGCTCATCGGCGTGGGATTCGTCTACGGTGCCACCGGCACTGTCAATCTTGCGATCCTGGCGCAGCTGGGCACGCCCACCGGCCAGGGCGCGCTGGCGATCGGTGTGGTCCTCTTCGCCCTCATCATCAAGGCCGGTGGAGCACCATTCCACGGCTGGCTGGTGCGCAGCTATCCGAACACCTCTGCAGGTATGATGGCGCTCTTCTCCGGGCTGCACTCCGAGGTCGCCCTCTACGCCCTGTACCGGATCTACACCACCGTCTACGGTGAACCCGCACCCTGGGTCAACGTCATCGTCATCGTTGCCGTCGCCAGCATCCTCATCGGATCGCTCTCCGGCTTCGGACAGGTCAGAGTCCGCAACGTCCTCGGATTCCAGATGACCGCAGGAGTCGGGCACATCCTGCTCGGCATCGCCCTGCTGACATCGGCGGCGCTGGGAGCCGGAGCCTTCTACATGGTCCACCACATGATCACGATGTCGGGGCTGCTGCTCATCATGGGTGCGATCGAGCAGACCTACGGCACGGGCTCATTCAAGAAGCTCTCCGGTCTGGCAAATCGCGAGAGATGGGCGACGATCCTCATGATCCTCGGCCTGTTCTCCCTCATCGGTCTGCCCCCGACCTCCGGACTGTGGGGGAAGGTCGGCCTCATCAAGGCAGCCACAGCGACTGGGAGCACCATCGGCTGGTGGCTGGTCGCTGCGATCGTCGTCGGTGCGCTCATCAGCCTGCTCGCGCTCCAGCGGACCTGGCGCAACACGTTCTGGGGCCAACCGATGCAGAGCTATCATCCCGACTCAGCAGACACGGGCAGGGCTTCGGCACAGCCGATCACGAGAAGCGTGCGCATCCCGGCTCGGCTCCTGGTTCCGGGCACGATCATGATCGCCGTGTCAGTGGCGATATTCGTCTATCCCGAGCCTCTGCTTGAGATCACGGCCCGGGCCGCGGCGGGTCTGCTGGACCACCACGCCTACATCGAGGCGGTGACCACCCCATGATGCGTCTCATCCACGGCATCTCATATGTCTGCTACATCTTCTGGGCGATCGTGACCGGATCGGCGACGATCGTGTCTCGGCTCTTCCTGGTCAATCGACAATTCGCTCGTCCGATGATCGTCGAGGTTCCTCTCAGGTGCGTCACCGATCTGGAAGTGACGCTGTTCGCATCGTCGATCACGATCACACCCGGCACATTGGTCGCAGCAATTGCAGCGGGCACCTCCACTCAACCGCCGGTGTTCTTCGTCCACGCGCTCTTCGAGGACTCGGAGGAATCGGCGTTGGAGGGGCTCTACGATATGGAGTCGCGCCTCCTCGCGATGACGCGCGGACGGGCACCGGGCGCGACCGCAGACACAGTCACAGAGGTTGAAGAGGAGGAAGGACGCCCATGAGCATCGTCGTCAGCATCTGCATCGCCATTCTCGCGGCGGCGATCATCGTCGGCCTGATTCGGGTATTCACCGCCAAGGATCTGGGTTCACGAGCAATCGTCAGCGACCTGATGTACTTCTCAGCGATCGGGATCCTCACGATGTTCGGGATCCTCGTGTCCTCGTCAATCGTCCTCGACGCGATCTTCCTGTCATCCATGGTCGGAATTCTCGCGACCGTCGCGCTCTCGCGGATTCTCACCAGGGGGATGCGCTGATGACTGACACCGTGGCCGTCACCCTGGTCGGCATTTTCGGAATCACCGGGTCCCTGCTCGTGCTCGCCTCCGCGATCGCGATGTTTCGAGTCCGGGATGCGCTCTCACGCATCAACGTGTTCTCCCCGAGCACAGGGCTCGGTCTGCCGTTGATCGTCGCTGCTGCCTACGTCTATGACTTTCATGCGGACGGCTTCAGCTGGGGCTCTCTGCTCATGGCAGCGGTCGCGGTGCTGTGCCTGATCATCGTTTCCTCCGTGGGCAGCAATACGCTCTCACGTTCGAGCGTTCTGTCCGGACAGCCCGTCTACCGCAAGACGGCACCGAATCGGCTCGCGCGGCCGCCCAGAGGGGTCATCGACAACGACCCTGAGGCCCCCGAAGGTCCCGCCCACCGAGATTGAGGGCGAGGTACATTCCGTGTGCCGTCAACCGCAAGCCTGCCGGTCCTGACTGGGATCTCGGCCGAACCGGTGCGCACGCTTCGCGACTTAAGTTAGGCTGGCCTATGCTAATATGGGCGAGGCGCCACCGCGACGCCCACCCGAATCAGAAAGTCACCCATGTTCCAGACGTTTCTCATCGGCCTGCGCGAAGGTCTCGAAGCCGCGCTGATCGTGAGTATCCTCATCGGCTACCTGTCCAAGATCGGTCGGACCAGAGAAGTCAGAGCAATGTGGCTGGGAATCGCAGCTGCCATTCTCATCGCCCTCGCGTTCGGGGCGCTGCTCACCTTCGGACCGTCGACTCTCACGTTTGAAGCTCAGGAGTTCATCGGGGGAAGCCTTTCGATCATCGCGGTCGGCTTCGTCACCTGGATGATCTTCTGGATGGCACGGACGTCGAAGAACCTCAGCGGAGAACTCCGGGCCGCCACGGACAAGGCCCTCGACGGCCCTCTGTTCGGACTCGTCGCTCTGGGCGCGATCTCCGTCGGCCGTGAAGGACTGGAGACAGCGCTGTTCCTGTGGGCGGCGACTCGCGCGAGTGCCTCGGATTCGACCTCGGCGCTGGGGCTGACCGCTGCCGCAGTCGCCGGCATCCTCATCGCCGTCGTGCTCGCGTGGCTGATCTCAAAGGGCCTGCTCCGACTCAACCTCTCCGTGTTCTTCCGTTGGACCGGTGTCTTCCTCATCATCGTTGCCGCGGGCGTTCTGGCCTATGGGTTCCACGACCTGCAGGAAGCTGGTGTCATCCCCGGGCTCCATGTCCTTGCCTTCGACATGTCCCAGGCGATTCCACCTACGAGCTGGTACGGCGTTCTGCTCAAGGGCGTGTTCAACTTCTCACCGGCAACCACCTGGGTGGAATTCACCGCCTGGTGGTCCTACGTCATCATTGTCGGCACCATATTCGTGCGCAATCTGCGTGCCTCGACCGATCAGTCATCGCAGAAGGTTTCCGTTCGCCGCTGATCGTGGCGATCCATCATATTCCGCCTACAGCGGTTATCCGAAAAGGTTCCACATGTTCACATCATCCACGTCCAGGTCGGCCCTGGCCGTCGTTGTTCTCGGCGGGGTGCTCCTGCTCACGGCCTGCGAGCCCAATCAGCAACCGGACGAAGCGATCACCGTCTCGAGCACCGATGACAAGTGCGAGGTCTCCGCTCAGGAGGCGCCGGCCGGGACTCTCAAGTTCGATGTCACGAACGAGGGAACCAAGGTCACCGAGTTCTACCTCCTCGGCGAAGACGGACTCAGGATCATCGGCGAGGTTGAGAACATCGCTCCCGGACTCAACCGCTCCCTGACCGTGACCGCACCGGAAGGCAGCTATTTCACCGCGTGCAAGCCGGGAATGATCGGTGACGGCATCCGCAACGACTTCACAGTGACGAAGTCGGAGGGAGGCACGGAAGCCGTTGCAGAGGACTCCAAGCTGGCAGAACAGGCGACGACTCAGTATGCCTCCTACGTCAAGGACCAGACGGAACAGCTGCAGTCGGGTACGAAGAAGTTCGCGCAAGCCTACAGCCACGGTGATGACGACAAAGCACGAAGGCTCTACGCAGAGGTCCGGATGCATTGGGAGCGCATCGAACCAGTGGCTGAATCCTTCGGGGATCTGGATCCCAAGCTCGATCTGCGTGAAGCCGACCTCGAGGAGGGACAGGAATGGACCGGTTGGCATCTGCTGGAAAAGGATCTGTGGCCGCCGAAGGACGACTACGACGCGCTCAGTGATGCCGATCGGCAGAAGTACTCCGACCTTCTTGTCTCAGACACCAAGATCCTCTACGACCGGACTCGCGACATGAGTTTCACTCCCGATCAGCTGTCGAACGGAGCCAAGGAACTCCTCGACGAGGTTGCCACCGGCAAGGTCACCGGCGAGGAAGAAGCCTGGTCGCACACCGACCTCTGGGACTTCCAGGCCAATGTCGACGGAGCCCGAATCGCCTATGAGGACCTGCAGCCATTGCTGGCGACCAGAGACAAGGAGCTCGACTCGACTCTGGAGACCCGCTTCGACGATCTCCAGAAGCTGCTCGATCAACATCGGGATGGGGACGGGTTCGTCCTCTACACCGAGTTGAGCAAGGACGAGATCAAAGAGCTCGCGGATTCGGTGAACGCACTGTCTGAGCCGCTGTCGACGCTGACAGACAAGGTGGTGGGCTGATGCCCGATCCTTCCGGTGTCTCTCGCAGGACGATGTTCGGCGTCGGAGCTGGGACGCTGGTCGCGGGAGCTGCCGCAGGTTTCTTCGCCCATGACGGTCTCGCCGTGGCTTCCGGCGCCGACTCTGACGTTGTTGACTTCCACGGTGACCACCAGGCAGGCATCGTCACAGAGGCGCAGGATCGCATGTGCTTCGCCGCGATCAACGTCCTCACCTCGGACCGCAACGAACTCATCGATCTGCTCCAATCGTGGACGAAGGCGTGTGCCAACCTCAGCCAGGGTCTGCCGGTGGTGCCCGACGGCGTGGGCGGCGGGTCGCGGACAGCTCCGCCGATCGACACCGGGGAGGCACAGGGCCTGAGTGCGGGCCATCTGACGGTGACGGTCGGATTCGGCCGCAGTCTCTTCCTCGACGCGGAGGGGAAGGATCGTTTCGATATCGCCGATCAGCTCCCGGACGGACTCATCGAACTGCCTCACTTCCCCGGTGACATGCTCGAAGACGGCCGAGTCGGCGGCGATTTGTGCATTCAGGCCTGCGCGGACGATCCGCAGGTGGCGGTGCACGCGGTCCGCAATCTCATACGAATGGGATTCGGGACCGTCTCGACGCGGTGGATGCAACTCGGATTCGGCCGCACTGCGTCGACATCACCGGACCAGGAGACTCCCCGGAACCTGTTCGGCTTCAAAGACGGGACTGCAAACGTGCGATCCGACGAGGCCAAGGCACTCGACAAGCACGTCTGGGTCAAGGACGGTTCCTGGATGGACAACGGGAGTTATCTGGTCGCGCGGCGGATCAGGATGCATGTCGAAACCTGGGATCGGGAAAGCCTCGACGGACAGGAGCAGATCCTGGGTCGCACGAAGGTCGACGGCGCACCCCTGTCTGGAGGCGAGGAATTTGCGGCACCCGACTTCTCGATGATGGGAGCCGGGAATCAGCCGATCATTCCGATCGATTCTCATGTGCGCCTGGCCCATCCGAACCAGAACGACGGTGTGCGGATCCTGCGGCGCGGCTACAACTACGCCGACGGAGCCGATACTCGCGGAAATCTGGACGCGGGGCTCTTCTTCATTGCCTTCGTGGCCGATCCCGCAAGCGATTTCGTACCACTGCAGAACCGACTCGCCTCGCAGGACGCATTGAGCGAATACCTTCTGCACACTGGTTCCGGACTCTTCGCCATTCCGCCCGGCACCACCGAGGGCGGCTACATCGGTCAGACCCTCTTCGGCTGAGGGCCTCGGGCACGATGGGCAAGCGAGGGGGCGAGTGGGCTGGGATCTGCGGACTAGTCCCTGCCCGTCGTGCGCATCGTGATGTTGATCCTTCCGCCACCGAGGCGGTCCAACCGTCCGTAGCCGGGCGCGGTGTCCTCGTGTATCGAGGTCACTCCGTGATAGGCGAAACGGGCGGGTCCGCCGAAGACGAAGGCATCGCCGGAGGCTAGGCGGATGTCCTCAAAGGGGCTGTTGCGGTTCACGGTGTTGCCGAACCGGAAGACACATGTGTCTCCGAGCGAGAGCGACACGACAGGAGCGGGATCGAATTCGTCCTTGTCCTGATGCATGCCCATCTTCGCGTGTTGGTCGTAGTAGTTGACCAGCGCCACATCGGGACTGTAGCTGCCTGCCACCAGACCCCACTGGCTCGGGGCATCCCCCGGGCAATGCGGGTCCTCTGCCACCGCCTCGGCAGCTGAGGCGATGACCTGGCGCCCCAGGCGGGTCATCCAGTCCGGAAACGTCAGCACTCGCTCGTTGTTGACGTCGCGCGCGTGCCGATCGTAGTGGCCTGGACGCCAATGCCAGCCCAAACCGATGGTCCTCACACTCATCGGGTGGCCGGCGATGGTCGTCGTATGGGCCGGCACAGGGCCCTGTTGCCATTCCTGGTACTGCCGGATGATCCATGTCTGTGCGGCCTCATCCAGGAACCCGGGCAGCCAGACGGCTCCGGGAGCGATCACTCGGGGGTGTCGCTCGAAGGCCTCGTCGGCGAACAGAGATTCCATGCCTGTTCCGGCTTGCGCTCAGAGTTCCTGGATGTCGATCGACTCGTCCTGGAGACGTGCAGCGGATACGCTTCTGCCGATGAGTGCACGAAGCTCATCACCGACGTCCCAGATGTTGACGTTCATGGCCGCGGTGACGGTTCCGCCGCGGGTCCAGAACACGATGAACTCACCGCTGAACTTGTCGCCGCGGATGACTACATCGTCGTCACTGGCGCCATGGCCGACGTATTCCATACCGAGATCGTACTGGTCGGTGTAGAAGTACGGCTGCCAGTCGTATTCCTTGTCGCCGCCGGTGATGGTCGCTGCTGCGACTTCGGCCTGGCGCACTGCGTTGTCCCAGTGTTCGACGCGCAGTCGCTGCTTCAGCAGTGTGTTCTGCGCTGCGGCGATGTCGCCGATGGCGAAGATGCTGGGATCGCTGGAGCGCATGTGCTCATCGACGACGACACCGTTGTCGGTATCCACACCCACGGAAGAGGCCAGTTCAATGGTGGGGTCTGCACCGATTCCCACGACGACGAGGTCGGCAGGAAGGTCACCGGCACTGGTCTGGACGAATTCGACGGCCTTCGTTCCAGAAAAGCCGGTGGTGTCCGCATCGGTGACGAACTCGATGCCCTTGGACCGGTGCAGCTCTTCGAAGTACTGACCGATTTCCGTCCCGAGGGCCGACTTCAATGGGGGATTCGACCGCAGGACTACTGTGACGTCGCAGCCAGCGTTCTGCGCTGCCGCGGCGACTTCGAGCCCGACCCAACCCCCGCCGATGATGACGACCTTGCTGCCCTGCCCGAACTGCGAACGGATGGCCACAGCATCGCCGGAATCGCGAAGGGTGTGTATGTTGCCCAGGTCGGCACCCGGCACGTCCAAGGTCCGTGGGGTGGAGCCGGTGGCCAGGATGATCTGTCCGTAGGCAAGGTTCTCGCCGTTGTCGAGAGTGATGCTCTGATTCTCAGCATCCAGTTCAGTGACAGTGGTACCGAAGAATGTCGTCACATCGTGGGCGGGATACCAGTCCGCACCGCGCAGTGCCGACTCAGCGGGGTCCGACCCTTCGAGCATGACCTTCTTGGACAGATCCGGGCGGTAATAGGGCGCGGCCGGTTCGGCACCGATGAGAGCGATCGACGCCGTGTAGCCGCCGTCGCGAAGAGCCTCGATTGCAGTTCCGCCGCCGATTCCGGCGCCGATGATGACAGTTCCGAATTCTTGAGCCATTGTCTATCCTTCCACGAGGGGATTTCTTCCACCTTGTACCGCCTGTCTCAGAGAGTCAACCGATGCAAGACCTGCACTGGTGGGACACCGTTTTGGCCGCGACGGGACCTACGGCGTAAAGTGAAGAACGAAGGGGCTTTAGCTCAGTTGGTAGAGCGTTTCGTTCGCAATGAAAAGGTCAGGGGTTCGATTCCCCTAAGCTCCACAGGTTTGTCTCACAGAGGTGGTCACGGGTTGAAGTTGCAGACATTGACCATGACCGGAATTCTCGGCCTTGGCGGTATCGCACACTTCCTCAGGCCTGAGAGCTTCGACTCGATCGTTCCGCCCAGACTGGGTGATCCACGCTTCATCACCTATGTCAGTGGTGTCGCCGAACTCGGATGTGCGACGCTGCTGGCGCTGCCGCCCACACGCCGATTGGGCGGACTGGCCTCTGCTGCACTCATGGTTGCTGTTTACCCTGCCAATATCTATACGGTGAAGAAGCACTGGCACAGTCCTCGGGGACGTGCGATCGCCCTCGCCCGTTTGCCGTTGCAGGTTCCCCTCGTGTGGATGTCCTGGAACATCGCGAATGATCGGACCCAGGACTCACGCTTCAGACCTGCTTGAGCTCAGCGTTCACCCTGAGCATGGCCTTGCGGCAGGAATCCTTCCATGACATATTCTGAGAATGGCAGGGACATCGGAGTTCGCCCCACAGACATTGCAGACGTTGAGTGGTCTGCGCTTCTCAGCGGCCACCGCCGCCTTCCAGATTGAGGGAGCACGGACTCTGGGCGGACGTGGGCGGTCCATCTGGGATGACTTCGTCGATGCTCCTGGCAACGTCATCGACGGCAGCACCGCTGATCCGGGTCCCGACAGCTATCACCGCAGCGCCGAGGATGCAGCGTTGCTGAGTGGTCTCGGCGTCGACCGATACCGGTTCTCGATCTCCTAAGTCCGAATCATCTCCGATGGGATGCCGGGTGCGAGACCCAACGCCGCGGGCCTGGACCATTACGATCGCGTCGTCGACGAACTCCTGGCCGCCGGGGTGACACCGGAACCGACCCTTTACCATTGGGACCTTCCAAGTGGTCTCGAAGCAGCGGGAGGGTGGTTGAACAGGGACACGGTCCATCGCTTCGGTGAGCACGTCGAAGCCGTGGCGAACCGCCTCGGCGATCGAGTCCACCATTGGTACACCATCAACGAACCGGCCTCGACCTCACTGCAGGGCTATGCACTCGGGGAGCTGGCACCAGGACGCACGATGCTCTTCGACGCGCTGCCGAGCGTCCATCACCAACTCCTGGCTCACGGCACCGCGGCGACGATACTGCGTGAGCACGGCGCCTGGCAGGTGGGGGCTGCGATCAACCACAGCCTCATCCTTCCCGAGACGGACGCGGAGAGCGACCACCGCGCGGCGGCAACTCTCGACCTCATCTACAACCGCCTCTTCGCTGATCCTCTGCTCCTGGGGGAGTATCCGGATCTCGAGGCGCTGGGAGTCCAGATGCCGATCCACGATGGGGACATGGAACTCATCTCGGCACCCTGCGAGGTCTATGGGCTCAACTACTACAACCCGACCACTGTGCGCGGCGTCGACGAGGGGCCGCTGCCCTTCGACATGGTTCCGACCCCCGACGCTGCGACCACCGGTTTCGGACCGCTGTGGCCGATTCGACCAGACACACTCAGAGACCTCCTCATCGATATGCGCACACGCTACGGTCCAACGCTGCCACCCATCGTGATCTCTGAAAACGGTGCGTCCTTTCCCGAACCCGACGTATGCACCGAACCGATCCGCGACGACGATCGCATCGCTTACCTGCACGATCATCTCTTGGCTGTCAGCGAGGCTGTTGAGGCCGGTGTCCCCGTCGCCGGCTACACAGTGTGGTCGCTGCTGGACAACTTCGAATGGGCACACGGTTACACCCAGCGCTTCGGGCTCGTCCACGTGAATATGGACACCGGTCAGCGGACACCGAAGTCCTCGTACGAGTGGTATCGGGACCTCATCGCCTCGGTTCGGGCATGAGCTCGATCCAACCGGGTGCAGGTCACCGGCCGAGCAAAAGAGTCGGACCCTGGTGGATGGTGTGGTTCACTCTGGCCTGGCTGGCCATCTGGACGGTCCAGCTGACTCCCATCCAGCTGCTGCTGCCGTTGCAGCTGGACACCCAAAGCGGACATTGGCTGCACGGAGTCGTCTGGTCCGGTGTCGTCCTCTCCGCAGGCGGCCTCGCAGGCATCATCGCCGCCCCGATCGCCGGGAGCCTCTCGGATCGCACACGCTCGCGGTGGGGCCTTCGGCGCCCCTGGGCGATCGGTGGATCGCTGGGGGCCGCCAGCGGCCTCCTGCTCACCGGCTGGGCACAGGGACCGCTGTTCGTCGGCGCAGCCTGGATCGTCGTCTCCGTCTCAGTGGCCATCGCCTCAGCTGCGCTGACCGCTCTCATCGCCGATCAGCTCGACTCGCAGCGGGGAACGGCATCGGCGGCTGCGAGTTCTGCTCAGGCCGTCGGCATCGTCGTCGGAGTCGGAGCAGTCGTGCTCCTGGGGCTCGGACTCGGCGCCTCCTATGTGCTTCTGGCCGGGATCATCGCCGTCGTCGGGGTAGGCACCGCGGTTCTCCTGCCCGATCCCGCACCGGCCCACCCGCGAGTCCTCGGCCTGAACGCGGGGCGGGAACCGATCACCCAGGCTCGGATCTCCTCACTGCTCGATCACAATTTCAAGTGGCTGCTCGTGTCACGGTTCGTCGTCAACGTGGGCAACGCCTTCGGCACCTCGCTGCTGCTCTTCTTCCTGATCTACGGAATCGGGGTTCCGGCTGCCAGTGCCGAAGACAAGCTGCTCGTCCTGATTGTCATCTATACGGTCTTCGTCGTCATCTCGTCGATCGTGGTGGGAACCATATCGGATCGTTCGGGCAGCCGTCGCTTCTGGACGATCACCTCGGCGCTGGTGCAAGCCTGCTCGGGAATCATCATCCTCATCAGCCCCGAATTCGTCACCACCGCGATCGCCGCTGCCATTATGGGCACCGGCTACGGTGCCTACATGGCGGTCAGCCTGGCTTTCGCCACGGACCTGCTGCTCGACCCCGATGACCATGCACGCGATCTGAGCCTGGTCAACAATTCCGCCGCCCTGGGGCAGCTGGTGGGGCCCCTGCTGGGAGCGGGACTCGTCGCTCTTGTCGGCGGATTCTGGCTTCTCTTCGCAGCTGCATCGCTGGTGTCGATCGTGGATGCGGCGATGACGCTGACGGTGCGCCCGAAGACAATCACCCTGTGCTGACCCCGCCCGCGACGAGCACGGACCTTGACGTGTCAGTCAGGGACGGGCGTCAGGAGATGCCGAGGAGCTTCCCGCTCTTCGCAAGCTCAGGATCGGTGCAGGAGGACAGATCGAAGCAGCAGGGGCGTCGCTTTCCCGACTCCAGCTTCGAGATCGCGACCTCCACACGTCGTGCGCGGGTATCAGCGTTCTTCGTCGCCCGGATCCACCGCACCCATTCCCAGCGCGCCATCGGCGTCAGCCCAGCCCACACCTCGGTCAGCTCCGGTGCGCCGTCGAGCGCCGCGCCGAAGTCATCGGGAATCGAGGTCTCCGGCCAATCCTTCGTCGGAGTCAGTGACACCTCCACAGTATCGGCATGGTCCACACCCAATTGTGCAGACAGCTCGTCGGTGACGTTGATCCAATGTCCGCGCATCCCATCGGGTTCGATCACCGTCGTGAAGTCGACCCCGCCCACCTGCCCGTGCGCGGCGACCTGACCACGGGAGGGCAGCTTCGCACTGGCATCCGACGTCAGCCGCAGGATCGACCTGTCGTTGATGACCGCCAGCTGCGTGGAGAATTCGATGGCCAGGGGAGTGCTTTTGCTCGTGCTCATGGTCACCAGGATAGTCTCCGCGCTAGGGCGTGACTTCCTGATTCCTGACAGGTCGGTGACTGGACCTGTCTCGGTCTCATCCCAGTTGCCGACCGACCCATTCAGGAGACTCACACCGGATACTTCCGTTGCGCTCCATCACGCCGGTGGGGAACGGAGCTGCCGCGCCCGACGTCTGGTCCACGTGGACAGCGATGATCTCCTCGGTCGCGACGATCTGGCCATCGACTCTCATCTCGTAGGCCAGATGCATCTTCTTCGATCCTGTGGACACGAGGGTGGGCTTGACCTCCACCTGCGCGCCGAGCGCGACCTCGTCGAGGTAGCGGATGTGCGATTCGACGGTGTAGAGCGATGTGGAGTGTGCCTCGCGATGTGCCTGGCTGAGACCGATCTGGTCCATCACCTGATCTGTGGCGAAACCGAAGATCAGAACGTAGAAGGCTTCGGACATGTGGCCGTTGTAGTCAATCCAATCAGGACTGACCTCGGTCCGATAGGCCTCGAGTTCGATCGGTTCCGGCTGACCGGCCGGAACGGATTCAGCGGACACCGCTTCTGCTGTGGCGTCGTCCGCCGAGGTTGTCCGCCGCCGCGATCCTTGTGCGGCTTCGAGGTCGGTCGTGAGCCTGCGCAAGGCGATGATGCCTGCGTCCCGCGTGGCAATGAGATCAGGAATGGTCCTGTTTCCGGCTTCGAGATCGCACCCGGCCACGACGTCATCGCGTAGCTTCTGTGTGAGCTCCGGGGCGTCCAAACGGGTCCAGGGGGATTTCAGCGAGGGGCCGAAGTGGTCGAGCATATGTGCCATTCCACCCTGACCGCCGGCCAGATGGAAGGTGAGCATTGGTCCTTGGAACGGCCAGCGCAGAGCGGGGCCGTCGGTGATCGACCGGTCGATCTGTTCCACAGTGGCCTCACCATGGTCGATCATGTGCAGTGCTTCTCGCCATTGCGCTTCTTGGAGCCGATTGGCGATGAACCCGGGGACCTCGTGGTCCATTCTGATGACGGACTTCCCGATGCGGGCGTAGAAGTCGGCCGCCCAGTCGACAGCCTCGACAGCAGTGGATTCTCCGCCGACGACCTCGACGAGCGGGATGAGATAGGGCGGGTTGAACGGATGCCCGACGACGAGGCGTTCGGGATGGCTGGCGTTCACCGCCATCTCGGTCATGCTGTATCCCGAGGTAGAAGAGCCGATGACCACATGCTCGTCACAGACGGCATCGATGCTGGCGAGGAGGCTGCGTTTGAGTTCGAGGTCCTCCGGAGCGGACTCCTGGACGAAGCCGGTCCCGGCAACCGCCTCGGCGAGGTCCGTGTGCACGGTCCAGGCGTGTTTGTCTGCGCCTGCGACCATGTCGAGCTCGGCTAATGCGGGCCAGGCCGCGTCGATGAGACCGCTGAGCTTCTCGGCCGCATCCGGTGCCGGATCCCAGACTCTGACCGTGTAGCCCTGGGCCAGGAAGTAGGCGGCCCAGCCGCCGCCGATGGTTCCGGCTCCGATGCAGGTGACCGTGGTGATCGATTCGATGTTGGGATAGGCCTGAGCAGTGGCAGCCGCGCTCACAGGTCGAGTCCCGTCACGATCGGTGCCTGCACCCGCAGATCGAGGATTTCACGGGCTTCGTCAGGTGTGGCCACCTCGGCGCCGAGGTCCTCGATGATGTCGACAGCGCGTTCGGTCAACGAGGCGTTGGTGGCCTTGACACCTTTGGCCAGATACAGATTGTCCTCAAGCCCGACTCGGGCATGGCCACCGGCGAGTACGGACTGGGCCACCCAGGGCAGCTGATTGCGACCGATGGCGAAGGAGGTGAACTGCGCACCGGCCGGCAGCATGTTCACCATCGCGCTCAGGAGCCCGGCATCGACCGGTGCTCCGTAAGGGACTCCCATGCACAGCTGGTACAGCGGTGGGGGATCGATGAGTCCCTCTTCGACGAGCACATTGGCAAACCACAGGTTTCCGGTGTCGAAGATCTCGAGCTCGGGTCGCACGCCCAGGGTCTGAATCTTCTTCGAGCCCTCACGCAGCATGTCAGGGGTGGACACATAGATGTTCGATCCGTCGCCGAAGTTCAGGGAACCGCAGTCGAGGGTGCAGATCTCGGGCAGCAGCTCCTCGACGTGGGGGAGCCGTTCGAGGGCATTGACGAGGTCCGTGCCCGGCATGTGGGTGGTCGGATCCTGGGGATCGACGACGAGATCTCCGCCCATGCCTGCGGTGAGGTTGATGACGGGGTCGACGTCGGAGGCGCGGATGAGGCGCACGACCTCTCGGTAGTGGGCGACCTCGCGGGAGCCCTGCTTGGTGTCGAGGTCTCGAACGTGGATGTGCACGACGGACGCACCGGCACGAGCTGCGGCGATCGCATCGTCGGCGATCTCCTGCGGAGTGACGGGGACGTGCTCGCTCTTGTTCGCCGTATCGCCGGCACCGGTGACGGCACAGGTGAGAATGACCTTGCGATTCATGATGACTCCTCATCAGGGTTGGGGTTGATGATTGTGCGTTTGAGGTAACTGGAGAGTCGGCGTCGGAAGGTCGCGACATCCATGATTCCGGTGAGGACCTTGACCCCGAGCCCGTCGAGCAGCGAGGTCAGCTCATCGGCCATGGCCTCACTGTCGCCGGGGCGGAAGAGGCCATCGGACTGACCGGCTTCGATGGTGGAGGCCACGGTGTGCGACCAGCGTTCGTAGTGCGCCGGGTAGTCGGAGGTATAGGGGTCTTCGAGGCCGAGTCTGGCCCAGGTCTGGAGCCAGATCGACCACTCGCTGCGTGCAGTCCGCCCGATGGGCGACTGGAGTTCGAGCAGACGCTCGAGTCGGCGGTGTGGGCTGGGGATCTCGTCCAGCCAGGCGATCTGCCGGTCGAAGGCGAGCTTGACCGAATAGTCGAGTGTCGCGTCGAAGAGATCGGATTTCCCGTCGAAGTAGTAGTGAATGCTCGCGTTCGAGACTCCAGCGGCCTCAGCGATGTCCGCGATGCGCACCGTTTCGTAACCGTGGCGGGCGAACAGGTCCCATGCAGTCTCGACGATGAGTCTGCGCGGCGAGGAATCCGGGACTGGGCCAAGAACTCGATCAGACCCCGGCTGGAAACGCAGGGGAGTCGCGGACACCTGCGACTCGTCGCCGAGCAGCCACCTGACCGTGACTCCGGTTGCGGTGGCCAGGGCAAGGAGTTCTTCGGTGCCGAATCTGCGCCGACCTGACAGGGACTTCGACAGTTTGGTCTCATCGATTCCCATGCTCGCGGCCACATGTCGCTGAGACAGTTCGCTGGTGCGCAGTGCCTCCTTGGCCCGTAGCGCAGTGACACCGGCTTCGCTGACACCGGCTTCGCTGACACCGGCTTCGCTAGGATTCGTCATGGCCGCCAATCTATCCCTTGTATGCGCAGATCGCAACTAATACTGGTGAACAATCAATACTTGCGAACGGTGTAGCGGGCGCTGCGCTGCCATATTCGTCGTCTAGAGGCCGCCATCACCGGTGGGGAGCGGATATTCTCGAAGGGATGAACTCATCGCCTGATGACACTGTGCCCACACCGGAGGGGCCCATGAACGACAATCTCCATTCGCGTATGCACGTCGTATCCGACGAGACCCGAAATCTCGTCAACCTTGTTCTCGACTACTCGCGCAGGCGCACCTTGGCCGTCGACACTCCACTTGACCATCCGACGACCGAGACCGAACTCAAGCGTCTGGCCGGACCGACCATCACCGAGGACGGTGTCGGGTCGTCTCGCGCCCTGGCCATCTTCGAGCACATCTTCGCGCCCGCCTGCATCACAACTGACCACCCGAAATACCTGTCCTTCATTCCGAGTGCGCCGACGAAGGCTGCCGTGGCGTTTGACCTTGTGGTCTCCGCCAGCGCACTCTACGGAGGCTCGTGGCTCGAGGGGGCAGGCGTCGTCCATGCCGAGAATGAAGTCCTGTCCTGGCTGGCCGGTGAGTTCGGGCTCCCGACCAGTGCCGGCGGCGTATTCGTCCAGGGAGGCACGATCGGCAACCTGTCCGCCCTCGTTGCCGCGCGTGACGCGCGCAAGGCCGCACTCGGCGATGAGAAGCCGGGGCGCTGGGTCATCGTGTGCAGCGCCGAAGCACACTCGTCGGTCGCCTCGGCGGCAGCCGTGATGGACGTCGATGTGGCGCCCGTACCGACCGGTGACGACGGTATCCTGCGTCCCGAGGGTGTCCGGACCGCTCTCGAAGAGCACGGTGACGCCGTCATCGCAGTCGTCGCGACTTCGGGGACGACGAACTTCGGCACCATCGACGACATCGCCGGAATCGCAGCTCTCAAGGACGACTTCGACTTCTGGCTTCATATCGACGGTGCCTATGGGCTGGCAGCGATGCTCTCACCCCTGGTTCGGCACAAGTTCGCCGGAGTCGAATCAGCCGACTCGGTCATCGTCGATCCGCACAAATGGCTGTTCGCGCCCTTTGACGCCTGCGCGCTCATCTACCGCGATCCGACTCTGGGTCGGCGAGCGCACACCCAACGCGCCGAATATCTTGACACGCTCACTGAATCGCAGGAGTGGAGCCCCTCGGACTACGCCATCCAGCTCACTCGTCGACCTCGGGGCCTGCCGCTGTGGTATTCGCTGGCCAGCTATGGTGCCGAGACCTATCGCGAAGCTATCGGCCATTCGATCGAACTGGCGATGCAGATCGGCACCGAGATCAAAAGGCGTCCGAACCTCAGGCTTGTCCGCGAACCCGAACTCTCGGTCGTCGTCTTCGAGCGCGTCGACTGGACCCGTGAGGACTATCAGCAGTGGTCGGACCGACTGCTTGAGGACCAGCGGGCCTTCGTCGTGCCGAGCTCGCACCAGGGGCGGCCCAATGCCAGGTTCGCGATCATCAACCCGCTCACGACCTTTGACGACCTCGTGGACATCATTGACACCATGGAGTGATTCGGTTCTAGGGAGTTGCTGAGGCCTTGGGGAGGGGGCCCAGCTGTGCTCGGCCATCGCCGTCCGCCCCCAGCCTCACCCCTCAGCTTGAGGCTGGGGTCGGGGCTTGAGCTCGACGGTGAAGGCGGGCAGGAGGAACTGCGTGATCGGTCCGATACCCAGAGCATAGAGTGCGGTGCCGATGCCGAAGACGCCGCCGAGCAGCCAGCCGACGATGACCACGCTGACTTCGATGAGGGTGCGCACCAGTCGGATCGACTTGCCGGTGACTCGTGACATCCCTGTCATCAGACCGTCGCGGGGGCCGGGGCCGAACTGCGAGCCGATGTACATCGCCGAGGCGACCCCGTTGAGGATGATGCCGCCGACGAGGAGTGCGATGTTCCACCACAGCTCCTCGGGTTGGGGCAGGAAGAGTCGTGTGAGGTCGAGGGAGGGTCCGATCAGAAGGGCGTTGAGCACAGTTCCCAGTCCGGGCTGCTGCTTGAGCGGGATCCAGATGAGGAGGACGAGGAACGAGGTGATCGTGACGATGGTGCCGAATGTCAGCGGCAGGTGTTTGATGATGCCTGAGTGGAGAACGTCCCAGGGCATCATGCCCAGCCCGGACGTCACGATCATGGCCATCGAGGCGCCGTAGAGGTAGAGGCCGAAGAGCAGCTGCGGCAGCCGACGGGGGAGTCGGCCGCTCTTGAGCTGCTGGATGGGACCGATATTCGAAAGTTCGCGCTTCGGCACAGGTGTCGATGACATCGTAGATCTTTCCGGTTCGTTCTGGCTGATACCACCATCATGTCTCGAACTGGCCTTGTAAAAAAGAGCCAATTGGAAGAAAGTGGTCATATCGCCACCTGCCAGGTGGATGAGTCATCGACACAGCGAGGTTGCCATGAGCACGGCAGTGATGAGCGGACCCAGGTTGGCAGACATCATCGGCACAGGACCATGGCCCGGCCCAGCCTATGATTCGCTGACGGCTGGGATCTCGCGTGCCATCGGCGATGGCCGCATCCCAGTCGGGGCCAGGCTGCCCAGTGAGCGGGAGGCCGCCGCCGCGACCGGCCTGTCTCGGACGACGACCAGCCGCGCTTTTGCGAAGCTGCGCGAACAGGGGTTCGTCGTCACGCGGCGCGGCTCCGGCAGTGTGGTCCAACTACCGGAAGTGCCGGGCGGGCGCATCGATCATCTCTTGACCCCTGCGGGTGCCGACGAGGCGGAAATCGACCTCACCTGCACCGCTTCGGTGGCGCCGCCATGGTTGCTGGGAGCCTATGAACGGGCGGTTGCACAGATTCACGCCTATCTGCCTGGCACCGGCTATTACCCCTCGGGGCTGCCCGTACTCAAGGAGCTCATCGCCGAGAGCTACACCGCTCGCGGGGTCCGGACCGCTCCCGATCAGATCCTCATCACGTCGGGAGCCTTCGGCGCCGTGTCCATCGCCGTGCGCGCGCTCAACGAGGGCCGGGGCCGGGTGCTCATCGAAAGTCCGACCTACCCAAATGCGATCGCGACACTGGAAGGCGCCGGTGCCTCTCTGATTCCCTATCCCCTCGAGCTGAGCTCTGCTGGACACCACTGGGACATCGACGCCATGGACCACATCGCACGCCAGACCCGTGTGCGTTCGGCCTATCTCATCCCTGACTTCCACAACCCCACCGGAGCACTCCTGCCCGAAGAGCAGCGGCCCGAACTCGGGGCCATGCTCAAGCGCAACTCCATGGTGCCTATCTTCGACGAGTCCCTGGTCGAGCTGGGCCTCGATGGTGATCCGACGCCGACGCCGATGGCGGCCTTCGTGCCCGACTCGATCACGGCAGGAAGCACCAGCAAGATCTTCTGGGGCGGACTGCGCGTCGGGTGGATGCGAATTCCCACCCACCGCATCGAGGCGATGGCGTCCACGCGACTGAGCCTCGACCTCGGCGCTCCTGTGCTCGAGCAGCTCGTCGCCGTCGAACTCATGCGCGACCATGACACGATCGTCGGCGAATACCGCGTCAAGCTGCGCGCGGCCAGGGACAGCCTCGCAGCGCAGGTGCGCGCTCATCTTCCCTCGTGGCAGGTGATCGTGCCCAGCGGCGGCATGGCCCTGTGGTGTCGACTGCCCGAGGACCGCTCGGGTGCCCTTGCCGTCGCCGCGAGGAGGCACGGACTCGGCTTGGTCTCCGGACCCAATTTCGCACCCGCTGGAGGTCTGGACCGGTGGATTCGTCTACCGTACACAGTCTCTGAGACGCAATTGGGCGAGGTTGGCCCCCGCCTCGCCGCTGCCTGGGACGATGCCCTGAAGTTCACCGACCGGGTTCCGGCAGGACGAGCGCGAATCGTCGCCTGAGACGGTCTGGGTACCATGAGGCTATGGACGAGGATATGGATGTGAACGAGGGACTCAATCACAACGGACCGTACTCGACTGCTACGACGGCTGAGGACTTCCGGATCAATATCGCCGAGGTGAATCGGCGCATCGACTCCGCAGCTTCGCGGGCCGGCCGCGACTCCGCTGAGATCGAATTGCTGCCGGTGAGCAAGACAGTTCCTCAGGAGAGGATTCGGGAAGCAGTTGCCGCCGGCTGCCGCAAGCTGGGCGAGAACAAGGTGCAGGAGGCCTTCCGGAAGTCAGACGAGTTGGCTGACCTGGACATCAGCTGGGCGGTGATCGGTCATCTGCAGTCGAACAAGGCCCGTGACGTTGCGAAATTCGCCTCCGAGTTCCAGGCTCTGGACAGACTGAAGGTCGCAGCTGCTCTCGACCGTCGTCTCGAAGCAGCGGGCCGCAGCCTCGACGTCTACGTCCAGGTCAACACCTCGGCCGAAGAGTCGAAGTTCGGGATGCCGCCGGAAGAGCTCCTGAGCTTTCTGCGCGAACTGCCCCAGTTCCCGACCTTAAACCTGCAAGGTCTGATGACCCTCGCGGTGTTCTCCCCCGACCACGACCGTGTCCGCACCTGCTTCCAACGTCTGCGGACCCTGCGAGATCAGGCGCAGGAGACTGACCCCGAGCTGATCGGGGCAGGAAAACTCTCGATGGGCATGTCCGGGGACTATGAAGTGGCCATCGAGGAAGGAGCGAACTGCGTTCGCGTGGGTCAGGCCATCTTCGGCAGGAGGGCACTGCCTGACAGCTATTACTGGCCCGAGACCGGCTGACCATTCCGACGTGCTCGCATCACTGACCAAACATCAGGCTCTCTGGTACCTCACCGCAATACTCACGGGGGCCCTGATCGGGCTGGGTCTGCCGGTGGCAACAACGATCACCACCGGCGCGATAACGCCCTGTCTCATCGCACTCCTGTTCGTGACGTTCCTCGACATCCCGTTCGATGCAGTCCGCGACTCCTTCACAGACATGAGGTTCCTGGGCGCCGTTGCCCTCGTTAATTTCCTCCTCGTCCCGCTCGTCGTCGCCGGCCTCCATGTCATGATGCCTCTGGACGAGACGCTCGTCGCGCCCGTCCTCATCGTTCTCCTCACCCCCTGCATCGACTACGTTCTCGTCTTCACCAGATTGGCCGGCGGAGCCCACGCGAGTCTGCTCGCTCTGACACCAGTGCTGATGCTCGTCCAGATCATCCTGTTGCCGGTCTACCTGTGGATCATTCTGGGCAGCAGTGCAGTCGGTGCAATCACCCCGGGGCCCTTCATCGCCGCACTCGTCGTCTTCATCATCCTGCCGCTGGGCGCCTCCGTCGCGGTCCGTCTCCTTGCCCGCCGATCGGCGGTCGTGGATCGCTTGGTTGGGATCGGCTCGGATTCTATGGTGCCGCTGATGATGCTCACCGTGGCTGTGATTGCCGCGGCGCAGGTGCCCCTGATCGCTCCGCATCTGTTGGAATTGGGCAGTGCCATTGCGACGTTCGTCGTGTTCGCGATCGTCATGACCGGCCTGGGCTGGATCATGGCTCGGGTGCTGCCGCTGAGCCTGCGACAGGGACGAGCCCTTGTCTTCACCGCAGTGACCCGCAATTCGCTGGTCATGCTCCCAATCGTGCGGGCCATCACCGCCGACGGAGTCGGTCCGGCGGCCGTCGTCGCGCAGACGATGGTTGAGCTTGTCGTCATGCTCCTCCTTGCCCGCTTGGTGCCGCGTATCCTCCCGGGGACCGTCGTGGCCGAAAACCGCTAGTATTGTCTTGGGGTTGCGAGCAGAATAGTCATATGCTCTCCTCAGATCAGTGCTATCAGGCGGTTGCCGGGCGCGACCGACGCTTCGACGGAATGTTCTTCACTGCGGTTGGCTCAACCGGCATCTTCTGCCGTCCGTCCTGCCCGGCGAGAACTCCTCTGCGCAAGAACGTCGATTTCTACCAGACCGCAGCGGCCGCGGCGGAAGCAGGGTTTCGTGCCTGCAAACGGTGCCGACCCGATGCCAGCCCGAACTCGCCTGAGTGGGACATTCGAGCCGATGTCACGGCCCGGGCCATGAGACTCATTTACGACGGTCTCGTCGATCGGGCGGGGATCTCCGGCCTCGCATCGGCGCTGGGATACAGTTCACGACAGCTGGGGCGAGTGCTGCAATCCGAACTCGGGGTCGGGCCCCTCGCAATTGCCCGCAGCGAACGCGTCAGGACCGCTCGGACTCTGGTCGAAGCGACGAGACTGACCATGAGCGAGATCGCCTTTGCAGCCGGTTTCTCCAGCATTCGCCAATTCAATGACACCTTCCGCGCTGTCTACGCCTCCACTCCACGGGAACTGCGCAGCAACGCAGGAGAACCACATAGAGGACAGAACATCACTGTCCGTCTCGCCTACCGTCCGCCTCTCGATCACGCTCACCTGTTCAGCTATTTGGCCGTGCGTGCGATCCCCGGGGTAGAGGACGTCGGCGGGGATCACTACACGCGTTCGCTGCGTTTGGCACACGGTCCCGCGGTCCTGACACTGACGCCGGGGGCCGGGGCCTTCATTGAGTGTCACCTCCGTTTGGCTGACATGCGCGATCTCGGAAGTGCAGTGGCCAGGGCCAGGCGAATCCTCGACCTCGACGCGGACCCCTTCGCGGTGCAAGCGACACTGACTCAAGCGGGCCTTTCCAGGCTCATCGACAGGTACCCGGGGATTCGTTCTCCGGGAACCGGTGACCCTGTCGAACTTGCGATCCGAACGATCCTGGGGCAGCGGATCTCGGTCAGTGCCGCACAGACTCATCTGAAGCGCCTGGTGAGCGCCTATGGTCAGTCGCTGCCTGACGAGCTGAGGCTCGGCGGCGTCGACCGAGTATTCCCCACAGCAGCCACAATCGCGGAGATTCCGGACGAGCATTGGTCGCTGCCGGGCCGCAGGATCGGCACACTCCAGGCACTGAGCGCACGCCTGGCTGACGGCTCGATCGATCTGGGCCCGGGATGCGACCGAACAGAAGTCAACGACAGCCTGCTTGCCATACCTGGAATCGGTCCCTGGAGCCTCGGCTACATTCGGATGCGAGCGCTGGGAGACCCCGACGTGCTTCTCAGCTCGGACCTCGGCGTCAAGAAGGCCATTGCTGAGCTCAAGGGTTCAGGCACTGACATGGCTGACGGGGCCCAGAGTTTGGATGCGGCACGCCCCTGGAGGTCCTACATCACACACCTGCTGTGGGCCCATCACTCCCAGCCACAGGTTCTACCGGCCTCGACAGACCAGGCGCGATCACGCACACAAATCGACACTGACACTGACACAATCCCGAACAGCACAGCGAATCAGAAGCGGAGAACGCCATGACGATGACATTGATCCAGCCGACAGCGACCACAGTGAGGTACACGGTCATCGACGCGGCGTTGGGGAGGATCCTGCTCACCTCGGACGGTGATCACCTCACCGGGCTCTACCTGGGTGACTTCGACCAGATCCTGGAACGGCTGGCGACGGCAGGCGGTGTCGAGCTGGTCGTCGACGATGAACTCAATGTGTTCGCGGCTGCGGGGGAGCAGCTCGCCGAATACTTCGCTGGCACCCGCATCGAATTCGATGTCCCCTTGGCCCCGAAAGGCACAGAATTCCAACGCAAGGTCTGGCAGGCACTGACGACGATTCCCTATGGCGCAACCGCCGGATACGGAGAACTCGCTGCCTGGATCAACAGACCGTCGGCGGCGCGCGCAGTGGGAGCAGCCAATGGTCGGAACCCGATCAGCATCATTGTTCCCTGCCACCGTGTGATCGGAGCCAACGGGGCTTTGACAGGGTATGCCTGGGGTGAAGAGAAGAAGCGCACCCTGCTCGATCTTGAGGCCGCCCGCTGACAGAGATCAAGACTGTGAGGATGCCCGTGGCGCTCCTGCGAATATGTACATGAAGAAGGACCCGGTCTCTTTGTGATGAGACCGGGTCCTTCGTGCGGTGGAGGTAAGGGGATTCGAACCCCTGACCTTCTCCATGCCATGGAGACGCGCTACCAACTGCGCCATACCCCCGCTTGCTGGATCAATATTACTCAGGTGCACGCGGGACGACAAATCGGCGGACAGTGACGCTGACCACACACTGGTGGCGATGGCGTGGCTGCAACCGGGTCACTGGCGATGGCCGGAGCCGGGTGACCACCCAGTCCCGGCCATCGTCATCAGATCATGGGCCGCACCTGGTAGAGGTACTTCGCGATTTCTCGTTCGCGCTGCTCCTTCACCCGCTCGTCTCGAGCGAGTCTGCGAACCTGCGCATGACGGCGGTTCCGAACCACCTGCTCGCGATCCCTTGTCGTGACAGCAGGACGGCGGGCCCATTGGATCAGCTTGAGCCCGGCGCTCAATGCCACACGCCGTGGATGTGTGAATGGAAGTGCCCTAGACAAAACGATTCCTTAATGTTTTCGGGCAGGGGAGATGCCCAAATAAGAGTTAGTTGAAATGTTCGAAATCAATGAGCTGAAGAAAAGCCCGAGAGTCGAATGAAAGCGACCTCTGGAAAATGAATTCACGGATCGGCTATCGCACGATCGGCTGAGGCTCGATGAGGATCAGCCGACGTGGCAGCAGCTGCCCAAAGACAGGTTCACTCGGATGAGTGGATCAAGGCCCAAAAGGTCGGTGGTGTACGTGGATGAACGCACCTGGTGAACGACGGTGTCTCGAGCGAGTTCACCTCAGGCGTGAATGCGGTCCGTGGGCGCCGACTGTGGCGACAGAGCTGCATGGCCTGGGTGATCCCGCAGTAGGAAACGTACCGGTGTTCAATTGACCGGTGGAGAAAGACGTGAGGTGCGGCTGGAATTCAGCCGACGAGCCCTTGTCCGCCAATCAAGCAGGCAGTTTTCCCGGTCCAGCGGTGCTGGAGGTTCGGAAATGCGATGACTTTCAGCATAGTTCTGCGCTCCCTTCTTGGTCGTGGATCTCGTTTGAGTGGCGTCAGCACCCAAGATGGTTTGTTGCAATTCTGGGGTTTGTGCGAATCCGTAATCGCACTATTGAATTTATCACAGGTGAAGAACTCTGTGTGATTTTTGTTCATTTTGTCTGAACTCTATTGTGGGTCGAGAGAAACATGGCCTAATCGGGCCAGTCGTCGATCTGGGCTTCCAGGTCGATTATCTCTCCACCGACGCAGGGATGTTGGGTCGAAGAATACCGAGGTACCGACGTAGAATCTTCTCAGACTCGCGACTCTCTGGGAGAAGATAATGTCACAGCCAGCTGCCACCACTCGACGACTGGTCGTCGGATACATCGCCACGGACCGTGGACGCGACGCCATCGCTCTGGCCATCTCACTCGCACGCTCCGCTGGGATCGAACTCATCGTGACGATCGTGCGTCCGGAGTCATCAACCTTCACCGCAGGCAATTCGATTCCGCAGGACGGCACCGGGATTGTCTTGCAGCAGCTCGAGGATTGGCTTGACGAGGCGCTGTCCCTGGTGCCGGATGATGTCTGCGCCCGTGGCGTCATCCACACTTCGTCGAATGAGTCCAAGGGGCTGATGGAGGTCGCCGAGGCCGAAGGCGCACTCGGCATCGTGATTGGTGCTCGTGCCACAACACTGATGCGTTCGTTCCGCATCGGGACTGTCGCGACCTCGCTGCTTCACTCCTCAACGGTCCCAGTGGTGCTGGCTCCGTCAGGCAACTCGGACATCGGCCCCATCTCCCGAATCACCACATTCTTCGGTGCCCGCCCCGGAGCTGCAGCGCTCATCGGTGCGGCTGTGCAGTCAGCGGCCGCCCTCGATGTCGACCTGCGTCTGATCTCCCTGATCGAGAACGACGGGCTCGGCGATGACGACACCGTGGAGATTCAAGAATTTGCCGAGGAGTACGGGGGAGCGGTGCTGGCCGGCCGCGCCGCCGAGATGCTTGAGTCGGGCCGAGCCGTCGTCAGGTCACAGGCTGGAGCCGACATCGAAGACGCTGCCGTCAACGTCGACTTCCAGCCGGGCGAGATCGCATTCATCGGTTCCAGCAGGCTCGGTCGAGGCGGCTTGGTCTTCATCGGTGCACGTGCCAGACGACTGCTGCGTGTGCTGCCGGTGCCCGTCGTCGTTGTGCCCCGCCGGGCGATCAGCACCGTCTGAACACGGTGAGCCACTCTGCTCCTGCCCGCGCCGACCTCACCGTCGACGGCCACCCGACCGCTGTGTGGCTGCACACGTCGGATTCGACCCGCCGCCCTGTGCTCATGGTCCACGGATTCCGTGGCGATCACCATGGGATGGACCTCATCGCGGGAGCAATCCGGGACCGTGACGTCGTCGTCGCCGACCTGCCCGGGTTCGGCCTCACTCCTCCTTTGCGGACAGGCCTGAGTCTCGACAGCTACTGCGATCATCTCGGGGGGCTCGTCGCCGAGGTGACTTCGCGTTGGCAGGCCGCACCGATCGTCCTCGGCCACTCCTTCGGATCGATTCTGGTCGCGCATATGGCCGCCCGCCGACCGTCCACGGCTGCCGAGCTCATCCTCATCAACCCGATCACGACACCGGCGCTTCAAGGCTCCGCCAAAGTACTGACAGCCCTGACTTGTCTCTATTACAACCTCGGAGCGCGGCTGCCGGAGACGATCGGACATCAGCTGCTGGCCAACCCGGTCATCGTACGAGCGATGAGTGAGGTCATGGCCACGACCAGAGACCGCGGGCTGCGACGCTATATCCATGACCAGCATTCTCGGCACTTCTCCACGTTCAGCGATCGGGCTTCGCTGGCAGCGGCCTTCGACGTCTCAGTCGCCCACACCGTCACCGAGGTGGCCGGCAACCTGAATATGCCCACGCTCGTCATTGCCGGAGACAAGGACGCTATCGCTCCGATCGCTGCGACTCGCGAATTCGTGTCACAGCTGGCCTGCGCGCAGTTCGTAGAACTCTCCGGAGTGGGGCACTTGGTGCACTATGAGCGTCCCGACGCAGCCGCCTCGGCGATCATGGAATTCTGTCGCGATCGGGACTGAGCCTGTCACCGATCGATGACAGCACGAAGGGGGCCGATGCGAATCAACGCATCGGCCCTCTTTCTCACAATGGAAGGTGTCAGGGGCGGTCGCTGACCCAGTGGTAGATCATGGGGACGATGAACGCGAAGCAGGCAGAGAGCAGACCGGCCCAGAAGAGCCAGAACTGGGTACCCGTGGCACCGTAGAATCCGGCACCGAAGAGGTAGAGACCGAACACGACGAGGGCAAACGAGAAGATGAAGACGATGACGTCAGCGAACGATGCTGAGTTCCGGCTTCTCTTCGTGGTGGCGATATTGGACATGTTCTCCTCCGACGGTCATTGAGGTGCAGACTGACACACTGCGAGCAAGTCTACACGCAGTAGAGAAGAATCCGGTTGCGACCCTCGCTCGAGTCACGGCAGGGATCGATCAGTCGCGTGCGGAGCTCTTCTCCGGGACCAGCCAGCCCAGGAGCGCGGAGACGATGGAGATGATGATCGCGGCGAAGACGGCTTGGAAGAAGAACGAATCGATGGTGAACGCGAATGGGGTGAAACCGCTGAGCCAACTGGTCAGGGCCAGCATCACTGCGTTGATGACGATCGAGAACAGCCCCAAGGTCAGACAGGTGATCGGTGCCGACAGAACACTGAGGATCGGTTTGATGAACGCGTTCGCCAGACCGAAGATCAACCCGATTACGAGGTAGGAGATGATCGTGGCAGGGATAGCTCCGGTCTGGTCTTCCACGACGCGGTTTCCTTCGATGGCGACGCCAGGCAGTATCCAAGCCGCAACCCAGATCGCACATGCGTTGACGACAACTCGTGAGAGGAAGTTCATGCTGATATGTTCCCAGATCCGCCTGCATTCTTTCTGAGTCGCGGATGGGAATGCGGTCCGTGCCGACCACCGTGCTGGCCTCCGTACCGGCCCCCGCGCCGACCACTGTGTTGGCCAGCCCTGCTGTCTAAGCGGCCGGCAATGGTGAGCAAACTCAAACCGCTTCGTCACCGTAGGCCTCGTGGGCCCGCGGTGATGCCTGTAGCCTGGGAATGGCGCCATACGTCGCCGAGAGTCACAGCAGTGTGCATCTACCGAGTGCTTCGATCCAGGTCACCACGGCGGCACAGAACCCCATCGAGTCGATGGGTAGAAACTGGATTGGTATGTCGAGCAACGAAACCCGCACCCGCACTCACGAAGTCGCCGCACCGAAGCTTCTGACCGTCGTGGGCCGCACCTACTTCCCGATCGCCTTGATGGCCCGTCTGCCTTACGCCATGGTGGTCATCGGAGTCCTCACCCTCGTTGTTGCGGGCAGAGGATCACTGAGTCTCGGCGGAATCAATTCCGCCATGGTCGGTCTCGGAACAGCGATCTTCGGATCCTTCATCGGCGCGGCCGCCGACCGTTGGGGACAGCTACCAGTGCTCCTGATCGCAGGTCTGGCCAACAGCGCCGCGCTGATCTTCATGGCATGGGTCGTCTTCAGCCCGCTGCCTGACGCAGTAGTGCTCATCGCGGCCTTCGCCATCGGTGCCACGGCTCCACAGGCGGCCCCGATGTCGCGCTCCCGCCTCGTCGAGATCATCATGTCGAAGCTCGCCGGGCCGGGACAGCAGAAGACCCTGAGTTCGACCATGGCCTACGAGTCGGCCGCGGATGAGTTCGTCTTCGTCTTCGGCCCCTTCATCGTCGGCCTGCTCGCGACGACCTTTCATCCTGTGGCGCCGATCATCGGTGCAGTCGTCATGACTTTGATCTTCATCTCGGCCTTCGCTCTCCACCCGACCGGTCGGGCCCATGTCAACGCGTCATCGGGCCCGCGCGCCCAGGCCCCGGCCAAGGAACTATTCACCTTCGCAGTCCTCGTCGTCGTCCTCGGAACCTTCGGCATCGGACTCGTCTTCGGCTCGACCCTGACCGCACTGACCTCACTGATGAATGATCTCGGCCATCCGGAGGAAGCCGGCATCTTCTACGGCATCATGGGCATCGGGTCCGCGATTCTGGCGATCGCCGTCGCACTCTTCTCACCGCGTTATGCATTGTGGGCCCGCTGGCTGTCATTCGCCCCGGTGATGCTCGTCGGTGCTTTCATCATGTCAACCTCAGACTCGATGATCACCGTGGTCATCGCCCTGTTGCTCATGGGCTGTGCGGTTGGACCGACGCTGGTGACCTTGTTCAGCCTCGCCGCCGAACGCAGCCCGCTCGGTCGTTCTGCGACCGTCATGTCCATGGCCGGGTCCGCGATCATCGTCGGTCAGTCACTGGCATCGGCAGTCAACGGAATCCTCGCCGAGGAGGCCGGGACCTCGGCCGCGATGGCTGTCCCGATGGCGGCTTCCGCACTCGTCCTCGTTGCCGGCCTGCTCAACCTCTTCGTCGGCAAAAGAGCCCGAAAAAGAGACCTGGTTCACTCCTAGTTTCCGTCTTCTGGGACGTCTCGTCCCAGCATTGAGATGGTGTGACCTGAGCAATAACGGAGAGTAGCATTGCCGCTTGTTCACAGTGAATCGCGCAGCACAGTGCGCGTTTGCACGCCACAACGGAAAGCACGATATGTCATCAAGCACCTCAGCCACTGAGGCCGCGCGGAACGACACCCGATTCTTCGGGCACCCACTTCCGCTCATGCAGCTCTTCAGCCTCGAACTGTGGGAACGGTTCTCCTACTACGGCATGAACGGCATCCTCGCCCTCTACCTGTACTTCCAGGTCTCCGAGGGCGGACTGGGAATGCCGCAGCCAACCGCCATCGGAATCGTCGGCGCCTACGGCGGCGCCGTGTTCCTGGCGACGATCCTCGGTGCATGGGTTGCCGACCGGATCCTCGGTGCGGAGCGAATCCTCTTCTACTCGGCGATCATCATCATGGTCGGCCACATCTGCCTGGCGCTCATCCCCGGATTCGGCGGCGTCGCCTCCGGTCTCATTCTCGTTGCACTCGGATCCGGTGGTCTCAAGGCCAACGCCTCCGCTCTCGTCGGTGAGCTCTATACCGAGAAGGACCCGCGCAGGGATGCCGGATTCACCCTCTTCTACATGGGCGTCAACATCGGGGCCCTCCTGGGACCGCTGATCACCGGCCTTCTGCAGAAGGAGATCGGATTCCACTTCGGCTTCGGCGCCGCAGCAATCGGTATGGCTCTGGGTCTGATCATCTATGCGACAGGTCGTAAGAACCTGCCCGACGAGTCGCGGGGTGCGGTCAACCCGCTGGCGACCTCGAAGCTCTACCTCTTCCTGGCGGCCATCGTCGTCGCAGTCATCCTCATCGTGATTCTCTGGTTCTCCGGTGTCGTCAACCCCGACAATCTCGACTGGTGGATTGCGGGAATCTCAGCCGGTGCAGCGGCCTGCTACTTCATCGTCATGGGTGTCAGCCCGCAGACGAATGCCGATGAGCGTTCACGGGTGCTCGCATTCATTCCCTTCTTCATCACCTGCGTTGTCTTCTGGTCCCTCTACCAGCAGATCTTCGGAACGCTCACTGCCTATTCCGACACGCAGATGAACCGTGAGATCTTCGGCTGGGAGATGCCGATCAACTGGCTCCAACTCATCCCGCCGATCTTCGTCATCGCCTTCGCTCCGGTGTTCTCGGCGATCTGGTTCAAGCTGGGCACACGTCAGATCTCGACTCCGGTCAAGGCAGGGCTCTCGCTCATCCTCATCGGCATCGCATTCCTGCTGTTCCTGCCGTATGCGAATGCCGGCGAGCATGAGACACCGCTGCTGTGGGTAGCATTCATCCTGCTGCTCTTCGTCTTCGCAGAACTGCTCATCTCACCCATCGGTCTGTCCTTCTCCTCGAAGGTTGCCCCGAAGGTGTTCCAGTCACAGATGATCGCCGTCTTCTTCCTCGCCTCGGGCGTGGGAACGGCTCTGTCCGGTGTGCTGGGCGGCTACTACTCGGCCGACAATCAGACACCGTATTGGACATCTATCGGCGCGGCGTCGATCGTTCTCGGTCTGCTGGCTCTGACCCTGACGAAGCCGATGCTCAAGGCTCTGCGCGGCATCCGCTGACCCTTAGCAGTCCCATCGTGGCTCCTTCGAGCTGCAGCGAACTCCCTCGCTCACACAGTGTGAGCGGGGGAGTTTTCTCATACTCCGATGAAGATGGGCAGCGCCTCGGGATGGTGGGCATGGACGATCGTGAGGAAGACGAGCGCGTCGAAGAGGAGGTGGACCGTCACGGTGTATGGCAGCGACTTCGTCCGGGTGAAGATATAGGCCTGGACGAGTGCGAACGGAATCGTCAGCACCGGTCCGATCGACCGATAGCCCAGCTCCCAGAGGAAGGACACGAAGATGACGGTGGTGAATACGTTCGCGGTCCAGAAGGCGAAGTGCTTGCGCAGCAGAGCGAAGACCGTGCAGATGAAGAACAGCTCATCCCAGATGCCGACGGCGTTGACGCCGAAGAAGAGACGGACGATCTCATCCCACTGCGTCACCGGCGGCCAGTTGAGATAGACCCCAGTGCGCATGAAGTACTGGGGGAGGACGAGCCAGGCGACGACGATCACGAACAGCAGCCACGCCCACTCCAGACGCGACCATCGCTGCCCCCGACGCAGCGGGAAGACGATGGTGCGGTCCTTGAATCCGTAGCGGGTGATCAGCCAGGGCCCGATCACTACGGCAGAGAGCACGACCCCCATGCGAGCGATATTGGACCACGAGATATCGGCGGCCACCGAGATCGAGGAGATCAGACCCAGGCAGCCGGCGATGACGCTGAGGTCGCGTGCGAATTCCCGGTCGGCGCTCCAGGCGACGATGAGGGAGGCTACCATCGGTACATACCCGAAGGCTCTCACCTCAGGAAACGTGGTTCCCAGTCCGAACAGGACGAAAGCGGACAGTGCCAACAGCGTCGCGGCCAAGCCTGGCCAGGAAACGAGGTCGAATCGGCGAGAATCAGTGTCGAATCGTGTTTGAGTGTCCACGCCTGCCACTCTAAGTCACCACTGTCCGAACGCGAGTGCCCGAAGCGGCAACTCCTCGTAGGATTCCCAACAGACGAAAGGACACCCGTGGAACCAGAGGAATACTGCCGACTCATCCTCGCTTCGGCTCCCCAGCGCACCGAAGAGACGATTCCCACCATGTCAGGCCATGGCAGAATCGCCGCGGAAGACGTGATCGCCGATTCCCCCATTCCCGGCTTCGCCACCTCGGCGATGGACGGCTTTGCACTCGACGAGACGGCTCTGACCAGTGCCAGAACCGGCGCCGAGGTGGATGTGCGCGGTGACATCCCCGCCGGTGCCAGGCCCGTGGACATCACACCGGGGACCGCCGTGCGGGTGATGACCGGGGCCCAGGTGCCCGCCACCGCCGAGGTGGTCGTTCCCGTCGAGTACACCGATGCCGAACGCACGGGGCCGGCCCCGGACCGAATCCGCATCTCCTCCTGGCCCAAGGGCGCGCGACCAGGCTGGAACATCAGAGCAGTGGGGGAGGACACCGGGAGCGGAGATACCGTCATCACCGCCGGTGAGGTGATCAACTCCGCCGGTGTGGGCACGCTGGCGATGATGGGACGCGAGACCATCCGCGTGCGCCGGCCGCTGACCATCGGTCTCATCGTCACCGGAGATGAGCTGGTCACCGATTCCGCCACCTCGTCGCAGCCATTCATCCACAACTCGAACCTGCCCATGCTCAGTTCCGCGATCGCCGCTGCCGGCGCGATCCCCGTCGAACGCAGCTGCGGTGACGACCCAGCAGTCTTTCGACAGATCGTCGACGAACTGCGCGACAGCGTTGACCTGATCATCACCACCGGCGGAATCAGCGCCGGTGCCTTCGAGGTCGTCAGGCAGGAACTGGGCGATGACCATTCGACGTTCCTGCGTCTGTCGATGCGACCGGGTGGGCCGCAGGGGCACGGACGCATCGCCGGCGTACCGCTGCTGCATTTCCCGGGCACACCGACAGGGGCCATTCTGTCCTTCCACCTCTTTGCACGTTCGGTCATCGCTGCGCGGCCCCTCGCATCGAGGTGGAGGAAGGCCGTGTACACCGGTCCCGAAATCACGGGCCACAGCACAGCGGTCAGCCTGGTGCCGGGTCGTCTCACCGCTGGGGGAGAGATCGCGCCATTCGAGCGGTCACGACTGCGAGACTTCGCCGGCGCCGAGGTCATCATCCGGGTCCCTCGAGCGCCCGGGATCATTCGCCCCGGCGATGTCATCAGGGTCCTAGACTGCTGAAGCCAACTAGACTGGGATGCATGTCAGGCAAAACCCTCAGCTCCGCGGACACGGCACGCTATGCCCGTCAGATCCGCCTCAGCGGCTTCGGACCACAGGCCCAATCCGCGCTCCTGGATTCCCATGTGCTCGTCATCGGCGCAGGAGGACTCGGGGCACCGGTACTCACCTACCTGGCAGCCGCCGGAGTCGGACACATCAGCATCATCGACCCCGACACAGTGGAACTGAGCAACCTGCACCGCCAATTCATCCACTCCGAGACAGGTGTGGGGCAGCGCAAGGTCGAATCCGCGAAACATCGGCTGGGCGAGCTGAACTCCGCCATCGACATCACCACCCACCCGGTCCTGCTGACACCGGACAACGCCCTCGAACTCATCGGTGCTGCCGACATCGTCATCGACGGAAGCGACAACTTCGCGACCAGATACCTTGCCAACGACGCCTGCGAGATCCTGGAAAAACCCCTCGTCTGGGGCACGATCCTCGGATTCGACGGCCAGGTCGCCGTCTTCGACACGAGGCAGGGGGCGACTCTGCGCGACCTCTACCCCGTCGTGCCAGGACCCGGATCGGTCCCGGACTGTGCAACAGCCGGTGTCCTCGGCGCACTGTGTGGAAGCATCGGTGCTGCCATGGCGATGGAGACGATCAAGGTCCTCACCGGCATCGGCACGCCGCTCTGCAACGCAGTCTCCATCCACAGCAGCCTCGACGCCAGCTGGGAGACCGTTCCGGTCGGACGGATACCGAATCGCCAGCCGATCACGGACCTGGAGAGCCACCTCGGCGACTACGGTGACACACTCGGCAGCCATGGTGACGAGAGCGCCGCCGGGACGTCCGAGGGGACGGATCCGAGCGTGACATGGGCGTCGCTGGCACCCGGCACACACCTCGTCGACATCCGAGACGACGACGAGGTCTCGGCGGGCATGGTCCCGGGAGCCCAGCACATACCGATGGACGCTCTCCTGGAGGATCCCGGACAGCTCGCCGGACACGAACTGGTCGCACTCTACTGCCGTTCGGGCGTGCGGTCGTCACGGGCGTGCGCCCAACTGCGCGCACAGGGTACTGAGGTCAGCTCAGTCTCCGGCGGATACCTCGCATACCTGTCACTGCCGCACTGACAAACTCAGCTGCGCTGACGACATCGGCCACACGGAACCAGCCGGTCTCAGCCGCCGGCGAAGGGCGGCAGGACGTCGACGGTGTCACCCTCACTCAAGGGCGCTTGCGGGTCTGTGGCGGCGACCGCATTGACGAGGAAGCTCGAACGGGAAATGACTGTTGTCGCCTCGGTGCTGGCGTCCTTCGTCAGGGTCGTCATCAGCTCGTCAATGGTTGACGCGGCCGCGGTCGATTCCTTGGTTCCGAAGGCCTCTCGTGCGGCTGCGAAGAAGCGGACTCTGATCTGGGGCACTTATCCTCCGATGGCGCTCATGGGACGTTGGGGCTGTTCGAAGCTCTCGGAATCCATGCCGTGTCCGGCCAGTTTCTTCCAATGCGCGCCCTTCCACAGGTTCGCGATCGCCTCATCGTCGGCACCACCGCGCATAGCGGAGAGCAGATCCACCTCCGTGTGCGAGAACAGGCAGGTCCGAACCCGTCCCTCTGCCGTCAGACGGGTGCGGGTGCAGTCGGCACAGAAAGGCCGGGTCACCGAGGCGATGATGCCGACGTCGCCGATGATGGTCTCCGGATCGTTCCTGCTTGCAACCAGGAACTTCTCCGCTGGCGCACCGTTGCGGGGAGCGGAGTCGGGGGTGAGGACGAAATCGGGTTCGAGCAGGGCGAAGATGTCAGCGGCCGTGATCATGGTGCCGCGTTCCCAGGAATGCCCGGCGTCGAGCGGCATCTGTTCGATGAAGCGCAGCTTGAGCCCGCGCTCCAGGCACCAGGCCAGCAGTTCGGGAGCCTGATGGTCGTTGACACCTGGCAGCAGAACGGCGTTGATCTTCACCGGATCCATACCGGCGGCCTGGGCGCCCTTGATCCCGTCGAGCACCCGATTGAGGAACGGGCGGCGAGTGATCGTCGCGAACGTCTCGGGATCGACGGTGTCGAGGGAGACGTTGATGCGGTCGAGGCCCGCGTCCCGCAGCTTCGGCGCCCGTTTGTCGAGGCCGATCGCATTCGTGGTCAGTGCGATATTGGGGCGGGGCTCAAGGGCGGCGACACCGGCGATGATGTCGGTGACGTCTTTTCGGGTCAGCGGTTCGCCACCGGTGAACCGGACCTGGTCGACGCCGAACTTCTCGACGCCGATGCGCACGAAGCGAATGATCTCATCGGCTGTCATGGCCGCATCGCGGGACATGAACTCCACACCCTCCTCGGGCATGCAGTAGCTGCAGCGCAGATTGCAGAAGTCGGTCAGTGAGATGCGCATATCGCGGGCACGTCGACCGAAGGTGTCCAGGAGCGAATCCTCCTGATGGGCTGTGAACGTCTCGCCCGGATCCACTGTCGGGGTTCTCAGAACGGGCGTGGGCAGGCTGATCTTGCGCATTCTGCCATCCTCCTTGATCAACTTCTTCGTTATCATCGTCCCATGACTACCGCCATCATGCATCGTCGTCGTGTCCTCGACACGATCGGCCCGCTGCTTCAATCGCAGACGATTCCGATCGGCGAACTCCTCGATACACCTCGTCGCCTGAGCACCACTTTGAGCTCACCGATCGATGTTCCCGGCTTCGACAACTCCAGCATGGACGGATATGCCGTCGCCGCCACCACGCTTCGCGATGCGAAGCAGAGTCACGCCACCGACGACAATGGTAGACGACAGACAGTCTACGGCCCCATTCCGGTCCACGGCCGGGTTGCGGCTGGAGCCCGTGGCAGCGAGGTGGCGGCCGGAACCGCAGTGGAGATCATGACCGGGGCTCCGCTGCCTGCCGGCACCGACACGGTGATCAAGATCGAGGACACCCACCCCGGGCGCTTCGAATCCCCGGAGATCACCATCACCCTGCCGGCCACGGATGCAGGCGCTGAGCCGGGCGCCTTCGTCCGCTCGCGCGGCAGCGACGTTGCTGCCGGATCCACAGTGCTCAGCGCCGGAGTGATGCTCACGCCGGCCCACCTCGGCGTCGCTGCCGCCTGCGGAATCACCGAACTCGAGGTTCAAACCCTGCCGCGCGTGCTCATCGTGAGCACAGGGGATGAGATCACCGCCGCTGCCGCAGCCGGAATCCACGACGCGAACTCGATCACCCTGGGGGCCAGCCTGCGCCGCCTCGGCGCCGAAACGACCCTCCTCACCGTGCCCGACGATCCCCAGGCTCTGCTCGACGCAGTCAGAGCAGCCGACTGCGAGCTCGTCGTCTCGACCGGCGGGATCTCGAAAGGCGCCCACGAGGTCGTCAAGCTCGCCGCCGAACTCGACGAAGGCTCGAGCATGGTCTTCGAACCCATCGCCATGCAGCCCGGCGGGCCGCAGGGATGCGGACGCCTCGCCGACACCGCATGGGTGGCACTGCCCGGCAATCCCGTCAGTGCGCTGATCAGCTTTGAGATGTTCATTCGCCCCGCGCTGCTGGGTTTGGACGTCGATGAGGAACCTCGCGAAACGGAATACCACCGTCTGCTCGGTGGCCTGGACGAGGCTCCGCCCAGCGGAAAGCTGCAGGTGCGGCGTGCCGTGATGGGCCCCGACGGCCTTGAGCTCGTCGGCGGTACCCGCTCGCATCTGCTCCACAACTATGCTCAGAGTTCGCATCTGGTCTTCATCCCGCCAACCGATTCCGGTGCGCACACGAATGAGCTCGCCCCCGGCGCAGACGATAGGCTGAAGACGTGGAAGATCACATGACACTCACGCACATCGACGACGACGGCGCCGCCCATATGGTCGACGTCGGAGACAAGGACGTGACCAAACGTCGCGCCGTCGCCACCGCACTTATCACCACCCGGAGCGAGGTGATCGACATGATCGCCGAGGCGGGCCTGCCCAAGGGTGATGCCCTGCCCGTGGCACGCATCGCGGCAGTCATGGGCGCCAAACGCACCAGTGATCTGATTCCGCTGTGCCACCCGCTGCCGCTGACGGGCATCGATGTCGACTTCGAACTCCTCGACGACGCTGTTCGCATCGCGGGCGCGGTCAAGACCGTGTCGAAGACGGGTGTCGAGATGGAGGCGCTGACCGCAGTGTCCATCGCCGCCCTGACCATCTTCGACATGATCAAGGCCGTCGACAACCAGGCGATCATCGGCGACATCAAGGTCATCGAGAAATCCGGTGGGCGCAGCGGCGATTGGAGCCGGGACACATGAGCGTCATCCACACCGACATCGTCGAGACCCCGATCAGCACCGCCGCACTTGAGGCGGATGTCCTCGATGACACCTGCGGTGCTGTGGTCAGCTTCTCCGGTGTCATCCGCGACCACGACGAGGGTCGCGGGGTCCATCGACTGACCTATGAATCCCATCCGGTGGCAAGCGCGCAGATCGCCGAGGTGGCCGCTGAGATCGCAGCCAAACACCCGGCCGTACGTCTGTCCGTCGTCCATCGCGTCGGTGCCCTCGAGATCGGAGATGTGGCCTTGGCCGCGGTCGTCGCCTCACCACATCGCCACGACTCCTTCGCCGCCTGCTCCGAGCTGGTCGACGAGGTCAAGGCGCGTGTGGCGATCTGGAAGCACCAGTTCTTCGCCGACGGTGAGGACGAGTGGGTCGGGGCTCTCGAATGACCGAACTGCGCATCAACGACGCGGCCCGGTTCCTCGGAGTCAGCGACGACACCATCCGCCGCTGGATCAGCGACGGGAAACTCACCCAGCACAAGGACGCCTCCAACCGGGCAGTCGTCGAGGGGCGGGAACTGGCTGCCCTGGCACAGACGGGTTCAGGTGCCCTCGAGGATCCGACGGGTGTCGTCAGCTCCGCCCGCAACCGATTCGCCGGTCTCGTCACCGACGTCGTCATCGACGGCGTGATGGCCCAGGTCAGCCTCCAGTGCGGCCCGTTCCGGGTTGTGTCGCTGATGTCGGCTGAGGCCTGCCGGCAGCTCGAACTAGAACCAGGCAGCCTGGCCACCGCCTCGGTGAAGGCCACAATGGTCTCCATCGACTCCCCGGGTACTCGCTGAAAACTGCTCACCGGCTGCTTTTCTCCGGGACCGAGGCTGTTTAAGAAAAAGCAACATCAGTTCCGCAAACACTGAGCCAGATTAGCCATTTACGCGCAGATGCGGGTTTAATGGGCGAATGAAGTATTTGTCTGCAGCCTGCATCGTCGCAGTGCTCTCACTGACCGCCTGTTCTTCCGGGACAGAATCAGACTCGGAATCGGGGGAGAAGACGACGTTGACCGTCTTCGCCGCAGCCTCTCTGACCGAGGTGTTCGAAGACATTGCGGAAGACTTCACTAAGACAGAGACAGGCGTCGACGTGAAGTTCTCCTTCGCAGGATCCTCAGACCTGGTCGCCCAGATCTCCGAAGGAGCGCCGGCAGACGTCATCGCAACCGCCGATGAAACAACCATGGACACACTCGCAGCGGATGACCTGCTGGCCGGAGAACCATCGAACTTCGCATCGAACACGCTGACTCTGGCCGTCCCCGAAGGCAATCCAGGAGACATCTCCTCATCGCAGGACTTCGCCGGTAAGGATCTCGTCGTCTGCGCCCCGCAGGTGCCCTGCGGGGCCGCGACCCAGAAATGGGCGAAGCAGAACGCTGTCACACTTGACCCTGCCAGCGAGGAGAACTCCGTCACCGATGTGCTCGGCAAGGTCAGCGCAGGGCAGGCCGACGCCGGCATCGTCTATGTCACCGACGTGGCACGTGCCGACGGCGATGTCGAAGAGGTCGAACTCGACGGAGCCGATAAGGTCATCAACAAGTACCCTGCGGCCACTGTCGACGCCAGCGAGAACAAGGACGCGGCCGATGCATTCGTGACATTCCTGCAGTCAGACGTGGCAGCGAAAAGACTCAAAGACGCAGGATTCTCGACCCCATGACAGAACATTCCCGAGGGCACTCCTCGCAGACCACCGTGATGAGATGACGGTGCGCAGATGACGAAGACGCGCAGACGGAACGCCCATCCGGCGATACCGGTGTGGCTATGGATCCCCGCAGTTCTCGGCATCGCCTTCCTCCTGGTCCCGATCATCGGGCTGGTCGCACGCATCGATCCGGGCCACCTCGGCGAGGTCATCCTGGCACCTGAATCACGGCTGGCGATGGGGCTGTCGCTGCTGACTGCTCTGATTGCGGCGCTGTGCTGTGTGGTCATCGGATTTCCGTTGGGATACCTGCTCGCGACGCGCACCTTTCGCGGGCAGCGAGTCGTGCGCACCCTCATCCTGCTTCCGCTCGTGCTGCCTCCGGTCGTCAGCGGTCTGGCGCTGCTCTACACCTGGGGGAGAACCGCGACACTCGGATCCCTGCTCACGGACATGGGACTCGGGCTGGCCTACACATCCGCGGCAGTGGTCTTCGCCCAGATCTTCGTCGCTCTGCCGTTCATGGTCATGTCCGTCGAAACTGCCGTCGCCGCACGCGGACATGACTTCGAACTTGCCGCCGCTGAGCTCGGTGCCGCACCCAACCGGGTGTTCTTCCACATCACCCTTCCGCTGCTGCGGCAGGGGATCATGACCGGCGCCATCCTCTGCTTCGCTCGAGCGCTGGGGGAGTTCGGTGCCACCCTGACCTTTGCCGGCTCCCTCTCCGGGGTCACCCGAACGATGCCGCTGCAGATCTACCTGGTCCGCGAAACCGACCCACAGTCTGCCATCGCCCTGTCCCTGCTCCTCATTGTCGTCGCCTTGGTCATCATCGTCCTCGCCTATCGTTCCCCTCACGCCCCCAGACTCCGGGCACCCAAACCCCACGAACCGCAGTCGACGACACGCTCGGTCAATGAGACGCTGCCAGCCGGTGAACCCCTGCCCGTTGACGGTCTCGGGCCGACGACAGCGAGCGCAGCCACGATCCGCCTCAGAGCATCCGTTCCCGATCGTGGCCTTGACATCGACCTGTCGATTCCCGGCTCGTCGACGACGGCGATGATCGGCCGGAACGGGGCAGGCAAGTCGAGCCTGTTCCAGCTGATGACCGGCGCCATCCCCGCCGACTCAGGCTCCCTGCACATCGGGAAGGACACCATCTTCGACATCGCGGACGGCAGCTGGCCGCCTGTCCACTCGCGCGGAATCGTCCATCTCGCACAGACACCTCTCCTATTCCCGCATCTGAATGTGATCGACAACGTTGCCTTCGGGCTCAAGGCCCAAGGACTCACCACCACGGAAGCACGCTCCCGTGCGCAGGACATGCTCACCAGGCTCGGAGTCGGCCACTGCTCCGGTCGGGCACCAGAGGCAGTCTCTGGTGGACAGGCGGCCAGGATCGCATTGGCCAGGGCCCTTGTCGTCGATCCGAAGCTGTTGCTGCTCGACGAGCCCCTGGCTGCTCTCGACGTCGACGTCAAGGTCGAAACCCGGCGAGTTCTGGCACAGGCTCTCGCTGGCCGCAGCGCCGTCATCATCACGCATGACGCCGCCGATGTCACCGTTCTGGCGACCACCCTGGTGCACATCGACTCCGGGTCTGTGGCCACCGTGGCACCGGTGGAGCAGATCGGGCAGCGTATCTCCGACGCAGGCCCAGACATGCCAGGTCACGAGTTCCTGACCAGTTTTTGCGCCACGGACGCAGAAGGAATAATGTGCATTACGACACAGTAGTTACTTTGAAACTGCACTAAGGAGCACAGCGTCGTGGCAGAACTTTCCTATTCCTCAGGACCATCCGAGACACCTCTGCTGGGGCAGACAATTCCCGCAAATCTGAAGGCCACAGTTGCCGCACATGCCCAAGAGCTGGCGCTGGTGGATCGGCATTCCGAGCGGCGGTGGACCTATGCCGAGTTCGACCGCGACACCGACGCCTTGGCGATCGGACTGCTTGAGCGCGGAGTGAAGAAGGGCGAGCGGGTCGGAATCTGGGCGCAGAACGTCGCCGAATGGGCTCTCGTCCAATACGCCACTGCGAAGATCGGCGCGATCCTCGTCAACGTCAATCCTTCCTACCGCAGTCACGAGCTCGAATACGTCGCCGAGCAGTCGGGCATGTCGATGCTCATCTCCCAGATCTCGGCACCTCCGCACTCGGACTTCCATGCGATCGCGACCGAGGTTGCCGGAAAAGTGGCGGGCCTCGAACTGGTCTTCATCGACACGGTTCCTGCCGACCTCCTCGGCGATGCGGTGATCGGCGAACGCGAATCCTTCGCTCACCTGATCGGAACCGGTCGTGACCTGCTCGACGACGGCGCAGCCAAGTACTCGGTGCGGCTGGAGAAGCTTGCGGGCGAACTGGCGATGGACGATCCGATCAACATTCAGTACACCTCGGGCACCACAGGTTTCCCCAAAGGGGTGACGCTGAGCCATCACAACATCCTCAACAACGGCTTCTTCATCGGAGAGCTGCTGTCGTACTCTGCGAAGGACTCTGTCGTCCTGCCGGTTCCGTACTACCACTGCTTTGGCATGGTCATCGGAAACCTCGCGGCTCTCAGCCACGGCGCGGCCATCATTCTGCCCTCGCCCGGATTCGACCCGGGTGCGGCGCTGAGCGCAGTTTCAGAGGAGAAGGCGACCTCGCTCTACGGGGTGCCGACGATGTTCATCGGCGAACTCGAGCATCCGGACTTCTCGAGCTACGACCTCAGCTCACTGCGTACTGGCGTCATGGCCGGCTCTCCCTGCCCGGTCGAGATCATGAAGCGCGTCATTTCCGATATGAATATGGACGAGGTCGCCATCTGCTACGGCATGACGGAGACCTCGCCGGTGTCCATGATGACCCGCGTCGACGACACCCTCGAAGCCCGCACTCAGACCGTCGGCCGCGTCATGCCCCACCTCGAGATCAAGATCGCCGACCCGGTCACCGGGCAAGCTGTCCCGCGCGGACAGAAGGGCGAACTGTGCACCCGCGGCTACGCGGTCATGCTCGGGTACTGGGAAAATCAGGAGAAGACCGCCGAGGCGATCGATGCATCCCGGTGGATCCACACCGGTGATCTGGGCATCATGGACGATAACGGCTACGTCGACATCTCCGGACGGATCAAGGATATGGTCATCCGCGGCGGAGAGAACGTCTACCCCCGTGAGGTCGAAGAGTTCCTCTACCACCATCCGTCGATCAGGGACGTCCAAGTCGTTGGGGTCGCCGACGAGAAGTACGGTGAAGAGCTCATGGCCTGGGTCATCCTCAAAGACGGCTTCGACTCTTTGACCGCAGCGGAGGTCAGGGAATTCTGCAACGGCAAACTCGCCCATTTCAAGATCCCGCGCTACGTGGAGGTCCGAGAGTCATTCCCGATGACCGTGTCGGGCAAGATCCGCAAGATCGAGCTGCGTGAAGAAGGCGAGAAGATCATCCAGAAGACGAGCCTCGTCTGAGGAATCGGTGCGATAGTCCTCGGTGAGGGCCGCACCCGCACGTCCGTGAAAGACTGCAACCGACGATTGGCCCAGGTCACAAGTCGGTTGCAGTTTTTCTGGCAAGCATCCACGTTTTTCATGTGAGACCTTTATTCACTAAGATCAACTCTTATGAGAGCTGAATCACAACCGTTGGTGTCCGTCACAGATGTCGAGAAACACTACGGTGATTTTCACGCCCTGAAGCACATCAACCTCAACATCAAAGAACGCGAAGTCGTCGTCGTCATCGGTCCCTCCGGCTCCGGCAAATCGACCCTGTGTCGGACGATCAACCGTTTGGAGACCATCACCTCCGGTTCGATCACGATCGACGGGAAGGAACTTCCTGCGGAAGGCGCAGCTCTGGCGCACCTGCGCTCGGACGTGGGAATGGTCTTTCAGGCCTTCAACCTCTTCGCCCACAAGACGATCCTGGAAAACGTCACACTCGGACCGATCAAGGTCCGCAAACTGTCCAAAGCCGAAGCCGAACAACAGGCCATGGCCCTGCTCGAACGCGTCGGGGTCGCTCACCAAGCCGACAAATACCCCGCACAGCTTTCGGGCGGGCAGCAGCAGCGAGTCGCCATCGCCCGTTCATTGGCGATGAAACCGAAGGTGATGCTCTTCGATGAGCCCACCTCGGCGCTGGATCCGGAGATGATCAACGAAGTCCTCGACGTCATGGTCGGACTCGCCGAAGAAGGCATGACCATGGTGGTCGTGACCCACGAGATGGGCTTCGCCAGAAAAGCCGCACACCGGGTCGTCTTCATGGCCGATGGGGAGATCGTCGAGGTCGCCGAGCCCGAGGAGTTCTTCACCAACCCGCAGACCCCACGCGCCAAGGACTTCCTGTCCAAGATCCTCACCCGCTGATCGCAGCGAACGAAGTCGTTCGTCACCGCACAGTCCTGCACCACCTCACACAGCACCACACTCACAAGGAGAAACGATGAAGAAGCTCAGACTCTCAATCGCATCTGTCGCGATCGGACTGCTCGCACTCAGCGGTTGCGGCCAAGGTGGAACCCCTGATGCTCCTGCCGAGGGCGACGGCGCCCAGGCGGAAGCACCCGAATACACAGTCAACGACAGCGCCGATTTCAAAGACTCCAAGACCTGGAAGGCCGCCAAAGACGCCGGCGAGCTGAAGGTCGGCGTCAAGTACGATCAGCCGGGACTCGGCAACGTCAAGGCCGGATCCGAACAGCCCGAAGGCTTCGACATCGAAATCGCGAAGATGGTGGCCGCGCAGCTGGGCTTCAGCCCAGACCAGATCAAATACACCGAGACCGTCTCTGCCAACCGTGAGCCCTTCCTGCAGCAGGGCAACATCGACATGGTCGTGGCTACCTACACCATCAACGACGAACGCAAGAAGGTCGTTGACTTCGCCGGACCGTACTACGTTGCCGGTCAGGACCTGCTCGTCGCCGAAGATTCCGACATCGCCGGCCCCGACGATCTGGACGGCAAGAAGGTCTGCTCGGTGGACGGTTCGACACCGGCACAGAACATCGAAGAGAAATACGACAAGGCAGAGCTCGTGGCCTATGACACCTACTCGAAGTGTGTCACTGACCTGCAGTCGGGTTCCGTTGACGCGGTGACCACCGACGACGCGATCCTGCGTGGCTACGCAAAGCAGTACGAAGGCGAGTTCAAGGTCGTCGGCAAGCCCTTCACCGAAGAGCCCTACGGTGTTGGTCTGCCCAAGGGTGATGACGCGATGCGCGATGCTGTCAACGATGCCCTGCAGAAGGGCATGGACGACGGGGACTGGAAGAAGGCATTCGAATACACCCTCGGCTCCGCCGATGATGTCGAAATGCCTGAAATCGACCGCTACTGACCAGCCTTCAGATTGACATGATGCGAGGGCACCCAACGGTGCCCTCGCATCGATTAAGGAATCTGGAATGGATTTTCTGCAACTTCTCGAGATGTTCCTCTCAGGCATCTGGGGCACCGTCAAACTCTTCACCGTCGCCCTGATCGGCGCCCTCGTACTGGGCACGATCCTGGCCGGAATGCGCGTCTCACCGACACCGGTCCTGCGGATCGCGGCTTCGACCTACATCAACGTCGTCAGGAACACACCGCTGACGCTGGTGATGTTCTTCTGTGCCTTCGGACTGCCGTTCCTCGACATCCGCTTCGGCTCGACCAGCTCCTTCAACTCCTTCATCTACGCAACGCTGGCGCTCACTGCCTATACGGCATGCTTCGTCGCCGAGACTCTCAGGTCGGGCATCTCGACGATTCCCGTCGGCCAAGCCGAAGCAGCTCGGGCCGTCGGGCTCACGTTCGGCCAGACCCTGAGCCAGGTCATTCTGCCTCAGGCGTTTCGCACCGTCATCCCGCCTCTCGGCAGCGTCATTATCGCGCTGCTGAAGAACACCTCGATCGCCTCGGCGTTCAACAACCGTGAACTCATCTCGGCCATGCGCAATGCCATCGAGGTCCGGGGCGACCTGGTGATCCCGCTGCTGTTCGGGACCGCTCTTGCCTACCTGATCTTGGCGCTGATCCTGGGTCGCGTCTTCGACTACCTCGAGAGGAAACTGGTGATCCTGCGATGAGCGCACCGACACAGGTCCTGTTCGACGAACCCGGTCCCAAGGCTCGTCGCAACAACATCATCCTCTCGATCGTCTCGGCCCTTGTGCTGGCCGGACTCATCGCCTTCATCATCTGGAAGTTCGCCGACGCCGGACAGCTGGACGCGGCGAAATGGTATCCATTCACGTTCTCCCAGATTCAGCTGGTCCTGCTCCAAGGCATGGCCGCAACCCTTAAGGTCGCGGTCGTCGCCTCCCTGCTGGCTCTGGTCGTCGGAGTCGTATTCGCGCTGCTGCGGCTCTCGAGCAAGAAGGTCATCTCGGTACCGGGAACCATCGTCCTCGAGTTCTTCCGCGGAGTCCCTGTCCTGCTGCTGATCTTTGCGATGTTCCTCATCTTCGGAAACACCATCGGAGCATTCTGGTCAGTCGTCATCGGCCTGACACTCTACAACGGGACGGTTCTGGCCGAGATCATCCGTGCCGGTATCCTCGCCGTTCCGAAGGGTCAGCGAGAAGCCGCCATGGCCATCGGTCTGCGCCCCGGACAGGTGATGAGCCTGGTGCTCATGCCGCAGGCGCTGCGTGCCATGATGCCTACGATCATCGCCCAGATCGTCGTGCTGCTCAAGGACTCGGCCCTGGGCTTCATCGTCACCTATCAGGACCTGCTGTACCAGGTGAATCTCATCGGCCGTGAGTACAACAATCTGCTCCCGACATTCCTCGTCGGTGCCGTGCTCTTCATCATCATCAACATGATCGTCGCCGGCATCGCCCGGTGGTTGGAGAAGCGTCTCCAGCGAAAGGCCACCGCTCCCGTCGGAGCGGAAGGCCTGTCGGCGAAGACTGTCGCATAGACGAGCTGAGACGGGTGGCGTCGGTGAGTGAAGATACCGGCGCCACCCTGTAATGTTCGTGACAAGGACGATGCCGTTGACAAGGAGTCCCACATGCAGCCCGAACCCAGTTCCACCCCCGTCACGGTGGTCAAGAACCCCGGTCGCGAACGCTTCGAGATCTTCACCGCCGAGGATCCCGTACAGTTCGCAGGCTTCCTTGCCTATCGCGTCATCGACGAACACACGGTCGAGCTCCAGCACACCATCATCTCCGAAGGCTTCTCACGTCGCGGCTTCGCTCGCACACTGGTCACCAGTGCTCTTGATCAGATCCGGGACGAAGGCGGTCGCATCGTCCCGACCTGCAGCTACGTCCAGGACTACCTTGAACGATTCCCGCAGTACGCCGACCTCGTGGCGAAAGCTTGAGCACACCACACACAGACTCGATTCCACGGGCCGCAGGGCTCAACTCTGTGCAGCTTGGGGCAGGTCGCTTCGCTCCCAGCCCCAGCGGGGACCTGCACATCGGCAACATCCGCTCAGGACTGCTGGCATATGTTCGTGCGCGGCAGACCGGGAGACGGTTTCTCTGGCGCATCGAAGACCTCGACCGGGTCCAGCCCGGTGCGGCGCAATCACAGCTTGAGGTCTTCGCCGATTTGGGGATCGCACCGGACGAGCCACCGCTCATCCAGTCCGAACGGCTCGGCATCTACACCGAAGCGCTGAATCGCCTCGAGGGGCGCGGGCTTGTCTATGAGTGCTACTGCTCCCGCAAGGACATCCAGCAGGCGCCGTCTGCACCCCATTCTCCGCCCGGGTCGTACCCGGGGACCTGTCGTGATCTGCTCGAGTCCGAACGAGAACAGCACAGACAGCGCCTCCAACAGCAGGGACGCAGCCCAGCGCTGCGTCTGCGGACTGACAATGTCGAGGTCACCATCGAGGATCGACTGCTGGGTGAGATCACGGCCCCGGTCGATGACCTGGTCCTCAAACGCGGTGACGGGGTCTTCGCCTATAACCTCATCGTCGTCGTCGACGACGCTGCCAGCGGTGTCGACGAAGTGGTCAGGGGCGACGATCTGGCCACCTCGGCGCCACGTCAGGCTCATCTGGCCGACCTGCTGGGACTGCCGCAGCCGTCGTGGCTGCACGTTCCACTGGCGGTGAACACCGCAGGCAGCCGATTGGCCAAACGCGATGGCGCGGTCACCTATCAGCAGCTGCGAGCACTGGGATGGACACCAGATGATGTCTATTCCTGGATCGCCACGTCCCTCGGTGTCATCGGCGCCAAGGGATCATGGTCAACCATCGACGACATGGTGGCAGGACTCGACTTCGATCGGATTCGCACCGACGAGACGGTGTTCGTTCCGCCCTCCGAAGCACTCGGCTGACAGGTTCAGGCCGCGGAGACGATGTTCTCGTCGATGACCTTGCTGTAGATGGATTCGAAAGTGTCGAGCGTGTACTCGATGTCGTGTTTGGCCACCACATCGAGTGAGGCCCTGGCCATCGCGTCGAGGTCGTCCTCGGAAAGCTCACAGATCTGTGTGAAGCGCGAAGCCAACTCCTCGATATCCCTTGGCGGGAACAGGAAACCGTTGATCCCGTCTCTGACGAGGTGCGGCAGGGCCACCGCGTCAGCGAGGACGACTGGCTTTCGGGAGGCCAGCGCCTCCAGCGTCGCGATCGACTGAAGTTCGGCGGTCGAGGGCATACAGAAGAATGTGCAGCGCTGGTAGGCGTCCACGAGCTCCTTGTCGCTGATCTTGCCCAAGACATGGACGCGGTCGGCGATGCCGAGCTCGGCAGCCAACTCCTTGAGCGGCTCTTCCTGGTCCCCGCCACCGACGATGTCGGCTTCGAGTCCGAGCGCCGGATCAGTCTTCGCGAGCGCTTCGACGATGTCGGCGGCGTGCTTCTCTGAGGAGAGTCGGCCCACAAAGAGGACACGCGGTGGCGCTGAACCCGAGACTGGTTCAGACACTGTCGCAGGCTGAACGGCTTCATCGTCGCGCAGATGCGCGAAGCGCTCCAGGTGGATGCCACACGAGACTGCTCGGATGGGGGAGGTGAACCCGTTCTGGGTGAGAAGGTCGGCGGCCAGCTGCGTCGGCACGGTGATGAAGTCCGCGGACTGGAATTTTCTGCGCAGATCCCACCAGGCGACAGCGGTGCCCCCGTCGAGCAGCGATTTCGGCGCCCGCAGATACGGGCGGACATTGTCGGGCATGAAGTGGTTCGTGGCGACGACGGGAATGCCGCGCCTGCTCGCCTCAGAGAATGCGTAGCGCCCGATGACGAAGTGTGCCTGTGTGTGAACGACATCGGGTTGAAGAGTGTCGAGGAGGCGGGACAGCTCCGGTTTCGTCTCCCACGGCATGCAGATGGTCCAGGTGGGGTGCAGGAGCCACCGATGTGAGGTCATGCGGTGGACGGTGACACCATCCTCGGTGCTCACTGAGGCCTTGCCTGTTGCAGAGGGACAGGCGACGTGAACATCGTTGCCGCGGGCAGCGAGCCCAGCAGCCAGACGTTCCGCGAACTTCGCGGCACCATTGACCTCGGGAGCGTAGGTCTCCGTCGGGATGAGAATACGGCGGGCTGGGGTGTGGCTGTGGGCGGACAGGATTCAACTCTCCTCGGTGTCGGTCAACTGGTCTGTGCGACGAGCGACTCGACGCTGGTGTTCTCGATCTTTGACATCGGGGTGATACCGCGACAATACAACGACGCCCAGACAGGCGACCAATCCGGTGGCTGCGATCACGACGATGAGCCAGACCGGAGCGGCCGATGCTTCGCCCAAGACGACCGAGCCGAGGACCACAGCACCGATCGGGTCGACGACAGTCAGGCCGGCGATGACCATCTCCGGGGGGCCGGCCGCATAGGCATTCTGCACGAACCAGGACCCGAGCGCCGTCGCAACGATGAGGCCGACGACGTTGAGCCATGTGACCTGGTCCAGTCCTGCCCGCAGCAGTTGGACGCTGACGAGGTGGGTATTCGTGGCCACACACGCGAACAGCAGGCCTGCGGCCATGATGAGGACGAGCTGGGGCGCGCTTCGGAAGAAGACCATGATGGACAGGCCGGCAGCGACGACGACAGCGGTGATCCAGACCAGCGGCAGCGCGTCGGAGCCCAGATGCGCCTCTGTACGAGCGGTGGTGGCTGACAGCGCTACGAAGATGGTCACACCGACGGTGCACCAGACGACTGCCTGGACAAGACGTCGATTGACCTTGAGCCCACGATGGCGCACACCCAGAAGAACAGACACGATGAGGGAGAAGGCACCGACAGGTTGGACGACCATCACCGGGGCAAGCGCCAGTGCGACGATGTTGCCCACAGTCCCCAGGCCCGTGACGATCAGTCCGATCAGCCATTTCCTGTTGCTCAGCAGCTCTTTGAAATGAGCCCAGCTCAGCCCGTTGTGGGAGTTATTCTGACCTGCGACGGCTTCATGTTGGTACAGCGCTCCATAGGCCAGAGCCACCGCCGCCAGGACGGCGAGGGCGATTGCCACTAAGGTCACGTGCTCTTCTTCCGCTGCATGGATGGGGAGAGGAATCCCTTTGATTTTACAGTGCGGTCACCTCGCCGAGGTGGTTGTTGACTGGGTTTGTCCTGACTGTACGGATTCCACGGTATCTGGTGGTGGGGTTAACCGGAACTGTGAGCTAAAGCACTGTTGTCCGCTTTGTCGCAGACCTTGGGTCTTTGCTAAGCTGACACAACGTGCGCAGGCAACTGCGACATTCCTCCGTAGCTCAGTTGGCAGAGCATTCGACTGTTAATCGAAGGGTCGCTGGTTCGAGCCCAGCCGGGGGAGCAGCTCAGGCCCCGTCCGTTTAGACGGGGCCTTTGTCGTGCCCTCGATTCTGAAGCAGTCAGTGTCGGCGCGCTCGCGAGGAACGGGAATAGTTGATCGATCAAGCAGGTTGTCTCGGGTATGAAGGCATTCGGGTTCTTGAGTTTCGGTCACTACGGGTCGGGAAGTGCTCCAGGGGAGTACGGGGCGAAGGAAGCGCTGCAGCAAGCAGTCGAGATCGGTGTCGGAGCCGACGATCTCGGCGTCAACGGCGCCTACTTCCGAGTCCATCACTTCGCTGAGCAAGCGGCTTCGCCGATGCCGTTGTTGGCAGCGATCGCGGCCAGGACCTCTCGAATCGAGGTCGGTACCGGTGTCATCGACATGCGCTAGCACATGTCGTGGCTATGACGCCGGTATCTTCCCTTGGCCGACAATAGAGGTGAGCTGGAGGCCGCCTTCCCGCAACGAGGTCGTGCCACCCAGCAATTGGCTCGATGTCCACGCTCCACACGACATCGTCCTAGACCTCGCAGGGTCTAGTCACAAGCCCTCGCGTTGACTCACGAGAAATGCCCGCGAAACGGTTTCGTTGCCTCATGAGAGGGACGCCCGCGTAGGTCGGCGTGTCCTGGGCCGTGGTGACGGTCGGCGGGCCGAGCGTGAGGCGTGGGGCTGATGATGGCGCAGAGGCAGGCGGTCACCCGGCAGGTGGCGATCCGGTATCGGTCGGCGTCCAAGGGCGCGAAGGCGGTGATCCTGGATGAGTTGTGCGCGACGACGGGCTGACACCGAGACCATGCCCGTAAGGCGCTGCGGCAGGCGCTGGGACCACGACCGGCGGGACGTCCGCGGCGGTGATCCTCTGGACCGACGATGCTCCCGTAGGCTACGCACGCCTTGTCGCCCTCGGCGCGAAGCCCGTCAAGACTCCCGAGCCGTGGCTCGACCACCTGCTGATCGCGTGGGTCGAGGACCCCGACGGACACCTGGTGCAGGTCGTCCAGACCCTCAACCGACCAGTGGTCGAGCCGGAACACGGCCAGACGTCAAAGCGGAACTTCACCGAGTTTCGGTACGTAGCAACCTCACGCGACATGCCGTTTTTGCTTTTCCGGTCAGCTCTGGGCCGCGGACACACGACGGATCAGTCGCGCAACCCCCTGGCATACCAAGGCTGCGGGCAGGAGCAATGCGACGCCGTTGACCGTGTCACGGAACCGCAGCTCGCAGCCGTCCCGCTGGAGTTCACGACGCGCCATGAGCGCCCCGGGAAGCATGACCGGCAAAGCCGTCGCAACACCGGCCGTGTAACCACGCTGCGCGCCTGAAGCGCCGAGGTGAGTCACGACGTGGGCTTCCAACCCAGCAACGACTGCCCGATAGATCGCCGATTTACCGGCAGAGCGCACGCCGCGGCCACACGCCACCGCCACCAGAATTCCCATCAGACCCACGGCGATCCACGATTGCTGCGGCGTGATCCTGAGTTGTTCTACACCAGTGCGATCCACGAGACGATCGCAGGATGCAGGAAACGCGAACGCCTCCTCGATGTCGTGGATTACCCACGCCGCAAAAAGTGCCGTCGGCCCCTTCCAACTCACAGTTCAGCCTTCCCCTCACGCATCCAACGCCGATGAATCTATGGGCAGACGCACACGCCCACCAGCATCATTTCACAGCCGACAGAGTGTTTGCCCTAACCTCAAGTTTTCATAGCGGCCTGGTCCTGAGTGGCAGCAGCGCGTTTGCTGGCAGACCGGCTGAAAACGAGGAACGCGACCCCCGCTGCCACAACGAGTGCGATCATCGCCCCAGCTGCTAGCGCATGTCCGATTTGTGACACTCATGACGGAACTGTCGCCGCCCCGGTACAATTCGAGTATGAGCGAAACGAGAGCAGTCGATCCTGACCTCCAGCAAGTACGCGCGAAGATCGATTCCCTCGATCGCCAGATCATTCAGCTCATCGCAGAACGGCAAAAATGGGTGGTGAGGGCTAGCTCACTGAAGAAGGACGAGTCGGCTGTGCGCGCCCCCGACCGCGTCGAGCAGGTCATCACCAAGGCCAGGACTCTGGCTAGTGACGCACAAGCATCCCCTGATGTCGTTGAAGCCACCTATCGAGCGATGATCGACGCATTCATTAGCCTTGAGCTCGACCATCATCGAAATCACTAGCCACACCCTTTTGGAGCAGAACCCCCGTGATCAGAAGATCGCGGGGGTTCTGTCATGACTGCCGCACGCGCTCCTCGCGCTTGCCCTCGGGAATAGTGCTCACCTACTTCCGCCAGCGTGGCCACTTCGGCATCCCGCGACCCTTCCACGTCTCCACGAGACCGGCGGCCCACCGGACGGACGCGAAGAGCCCGTAGCCGGACCCGGCGAGGCCAGCGCCGACCGCGAGCCACCGCCCGATGCCGAGCCACACGCTCCCGTCCACGTCCAGCGCCCACTGAGCGCCGGTGATGAGCCCGGCGATGCCCATCCAGAGCCCAGCGATGACGACCACCACCGGCAGGAGCGCGAGGCACATCGCGGCGGCGGCCGACCAGAGCTGACGGGCCTCCAGCTTCGCCGTGGCGGCGATGATCCGCTCAGCTCGCTCATTCGACGCGTCCAGGTTCGCCGTGACGACCTGCCCGGCCTCCCCGGCGACCTGCTCGACGGCCCTCGCGACCCGCTCCTCGGTGCGCTTCTCGATCCGCTGCACCGCGCCGCCGACCCGGCTCACGAGCTGCCTGTTCTCCTCGGCCTGCGCCGTGAGCTTCTCAATCGCCGAAGCCGTAGCCGCGTGATCCTTCTGCGCCTCGGCGATCAGACTCTGCGAGGCGGCGCTCAGCCTCTTCCCGTCGAGACTCTGCGCGAACTCGCCGAGCGTGCTCGCGATCTCGTTCTGCCTGCTCGCGATACTCGCGATCTTCTCGGACACGTCGCTGGAGGGCGAGGAGGTCGACGGCGGGGCCGTGATCCGCTCCAGCCGCCTCGTCGTCTCCTCGTCCATGACCTTCACGAATCCCGTGAGCTTCTTCTGCTGCTCGGCCACCCGGTCGAGCCTCGCGGTCTGCGCCTCGACGGCGGCGAGGATCGAGTCCAACGTCTCCGCCGTCCTCGACTGCCCGTCGGGCTGCGTCTGCTGCTCGTCCTGCTCGTCCTGCTGCTTCAGCCTGTCGAGTGCTGCGCTCATCGTTCTGCTCCTTCTGCTGCTGGTGGTAGTCGAAGAACGCCTGCGCACCCTCCGGGGTGAAATCAGTCGAGAGCGTGCTGGTGCGCTTGCGTCGCTCGCCGCGCTTCGTCTCGTCGCGGTCGTCCTCGATGTAGAGCGTCCACGTCTCCTGGCCGACGTTCTTACCCTTCGTGCTCACGGTGGAGTGCAGGCGCATCCGCGGTACACGGTCGCCGTCGTCACCGACCTGCTGGTTCTGTTCCTCGATCACGGCTTCGAGACCGGCCTTGTCGACCGACCGTGGGTCCGCCAGCGCGGCGGTCATCCGGTCGCCCATCTGGCGGTCGAGCGAGCCTTCGGCGAAGTCCTCCCGGCGAAGCTCCCAGTCCTTCGGCGCGTGCTCCAGGGTCTTGACGACCGAGAGCCCGTGCTCCCTCATCAGCTCATCGTTCGCCGACTGCACGCCGCGCTGGTTCCCGGCCTTGCGGTCGTGGAACGTACGGTAGTCCGAGAGTGCCTTCCCGGTCCGGCTGTTGTGGTTGATCACCAGGATGTGGTTGTGGGCCTTACCCCCGCGACCGTCCGTATGCGTCACCACGAGGCAGTCCGAATCCGGGTGCATCTTTGTCGCGAGCAGGTATCCAAGATCGTTCACCCGCTGCACGTCCTCCGGGTTCTTCGGGTCGAACTCCTCATCGCTGAAGCTCTGCCGGTAGTGGAGGGCTTCGATATCGCGCTTCGTGTTCTGCGTGAGCGCGCGGGCACGCGCCGAGAACGCACCCGGGCCGCCCGGCACGTCGCACGTGACCGCGACCCCGCGCTCGTCCTCCTTGCCCCGGATGTAGCGCTCCGTGTCCGCGGCGCTGGCGCTCGGGCTGTAGTGCGTGGTGCTCACGATGCCGTCCGATCCCCGAGCAGAGCGCGGACCTCGCGCAGCAGCTCGATCAGCTCGGGCACGTCCGCCGACAGCGACACCGCCTCACCGGCCCGCGCGCGGCGGTCTAGGTCGTTGACGTTGATCGCCAGCGGACGCACCTGCGCGGCCAGCTCGCGGGTGTCCGCCGAGGCCTGCACGCGCGTCTCGACCCCGAGCAGGTGTGCGGCCACGGCGGCGTCCAGCTCCTCGCTCCGAGCGGCGTGCAGGGCATCGCGCACGACGCTCCGCACCCACGTGCTCGGAGCCAGCCCGAGCCGCTTCGCACGAGTGCGAAGCGCCCCGAGCGTGGCGTCATCGAAGCGGGTATCGAGCCGCCCGCCGCTGCCACGACGACGCTTCGCGTCGCCGTGACTCTGCCGCACAGCCTCCGCATCAGCCCGACCGGTGTTCACCTGGGAGTCGGCCTGCTGCTCCACCTGTACGCCAGAGTGGCAAGCAGTAGGCCTGTCGGACACTTCGCTCACGCTCGTGTCCTCCAGCCCTGCTTGCGAGGGGACTGCGTCCCCCTCGACCCCCTGGAGGCGCGCATCGAGTTCGGCGCTCATGCCGCACCTCCTTTAGCGAGTGCCGGCGTCTCGCCGGTGATGACGCCACGGGCCACGAGCTCACTGAGCAGCGAACGTGCCTGCTGGTCCTCGGCGTGAGCCGAGAATCGACGCGCCTCCTCGACCACCAGACCCGCGTCGGGCGACCTCTTCGCCACCTCGCCCAGCACAACATCCACGGCAGAGGCATGATCGAGGTCCTTGATCGTGACCGACTCCCCGTAGCCAATCGTCACCCGCTCGGAACGAGAGCTATCGACGCCACCGGGAATCGAAATCACTCGCTCCCGGGGTAGATTCTCCCCAACCGTGCTCACGGTGTAGTGCGGCTCACCGTCGACCTTGCGCGCCTCGACCATCAGCGTGAGGCGACGCACGAGCTGATCCAAGGAGTCACCAGACGAGCGCTTGCCCGGAACGAAGAATCCGAACTCGACGGGATCGACCGCGACGGCAATGAGGATCAGGCGCGGGGCCGCGTCCGGCTTGTTGTAGTAGCGCGCCGAGATCGGCCCGCCCTGCCGAGGATCGAGCAGCTGGAGGAAGTCGGCCCACTCCATGACTCGCGAGCTGGGCTCGTTCATCATGAAGATCGGCTCGCCGTTGTAAGCGTCCGGACCGTTCTTCGCCGTGGCGCGGAAGACCGGCCAGCCCAGCCGCGCCGACAGCTCTGCGGCGACCGACTCGACAAGGTAGCTCTTGCCCTGATCGCTCGCGCCCATCGCCCAGATGACCGTCTTCTGGAAGACCCCCGCCCGGAGCTTCTCGACCTCGAACAGCATCTCGCGCTTGGCGCGGTTCTTCAGCGCCAGGTTCACCTTGGCCTCGTTGCGCGTGTAGATGTCCATCAGGGTCTTGTCCCTCAGGATTTCCAGCTCATCGACCTCACCGTCGAGCACCTTCTGCACGAGCGTGTCGCCCAGCTCGTTCCACTCCTTCATCGGGACCGCGGCCTTACGGCCGATCACGGCGCGGCGAGCCCAGGCGTCGCGGTGCTCGGCCTCGATCTCGGCGTAGTCCTTCCCGCGGAGGGTGACGACCTCCTCGACGCCGTACTGGTGCTTGTCCGGGTCCTTCGCGTGGATCAGGTACGACCATGCGTTCTCGATCCGGCCGCCGCGGGGCGGACCCTTGACGACGCTCTTGTCGCCGAACCCGAACACCTGATCCATCGCGGTGCACTGGAGCTTGCCCTCGACCTTGCGCCCGGGGCTCTGCTGAATCACCACGTGCACGTGATCGTCCTTGGGGCACCCGTCCGCCAGCACGTCCTTGTCGTGCTTGATGATCCAGAACCCCTGGCAGTCGCCTCCCGCGACCGCGTAGCGGCGCAGGATCTCCTCGCCGATCGCTCGCACATCGCTCGAGAGGATCAGGGCCACGTCCCAGCCCGGCCAGAACTCCGGCTTGAGCTGCTGCGTGAACGTCACATACGCCGACGGCTTGCGACCACTGGGACCGCTCGGCTTCTTCTGTGCAGCGCTCACCGCGACCACCGCCCGGAGTGCGCGCCATTACGAGGGCGGCGCCTCAAATGGCGCGCGTAATGGCGCGCGTCGGAAGCCCTGCTGAAGCCGCTGCGACGGGCGTCGAAACGCCTCGCGGAACGGCTCTGAAACCCCTGCTGACCAGGCACGTTGTAGCACGGGGGGCTATCGGCAAGCTTGAGCCCCCCGCGCGTAGGAACACACGCTGCGCGCCATCTGGTAGCAAGAGTCCGGGAACTCTTCGAGGGCACGACACACTGTAGGCTCCCGCCCTCGTGCGCTGCGCGCACTCGGTTGGGGGTCAGGGTGGTGGAGCGGGGCATGCGATCACGCATCAGCGACCACCGCCTTGCGGTAGCGCTTGATGACGGCCTGATGCGTGACGCCGAGGGCGTCGCCGATCTTCGCCCAGGTCACGCCTTCGGCGCGGGCGTCGGCGACGGCGATCTCGACGGCCTCTTCCAGCACGGAGCGGAGCACGCCGAGGTCGTAGAGCCGTGCCTCCATGTTGGCGAGGGAGGGGTCGCCCTGACGCCAGCGGAAGCCGGTCAGGTGATCGAAGGCGGCGGAGTTCGCGCTCATCAGCGATCACCGCCCATCATGGCGGCGACGGTGGCGCGCTGGCGCGGGTTCAGCGGAGTATGAGTCAACCGCTCACCAGCCACGCGACCCGCAGCGCGGGCGGCGGCGATGACGGGCGCGAGGCCCTCATCGCGGGCAGGGAGCCCCTGCCCCTGCTCGAGGTCAGGCGGAAGGCTCGTGAAAGTGCGGGTGTCCGTCGAGGACATAGAAAACTCCCGAAGATCGTTCTTCGGGGGTTCCAAGAGCCCTCACTCTTGGCGACCTCTCGGTCGGAGCTTCGACGGTGGCCCGCCCGTCGGGGATTGCTTTCGTTTCACCGGGGGTGTCTCACCCTCGCTCACGCGAGGTTCACTCCGTTTGCCAGCCCGGGGACATGCCACTTCGCTGCCCCCGCGGACCACGAAGCGCTGTCCATTCGCCTCTGCAACGATTCTCCCATGACTCGACTCACCATTGCAATGACGAGTCGAATCATGAGTCAATCGCGACGCGGCTCGATCCGGATGAGGTCGGGATCGAACCGCACGTGACCGGGCCGGATCGGCGCGACGGTCACCGTCACCAGCTCGTCCACGAGCATCCGGCGACGGTCCACATCCAGCGCCTTCCACTTCGACTCGACCATCTCCCGGCGCTCCACGGTTCCGACCAGCTCGTCCACGTCCGCGAGCAGCTTCACCGCCGCCGACACCGAGCGGTCGAGCAGCTCCGCGTCGATCTCGTCGATGCGGGCCTTCACGTCATTGATCGCCGCCGTGATCTCAAGGACCGGCTGATGGATGTCGCGCAGCAGCGGGCTCAGTTCCTTCACGCGCTCGACCAGCGCGTTCCGCTCGGTCAGCAGCTCCTCGCGGTCCGGCCTACCGTCCTCCTGCGGCATCACCAGGTCGTGCACGTCCACCGAGGACAGGCGGGTGAGCACCGCCTCGGTGACCATCGCATCGACGGGCTCGCGCTGGCGCGTGAGGTGGAAGTGCTCTCCACAGCGATACGTCGGCTGCTTGCGGCTGTTCGTCCCCGAGACAAGCGTCGCCCCGCACTTTCCGCACAGGCCGATCCCGGAGAGTAGGTACTTCGGCTGGTTCCCCTGCCTCGCCGACCTCCGCACGTTGTCCTCCAGCTTCGCAACCGCGGCCCGCCACGTCTGCTCGCTCACAATTGGCGGGAACACCTCGCCCTGCACGGGGTACAGCTCGCCCGACGCGTAGTGCTTGATGTAGCCAGCGTAGAGCGGGTTCGCCAGCAGGTACCTCACGGCATCGACTGAGAACTCCGACCCGCGCGCGGTGAGGTGACCGGCGCTGTTCAGGTCCTCGCGGATGCGTCGGATCGACAGCGACGGCTCGCCGAGGAACGCGTCGAAGGCTCGCCGCACGGCCTCGGCCTCCTCGGGGATCAACTCGCCATCGCGCGTCCAGCCGAACGCCTTCCAGGCCGACGTGGGGATGCCTTCTGTACGTCGGCGCTCGTTCGATCTGATCTGGCGCTCTGCCTTGCGCCGGGCTTCGAACCGGGCGAGGGCGGCGAGCATCGTCGCCCGGAACTCGCCGTCCGCCGTCGAGAGGTCGATCTCGCCGTCCACGGTGACGACGCGCAGACCGAGGTCGATCAGTGTGTTGAGATCCTTGGTGCTGCGCAGGAGGCGGTCCATGTCCACGGCGACGACCATCGAGAACCGGCCCGCGCGGGCGTCGTCCAGCATCTCTGCCCACCGGGTGCCAGCGCGGCGCTTCTTCGTCGCCGACACCGCGTTGTCCTCGTAGACCTCGACCACGTTCCAGTCCTTGGCCTCGGCCAGCGCCTTGATCTTCCTCAGCTGGGTATCGACCGTCCAGCGGTCGCCCTTGCGGTCCATGGAGGCACGGACGTACGCCGCCACTTCGTTCGTCTTCCTCAGTGCTACCAACTCGACCATGCAACCAAGCTTATATGAACGAGTGTCACAACGACGATATGCGCTACGAGAACCCTCTCTATCTGGCAGAGGAAGCCGCAGCCCTTGACCTGCTCTCGGATCAGCGTGTGGCACTGGGCATCAGCCGCGGATCACCGGAACCAGCCGACCAAGGCTGGGAATCCTTCGGCTACAGCGACAGCGATGATGCGAAAGCGGCGAACATGGCCCGCGACAAGTTCGCACGATTCCTGTCCGCCATCAGGGGCGATGAGATCGCGCCTGCGGATCCGATGCAGTTCAGACCCGATAGGAAGCTGCGTGTCGAACCTCATTCGCCCGGTCTTGACCAACGTGTCTGGTGGGGCGCCGGAACCGCAGCGACCGCCGAATGGGCGGCTGCTCAGGGCGTGAATATGATGAGCTCGACCCTGCTGACCGAGGCGACCGGCGCTTCATTCGGCGAACTGCAACGCGATCAGATCGATCGTTATCGTGCAGCGTGGAAGTCCGCCGGCCATGACTGGACTCCGCGCGTGTCCGTCAGCCGCAGCATCTTTCCGATCACCACAAACCTCGATGACCTCTACTTCGGCCGTCGCTCCGACGGGCAAGGTGATCAGATCGGCATCATCGACGGCACCCGCTCGACCTTCGGCAAGACCTACGCCGGCGAGCCCGACGAACTCATCGAAGCGCTCAAGGCCGACCCTGCCGTCGAAGCCGCAGACACGGTGCTGCTGACGATCCCGAGCCAACTGGGAGTCGACTACAACCTCCACATCCTGGAATCCTTCGCCAGCTACGTCGCTCCGGCCCTGGGATGGCAGCCCAACACCTCTGGTCCGGTGACCGGCTCGACGATGTGATTTCCCCGGGGCGCGAGCACGGACACGTATGATGAAACAGTTCCCACAAAGGGGACTGTCGAATCGACTAGGTTCCGCACGGTGACCTCTGTGCGGAATTCGGTCCGAGCAGAGGTGATCAGGTGAGCGACGGCCAGCGCATGAATCAGGTTCAGAGACGAATCGTCCTCATCGGTCTCGTCCCGCTCTTCATGTCTCTGCTCTCAGTCTCAATCATCAACGTCGTCCTGCCGGCCATTGAGACTGATCTCCAGGCCTCGTCCTCTGCCCTGCAGTGGGTCCTCACCGGCTACGCCCTGTCCTTCGGCGTCGTGCTCGTGGCAGCAGGACGAGCAGGAGACGTCTTCGGCCGCGGCCAACTGTTCATGATCGGAGTGGGCCTGTTCGGCCTCGCCTCACTCGTTGCCGGCATCGCCCCCGGTGCACTGACTCTCAATATTGCTCGCGTCTTCATGGGGCTCGGGTCAGGTCTGCTCAATCCGCAGGTCGTGGGACTGCTGCAGCAGTACTTTCAAGGGCCGCAGCGCGGGCGCGCCTTCGGACTTATGGGCACCACCGTCGGCCTCTCCGTCGCAACAGGTCCGATCCTCGGCGGTGTCTTCATCGCTCTCTTCGGCCCTGAGCTCGGCTGGCGTGCGGCCTTTCTCGTCAATGTCCCCTTCGCAGTCATCTCCCTCATACTCGCCAAAAGCTGGCTGCCGAAATCAGCCTGGCACCCTATCGCCGCCAACGACGGGTCCGATGCGAACCCGACGGTCGCCTCGGCGAACGGGGGACACGTCCCGAAAAGGGAGCGCGACCTCGATCCCGTCGGAGTCATCCTCCTCGGTGTCGGAGTCCTCCTTGTGCTGCTGCCCTTCGTCGAGTCCTCGGTCGGCTGGTTCATCTGGCTCGGCCTACCTCTGGGACTCATCACGATCTGGCTCTGGACCCGGTGGGAGCGCCGGTACTCCGCCCGTGGACACGCTCCCATGGTCGATCTGAACCTGTTCAGCATTCGGAGCTTCAGCAACGGTTCGATCATCATCACCCTGTACTTCATGGGCGTGACGAGCGTCTGGGTGCTCATCGCCATGTACATGCAACAGGGGTTGGGCCACACCGCACTGGCGGCGGGCATGATCGGCCTTCCGGCCGCCCTGCTGTCGGCTGTGTCGGCAGATGTGTCCGGACGTTTCGTGTTCCAGATCGGACGCCGACTCGTCGTCTGGGGGATCGTCACCTGCCTGGTGGGCCTCGTCTCGACGATCGGCGTCGTCTTCCTCCTCACACAGGGCATCGGCAGCGAATGGTGGATGCTGCTGACTTTGAGCTTCATCGGAGCTGCCCAGGGAATGGTCATCAGCCCGAACCAGACCCTGACGCTGCAGGAAGTGCCGCTGAAGTATGCGGGATCGGCCGGGGGAGTCCTGCAGACGGGCCAACGCATCGGCACGTCGATGGGCTTGGCAATCATGACCGCGCTGGCCTTCGCCGTCACGGCGATCAGCGATTGGAACATCGGCATGATCGCCTCGTTCGCGGCCATTGCGCTCATCGTGATCCTGGCCGGAATCGTCGGTCTGGCCGAGGTCAGACGAGGCCGGCGCCGTCAGCTCTGAGCGCAATAATGTTACGGAATTTAGACAATCGCGTCTGTTCTCATGTGGAAGACTGTGAACGCATGTTTGCCCATGGAAGGACATATGGTGGTTGAGGCGGTACACGATCTGGACCTGGCTCTCGAAGAGTTGGTGCGCTCAGGTGGGATCGAAACCTATTTCGCCCCTGTCGTCGATGCGTACACCTTCGACAAAGTGGGATATCAGATCCTCCAGGCCCCCATCGATGACCCGGCACTCGGGCACGCTGAATCCGAAAATCTGCGCCGCGAGATGCATGCCTCGGCGATGATCGGCGATATCGATGCTTCACTTCGGGCAACAGCTCTGAGGACTGCCGAGGCGGCGGGACTGCCCAAGTCGAACCGGCTCTTCCTCCACGCAGAAGGCGAATCCTTCGCCACCCTTGAAGATCGCACCGAAGAACCCGACCGCTCAGTCATCCTGCAGCTCGATGCCTCCCGCGTGTCGTCCTCACCAGCGTCCGTCCTCCGCGCGGTCCGTCAGGCCCGGTCGATGGGCTGGGGCGTGGGAATGTCCTCGGTCGGTGCTGACCTGCGGAGCACCTCATTCGTGCCTTTGGTCAATCCGTCTGTCGTTGGTCTTCACCCGGACGTTCTTCGCATCGACTGCGAATCGCATCTGGCCGAGCTCAATCGACTTCTTCATGCTCACCTCGAACGCACTGGAGCCGTGATCCTTGCAGAAGGGGTCACCACCGAGGATGATCTCGACCGGGTGCGAGCTCTGGGCGCACGCTTCATGTCAGGACCGTACTTCGGCCCCGCGACCAAGGAACCCGAACCATTCGCAGAACCGATCGAGGACGGTCTGGTCGATCACCATTCGCGTAACCTTCCGGCACTGGGCACTCCCTATTCGATCGCCCAGGGTCTGCGGCGTGAACCTCTGGTGATGAATCGTGAGCTGCTGATCGCTCAGATCGCTGCCCTCGAAGAACGCGCCCTGGCTTCAGGTGCCGCCACAATCACCCTCGGAGTCTTCGGCGAAGACGAGACCTTCTCCCAAGCCACCCGCGATCGCTATGAACGCATCCGCGACACGGTGGGACTGACCGCGATGTTCTCCGGTGGGTTCACCGAACCGCCGATCTCTGGTGTACGCACAGGCGTCGTCGATGCGTCGGATCCCATGCGCAATGAGCACGGTGTCGTCGTGGTCGGTCCCGATTGGTCGGGTCTGGTTGCCGCGTCTAAACGCAACGATCCCGGCAGTGATGGTCAGACTGTCTTCGACGTCTACATCACGACGGAACGCTACACCTGCGTCGACGCCGCGCGCAGTGCGCTGACACGCATTTCGCCGGTGTCCTCAACCAGCTGAAGGACTCAACCCCCGTCGGGCAAACGTTGGGGCTCCAGCGGCTGCGCTGCGTGTGAGCCGAATGGGTCCGGGCCGTCAGTTGGTGCTAATCTTATTTCTGCTCGCCCCCGTAGCTCAGCTGGTCAGAGCAGGGAACTCATAATTCCTTGGTCGTCGGTTCAAGTCCGACCGGGGGCACCACTGATATAGCATCGGTGCATGACGATTGTCGTTCGTACCCCAGTCATCGAAGACGCCACGGCCATGGCCAAGGTCCATGTCGAGACATGGCAGGAAACGTACCAGGGCACTATGCCCGATGACGTCCTCTTCGCACCAGATTCTCTCCAGCGCCGAGAACACATGTGGAACTCACTTCTGGCTGGCGGCACTTCAGGCAAACTCACTATCGCGGTCGCTGAACACGATCGTCAGCTGGTCGGAATTGCTATGTCTGGGCCATCTGACGACGAAGACCGTCAGGGGGAGTCGGAGCTGTTCGTCCTCTACACCTACGAATCGGTCCACGGCCAAGGTGCAGGTGCCAAGCTCTTGGAGGCAGTCGTTGCACCAGATGAGTCTGTGTCCTTGTGGGTCGCTGACCCCAACCCGCGGGCGCAGGCGTTCTACTGCAAGATGGGATTCGCTCCTGACGGTTCCCGCAGCACCGACGATGATGATGGTGTCACCGAGATCCGGATGATCCGACCATCCCGATAGAGTCTTCGCCGCTGTGTGTCAGTCAACGTCTTCTGTTCGAGGAACGTGTTTTCCCGGAGTGAATGTCTCTCCCGACAGCGGCGCGTATGCCGTCCACTCGCCATCGGGACCGGCCTCAGCCACCAGCTGTGCCGCGCGTTCGTCCTCAGCGTCGAGTTCAGCAACGATGGTGGAAAATGCGGCAAAAGCCTCGTCGTTGTCTGCTGGGCTGCGGCTCTGAACCGTGTACGTCGGTGCGTGATGTTCGTACGAGGCGAATTCGACAACGAATTCCTCGCCGAGTTCGTTCGCGACCTGCCCGGCCAGATCGATGCCTGTCTGCGTGAAGGTTCGAGCTTCTTCCGCTGATTTCCAGTTGAAGTCGGCATCCAACGCTTCGTAGTACGACTGTTCCCACGCGTCGAGCTGATGAATCAGGTCTGGGGACAGGCCGGTGTCCTCATAGTCAATTGGAAAGACGAGCCACAGGACAGTGTCTGCATAGTCCGGGAACATGCGCACGGTGGTGGTTGTGCAGTTCTCATCCGTCATGCCGCCATCGTAGAGCACAAGGTGGCTGGTCCCCAACGACCTTCCGTGTCCGGGAAGCTGGCATTGAGCTGACCGGCTCCCTTCCTGTGCTGGTGCAGATCTCGGCTACACGCGACGCCACCAGGTCTTTCGGTGCTTGGCGCACAGGAAAAACTCGTCTATCATAGGCTCTAGCACCTCCTTTCGGATCGTAGGGGAAGACGTATCCGAGGTAGGAGGCACAAATGGATATGACACAGGGCGTACTATTCGTCCACTCAGCACCTCGCGCGCTTTGCCCGCATATTGAATGGGCAGCGGGCGGGGCAATCGGTGCACAGGCACGCTTCGACTGGACACCCCAGCCGGCAGCGCCAGGTCTTGTGCGCGCCGAGGTCTGCTGGCGAGCGCCAGCGGGTTCTGGTGCTCGCATCGCATCCGCACTTCGCGGATGGGACTCACTGCGCTATGAGGTGACCGAGGAGCCATCTGCCGGAGTCGACGGAGGCCGTTGGAGTCACACTCCGGAGCTCGGTATCTACCACGCGGTCACCGACTCTGCTGGCAATATTCTGGTTCCCGAAGATCGCATCCGCTCCGTCATGGAACGCGCCTCCGGTGATCCGATCAAACTTTCCACTGAGATGGCGCTGGCCCTGGGCGAAGCCTGGGACGAGGAGCTTGATGCCTTCCGCCACGCTGGCGAGGGCGCACCAGTGCGCTGGCTGACAAAGGTCGGCTGAGACTCTCACACAGCTTCCTGCGACGTTGATCCGATGACGTCCCTCAAGTTGCGGTAAACGACTATGGGCACACCTTCCTACCTCGGGTGTGCCCATAGTCGTATTCACGTGTGAGAGTTTGCAATGCCTCGAGTTCGACACTGCTGCCGCAGTCTCGTTCTAGGGTGCTCCAGACACAGATCGGGGCCCCAGCATAATTGCTGGGGCCCCGATCTGATCGCTGCTCAGAGGCTGTACTGGTTTCGATGAACCAGTACAGGAACAACGCCGCCTCGTGAAGCGCTATCGCATCACAAAGCTCTATCGCTGATTTATACCGACTTGAACGCGACGACGGCATTGTGCCCGCCGAAGCCGAACGAGTTCGTAATCGCTGCGATTTCTCCGGCGGGAAGTTCTGCAGGAGTGTCGCGCACGATGTTGATGCCCACGACGTCCGGGTCGACTTCCTCGATGTTGATCGTCGGGGGAGCCATGCGAGTCTCCAAGGCCTTGACGGTGAGGATCGACTCGACTGCGCCGGTTCCGCCCAGCAGGTGACCGGTCATCGACTTGGTCGCACTGACGAGAGCATCTCCGACGTGAGAGCCCAGCAGTTGGCTGATCGCCAAGGACTCCGGGATGTCGCCCACTGGTGTCGACGTGGCGTGGGCGTTGACGTGCTTGACGTCTGCGGGGCTCAGGTCCGCGTTGTCCAGCGCACTCTGCATGGCACGCAGTGCGTACTGACCACCTGGCTCACCACCGGTGATGTGGTAGGCGTCGTTTGAGATGCCCCAGCTGGAGACCTCGGCGTAGATCTTCGCACCACGAGCCTTGGCGTGCTCTTCGGTCTCAAGGATGAGAGTTCCTGCACCCTCACCCATGACGAACCCATCGCGACCGACGTCGTATGGGCGTGACGCAGTCTCAGGGGAGTCTGTCCGACGTGAGAGCGCCTGCATCGAATTGAATGAGGCGATCGTGATCGGGTGGATCGCGGCTTCGGAACCACCGGCGATCACGATGTCGGCGTGACCTGAGGCCACAACGTCATAGGCGTGCCCCAGGCTCTCGGTCGACGAAGCACATGCAGAGACCATGGTCTGGACACCCGCACGAGCCTTGAACTCCATCCCGATGGCTGCTGCAGGCCCGTTGGGCATGAGCATCGGCACTGTCAGTGGCATGACCCGACGCGGGCCCTCTTCCTGGAGAGTGTCCCAGGCGTCGAGCAGAGTCCAGACGCCGCCGATTCCGGTCGCCCAGGAGACTGCTGTGCGATCCGGATCGGTCTCCTCGAGACCGGCATCGGCCATGGCCTCACGGGCGGAGATCAGAGCAAACTGGGAGGAGGGGTCGAGGCGTTTGGCCTGGACGCGTTTGAGATTCTCGGGAACGACCTGTGGGTCGACCTGTGCTGCGAAGTCGACGGCGAGGCCGTACTTCTCGGACCAATCATTGTCCATTGTGTGGACGCCGGACTTGCCGGCCAGGATGGCTTGCCACGTGGCATCGGCCGTCGCGCCCAATGGGGTTACCGCACCAATCCCGGTGACGACAACTTTAGGTGTCATGGTACAAACCTCGTCGATAGTGTGGACACGGCCCGTCGGTGGACGGGCCGTGTACGGCTAGTTTCTCAGGCCTCTTGAGCCTTGTTGATGTAGTCAACAGCGTCCTGGACGGTGACGAGGTCTTTGACGTCGTCATCCGGAATCTTCACGCCGAACTTCTTCTCCGCGTTGACGACGATGGTCATCATCGAGATGGAGTCGATGTCGAGGTCATCGGTGAAAGACTTGTTGGCCTCGACTGCTTCCACAGCCAAACCGGTTTCTTCGTTGACGATCTCTGCCAGTCCAGCGAGGACTTCAGCTTCGGTGAATGCCATTACTTTCCTACTTTCTAGTGTCAGCCGAGGGTTGGTCGACTGGTTGAGGAACTTTTCGACGAGTGTCCCGCCGAATATCTTAGGACATTCACGGAGAGTTTTCCGTGAATGAACCCGTTTAAGGGAGACGGATCACTTGTGCACCGAAGACCAGACCGGCTCCGAAACCGATCTGCAGTGCCAATCCTCCGCTGAGTTCGGGCTGTTCGCGCAGCAGACGCTCGGTGGCCAAGGGAATCGACGCCGAGGAGGTGTTGCCGTTGTCTGCGATATCTCGAGCGATGACGACTGATTCGGGCAGCTTGAGCTGCTTGGCCAGTTCGTCGATGATGCGCATATTCGCCTGATGGGGGATGAAGGCAGCCAGGTCAGAGGCTTCGATGCCGGATTCGGCAAGGGCCTCCTTGGCCACTTCGGCACCATCCCAGACGGCCCAACGGAAGACGGTCGGCCCGTCCTGGCGAAGGGTCGGGAATGGGGTCTCGCGGTCGTCGCGGACGTCATAGAGGGACTCGGTCATACGGATCGTCGACCAGTTCTCACCCTTCGAACCCCAGACGGTCTTCGAGATGCCCGGCTCGTCGGAGGACGAGACGACGACAGCGCCGGCTCCGTCACCGAGGATGAAGGAGATCGAACGATCCTCCGGGTCGATGACCTCGGAGAGCTTCTCAGCGCCGATTACCAGGATGTTGTCCATGGCTCCGGAGCGGACCAGTGCGTCGGCCTGTCCGATGCCGTAGCAGTAGCCGGCGCATGCGGCGCTGATGTCCCAGGCCGGGATGTGGCCGGTTCCCAGGCGATCGGTCAGTGCCGCTGCCGCTGACGGTGTGAAGTACTCGAAGGTGACGGTGGCGATGATGATGCCGCCGATGTCCTCGGGTTTGAGTCCGGAGGAAGCGATCGCTTCAAGCGCGGCCTCCTCGCACATATCGAGGACACCGACGTCCTTGCTGGCACGACGGCGGGTGATGATGCCGGTGCGCTGTTGGATCCACTCATCGGAGGAGTTGATGGGTCCGGCGATGTCGTCGTTGGTGACGAGGTTTTCGGCGCGGTAGGCGCCGATGCCCGTGATCTTGGAGAAGCTTCCGGGCTCTGCGGTCTTCAGTGTTGGCATGGTGGTCTTCCTTTGATGATCAGGCGTGGGCCGCGGCGAACTCACGCGCCCCGTCGAGGTCTGCGGCGGACTTGATGGCGAATGTTTCCACGCCCTTCATGGCGCGTCGTGCAATGCCGGTGAGAGTTCCACCGGGGACGAGTTCGATCATTCCGGTGATTCCTGCGTTCAGCAGGGTCTCCTGGCACAGGTCCCAGCGGACCGGGTTGGTGACCTGTTTGACAAGGCGGTCAACATAGTTCTGACCGCTGCTGATGACTGTTCCATCGGAGTTGCTCAGAATATAGGAGGCAGGATCTGCGATCTCAAGTGCCGAGGCGGTGGCAGCCAGTTCCTTCGTCGCTGAAGCCATGTATTCGGTGTGGAAGGCACCAGCCACGGGCAGAGCGATGACGCGTGCCCTCTCCGGCGGATTCTCTGCCAGCTTCTCCAGATCCTCCAGCGATCCCGCTGCCACCGTCTGTCCGCCGCCATTGACGTTGGCGGGGCTGGCGCCGGCTGCTTCGATGGCAGACAGAACATCGCTGGGTTCGCCACCCACGACGGCTGACATGCCTGTGGGTGTCTGAGCCGCGGCAGCGGCCATACCGGTTCCGCGCACTGCGACGAAGCGCATAGCGTCGGCTGGCGAGAACACACCGGCGATCTGTGCGGCAGCGATCTCGCCGACCGAGTGCCCGGCGACATAGTCAGCCCGGACTCCGAGCTCAGCGGCGCATGCGATAGCTGAGGCGACGAGCAGCGGCTGCGCCAGTGCTGTGTCCTTGATGGTCTCGTCATCCGATTCGGTTCCGTGCAGTCGCAGGTCGATCCCGGATGCAGAGGAAAGTTCGTCGATCTGTGCGGCGAAGGCGTCCAGTTCCAGGAAGGAACTCAGAAAGCCCGACTTCTGGGCCCCTTGGCCCGGGCACGTGATTGCTAGCACTCAGTTCTCTTTTCGCTCGACTTCTGTGTTCAATCTAGTGGATGGATCTTTCGGATCAGTGTGTTTTGTCGGTGTTCGACAATTGCCCCGCATCTGACAGTCGCCCGTACACCAACGCGATATGGATGACGAATGCGTCGCGGGAGATCGTCGGATCGAGTGTGATCGCCGAGGTGATCTTCCGGAGCCGATATCTCACTGTGTTCGGGTGGACGGAGAGCGCCTTGGCCGTGGCTTCCAGGGATGACCCGAATTCGACGTAGGCGCTGACCGTTTTGAGCAGCTGCCCGGTTCCCGAGGTCAGCGGTTCGTAATAGCGGCTGATGAGTTCGCTCAGAGCGACGGTGTCGCCGGCCAGAGCGCGTTCAGGCAGGAGCTCTTCCGCTTTGACAGGGCGGGGTGAGTCGGGACGGGCGGTGGCGGCCTTGAGCGCCATGATCGCTGCCTTCGCCGAGGTGGCGGCCTCTGCCAGGCTGGGAACGCTGGGTCCGACAATGACTTCGGAGGGGCCGAAGCACTCGGAGAGATCCTCAACGGCGCTATCGAGTTCGGTGGCACCACCGAGGACGATGAGCAGACGGTTGTCGTGGATGCCGACGAGGGCGTCATCAGCCCAATTGCGGGCCTTGCGGCGGATGACGTCGAGGCCGCGCTTAGCCGACCTCTGCGGGGCCCGACCGACGAGGACGCTGACAGGGCCCTCGGACTGCCAGCCGAAGGCAGCAGTGCGGCTGGCCAGCTCATCGACGGAGTCGCCGCGGACCAGAGCATCGACGACCATCGCTTCTAAGCGGGCGTCCCAGCTGCCCCTGGCCTCAGCCGCGCGGGCATAGACATCTGCGGCGGCGAAGGCAATCTCACGGGAGTAGACGAGAACGGCTTCCCGCAGAGCAGGCTGCTCGACCGCACGAGCAATGTCGGGCACCCTCTCCTCAACGACTTCGACGACGATCTTGAGCAGCTGGAGGGTCTGCTGGAGGCTGATTGCGCGGATGAGGTCGCGGGGGGCGGATTTGAATATCTCACTGACGACTCGAAGATCCGTATCGGGTTTGCGGTACCAGTCGATGAAGGACGAGATGCCCGACTGGGCCAACAGCCCGACCCAGGATCGGTCAGAGGGAGACATGCTGCGGTACCAGGGGAGCCGAGCTTCGAGTCTCTGCAGGGTCACAGTGGAGAGGACCCCCACTCCCGCCCGGAGACGGCGTGCCGTCTCTGCACGGCGCCGGAGCGTTTCGGCGTCAGTTGTCATAGGCACCACTTTAAACGCTTCGCTACAATTCGCTTGTACGCGACACACAAGTGTTTGTCAGTTGAGACAAGTATGGCCGGATTCTTGGAGACTCCGGCCATACTCAGTGTGGTGCCATCTCAGCGCCTAGTGCGCTGTGATCAGGCGCCGGCGCCCTCGGTCGAGCCCGAGGTGCCCGCTGTGACGTCGTCGAGCTGGTACTTCCGCGCTGCCTCAGCGGCTTTGTCGATCGAGATCGCTCCGGTGTCGGCCAGGGAGATCAGTGCCTGTGTCACGACCGAGGGGCCGTCGACGTGGTAGTAGCGGCGAGCGGCCGGACGGGTGTCCGAGATCGCGTAGCCGTCGGTGCCCAGTGACGTGAAGTGGCTGGGCACATACTGGCGGATCTGATCCGGAACCGCGCGCATGAAGTCCGAAGTCGCCACGACAGGTCCCTCGACCTCCGCCATCTTCTGGGTCACGTACGGCACGCGTGCGTCGGCATCGGGATTGAGCAGCCGGTCATCTTCGGCGCTTAGGCCGTCGCGACGCAACTCGGTCCACGAAGTCACCGACCACACATCGGCCGACACGCCCCAGTCCTCGGCCAGCAGCTCCTGCGCTTCAAGGATCCACGGGACGCCGACGCCGGAGGCCATGAGCTGGACCTTCGGGCCGCCGTTGTCCGGGCCCTTCGACAGGAGGTACATGCCTTTGAGCACTCCGTCGACGTCGAGGTTTTCTGGTTCAGGGGGCTGGACCATCGGCTCGTTGTACATTGTCAGGTAGTACATGACATTGGGGTCACGCTCATCGGCCGGATCGTACATGCGGTGGATGCCGTCACGGACGATGCGGGCGATCTCGTAGGTATAGGCAGGATCGTAGGACACGATCGACGGATAGGTCGATGCCAGCAGATGCGAATGACCGTCACCATGCTGAAGCCCCTCAGCCACCAGGGTTGTCCGGCCAGCGGTGGCACCGAGGACGAACCCGCGGGCCATCTGGTCGCCTGCCGCCCAGAAGAAGTCACCACTGCGCTGGAATCCGAACATCGAGTAGAAGATGTAGAACGGGATCATCGGCTCACCGTGCGTGGCATAGGAGGTGCCGACAGCGGTCAGCGCTGCGGTGGCGCCTGCCTCGTTGATGCCCATATGGAGCAGCTGGCCATCAGTGGCCTCTTTGTAGGCGAGGAAGAGATCACGGTCGACCGAAATGTAGTTCTGGCCGTGCGGGTTGTAGATCTTCGCCGTCGGGAAGAGCGAGTCCATGCCGAAGGTACGGGCCTCGTCGGGGATGATCGGCACAATGCGCTTGCCGAACTCCTTCTCACGCATCAGGTCTTTGAGTACCCGGACGAAGCCCATGGTGGTGGCGATCGTCTGCTTGCCCGATCCGCGCTTGCCGGCATCGAAGGCCTTGTCGGAGGGCAGCTTGAGATCGATGTGGGTGCTGCGCCGTTCGGGGGAGTATCCACCGAGCGCAGCACGGCGCTCCTGCATGTACTTGACCTCCGGGGCGTCCTGCCCGGGGTGATAGTACGGCGGGAGCTTCGGATCGGCCTCGAGGTCCTTGTCAGAGATCGGGATCTGGAAGTGATCACGCGCCAGCTTGAGGTCGTCGATCGTCATCTTCTTCATCTGGTGCGTCGCATTGCGGGCCTCGAAGTGAGGTCCCAGCGAGTAGCCCTTGACGGTCTTGACCAGGATGACAGTCGGCTGGCCGGTGTGCTCGGCCGCAGCCTTGTAGGCAGCGAATACCTTCCGGTAATCGTGACCTCCGCGCTTGAGGTTCCAGATCTTCTCGTCGCTGTAGTCCTCAACCATGGCCTTCGTGCGGGGATCGCGACCGAAGAAGTTGTCACGGACGAATCCGCCGGACTCGCCTTTGTAGGTCTGGTAGTCGCCGTCCGGAGTGGCGTTCATGAGGTTGACCAGTGCGCCGTCCCGGTCCTTGCCCAGCAGGGCGTCCCATTCGCGACCCCAGACGACCTTGATGACGTTCCATCCGGCGCCACGGAAGTAGGCTTCGAGCTCCTGGATGATTTTGCCATTGCCGCGGACAGGTCCGTCGAGGCGCTGCAGGTTGCAGTTGATGACGAAGTTGAGGTTGTCGAGTTCTTCGAAGGCGGCGACATGCAGCATGCCGCGGCTCTCAGGCTCGTCCATCTCACCATCGCCGAGGAATGCCCAGGTCTGCTGCTGAGAGGTGTCCTTGATGCCCCGATTGTGCAGGTATTTGTCGAACTGCGCCTGCGCGATCGCATTCACCGGCCCCAGGCCCATCGACACCGTCGGGTGCTCCCAGAAGTCGGGGAGCTGATGCGGGTGCGGGTAGGAGGGCAGTCCGCTGGGCTTGCCGTTGATCTGGTGGGACTGCTGCTGACGGAATCCGTCGAGGTCCTGTTCGCTCATCCGGCCTTCGAGGTAGGCGCGAGCATACATGCCGGGGGAGGCGTGGCCCTGATAGAAGATGTGGTCGCCGCCGCCAGGATGATCCTTGCCGCGGAAGAAGTGGTTGAGTCCGATTTCGTAGAGTGTGGCCGACGAGGCGTAGGTCGAGATATGTCCGCCGACTTCGACTCCGGGCCGCTGGGCACGGTGGACGAGCATCGCGGCATTCCAGCGGTTCCAGCGCCGATAGCGGCGCTCGACCTCTTCGTCGCCGGGGAACCACGGTTCGTTCTCGGCGCCGATCGTGTTCACATAGTCGGTGGCTGTCAGGCTGGGCACGCCGATCTGCTTCTCTCGCGAACGCTGGAGCATCCGCAGCATGACGTAACGTGCGCGTGAGCGCCCACCCTCGTCAATGAGGCCGTCCAGCGATGCCAGCCACTCCTCAGTCTCTTCGGGATCGATGTCGGGCACCTGGCTGGGCAGCCCATTGAGTATCGGTCCGCCCTGTTTCCGATTGTCCACGGTGTGGTCCTCTCTTCCGCTCCACGATCTCCGTTGGTGTCGAGATCCGGGTGATCGAGTGGAATGGAAGTTCAAATTATGAATGAGCCCAGGGTCCACCAGATACTTCCTCCAGCCTAGTCCTCCGGCGCGAACTTCGCTGGGCCGAAATCTTGTGATCTCGATGACGAGTTCATGGTATTCGATGCCCTTTGACGTGGATTGCATCGCCTCGGCGCGCCGCCATTTGCGCCTTCGGCACACTTGACGGAACAATAAGGGCATGAGTAACTCCTCTTCTGAAAGGACATCTTCCACGTCGACCCTCCCCAGCGAGCTGGGCCAGAACCTTGGTTTGGCTGCGGGAGACTATGTGCAAGAAATCGGCTACGACGATGACGTCGACTTGGACCTGTGCCAGGCGATCGAAAACATCATCGGTGACAAGATCGCGGACGGTGATGAAGACGGTGTCTTCGATGTCATTCTGATGTGGTGGCGCTCCGACGACGACGACCTCATTGATGGTCTCGTCGACGCGCAGGCCACGTTGAAGGAAGGCGGGGCCGTCTGGCTTCTGTCTCCCAAGGCAAGTCGGCCCGGCCACATCAGCCCGGCCGACATTTCTGAGGCAGCTCCCACAGCTGGTATGCACGTGACCTCGACGGTCAGCGCGGCTGAGTACTGGGCAGGCTTCCGTTTGGTGGGCAAGAAGAACCATTCATGATCCTTCGGCCCGGAGATCGGGCCCCTGATTTCGCCGTATCTGATCAACTCGGCTCCACGCTCCACCTCGCCGAGGCTCTCCGTCGTTCGACTGTCATCCTCGTCTTCTTCCCGTTCGCATTCTCACCCGTGTGCGGCGACGAGATCCGAGCACTCGAAGACCTCAGGCAGGTGCTGCAGGCGAATGCTGAACCGATTGAGATCATCGGCATGACCGTCGACTCAAAGTACACGCTTGCCGCGTGGTCGGAAGTTCGCGAGGTCGCCCTTGACCTTGGTGCTGACTTCTGGCCACACGGCGAGGTGGCAAAATCCTACGGAGTCTTCGACGCAGACCATGGGGTGGCCGAACGCGGAGTCTTCGTCATCTCCCGAACGGGTACGATCGTGACCAGTCGTCAGGCAGCACGAACCGAGACGCGTGACTTCTCCGTTGACGTCGCTCATGCGCGATCAGTCTGCGGCTGAGTCACTGTGATCATCGGGTAACAACGGGAGGAATGAAACATGGCCACCATCTTCACCAAGATCATCAATGGGGACATTCCGGGAACTTTCGTCTACCAGGACGATGTGTGCGTTGCATTCCTCGATGTGTCACCGCTGACCGAGGGCCACACGATGGTCGTGCCCCGGGACGAGATCTCGCACTGGATCGACGCAGACCAGGCACTGTTGGACCATCTCATGGCCGTCAGTCGCAAGGTCGGACGTGCCCAGCAGGAGGCGTTCGGCTGTGAGCGCATCGGCGTGATGATCCAGGGCTATGAGGTCCCGCACCTGCACATCCATGTCTGGCCGACGAACACGATCGCCGACTTCGACATCTCGGACCGTGCTGAAATGCAGACCCCTGAACAGCTGACAGGGCCCGCAGAGAAGATTCGGCGAGCCCTAAAACAGCAGTCGTGAAGCATCCCATTGACCGCTGAGGTCCTTCGCTCGATAAGTTCTGATCAGTCGCTGCGATCCTTGACCTGGTCGAAACAGGACCTGAGCGAATCTCGGACGAGGAGTGCACCCTCAAGGCCACCCTCATTGACTCTGAACTGCCGATCGATGGCATATGCCTCGGACAGACCGCATACATAGTCGCCGGCGTCACCAGGCGGCTCATTCCTCGGAGCCCCCGGGATGGCACTTGGCAATTGAACGTGACGGCGGGCCGGATGGATCCTGGCATTCTCGAGATTCGGCGTCTGCTCCCGCCTCGGCGATTCGGTTCAACGACATTCTGAGTTCATCGAGTACGAGGATGCGCTGCCGGTGTTCTGCAGCGCATCCTCGTCCCCGTCATCCGCGACGGGCCGACACTGCGCAGGTCAGGCAGCGGCCCTGCTGGCGTCGAGGGCTGCTACCAGATCGTCGGCGAGGTCATCGACGTGCTCGAGTCCCACCGAGAGTCGAATCAGACCATCTCCTGGCTTGGCCGTGGCCGCGACAGGTCGGTGAGTCAGCGATGCAGGGTGCTGAATGAGCGTGTCGGCTCCGCCCAGGGACACCGCGTGGACGACGAGACTGCAGTGTTCGACGAAGCTGCGTGCTGCGTCGAATCCACCTGCGAGCTCCAGCGCGATCATCGCGCCGCCTCCCGACATCTGGCGGCCGAGCAGTCCGCGTGGATCCTGCCCGTCCAGGCCCGGGTAGTGGACCGCGGCGATCGCCGGGTGTGCCGCCAGACGCTCGGCCAGCTCACCGGCGGTCGACTGTGCGGCGCGCATGCGAACGCCCAGTGTACGCAGTCCCCGGTGGAGAAGGTAGGCGCCCATGGGGTGCAGCAGTGCTCCCGTGATCGCTCGGACCTGTCGCAGTCGCATCGCCCACTCGGAGGTGGTGGCGATGATCCCACCCATGGCGTCACCATGGCCGCCCAGGTACTTTGTTGCGCTGTGGAGGACCAGCGCGACGCCGTGGTCGATGGGCTGTTGGAGCACCGGGGTGCAGAAGGTGTTGTCCACGAGCACTGGGACGTCACCTGCGGCAGCGACAACGCTCTCCAGGTCGACGAGGTCGAGGCTCGGGTTGGCCGGAGTCTCGACGATGACGAGTCCGGTGTCGTCTTGGATCGCGGAGGCGATGTCAGCCTCCTCCGCCCAGGTGACAGTGGTACCCAGCAGCCCCGATTCGAGCAGGTGGTCACTGCCGCCGTAGAGCGGGCGTACGGCAACGATGTGTGGCGTTCCGGCACTGACGGCAGCGAGGAGCGCCGCAGTCATGGCGGCCATACCCGTGGCGAAGGCGACTGCCTCGTCGGCGTGTTCGAGTTCGGCCAGGGCGGTCTCGAAGCGTGCGACACCGGGCTGCCAGAGGCGCTGGTAAACGGCCGAGTCGCCGTCCTTGAGCGGGTGGCCGGTGGCAAGCCATTCGTAGGAATCGCCGCCGGTGGCGACATCGTTGACGGGGTTGGTTGTAGAGAGATCGATCGCCGGAACGTGGACGCCCGCTTCGGTGAGGCCTTCCATTCCGCCGTGGACCATGAGCGTATCTGGGTGCATTGAGTTCATACGAGCAGTTAAGCCATTCCTGCAACACACTGCAAACTATCGTCACGAATCTGCGAAATTCCTCGATCTGGTCGAAGATTCTTGACCACCGTCTGCCAGACTGTGAGTCATGTCGCAGAAAATAGAACTCGATGATGTCGATCGGAAGCTGCTCAAGGCCCTCAGTGATGATGCTCGCGCCTCCGGGACTGCACTGGCGTCGGCGGTGGGCATCTCAGAATCCACCGTCTCCCTGAGACTCAAACGCCTGAAGACACTGGGCGTGATCAGAGGGTTCAGAGTCGACATCGATGCTGCGGCCGTGGGCATTCCGCTGCAGGCGCTGATCTCCATCCGTTTGGCCAAACACGACCGCGCAGAGATCGATGCCTTCACTGCCGCGGCCCCACGGTTTCCCGGTGTCGTGAGGATGTATCACATGGCCGGAGCCGATGACTATCTGCTCCACATAGTCGCCAGCGACACCGAGGCTGTGCAGTCCTTCGTCCTCGACTATCTCACCAGGTACCCGGCAGTCGCCCATACCAGGACAAATCTCATCTACAGGGTTCAGGACGGCGAGGCGTGGATCCCCACGGAGCCGTGATGCCCGTGCCTCGTGTCCACGCGCAGGGTAGGAGATCTTTGATGCAGGTGGCAATGTACACTCAGCCCGTCGGTATCGATCCTCACATGTGGGGTCCGTGTCTTGGGACGCGGCCGGCCAACCGGTCGAGGTCAGCTCCGGCTCGTGATCGTCAGGCCCTGCTTGCGTTGATGCACGGAGAGGTATCGCAGACCCCGCGCCTCGTCGGCGAGGAAGCGCCGACGAGAGAGTCGAGGCAGCCAGACGATCTGTCCGGGGGCAAGCGAGATCGTGGAGAGCTCGGTCTCCAGTGTTCCACTCCCACCGAGGATGTGGATGAGTACGTCGAGGGCGGGCCCCGTGTGTTCGCGGATCTCTCCACCCGGTGCCAGAGCGATGACATTGGCATCGAGATCACGCTGCTGGGGTTCCAGCCGCCAGACGGACCCCGATGACTCAGGGACCTCGGCGAGGTCGTTGGCATCGACGAGCACGCGCGGCATCGGAGTTGCTGCTCGTTTGCTGATGCGAATCCGGACGTCCTCATCTTCACTGGCCAGTGGTTCCCAGCCGAGGGTCTCGCCGAGTTCCGACTCCATCTGGTGCTTGAGAGGGCTCGGTTCGTGATCGTTGATGAGGGTCAGCCCCGCGTCGACTTCAAGCTTCCTGTAGGCATTGAGGATGAGCGTGTGGCGCTGGGACTTCGGTATGCTTCGAACATCGATGACGGGTTCGTCGCCCACATTCCTCCTTCGGAGCAGATTCCATTTCCGGCATGTCTAAACTAGCACCATGAGTTCCCAGTCTTGGCCCGAGCGATCATGTACTGCGGGTGCGGCCCTCCTCTCGCGATCAACAGGGTGGTCGAGCTGCTGGAGGACGTGAGCTTGGCATCCGATCAGGCTGATCTGCAGAGCCGGCAATGTTGCCGGACACACATCACCCACCAACGAAAAGGGACCGAACATGGCTGACAATTCAACCGCCCACAACCTCGGGGGCCTGGCTGCGGAACTCCTGGTCAAGGCGAAAGCTGCTCGCAGCGGTCGCAGTGCACAAGGTGTTTATGGCGGCAAATACCTCAAACAGGCTCTACTGGCCCTGACATCAGGCTCCCAACTGGCCGAACACGAAGCTCCGCCCGAGGCCACCCTGCAGGTCGTTCGGGGTCGTCTCACACTGTCGACTCGTGACGAGTCCTGGGAGCTTGCGGCCGGTGACTTGATGGCCATACCCCCGCAGCGGCACTCGGTGACAGCGATCGAGGACTCGGCGTTTCTGCTGACGATCAGAATGGATGTCAACGGCGAATAGACACGAGCTATGGTATTCGGGCTCTCCACCTGGATCCCTTGACAGGTTCCGTGCCATCATGGCATGAACAGTTCCTGTCCAGTGCAGGAAGCAGGAGGTTGTCGCATGGGAATCGAATTGCCCCGGCCGGTGGGCTTTGTCCTTGGCGGAGGCGGCAGCTTAGGGGCAGTGCAGGTGGGCATGTTGCGCGCCCTGACTAAGCACAGCATCACGCCCGATGGAATCACGGGAACCTCGGTGGGTGCGCTGAACGGAGCGATGCTCGCCAGTTTCGAAGACGGACTGGAACGCCTCGAGACAGCGTGGGTGGGGATCAAACAAGACGATATCTTCCCCGACAACCTGCTTGAGATGATTTGGCGGCTCGGCCGTTCCCGCACGCACGCAGTAGAGAATGCTCCGCTCCGGAGCATGATCGAGAAGACAATCGCGCACGAGCGATTCGAACAGCTGCCGATTCCCCTCCGCGTGGTCACGCTTGACCTGCTCACCGGCACTGAGGTCGTGTTCAAGGCCGGACCCCTTACACCTGCGCTGCTCGCCACTGCTGCAATTCCAGGCGTGTTTCCAGCGGTCAACATTGACGGGCAGGAGCTCGTCGACGGCGGCATCGTGTCCAATGTGCCGGTCAAGCAGGCTCTTGCGGCCGGTGCTGCCTCACTCGTGGTGCTCGACACCACGGTGCCGGCTGACCCCGACCACCTGTCCACAGGTCGAGGGGCCCGAGTCAGAGACGTCTTGGCCCGAGTGACAGAGATCCAGTTCCGCGCCCAGTTGCTCGCCTCACTGCCGAGTGTCGCCGCCGAGGTGCCTGTGCTCTATCTGCCACCACCGACTCCGCGAACTGTGTCACCAGTCGATTTCACACAGTCGGACGCACTCATCGAAGATGCATACGATGTCGCGGACAGATTCCTCAGCAGCATTGTGGTCGACGGTGCAGGAATCTACGGCGATCCCTACACTCGGTACGTGGTGGGTCGCGCCAATAGAAGGTTGGACGCAGCAACGGATATTGAGACTTAGACAATCGAAGTCTTGGTCTGCAGTCGGACCAGACTCCGAAGCCAGGCCCGCATCGGAACCGCACACCCACTCGGACTGAGGCTGACGGCCCATACGACCGATCCGCCTCCGACAGTACTATTGCTTCATGACTGACGACGAGACGCGTGCGAATACAGGCGATGCAGCATCGAAAGACGAGTCCAAGCGCAAACCCGTGTCTACTGCGGTGCTGTTGAGTGCGCTCGGTATCGGGTTCATCGTGCTGCGCATGTTCGCCGTGTCCGGGTATGACTGGGAGACTGCATTCCTCGTGAGCACTACGCTCAGCCTGGACGACGGTTTGGCCCTTGTCTTCGGATCCCTGATGTCGGGGTACTTGCTGACGGCTTTCCTTCTGATGCTGGTCCTGCCGATGATCTTCGCCGCGTACTTGTGGGGTCAGCGGCGACATCGTCCGGTAGTGATGCTGCTCCTCGTACTCGGACTTGTCGCGCTCTTCGCACTCGCGTTCAGCTTCGGGTTCTGGTGGCTTCCGGTGGCATCGGCTGGAGTCTTCGGGGTGTATGCGCTGATTCGGATTCTGCCCAGTCCGAATAGTGTGCGACGCGGATTCATGGCCGTCCTGGCTAATATGCGGTGGGTCGTAGGGGTAGCCGTTCTGCTGCTCGCGGCGCTTGTGGGAACACCCTGGGTTCCACATGAAGTCATTGAGACCAAAACTGGAACTGTCAAAGGCTATGTGCTCAGCGTCGATTCAGGTTTCTTGAATGTGCTCACTGATGAACATGAGTTCCTCATCGTGCTGAGCAGTACGGTTCTCTCTCGCACCTAGAAGTCGTCGATATGTGAAGTCCTCCGGCACGGATCCGGTCCGCCCGCTGCACAGCGACCAGGGAGATGATGTCGAATCCGACAGAGACGTGAAACGTGCACGATGTCGTGAGACAGGTCCGGGCCAGAAATGAGAAATGTGCCGCGACATCGAGTGAACGACGTCGCGACACATCACAACGGTCGGGATAGCGGGATTCGAACCCACGACCTCCTCGTCCCGAACGAGGCGCGCTACCAAGCTGCGCTATATCCCGTGACCAGCCACTACTATAGCGAGGGTAGCGCGAATCGAAAAATCGGCGCCCCCGATTTTCCGCAAATGGAAGGAAAGACTCATTGGCACTCACTGCCGAGAGCATCACAACGACTGCTCTTGAAATTCTCTCCCGCTACGGCTTGGGTGATCTCTCGATGCGCAGACTCGCGCGTGAACTCGACGTGCAGCCCTCCGCTCTCTACTGGCATGTCAAAGACAAGCAGGAGCTCTTCGTTCTCATCGCCAAAAGAATGAATGCCGAGGTCAACACCCGGTGCCCGTCTTCGTCCGATCCGCTGGCTGCGGCCATGGCCCTGCGAGAGATCCTCCTCAGCTACCGCGACGGCGCCGAAATCATGTTGCTCGGCTACTCGATCGACCCGAGCGAGGTGACGCCTGCGGCATTGAATGTCGAGGCGCTGGGGGAGACCACTTCGCATGGCGTGATGGAACATGCACTGGGCGCCGTGACGATCGAACAGAATCGCGGTCTGTTCGGCATCGAGTCCGCTGACGCAGGGGAGCACTTCGCCGCCAATGCTGGAAGATTTCTGGGAAGGTGTGCGCAGCATTGAGCAATTCGTCTGCTCGCCTGCCTTATGGCATACTGGTCGAGCACGTTCGGGCACAGTCTTCGGACCTGCAGTGGGGCCTATAGCTCAGTTGGCTAGAGCATCTCGCTTACACCGAGAGGGTCGGGGGTTCAAGTCCCTCTGGGCCCACCAGACAGGACACCTCGTTCAACGGGGTGTCTTTTCTCTGGTCAAAACCCCGCCGCTTCACCATGGGGCACCAACGTCACGAGCCCTGTTCAGGATGCCAGGCCGATCGCAGAGCTGATATGCCCAGTCCCCGATGTCGTTGAGGAGACAGCACTCTCCTGCCGGGAGTACCTCTCGAACTCCGAAGTCGCGATTAGGGCTGATGTCGACAGTATCGGTAATCGAACTCTCGATTGTGAAGCCCACTTGCACAGTCCGAGACCAGCTGGAGCCACATCAACCGTGATGGTGGTGGAGATCTGATGAGCGCGTGCCAGGCCCGGATTCTCATCATTCGGGCCAAGGCCCGCGTGGTGCCGAACAGACAGCTCTCAGAGTGACGCGGGCGGGATTCGGCCCTCGATCTCAGGGCAGGTTTCGACGGGATCGTCCTGGTCGGTGCCGCGCCATTTCGCGATGCCGCGCATGACCTGATAGATGATGATCGCCGAGGCTGAGCCAAGTGCAATGCCTTCGAACTGAAGGTCACCAGGCGTCCAGGTGAAGTTGGCTATCGCGACGATGAGTGCCACCGCAGCGGTGTTGAGGTTGATGGGATTGGAGAAGTCGACCTTGTTCTCCACCCAGATGCGCACGCCCAGCATGCCGATCATCCCGTAGAGCACGGTCGCGGCTCCGCCGAGGACCCCTGGTGGGATGGTGGCGATGATCTCCCCGAATTTCGGCAACAGACTCAAGATCAGGGCGATGACGCCTGCACACAGGTAGGCGGCCGTTGAGAAGATCCGAGTCGCTGCCATGACACCGATGTTCTCCGCATAGGTCGTTGTTCCCGAACCCCCGCCGGACCCGGCGAGGATCGTGGAGAAGCCATCGGCGAACAGCGTGCGGCCCGTGATCGAATCGAGGTCACGTCCGGTCATCGCCGACACGGATTTCACATGTCCGATGTTCTCAGCGATGAGGACGAAGACGACCGGGAGGAAGAGCCCCAGATAGCCCAAGTCGAATGCGGGAGCGTGGAAGGCGGGCAGCCCCACCCAGTCGGCCTCGCCGACGGTCGAGAAGTCGATCTGCCCCTGCAACCATGCGGCACCGTAGCCGACGAGGACACCGATGAGGATGGACAGTCGGCCGAGCATTCCGCGAAACAGCACACTGGTGAGCAGGATGGTGACAATAGTGATGACCGCGGTCAGCGGAGCTTCCTTCACCCAGTCCCAGGCTGCGGGGGCCAGATTGAGCCCGATGAGAGCGACGATGGCACCGGTGACAACCGGTGGCATCGTGACTTCGATCCACCGCACTCCGGCGAAGTGCACGACGATCCCCACCAGCGCGAGACTCACGCCGACGGAGATGATCCCGCCCTGTGCCAACGCCATGGCATGGGAGTCCAGATCCTCGCCCGAGGTGGCCGCGAATCCGGTGACGGCACCGATGGGCGCCAACAGTCCGAAGGATGACCCCAGATATGAGGGCATCATGCCCTTTGTGATGAGGAGGAAGAGCAGGGTCCCGATGGCAGTGAAGAACAGTGTTGTCGAGGGCGGAAAACCGGTCAGCAGCGGCACGAGAAATGTCGCTCCGAACATGGCGACCACGTGCTGAGCTCCGATTCCCACTGTCCGTGGCCAGCTCAGACGTTCCTCAGGCAGAACGGTCTCACCAGGACGGATCGTCTTTCCATCCCCGTGCTGTCTCCAGCCGGCCTTGTCGTCGAAGGGACTGGACGCAGGTGTCGCCTTGCTGGGGGATGCCACCACTGTCTCCTCATCCGCCTGCCCGAAGGCGACGGTGTCTGTTCGTCACGCGTTCACTGCCGAGAGCAGTCTATGCGCTTTCCCCCACCCGGCATGAGCCGATGCGGCGAGTCCTGATACGCTATTGAACACCGTTCAGGAGCGAGCGTGCGCACCGCACGTTCATCTGCCACAAAGAGGAGAAGCCGCCAATGCCCAGCTGGTTCGACAACCTCGCCGACTCCATACTTGATGGTGGCGTGATCACCGAAGAACAGGCGGTTGCCATGCTGGCAACGTCCGACCGAGACCTCCTCGCACTCATAGCCGCAGGATCGGCACTCAGGCGCAGGCACTTCGGTATGACCGTCAAGCTCAACTACTTGGTCAACCTCAAATCAGGGCTGTGCCCGGAGAGCTGCAGCTATTGCTCACAAGCCCTCGGGTCGGCGGCGCCGATCCTGAAATACTCGTGGCTGAAAACCGAAGAGGCGGTGCAACAGGCAGATATCGGGATCCGCGGGGGAGCTTCTCGGGTCTGCCTGGTCGCCAGTGGACGAGGCCCGGGAACCCGAGATGTCGACCGAGTCAAGGACATCGTCACACGGCTCAAAGACGACAATGACGAAGTCGAGGTCTGTGCATGCCTGGGGATCCTCAAGGATGGGCAGGCAGAGACTCTCCAGGAGGCCGGTGTCGATGCCTATAATCACAACATCAACACCGCAGAGTCATTTCACGACACCATCGTGAAATCACACACCTACACGGATCGGACGAACACGGTCGCCAAGGCGAAAGCGGCCGGGCTCTCTCCCTGCAGCGGGCTCATCGTCGGTCTGGGTGAGAGCGACGAGCAGGTCGTCGAAGCCCTGTTCGCGCTCCGTGAACTTGATTCCGAGTCCATCCCCATCAATTTCCTTGTCCCGTTCGATGGAACGCCCATGGAAGGGCAATGGAATCTCACTCCCGCTCAGTGCCTGCGGATTGTCATCACAGCACGCTTCGTCTGTCCTGACAGGGAGATCAGACTGGCCGGTGGGCGGGAGATCCACCTCCGATCGCTGCAGGCTCAGGCGCTGCACGTGGCGAACTCAATCTTCCTCGGCGACTACCTCACAGCAGAGGGACAGGCCGCCGAGGACGACATTGCTCTGATTCGAGACAACGGGTTCACCATCATCGGCCACGAGAATGATCCCGATTCCTCACGCACTCCCACGCTCAGGAAACGGGGCGCGGGAACAGCGCAGGGAGCCAACGCGTGAGGGCGACTCTGCGCTGGGTCCATACCTGGCCCGAGACTCAGGCCCCGCGCAGCTGACGTTTGAGGATCTTCCCTGCCGAGTTCTTGGGCAGCTCGGCCACGAAATCGACGTGCTTGGGAACCTTGAACCCGGCCAGACGATCCTTGACATGGGCGAGCACATCCGCCTCCGTTATCTCAAACTGGTCAGGCTTGACGACGACGAAGGCCGTGACCGCTTCGATCCATTTCTCATCGGCGATACCGACGACCGCCACCTCGGCGACCTGGGGGAGTTCGAAGATCGCGTCCTCGACCTGTCGACTGGCCACAAGCACGCCGCCGGTGTTGATGACGTCCTTGACGCGGTCGACGACCTCGATGAAACCGGATTCGTCCACTGTGACGAGGTCACCGGAATGGAACCAACCGTTGTCGAAGGCTTCGGCGGTTGCCTCGGGCCGATTCCAGTAGCCTTCGCACAGCTGCGGTGATCGGTAGAGGATCTCGCCCTGCGTCCCGGCGCCGACGTCCTTCCCGTCGGCGTCGACGACACGGGTCTCGACGAAGAAGACGGGCCGGCCGGCCGAGGCCGCATGCTCATCGTGCTCTTCGGGCCGCAGGACGGTGCACAAGGGGCCCATCTCGGACTGTCCGAAGCAGTTGTAGAACCCGAGCTTCGGCAGACGCTCCCGCAGTTTCGTGAGCACCGGCCCGGGCATGATCGAGGCCCCATAATAGGCCTTGCGCAGACTCTCAAGGTTGCGTGTATCGAGGTCAGGGCTGTTGGCGAGCGCGACCCACACTGTGGGTGCGGCGAAGAAGGAATTGATCTTGCGGTCTTCGAAGATCGCCAGCAGCTGCTCAGGGACGGGTGCGGGCACGATGATGTTGTGCCCCCCGATGGACAGCAGCGGAATCAGGAAGACGTGCATCTGCGCCGAATGGTACAGCGGGAGGGCATGGACAACTCGGTCCGTGGGCGCTAAATCGAGGCTCATCAGCGATGACATATATTCGTGGACGAGCGCACGGTGCGTCATGATCGCTCCCTTGGGCGCCGAGGTGGTGCCCGAGGTGTAGAGCAGCTGTGCGACGTCGGTGTCCGCGACGTCGAATTCCCCAGGAGCAGCCGGAATGGTGTCCGTGGCGGCGGCCGGTTTCAGGAGCGTGGAGAAGTCCCTGGTCTGGAGCCCGGCACCGGTTGGCGTTGCGCTGACTGCGTCGAGGAGATCTGTATCGGCGAAGACGACCTTCGCTCCGGAATTGTCCAGAATGTAGTTGAGCTCGTCGTTCTTGAGCTGAAAATTCACGGGCACATGGATGAGACCTGCGCGAGCACATCCGAGGTAGAGGAGGAGGTAGAGATCGGAGTTCTTCCCGTAGGCGGCGATTCGATCTCCCTTCTGCGCTCCGAGACCCACCAGTTCACGCGCCACAGCCGTCACCGCCGTATCCAGGCCGGAATAGGTCCAGGTGCGGTCTCCGAATTCAACCGCGGTGTCACAGCCGAAGCGACCTGCGCTGCGACGCACTAGATCGGCGACGGTTGAGGAGAAGTGCAGCTCGGGCGATGGCGTAGTCGATGCATTCGTAGTCATGGACCAAACCTATAACTCGACGATGCTCGAGTGAACCACGTCTCATAGAATTCACCTGGGTCCCAGACATTTCTGTGCTGAACCGTCGCCCCTGCCAGGGCCCACGGTCAACATCGCCTGACCGTGACTGCTCGGATGTAATACTGTGGTGGCATGAGATACCCGAAGGTCAGCGAATGTGTGGACGTCTTCGAAACACTGTGGCCGACAGCCCTGGCAGAGAGTTGGGATTCGGTCGGTCTTGCCGTGGGGGACCCCGATGCACAGGTGCGTTCGATCCTGCTCGCGCTCGACCCCCTGGACGCGGTCATCGCCGAAGCGGTGGTGCTGGGCTCGGATCTCGTGTTCAACCACCATCCGCTCCTGCTCAAATCCGTGAAGTCGGTCAACGCCTCAACCCTGAAAGGCGGAGCCGTTCACACCCTGATCAGCAACGGCATCGCCCTATTCAATGCCCACACGAATGCGGACTCCGCACGTGGGGGAGTCTCGGATGCACTCATCTCCCTGCTCGGCATCGACGACGCAGTGCCCCTGGCACCCCATGCAGAGGGATCGACCACCGGAATCGGCCGCGTGGGAGACCTCCCCACGCCGACACCCGTCCGCGATATCGCCCGCACCCTTTCGGATCGTTTGCCGCGGACAACGACCGGTGTGCGCATCGCCGGCGACCCTGCCGCTGCCGTGACGCGAGTCGCCGTCTGCGGTGGAGCAGGAGACTCCCTGTTCGACGAGGTCCGGGCCAGCGGCGCAGAGGTGTACATCACCGCTGATCTTCGCCACCATCCAGCCACCGAGGCCCGGGACACCGCCAACAGACAGGGAGGACGGCCACAGCTCATCGATGTCTCTCACTGGGCTTCAGAGTCCGTCTGGCTCACCATGGCCGCCGAACAGCTGGAGACCGAATTCGCCCAGCGTGGATTCAGCATCGCCCTACAGCATTCGGCTGTCAACACCGATCCCTGGGTCGAGCGTTACTGACTCCCTGCACACGACCCCTGAAGCTTCGATGACAAGGAACCCACAATGCTGATCACCGCCGAACAACGCACAGAACTCGAGTCACTCATCGAACTCGCCTCCCACGGACGCGCGCTGCGGCACGAACACGATAATCCCAGTCAGGCCTCGGCGCTGAAGGATCTCGTGTCTCAGCACCGGGAGCTGGAGACCAGGAAGACCGACGCCGCCGAGGTGGTGGAGAAGTTACGTACCGAGGTCGCTCAGCATGCCGCGGCCATCGAGATACAGAATGGTCAGATCAAGAAGAAGACGGTCGAACTCAACGACGGCACCGGCCTGACCAGTCGAGACCTCGTGAATCTGCAGGGCGAAATCTCGGGTCATGAGGAACGAGTCGCTGAACTGGAGGAGACTGAGCTCGGTTCGATGGAGGAACTCGAATCCGCTGAGGCCGCCCTTTCCGACGTCGAGTCATCCCTCGCCGAGGTGACCGCCGCGGGCCGGACCACGCAAGCGGCCATCAAGGACCGCAAAGCGGAGTTGGCTGCGGAGCTCGAGGCCAACAGTGCCTCGGCTCAGAAGCTGAAGGCTGACCTGCCCGAAGCATTAGTTCAACGGTTTGATCAGAATATCGCCGCGGGCGGACCCGGGGCCGCGGTGTTGAACGGTCCGAACTGTCAGGCCTGTGGCCAGGAGATCAGCGGCATGGCGTGGAAGAGTATGCTGCTCGAGGACCCGAACCAGACCTATGAATGTCAAGAGTGCGAGGCGGTTCTGCTGCGCAAAGGCTGAGGGCACACACGCTGAAAGCGACCGTGCCTCAGTCGCGCAGGACGATGGTCAGCGCTGCAGGTGTGCTCTTCGAATGCGGGGTGAACTCGACCTCATAGGACTCTTCTGCCCGCGAGAGCAGATCCGCAATGGTCGTGGGCAGCTCACGGTCGTCTGCGAGCAGTCGACCGACGAGTTCGCCGCGATAGTACTTCGCCCAATGGGAGACCACGCTGCGTTTGGCACCGTTGACCTTCACAGCACCCAGGGTGACGACCTGTTCGTGAGGGCCGGGCCATGCGGCCCGGTACTCGCTGGAGCGGCAGTCGAGGATCACCTCGGCGGGGTCGATCGTGAACGATTTGGTCAAGACGGGTTTCCACCAGGACGACAGCTTTCCCAGGGTGCCCAAGTTCGTATTCATCGCCAGCCGATAGGCGGGGATCGGGTCGAGCCCGTTCACCTGCCCGAAGAGCGCCGAGAACACGTGCACATTCCGCAGACGCTGTGCCAGGGAATCGTCGGCCACGGCATCGGCAACGAGATCCGGCGCGCCCATCGCTTCGTAGAGGACACCGGAGTAAGTCAGCAGGGCCGGGGCACAGGGCAAGGTGTCGAGACTGACGTTGCGTTCAACGTCGGCTGAGAGGGAGGCTCCCACACCCAGCTGATCCAGTGCATCGGTGCGCTTGGAGACCTTCTGCAGAACAGTCAGGACCTTCTTTCGCTGTGGGTTGAGATCCGGGGCCGAGAGGTCCGGGAGATCAAGTGGGGAGCCCGACCTCGCGGGAGTCTTACCCTCTGAGGGCGGCAATAGGATCTTCACCTGACTATCGTAGGTGCCAACAGCGGGACCTCGATTCGCTGTCCACGTTAGTTTCATCACGCCTGGCTCGAGCCTGCTGTGAAGGGTCCCGGCAATGAGGGTAGACTTCTGTACTCGAGGACAGGTCACCAGACGGTCGCGGCTCTCTCACGAGGGCTGAGGAACGTCCGGGCTCCACAGAGCAGGGATGGTGGGTAACACCCACCCGGGGCAACCCGCGGGCCAGTGCAGCAGAAAGCAGACCGCCCAGTTCCGACTGGGTAAGGGTGAAACGGTGGTGTAAGAGACCACCAGGGCGCCGGGTGACCGGCGCCGCTGGGTAAACCCCATCCGGAGCAAGATCAGACAGACGACGTTCGAGGCTGCTCGCCGAGTCGTCGGGTGGATTGCTTGAGGCCGGTGGCAACATCGGTCCCAGATAGATGACCGTCCGTCGAGAAGGGTAACCGACTCGATGACAGAACCCGGCGTATCGGTGGCCTGTCCTCACACAAACATCGTCAGCGCATCAGCTCCGTCAGGGCATCAGCTCCGTCAGTCCATCATCCACGGTGCCGCGCCCCACCGATCTTCCCTGTATCTCCGGTTTCCGAAGAGCAGCAGCAGTGCGCACATGAGATAGACACCGGCGCTCAAGAGCACTCCCACGACGAGAATCGCGATATCGGCGGCGAAATCGATGCTTTCGGCCGGCTCGATGGGGGCATTGCCGTCGGCGCCGATGAGCACGCTGATCGTATCGCCCGTGTCGAACTCTTCGAACCCGTCCTTACCGCGATAGATCATCGGCTCCTCGATCGGTGATCCGTCGGTGTGCTGCAGGGTGTATTCGTGTGTGTAGACCTTCCGACCTCCTGGGTCGGTCGAGTCGTGAACCGTCTTGACCTCGGACGTATGGTCGACGACGACCACTTCAGTGAGTTCGCCGACGCGGCTGATGCCGAGGTCCTCGGCCAGCATGATCGATCCGAGTCCTGCCAGCGCGAATGCCGGCACCGCGAACCAGAGCACCCAACGCCGATCGAGGATCCGGCCGATGCCGACCAGGGCAACGAGGACTGAGCAGCACCCGATGATGATGCCGGCCAGCAGAAGGTTCGGCCAGAGGACGATGATCGCAGCGCCCACAGCCAGCAGAATCACCGTCGCGGCCATGACGATGAGCAGGCTGAGCTGACCGCGAAGACTGTGTGAGTCCATGCTACGAGCGGCTCTTCTTGACCTTCGCCTTGCCGTTGTTGATTGCGAGGATCGCGGCCCCGACGATGCCAGCGTTGTTGAACAGCTTGGCCGGCTTCATCTCGGCACGCGTCTTGATGTGATGGAGGAAGTCCGCATGCGACTTCGAGACTCCGCCGCCCACGAGGATGACGTCCGGGGACACGAGGAGCTCGATCTGCTGATAGTACTGCTGCAGCCGAGCCGCCCACTCCTCATAGCTGAGGTTCTCACGGACCTTGACGGACTCAGCGGCCTGAGTCTCCGCATCACGGCCGTTCATCTCGATGTGGCCCAACTCGGTGTAGGGCACCAGCCGTCCCTGCGTGAACAGTGCGGTGCCGATCCCGGTCCCCAGCGTCGTCATCAGGACGGTATTCTTGCGATGCTTGCGTCCTGCGCCGAACACCATCTCGGCGAGGCCGGCGGCATCGGCGTCATTCATGATGAAGAAGCGACGACCTGTGTGTTCGGAGAGGATCTTGACGATGCTCGAACCGATCCACGACTGGTCGAGGTTCGCCGCGAAGTGCACCTCATCATCGAGGATGACGCCGGGGAAGCCGCACCCGATCGGCAGTGCGTCGAGCACTGCACGGTCGTCGACGATCTCAAGCTCGAGCGCCTTATCAGCCAGGTGTTCGAGGAGCTGCCCGATGGCCTCTGCCACAGCGGTCGGGGTGCTCGGCTTCGGGGTGAGCACTCGCACCCGCTTGAAGGCGAGGCTCCCCGTGGCCGTGTCGACGAGTGCGGCCTTGATTCCCGTGCCGCCGACGTCGACTCCGATGGCGAAGCGTCCCTGCGTATCGTCAGTCATGTCTGTCCTGTCAGTCTTCTCGGGCAATCGGTCCCTCGGCGATGGCGGTGTCCGCATCGGGGAGGGTGAGGATCTCGGCACCGGTCTCGGTGACGACAAGAGTGTGCTCGAACTGGGCGGAGCGCTTCCTGTCCTTTGTGACCACAGTCCAGGCGTCGTCCCAGACGTCCCAATCGACGGTTCCGAGGTTGAGCATCGGTTCGATGGTGAAGATCATTCCCGGTTCCATCACCTCGGCGTGGGCAGGTGCGGCGTCGTAGTGGGGGACGATGAGGCCGGAGTGGAACTCGCGGCCGACACCGTGCCCGCTGTAGTCGCGGACGACTCCGTACTCGAAGCGCTTCGCGTACTTCTCGATGACTCGTCCGATCACGTTGATCTCGCGGCCGGGTTTGACGGCTTTGATGCCGCGCATGGTGGCTTCCCACGTCCGTTCGACGAGGAGTCGGGACTCCTCGTCAACGTCTCCGGCGTAGAAGGTGTAGTTCGTGTCTCCGTGCATGCCGTCGATGTAGGCGGTGATGTCGACGTTGACGATGTCGCCGTCGGCGATGACCGTGGAATCGGGAATCCCGTGGCAGATGACCTCGTTGAGTGAGGTGCACACGGACTTCGGGAATCCCCGATAGCCCAGCGTCGACGGATAGGCCCCGTGGTCGCACATGTACTCATGGGCAACACGGTCGATGGCGTCGGTTGTGATCCCGGGTTCGATGATCTCGCCGACAGCAGCCAGAGCATTTGCTGCGATCCTGCCCGCAACGCGGACCTTTTCGATCTCCTCGGCTGAGTAGAAGTTGTTTCCCCGACCTTCGTCGGCATCGGCGCGTCCGACATATTCGGGTCGCGTGATGCTGCGGGGGGCTGGCAGTTCGGCAGAGATGGTGCCGGGCGTGAGCAGGCGAGGCGTATCAGTCATGGTGCCTTCGATTCTAGAGCGGTTGAACCCAGATATTCCACAATTGCGGTGCCTGTCGGTGCGGGCCTGCCGTGGGAGAGGATAATAGAGTGAAAGGAACGGCCAGCGAAGGCCACAATGTTGAGCAAAGGGGAGTGATGAGCGAACGGGCAGATGTGACCGGTCCCGAATTCTCCGGACTCAGCGACGTGGTGAGCCTGACGAGTGCACCGCAGCAGATCGCAGACCACATCCTCTCCGGCATCGCCGTCGGTGCATTGCCCGAAGGCACGCTGCTGCCCGGGGAGAGAGCTCTGGCCGCCGATCTTCAGGTTTCACGCTCAAGTGTGCGTGCGGCGCTGCTGCGTTTGGAGCGCCTCGGTGTCGTCGAACGGCGGCGCGGACGCGGCGGCGGCACCTTCGTCTCCAACGCGGAACCGACTGCGCTGGCTCCCATGGCCGATCGCATCGGTGAGTTCCATGCCGAACGCAGAAATCTCCTCGATGCCCGCGCGGTCTTCCAGAACAGTCTGGCTGCGACTGCTGCACTGCGGCGAACCGATGAGGAGCTCACCGAGCTTCGGCAGTTGGCGCAGAGATACTCCGAACGCGCCGAGGCGGGGGTGGCCAGAACAGCTGACGCGCAGTTCCATTTCGCCATCGCTCGGGCCGGGCATAACCCGGAGCTCGTTCGCATGGCCATCGACATCGACACCAGGATCAACGCCGGGTTCCGTCACGATCCCTTCTCCCATGAACTCTTCGATCATGCCGTTGCCGATCACGCTGCCATCGTCGAGGCGATCGCTGGTCAGGACGCGCAGGCGGCGGGGAGGCTGTGTGAGGAGCACTTCCGGTCGACGACGATGCCACCGCGCAGCTGAGACCAATCCAGCTCCGGTGCGGCTGACGCTTCCCGCATCCCCTGTGATCTCAGAGGTACCCCCTCACATCGAGGAGCGCCCCTTAACAACGCCGAAGGCCGACACCACAACGATGGTGTCGGCCTTCCGCGTGTGCGTTTCAGGTGATATTCACCGGAACGTGTGCGCTCAGTTCGCCAGGGCGTGTTCGACGGAGACTGCCTCGAGTCCGAAGGCCTCGGCGACGTTGTCATTGGTCACGTGTCCGTTGTGGATGTTGAGTCCACGGGCCAGTGCCGAATCCTTCGACAGGGCCGCGTGCCACCCCTGGTTGGCGATCTTGACCGCGAACGGCAGGGTCGCGTTCGTCAATGCCGCTGTGGCTGTGTTCGGTACCGCTCCGGGCATGTTCGCCACGCAGTAGTAGATCGAGTTGTGGACCTCGAACGTCGGATCGTCATGCGTCGTCGGTCGCGAGTTCTCGAAGCAGCCGCCCTGATCGATGGCGATATCGACGAGCACGGAACCTGGCTTCATGCCGGCTACCATCTCGTCGGTGACGAGCTTCGGCGCCTTCTTGCCCGGGATGAGGACCGAGCCGATGACCAGGTCTGCAGAGGCCAGGGACTTCGTGATCTCGTACTTGTTCGACACCTTGGTGGCGATGGCACCGGCAAAGGTCTCATCGATCTGGCGCAGTCGGGGGATGTTGATATCGATGACCTCGACTGCGGCGCCCAGGCCCAATGCCATTCGCGCGGCATTCGTGCCGGCGACGCCGGCACCGATGACGACGACGTTGGCCCGTTCTACTCCGGGGACTCCGGAGAGCAGGATCCCGCGCCCGCCCGAGGCCTTGAGCAGACTGTGGGCTCCGACCTGGGTGGAGAGTCGACCGGCGATCTCACTCATCGGAGCCAGCAGGGGAAGGCCTCCGGCGTCGGGCTGGACCGTCTCGTAGGCGATGGCTGTGGTGCCTGCGTTCATGAGCGCCTGAGTCAGCGCTTCATCTGCAGCCAGGTGCAGGTAGGTGAAGAGAATCAGATCCTTGCGCAGGAATCCGTATTCTTCGGCGATGGGCTCTTTGACCTTGAGGACCATGTCTCCGGCGGCCCAGGTGGTCTTCGCGTCGGGAGCGATGGTGGCGCCGGCTTCGGTGTACTCATCATCGGTGATGAATGATCCTTCGCCGGCACCGGCCTGAACTGTGACGTCGTGTCCGTGGGCAACGAGCTCGTGGACGCCGGCAGCGGTGATGGCGACGCGGAACTCGTTGTTCTTGACCTCTGTGGGCACTGAAATGCGCATAGCTTTCCTTCTCTCATGTTGCCCCATGGGCAGTTCCAGCCAGTTCGAACTGTGGCTGAGGATACATCTCACTGTATTCCTTAGAAGGTCTGGAGGGCAAACCTTTATATCCAGTATTCGTGACGAATTTTGCGGAATCGGTGGAAAATTGGTCGCCTTGATACGAAATGTTGAACTTTTGTCGCTGACCGACGCAATTAAGACGAACTTTTTGGAGGCACCGACCATCGGGCGACTGGCAGGGACGACCAAGTCATGGCGGCAACGGGCAGAACCGGTAAGCTGAAATCTGTCAGGGATTCACCACACCCGCGATGGAGGGCTCGACATGGGACTGTTCAAGGATATCGACGACGCTGATTCGAAGTACTACTTCAATCTCAAGACCAACAAGGTCGAACGCGGCCTGGTCAGCGATGCGGACCATCGCATGGGCCCCTATGAGACAGAGGAAGTGGCCCAAGCCGCCCTCGAGCGTGCTCAGGCTCGCAATGAGGAGTGGGAAGAAGACGACAAGAAGTGGAACGGCTGAGGAATGTCGCGTCAGGAAGAATTCGTTCTTCGCACCGTCGAGGATCGTGAAGTCCGCTTCATCCGGCTCTGGTTCACCGACGTCCTCGGGGGCCTGAAGTCCGTCGCAGTCGTTCCCGCAGAACTCGAGGGGGCGTTCTCCGAGGGGATCGGGTTCGACGGTTCCGCTGTCGAAGGACTCTCACGTGTCTATGAGGCCGATATGGTGCTCAAGCCGGACCCTTCGACCTTCTCGCTGCTGCCTTGGCGCGGAGAGAAGGAACCCACGGGGAGGATGTTCTGCGACATCCATGTGCCCGGGGGCGAGCCGGCGCAGGCCGATCCGCGCAATGTCCTCAAACGGACGCTGGCGAAGGCTGCCGAGAAGGGCTTCTCCTTCTATGTTCACCCGGAGATCGAGTTCTACCTCTTCCAGACGTCCAACCTCGATCCCGTCAGCGGCATCCTCGAGGGCACGACTCCCATCCCCGTCGACACCGCAGGGTACTTCGACCACGTCAACGGCGGGACAGCCAACGATTTCCGACGCTCGGCAGTCACCATGCTCGAAGCCATGGGGCTGTCCGTGGAGTTCTCACACCACGAGGCCGGACCAGGTCAGAACGAGATCGACCTGCGCTACGCAGACGCCCTGACCATGGCCGACAACATCATGACCTTCCGATCGGTGATCAAGGAGGTGGCGATCTCCCAGGGCGTGTACGCCTCGTTCATGCCCAAACCCCTCAATGATCATCCAGGCAGCGGAATGCACACACACGTCTCACTCTTCGAAGGTGAGAACAACGCCTTCTTCGAGCCCGGGGCCATGTACCAGCTGTCGAAGACCGGCAGGCAGTTCATCGCCGGAGTCCTCACCCACGCCGCGGAGATCACCGCGGTGACGAACCAGCATGTGAACTCCTACAAGCGACTGTGGACCGGTCATGAGGCCCCGTCCTATATCTCGTGGGGACATCGGAACCGGTCCGCGCTGGTCCGGGTGCCGCAGTACAACTCGGGCAAGTCCTCTTCGGCTCGCATCGAGTACCGGGCCCTTGACTCCTCGGCAAACCCGTATCTGTCCTATGCGCTCCTGCTCGCCGCGGGGCTCAAGGGCATCGAGGAGGACTACGAACTGCCAGAGGAGGCAGAGGACAACGTCTGGCAGCTCTCGGACACGGAACGCCGGGCCATGGGAATTCAGGCCCTGCCGACCAGTCTGTCGCACGCCTTGGAGATCATGGAGCAGTCCGATCTCGTTGCAGAGACCCTGGGCGAGGAGGTCTTCGATTTCTTCCTGCGCAACAAACGACAGGAATGGAATGACTACCGCGCTCAGGTGACGCCGTTCGAGCTCAGCAAACACTTCACCTCGATGTAGACCCATGGCACGAATCACTTCGCGCACCTCCGTCGTCTCCTCGTCAGCGGCCCGCTTCCTCGATGAGATCGATGAGCTCGTCGGCGAGCCTCTGGCCACCGATTCTCGGTTCATCGATCTCCTCGAAGCGACCCCGGATCCCCACGCGGCCGCACTGGGCCTGCTCCGGGTCCTGGAGGCGGCGGGGGAGTCGGCACCTCAGTTCCTGTCCGCCATCCGTTCCGGGGCCGGGGAGGATCTGGCTGAGGACGAACTCGACCGTGCGCTGCTGCGTCGAGTGCTGGCGGTCATGGGCACCTCAGAAGCGATGGTCGACCACCTCGTGCGGCATCCTGAGTCTCTGCCGCAGCTGGTGGAGCAGTCACCGTTCCTCATGATCTCCACCCCGGCGGCTTCGGCGGCAGCGCTGCGCAGAGATCTGCTGAGCGCCGTGGGCGCCGACCCTGATTCACCGGCGCCTACGGCGGACCACCTCGGCGATGAGGCGATCAAGGACCTTCGTCGCACCTATCGCGATGCCCAGCTGCGGCTGGTCGCCGATGATCTCGTCGCCGAGGCGCCCGAGGAGATCGTCGACCACGTGATGGCTGTGCTCTCTGACCTGGCGGCGGCGGCGATGGATGCCGCACTGGCCATCGCCCGGGCAGAGCTCGATCCTCAGGGCACGGTTCGCATTGCGGTGATCGCCCTGGGCAAGACTGGGGCTCGTGAACTCAACTATGTCTCAGACGTCGATGTGGTCTTCGTCCTCGACTCCTCGACGAACGATGAACAGCGCGAACTGGCCACTGAACTGGCCCAACGTATGCGCAGCATCCTCTCCGACGCCGGAGCAGAACCTGCCCTGTGGGAGGTCGATACCGCGCTGCGCCCCGAAGGCAAAGCGGGGGCATTGGTGCGCACCATGTCCGAGTTCACGCGCTACTACGCCGACATCGCAAAGAACTGGGAGTTCCAGGCTCTTCTCAAGGCACGGCCCGTGGCCGGTGATGTGGGAGTGGGCGAGGAGTTCGTCGAAACGCTCCTGCCGCTCGTGTGGGAGTCCGCCAGCAGGCAGGGATTCATCGACGGAATCCGTTCGATGCGTCGTCGTGTCGTGGATCTCATTCCCGCCGCCGAGGCGCCCAGGCAGATCAAGCTCGGACGTGGGGGACTGCGTGACGTGGAGTTCTCCGCGCAGCTGCTCCAACTCGTCCACGGGCGCACGGACGAGGAGATCCGGACTCCGAATACTCTCGTGGCGTTGGAGGAGTTGGGAGAGCACGGGTACATCGGAAAAGAGGATGCCTACGTCTTCTCCTCCGCCTACCGTTTCATGCGCGTGGTCGAACACCGGGTCCAGATTCCGCGGATGCTGCGCAATGCACTCATCCCCGACGACGATGAGAAGCTGCGCATTCTCGCGCGCTCGGTCTTCACCTCGGGTTCACGCACCGGCGCCCGGCTGGAGGACACCCGCAAGGACTACGCGAAACAGGTCACCCGCCTCCACGAGCAGATCTTCTACCGCCCCATCCTCGATGCGGCGGTCGGCGTCCACGGTGCCGTGGTCGATGCACACAATCGCGGCAGCAGCATGCAGGCTGCCGCCGATCGGCTCCAGGCATTCGGGTACCGCGACCCGCAGGGGGCTCTGGCCCACATCAAGGCGCTGACGTCTGGTATGTCGCGCACCGCGCTGGTCATCAAGCAGGTCCTGCCGGCGCTGCTGGACTGGTTCTCAGACGGTGTCAGTCCCGATGCCGCGCTGTTGGCATTTCGTCGGCTCACAGACTCACTGTCATCATCCGGTTGGTTCCTCAAGATGCTCCGGGACTCCGGACTGGCGGCGAAGTCCGTAGCGGAGGTCCTCTCGCTGTCCGGCTATGCCAGCGAACTGCTGCTGCGCCAGCCTGCCGCCGTTGCCTGGTTGGACAACTTCGACAACCTCAAGTCCCGCGATTCGAAGGCACTTGCCGCCGAGGTCGCAGGGCTGCTCAAACGGCATGGGGCAGCGTCGATCACACCGATACGCGAAACCTACAGTCGTGAACTTCTGCGCATCGCTCTGCGCGATGTCCTCGATGTCGGCGATCGAGCCGAAATCCCCGGCGATCTCTCTGCCCTGATGGATCTGACGGTCAGCGGTGCGCTGCAGGCCGTGCGGCTTGACCTCGATGGGCCAGAGACTCCGCCCTACGAGTTCGCGATCATCGCAATGGGCCGCTGGGGCGGAAATGAGATCGGGTACTTCTCCGATGCTGATGTGACCTTCGTCTTCCGCTCCGTCGGTGAGGAGCTGGGTGCCGAGGATAAGGCCAAGCTGAGCAAGCACGTCAACAAGGTTGCCCTCGGGTTGGGGAGCCGACTCAAGGCCAGCGATGCCGCGCAGGGTGTGGATCTCGACGCAGATCTGCGTCCGGAGGGCAAGAACGGGCCTTTGGTCCGTGCGCTCTCGTCCTACCGGGCCTACTATGCGAAGTGGTCCCAACCGTGGGAGGCGCAGGCGCTGCTGAGGGCGCGTCCGGTCGCCGGTGACTCCGGCCTCATCGAAGACTTCACGGAGCTGATCGATCCGCTGCGCTATCCGGTGGAGATGCCGACGAAGTCGCTGACGCAGGTTCGCACCCTCAAGGCACGGATGGAGGACGAGCGTCTGCCCCGCAATGCGGACAAACGTCGCCACCTCAAGCTCGGCCGAGGCAGCCTCTCCGACGTCGAGTGGACCGTCCAGCTCCTGCAGCTTCAGCACGCCCACAGGATTCCTGGCCTGCGCACGACATCGACGCTGACAGCCCTCAGTGTCGCAGCCGAGGAAGGGCTCATCCCCACGGATGATGCCGAGGAGCTGGCGGCCGCATGGCAGCTGGCCACCAACGTCCGCTCAGCCGTGATGCTGTATCGAGGGCGAACCGCCCAATCACTGCCGGAGGAGCACTTCGAGCTGGAGGCCACGGCCCGGCTGCTCGGATATCCGGCGGGTGGCGGTCACGAACTCGAAGACGACTATCTGCGCACCACCCGCCATGCCAGGAACATCATGGAGGAACACTTCTACGGCTTCTGACGCCCGTCCTCAGGCGTCGTTGAACTCCAGGCCCAGCAGCGCGTTCTCAACGACCTCAGGCAGAGCCGGATGAATCCAGTACTGTCCCTTGGCCACCTCGTCGGCTCGCTGGTCGAACGCCATCGCCTGGATCAGCGGCTGGATGATCATGGACGCTTCATGACCGACGATGTGCGCGCCCAGGATCTTGCGCGTTGCACGGTCGGCGACGATCTTCACGATCCCGGGGTCATCGGCCATCGCCCACCCGTAGGCCACGTCGGCATACTTCTGCACCTTCACGCTCACGTCATGGCCGGCCCGCCGGGCTTCCTCCTCGGTGATGCCGACATAGGCGACCTGCGGCGAGGTGAACACCGCACCGGGAACGGCGTGATGGTTGACCTCCCGCAGCTGCGCCTCGGCGCCGCTTCCCGGTGCACCGGCTGCCACGTCCACGGCCAGGTTGTCACCGACGACGGCAGCTTCGTGATTGGCGACGTGCTTGAGCTGGTGCGGCGAGCTGATGTCGCCGAGGGCGAACACGCCGGGAACCGGACGGCCCTGGGACAGCACGCGCTGACGTGAGTCGACGCTGAGTCGCGCATCATCGAGGATGTCGAAACCGGCGTCGCCCACGCGCAGGCTCGTGGTGTTCGGTGTGCGCCCGGTGGCGATGAGAACCGCATCCGCGTCCAGCTGCGCAGGCAGATCGACATCGCCGAGGCGGCCGCTGGGTCGCAGTGTCACGCTCACCTGGTCGTTGTCGAAGCTGTAGGACGCCACCTCTGCTCCGCGGTGGACAGTATGGTTGCGTTCGAAGAGTTCGGTGAACTCCGTTGAGACTTCCTCATCGATGGTGCCGAGCAGACGTGGACCACGGGCGATCACGGTCACCTCGGTGCCGAGCCCGGCGAAGACGTGGGCGAACTCCATGGCGATGATGCCGGACCCGATGATGACCAGGCGTTCGGGTCTCTGGGGAATGCGCATGATCGAGTTGGAGGTGAAGACGGGGTAGCCATCGGTGTCCACCAGCTTCGGCTCGAGTCCTGTGGCCTCGGGGATGACGGGGGAGGCCCCGGCCGCGATGACGATTCGATCAGCTGTGATCGTCTCACCTGAGGCCGTTCGCACCGTTTTCTCTCCGACGAACTCGACGTGTTCGGCGACGACGCTCACATTGGGTTGCCGGTCGCCGCTGCGGTAGTCCCGACCTCCGGATTCGATGGCGTCGACCCGGTCGAAGATGCGTTTCTGCAGCGCGGGCCAATCCACGCCGTGAAAGTCGGTCGAGAGGTTGTAGCGGTTCGCCTCGGCTGCCTGTTCGGCGATTGTGGCGGGATAGACGAACATCTTCGTCGGTATGCATCCCACGTTGAGGCAGGTGCCGCCGAAGTGCCATTCTTCGGCAATCGCGACGTTGAGTCCGGAGAAGCGGTCGTCGAGGAACATGTTCCCCGACCCTGTGCCGATCAGTAGGAGATCGAAATGCGTCATTGTCCATCCCTGTATCAGTTGTGGTCACAATCGAATGCGGCCCTGGTCAGATGCACTGAAGGGCGCCACGGGTGAAACCCGTGACGCCCCCACTGTATTCCCTCAGTCCGTGGCTCACCTGCTCTGTGGCAGGAGCCGACTAGGTCTGGGGATGTGGCTCAGAGTCCGTAGTAGAGCTCGAATTCTGTCGGAGTCGGACGCAGACGTGCAACGTCGATCTCGTTCTCCCGTTTGATCCGAATCCACGTCTCGATCAGGTCGGAGGTGAAGACGTCGCCCGCGGTGAGGAAGTCGTGGTCCTTTTCGAGCTCGATGAGCGCCTCATCGAGGGAGCCGGGGACCAGCTTGATGTCCTTGGCCTCCTCTGGTGGGAGCTCGTAGAGGTCCTTGTCGATGGGCTCCGGGGGCTCGATGCGATTGCGGATTCCGTCGAGGCCGGCCATCAGCTGGGCCGAGAAGGCCAAGTAGGGGTTGGTCGACGGGTCCGGCACGCGGAACTCGAGACGCTTGGCCTTCGGCGAGCTGCCGGTGACCGGGATGCGGATCGCGGCGGAGCGGTTGCGAGCCGAGTAGACGAGGTTGACGGGAGCTTCGTATCCGGGCACGAGACGACGGTACGAGTTGATCGTCGGGTTGGTGAAGGCCAGCACTGCGCCTGCGTGTTCGATGAGGCCGCCGATGTACCAGCGAGCCAGATCGGAGAGCCCACCATAGCCGTTCTCGTCGTAGAACAGCGGTTCACCGTTCTTCCACAGCGACTGGTGGCAGTGCATGCCCGAACCGTTGTCATCGAAGAGCGGCTTGGGCATGAAGGTGGCCGACTTGCCGAGTTCGTAGGCGGTGTTCTTGATCACGTACTTGAAGTCGAGGAGCTGATCGCCGGCATGCTGCAGGGTCTTGAACTTGTAGTTGATCTCCTGCTGACCTGCGGTGCCGACCTCATGGTGGGCCCGCTCCATCTCGAAACCGATCTGCTCCAGCGTCAGCGACATCTGATCGCGGATGTCGGCGAACTTATCCTGGGGTGAGACAGGGAAGTATCCGCCCTTGAACGGGGTCTTGTAGCCGAGGTTGCCGCCGGGCTCGTCTTCGCCCGTGCTCCAGGCGGCTTCTTCAGAGTCGATCTTGTAGAAGCTGCTGCCCGGGGTGTTCTGGTAGCGGATGGAGTCGAAGAGGTAGAACTCCGCCTCGGCTCCGAAGAATACGGTGTCGGCGATTCCAGTGCTTTCGAGGTAGGCCTCGGCCTTGGCCGCAACCTGGCGCGGATCACGGGAGTAGGGCTCATCGGTGAAGGGATCGACGATTGAGTGAGTGATGACCAATGTTTTGGCCTCACGGAATGGGTCGATGTAGGCCGATGAGACATCGGCGAGCAGCTTCATATCCGACTCGTGAATACCCTGGAAGCCCGTGATTGAGGAACCGTCGAAGAGCAGCCCTTCGGTGATCTCTTCCGTGCCGTATGAGGCCGCTGGAAGGTTGAAATGCTGGACGACACCGGGGAGGTCGCAGAAGCGAACGTCAACGAATTTGACGTCGTTCTCCGAGATGTAGTTGACGAGTTCTTCAGCAGACGAGAACACTTAGTCTCCTAGTTAGGTTATGGTGGTCGTTTGTCTTGACCACCCCCAATCTTAGTTGCAAGCGGGTGAAGTGGTGATGTCGTCCGTGTTTCGGGCATGTTTCCTGAGGATTCGTCCAGGATCGACTTGGGTAAGCTGGGTCCGTGATTAATCGTGATGACCTCGGCTCCTGGCTTGAGGGACCCAAGATCGAACGAGAAGACGGAGACTGGCCTGGCCGGCGTTTGGGCTTGCCGGAGACCGGTTCTCATTCGGTGGCTCCGGCCTGGCGAAGGCTGCTGGGACTGATGGTCGATTGGTTCATGTGCCTGGCCATCGCCAATCTCATCGGTTCGTCCAATCCGTTCCTGGTACCCGGGCTCTTCGCCCTTGAGCATTTCCTGCTCGTGTCGACGCTCGGCTACACGGTGGGCCACCGGATCTTCGGCATCGAAGTCCGTCGCCTCGACGGTCATATGCCTGGGTTGGTCAAGACCCTCATCCGCACGGTTCTGGTCGTTCTCGTCATCCCCGCGCTGATCTTTAACCGCGACAATCGTGGTCTCCATGATCTGGCTGCCGGCACACTCATTCTCAAACGCTGAACAGTTGAGCCGCGGATTCGGTGACGAACAACCTCGGTGACGAACAACCTGGGTGACGACCTGGCTGGGGCGAAGACTGGATCGACCGAGAGCCGAAAGCAGTAAGCGCACCGTCCAGGTACGGCAGAGGGCACCGACTCATTCGAGTCGGTGCCCTCTGCTTTGTGTTCAAGACTTGAAGTCTTCGCGCAACCGGAGGACTGTCGTCCCCTGTGGCCGTCTGCTGGCTCAAGTCAGGCCAGGTTGGATCAGCGTCCGCGCATCGCCTTGTGATTCGGGCGAGCCTTGTTCGGATCGATGCCCTTCGGAATCGGGGGACGGGTGCCCTGAGTGCCGAGAGCAGCGAGGCGGTTTCGCACGGCCAGGACCTCGGTCTTATTGAGCTTACGAGGCAGCTTCTGCACGGCAGGAACGACCTGCTTCATCTTCAGCTGTCCCTCTTCGTTGCCACCCTGGAACGTATGGACCGGGACGTTGGGCAGAATGCGCTCGTGACGCTTCCTCTCCTTGGCCAGCAGTTTCGCACTGCGTCCCTTCGGTCCTTCGCTGAGCAGAACGACACCCGCACGACCCGTTGACCGAAACACGAGGTCACGGCTCTTCGGATCGATGGCGATGGGCTTGTCGTCCATCAGGTAACCGCGGCGGGCGGTGTTGAGGACGGCGCCGAAGGCTCCGGGCTGACCATCCATCTGTGCGAAGGCGGCAGTCTCAGCGAACCGACCGAGCATGAACATGCCGAGGAGCAGACCCACCATGAAGCCGAGGATCGTGGTGAAGACCGCTCCACCGAACAGAAGCCCGGCCAGCAGGCCGAGCAGTGTGCAGCCGAGGATCGCTGCGGCCAGCAGCCACGGAGTGGCCTTATTATGTTTGGCCGACAGCTCATAGACCTGCTTCATCTGCGCCAGACGGCCCGGCTTCTTGTTCGGGTCCTTGGGCTTCCGGCGGAAAAGTCCCTTGCGCGGTTCTTCGCTCATGCTCTCACTTGCTCTTGAATGGCGTGTCGACGTCGAGGCCGGGCCTCAAACGTTCTCATTGCTCAGCAGTCAAGTCTACCTCTTCGCCCGGACCGAATGTATCCACAACGGCCTGAGCCTCCTGCTTCGCGGGAGTGTGCTTGTCCAGGTGCGAGAGATGGGCTGGGATCTGCTGTCCCCGGTGGCGCATCGCGGTTGCCCACAGGCGGCCGGCACGGTACGAGGAACGCACCAGCGGACCAGACATGACACCCGAGAATCCGATCTCCTCCGCGGCATCGCGCAGCATGACGAAGTCGGCAGGTTTGACCCACCGCGTCACGGGGTGGTGGCGAGGCGAGGGACGCAGGTACTGGTTGATCGTGATGAGATCGCAACCTGCCTCGTGGAGGTCGCGCAGAGTTGCGATGATCTCGTCATTCGTCTCACCCATGCCCAACATCAGGTTGGACTTCGTGATCAGACCTGCATCGCGGGCCTGAGTGATCACGGACAGAGACCGTTCATAGCGAAATGCCGGACGGATGCGCTTGAAGATCCGGGGGACCGTCTCAACGTTGTGAGCCAGCACCTCAGGACGAGAGGAGAAGACTTCGGCGAGCTGATCCGGCTCGGCGTTGAAGTCCGGGATGAGGAGTTCGACACCGGTGCCGCTGCCGTCGGAGTAGTCGAGGTTGTGGATCTGGCGCACAGTCTCCGCGTAGAGCCATGCACCTCCGTCCTCAAGGTCGTCGCGGGCAACGCCGGTAATCGTTGAGTAGCGCAGTCCCATCTCGCTCACCGAGGCGGCCACACGACGGGGCTCGTCGGCATCGAAGTCGGCAGGCTTGCCGGTGTCGATCTGACAGAAGTCACAGCGCCTGGTGCACTGCTCGCCGCCGATGAGGAACGTCGCCTCACGGTCTTCCCAGCATTCGAAGATGTTGGGGCAGCCGGCTTCCTCGCAGACCGTGTGCAGCTCCTGCTTGCGGACCAGCGACTTCAGAGAGGTGTATTCGGGTCCGATATGGGCCTTCGCCTTGATCCAGGCGGGCTTGTCTTCGATTGGCGTCTCTGAGTTCCGTGCCTCGACACGGAGCATGCGGCGGCCTTCTGGCGCTATGGTCACGTCAATTCTCCTAGGCTGTGATGTGGTTGTGCAGGATCTCGTCAAGGCGGTTCGCGACATCCTCAGGTGTCACGTTGCGGCCGAGTTCTGCACTCATGGTCGTGGTGTCGGCGTCCGCGATACCGCAGGCGATGATCGATTCGTAGGCAGCCAGGTCGTTGCTGCAGTTGAGTGCCAGGCCGTGCATGGTGACACCTTCGTGGATGCGGATGCCGATGGCCCCGATCTTCCGGTCGCGGCGGGTTCCGTCTCCGAGGATCCAAACTCCTGCGCGTCCCTCAACGGTGGTGGCTTCGATGTCGTATTCGGCGAGGAGTTCGATCATCGAGTCCTCGAGCTGCGATACGAAGAGCCTGACCTCTTTGGGATCGTGGAGTTTGTACACGAGGTAGGCCACGAGCTGGCCCGGACCGTGCCAGGTGATCTTCCCTCCACGATCGACGTCGACGACCTCAGTGCCGTCGGTGGGTCTTTCATGGTCTTCCGTGCGTTTCCCGGCCGTGTAGACCGGTGGATGTTCGAGCAGGAGAACCGTAGATTCGCGATCTTCAGCGAGCACTTCTTCGTGGTATCTCTTCTGCAAGTCCCAGGTTCGCTGATAATCCGAATAGTCGGGCGCGAAACCCAGCGTTTCTGTGACCAGAGGCATGCACCCAGACTATGTCTCTTGTCCCGGGGGTTCAATTTCAGAGGAGATGAGCCTCGACACCTTTGCGCACCCCACGGCTATTGACATACGGACCAACATCAAACAGTATTAAATGCACACAAACACTACTGAACGTTTCTGATGAAGCCACGCAATCCATCGACGGAGATGACGAACAATGACGTGGGAACTCCAATCACCGGTCTCTGATGACATCTACCGACTCGTGAACGAACAGGGCCGGACGCTGTGGGGAGTCGCCCATCGAGGCTTCGACGTCGATCACCCTCAGGCTCTCGGCTTCGTCGAAGTCGCTCTGCCCACCGGCCCCACCTCTCTTCTCCTCGTCGAACCATTCGCCGGCGGGTTCGTCCTCGATGCCGTCCGTTCCTACCAGGGACTGGTCGAGGGGGAGCTGCGTACGCTCTTCCTCGGGATCGTCGACGAACTGCTGTCCAGCAGCGATGCCCAGTCTCGGCTCTGCCTCGAATGCATCGGACTCGATGCCGATGGACACCCGCGGATCATTCCCGGAATCAGCCGTACCCAGTCATCATCGATGCGCTTCGCCGTCGGAGAGATGATCTATCACGCGGCGTACGGTCGTCCGTGGGCGCAGAGTCCACTGCCGGTCACCGTTGCACTCTCCGACTTCTCCCAGCCCGTTCAGACCTTGGTGGCGCAGCTGTTGGACGAATCAGTCTCGGATACCGGCCTGTCCGCCACCCTCGCCGAGGTGAGCGGAACTCTTCGTCGAACCGGGACACCGAGTGCCCTTCCGCTTTTGCCTGCCGAACGCGATCTCGATCCCGGGTTGGCGCTGACGGCTCGGCTGCGCGCGGCCAAGGCACCCGGCGCCGATACTCGTTCCGCGCCGAGAGCGCTGCCTGAGCCTCCCGCGCCCACCACGGATTCCACCCGGTCGGTTGAGACAGATGGCGCGGCTGGCCGCCTGCGAGCCGCCAGTCGCGACCACGCTCGCAGGAAGGGGCAGAGAACGCGTCGCAGCCGTCGGAGTCGAGGGAGTCCATCCTGGTTCAGGCTCGTCACCTCGTGGCTGGCAACGAACAGGTCCAGCTTGGTCAGACGACTGTCTGAAAGAGATCAAAGTGAGCGAGGGTGGAGGTTCGGCACACGCACCTGGGCCATCCTTGCTGTGAGCCTCACGGTCATCGGAGGCTTCGTCATGGTCAGGTCATGGAGTTCGGGGGATAGTCCTGCCTCAGTCAGTTCCACTCAGGGGACTGGTGCCGAAGCCGAGTCGAAGCCCTCCCACGAATCGACCCCGTCTCCTGCGGAGAGTCCGAATCGAGACTCGGACCTGGACCAGGGTGGTGTGGATCGGCTCTCCGAGACTCAGATTCTCGACCTCCTGGAGGATCTCTGTCAACGGCGCTCGGAGGCACTGAGCGCTGGGGACGACCAGGCCCTGGCGGCACTGACCGTTCCCGACTCGGCGGCCGCAGCCGCCGATGAACTGCTCGACCTGCAGGCCTTCGTCGGCAATGCCTACACGATCGAAGTCGATGACCTCGTCATCACCAAGCAGACAGAGACACGCATCCTCGTTGACGCGCAGATGTCGACGAAAGTGACCGTCGACGGCGAGATCTCAGACTTCGAGCCCACCCAGGTCGAGTTCGAGCTGGAGTCCCACACCGGCGAATGGAAGATCGGCACAGTCACCGAGATCGAAGACTGAACAGTCGCAGCCGCTGGGAACATGGAGACGGGCCGGTCACAACTGTGACCGGCCCTTCTCGCCCCTTTGGTGGGTCTCGCGACTCACCGAGAGAGACAGCTCATGAAGCGACTCAGAGTTCGAGGTCCGCTTCGAAGTTTCCTTCTTCCAGACGAGCCTTGATCGTCTGCAGGAATCGTCCTGCATCCGCGCCATCGACCAACTGGTGGTTGTAGGTCAGCGGCAGGTAGACCATGTCACGGATGGCAATCGACTCTTCGCCGTCCTCAGTCTTGACGACGATCGGGCGACGCACGATCGTACCGGTGCCGAGAATACCCATCTGCGGCTGGTTGATGATCGGAGTGTCGAACAGTGCTCCCACCGAGCCGATGTTGGTGATGGTGAACGTTCCGCCGGACAGTTCATCAGGCATGATCTTGTTGTTGCGGGTGCGGTCCGCAACATCGTCAATGGACTTCGACAGCCCCGCGATACTCAGGTCACCCGCATCCTTGATCACAGGAACCAGGAGTCCGCGTGGGGTGTCCACTGCGATCGCCAGGTGCTCGTGGTCGAAGTACGAGATCTGCTGAGATTCCAGATCGTACTGTGCGTTGACCTTGGGGTGCTGCTTGAGAGCCTCGACGACTGCCTTGCCGAAGAACGGCAGGTAGGTCAGCTTCGAGCCGTGCTTGGACTGGAAGGCCTCTTTGTTGGCCTTGCGCAGCTTGACGACGCGGGTCATATCGACCTCGACCACCTGGGTGAGCTGAGCCGATACCTCGAGGGATTCGCTCATCCGCTTGGCGATGGTCTGGCGGATGCGAGAAGCCTTCTCCGTGGTGCCGCGAAGCTTGGCGGCCTCCTCGGGGATCTCGAGCTTGAACGGCTCCTTCGCGCCGCCGGCTGCTGGAGCAGCAGACCCTGCCGGAGCAGACGAACGGTTGGCCGCTGCGGCCACGACGTCCTGCTTGCGGATGCGTCCACCCACGCCGGTGCCGGTGACCGAGCTCAGATCGACACCCTCATCGCGTGCCAGGCGGCGCACGAGGGGAGTCACATATGCGGCATTCTCACCGACGGTGTCAGCAGCGGCAGGAGCCGATGCAGATCCTTCGGACTTCTCAGCAGGCTTCTTCTCGTCAGGCTTCGAAGCGGCCGGGGCAGAAGTCTCCTGCTTCGGTGCCTCTTCTGCAGGCTCAGACTTCTCGTCTTCGGCCGGAGCCTCTTCCTCAGCAGGCTCCTCAGCTGGTTCTTCGGCCGGCTCTTCCTCTGCATCAGAGGAAGACTCGGCTTCACCCGAACCGGAATCTGTCGATCCCGAGTCGGAGGACGAAGGAGCGCCGGAGCCGACGCGAGCCAATGGCTCGCCGACCTCGACTGTCTCGTCCTCTTCTGCGAGGTGTGCCTGCACGATGCCTGCCACGGGGGAGGGCACCTCGGTGTCGACCTTGTCGGTGGACACCTCGAGGAGAGGCTCGTCGACCTCAACCTCTTCGCCGACCTCCTTCAGCCAACGAGTCACAGTGCCTTCTGTCACGGACTCGCCCAGCGCCGGCATGGTGATCTCCGTGCCTTCGCCTTCGGAGCCTGACGAGGCCGGTGCTTCAGCTGCTGGTTCGTCTGCTGAGTCCGCGGATGATTCCTCGGCCGCCTCGGTCTCCTCTGCCTCTGCGGGCTCGGGAGCTTCGGCCGCTTCAGAAGAATCCTCGTCATCGGAGTCATCTTCCTCAGACGAGGCCGCGGAGTCCGATCCGCTGCCGTCGCCGATGTAGGCAAGGTCTCCACCGACTTCGACGACATCGTCCTCGTCGGCCAAGATCTTCTCCAGGACACCTGCGTACGGGCTGGGGATCTCCGTGTCGACCTTGTCGGTCGACACCTCGAGCAACGGCTCGTCTACTTCGATTTCTTCACCGACGGATTTCAGCCAGCGGGTGACTGTTCCTTCGGTCACCGACTCACCGAGAGCCGGCATCTGCACGGAATTCGACATGTCTTTCGTCTCCTCGGATCTTAAGAGTGGAAGTGCAGGGGTTTGCCGGCAAGGGCCAGGTGGGCCTCGCCGAGTGCTTCATTCTGCGTCGGGTGAGCGTGAATGAGTTGCGCAACTTCCTCTGGGAATGCCTCCCAGTTGACAATCAGTTGGGCTTCGCCTGCCTGTTCGCTCAGTCGAGCGCCGATGCCGTGGACGCCGACGACGGGTCCGTCCTTCTCACGGATGACCTTGACCAGACCCGTGGTATTCAGGATCACGGACTTGCCGTTGCCACCCAGGTTGTATTCGATGGATTCGACGCTGTCGGCTCCATACTGCTCTTCGGCCTGCTTGGACGAGAGTCCGACAGAGAAGATCTCGGGTTCGCAGTAGGTCACGCGAGGAATACCGGACTCCAAGACAGGAACCGGGTTGAGTCCAGCGATCTCCTCGGCGATGAAGATTCCCTGACCGAAGGCACGGTGGGCCAGCTGCAGGCCGGGAACGATGTCGCCGCAGGCGTAGATGTTGCCGACGCCGGTGTGGAGTCGCTCGTTGGCCAGGACGAATCCGCGGTCCATGGGGATGCCCTGCTCTTCGAAGCCGAAGCCGTCGGTGACCGGGCCACGGCCGACAGCTACGAGAAGGTACTCGGCTTCGAGGACCGAACCGTCTTCGAGAGTCACCTTGACTCCGTCGGCGGTCTCTTCGACGCCCTTGAACATGGTACCGAGCTTGAAGCCGATCTTGCGCTTCTTGAAGGCACGTTCGAGGTTCTTCGAGATCGTCTCGTCCTCGTTGGCCACGAGGTGCTTGAGTCCCTCAACGATGGTGACCTGGGCACCGAACGACGACCACACGCTGGCGAACTCGACGCCGATGACGCCGCCGCCGAGAACGATCGCCGAGCCGGGGACCTTGTCGAGCTCGAGAGCTTCAGTGCTCGTGATCACACGCTCGGTGATGTCGAGGCCGATGGTCTTCGACGTCGAACCCGTTGACAGGAGAACGTTGGTGCCGGTGACGGTGTGCTTGCCGTCTTCACCCTCGACCTCGACCGTATCCTTGCCGACGAGCTTGCCGGTGCCGAAGTACGTGTCGATTCCACGTGCCTTGACCAGACCCTGCAGGCCTTTGTAGTTACGAGAAATGACATTGTTCTTGTAGTCGAGAACTTTCTCGATGTCGATGCCCTTGAATTCGACCTCAATGCCGAAGTTGGACGATTCCTTCGCTGTGTCGGCGACTTCTGCAGCATGCAGAAGCGCCTTCGTCGGAACACAACCGCGGTGCAAGCATGTGCCGCCAACCTTGTCGCGTTCGATCAAAGCAACCTTCATGTCGAGCTCTGCAGCACGCAGCGCGGCAGCGTAGCCGCCGGTTCCGCCGCCCAGAACGACAAGGTCGTAGGTCAATGAGTCACTCACGGATTACTCCTCGTAGCTGTGAATAAGCCTGCCTTACGCAGCTTTCCTTCTATCTTTCCACTTTTCTCGCCAAGGGCGAAAGCACACGCTGTCTGTTTGGACACAGGTGGTGATGATCACGTCAAGATCGACAGTGTGTAGAAACTGTTGTGTCAGTTCACCTGCTTCGCTGCTTGGATGAGGGTCCGAACTGCCGCGCCGGTGGCGGCGACTGGGGTGTAGCCGAACGCGGACCCGGTGTTGAAGCTCGGTCCGGCGATGTCGATGTGGGCCCAGTTAGCGTCCTCGCTGACGAATTCTTGGAGGAATGCGGCGGCGGCGAGCATACCGCCGGGGCGCGGTCCGGAGTTCTTCAGGTCGGCTGCGTTGGAGTCGAAACCGGAGAGCATCTCTTCGGGGATCGGCATTGCCCACATCTCTTCGCCGGCTTCCGTCGCCGAGGCGGTCACGAGACTGCGTGCAGCCTCAGCACCCATGACGCCTGATGTCCGATTGCCCAAGGCCACGACCTGTGCTCCCGTCAGTGTGGCCACATCGATGAGCAGATCGGGATTCTCTGCGTCGGCGTCTGCCAATGCGTCGGCGAGAACCAATCGGCCCTCGGCATCGGTATTGGTGACTTCGACCGTCTTGCCGCTGCGCATATGCAGCACGTCGCTGGGTCGAGTGGCCGATGATCCCGGCATGTTCTCGGCCAGGGGCAGCCAGGCAGTCGCACGGACGGGCAGTCCCAGGTCTGCGATGGCGAACAGGGCCTGGACGACGGCTGCGGCGCCGGCCATGTCGGATTTCATGTCCTCCATGCTCGCTGCGGGCTTGAGGGAGATGCCGCCGGAGTCGAAGGTGATGCCCTTGCCGACGAAGCTCACGTGGCGTTCGGCGCCTTTGGGGGAGTACTCGACCTTGACCAGGCGCGGGCCGCGAGTTGAACCTTGGCCGACACCGGTGATTCCACCGTATCCACCGGCCTGGAGTTCCTTCTCGCCGAGGACGCTCACCTTGAGCTTGCGTTCCTTGCCCTGGTCCTTGACGCGCTGGGCGAAGGATTCGGGGTAGAGATCGAGGGGAGGGGTGTTGACGAGGTCTCGGGCCCGGTTCGTCGCTGCGGCGATGATCGCGCCGGTGGCGTGCGCGGCCGAGTGCTCCTTGCTCTTGGGCCCGAGGATGGTCACGGTGCCGGGCACCTTGTCTGAGTCCTCGCTGCGGTAGTCGATGAACCGGTAGGCACCGAGTGCGGCACCGACGGTGACAGCTTCGATGGCTTCGGCGCTCAGTGCCGGAAGGCCCACGGCGATCGAATCCACACCGTCGACGGCGCGCAGGGCATTGCCTGCGGCGCGACGCAGCACCTCGTGTGACTTTGCTGCGGCGTCAGTGCCGCGTGCTGTGGCGTCGAAGTCACCGAGTCCGACTAAGAGGATGCTTGTGGCGGAGAACCCTTTGGGAGCGGCGACGCGGGCCGTGGATCCGGCCTTGCCGGAGAATTCGATGGCCCGAGCCACGTCTTCCAAGGCTGTTCGTGCGGACTTTGCGGTCTCGAGCCCGAGAACCTTGTCGTCGGCGACTCCCAGCACCAGAACGGAAGCGGTGGCTTTCACGAGGGTGGTCGAAGAGTAGCCGGTGGGCGTGGATGCACTGGGCATATATTCCCTTTCATTGTCTTTGAACGTTGAATCGATCCTAATGCCATTTCGCGGGGGATGGATAAACGGCGACCGTTCTGAGCAGGGATCTGCGTGAATTCCTGATGTCAGCCAACTATCCCGTCTGACGTTCGGGTCACCGCCTGGCATATTCTGGTGGGTGTGTACTCACTTATCTTCAAACTCTTCTTCGCCCCTATGGATGCCGAACGTGCACATCATGTGTCGTTCACAGCGCTGAAAATCCTCGACTCCGTCCCCGGTCTGGGCCGTCTGCTGCGTCTGGTCCTAGCCCGCGGCACTCGAGACGAGGTGAATGTCCTGGGTCTGCGGTTCCCCAACCGCCTCGGGCTTGCTGCCGGCTTCGACAAGAACGGTGAGGGGATTCGCGCGCTCTCGGCGCTGGGCTTCGGCCACATCGAGGTCGGCACCATCACCGCTCATTCTCAGCCCGGCAACGACAAGCCTCGACTGTTTCGACTGCGCAACAATATTGCGCTGCTCAATCGGATGGGCTTCAACAATCAGGGCGCCCGGCAGGCCGCATTCAACATCGAGGGGCAACGGAAGTCCATTGCCTCCCTACCCGCGAGACAGCGACCGCTCATCGGGATCAACATCGGCAAGACCAAGGTCGTCGACGCCGCCGATGCGGTCGAGGACTATGCGAGTTCAGCGCGGTTCTGTGCACCTCTGGCTGACTACCTCGTCATCAATGTCAGTTCACCCAACACTCCGGGGCTGCGTGACCTGCAGTCCGTGTCTAGCCTGGAACCCATCATCGACGCCGTGCGCTCTGCCGCCGCCGAGGTGGTTGCGGCTCCTCGTTCCACGCTCGGCCATGTGCCTCTGCTGGTCAAGATCGCACCCGATCTCAGTGACGAGGATGTCGTTGAGATCTGTGATCTCGCTATGCGTTCGGGTGTTGATGGTCTCATCACCACCAACACCACGATCGATCGAACCGTGCTGAGTGGTCGTGAGGCTGACTTCGCTCGCGGGCAGGCCGGAGGCATCTCGGGCCGACCGTTGGCACACCGGTCGCTGGAAGTGCTGCGGCTGGTCAAGGCCACCGTCGGCGAGAACCTGAGCATCATCTCGGTCGGCGGAATCTCGGACGCCAATGACATCAGCGCCCGACTTGCGGCGGGCGCTGACCTGGTTCAGTCCTATTCGGAGATGATCTACTCCGGACCGTTCTGGCCCGGACGAATCCTCCGCACACGGCGTGCGCGGACTCTGCTCACTCGGGGTACTGGCGGCGCTTGACCTGAGGTTTCGGCATGCGCAGCGGACGAATCTGGACGCTGCGCATGATCGCGTAGAGCGCCAGGCCTCGTTCGACGGTACCGAACTTGGCTTTCAACCGTCCCTTGAGGATGTAGTTGACGATCACGCCGTCGAGGATGACCAGGGCCAGCAGACCCCAGACTGCGTAGGTGAAGTACTGCTGAATGGCGACCGGCTGTGTGAATGCCACAACCAGGATCAGAATCGCAGCGGGGATGAACAGCTCTCCGATAGAGAAGCGGGCATCGATGTAGTCGCGAACGTAGCGGCGCTGTGGGCCTTTGTCGCGGCGCGTGAGATACTGCTCTTCGCCATTCATCATGCCCATCCGGGCGCGATCGCGGTCCTTGCGCGTCTGTTCCTTGGCACGCTGGTTCGCCACCTTGCGATCCTTCGAAACCAGCGGCTGCTTGCGCACCGATTCCTGCTGACTGCGTTTGGGCGTCGGCCGTCCTTTCTTCTGTTCAGCCTCACGCTGCGAGACAGCGTCGGGGCGTGAACCGTCATCGTTCACCGGTCGATTGTCGGAGGATTGCGCATCCTCATGAGATTTTTTGCTTCCGAACACCTAATGAATACTACCTTTGGAGAATGAGCGAATCGACTTCTGCACTTGACAGTGCACAATTGCATGCTGAACTCGACACTATTTTCGACGAGGTCATCGACCAGCTGACCGATCTCGTGGCGATCCCCTCGGTCGCCTGGCCGAGCTTCGACCCCGCGAACGTTCGGTCCAGCGCCGAAGCCGTCGCGGACCTCGCCCGCGGCCTGGGACTCGACGTCGACATCCTGACCGCAGCCCAGGAGGACGGAACCGAAGGCTACCCGGCTGTCGTCGCCTCGGTGCCAGCTCCCGCAGGGGCTTGCACCGTGCTGCTCTACGCCCACCACGACGTTCAGCCTCCGGGCAAGCCTGAAGCCTGGAACACTGAACCCTTCGTCGCCACCCGAACCGGGGACCGTCTCTACGGTCGTGGGGCCGCCGACGACAAAGCTGGCATCATGGTCCACCTCACCGCGCTGCGCCTCCTGGCAGACCGCCTCGGCGTGGGGGTGACTCTCTTCATCGAAGGGGAGGAAGAGGCCGGCAGCCCAAGCTTCCGCAACTTCCTCGAGACTTACCAGGACAAGCTCGCAGCCGACGTCATCGTCGTCGCCGATTCCGGCAACTGGGCTGCCGGCACACCAGCTCTGACCACGAGCCTGCGCGGCATGTGCGCCATCGAATTCGACATCTCCACGCTTGATCACGCGGTGCATTCGGGAATGTACGGCGGGGTCGTCCCCGACGCGATGCTGGCGATGACAAGGGTGCTGGGCAGCCTCCACGATGAGAACGGCTCCGTTGCCGTCCGTGGTCTCAAGTCGCAGACTGAGAGCACTATCGACTACGAAGAGTCGACGATTCGCTCCGACTCCGGAATTCTTGATTCGAGTTCACTTATCGGCTCGGGGTCCCTGGCTTCACGCCTGTGGACCCAGCCGTCAATCACGGTCATCGGACTCGACATCCCCGATGTCGACGTCTCTTCGAACACACTCCAGTCGAATCTGCGAGCAAAACTGTCGATCCGCTTGGCACCAGGAGACACGCCCGACAACGCCGTCAAGGCCGTCGAAGCGCATCTGCGCGACAATCTTCCCTTCGGCGCCACCCTGACGATCGGGGACACGGAAGGCGGCAGTCCGTGGCAGGCCGATATGAACGACCCTGTAGTGCAGACCGCGCAACGTGCCCTCACCGAAGCATGGGGGCAGGAGTCCGTGACCATGGGCATCGGCGGCTCGATCCCGTTCATCGCCGATCTCCTCGAAGTGTTCCCTCAGGCATCGATTCTGGTTACCGGAGTCGAAGACCCCGATGCCAGGGCACACAGCGCAAACGAATCGCTGTATGTGCCCGATTTCAAGGCGGCTATCGTCGCTGAGGCGCTCCTTCTGCAGAAACTGGCACTCAACTGAGGACGACTTGGGAATAGGGTCACCGCCTAGAACGTTGTTCGCGGTGTAGCCTGGAGACAGGCAGGATCGAAATGAGGAGTAACCATGACTGTGACGAACGAAGCAATGGCCACGCACGAGGTCGAACTGTCGAGCACGGCAGCTGATAAGGTGCGCAGCCTGTTGCAGCAGGAAGGTCGCGATGACCTGCGTCTGCGTGTGGCCGTTCAGCCCGGCGGCTGCTCTGGTCTGATCTATCAGCTGTACTTCGACGAGCGTCAGCTTGACGGTGATGCCGTGCGCGACTTCGACGGCGTCGAGGTCATCGTCGACCGGATGAGCGTGCCCTACCTCGGCGGCTCGACCATCGACTTCGCAGACACCATCGAGAAGCAGGGCTTCACGATCGACAACCCGAACGCCGGCGGTTCCTGCGCCTGCGGCGACTCGTTCCACTGATGTCCGCCCGCTAGAAGCACACCTGAAAATCACCGAGATGGACCTGGAGGATCTGCGCGCCGTGTCATACACGGCAACGCAGTCCCAGGTCCTCTCTTCGTATCGGGCTGGACTCTTCCCCATGGGCATCGGCAGCGGCGGAACCGGACGCATGGGGTGGTGGGCCCCGCGGCGTCGCGGTGTACTTCTCCCGCGAGATCTCAAAGTCAGCAGGAGCCTGCGTAAGTCGATGCGCCGCTTCGAATGCAGTGTCGACACGGATTTCGAACAGGTCATCCGCGCCTGCGCGGATCCCAACAGGCCCGGCAGCTGGATCACCGAAGACATCATTCGCCTCTACCTCGGCCTCCACACGGATGGGTGGGCGCATTCTGTCGAGGTCAGATCCGAGGGCGTCCTCGTCGGGGGACTCTACGGGGTTGCCATGGGCTCGTTCTTCGCCGGAGAATCGATGTTTCACACCCAGCGCGATGCTTCCAAAGCCGCGCTTGTGCACCTGGTCTCCCTGTTCGACGAAACCACGCCCCCAACTCCTCCCACCTCGGTCGGTGCCGTTGCCGACACGACTGAATGGCTCATTGATACACAGTGGCAGACATCACACCTTGCAAGCCTCGGCGTGTCGGAGATCAGCGGTCTCGACTACTTGTCTCGGCTAGATTCCGCTCTCCGCGGGGATCGTTGTCAGGTTATTCTCAACAAATGATCATTTGCATGTGAATTTCTACCGCCTGTAGCGGTACTCTGGTAACTGACATAGTAAGAATTCGTCCCTTCCGAAAAACGGAGGACGAATACGGTTGTGAAAGGCTGCACGTGGATTCTCCGAATCAGGCAGGACCGGGAAGGTCCTGGGCGAAGCGGCTCGGCACTCTGGGCGCCGTCGCTGTACTGGCGTTGCTGTCCGGCTGCACGAAAGAGCAGATCTCCACAGGATTCTTCCCCGCCGAATCGAAGGGCGCCACCAACCACACCGAGGCATACACCTCACTGTGGAACGGTGCATGGATCGCCCTGCTGATCGTGGGGCTGATCGTGTGGGGCCTCATTCTGTGGGCGATGATCGCCTACCGCCGCCGCAAGAACGATCGCGGACTGCCTGTGCAGCTGCGCTACAGTATGCCGATCGAAATCCTGTTCACGGTCACTCCAGTCATCCTGGTCCTCGGATTCTTCTTCCAGAGCGTCCAGGTCATGGACAAGACCACCGACGACACCACTCCCGGTGAACAGGTTATCGAAGTCGCCGCAAAGCAATGGGCATGGGACTTCAACTACGTCAATCAAGACGTGTACTTCGCGGGAACGCAGGTCCACCTCGACGGCTCTGAGAAGCCGGGGGAGAAGGCACCGACCCTCTACCTCCCGGTCGACACCGACCTCGAGATCAGACTGCGTTCACGCGATGTCATCCACTCGTTCTGGGTCCCCGCCTTCCTCGAGAAGCGCGACATGATTCCTGGTCATGACCAGAGTCTGCATCTGCGCGCCGAGAAAGAAGGCGAGTACGTGGGCAAGTGCGCCGAGCTGTGTGGTGAGTACCACTCGGAGATGCTCTTCAATGTGAAGGTCGTGTCCAAAGCCGAGTTCGACGACTACACCAAGTCTCTCGCCGACGACGGCAACACCGGTCAGCTCGGTCCTGAATACGATCGCAACTGGTACCCGAAAGAAGGTGCTGAAAAATGACCGCAACGATGAATCAGTCGGTCCTTGACGCCCCTGTTGCTCCACGGAGCAAGGGCAAGATCATCGTCGACTGGATCACGTCGACTGACCATAAGACGATCGGGTACATGTACCTGATCGGGTCGTTCTTCTTCTTCTGCGTCGGCGGCGTCATGGCGCTCATCATCCGCCTCGAGCTCTTCGATCCCGGCATGCAGATCATTGAGACGAAGGAGCAGTACAACCAGCTGTTCACGATGCACGGCACGCTGATGCTGCTGATGTTCGCGACACCACTCTTCTCGGGCTTCGCCAACGTGATCATGCCCCTGCAGATCGGCGCTCCCGACGTGGCGTTCCCACGTCTGAACGCGTTTGCCTTCTGGATGTACCTCTTCGGTTCGCTGATCGCCATCTCCGGCTTCCTCACCCCCCAGGGTGCAGCCTCTTTCGGATGGACTGCGTACGCGCCGCTGAGTAACACCACGTTCACACCGGGTGCCGGTGGTAACCTCTGGGTTCTCGGCTTGGCGTTGCAAGGCGTTGGCACGATTCTCGGCTCGGTCAACTTCATCACCACGATCATCACGATGCGTGCTCCTGGTATGACCATGTTCAGGATGCCCATCTTCACCTGGAACACACTGATCACCGGAATTCTGGTCCTCATGGCCTTCCAGCCTCTGGCAGCAGCTCTTCTGGTGTTGGGCGCTGACCGAATATTGGGATCCCATGTCTTCAGTCCCGGAAACGGGGGACCAATCCTGTGGCAGCACTTGTTCTGGTTCTTCGGCCACCCCGAGGTTTATGTCATCGCATTGCCGTTCTTCGGCATCGTGACCGAGATCTTCCCTGTCTTCAGCCGTAAGCCTGTCTTCGGTTACAAGGAACTGGTCTTCGCAACGATTGCGATTGCAGCGCTGTCGGTGACTGTGTGGGCCCACCACATGTACGTCACCGGTGTTGTCGCCCTCCCGTTCTTTGCGTTCATGACGATGCTCATCGCTATTCCGACGGGTGTGAAGTTCTTCAACTGGGTGGGCACGATGTGGCGTGGGTCGATCACCTTCGAGACGCCGATGGTCTGGTCCATCGGATTCCTCGTCACATTCCTCTTCGGTGGTCTCACCGGTGTCATCCTGGCCAGCCCTGCCCTTGACCAACAGGTTTCGGACACCTACTTCGTCGTCGCCCACTTCCACTACGTGATCTTCGGCACGGTTGTGTTCGCGATGTTCGCCGGATTCTACTTCTGGTGGCCGAAGTGGACCGGGAAGATGCTCAACGAGAAGTTGGGACACATCCACTTCTGGATGCTGTTCATCGGCTTCCACGGCACGTTCCTCGTCCAGCACTGGCTGGGAGTCGACGGTATGCCACGTCGTTACGCGGACTACCTTCCCCAGGATGGCTTCACGTGGATGAACCAGGTGTCCACTGTCGGTGCGATGCTGCTGGGTCTGTCGATGGTTCCGTTCTTCTGGAACGTGTGGATCACCGCCCGCAATGCCCCGAAGGTCACGGTCGACGATCCGTGGGGTTATGGCGGTTCGCTGGAGTGGGCGACTTCCTGCCCACCCCCGCGCCACAACTTCACTTCGTTGCCTCGCATCCGTTCGGAGCGTCCGGCCTTTGATGTGAACCATCCGGAGCTGCTCGAATACGCCGGGCACGGCACCCCTGAACCGCAACTCGCCGGAGGTAACGTCAAGTGAAGTCGTCGATCACGCTTTTCCTGGTCAACGCAGTGTTCTTCGTCATTGTGGCTGTTGCCTACGGCTTCTTCACGGATTTCACTGAGATGGTCGGATTCCCCGCCCTGCTTCTCACCGGAGTCATGTCCGCCATGATCGGTGTCTACCTGTGGCTGACCGATCGTCGGGTCGGACGTCAGCCACAGGATTCCGAGCAGGCAGAGATCTCCGATGCCGACGCAGACTACGGTTTCTTCAGCCCATGGAGCTGGTGGCCGATCGCCTGCGCCGGGTCGGCAGCTGTGGCCTTCTACGGAATCGCCATGGGCTGGTGGATTTTCCCCTTCGGCGCCGTACTCGGACTAGTCTCTCTCGTCGGACTTTCGTACGAACACGATCGAGGGGACCACGCCCACTGATTCGTTGCAGAGCGAACACTGTTAACAGATAGCGCTGATGGCCCGGACTCAAATGAGTCCGGGCCATCAGTGTCTTCCGGTCTGGGCGCGATGCACGTATTCGACGTTCGTGGCAGGTCGTTGGCGAACGATGCAGGGTGCAACTCCGTGCGGCGCCCTAAGGCGCTTGTGTGCCCGGGCCACGGCCTTCCTCAGCTCTCAGTCCACAGCTGTCCGAGGTTCCTCGCGACTTGGGTAAGGACAGCACACCACCAACCTGGGCGCCGGGTAGATATCTGCCTGCCAGCACCCGCTTCCGCCTCCGCCCGCATTCCGCGAACATGCCCGCGCAGGATCGCTGACAGTCCTAATCGCCGCGGCTTAGCATACGCGCCCGACGTCAACGGTCGTTTTTGGACTCAGGGACAAGGCAGAGGGCCCTCATAGCCGCCTTTATGCCTCTTTGAGCAGCTTTACGCGAGGGGCCTGTCATCAACCGGCGGAGGACTTCCGGGTCGCTCGCTATTGAAGTGGTGTCTGTCCGTCAGACTCTCCTTCGTGAAACTCACGGAACCGAGTCACCGGTGGCCATAGCTTCTACCCTTCATCCTCACCATGAGCCTTGCTGCGAGGGGTCGAATCGGGAATCGCCTGTTCGTCTCTCGGACTATCAGCGCATGAGCGGGACCGCCGTGGCTGGAGCCGTTGGTCTACAACAATTGGGCTGGAGTTACTGTCCACCAGGCGGCAGCTATCCTCATCGCCGGTTTGGGCCACCGTCAGATCGTTGCCCCACACAGCTGTTGGTGGCCGTGGGATATATCCTCTCAGTACTTCTGTGCACAGATCACGGGGCATCGCCGACGTGGGTGAGACGGTCCACTGTGGTGCCTCCACGTTGAGCTACGTTAAGTTACTCATCGCAATTGAGAGTTCAGAACCGGTCGGAAGCCACCTGATTCGAGTAAGCACCTGGCGATGTAATGAGTGAGATTGTGGAAGCCCCAGGGTCGATCCCCGAAGATTTTCGAGCCTGCAATTGATCGATTCGGTGGGCCCGTTCGACGTCCCGGGCCTGGTGAAGAACGCCACTGCGTCAGGTGCACGTCGCTTCGGAGTTCTCCCCAACCGCCTCAACTCAGCCAACCCAGACCCGCCGACAAAGCATCGATGACAGCCTGCAAGAGCCTCTTGCCTTCGCTTCTGTCCTCGGCCCGGTAAGCAGCCACGATGTCTTGGTAGAGCGCCCAAGTGACTTCGGTCTCGGTGAGGTTCGCATCAGCGAAGAGAAGGGCGATCCGTGCTTGTTTGCAGCGTCCTCCTTTCCCGATACAACGGATCAGCAGCTCGTCCACGATGCCCAGTTGTCTCCTGCTGGACGCGGCGGCGAACGTCATCGAGTGCATCACGCCAGTCTTTCGGTCGTGCGGCCAACCATTGGTTTGAGGACCTGCTTCGACCGACCGGCACCATATCGCGTAGGCGTGCTGGGCCCGTGCCCTGGCTGATCGGGGTGAGATCGATGATGACCGTGACGCACTTGTCTCCCCGGCGAGTGTGGCGCCACACAGAGAGGGTACCTCCCGCTTGAGAGCGTAGCGCGCGGGGGAGTCATCGACACCAACCACAGACACGCCGTCGAAGCGGGTGGGATCGTTGATTAAAAACTGTTGTCCTTAGTCCCGAACCGCGGAATTCGCGGTATGCCGGGACACCGCGAGCTTGTCAGCGATGACTGAGACGGTGTCCTGATCGATGACGCGGGCACACAGTGCCCAGTTCACTCCTGCTCGAGAAATTGTTGCTCGGATTGGTGCCGCGTTCGTGGGGTCCTGGCGCCACACGTGGCCGCATTCGATGCACTTGTAGCGATGCAGGCGGATATGAAGTGTCGTTGGTCTGTGTCCGAAGGGTTCGTGGGCCAGGCGGCGCAGGACGGTGTCGCGGATGTCGCCGTGGCCGCCACATCGTCGGCACCGATCATCGGCCGTGTTCGGTCGGCATTTCAGCACCGCTTTGTGGGCGGTGATGTGTTGGCCGATGCATGTCAGGTCAAGGGTGTCGAGGCGGGCGAATGTCGTGAGGTCAGGGATCGAGAATATAGGCTTAGACACGTCGAGCTCTTTCGGATGGGCAGTGTGAGAACTTCCATCATCGGAAGACCTCGACGTCTATCCGGATAGCTACTCGCTCCGTTTGAAATTCCTCGGCCTACACTCTCTTTTACGATGAGCCCGTTAAGGGCTGTGACACCATCAACTCGCGTTGATCAGACGAGTCAGGCCGCAGGGGAGGGTGTCAGTCTGGAACTGGAGAGTTCCGGCACTGGGGTGTCGGCCCCGCGCGCTAACGACATGCCCGATGTCTCGTCCCTTCGGCCTCTCGCGCAGCGACTACCTGAGTCGTTCACTCACCCGTTGACAAATCACCCCAATCATCAAAGGTGACGGGTGCGGACACGATCGATGACGGCACGAATGAGGGGCCCAGCAGTAATGCTGGGCCCCTCATTCGTGCCGTCCGATTCGCTAGGATGGCGAATCGTGAACTCCGGCTATATCAGTAACCGATCTGGTTGTGGGTATTGGACTCAACCGAATCATGGTCGTGATGCGATGCATCGAGCTCCCGCTTCGTTACCGGCGAAACACGGTCTTCGAAGAAGAACTTGGACAGCTTCGCACGGAACTTCTCGAGTCCGGTGATCTTCCCGTCCTCATTCGGTTCCGCCGGCGTGTGCGAAGGCGACTCGAATGCTGTCAGCTTCCACAGTTTGTGGGGAGGCAGAGCTTCGTGACGCTCAAGGAACTCGCCATGGGGGAGCCGGATGATGTTGGCCGTCTCCCGTCCGTGCAGTGCGATCTCGCGATCCTTGCGCTGCAGACCGATGCACATCCGCTTCGTAATGATGTAGCCGATGATCGGCCCAACGAAGAAGAGGATACGGAATATGTAGATCATGTCGTTGAGTGACATCTGGAAGAACACGGCAACGATATCGCCCGAGGCTGCGGCCCACATGTTGCAGTAGAAGATTATTCCTGCAACACCGATGGCAGTGCGGGTGGGGTTGTTGCGCGGGCGATCGAGGATGTGGTGTTCACGCTTGTCCTTGAGCAGCCACGACTCGAAGAACGGATAGATGAACATGGCTCCGAAGACGCCGCCCATGACAACGACCGCGCTGTTGATATTCAATGAGATCGGCCAACCGGCGATGTAGAACTCGAGCCAGCCTGGAACGATGCGCAGGAAGCCGTCTGCCCAACCGATGTACCAGTCGGGCTGCGTGCCTGCAGACACTGGTGATGGGTCGTAGGGTCCGTAGTTCCAGATCGGGTTGATCGTGAACAAGGCTGAAATCAATGACACCAGACCGAAGATGAGGAAGAAGAATCCTCCGCCCTTGGCCGCGAATGTCGGCAGAACAGGCTCGCCCACCACGTTCTTCTCGGTGTTGCCTGCACCTGGGTACTGCGTGTGCTTGTGCACGACGACGAACACCAGGTGGATGCCTATCAAAGCGATCAGCAGCGCGGGGACGATCATAATGTGAAGCGAGTAGAGCCGAGCGACGATATCGGTGCCGGGGAACTCGCCGCCGAAGATGAAGAACGAGAGATACGTTCCGACTAGGGGCAGTGATTTGACGATTCCGTCAATGATCCTCAGACCGTTGCCCGAGAGCAGATCATCGGGAAGTGAGTAGCCGGTGAAACCTGCTGCCATACCCATGATGACCAGGAGCACACCGACGATCCAGTTGAGCTCGCGAGGGCGCCGGAACGCACCAGTAAAGAACACTCGCAACATGTGGATGCTGAGTGCGGCAACGAACAGCAACGCGCCCCAGTGGTGCATCTGGCGGATGAACAGACCACCGCGTATCTCGAATGAGATCGCCAAGGTCGAATTGTATGCCTCTGAGATCTCGATTCCGCGCAGCGGCGCCCAGGGACCTTGGTAGTGCATCTCACCCATCGCCGGGGTGAAGAAGAAGGTCAGGAACGTTCCGGAGAGGATAACGATGACGAAGCTGTAGAGAGCGACCTCGCCGAGCATGAACGACCAGTGGGAAGGAAAGATCTTCCGTCCGAACTCCCGAACGAGGACCGAAGCCCCGGCGCGCGTTTCGGCGAAGTTCGCGGCCTTCCCGATGGTGGTTGTGGGTTGTGTAGTACTCATGGGTGATTGATCTCCCAGAACGTAGGTCCGACGGGCTCAGGGAAGTCCGACTGTGCGACCAGGTAGCCGTCGCTGTCGACCGAGATGGGCAGCTGCGGAAGTGGACGTTTGGCCGGGCCGAAGATGACCTTGCAGTGTTCGGTCACATCGAAGGTCGACTGGTGGCAAGGGCAGAGCAGATGGTGTGTCTGGTGCTCATACAGTGCGACGGGGCAACCGACATGGGTGCAGATCTTGGAGTACGCGACGATACCGTCGTGTGACCAGCCCTTGCGATCCGGATCCTCTTTGAGTTCGTTGGGATTGATGCGCATGAGGAGAACGGCAGCTTTGGCCTTCTCATTCAGCGGGTGCTCAGCGTTCTCTTCATCGCCGATGCCGGATGGCAGCACGTGATAAGCCGAACCGATGGTGACGTCGTCTGCCTTGATTGGGCGTTCGGATTCCATCGATGGAATGCCGCCCGGATCCTGGATCAGTCGAACGCCTTTGTCCCAGAGTGTGTGGAACATCTTGTCCCCAGGCAGCGGCCCCAGGTCGCGGAAGACAAGAACTGCAGGCAGGGGAGCGATGGCCAGTGCCGCGATGAGTGTATTGCGCAGGAGGGGACGTCGAGCGATTCCCGACTCCTCCTTCGCCTGGTGCAGGATCTCGAGGGCAACAGCCTGATCCTCTTCACTGCCTCCGATGTCGTGACGCTCATCGATTCCCTCATGATCGCTCATAAGGTTCTTCGCCCAGAGGACAGCGCCGAAGCCGATGGAGAACATCGCTACCGCGGCGCCAAGGCCGATAGAGGTGTTGTGGAGTCGAATGCTCGCCATCGTCTCGCCAGGGGTGAACAGGAAATAGGCGACGATGAACCAGATGGTTCCGACCATGGACAGGACAAACCACAACGCCACCTGGCGTTCGGCGACCTTCGCGGCTTTCGGATCACGGTCAGCGATCCGGGGCTTGTGTTCCGGCAGCCCCGGGTTCGTGAACCCATTCAACTCCTCGAGCTGGCTGCCGCCGCCGAAGTGGTCTTTCGAGGTCATTGAATTCCCCGTCTTTTCTCGTGATGGTTACTGAACGACATTGACTGACTCACTTTGCCCTGGATGACAGCCATACTGTCAGTCCGATGACCGCGCTGAGTCCGAAGAACCAGATGAAGAGTCCTTCAGCCACAGGTCCCAGGGAGCCCAGCTTGAAGCCACCCGGTGAGGGAGTATCTGAGACCTCTTTGACATAGGCGAGCACGTCGCGCTTGTCGTCAGGAGTCAGGTTCGCGTCGTTGAAGATTGGCATATTCTGCGGGCCGGTCTGCATCGCTTCGTAAAGATGCTTCTCGGAGACATCCGACAGGTTTGGAGCGTATTTGCCTCGTGTGAGAGCACCGCCGGCGCCGACCACGTTGTGGCACATGGCGCAGTTGGTGCGGAAGAGACCGCCACCTGCTGCAGGATCGCCCTTGGATGCGTCGATGTTTTCGTCCGCAGGAACCGCGGGCCCAGGGCCCAGCGAGGCGACATAGGCGGCAAGCTGAGCAGTCTGGTCCTCATCGAACTGAGGTTCCTTGGTCCGCGCCTGCGGGCCATTGGCCTGCAGCGGCATACGTCCGGTTCCGACCTGGAAGTCGACGGCTGCGGCGCCGACACCGATGAGACCCGGCCCAGCCTTCGAACCCTCGCCGCTGAGACCGTGGCATGTTGCACAGTTCGCGGCGAAGAGCTTCTTGCCTTCGTCGACATCCGATGCGCTGGCAGTATCTGCCTTGGCACTCGAGGTCTGAGTGAAGAGTGCGTAGGCTCCGCCAGTCATCAGCAGGCCCACCAAGAGCAGCACAACCAGTGCCATTGGATGCCTGCGGCGATCTGCTAAAAGCTTCACGTGATCGTCCTTTGCTTTGAATGTTGTGAGTCCGAATGGCCTAGCATCTCGAGCCGACTACTGGAGGAGGTAGATGACTCCGAAGAGACCCACCCAGACGACGTCGACGAAGTGCCAGTAGTAGGACACGCAAATCGCGAATGTGGCCTCATGATGACCGAACTTCTTTGCCCCATATGCTCGTCCGATCACAAGCAGGAAGCAGATGAGTCCGATGGTCACGTGAATACCGTGGAACCCGGTGGTCAGGTAGAAGACGGAGCCATAGCCATCTGTGTTGATGGCGATCCCCTCGCTGACCAGAGTGGCGTATTCCATCACCTGACCGGAGACGAAGATCGCACCCAGAAGGAAGGTGAGGTAGAACCACTCGACCATTCCCCATTTGGCGATGTTGAACAGAGAGCCTGTGCGGCGCGGCCGGAACCTTTCTGCTGCGAAGACGCCCAGCTGGCAGGTGAATGAAGACGACACCAAAATGAGCGTGTTGCCGAGCGCGTATGGAATGTCGAGGACCTCTGTCTGGGTCTCCCATAATTCCGGTACGACGGATCGAATGGTGAAGTACATGGCGAAGAGCGCGGCAAAGAACATCAGGTCGCTCGCGAGGAACACGATGAAGCCCACCGTGGTCACATTCGGACGATTGACAACCGGATGTGCTGGCGCTGTTTGAGATGCAGTGGCAGTTGACACAACCCCATTATTACTCGTCTCGGGGTGAGTTTTCATCTTTTACCCAGCTTTCGGTGAATATTTTTCTACACCGTGTAGCGAAAACCTTGATTTGGTGCCGGAATCTCGTATGGGGATCACCTTGCCCCCGCGTGTCGAAGACACGATAGGATTCCGCAGGTAAGTTCCATCTCGTAGTCAGAGGTGGTGGAAGTTCCTAAGGAGAGCTCATTCGGATGACGGAGACACCGCGTACGACAGGCCCGGAAACACAGGATTCCGGGCTCCGAACCACATCCGAGGGCGCCTCCTACAGCTGGCCCGATCTGCTCATGACACTCATGCACCAGCAGGATCTCGACGAGTCCGCCGCAGCGTGGGCAATGGACCAGATCATGTCGGGACAGACGCCCGATGTGACAATGGCCGCATTTCTCGTGGCACATCACACGAAGGGTGAGACTGTTGCCGAAATAGCCGGCTTGGTCTCCGCCATGATGGACCACGCCGTGCAGTTGCCGGGTCTCGAGGATTCTGTCGACATCGTCGGCACCGGTGGCGATCGGGCAAAGACTGCCAACATCTCCTCAACCGCGGCGATGATCATCTCCGCGAGCGGGCAGCGTGTCGTCAAGCATGGCAACCGTGCGACTTCCTCTGCCTCTGGCTCCGCTGATGTGCTCGAGGCTCTCGGTGTTCGCTTCGACATCACGCCGGAACAGACTGGGACCATCGCGAAGGAGGTCGGCCTGGCGTTCTGCTTTGCCAACGTCTTCCATCCGTCGATGCAGTTCGTGGCGGCAGTTCGACGTCAGATCAATGTGCCGACCGCATTTAATATCCTCGGACCGCTGACAAATCCGGCCCGCGCTCGTCATACCGCGATCGGTGTCGCTGATGCTCAGATGGCACCCTTGGTCGTCGGAACCTTGGCCAAGCGTGGTCACCAGGCGCTCGTGTTCCGTTCGCGGGATGGGCTGGATGAATTGAGCAACACCGACGTCAATGATGTGTGGGAGATTCGTCACGGTGAGGTCGAACACATGACCTTCGATGCCCAGGATCTGGGCCTTGAGCGTGTCACAAAGAACGATCTGCGCGGTGGCGGCCCTGAACAGAATGCCGAGATCACCCGATCGGTGCTCAACGGAGAGAAGTCACCGGTACGCGACATCGTACTCATCAATACAGCAGCGGCGCTCGTCGCGGCCGATGAGTCTGCGGTGGGGAGCCTGACCGAGCGGATGGCGGCGAAGCTGGTCATTGCAGAGGAGACGGTCGATGCCGGTCTCGGTGCACAGAAGCTTAGGCAGCTGATTGAGGTCTCACACAGGGTCGCCGAGACGAACCGTCCCTGATTCCTGCGCGTGAAAGTTCGCCCCGGTACGGGGGAGCGCCCAAGCTCCCTGCATCGAGGTCAGGGTCGCTGACTGCAGCCATTGGGACAGGAGACGCGTCTCTTCCGGCAGAGAGTCGGAGGTTGCCGGAAGTTTCCCTGGTGCAGGGACCCATTCCGCAGTCGCGCGGATGGCGGCGAAGGCCTCGTCGACGTCTCCCGAGCCACGGGTGTGTGTGGCGGCGGCCAGCTTCCCGTGTCGAATGACGGCGAGATCGAGTCCGCCCTCCGGTCCTGGAGTGTACGCGAGGATCTCAGGTATGTCCCGCAGTGCACGAACTGACTCGGCCCGTGCTGCGTTTGAGAGGCTCGCACGCATGGCATCGCGCACCTCGCCGGCTGTCTCGTACCTGGCTTCGGTGGCCAATCGGGACATTCGCTGGGTCGACAGACTGCGCAGCGATGAATATTCCCCGTCCATGACCGTGATCAGCCCGGTGATGTCGGCCAGGTAGGCCTGTCTGTCTCTCACCCCCGCACAGGGTCCTCCGCACTGACCGACCTGAGAACTCACACACGGACGATGTGAGCTGAGGTTGGCGGGCGTGATCTTCGCCGTGCACCGTTTGACCGGGTAGAGAGTGTCGAGAAGCTCCTTCACCGCCTGGGCTGACTTACGTGATCGGAACGGGCCCATGGGCGTTGCGGGTGACTTCTCCAATGCTGTGTTCGACCGAACGACCGACAGACGGGGATATGCCTCATCGCTGAGTACGATCCAGGAATTGCGTTCAGGGTTCTTCGAACGACGGTTGTACGGCGGGGCGAGCTCTCCGATCAGACGAATCTCTCTGACCTCGGCCTCAAGCGCGTGCGCGCACGGCAGGCAGCTGACTTCCTGGGCTGCTGTGATCATCTCAGCCATCCGGCCGCGGTTCTCCGAAGCGTTGAAGTACCCGCGGACTCGGCGTGCCATGTTGCCCGATTTGCCGATGTAGAGGACTCGTCGAGTTCCATCGAGGAACATGTAGACGCCCGGTGCGGACGGAACTCCCTTGGCCAGATGCGATTTGGCCTGGCGCTTCGCCCACCCGGCCTGTCGAACCGTGGCCAGTTCTTCGAGAGTCGTGATGCCATAGCCGCCGAATCGCTCGAGCACCCTATGCAGCACCTCTCCCGTGGCTTTGGCATCGGAGAGTGCCCTGTGGTCGGGAGAGACCTCGGTTCCGAAGTGAGCAGCGAGCGTCGACAGCTTGTGGTTGCGGACCTCATCGCGACTCACCACTCGTCGAGACAGGGTGACGGTGTCGAGGACAGTCGGCTGGGGCCAGTGGTAGTCGAGCTTTTCGCAGGCTGAGCGGAGGAACCCGATGTCGAAGGGAGCGTTGTGCGCAACCAACACTGCACCGATGGAGAATTCCAGGAAGCTTGGCAGCACCGAGCGAATGGAGGGAGCATCATCGACCATGGCATGAGTGATTCCGGTCAGACGTGCCACGAACGGGCTGATCACCGATTCCTCAGGTTTGACCAGAGATTGGAATTCTCCGAGGATCTCACCACCGCGGGTCTTGACCGCACCGATCTCCGTGATCTCCGACTTACCGGCGGTTGTGCCGGTTGTCTCCAGGTCGACGATGACGAATGTGACCTCGTGGAGTGGAGTGCCGAGGCTGTCGAACGACAGCTGCTTGGAGGCGATAGCTGTCGGCGCTCGGTCGAATGGGGTGGGCATGTGCCCCAGTCTTTCACTCTCCCCTGACACAGAAACCGGTCCCAGGTTCGACTCCGGGATCAGACCGAGGCACCGTTGCCCCCGTCAGACGAATGGTTCGTCGGGAGATGAAAGAACAGTCCGACCGCACCACCGAGGCCGACAGCGATGCCGACCAGCAGAAACCAGCCGGGCAGCGGTCGGAAGAAGATCGCGCCGAGAACCAACAGCAGGACAGCGCCGAACGTTGCGATCACAGAGAGCATCAGAGTCGGCGAGGCAGTGCGCCAGCCGATCGGCTCAGCCGGCCCGGGTTCCCACCCCTCTTCTTCGAGTCTCTCTCTGACCTCATCGACAGGCATATCTCCCATCATCGCGCTGGGCTCGGCAATCTGATTGACGAGATCTTCCCAGTGACTGTCACTGATGCGCGAGGAATCACCGAGCCGCTCGGACTCGGGAACTTCGTCGCGCCAGTCCTCGTTCTCCTCGTCGTCCATGTCTTCTCTCAGCAATCTTCTTGGTGTCTCTATTCCCCGGCGTCGGGGGTTCGCGGCGTTGCGCGATCGGCGGATGTCGCCTTCTCAAGGATCGCCTCGGCGATGATGTCCGCGTCAACGTCAAGGGTGGCTACATGCTTGGACCGCCGCAGGGATAGGATCGTCGGCCGCTGGGGCAGACGTGACCGCAAAGTCCGGAGGGTTCGCGGACCGACCACGCCATCGCGACCGGAGACGAAGAGTGTGACCGGGCATTCGATCCGCCAGAGGTCTTCGCGAAGAGTTCTCTGGGCCGAAGCGAACGAGGCGATGGCGGCCACAGGTGTGCGGTCGTAAGCATATTCACAGCGGTCCGGATGCGCGATGTCTCCGCCGATCGCCGGCACAGAGGCGACAACGTGTTTGAGAACAGGCAGAATCGGTGTCAGCGGGGAATCGATGTAGAGGGCCGGATTGACGAGGACGAGCTCGTCGGGAGGCAAGTCGCTGGCCCCCAGTGCCAATGCCAGTGCACCGCCCATTGACAAGCCGGCCACCACTACCCGGGAGTGAGTTCGAGAGAGTGTCTTAAGTTCTGCATTCGCGGCGTCGAGCCAGTCGGACCAGGTCGTGGCATTGAGGTCCTGCCATCGAGTGCCGTGTCCGGGAAGCAGCGGCACGCTGACGCTGATTCCGTGATGGCTCAACCCCCGAGCGATGGGAAACCACGCGGCCGGAGAACCGGTGATCCCATGGAGAAACAGCACAGCAGACGCAGAGTCCGGAGCAATCTGCCGGTAGGGTGCAGTCGGCACCGGTTGTGGTGAGTAGTCGATCTCCATAGCTTCAGCATGGCATGAAAGTGCGATGGTGGTGTCGATATATGATGTCCGAGGACGACAAAGAGTCGTGACAGGGAAGGGTGCTCGTGTTCTACTGGTTTCTCAAACGAGTCGTGGCCGGACCCATTCTGCGGATTCTCTTCCGCCCCTGGGTTCGCGGTTTGGACAATCTCCCGTCCGACGGCCCCGCGATCATCGCGGGAAACCACAACCACTTCATGGATTCGATCTTCGTGCCCCTGCTCGCCCCTCGACCCGTCGTCTACCTGGCGAAGAAGGACTATTTCACCGGGCGCGGCCTCAAAGGTGCCGTCACTCGCTGGTTCTTCAAACTCAACAATCAGCTGCCGATGGACAGGGCTGGGGGTTCCGGTTCGCAGGCCTCTCTGGAATCCGGTCTCAAGGTTCTGCGGGAAGGGAACTCTCTGGGCATCTATCCGGAGGGCACACGATCACCGGACGGCAAGCTCTACCGCGGCCGCACTGGAATCGCCCGCCTGGTCCTCGAGTCCGGTGCCCCAGTGATTCCCGTCGCGATCATCGGCACCGACCAAATCCAGCCCCCTGGCCGCCTGATCCCAAAATTTCGACGTGTCGGGATAGTGTTCGGGTCCGCCATGGACTTCTCCAAGTACGAGGGGCTTCCAACCGACAGGTTCCTTCTGCGCTCCGTCACCGATGAGATCATGTACGAGATCTTGCGGCTATCCGGGCAGGAATACGTCGACAAATACGCGTCAACCGTCAAAACCAAGCTCCTCACCAGCTCCAAACCCAAGAAGGCAGAGGACCGGAAGCCCGAGGATGAAAAGCCACAGGGATCCACAGGCGCCAAGGACGACCAAGCGCAGTCTGAGACCGACTGAGCCTGTTCCCAACGGGGCTTCGAACCCTGTGTCTGACCGCGGATCAAGTGTTCGAATACTGCGATAACGGCGACACGCGCAAATCGTTACCTTGAGGTGTTTGTCCTGAAGGGCCCGGAAGAATAGCTTGGAGATGTTGAATCCCACTGTAGGTTCGCTGAGAAGAGAGCTAGAATGGTTATGTTCTCTGCCCTTCAAAGCGAGCTCGCTTCCCCCAGGGACTATAAGGAGGAGTCGGTGTGAACCGCTCAAGTCATGAAAGCGTCGAGCCGACGCCAATACCACCAGCCGCCCAAGGACTGTTGTTCGACGACGATCTGCCCGTCCTCGATGAAGAGGCCGGCTACCGTGGTCCGACCGTGTGCAAGGTCGTCGGCATCAGCTATCGCCGACTCGACTATTGGGCACGCACCGACCTGGTGACCCCGTCGATTCGCAACGCAACGGGATCGGGCAGTCAGCGGCTCTACAGCTTCCGAGACATCCTCGTTCTCAAGATAGTCAAGCGGCTCCTCGACACCGGCGTCGGACTGCAGTCGATCCGCACTGCGGTCGACCACCTGCGGTCGCGCGGAGTCCGGGATCTCTCACAGATCACCCTGATGTCAGATGGAGCCAGCGTCTTCGAATGCACCTCTCCCGATGAGGTCGTCGATCTCCTGCAGGGCGGACAGGGCGTATTCGGCATCGCCGTCGGTCGTGTCTGGAACGAAGTAGAAGGAAGCCTCTCCGAATTGCCGAGCGAACGTCTTCCCGAAGATGATTCCGCCGTGGTCGAAATGGATGAACTCGCACAGCGAAGAGCGCAGAGGCTCGGCTGAACAGCTTATCGCCCGGACGCCGGGCAGTCCCTGAGCGGGACACCATGGGGGATTGATGAGTGTGGCCCGTCCGCGAGGACGGGCCACACTCATATTCATCAACAGCATCCAGGACCTGCAGGGAGCCATCGGGCTATCTCTACGCAAGCCGGTATCGCAACACAGTCAACAGCCGCACACGGGTGGACCCAGTGGCCTATGGCAACCGAGAGAAGGCGCAAGAGGGACGCAACCGAGCCAGCATGTGTCTGAACTTGAACTCAACTGCGAAGCGCCGCATCTCAACTGCAGCGCGTCACGAAAGATGCGACATGTAGCGTGGAAGCCCAGTCCGCTGACACTGGGCGTGTCGCTGGACGCTTACAGATCCGGGGTCTTACGCGGACGGATGTTCTCCGAGCGGAGAGCGCGTTCCAGCAGTGAATCGAATGATGTTGCCACTTCCTCTGCCGGTTTTCCGGGCCAAGAGTGGATGGGACGGGCCGAACCTTGGGCCTGCTGCATCACGGCACGTTCAGCCAACGGCGGATTGAGCACCAAGGGTCCGAACATCTCCCGCATCTCGCTGATGCGATAGTCATGTTCGTGCGAACCCGCGCGCACGCGGTTGACCACAAGACCCAGTGGTTGGATGTCTGAGGTTCCTCGTTGGCGCAGTTCGTCTGCTGCCCGGAGAGCGCGATCCGCAGCCGCCACGGAGAACAGGCTGGGCTCCGTCACCACTGCAACCCGACTGCTGGCCGTCCACGCGGTCCGTGTGAGCCCGTTGAGGCTCGGTGGACAGTCGATGAGAACCAGCCGATACCCCTTGGCGACGCGACTCAGTGCGTCTTCAAGGCGCCGCAGATACTTCTCTGACAGCGAGGGTCGATCGAATTCCGCAGCTCGGGGAGAGCCGGAGATTACGTCGAGGTGTCCGAGTTCGTCGCCCACCCACCCGGAGGGGATGATCGCCTCGGACAGGATTTTCTGGGACTTGGGAGCAGCGAGCACATCGGCGATATCGACACGCGTCGACGTCGGGACATCGAGGCCGGTCGAGGAGTCCGCTTGCGGATCCATGTCGACGACCAAGGTCGGAATTCCCCGGTTGTATGCGGCCGAGGCAAGACCGAGTGTCACGGACGTCTTACCGACTCCGCCTTTGAGGCTGCTGATACTTAGGACAAGCACCCTCCTACGTTAACGTATCCAGCCGGTCTGAGCAGTCACGACCACGCCGGGCGTGGCAGCGGGATCAAAATGAGACCCCCTGTATTCGAGTGCTCTGCGTCACTGAGTAGAGTAGTTCCTCGACAGCCCGTCGACTATCGCCTCTAGGCGATCGATACAGAAGTGAGAGACACAGATGTTCTCTAAAGTTCTTGTGGCAAATCGTGGAGAGATCGCCGTTCGCGCGTTCCGTGCAGCGTACGAGCTCGGTGTCTCCACTGTCGCTGTTTTCCCGTATGAGGATCGGAACTCCGAACACCGCATGAAGGCCGACGAGGCCTATATGATCGGCCAAGAAGGGCACCCCGTTCGTGCCTACCTCAGCGTCGAAGAGATGTTGCGCGTTGCCAAGGAATGCGGAGCCGACGCCATCTACCCCGGCTACGGCTTCCTGTCGGAGAACCCCGACCTGGCGAGAGCCTGCCATGAGGCAGGAATCATCTTCATCGGCCCCAAGGCCGATGTGCTTGAACTTGCCGGCAATAAGGTGCAGGCTCTGACGGCCGCACGCAATGCCGGGATTCCCGTACTCGACTCGACCCGTCCCTCTGCCGACATCGCTCAGTTGCTGGCCGATGCGGAATCCATGGAATACCCGCTCTTCGTCAAGGCTGTGGCCGGCGGCGGCGGGCGCGGCATGCGCCGGGTTGCGCAATCCTCAGAGCTGGAGGACGCACTCAAGGCCGCTATGCGCGAAGCCGAGGGAGCCTTCGGAGATCCCACTGTATTCATCGAACAGGCTGTGCAGCGTCCGCGGCACATCGAAGTGCAGGTCCTTGCCGACAATGACTCGAACGCGATTCACCTCTTCGAACGCGACTGCTCCGTGCAGCGTCGTCACCAGAAGGTCGTCGAAATCGCACCGGCTCCGAACCTGGATCCGGCTATCGCCGCCGCACTTCACGCAGATGCCCTGAAATTCGCTGCGGCCTTGGGCTACCAGAACGCGGGAACCGTTGAGTTCCTCCTCGAGACCGATGGTCCACGCAAGGGTCAGCACGTCTTCATCGAGATGAACCCGCGCATCCAGGTTGAGCACACGGTCACAGAGGAGATCACGGACGTCGATCTGGTCGCCTCCCAGATGCGCGTCGCTTCCGGAGAGACTCTGGCAGAGATCGGCCTGACTCAGGACGACATGCGGATCAAGGGTGCTGCCCTCCAATGCCGCATCACCACCGAGGACCCCGCGAACGCTTTCCGTCCCGACACGGGAACCATCACTGCGTACCGCTCTGCCGGTGGCGCCGGTGTCCGACTCGATGGAGGAACCGTCCACGCTGGTGCCGCAGTCAGCGCGCACTTCGACTCGATGCTGGTCAAACTCACCTGCCGTGGTCGTGACTTCGAGCAGGCGATCTCTCGCGCACGTCGCGCCCTGGCTGAGTTCCGAATCCGCGGCGTATCGTCGAACATCGGCTTCCTGCGGGCTGTGCTCGAAGATGAGTCATTCATCGCTGGAGACCTCGCAACCTCATTCATCGAAGAACGCCCACATCTGCTCGACGCTCGTGTCAGCGCGGATCGCGGATCGAAGATCCTCGACTATCTGGCCGACGTCACCGTCAACCGTCCCAATGGCGAGCCCAGCGTGCGCATCCGCCCGGGAGAGAAGCTTCCCGACATCGACCTCGGCACAGATCCGACGCCGGGAAGCCGCGATCGACTTCTCGAAGTCGGTCCTGCCGGCTTTGCCCAGGCGCTGCGGAACCAGACTCCGTTGGCTGTCACTGACACCACGTTCCGCGACGCTCACCAATCCCTGCTCGCCACCCGCGTGCGCACCCGTGACCTTCTGGCCGTCGCCGGACACGTCTCCCGGATGACGCCTGAGCTGCTCAGCATCGAAGCCTGGGGTGGTGCGACATATGATGTTGCGCTGCGCTTCCTCGGTGAGGATCCCTGGGAGCGATTGGCCGCACTGCGCTCTGCCGTGCCGAACATCAACCTCCAGATGCTGCTGCGCGGTCGCAACACCGTCGGCTACACTCCGTACCCAACCCAGGTCACCGATGCCTTCGTCGATGAGGCGGCCCGGACCGGCATCGACATCTTCCGCATCTTCGACGCCCTCAACGACGTCGAACAGATGCGCCCGGCCATCGAAGCAGTTCGCGCCACGAACACCACGGTCGCCGAGGTTGCCCTGTGCTACACCTCCGACATCCTCGATCCGCGAGAAGAGCTCTACACGCTCGACTACTATCTGAAGCTCGCCGAACAGATCGTCGGGGCCGGGGCCCACGTGCTCGCGATCAAGGACATGGCCGGGCTCCTGCGCCCTGCCGCTGCGACGAAACTCGTCACGGCGCTGCGGGAGAACTTCGACCTGCCCGTCCACGTTCACACACACGACACCGCCGGTGGTCAGTTGGCCACTCTCTGCGCTGCTGCGGCAGCCGGTGCCGACGCAGTCGACGCTGCATCTGCCGCCATGGCCGGCACCACCAGCCAGCCGAGCCTGTCCGCTCTCGTGGCAGCGTTCGAGAACACCGAACGCGACACCCAGATCAGTCTCAACGCTGTCAGCGATCTCGAACCGTACTGGGAGTCTGTCCGTAAGGTCTATGCACCCTTCGAATCCGGACTGGCCGGACCGACCGGGCGTGTCTATCGGCACGAGATCCCGGGCGGGCAGCTGTCCAATCTGCGCCAGCAGGCCGTGGCGCTGGGCCTGGGGGAGCGGTTCGAAGAGATCGAACGGATGTACGCGGCAGCTGATGCGATCCTCGGCCACCTCGTCAAGGTCACACCCTCGTCGAAGGTGGTCGGTGACCTCGCACTCCACCTTGTGGGCGCCGGCGTCGACCCTAAGGAGTTCGCAGAGAATCCGGACAGGTTCGACATTCCGGACTCGGTGATCGGCTTCCTCAACGGCGACCTCGGTGATCCTCCAGGCGGATGGCCCGAACCGTTCCGCACGAAGGCTCTGGCTGGGCGCACACACAAGGCTGTGTCCGAGGATCTCGCACCCGAGGACGCAGCGGCATTGGAGACGCCGGGCACTGCACGTCAGGCCAAGCTCAATTCGCTCCTGTTCCCTGGACCGACTAAGGAATTCGAGCAGATGCGCGCCGACTACGGTGACCTGTCCGTCGTCGAGACCTCGGAGTACCTCTACGGTCTGACTGCGGGGGAGGAGCATGCGGTTGAACTGTCGAAGGGCAAGGACCTCCTCATCGGAGTGCGGGCCATCAGCGGCACAGACGAGCGCGGCATGCGGTCGGTGATGTTCACCCTCAACGGTCAGCTGCGCCCGCTGCAGGTTCGCGATCGCGCGGTCGAAAGCGACGTCAAGACAGCGGAGAAGGCCGATCCGTCGAACTCCGGTCACGTGGCCAGCCCGTTCGCAGGCGTTGTCACACTGCAGGTCGAAGAGGGGCAGCGGGTCGAGGCCGGCGCAACAGTCGCGACGATCGAGGCCATGAAGATGGAAGCCTCTATCACGACTCAGACGGCCGGTACTGTCTCGCGGATCGCCATCGGCAACGTCCAGCAGCTCGAAGGCGGCGACCTCGTCGTGGTCATTGGTGGCTGAGCGCGACATTCGCCTGTGGGGTGATCCAGTGCTGCGCAGTCCATGTGCACCGGTCACCGTCTTCGACGACGGGCTCAAGGCCTTGGCGCAAGACCTCGTGGACACGTCTCTGCCGGAGGGGCGGGCTGCTGTGGCAGCGCCGCAGATCGGTGTGGGCGTGCGGGCATTCGGTTATGACCTCGACGGCCGCACTGGGTATGTCATCAACCCGGAGGTCGTCGAGGTCGGTGGAGAGCTGCGCGACATCGAGGAAGGCTGTCTCTCAGTTCCGGGCCTGTTCTTCCCCACGCTGCGCTACGAGTTTGCTCGTGTGCGCGGTGTAGACGCGGAGAACTCACCGGTGGAGATCTCCGGCACGGAGGTCTTCGCCCAGATGCTCCAGCACGAGGTCGCTCACCTCGACGGTCAGGTCTACGTTCAGACCCTGCCCAAGGAACGTCGGCGAGAGGCGATGAAGGCCATCCGCGGGTCCGACTGGTTCCTCGCCAGACAGCCGTGACACACATGACGAACAGACACCGCAACAGAAGGAGCAGCAGATGAGCATTGAACGCACCGCAGTCATCGGAAGCGGACTCATGGGAGCCGGTATCGCCGAAGTGCTTGCGAAGTCGGGTCTCGACGTCATCGTTCGTGAGATCAACGACGAGGCCTCAGCAGCCGGGCGTGCGCGCATCGAGAAGTCCCTGGCTCGTGCGGTCGAGAAGGGAAAACTCGATTCCGAAGCTCGTGATGCGGCCCTGGGCAGGCTGCGATTCACCACCGACATCGGCGACCTCGCCGATCGTCAGCTGGTCATCGAGGCCGCGAGCGAGAACGAGGACATCAAGAAGTCGATCTTCGCCGAACTCGACGAAGTCGTGACTGATCCCGATGCGATCCTCGCCTCGAATACGTCATCGATGCCGATCATCCGGTTCGCACAGTCGACCTCACGTCCCGAGCGGGTTCTCGGGGTTCATTTCTTCAACCCGGCCCCGGTCCAGCCACTCGTTGAGATCGTCTCTTCCGTCCTCACGTCCGATTCGGTTCGTGACACGGTCACGGAGTTCGTCGCCGAGGTGCTGGGCAAGAATCCGATCCAAGCCGAGGACCGTCCCGGATTCATCGTCAACGCGTTGCTCATCCCATACCTGTGCAGCGCGATCCGCATGCTCGAGTCCGGGTTCGCAACCAAGGAAGACATCGACGCGGGAATGGTGGGCGGCTGCGCGCACCCGATGGGGCCGATCAAACTGGTCGACCTGGTCGGTCTCGATACTTGCCTGTACGCGGCAGAGAGCATCTACTCCGAAACCGGTGATCCTGCCGCCAAGCCACCGGTGCTCCTCTCACGCATGGTTGATGCCGGCCTGCTGGGCGTCAAGTCAGGTCGCGGCTTCTACGAGTACTGAGGCTCAGCGCTGACAGCGCAGCCGAAGCGCTGACAGCGCAGCGAAAGAACTCCTGGTCGGTTTCTACAACCGACCAGGAGTTCTTTTGGATCAGACGTGCCGGCAGCGCGCAGACGACGCGGCGGCAGCTCGCCTCAGCCAGCCAAGAGCTTCTCGTAGCTGGCGAGCTTCACACAGGCGACGAGACCCTGTGCCGCCAATTCGACGTCCTCGACGGTGGGCATGGTCGGAGCGATGCGGATGACGTTGTTGTGGGGATCGACACCGTAGGGGTGGGTGGCACCGGCCGGCGTCAACTTGACCCCGGCCTCGGCGGCCAATTTCACGATCCGCTCCGCGGTGTCTTCCAAGGTGGTCAGGGTGATGAAGTATCCGCCGTTGGGCTGAGTCCACTGAGCCAGGCCCTTGCCGCCCAGCTCCCGCTCCAAAGTGTTCAGCACCGCATCGAATTTCGGTGCGATGATCTTCGCATGCTGGCGCATGTGCTCCTCGACGCCCGCCGGGTCGGAGAAGAAGCGCAGATGACGCAGCTGGTTGACCTTATCGGGACCGATCGAAATCTTCCCCAGATTCGCCCGGATCCAGTCGCTGGTCTCCGGCCCTGCACCGAAGAAGGACACTCCCGCTCCAGCATGGGTGATCTTCGACGTTGACGCGAAGATCCATGGGCGTTCCGGGTGTCCTGCTTCGGCGCAGATGCTGAGGATGTCGAGGGCTTCGGGATGCTCATCGCGCAGGTGGTGGAGCCCGTAGGCGTTGTCCCACAGCAGAGTGAAGTCAGGGGCGGCTGCTGGCATTGCAGCGAGTTCACGGGCTCGTTTCTCCGTGATCGTGATGCCTGTCGGGTTGGAGTACATGGGCACCAGCCACATTCCCTTGACCGTCTCGTCCTGCGCCAGACGCTGTGCCTCGGCGACGACTGGACCTTCGGAATCCATGGGGATGCTGAGGAGTTCGAAACCCAGAGACTCGGCCAGGGTGAAGTGTCGGTCGTAGCCGGGGACCGGACAGATGAGTTTGTGTGGACTCTGGCCCCAGGGTCGTGAGTCAGCGACAGTTCCGTGCAGGAGAGCGAAGGTCAGAGCCTGGGCCATGAGAGTCAGTGAGGCGTTTCCGCCGGCCAGCAGCTGGTCCGACGGGACCTTGAGCAGCGGGGAGAAGAGTTCGCGCAGCTCGACGATTCCGTCCAGCCCTCCATAGTTGCGGGAATCGACACCGCCCGGAGTCATGACATCGTCACCTGTCACTGCGTTCAGAAGATCTGCCGACAGGTCGAGTTGCGCGTTTGCCGGCTTGCCTCGGGTGATATCAAGTTTCAATCCGCGGGAAGCGAATTCCTCATAGGCGCCAGAAGCCTTCTCCAGCTCTGCCTGCAGCTCGGACATGTGGGACATCGATGCTCCTTGTCACTGTTGTTTGACCGGTGCAACCATCCTAGTCACTTCCCGGCCGCAGTGGGGGCGGGGACCGCAGGAGAGTGGGAATTTGACGACGAGTTAGAGTTGGCCCCGATCGATCAACTTCACGAGTCAGGGTGGGCGAACTGTGAAACCACGTGCGCAAGCAGCTCATGGGCGCAGCTTCGGCAGGATGGCTGGCCTCTATGACGAAGTGCGTCCACGCTATCCCGATGCTGCCATCAACCTGGTGAGCAGGGGCTGGAATGATCTCGATGTCTGTGACCTGGGCGCTGGGACAGGCATCCTCAGCACTGCACTGCTCGACCGCGGTGCGAACGTCATCGCCATCGATCCCGACGACATGGCGCTGGCGAACAATCCTGCGCGAAGTCTCATGGGCAGCGCCGAGGATACGGGCCTGCCGGAATCCTGTGTCGATGTCGTGACCGTGGCACAGGCCTGGCACTGGTTCGACGAAGCCGCGGCTGCGGCTGAGATCGCCCGAATTCTCCGGCCCGGAGGTCATCTGATCATCCTCATCAATCAGCTCGATGTGCGCATCGACTGGGTGCTGCGTCTGAGCCGTATCATGCATGCTGGCGACGTGTACCGTCCCGCGTACCGTCCGCGCCCGGCAGGCTTCGATCTCGTCGACCATGATCTGGTCGAGTTCACCACACCGCTCACAGTTTCAGGCATCGTTGATCTGGCCAGGACCCGTTCCTATTGGCTGCGCTCGAACCAGAGGATCAGGACACGGGTCGAGTCGAATCTGCGCGAATTCTTCTCTCTCGAACATCCCGTCGACGGGGAGCTGGAACTTCCGTATATGTGCCTGGCCTATGTGCTCAAGTTCGACGGCTGAGAGAGCGCGGATCGCCAGAGCGCACACGCGTCCAGCCAAAAGAAGTGGGCCGCACTCTCTGGTGCGGCCCACTTCCAAGGCTTGAGTCTGTCGATCAGGCGCCAGCCGGATCCTCAGCCTGCGCTGGGGAGGTTTCGACAACCTCGGTGACTCTGGTCGGGGTGGAGTGTGAGACGTTGATCTTGCGTGGCCGAGCTTCCTCTGCCACGGGGATCGTCAGCGACAGCACACCGTCCTGGTAGTCAGCCTGGATCCGGTCGAGTGCGACCCTGTTGCCCAGGGTGAGTTGGCGTGCGTAGGTCCCGGTCGTACGTTCCCGGGTCAGCCATTTCACATCCTTGTCCGCAACCTCAGACTGTCGCTGAGCGCGCACGGTCAACGTGCGATCCTCAACGTCGACATCGATGCTGGACGGATCCACACCCGGCATGTCGATGCGTGCGACGAAGACCTCTCCGTCGCGATAGAGATCCATGGGAAGCGAAGTGGAGTTCGGGGTACGAGTCACTTCCGAGAAGAATCGATCGAGGTCACGGATGGGGTCAAAACGTGTAGCCATGAGCTTCCTTTCGCTAGGTCGTTACATTGAGTCAAACACACTCAACTTTGAAATGATTCCCATCTCATGAAATTCTCAGTCTCGTGAGTCTCACTCCGGTCCTCCTCGCCCTTGTTCCCGTCGTTGCTCTGATCCTCGGGGGCAGCGCACTCAAACGACTCCCAGGTTTCACCAATGCCGAATTCTGGTCAGGAGCGGAAAAACTCGCCTATTTCGTGCTGCTGCCGGTGCTGCTGTTCTCCTCCGTCGCAGATGTCAGCGTCGCACATGTTCCGCTCGGGCGTCTGGCGATCGGCCTGATCGCTCCGACAGCGGTCGTCTCGATCCTCATAATCGTCTTGCGCCGGTACGTGGCACGTGACCTGCCGTCTTTCACCTCTGTACTCCAGGGCGGGGTCCGGTTCAATACGTATATCGGGCTGTCGATATCGGCCAGCTTGTTCGGTGCCGAAGGCAGCGCCCTAGCTGCCATCGTGGCAGCGATCCTCGTGCCCACGGTGAACATCGCGTCCAGTCTCGGTTTCGAATTTCTGCGTACCGGACCCAGTTCCGTCGTCGGGATTGTTCGTGTGGTCGTGACGAATCCGCTGGTCGTCGGCTGCGCTGCCGGGGGACTGTTCAATCTTACTGGGGCTCAGGTTCCGGGTGTCCTCGACTCGGTGCTGTCTCCGTTGGCGACTGCGGCTCTGCCGATCGGACTTCTGTGCGTCGGCGCGGGCCTGCGCCGGTTTCCGTTGCGTGCCCATGTCGCCGCAATGGTCAATTCCACCGTCGCCAAGCTCATCGTTCTGCCTGCGCTGACCTTGCTCGTCCTCATCCTGCTCGAGGTGCCCACCACGCCTGCCCTGGTCGCTATGATCTTCCAGTCGATCGCCACGGCAAGCTCCGGCTATGTCATGGCGCGCCAGTTGGGTGGAAATTCGGAACTGATGGCGGCCCTCATCGCGGTCCAGACCATTCTCATGCTTCTGACGCTTCCCGTGGTCTTGCTCGTCTCCCAGGCTGCACTCGGAGCCTGAGGTGACGGTCGAGTACTGAGAGCAGCGAGCGGCCGAGCCCCTATGTGGGGTTCGGCCGCTCGCTGTGGGTCCGACTGTGACCGGTGGTCACTGGTCGGAGATCATGATCTGTCGATCACTCGCTGTCAGGCTTGATCTCAGGGTGACGTGATCCGAGCTCGGAATCGATCCGGAGCAGTCCTGATCCGCTGTCTCCAACGTGCTCCAGACGACCGATGATCTCGGAGATGGTTGATTCCTCTTCGACCTGCTCGTCGATGAACCAGTGCAGGAGCGGCAGGACGTCGAGGTCGCCTTCCGACTGCGCGGTGCGGTAGAGATTGCGGATCGACTCGGAGACCTTCTCCTCGTGGGCCAAGGCTGCCTTGAAGTAGTCGACGGGCTGCGAGCCGGAGACCTTCGGGGCAGCGATGTCACCGATCTGAGGAGCGAAGTCGCGATCCTGGCAGTGCTGGATGAATTTCGCGGCGTGGACCTGTTCCTCCTCGGACTGTGCACGCATCCAGCGTGTCATTCCGGGAAGGTCCAGATCGTCGAGCTGGATGGACAGTTGCAGGTAGACCATCGACGCTTCGAGCTCGAGGGTGACCTGCTCGCCGAGGACCTTCTGCATAGCGGGGCTCAACTGCATATGTTTCTCCTTCGCGATACGAGACGGATTCGTTCCGTCCTCATGCCCAATAGCCTGACACCTTTTCTAGAATGGTTCCAGTGTGGGAAGGCTCGGCAAACAATGCTGAGGCATGGCATACCTGATCCAGCGGATTGGGTGTGTTTGTCGATGCTGTGACTATGGACACCTCGCAGCCATAGTGCGAAGCTGGTTTCATGCAGGATCGAATCGACGAACTCACGCAATGGCAATCGGCCGACGACGCACTCCACGCACGATTCCTGACGGGATCTTTCGTCAGCGGGGTGAGGTTCATCAACGCGATCGCCGACGCCGCGGAAGCCGCAGGCCACCACCCGGATGTAGACCTGCGGTTCCCGCACGTGGACATCTCTCTGACCAGCCATGATGCCGGGTCGATCACGGACAAGGACATCGATTTGGCCAATGAGATCTCCCAGATCGCAGGGGATCAGGGCATCGACGCGGAGATCTGAGGATGGCGGCGATGGACCTGCGTCGCTGCTTCGAAGGCATGGGCCATGCGCAACAGATCCACGTCTGCGCCCGGCTTTGCCACGAGCTGAACTCCCACTGGCAGTCCTGACTTCGAGAAGCCAGCTGGCACAGAGATCGCAGGACACCCTGTGGCCGAGATCAGGCACAGGGCTCGCATCCAATCGAGATAGTTCTCGAGTCCGACCCCGTTGATCTCCGTGGGATATTCGGTCGTCGCGTCGAACGGGAGCACTTGGCAGGTGGTGAGCACCAAGAGGTCGTGCTTCCCGAAGAACCGCTCGATCTCTCCATGCAGACGGGCACGAGCACGGTCGGCGGAGGCCACCTCGGCGCCTGTGAGCTTGAGCCCCATCTCGATGTTCCAGACCACGGAGTCTTTGATCTGATCCGGGTGCTTCTGGAGCAGAGGCCCCCAGGAGTAGAGGAAGTCAAGCGCGCGACGGACGTTGAAGACCTCATCGGCATCGCCGAGGTGGGGGATCGTGTCAACGACACCCGCTCCGAGCGAGGAGAAGACGTTCGCCGTGCCGGCCACGATCTCATGCACTTCGCTCTCAACGGGAAGCAGTCCGTCCAGGTCTGGGCTGAACCCGATCGTGACGCCGTGCAGGTCGGGCTCAGCCTCGGCTTCCAGACTGAATTCGGGAAGATCGAAGACGCTGCCAGGTTCGCCTATCGAACGCGGGCCACCGCGTTCTGGTCCAGCCGTCGCGCTCATCGTCAGCGCCACGTCGGATACTGTCCGCGCCATAAAGCCGCTCTGCGCCAGCCAGGTGAACGGGTTGCCGGGGAGAGTATGCGGGATTCGCCCGTTCGACGGACGGAAGCCCACGACATTGTTGAACGACGCGGGGGAGCGCAGCGACCCACCCATGTCCGAACCATCTCCGGAGGCTTGGATCCCGGCGGCCAGGACAGCGCCGACCCCGCCGGAGGAGCCCGAGGCAGATTTGGAAGTGTCATAGGGATTGACAGTGGTGCCGAAGACCGGGTTGAAGGTGTGCGAGCCTGCTGCGAATTCCGGAACATTCGTCTTGCCCGTCGTGTTGACTCCGGCCGCTTTGAGACGGGAGATGATCAGCGAGTCGGTGTCCGGAACACGATCGGCCATGATGGGCGAGCCCCAGGTGGTGCGCAGGCCTGCGGTGTCATGTGTGTCCTTGTGGGTCATCGGCACTCCGTGGAGCACTCCGATGGGCTCTCCCCTTGCCACCGCCTCGTCCGCAGCGCCTGCTCGCACGAGTGCGGCTTCGTCATCGCGGGTGACGACCGCGTTGATGGTCGGATTGACGGAATCGATGCGGGACAGGTGATCGTTGAGCGCCTCCCGGGCTGAGATCTCTTTCGCTGCGATCTTGGCTGCCAGTTCACGGGTGGACAGCCAGCGCAATTCCTCGCTCATCGTCTCACTTCCCGACTGTGCTGAGAACGGCGGTCAGCGCCGCGCGAATGCCGGTCTCCAGAGTGGTTTCGACATCGTCGGGGGCGAAGAACGGTGAGTGATTTCCTGCAGGTGGTTCCTCACCGTCGAATTTGGCAGGGGAGTACCCTCCGAAGAACCAGTAGACGTAGGGCACGTCGATGTCGTCGCCGAAGGCTCCGAAGTCCTCGCTGCCCGTCACGGCTTGGTCCAGGTGAACCTGGTCCTCGCCGAGCTCGGCTTCGAGCACGTCGAGGAACTGGTCTGTGGCTGCCGGATCGTTGTAACAGCGCGGGAATCGGTACATCTCTTCGATGATGGGCTCTGGGGCTCCGGATGCCGCAGCCTCTGCCACGATGATCCGTTCGACGCGGTCGAGGACGACGGCGCGGACGTCCTCGTTGAAGGTGCGGATATTGAGTTTGAATTCGGCGGAGTCTGGAATGATGTTCTCCTTCAGTCCGCCGTGGAATGTCCCCACGGTGACCACGGCCATGTCGCGACCCGAGATCTCTCGCGACACGATGCTCTGGAGGCGAGTGATCATATAGGCGCCGAGGACGATCGGGTCGACTGAGCTCTCGGGCTGCGAACCGTGGGCCTGTTTGCCCCTGACCGTGACCTTGAGGCAGTCGGACATCGCCATCGCGGTTCCCTTGGCCACGTAGATGTGTCCGGCCTTGCCGGGCCACACGTGCTGGCCGTAGATGACCTCTGGTTTGACGATCGAATCCCAGAGTCCGTCATCGAGCATCGCTCGCGCTCCTGCGCCGGTTTCCTCGCCCGGCTGGAAGAGCATGATCACGGTTCCCGACCACAGATCCTTGTGCTCGACCAGATAGCGGGCAAGGTAGAGCCCGACTGTGATGTGCGTGTCGTGACCGCAGCCGTGCATCACCTTCGATGTCGTTCCGTCGGGGAGAGTTCCCTCTGCGGTCGACGCGTAGTCGTAGCCGGTGTCTTCGGAAATCGGCAGACCGTCGATGTCGGCACGGTAGGCCACAACTGGCCCTTGACCGTTTTCTATGACGCCGACGACTCCGGTTCCACCGAAGGTTTGAGCTTCAAGTCCGAGCCCTTCGAGGTTGGCGGCGATGGTCGCGGCAGTCTGGGTCTCCTGCATGGAAAGTTCAGGGCTGCGGTGGAAGTCCTTGTAGTCAGCAACCGTCTGAGCGAGGTTGGCCGAGATGGCGTCCCTGAGGGTGGTGTTGAGCGACATGATGTCCTTTCATGGTGGGTGTCTTCGATGATCTCAGGTACGCGAACCTGGTGAGTGAGCCGATCCTCAGTTGATTCCGACGCTGTCGGCGCCGCCCGTTCCCTTCGTGTCTGTGAGGGTCTTGTTGCGAGTGAACCAGGTGATCACGATTGTCAGTAGGACCACGATGGCCACATCGCCTGGGGCAAGCACGGGAACCAGTGGAATGAGGATGAGAATGACCATGGCAGCAAGGCCGAGGGCAATGATGCTCGACTTGACTTGCTTGAGCGAAACGATGAGCTGGACCGTGACGCCTCCGAGGATCGCCGGCAGGATATAGAGCTTGGCGATCAGCGTCACCGGTTCCGGAATGATCGCCACGAGCCAGGTGCCGAGGATACCGACGAAGAGGACCATGGACGCCACATGGATCAGCGCTGCTCCGCAGATGGCCATCGTTGCCGCATACTCTCCCTTCCTGGTGCCAGGTTTCACTCCGAGCGTGCCCTGGGCGACGATCGCCGAGGGCAGGAGCTTGTTGGCGACGTTGCCGATGAGAAAGGCCTGGTACATGCCGGCAGGACCGAGGATCGGGAAGTAGGTCAGGGGCTCGACGATGTAGAACACGCCGTAGACGGCGAAGACCGCGAGGAAGGCTTTGAGGATATCGCCGAAGTCGACGTCGGCTTGAGCGACGAAGAGAAGATAGAAGGGCACCGAGGTGGCGATGAGGAACGCGATGAACAGGGTGATCGATCCCCACTTCGTCGTGGTTCGCTCGAAGGCCTCATGTGAGGGTGATGTGATGATGTTCGACATGGTTTTCTCCTCAGGCTTCCGGGATTCCGAGACCGGCATAGTGGGCGAAGTAGGCCGCGATGAGTCCGCCCAGCAGGGAGATTCCCAGGCCCCATTCCTTCAGCCATGGCATCTTCAAAATGTGTGCGAGGAAGAGACAGATCGACATCACCACTGCAGAGACGAGAACGGCGATGACGTGTGTCGGGGACTTGGGGATCTCCCGAAAGGTCAGAGCTGCGAACGCCGCAAGCAAGGCCGCGCCGGGAATGATGGACATCAGAGCGGGATTGACCTTCTCGAGCTTATTGGTGCTGCGCTTGAAGACCGGCGTCAGGATCAGTGTGGAGATCATCCACCCCGCACCCGAGAGGCTCATGGCCATCAGCGACACGATGAATACCCCGCGGGTGAAGGTCTCATCCCCGAGGTTCGCTCCCATGGTGCCTGCCGCAATCGAAGCCGACGCGACCTCGGTGGCTGCAGAGCCGATGAGTCCGACACGCACGATCACCGGGGGAGTGCCGAAGAGCGGAAGCAGTGCAATTGCGACGAGAACCACGGACAGTGACGGCCCTATAGCGGCAACACCACCGGCGCGGAAGGCCGTCCTGACCTCCTTCTGGCTCATGCCGGCAGATTCCGCATTCTTCTTCACAGCGCTCATGTAGATCAGCGACTGCACCACGACCACGCACATGACCGCCAGCGCCAGAATCCAGAGCACCGGGGCATTTGCAAGACCGAGATAGTCGGCCGATTCACTTGCCATCATCATAGCCAGGCTCCTCACTTCCTTGTTGGAATACCTCACAGCGACCGAGCCACCTCGTTGTGGTCCGACTCACCTGTCTTCGTAAGGTATCCCGAGACGGGCCCCGATGGGAGATCATTGATGAGACTTCCCGACTGGCGAGAACAGACTTCTCAATGCTGACCATCATCGAATTCGATGAGTATCGTCAAGGGGACATCATCAACGTCAAGGACGACTCGAACAATGGATCTCCCGTGCATCTACAGCTATCTCGACCGAGCAGAGGTGTGCTGGGCAAACGCGCTGTCACGAGTCTCTGGAGCGGATCTTGACTCGTCGAGCGGATGTCAGGGGTGGAGCAATGAGCAGCTGATCAACCATCTCATCGGCGGAGGACTGCGGTACGAGACACTGCTTGCCCAGGCCCCACCAGCTGAGGTGGAGGCCACACGGGGGCAGAACCACCTCGGCGAGGATCGACTTGAATCCTTCTGGACGCATGAACGGGCTTTCCGAAGGATAGCGGGGGAGTGTGACCTCAACGCCGAAGTTCCCCACCGGATCGGGCCGATATCCGGACACCAACTCGTGAAGATGCGCATCCTCGAACTGGCCCTCCATGCTGCCGATCTCTCTGTCGGCACCGGCGATGAGTGGCCGATCGATGATGAGCTCGCTGAGTTCATCGACACGCGTCTGGGTAGGCTGATCGTGCAACTGGGATCGGCTGGGGGCTATGCACCTCCGCAACCGGGTGTCCGTGCAGGTGAACGTGCTCACGCCTCACGCGCTCAGCGAGTGCTGAACATCTCCGGTCGTGGAGCCGCTGTCAACGCTGTGCTGCCGCCACACAGGGGTGGCCGATGACCTGGGTGTCGGGGACTGTCGCTGTCAATGCCGCTGGCGAACACTCTCGCGCACCAAAGGCCTTGTCCCTATCCCGAACCGCGAAGACGAGGCTGAGGATCGCGCAGACGAGGCCGGTCAGCCATGTCGTAGTGAACGTTCGTTAAACTCTGCAATCGGCTCACGAAATGTTCACCCAGCCGCCACGGGAATCTGATCGCGCGGCACGGTCAGCGCGTGAGCCAGAGGCGCGACTCTACGAAGAAGATCAGGTCGGGACGATGCCGACAACTCTCACGACAGAGGAGAGTCAGGGGCTGTTTCCACTGCGACGGGAATTCTGATGCTGATGGAATCAAGCTCGGACAATGTCGAGGCGGGAGGGGTGGCAAAAGCCGTTACTTAACATAATGTATATTATCGGCGTTAGACATATGGCTCAGCAGAGTGACCACACAGCGCACATGTTCGACTACTCGAACTCATATCGCGCAGATCAGATTCATGGAACACCAATGGCAACGGCCGCGGGTGGCTCGTGTGCCATCCGCGGCCGTGAATGTGCGCAACTTGTCAGTGCTGAACGAGTGTCAGCGAACTGCGTCTGTGTCAGCTGCCGCCGAGTCCGACCTTGCCGTCATCCTTGGAGCCGCCGTCATCCTTGGACCCGTCGCCGTCGTCTGCGGCACCATTGGCCTTCGTCAGTCCAGCTTCTTCTCCGCAGACCGGCCATGCGCCCGGCCCCTGCTCCTTGAGAGTCTTCTGTGCGACGTCGATCTGCTCAGCCTTGCTGGCCTTGTGAGGCATGCCCTCACCGCCGAACGCCTTCCAAGTCTGTTTTGAGAACTGCAGACCACCGTAGTAGCCATTGCCGGTGTTGATGTGCCAGTCACCGCCGGACTCGCACTCGGCGACCTTGTCCCAGACGCCATCCGAGGACTGAGTCCCTGTGGAGGCCTGGGCCGGGCCGCTTACTCCCGTCAGTCCGGCGGCGGCGACCGCGCCGGCTCCTGCGACGAGTGCGACCTTGCGGAGGCTTGTGCTGTAGAGGTTCACTGTGTCATCTCCGTAATACGACTGCATTTCGGTTCTGCAACCCGGTCGTTACCGAGTCGTTATATACCGTAGTGGATCTGACCATCTCGAGTGAACCGGATTCCATTCCTCAGCGCTCAGAATCAACCCCCAGAAGTCACAACGCGAACTGAACACCCGGCTGTGGAGTTCGGCTCCCTGACTGCGTTCGACTCCTCCGCCGACGGATCTGGGCCATGGACCTCTTGAACCGATGGTCGAACTCTCTGTCGATCCGGTCGCGCACGCGTCGCAGGAGGACCAGCTGCTGGACAGGCACCTGGTCGTTCCTGGACGCGTTCACCCTTCGTGGACTCCCTGGGTCAGGGTCTCCCCACGGAAGTACCCGGGACTCCTGCGGGATTGGATGATCATGATGATTACGCCCAGGAGCAGGACTCCGATGCCCAACACAAAGACCAGTCCGATGCCGAAGACCGAGGATCCTGAACCGTAGTCGGGATCAAGGGAGTCGATCGCGGTGGTCACGAAGATCACCAGCAGGGTCACTCCCCCGACCAGCGGGAACAGGAACCTGAAGAAGAAGCTCTTCACCCCCGTGAACAGTGACCGGCGGAAATACCAGATGCAGGCCAGGCCGGTTATACCGTAGTAGAAGCAGACCATGAGACCCAGTGCGGTGATCGTGTCCCACAGTGCGTTCTCCGACAGCAGCCGCATGACGACGTAGAAGATGATCGCAGCCCCCGCCGAGGTGACTGTGGCCACCGATGGCGACTTGTACCGGGGTGAGATGTTGCCGTACTTCTTCGGCAGTGCACCGTAGTGGCCCATGGCCAGGATCGTGCGAGAGGGTGAGACCATCGTCGACTGCAGCGACGCCACTGAGCTCGAGAGGACGGCGATCGAGACGAGCACGGCGAAGGGTCCCATCACAGGTCCCGCGAGGGCTGCGAAGATGGATTCCTGGTTCTCCGGGTTCCCTGCGCCCAATCCGCCTGTGCCGACTCCGGCGAAGGAGATGACGGCGACGGTGCAGGCGAGGTAGATGATGACGATGGCGACGATCGTGAGCATCGCGGCCCGGCCGGGAGTCTTCTCCGGGTCCTTCGCCTCTTCGTTCATGGTGATGACGGTGTCCCAACCCCAGAAGAGGAAGATCGACAGGGACACTGCCGCTGCGACCGTGGAGAAATCACCGGCGGCGGCGGGGTTGAACCAGCCGAGTTCGACCGGTGTCGGATCGAAGGCGGTGCCGTTGGACACGTGGACGAATGCCGCAATGACGAACCAGCCGAGGGCAAGGACCTGGAACGCGACAAGCCAGACCTGGATCTTCTGGGTGGCTTCGACTCCGCGGTAGGAGATCCACGCGGCGGCCGCAGTCAGAATGATGGTGACGGGAATGTTGATCCACAGCACTCGCGTCAGGTCGGCGATCCCGGGGTCGCCGAAGATCTGAGCCAGCAGCAGAAACAGAAAATCCACGGCCACGGCGGCCAGGTTCGACAACACCAGGACTGTAGCTGAGATCAGCCCCCAACCTCCCATCCACCCGAGCCAGGGTCCGAAGGCACGGGTCGCCCAGGTGAAGGTGGTGCCGGAATCGGGCATGGCAGTGTTGAGTTCGCGGTAGCCGAAGACAACGAGCAGCATCGGAACGAAGCCGATGAGCAGAATCGCCGGGGTGTGGACTCCGACCTGCGAGATCGTTGGCCCCAGACCCGAGGTCAGCGTGTAGGCAGGAGCGATACATGAGATGCCGATGATGGCACCGCCTATGGCGCCGATCTTGCCCGCGGACAGCCCCTTGGAGCTCAGGCCCGAGCCGGAGCCAGCAGACGGACTTCCTTCCGAGCCGGGAGGTGAAGTTGCCGAGGTCATCAGCTCAACCTTTCAGGTGCATTTCAGGTGCTCAGGATCTTTGCTGCGGTGTCCTGCCCGATCCTGATCGCACCGTCGACGTGCTGGTACCCCTGTGCTGCGATGTCCGAACTCGCGAAACGAATGGGACCGACAGGATCGTTTTGGAACCGCCCCCACCGGTGCAGTCCCCCAAGGTCGTAGCTTGTCGCATAGGCGCCCCGAGTCCATTCCTCGGCTCCGAAGTCAGAAAGGTAAAACACCTCGGGCTCCAAAGCCCGTGGGCCCAGGAAATCTGCGAGTGATTCGAGAATGCGCTGTTTGCGAGTGTCCTCGTCGAGGGCGAACATGGCATCGGCGTTGACGTCGGAGATGAACCCCACGAGGGTCCCCTGGTCCTCACCGTGGTTCGTGTTGTCGTAGACCTCTTGCACGATCTGCCCAGCACCGAATCCGGTTCCGCACAGGCCGTCTTCGCGCCAGAACGGTGTCGGGTACGTGGCGTGGACCTTGATCACGAGACCCATCGACTGATGCTGATGGAAGACCTGCTGCAGGCGCGGCAGGTGCGGGGTGTAGCTGATGCGTGAGTACAGGTTCGGTGGGACGGCCACAATGACACGATTCGCTGACACGTTCATCGCATCGGTGCCCACGGTTACGGAATCCTCAGTCCACTCGATAGTGCGAACGGGGCTGTTCAGGTGAACGACGTCCTCGCCGAGTTCGGCTGCCATCTGCTCGGAGACCGACTGCATTCCTCCCACGACGCGACGGTCGAGAATGAAATGGTCATCCACGAGATGAGTGAATGATCCCGCCGAGGCGGCCATGAGGATCGCCTGCAGTGCGGAGAAGGTGGTGGCGGGCTTCGTCAGCATTCCCCCGGCAATGAACATGCCGATGTTCGCGCATGCAATCTCATCATCCGATTGGCTGCGGAGCCAATGGTGGAAGGACACCGAATCGAGTTCGGCGGCGTCTTCGGCGTCCCATGGAGCGGTGGGTCCGATGCGGGCGGCGAGCTCGTCCAGCTGGGCGATCAGGCGTTCCATCTCTGCTTGTGTGGACTCCCCCACCGGGAACATATCGCCGCTGTAGACGGTGCGTGTGCCGTCGGATGCGATATAGACGCTGTCGCCCTCCCGGTAGCGCTGGTAGGTTTCTTTACCCAGCTCAGCGACGAGTTGCAGGAGTGCCGTTTGGTCCGGTGAGATCCACTGGCCACCGATTTCGTACATCTGGCCGTCGATATGGTCGGTCCATGTCCGACCACCGACCCGGTCCCTGGCTTCGAGGACGACAACGTCTTTGCCTGCTGCCTGCAGCGTCCGGGCCGCGCTCAGGCCCGTCGGTCCGGCTCCGACGATGACCACATCGCATTGTGGATCCGACATTCTGCACTCCTTTGAAAGTTCCGCTGTTGTGCTCACAGTATCCAGGCAACATCGGTCTGCCAAGGCGCGGTCGGGATTGTCTGCGGCGGTGCGAAATCGGTTTCATCGGTAGTCACGTGCGTTCACGCCCGAGTCGGCCTCTTTGGCTGCCACGAACGCCCAGGAATCGGGTCGGGAACCATCGATATCGTCAATGTCATAAATATTGCCCAGTTCGCAGGTACTCAGTGCTGTTGTGTTGAACCGGTGGTGTTCAGGGTCTGATGCCAGTGCTACGACCGTCCGGCCCAGAAAGTGCGGAGATTCCGAGATCGCGAAATCTGCAGGCGGCAGCTCACGAGCCACATCCAGCGAATCCCTCATCCAGGTCTGCTCACTCGTGTCGAAGAGGTCGAGCATCATCTCGGATCGCAGCCAGCCGGGAGTGATCGCCACCGCAGTGCAGGCCGAGTCGGCCAGTTCGTGGCCAAGACCGAATGCCAGTCTGCTCACAGCGGTCTTCGTCAGGTCGAGATAGATGCTGTCCCGATAGCGGGCGTCATTGAACTCGGGTGTTCCGTCGGTGATCTCGATGTGCAGGCCGCCTGATCTGCGAGTCAACAGGGGCAGGCCGGCGTGCGCCGTGTTCAGATGCGTGAGCAGTCCTGCGTTCACCAGCCTCATTCCCGACTCGAAATCCGTGTCCCAGAACTTCTCGCCCCAGGAGACATAGGCCTCTCCCCCGATGTCGTTGACCAAAATATCGAGTCGCCCGTGCTGCTCATCGATTCTCCGGACCACCTCGCCGATCATCGCCGGGTGCAGGTGATCGCAGACGAGCGCCTCAGCGTGGCCGCCCTCTTCCCGAATGCTTTTCGCAGTGCCCACGATGGTCTCGTCCCGACCGTAGTCGGAGGGCCGCGCCGAGGTGGATCGTCCTGTGCAATACACGAAGGCGCCCGCCCTGGCCAGATCCCGGGCAATGGCGCGTCCGGCACCGCGCGTCGCACCGGCGACAAGCGCGACCCTGCCGTCGAGTGAACGGTGGACGAAAGGAGCGAACTCGGGTGCCGTCGACCCGTTGTGAGAAGTCATGGTGATACCTTCTCGTGCAATCACTGACACGTTATGTCAGTGACCGCAACTATTCTTGGTGGGCATGAAGGCAGCACGGCTGGTGTCAGAGATCGTCATCCTCGGTGCGCGGAGTGTGCCGATCACTGCTGAGAGTCTGGCTAACCGTCTCGAGGTCACTCAGCGCACTGTCTATCGCGACCTTGGTGATCTGTCTCGTATGGGTGTCCCCGTGGTGACGGAGTCCGGCCCGGGTGGCGGCATCAGTTTGCTCGGCTCCTGGACCACTCCCCTGTCGGGGATGACTCGTGATGAGCTTGATTCCGTACTCATCGGAGGTCTCGCGGCAGCTGACCTCGGGTTCTCCGCGGAGCTGGCGACGGCACGGGAGAAGATCCTGTCCGAGACGGATTCCGTCTTCTCATCGGATGTGCTCGTCGACGGGCCGGATTGGTTTATGAAATACGAGCGCCCGGAGGAGCTTTCGGTCATCGTAGCTGCTCTGCGTTCGCACCGTGGACTGCGATTCGACTACGCAAGCGGCGCCGGGTCGTTGGTTCGCACCGTCATACCGTTGGGGCTCGTCGTCAAGGCAGGGCGATGGTATTTGGCAGCGCAGCCCCCTGGTGGCAGGCCACGGACCTACCGGGTCTCGCGCATCGCTGAGATCAGACTGCGCTACGTCTCGATCTCACGGCCGGAGGGCTTCCACCTCGGCGACTATTGGACGAGATCTCAGACCGAATTCGACCGATCGATCCGATCTGCGACGGTGAAGCTGCGGATTCCCAGCGACAGCCTCGGTGATCTGCGACGTGCGATTCCCGGTCGAGTCACAGACGAGGCGATCGAGTCCGGCGCCAAGGTGGAGGGAAGATACGTGATCGACCTTCCGATGGAGCCACCGGCAGTCGCTGTGTCTCAGTTGATCACGGTACCGGGAGTCGAGGTGATATCACCACGCGAAATTCGTGTGGCACTGCACGAACGAGCGCGTCAGGCAGCAGTGTGCAACGGCCTCTGACGTCCGAGCGTGTCGCTCACTGAACCTCGTACTTGCCGGTGATCTGCCCGGCGCCGACTCCGCCGACCGCTTCCATGGCCGCCTTGGACAGGTCGATGCAGCGGCTTCCGTGGTACGGGCCACGGTCATTGATGCGCACCGTCACAGACTTTCCGTTGGCTGTGTTGGTGATCTTGACCTTCGAACCGAACGGCAGGGTCTTATGCGCCGCGGTCAGCTTGTTGGTGTCGAAGATCTCTCCATTGGCAGTCTGCTGGCCATCGAACCCGTCTCCTCCACCGTAGTAGGACATCGGGCAGGAACCGGACTGACCTGCGGAGTTTCCGGACTTCGACGGGCCGTCGCTGTCATCGGGCGTCGGCTTCTTTGAGCCTGAGCCGCCCGTGGTTGAATCCTTGCTCGTTACGTCCTTGTTCGTTGAGTCCTTGGACTCGGACGGCGTTGGGCTCGGTGTTTCGGTCTTGGACTCCAGGGAGATCTTGTCCGGCTTCTCTTTGGCCTGCTTCTTCGCTTTGGCCAGGAACTCGTCCGGGGACTGCGTCACTTCGGCTGCGGCAACGACAGGTGTCTCAGCAACGACCTGTTGGTCGCCACTTGTGCTGTCGGGGACCATCGCCAAGCTGGAGGCGACGACAGCGGCGGTCGCTACCGTGGGTACGATGAATGCGGAAAGCACCGGGCGTGAGCGCGCCGAGGCCAGCACTCCCCCTGCAGTGTTCGTCACGCTCTGGTCTCGTTGCGGCGAATGCCGTGCGGACTTCTTTTTCGGCGCTTTGAGCGCAGAGAAGAGCGAGCCCGTCGTTGCCGAACGGGGTGAAGAATGTTTTCCCACAGTCAGTCCTCGTAATCATTGGCTGGTGTTCTCGGCAACCAGGAGTCTCAATGATCGAGCGCACCTCAACACCGACTCCAAGTTATCGGATCGTTACCTGAGGGCAGTCTAATTAAGGAACTGTTACAAAAGCAATGCGGCACGCTCGATGAACGTGCCGCATTGGTGAGTGTCGGGTCACTTCGACTTGCGCGTCACCAGTCGGCGCACGCCGTCTGCGCCGGTCGTCACCGATTCTTGGGCCTTGTCGAAAGCACGTTCGACCTTGCCGCTGCGTACGGCATCGTCGATCGCGTGGGAGACGTTGCCCAGAGCCTTCTTCACGTTGGCCTCAGTCGTCTCAATGAGGCGGGAACCCGATGTTGCCTCGCGAGCGTTCTTCACACTGCTGCTGGCCGCATCGTAGGCCCTGGTGGCTGCCGAACGCACCTTTTCGGTCGGTGTCCTCTTAGTGGAATCGATGACGTAATCGGGTTCGATCGGATCTTGTGTTCGGCTCATGCCTCCATAGTTGTCGACCCCGACCGCGAGGTCAACAGCAACATAGGATTGAACCATGAATTCTCAGGCAGAAATCATCGCCCACAGAGGCGGGCAGTGGCCCGGCATGAGTGAGAACACCCTCGAAGCCTTCACCACCGCCCATCGGGCAGGTGTGCGCTGGATGGAAACCGACGTCCATGCGTCCGCCGACGGGGTCCTGTTCGCAGCTCATGATGCCGATCTCACCCGCATCGCCGACCGCTCACATCGCATCCGCGATCTCAACGCCAGGGAGCTCGACTCCATCGAACTCCTCGCAGGAGGACGACTGCCTCGACTGACTGCTCTCTTCGAATCACTCCCGGACACGGCGTGGAACATCGATGTCAAGGCCGCCCACAGCATCGCGCCGATGATCCGCGCCATCCGCAGCCTCGGCGCTGAAGAACGAATCCGGCTCGCCTCGTTCTCCTCGTCGACCCTGCGTAGACTGCGAGAACCTCTGCCCGGAGTTCGGTCATCGGCCGGGGTGCTGGAGTCAGCTCTGTTTGCGGCGGGAGGCCTGCCCGGCGTGGCGGATTCCGGACCCTGTCCCCTGCCTGTCGGCCTCGATGCCCTGCAGGTGCCGATGTCGTTCAAGGGCGTACCCGTCGTCACCGAAGATTTCGTGTCTCGCGCTCACCACTCGGGTCTGCAGGTGCATGTGTGGACCATCAACGACGCCGCTTCCATGCGCATGCTCCTCGACCTCGACGTCGATGGGATCGTCACGGACGATGTTTCAGTGGGGCTGCACGAGCTCACGGCGTGGACCTGAGTGCTGGGAATAGGCGCACACGGTAGACTGTTCCAACGTATGAGACGTCTGCAGTCGAGTCGGAAGGTGAATGAGATATGAGCGAACGCAGTCTCCGCGGAACACAGTTGGGCTCACGCAGCCTGGAAACGGAAGAGGGCGTCGAACCGGCACCTCGCCAGATGGTCGAATTCGAATGCGAGGATGGAACTAGGTTCAAGGTTCCCTTCTCGATCGAAGCCGAAGTTCCCTCCACCTGGGATTCGGGCATCCACGGCGTCGGTCACCGTGTCGGCGTGAACGAACCCGATGGTGAGCCGGGTAAGCACGTGCGGTCCCACTGGGACATGTTGCTCGAGCGCCGCTCCTTCGACGAACTTCAGGTTCTCCTTGATGAGCGACTCGCTGTTCGCCGTGGTGAGGTTCCCGCACAGGCCTGATCGCCTCTGCACTGACTCACACGAGCAAATCTGAACATGGAGGCGGGGCGCCGGGCATCGCCGCACCGCCCCGCCTCCATGTCTGCCCCTGAGCGCTCTTCGCGCTCTCTGCCGTCGAGCAGCGCCCGTGCAGCCAAGGTCCTCAGACAGTCGGACTGCGGCGAGCAGTGAGGCGCTCGAATGCGCCTCGAGCCTGTCGACTGCGGCGCGTCAGCCCCCAGCCGGCCACCTTGGTGAACGCCTCGGAGATGATTGATCCGCTCATCTTCGACTCGCCCAGTTCGCGTTCGACAAAGACGATGGGAACCTCGGCCACGCGAAATCCGGCTTCGACGGTGCGGTAGGTCATGTCGATCTGGAAGCAGTACCCCTGGGACTGCACTCCCGAGAGGTCGAGGTTCTGCAGAACCTCCCACGAGTAAGCACGAAATCCTGCTGTCGCATCCTTGACCCCGAGACCTATCGCTGCGTTGACGTAGATGTTGGCTGCGCGGGAGAGGAAGAATCGTGAGCGAGGCCAGTCCACGATGGCTCCGCCGCGGACCCACCTCGAGCCGATGACGAGGTCGGCATGACCCGTCTGGGCGACGGCCAAGAGCTGCCCGAGGTCCAGTGGGCGGTGAGATCCATCGGCGTCGAACTCGCAGATGATGTCGTAGTCGCGTTCCAGCGCCCATTCGAATCCGGCGATGTAAGCCATCCCCAGACCGGACTTCTCACTGCGGTGCAGAACGTGCAGACGCTTATCGGTGCGTGCCTGCTCATCGACCCAGTCACCGGTGCCGTCGGGTGAGCCGTCGTCGACGACGAGAACGTCGACTTCGGGCTGAACCTCGAACAGCCCGGACAGTGTCACCGGTAGAGCGAGTCGTTCGTTGTAGGTGGGAATGACCACCAGAGTCTTAGAAACCACGGCCACCACGATACGCCGCGGAGTGGGGAAAATATGAGCCGACACTCTCGCCTTCGGACCACGTTGGGAAACGAGTTATCTAATGACGAGAGTGCCGGCTCCATCCCAGCTGCTGTGGAATGCCAACAACGAATCTAGTGGCTGTCGCGCTCTTTGCAAAATCCCTCTGACCTGGAGTTATGTTCAAATCTCCAGGTCAGACGCAAGGCAGAAGAACTCAAATACTTTACCCTCGGCGTGTCGTCTTGATTCTCGAGATCAGTTGCCGAAATCGCCGGGGCGCCGGGTTCTACGCGTCTTCGCTGAGTGCAATCCGGGTCGGCAGGGGCACGTCGGGTGAGAGCTCTGGCAGGCCAGGGGTGCCCGAGCGCGGATCGGTGCTCCACGCGGCAACGCGTGCATCTGCAACCTGAACGACGAGTCGTTCGACCTGCCAACGGACGAAGTCCGCGTCGGCTCCGGGTGCGAGGACCCCACCGTCCGGGTTGCCGGCGGCCCGGTGAGCGAACCGGGTGGCTGCGTTGAATGCCGCTCGTGCTCCGATTCCACTGTCGCCGACAACAGCCGAGCGCACGGTGGCCCACGGTGAGTCCTGTGAGTCGGTCCACGACACCTGAGCACCTGCCGAGAGCAGCCGCGCCAGAGGCTGCGGCCGCGCGGGGTCGAGAGTCAACGCGATGCCGGAATACCCCAACGGCGTGACGAACTCCTCGTTGACACTGAAGTTCAGCAGCAGGCGATATCCGTTGCGCTGGGCCAGTGCAGCATGGTCGTGGACGCGGTCCAGGACCTCGCCGAGGCGCTGGTTCGACTCGACATCGATGTATAGGGAAGTCTCGGGCATCGTCTCGAGGCCAAGGAAGTCGGCTGCTGCGATGCTGGCTCTGTCCGTGGCCGGGTCCGTCGCTGGAGCGGTCTCGGAGCTGAGCTGGGGATATGCGATGATCCTCAGCCCCTTCGGTGCACGTGCCCGGAAGTCCCGCACAGCCTCGGCGGTGCCGAGGACGTGCACGTGGGTGAATCCGGACTCGATGAGCCGGTCACCGTCGGGAGCACCCTCGTGAAGAACCAGTCCCCCATGAACGAAACCTGGGGTGAGAAAGTCCCCGTCGAGGTTGATTGCGTTCGGCTCCGATGCGAGTGCGGCCTCATCCGAGCCGATGAACGAGACCGTCCCGTCCTTCGTGCCCAAGGCAGTCGCAAAGGGGTCGACACTGCTGTATACATCTCCACCAAAGTACATAGTCACAGCCGACAGGCTACACCTCTGAGTCCACGTCTTTGCACTCGAGTCAGCGGCGTCGGGTATCGTCATCGAGTGTGAAGCCCTTGGTTCTGATCGACACGCCCGCCCTGTACTACCGTGCCTTCTATTCGGTCCCCGATTCGATCGTCAACGACGAAGGCCAGCCGGTCAACGCCGTGCGCGGCGTCCTCGATGCGATTGCGCAGATGATTCGCCGCTTCGACTCCCCGCGAGTCGTGGCGACCATGGACGCGGATTGGCGACCAGCCTTCCGCACAGCGATCATGCCCGAATACAAGGCGGCTCGGGTCAAAGACGCCGAGGCAGGCACTGAGATCCCTCCCGAACTGGCTGTGCAGCTGCCGATCATGACCCGCGTCCTTCGTGCCGCAGGAATCCCCATCGCCGAGGTGGACGGCACTGAGGCTGACGATGTGATCGCGACCATGGCCGCCCAATCACGCACCCCTGTGGTCATCGTCTCCCCCGACCGTGACCTGCTTGCACTCATCGATAACGCGACAGACGTCAGTGTGCTTCGACCGCGCAAGGGTGGAGAGTGGGAAGCCATCACCCAAGACAATCTGCCCGAGGCCTATGGCGTGCCCGATGGGACCCGGTACCGTGAGCTCGCCGCCATGCGCGGCGACCCCTCGGACGGACTGCCAGGAGCACCGGGGATCGGAGAGAAGACCGCGGCGACACTGCTGTCGAACTTCGGTTCCCTCGAATCGATCTTCAAGGCCGCGAAGGCCGGTGTGAAGACCGGGGGTCTTAGCCCCAAACGATCGGCCACCCTGATCGAAGAAGAGGAGACGCTCCACAAGACCATCGAGGTCATGCGGTGCCTGACCGATGTGGCTCATGGACTCGACCTCGATTCCGTGCCAGGTGAGATCGATCGCACTGCGGTCGAGGCGGCAGCCCATGGCCAGAACATCCGCCGCTCGGTCGACAACCTCATCTCTGCTCTCGGCAGTGCCGACAGGGACTCCGGTGCCAGTGCACCGCCACAGCCCTCCGTGATACCCACCGGCGCAAGCGCGGCTGCTCCTGATGCCCAGGTGTCTGCAGCGCAATCGCCAGCCGCGCCGATTCCGGGCCAGGCCTCTGCCGAACCGTGGTCACAGTCGAGGCTGGTCGGTTTCGATCTCGAGACGACCGGTGTCGACCCATCGACTGCCAGGATCGTGACCGCAGCATTCGTCGAGTCCGCCGACAGCTCACGCACCTGGCTGGCCGACCCTGGGGTCGTCATACCCGAACCGGCCCGGGCGGTTCACGGAATCTCCACCGAATTCGCCCAAGCCAACGGCGCCCCCGTGGCAGACGTGGTGGTCGAGCTCTGTACGGTCCTGGCCGATCTCAAATCGGAAGGCGCCGTCGTCGTCGGCCACAATATCGTCTACGACCTCAGCGTCTTGGCTGCCGAAGTCACACGCCATCAGCCCCACATCGACCTCCCGGCACTGCTGCCGACGATCGTCGATACCTTTGTCTTGGACAAGCGAGTCGAGCAGTTCCGACGGGGCAAGAGGACCCTGACCGAGACAGCCAAGCGGTGGAAGGTCACCCTCCTCGACGCCCATGATGCCGCCGCGGATGCTCTTGCCGCCCTGGACATTTCCCGAGCGTTGGCCGAGAGCTCGGAAGAAATTGCGAACCTCACTCGGGCCGAAATCATGTCTGCCCAAGGCGAATGGAAACGCGCCCAGGCCGCTGACCTGCAGTCTTGGTTGCGCAGAAAGGGCAACGCCGAAGCCGTCGTCGATGGCTCCTGGCCCATGGCCTGAACGATAGAATCAACTGCGACCATCACTCGACGAAGGACGATAATGGGATTCTTTTCACGACTGCTCAACCGACCCGGCGCACAGGCCGACAAAGCCACGGGATGGTTCGACAGGGCCGCCGACGATATGACGGCCGCGAGTCGTGAGTACGCGGAGCTGGATGATAAAGGGCTGACAGAGGCCGCAGCCGACATCTTCACCTCCGGCCCTGTGCAGGAGAATCTCGTTCGCTACTGTGCACTGGCCCGCGAGGCAGCCGAGCGATCACTCGACGAGCGCGCCTATGATACGCAGATCAAGGGCCTCGTCGGACTGTTGCAGGCGAATATCGTGCAGATGGCCACCGGTGAGGGGAAGACCCTCGTCGGTGCTCTCGCCGCCGCCGGATACGCTCTGCAGGGTCGCCGAGTCCACGTAGTCAGCGTCAACGACTACCTCGCTGTCCGCGACCGCACCTGGATGAAGCCTCTCTTCGAGCTCCTTGGTGTGACGTCAGCGTCGATCTCCGGCACTCAGAGTGAGGCCGAGCGGCGTGAAGCCTATGGTGCTGAGGTTCTCTACGCTTCCGTGACAGAGGTCGGCTTCGACGTCCTGCGCGACCGTTTCGTCACCGACGATGACCAGATTCGCGTCCCAGATCGTGACGTCGTCATCGTCGACGAAGCTGACTCGGTGCTCATCGACGAGGCACGTGTCCCGCTCGTCCTCGCCGGATCGGCCAGCGTCGAAGACGCCAACGCTCAGATCGCGGCACTCGTCGAGACGCTGCACCCCGACGTCGATTACGAAATCAGTCCGGATCACCAAGCCGTCTCCCTCACCGACGGAGGAATCAACCGCGTCGAAGCCGAACTCGAAGTCGAGCTCTTCGGAGAAGACGCGTCCAATCTCGCCGCCGTCAACCTGGCCCTGTATGCGAAGTCCTTGGTCAAACGTGATGTCGATTATCTTGTCGTCGACGGCCGGGTCAAACTCATCTCGGCTTCCCGTGGGCGCGTGGCCGAACTGCAGCGCTGGCCTGACGGACTGCAGGCAGCAGTTGAGGCCAAAGAGGGCGTGGGAACCACTGAAAGCGGCGAGATCCTCGACCAGATGACCGTCGAAGAGCTCATCCACGGCTACGAGACCGTCTGCGGAATGACGGGAACCGCGCTGGCTGTCGGAGATGACCTGCGCGAGTTCTACAACCTTGAGATCGTCCCCGTCGACACGCATTTGCCTGTCATCCGCAACGACGAATCCGACCGGCTCTACACGTATCAGGAGTCGAAGGAACGCGCGATCGTCGACGAGGTCGCCGAGAACCATGCCAAGGATCGTCCCGTGCTCATCGGCACTTCGTCAGTGGCAGAAAGTGAATCGCTGTCGGCACGACTGATCGAACGCGGCATCGAGGTGACGGTTCTCAATGCCAAGGACGATTCGCTCGAAGCTGAGGTCATCGCGGCTGCCGGCGCCCCTGGGGCTGTCACAGTGTCGACCCAGATGGCCGGGCGCGGCACCGATATCCGCCTGGCCGACGACAGCGTCGCCGATGCCGGCGGCCTGCTGGTCATCGGCGCCGGGCGCTACCTGTCCTCACGTCTTGATGACCAGTTGCGTGGTCGTGCAGGACGCCAGGGTGATCCGGGAACGTCAGTGTTCTTCACCAGCCTCGAAGATGAGCTGTTGACACGTGTGCCCGAGATCCAACGGTTCGTCTCCGAGGGAGACGAGACCGGATGGATCGAGTCAAAGCGGGCGCTGGGTCTCGTCGAGCACGCTCAGCGCGTTGCTGAAGGTCAGAATACGGCACTGCACCGCGACACCTGGAAGTTCAACGAGCTGATGGCCAAGCAGCGCGACCTCGTCCTCACCCGACGCCGGGAGCTGCGTGTCGATGATGAGGCGATCAACGAACTCAAGGAGCGTCTCGGCGATGTGGCGAAGGATCTGTCGGCCGAGCACTCGCAGGAGCTCGTCGACGCAACCCTGCGCGAAGTGATGCTGTTCCATCTCGACGCGCGCTGGGTCGACCACCTCGCCTTCCTCAACGATCTGCGCGAGGGCATCCATCTGCGCACCTTCGCACGTGAAAAACCGCATGAGGCGTTCAATACGGAGTCGATCCGCATCTTCTCCTCGTTCTGGTCCGACGTCATTGAAGATTCGGCGTCGACGGTCGAAGAGGCAGAGTTCACGGATACCGGAATCGACCTGGCATCTCACGGGCTCAAACGACCCTCGTCAACGTGGACCTACCTGACGACGGAGAGCGCGTTCGGCTCCGACATCGAGAACATCGTCAAGAAGGTCAAGCGCTGAGACGCATCTGGGTCCGCCTCCATCGGGGAAGGCGGGCCCGTCGCTGAGGTTCATACCCCACCGCTGAGGTCGGGGACGATCTGCCGGTCAGGAGTCGGCGACGACTCCGCGGCGGATCGCTTCAATTGTGCGACGGATGCGCACTGCAGTGTCCGGCTCGGCCACCTCGGCCACCTCGGCGACCTGACCGAGCAGGTCAAGGCTCTGCTTGGCCCAACGCACGAAGTCCCCGGCAGCGATATCTGTGCCGCGCAGAGAGTCGGCGAGGTTCTTGCCTTCGGTCCAGCGGTACATCGGTTTGAACAGTCCCCGGTCGGGTTCCTGCGTCGTCGACAGGGCGTACTGCTCCTCAAGTTGGAACAGCTTGCGCCAGATCGTCACCGCCTCATCACCGTTGACCTTGAGATCGCGGCTCGGGGCGCGTTCCGGATGGAGGGTGTCACCGCGCCGGGACTGGAAGACGAAGCATGAGGCGAATGCCGCGAGTTCGGGTTCGACGAGATTGTCCCACAGGCCCTCGCGAATGGTCAGCGCCACGAGCAGGTCACGCTCCCCGTAGATCCGTCGCAGCATATCGGAGCGCTCGGGATCGAAACCAAGGGTGCGCAGCACGTCTTGAACGCGTTCGAAGACCAGAGCGATCGACGTCGTTCGGCCCTCGATCCGGGCGATGAGCGAATCGTTCTCCTTGACCAGCTTGGCCGCTCGGTTGGCCCACCTGGCGTGCATTTCGCGGTCCGGGCACTCGTGGCAGGGATGGGCTCGCAGCTGCTCAGTCATCTCCGCCACGCTCGAGCTGACGCCAGACGCACCGGATGAGGATTCCCACTGCGCCTGGGGATCGACCTTGCCCTCGTATTTGGCATCGTTGAGGATGCCCAGCAGCTGCCGGCGATCCCCCGCCTGCCTGTGATTGAACTTCTTCGGCACACGGACCCGGCCCTGTGCTGCCAGCGGTTCAGTCACCTCGTGGGGTCTCAGGTGCCAGACTTTGCCCTGCTCGGTCAGCACCGTCGGCAGCCGTGAACTCCCATCGCGGGAGCTCATGGGCGCGATGATGACAGCAGTGCCCTCGACTCGCTTCGCGGGCAGGGTGACGACATCGCCGATCTTGAGCGTACTCAGCGACTCGAGGATCTCACGTTGCCGGTTCTTCGACTTGGTGCGAGTCTCCTGTTTCTCGGTATCGCTGATGGCCTGTCGCAGACGCGCATACTCCGCGAAGTCTCCGAGTTCGCACTGCATCGACTTCTCGTAGGCCCCGATCGTCGTTTCGTTCTTCCGCACCTTCTTCGCCAACCCTACGACGGCCTTGTCGGCCTGGAACTGTGCGAACGAGGTCTCAAGGACCTTCGCGGCTTCCGCGGAGCTCATCCGCGAGAGCAGATTCGCCGTCATATTGTAGGTGGGTCCGAACGCAGAGTTGAGCGAGTAGGAACGGTTGGAGGCGAGCCCTGCGATCTCGTTGACTTCGAAGCTGGGGTGCCAGATGACGACGGCGTGGCCGATCTGGTCGATGCCGCGGCGCCCGGCGCGTCCGGTCAGCTGGGTGTACTCCCCTGGCGTGATCGAGACATGAGCCTCACCGTTGAACTTCACCAGCTTTTCAAGGACGACCGTGCGTGCAGGCATGTTGATGCCCAGCGCCAGGGTCTCCGTGGCGAAGATGACCTTGATGATGCCCTGGGAGAAGAGTTCCTCGACGAGCTGTTTGAACTGCGGGATCATTCCCGCGTGGTGGGCGGCGACTCCAAGCAGCAGACCTTCCCGGAACGAGTGGAATCCGAGGATGCCCAGATCCTCGCTGGCGAGCTCATCGCGCAGCTTTTCGAGTGCGGCATTGACGATGACCTTCTCTTCGCGGGAGTTCAGGTCGAAGCCGGAGGCCAGATACTGTTCCACCGCCTCGTCGCAGGCGTTGCGGGAGAAGATGAACATGATCGCCGGCAGCATCCCGGTCTCGGCCAGAGAGGACACGACCTGGGTGCGGCTGGGCCTGCGGAAGCGGGCACGGGTGGCTCGTTCGCGCTTCGAGCGGGGCCCACCATGGGTCCGGGTCGCATGGTTGAGAGCAGGATCAATCCGGTCGGAGTCGTGGTGGGTGAACAGATCGTACATGCGATGGCCGACGAGGACATGGTTGACCAACGGCACGGGGCGATGAGAGGTGGACACGACGGTTGTGGGTCCGCGCACCTCACGCAGCCAGGCGCCGAACTCTTCAACGTTGGATACGGTCGCTGACAGCGACACCATCTGCACCCGGTCCGGCAGGTGGATGATGACTTCTTCCCATACCGGACCGCGGAAACGATCGGCGAGGTAGTGAACCTCGTCGAGGACGACGAACCCGAGGTCGGCCAGTCCCGACAGATCGTTGTACAGCATGTTGCGCAGGACTTCTGTGGTCATGACGATGATCGGCGCATCGCGCCGGATCGAGGTGTCACCAGTGAGCAGGCCGACGTTTTCGACACCGTGGACGTCCATGAGGTCGTTGAACTTCTGGTTGCTCAGTGCCTTGATTGGCGTGGTGTAGAAGACCCGTTTGCCTTCGTCCCTGGCCAGCTCGACAGCGAATTCCGCAATCAGAGTCTTGCCGGCACCGGTGGGGGCCGTGACGAGGACATCTTTGCCCTCCTGCAGCTGAGTGCAGGCTTCGAGTTGGAAGTCGTCGAGCTCGAAGCCGGTCCTGGCGGCGAACCGCCCCAAGGGAGTCTGTGCCTTCTCCGCCCTGTCTCGATAGTCGGCGTAGGCTGCCGAGGGACTCAGTGGCTCGGTGTCTGCCGAGGGTTCGATCGGGCTCATGGATTCAGTCATGCTTCTCTCAGTCAATCGGTTCGTCGGGGTCGACCCACAGGCCCTGGGCGATGAGTCGCTTCTTGCGTCTCCGGTCGCTGATCACGCAGATAATCCACGCCGCACAGAACAGCGTCATCATCGGGATCACGAGGAAGAACATAGACAGTGCGTCGGGAGTGGGGGTGGCAATAGCGGCGAACAGGAACACGATCATCACGATCACCCGCCAAGATTTCTGGATCCTCACGGCCGAGAGGATCCCCATCATGTTGAGCCCGACCATGAGCACCGGAAGGACGAACGCCAGACCGAAGACAACGATGATGACCATCACGAAGCTCAGATAGTCCTGTGCCGGGATGATGTTCGTGCCGCCTTCTGGGGTGAATGACGTCAATGCCTTGACAGCGTTGGGAAGGGCGAAGAAGGCCATCGTCGATCCCGCGAGGAACAGCGGAATGGCTGCGCCGAGGAAACCGAACGAATAGAGCTTCTCCTTCTTCGTCAGCCCCGGAACGATGAATGCCCAGACTTCATAGAGCCAGATCGGGCAGGACAGGAAGATGCCGATGAAGAATGACAGTTTGATCTTCAGATCGAACGGGGAGGCGACTCCGGCGAAGTTGATCTCAGCCGTTCGGTCGCCCGAAGCCCGGATGCTGCGGATCGGTTCCTGCAGAATGTCGAGGACAGGATCGTAGAGGAACCAGCCGGCGACGGCACCGAGGACGATCGCGATCGCCGCGACCAGGGAACGGTTTCGGAGTTCGATGAGATGCCCGACGACGGGCATCTTCCGCTCGGGGTTCTTCTTACGTGCCGAAGACGATCGCCGGTCGTTCTGCTCTTTCACTTCTCGTGAGACTGCGGATCCTGCTTTTCCTGCGCAGGCTGCTCAGGCTTTCGGGCAGCCTCGGCGGTCGACGAAGTGTCGTTCTCGGCTGTCTCGCGGCCCAACTCACCCGGTTCGGTCTTCTTGGGCTCATCGTCATCACGGAGATCCTTGACCTCAGATTTGAAGATCTTCATTGACTGACCCAGGCTCCTGGCCAGCGCCGGCAGCTTGGGTGCGCCGAAAATGATCACGATGATGAGGATCACGATCGCGATCTGCACGAAACTCGGTTTCATGGGGACTCCTTGACTATTGTCTGCTCGAAAAGATTCTACGCTGTGTGGCTGTGCCTTTCATCCTCGCCGCACGGCAGAGCTCGAGCGCGAAGCCCGGTCTCAGTCCAGCCGCGTCAGCGCGGCTTCCACCGCTTCACTGTCGTCGATATCAGTGATGACGTCGGCATGACACAGTAGGAATCTACTCAACCAGTCCACGGAGTGCACCAGGAATCTGATTCGAACACTTGGTTCACCATTGGCGAAGTATTCACGCTGCCTCAACTCGAGTTCATCCGCGAGCCATGCGCCGGCAGGCGACAGCGTCATGGTGACTTCTCGCGCACTCGACTGCGTATTGCTCACGGCCAGCGGCGGATGTGCCGCCGGGGTCCAGGAGCGAATGCTGCTCAGAGCGAACCGGCGTGGAGCCTGCGCGGCATAGCACCAAGCATCCAGGTACCAATCCGCGCCGGGAACCAGCTTGCTGGGAGCAATGATCCGGCGTGTCAGTTCGTCTCGGGAACCGACATAGTAATCGATCTGAACCGCGGCTTCCGAGTCGATCGCCTGCTTGAGGAACGCCATGAGCTCCTCGTTCGCGGGGATCGGGCTGACCTCGACCGGGGTGCGGAGATTCTCTCCCGCGGCAAGTCTCAGCTTCTGCGCCGCCGTTCGCACAGCCTCGGTGTCGAGTCCTGGCAGGGTGTCGATGAGTTCGAGTGCCAGGACGAGGACTCCAGCCTCCTCCGCGCTGAGTCTCACGGGGACGGAGACCTCCTCAGCATTGGAGATGTAGACCTTCCCACCTTCCCAGCTGGCGTCGATGAGGTCATCGGGCATGTGACCGGGTCGACCGGTCACGAAGAGGAGCTGCAGGTCATCGATGAGGGTGTCCGAGTCGATGGTGAAATAGGCCGCAGTCTCCTCGAGATCTGCCCCCGGATGGGCGTCGAGGTAGGGAACCAGGCTGAGCAGCCGGGTGAGTCGTTCACGCGCTGAGGACATTGCGACCTCCAAGTCGTTCGAGGGACTCCCTGACCGTCTGGCGTCGGTCCTCGACAGCCTGAACCAGCTCCGATGGCGAGAGGACTTCGACAACGTTGCCGAAGCTCACGATCTCTGCGGCCAGGGAGGCCGCATCCGTGTACTCGACGATGATGGCATCGTCCTCGGTGCGGATCTGCCGCCGGCGCAGCGGATCAGCCCGATGGGCACGGATCCGAAGCTTCGCCTCGGCGACGACCGCCATCTCTGTGCTCGAGTTCAAAGCCACATGCGGAGCGAAATCGGCGGGGAAATCATAGTCTCCGGGGTCCCGTCCGCCGAGCTTCGTCAGCTTGCCCTCGACCCGGGAGAGTCGGAAAGTGCGTTCGGCATCACGGTCGATGTCATGTCCCAGCAGGTAGACCCGGTCGCCGCGGCTGAGCAGTGCGTAAGGTTCGAGCTTGACCTTGCGGGGGCTCTGGCCGGGCTTGTGGTATTTGAAGCTGATCGCCTCGCGGGCGTTGATGTGGTGGAGGGCGGTCGCGAAGTTGGCACTGCCCAACTTCCGTGCGGCGGGACCCTGGTTGGCCTCAACGTGCCCGGGTCCTGCCTTGGTGAGGTCAATGCCCAGAGCACGCAGCTTCGTCAGCGCCTGGGAGCTGGACTCGCCGAGTTCGGTGTCAGACCAGAACTGCGCAGCCACTGCCACTGCGGCGGCCTCGGAGGGGGTGAGCTCGACGTCGTCCATGGCATAGTCATCGGCAGAGATCCGATACCCGGTCTCCCCCGTATCCGAGTACGCGTCGTGTTCGGCCCGGGTGGCGATCGTGATTCCCATGTGCCGCAGAAGTTCCTTGTCACGGGAGAACTTGCGGTCGAAGGCGATGTCGTCGAGGCCCGCATATCCGTCGATGGCGCTCATCAGAGTCTTTCGCGAGACCCATCCGCGGGCGGCTCTCAGAGCGATCAGCAGGTTCATCAGACGTTCGGTCTGCTGCCTCTGTCTGCTGGGGCGGGGCGTATTCACAATTCCACCGTAACCTAATGCGGGCGATAGTCTTAGGACCATGATTCATTGGCGCAGAGGAACCGTGACCACGATTCGCTCCACCCGGCCAGGATACACAGAGGTCGAGGCCGATATTGACCAGGTGCTGCCGGGCACGACGATCACCCACGTCAAGGCGGTCGCCTATACAGAGGCCGTCGGGCATCCGCAGGTCGGGGATAGTGTCCTGCTCAACGTCTCGGCCCTGGCCAAAGGCTTGGGCACAGGTGGCTTCGGTCTGATCGTGGCACTGCCCGATGCTCTGCCGGCCGATCCACCCGAGGGCCCAGGTCATTTGGTCAAGGACCGTTACTCCCCCCTGCAGACGATGGTCCTCGGTGTCGACGATCAGGAATCGGAGCATCATGAGACCCTCGCCAGGGAAGAATCCCTGAGTGGGATGCCTGTGCTCGCCGCAGATCTGCATTCGGCTCTGCCAGCCATCATCGCCGGCATCCGTGCGGTGGATCCCGAGCTTCGCATCGCCTATGTCATCAGCGACGGTGCGGCACTGCCAGCCAGCTTCTCCCAGGCTGCGGCCGGGCTGAAGGACGCAGGGTGGCTGCACGGAACCATCAGCACCGGCCAATCCTGGGGCGCCGATCTTGAGGCTGTGACGATTCACACGGGCCTGCTCGCCGCCAAACATGTCCTCGGTGCCGATATCGCCATCGTCGCGCAGGGTCCGGGAAATCTGGGGACCGGAACCAAGTATGGATTTTCGGGTCTCGTCACCGGTGAGCATCTCAATGCGGCCGCTCTGCTGGGTGGGAGCCCGGTGGGTGTCCTGCGCATGTCCAATGCCGATGCCCGCGGCAGGCATTTCGGCATCTCCCACCATTCTCTGACGTCTCTGATCGAGGTCGCCCGTCCCGGAATGACGATTCCGGTCCCGGACTTCTCCACCCTCGCCGAGGCGGACCGTCGTGAGATGGAGATCGACCCCGCCGTCATGTCCGAGGTCGTCGCCGCACAGCTGCCGATGCTGCACATGCATGATCAAGTCACTGTCAGCGTGGAAGGTCTGTGGGCAGGGCTCAAGTCCTCGCCGGTGGGCCTGTCGACGATGGGACGAAAACTGCCCGCCGATGCAGCAGCGTTTCTTGCTGCAGCCGCGGCGGGCAGGTTGGCTGCCGAGCTCTGAGTCTCGGCACCCGTTTCATTGTTGGCGTCTCAGCGCACGTTCTCCAGATCGCAGACGAAGATCAGGGACTCGCCGGGCTGGATGACGCCGCCGGCGCCCTGGTCCCCGTAGGCCAGGTGCGGTGGGATCTGCAGGGTGCGCCTGCCGCCGACCTTCATGCCCTGGATGCCCTGGTCCCAGCCGGAGATGACCATGCCGGAGCCGAGGCGGAATTCGAGCGGGGTGCCGCGGTTGTAGGAGGCGTCGAACTCTTCACCGGTTGAATGGGCGATGCCCACGTAGTTCACGCTCACGGTATGGCCGGGGCCCGCCTCGGCGCCGTCTCCGATGATGTCATCGATGATGACGAGTTCGGTCGGAGCTTCAGTTCCGGGGAAGTCGACGACTGGTTTCTGCTTGCTCATGGTGTCTCCTTATGTCGTAGTTCTGTGGTGTGTGTTCTCAGCCACGGGCCGAGATCTACTCAGCCCTGGGCGGAGAGGACGTCGATGACGAAAACCAGGGTTGCGTTGCCGGGGATGTTCGGCGGGCTGCCCTGTTCTCCGTATCCCTTGTCGGGGGGAACCACGAGGACGATCTGGCTGCCGACCTTTGCTCCGACAAGGCCTTCGTTCCATCCGTCGATGACCTGGGCCTGACCGACGGGATCGACGGCGAAGGGTCCGCGACCATCCTGCCAGCTCGAGTCGAAGTACTTCGAATTGTCGTCCCAGAGCCAACCGGAGTAATGCACGGCCACACTCTGGCCTTCCTTGACCTTCGGTCCGTCACCCTCGATCGTCGTGTACGTTTCGAGTTCCTTCGGGGCCTTGCCCTTCGGCTTCGAAATAGACGGCTCACCGTCGTCGGCCCGCGTGACCTTCACGGGGTTCTTCGACTGGTCGACCTGCTTGCCTTCGGCACGGGTCAGGGGCTTCGTGGTCTTCTCAATGTCGATGACGTAGACGAGAGTCTGTGCGGGCTGGCCCTGCTGCGCACTGCCGTTGAGCGACATGAGCACGCGCGACCCGACCTTCGTGTCCAGGAGCGCATTGTAGAGCTCCTCCGAGATCTGGCTCTTGTCCATCGGGAATCCTGCCGGTGACTTCGAATCGTAGCTCGATTCGATCTGCTTGCCGGTGGTGCCTGAGACCAAGGTCATCTGTGCAGTGACCTGTTCACCGTCGGCGACCTTATCGCCCTTGCCCTCGCTGATGACGGACTCTCCGGTCTTGTCCACGACCAGGGGCGCGTCGAAGCTGACCTTCGGCTTCTCACCCATCTTGCCCTTGACTGTGATGTCGTCGAGACTGGTCGACTTCGCGTCCTCGGCCGAAACGGATGGCGGGGCACTTGTCGTGTTTTCCGCCTCCTCGCCCTGTCCGCAGGCGGACAGCAGCAGTGTGGCGGCCGCGATGACGGCGAGCACTTTGGTGCGCACGTGGTTCCTTTCGTTCAAGACCAGATCACTGAGATCTTACAGGCCAGCGATGAGCGCTTCAGCCTGTGGGTGTGTGGACTCGAAGGGGTTCTTAAGCGCCACGGCACGCCCGGATTCGTCGTTGAGTCGCAGATGCACCCAGTCGACGGTGTAGTCACGGCGCGCGGCATGAGCGGCACGGACGAATTCGCCGCGGATGGCTGCGCGAGTGGTCGCCGGTGGCACATCCTTCGCCTTTTCCCTTGCCTCGGGAGAGACCAGGTTCTTCGCCATCCCGGTCCGTTCCAGCTTGGGAAACAGCCCGGTGTCGGGCGTGATGTCGTGATAGGCGATGTCGAGGCGCGAGATCCGGGGATCCGTGACGGCGTCGATGCCGCGGGCCATCGCCCGATCGATGAGCGTCTTCTTCATCACCCAATCGATCTCGCGGTCAACGGCGGAGAAGTCTTGAGCTGCAATCGCTTCGAGCATCCGGGTCCACAGATCGATGACGTATTCGGCCATCCCATCATCACCGAGGCTGTGGTCGCCCCTCTGCACGAGAACTTGAGCACGGTCGCGGTAGTCCGTGAGCAGGTTCAGCGGTGTGATCGTCGTCGAGTCCGTGCGCTCGAGCTTCACCGACCCGGTGAGGTCTCTGGCGACGAGACGGATGTCGCGCACGGGGTGGCGCAGACCGTTTTCGGGGATCCGTGCGCCCTGTTCGATGAGGTCGAGCATGAGCACCGCCGAGCCGATCTTGAGCGCCGAGGTGGCTGTCGACATCGAGGAATCGCCGACGATGACATGGAGACGACGGTACTTCTCTGCATCCGCGTGCGGTTCGTCTCGAGCGTTGATGATCGGGCGTGAACGTGTTGTCGCCGACGACAATCCTTCCCACATCACATCCGAACGAGCCGAGAGACCGAACATCATGTCCGACCGGTTCGCCTCGACGTCGGGGTGGAATGAGGACTGTGCGGGGATGATGGCTCCGGCACCCACCAGCAGCTGACGGGAGACGAGGAAGGGAAGCAGCACTGTGGTCAGACGGTTGAAGTCGAGATTGCGGCGGATGAGGAAGTTCTCATGGGAGCCGTAGGAGTTCCCGGCAGCGTCCGTGTTGTTCTTGACCATGTGGATTCGCCCGCCGAGCCCATCGGCCTCGATGCTCGACTGAGCCTGACTCAGCAGATCGATCATCAGGGACTCGCCCGCCCGGTCCTGAGTGAGCAGATCGCTGAGGTTATCGCATTCTGCGGTGGCGTATTCCGGGTGGGAACCGACGTCGAGGTAGAGCCGGGAGCCGTTGGGCAGGAACACGTTGGAGGAGCGTCCCCATTCGACGATGGGTCGGAACAGATAGCGCGCGATCTCCTCCGGACCGATACGTCGGTCGCCTTCGCCAGCCGAATGGGCGAGGCCGTATTCGGTCTCGAGGCCGTAGATCCTGGCCATCAGTCCTCCCGCAGCTGCGCCAGCATGGCGTTGCTGAGTCGTTTGAAAGTACGGTGACCGTTCGCGTTCCGGTCGAGCACAGCTGCTTCGAGGTCCTGGGGCGTCAGCGTGCCGGAGCTTGCGGTGGCAAGAGCACGCACACCATGGTCAAAGACTTCTCGCAGGGGCAGTGCGGAGGTGGACAGGTCCTTCAGCGTTGCGGTGATGTCGTCGGCCTGTCCCCCGATCGCAACGTGTTCGGTCTCATCGATGACTGACCCGTCGTAGCTGAGCCGGTAGAGCTGATCGGTGTCAGCGGTGAGTCCGAGTTCAGCGACGACGAGTTCGACCTCGAAGGGCTTTGACTCGGTGGTGAAGACCCCGGCCAGCGTCTGAGCGTACGCGTTGGTCAGACCCCGCGCCGTGACATCACTGCGATGGTAGGAGTACCCGCGCAGGTCCGCGTACCTCACACCGGCTTGGCGCATCGTCTCGAATTCGTTGTACTTGCCAACGGCGGCAAAGCCGATGCGGTCGTAGATCTCAGCAATCTTGTGCAACGTCGGTGAAGGGTTCTCCGCCAGGAGGAGGATGCCTTCGTCATAGCGCAGAACCACGACGGACCGCCCCCGGGCAATGCCTTTGCGGGCGAAGTCGGCGCGATCCTTCATCAGCTGTTCGGGTGAGACGTAGAACGGTACCTGGCTCATGAAGTTGCCTCATTCATGACTGCGCCTTCCTGGTCCGACGGTCAACGACCGCGGTGGCAACAGACATCACGTCGGCGGAGGGGATCTCGACGACGCCGTGGTCCAGGTCGACGGTGAAGATCGTCGGGGCGATCTGCCTGACGAAGTCGGGGCCGCCGGTGGACGAATCATCATCGGAGGCATCGAACAGGGCCTCAACGGCCACCGAGATCGCTGCATCGATGTCGAGGCCGGGCTGCCACAGCTTCTTCAGCGCCCCACGGGCGAAGCCGGATCCGGAGCCGATCGAATGGAATCGATGCTCCTCGTATTTGCCGCCGGTGACGTCGAAGCTGAAGATCTGCCCGGCAGGAGTCGCTTCGTCGACCCCGGCGAAGAGCGGAACAACAGACAGCCCCTGCATGGCCAGGCTCAGGTTTCCGCGCAGCATCGATGCCAGACGGTTGGCCTTGCCGCCTAGGGACAGCCGGGCGCCTTCGATCTTCTCGTAGTGTTCGAGTTCGAGTTGGTACAGGCGGATGAGGTCGAGTGCCAGCCCTGCAGTACCGGCGATGCCGATGACCGAGAAGTCGTCGGCTGGTCGCACCTTCTCCATGGAGTGGGAGGCGATCATGTTCCCGATCGTCGCGCGCCGGTCTCCTGCCATGAGGATTCCCGCGGCGGTGCGGAAGCAGATGATCGTCGTGCCCTCCGGGACCTGGTGCCCCAAGTCATGCCCGGCCGTGGTGGGCAGCGCTTCTGGTGCCACAGCCCGGGCGAGTTCGACGAACGAATTGCTCGTCGAACTCAGAAATGCAGGAGAGAATCCTGACATCTCATTGGCCGCCCTTCTGGACGAAGTTGCGCACGAATTCCTCTGCGTTCGATTCGAGGACCCCGTCGATCTCATCGAGGATCGAATCCACGTTCTGGGTGTTGATCTGGCCCTGCACGGCCTCCGGCGGTTCGACGGGTGGTTCTCCCCCGCCGGACGCATGGTCTTTCTGAACCTGTTCCTGCGAACTCATTTCGCACCTCTTTCATCGTTCGTCGTTTTCAGTCTATCCACTCCCAGCGCCTGCAGCAGTGCCTGTGTGTCATGCACTTGCGCCAGTCTGTCTTCGAGGAGTTCGCGGTTGCCCTTGAGCGGTTCGCTCATCGGCAGGCGCACGATCCCGTAGTCTCCGGCGTCGAGGACGAGCGAGTCCCAGCTTGCTGCGACCAGTGAGTCCGAGAACCGGGTCACGGCCAGGGATCTGAGGTAAGCGCGAGTCCCGTCGGGTGCTGAAGTCACCGCCTTCTCCACCTCATCATCGGTCGTCAGGCGTCGGATCCGCCCGGCCTTCTCGAGCTTGTAGAACAGACCCTTCTCCGGCCGCACATCGTGGTACTGAACGTCGATGAGAGCCAGCTTCGGGTGATCCCAGTCGAGGTTCTCCTTCTGCCGGTACCCTTCGAGCAGCACCCATTTGGCGATCCAGTCGATGGAGTCGGAAAGGCTGCGGGGGTCGGTGGCCAGACCGTCGAGGAGTCTGTCCCATTCGCTGAGAACCTCGGTGGTGTCCGCGTCTTCGCCGGCGTGTTCGAGGCAGGCTGAGTAGTAGGTGTTCTGGATCTCCAGAGCGGTCATCGAGGTGCCGTCGGACATGGGCAGCTTCTGGCTCATGCTCAGATCGTGGCTGACGTCCCACAGCGCCTGCATCGGGTCGGCGAGTTCAAGCTTGGGGACGAGTCCTGCCTCGATGAGACCGAGCACCAGTGAAGTCGACCCGAATCTGACCAGGGTGGCAGGTTCGGCCATCGTGGCATCGCCGATGATCACGTGCAGCCGGCGATATTTGGCCGGATCGGCGTGGGGTTCGTCACGGGTGTTGATGATCGGCCTGCGCAAGGTGGTCTCCAGGCCCACCTCCGCTTCGAAGAAATCAGCACGCGAGGAGATCTGGAAGCCCGCGGTCTCACCTTCGCGTCCGATGCCCACCCGTCCGGATCCGCAGAGGATCTGCCTGCTGACGAAGAATGGGATCAGTCCGGCGACGAGAGCGTCGAAATCCACTGCACGGTCGACGAGGTAGTTCTCGTGGGTGCCGTAAGAGGATCCCTTCGAATCGGAGTTGTTCTTGTAGAGGTTGACGGGTTCATCCGTTGCTTCGAGGCTGCGCACCGAGGCCAACGCCACCAGGTCTCCGGCACGATCGTAGGTGACGAGATCACGCGGAGTCAGCACCTCGGGTGACGAGTATTCGGGGTGGGCATGGTCCACGTAGTAGCGGGCACCGTTCTCTGTCACAACATTGGCCAGGTACTGTGCTTCGACGGACTCCTGGGGCATGTGGGTGAGCTGGGAGATGTCTGCGTCGGCAACGTTCATGAAGAAGCCGCGTGCGTCGGCGAGAGGCGATTCGGTGGCGAAGTCCCAGAAGTTCTGTGATGACTTCAGTCCGCGCGGTCCCGCATAGGCGTCGACGACACGCGCCGAGTCACGCATCGGATTCGCGCCCGGATTGCCCGGCTGGCTCAGTCCGAACTCGGTTTCGGAACCCATCACACGGTGGACACTGAGCATCTGAACTCCCTCTAACGTTTAGACTCGGGGACGTGGCTGCAAAGAAATCTCATCTGCCGATCGCGTTGATCGTCGACCTCGTCCTGGTTGTCCTGTTCACCATCATCGGTCATTACACACATTCTCATAATTTCGACCCCCAAGGGCTTCTGACCACAGCGTGGCCATTCCTGGCCGGGCTCGGGATCGCCTGGCTGCTCTCGGCAGTCTGGGACCGTCCGATCGCTCCCTTGGCGACGGGAACATCGGTGTGGGCGATCACCGTCCTGATCGGACTCGTCATCCGCGGCGTGACCGGGGCCGGTGGCGATCCGGGACAGGTGCCTGTCAGCTTTATGATCGTGGCCACGAGCCTCAACCTCATCACCCTGGTCGGTTGGCGCATCATCGCCACGGCCGTGACAGGTGGCGGCACCAGCCCTCGCCGGCGCCGCCGCTGAACCGACTCAGACCAGGTCTGAGTTCGGATACACCTCGGCGATGTCCGTCTCGAGCGGAAGCGCAGGAGCACCACGCGTCGTATCCAGGTGCATCATCCGCAGATGTGTCACTCGCTCTCCCTTGCGACCGGAGATTCGCGCCCACTCGTCGGGGTTCGTCGTATTGGGCAGATCCTCGTGCTCGCTGAATTCCTCGGCGATGGCCTCTTCGAAGTGCTTCGGTGCCAGACCGCGTTCGCCCGTTTCCAACAGCGATTTGATCGCGCCCTTCTTGGCCCGGTCCACGATGTTGTGGATCATGGCTCCGGAGGCGAAGTCCGCGAAGTGGAGGACTTCCTTCGCACCGTTTGCATAGGTGACCTCGACGAATTCGTTCTCCGGTGACAGTGCATACATACGGTCGACACAGTACGAGATCAAGGCGCCAACCGCCCCAGCAGGTGTCTCATGACCGGTCAGCACGCTCGGGTGCAACGGCAGTTCGGCTGTGAGGTACTTCTCGAAGATGTCCCGAGCCGCATCAGCATCAGGACGTTCGATGCGGATCTTGACGTCGAGGCGACCCGGGCGCAGGATTGCGGGGTCGATGAGGTCCTCGCGGTTCGATGCCCCGATGACGATCACGTTGTCGAGCTGTTCGACACCGTCGATCTCGGTCAGCAGCTGCGGGACGATGGTCGTCTCCACATCCGAGGACTTGCCCGTACCGCGAGTGCGGAACAGAGACTCCATCTCGTCGAAGAAGACGACAACGGGGAACCCGGCCGAAGCCTTCTCCCTGGCCCGGGCGAAGATGAGTCGGAGCTGACGCTCGGTCTCGCCGACGTACTTGTCGAGCAGCTCGGGTCCCTTGATGTTGAGGAAGTAGGTTTTGCGGGACTGACCGGCACCGGTCCGGTCGGCCAAGGAGTTGGCCACGGCCTTCGCGATCAGCGTCTTGCCACAACCGGGAGGGCCGTAGAGCAGGATGCCCTTCGGCGGTTTGAGCCCGTGTTCGGTGTAGAGCTGCGGATGCTCGAAGGGCAGTTCCACTGCGTCCTTGATCTGGCCGATCTGATCGGCCAGCCCGCCGATGTCGGAGTAAGTGATGTCCGGGACCTCTTCGAGCAGCAGAGAAGAGACCTCCGGCTTCTCAACGACTTGAAGGGCATAGTGGGTGCGCGTATCGACGACCACTGCATCACCGACGCGCAGGCCGGCATCGACGAGTTCCTCGCCGAGAATGAAGACCTGCTCGTCGTCGCCGGGGGCGCCCACGAGGATCCGTGTGTCGTCGACGAACTCGCGCACATTGACAACAGAGCCGACCGGGGCGAAGGAACCGGTCCCGATGATGACGAGGCCTTCCGAGAGGAGCACGTCGGTGCCGGCCCGCAGCTGCGCCGGCTCCACCTCGGGGCCGACGGCGACGCGCATGCGGCGGCCGCTTACGATGACGTCGGCGGTCAGCCCGGAGTCACCGAGAGCCACGAGCGTGCCCCAGTTGTTGGGCGGCTCTGTCAGTCGACGGGCCTCTTCCTTGATCCTGTTCAGCTCGTCGCGAGCTGTGCGCAGGGTCTTCGACAGGGCCTCATTGCGTTTCCCGGCGCTGAAGAGCTGTTGGCGCAATGACGCGCTGTCCTCGCGCAGTCGCTTGACTTCGGTCGTGGTTTCGGTCATTGGTCCTCCTTCGACCCTGGGGTGTTCGACTCTTGGGTGTTCGACTCTGGGGTCGCCTTGTTCGACTCTGGGGTCGGCGCTTCTTGGTCCAGGCGTTTTCCTGCCTCGCGCATAACGCGGCGCAGCTTCTTTCCCTGAGCAACTCTGGCCCCGACGGCTTCATCGGTGACTTCCGGCTTCGTCCACGCATCCACGTCTTCGGTCGAGGCGGGAGAGCCCTGGGGGCGTTTCTTCTTCTCCAGCGGGGCCACTCCGGGAGCCATGCGTCGGGCGATGACGAGGAAGCCGGTGTGGGCGATCATCCGGTGGTCGGGACGAACTGCGAGTCCATCGACGTGCCAGCCTCTGACCATGGCCTCCATCGACTGGGGTTCACTGAAGCTTTCCGTGGCGCGCAGTGCTTCGACGAAGCGGGAGAGCTGTGGAACGGTGGCTACGTAGGCGATGACGACGCCGCCGGGCGCCAGTGCTGTGCTGACTGCCTCCAGAGTGTTCCATGGTGTGAGCATGTCGAGGACGACGCGGTCGACGGTGCCGGCCTCGTAGGCGCGCGGAAGTTCGTCGGAGAGATCTCCTACCGTGACCGACCAGTTGTCGGGTCGACCATCGAAGAAGTCGGCGATGTTCCCGGCTGCGATGGTGGCGAATTCCTCGCGGAGTTCGAAGGAGTGCAGCGTTCCGGTGGGGCCGACTGCCCGCAGCAGAGCCATGGACAGTGCCCCGGAGCCGACGCCGGCTTCGACGACCGTTGCACCGGGGAAGATGTCGCCGAGGGTGACGATGAGCCCGGAGTCCTTGGGATAGACGACCGCAGCCCCGCGGGGCATGGACAGAACGAAGTCCTCATAGCGCGGACGGAAGACCTGGAAGTCGATGCCCCCGGTGTTCGACACGATGATTCCCTCGGTGCGACCGATGATGGCATCGTGTTCGATGAGTCCCTTGTGCGTGTGGAACAGCTCCCCTGGAGCCAGCACGATCGTGTGCATTCGGCCTTTGGGGTCGGTGAGCTGAATCTTCTCGCCGGTTTTCAGTGCCCGGTCGGGTTCGGTATGGCTTGCCTCAGTCATGATGCATCCACTCTACGCTGGTGAGAAGAGTCTCAGCACACCTGGTTCAGGCTGCGAGAAGCTCGTCGAAGAATTCCTGCAGGTCGATCACACCGACAAGGGTGTTCTCGTCCATGACCAGGCTGAACTGCGCTTTAGGCCGGTGGGTCAGTGACTCGAGCAGGTGTGGGGCGGTGATGTCCCTCGGGACTCCGATCCATCCGGCTAATGGCCGGGCGACCTCGCCTGCCGGGACCTGGTCAAGCGACTCTGCCAGGCGACCGGCCGCTGCATGCCTGTCGACGAGCCCGTAGGGCAGGCCCTTCTGGTCGAGGACGACGATGAGGGTGCGTTCTTTTGCGTTGCCCAGCGTGTTGGCATAGTCGAGTGTGTCTGCAAGGTCTGCGTCCCAAGTTGCTGCAATGGCGGGCTGGATGACCTGCGACAGGTCGTAGGTCTCCATCTTCCGGGCCCGCTTCGCATGGGTCGCAGCGTCTCCTGCGGAGAACCACAGCATGATGGCGATCAACGACATCCACGCCACTGTCAGCGGGTCCGGGCGCTCACCTGCCAACAACGGAGTGATGACCGACCAGCCGATGAAGCCGACGGCGATGACTCGGCCAACCCAGCTGGCGACGATCGTTCCCAGGAACTGCGAACCGGTCAGGCGCCACATCAGGGCCTGCAGCGCCCACCCGCCGTCCAGCGGAATGCCCGGGAGGAGGTTGATGGCGCCGAGCGCGACGTTCGCGAAAGTCACCGCAATGAGCAGAAGCCACGGAACCGAGGTCGGCGAGACCGCGCTCAGGCACCACCAGCCCAGCAGCGCCAGCACGATGTTGACGATCGGACCGACGATGGAGATGACGAAGCTGGTGAGCGCCGCCTTGTCACGAGGATTGTCGGCCTGCGGCTCGAACCGGGTGAATCCACCCCAGATGTTGAGTTCGATCGCGGCGACCTTGAGCCCGTAGAACTGGCCGGCGACACCGTGTGCCAGTTCGTGGAGGAAGACCGAACCGAACAGGAGGACCGCATACGCGAAGGCGACGAACCAGGCCCAGACACCGAGGTCGGGCCGGACGGTATTCACCCACGGGGCGAACAGGATCGTGATCACGATGGCGGCGAGGAACCATGACCAGGCCAGGATCACCGGGGCGCCGAGAACAGTCCCCAGGCGCAAGCCCGAAGAGGCACCAGTCTGGTGATTTTTCGCGGACATGGAAGGAGTTCCTCTTGCTTGGGGTCGGGTCTACTCAGCCTAACAGCGACGGGGTCCTCGACGTGTTCTGACGCGTCGTGTCAGGGCAAGTCGTTAGAGTAGTCACATGGCCGAGCTGATCAGTCTTTCGCCCTCACGGGCAAACGACTTCGTACAATGTCCCTTGAAATTCCGATTCCGCAGCATCGACAAGCTTCCGGAACCGCCGTCGCAGGCCGCTTTCAGAGGGACCCTCGTCCATTCTGTGCTTGAGAAGCTCTTCGCCTTGCCGGCGGCGCAGCGAACCCAGGATGTCGCCGAGTCACTGCTGCGTCCCAGCTGGGACGAACTCGTCGACAAGGACCCCGAAGTGCTGGAGATCTTCGGAGACGAGGGTGAGAAGGAGACCTTCTTCACTACGGCCGCAAACCTGCTGCGTGCCTACTTCACACTCGAATTCCCCGAGCACCTCGAACCGGAGCAGACGGAGAAGTATGTCCGCACCCAGCTCGACAACGGTCTCGAGCTGCGCGGCTTCATCGATCGGGTTGATGTCGCCCCGGGCGGTGAGAAGCGTCTGGTCGACTACAAGACCGGAAAGCAGCCCAAACCCCAATACGGCAGGGAGGCCCATTTCCAGATGGGCTTCTACGCCCTCGTCGAATATCGCCTGACGGGTGAGCTCGTCCACACTCTGCAGCTCATGTATCTGGGGTCGCAGTCCATCCTCAAGTCTCATCCCACGATGAGTGACATCGAACGCACCCAGTTCGAGATCGAGTCGATCTGGAAGGACATCATCGCCTCCGCCGAGGCTGATCGCTGGCGTCCGAAGAAGTCTCCGCTGTGCAATTGGTGCACCTTCAAACCGTTGTGCCCCGCGTGGGGCAACACTCCCCCGCCGACGCCGGAGATCACACGGATTGTCGGGACGTGAGCTCCCTGAGGTCGGCAACACTGCGTCCCTCGAGGCTAGACCACAGGATCCGGCCGGGGCGTTCCTCAAGCGCAACCAGATGGGAAATACCGATTGCGATGGTGCCTGCTGCTTCTGCGCTGGCGAGACCGGGCTTCGAGTCCTCGAGTGCCACGCAGGCTCCCGGGGCGAGGCCAAGCAGCGCCGCTCCCTTGAGATAGGGCTCTGGATCGGGTTTGCCGACGGTGACCTCGTCGCCGGAGATGAGTCCGTCGAAGCTGCCGTCCGGACATGCGCAGATGACCGCCTCGGCAAGTCGCCGGTAGGACATCGTGACCATCACGCAGGGGATGCCGGCGGTGACGATCGCATCGAGGAAATCGAGAGCTCCGGGGCGAAACGGTACCGCTTCCTCGATCTTCGCGACGACCTTGTCGAGGAGCGTGTCGACGATGACCGTGCCCGGAAGGTCGAGTCCGGCGTCCTGCATCATCGCGGCAGAAGTGAGAAGATCGTTGCCCACGAACTCCAAGCCCTGCTCTTCGCTCCAGTCAATGCCGTGCGCGTTCATCAGTTCGGTCTCGGCCCTGATCCAATACGGTTCCGTATCAACCAGCGTTCCGTCCATGTCCCAGAGGACTGCGGCAGGATTCATCATGATTCCAGCGTAATCTTGAAGCATGACTTTTCTTCCATCAGGGTCCGGGTCACTCGTGTTCATCGCCTTCGAGGGACAGGACGCGGATGCCTCTGAGGCCGCCAGTTCACTGGTCAAGGATCTCATCGAGTCATGGAGACTGGGCGCGAGTGAGATTTTGGACACCGACGGCTTCTACGAGTTCAGATTCTCAGAGCCTGAGATCGTTCGGGACGAAACGGGTCGGGCCACGATTGCGTGGCCGGGAATCGAGGTCCACCGGGGACAGCATCTGGGGACGCCGGTCACCGTCATCCAGGGACATGAGCCGGGGCTGAAGTGGCGAGAGTTCCTCTCACTCATCCTCTCCGAGGTCACGGCCGAGGACTGTGTGGTCCTGCTCGGAGGTCTGCACGCGGAGGTACCCCACACACGGCCCCTGCCCGTTGTCGCGAACACAGAGGATGCAGTGCTCGCCGCGGATCTGAAGATCGACGTCAATGGTTATGCGGGTCCGATCGGCATTCTCGGACTCCTCGGCGTCGAATGCGACAGGCGAGGACTGCGTGCGATCAACCTGTGGGTCGGTGTGCCCGACTATCTCACCGACTCCCCCTCGCCCAAGGCGGAATTGGCCCTGGCCTCAGCAGTGGAGAAGTACACGGGACTCGAGATCGACATTCCCATCCTCGAGGAGGAGAGCCGGGCTTGGGAGCTCGGTGCCGATGAATTGGTCGCGCTCAACCCTCATCTAGTGGAACTGCTCAAGGGACTCGAGCAGCTCAATGATTCCACAGAACTGCCGGAAGCCAGCGGCGATGCGATCGCCGCCGAGTTCCAGCGCTATCTGCGCAAGCGCGGCCGTGAGAGGTAGAGGGCTCGAGCTCAGGCGTGCAGGTCGAGGCCAAGCAGGGCATCGACGGCGTCGGCGACCCGATTACCGCACGCCGGTGCAGTCTCGGCGGCAGGTGAATCCGCATAGTGTTCGGCCCATTCGTCGAGGATGCCCAATGCACGGGGGCTGTCGAGGTCATCGGCCAGAGATTCACGCAGCAGACCGATGATGTGTCCGCGCAGTCCCTCCCGGCATTCGGCTTCGCACATTGCAGCATGTTTCCAGGCTTGCAGTCTCGCCGAGGCGGATTCGAGCAGATCGTCGGTGAAGATCCAGTCGCTGCGGTAGTGGTTCGACAGCAGCACTGTGCGAATGACCATCGGGTCAACGCCCTGTTCGCGCAGCTTCGAGACGAGGACGAGGTTGCCCTTGGACTTGCTCATCTTCTCGCCCTGGTAGCCGACCATGCCTGTGTGCATATAGGTCTGGGCCAGCGGTGTCTGCTTCCACGCTGCCGCGTGAGCCGCGCTCATTTCGTGGTGTGGGAACACCAGATCGCTGCCACCGCCCTGAACGTCGACGGGCAGTCCTGCATAGTTGTTGGCGATGACGGTGCATTCGATATGCCAGCCCGGGCGGCCTGGCCCGAGTTTCCCGCCGTCCCAGGACGGCTCGCCCTCTCGGGCGGCTTTCCACAGCAGAGGGTCGATCTCATTGTCTTTGCCCGGTGTTTCCGGGTCGCCCCCGCGTTCGGCTGAGAGCGTGGCCATCGTGGCCTGGTCGTCGTGGCTGACGCTGCCGAAGGGCGGACGGATCGGGGTTGAGACCCGGTAGTACACGTCGCCGTTGTCCAGGGTGTACGCAGCCCGCGATTCGACAAGGTCCTCTACCGCTTCGACGATCTGATCGACCGTCTCGACGACGCCGATGTAGTGCTGGGGCGGAAGCACTCGCAGTGCGGTCATGTCCTCACGGAACAGTTCGATCTGGGATTCGGCGAGCTCACGCCAATCGACTCCCGTCGCCTTGGCCCGCTCGAGCAGAGGGTCATCGATATCGGTTGTGTTCTGCACATAGACGACGTCGAGCCCTGCGTCGCGCCATACCCTGTTCAGCAGGTCGAAGGCGACATAGGTTGCCGCGTGACCGAGATGGGTGGCGTCGTAGGGGGTGATTCCACATACATAGAGACCGGCCGCCTGGTCACGCCCTTTGAGTCTGCGTGGGCTCCGTGTGCCGGTGTCGAATACTGTCGGCACCTTTCCGGGGCTGGTGAGGCGGGGTAGCTGAGGTTCGGACCATGACTTCACGGAGACCAGCCTAACCGAGTCATAGCAGAACGGCACCTCCTGTCTCCGGCAGTGCTCCGTCTAGATCGGCGGCCAGGGAATCACGGTCCGATCCTGGGGCGGCTCGGTGAAGGTCCCTGCCTCTCCCAGGCGCTCGGCCCGGGAGCGCAGACTCTCGATCTCGGCGTCTTCCAAGCACTCAGACAGCGCGGTGCAAAGTTCCGCGGGCATTCGGGCTACCTCGTCGAGAGCGTCAATCTCTTCGGCCCTGAACGACAGACGAGAGAAACCCCACAGAACGGTACGCACCTTCTCTTCGGCGTGGAAGGTCAGACCGTTGTCGATGCCGTAGGTGCCGATGCTGGTCGGGCCGCTGCCCGGCAGGTAACTGCCGGTGATGATGTGGCCCGCCTTCCGGTCGGCGTTGTTTGCGAGAAGGTCGAAGAAGGCGATTGCCCGCAGACCTTCCCGGGTGTCGTGGGACAGCACCAGATCGGTGCCGTCCTCGGTCCTCAGGGCGAACATCGGAGTGTGATCGGCAGGGATGCCATCGACCCCGGTGAGGGCGACGGCGTCATCATGCCCGGAGTCCTCGACGTAGGCCTGGAGCGACCCTGGCCCCGCTCCCAGGTCTCCGCGCAGGACGGTCGGCGGTACCACGTTGAGGTCGAGGTGAGCGCTCAGCCGGTAGGACGCCACCTCGCGCAACGACAGGGTGTGTGGCGGAAAATCCGCCAGCGGTCGCTCCCCCGATGCCGGTTTGTAGACGGCTTTGAGGTGTGTGCCGGAGTGGTCGACGACCACGAGACGGGTGTCGTTGCTGGCCCGCGGGATCGCTCCCATTGTTGTGCAGGTGCCCTGCTCTAGGACTTGTTGCGCGAAAGCTGCGTGCATGACGCGCTCAGGTGCGCGCTATGCCGTTGGCACGGGGGCACAGGTGCCCTTCGGGCTCCAACGGCAGCGAGCAGAAGGGGCAGTCGCCACGACCAGCGGAGACGACCTGGTCGGCCCGGCGGGCGAACTCGCGGGAGCCAGCGGCGTCGAGAACGATGCGCAGTACCTCCCGGTCGACTTCATCGTCATCAGGCTCTGCTGACGTGCCCGTCTGAGCATCCTCCTCGGTGAGTTCGAAGCATTCGACCACGAGTTCATGGGCGACAGTGTCCCAGCCCAGGCTCATGGTCCCGACCCGGAATTCGGGCTCGATCGGAACGTTGAGTCCGGCGTTGTCGATGCGTTCGTCGATCGCAGACTGGGACACTCGCGCAACGGGATCCTTGACCATGACCATGTCGAGGAGCTCGGTGACGCGATCAGCGAGGACCTCAACCTGTTCCTTCTCCACCACCACTGTGGTCAGCGTGGTTCCAGATTTTGCTTGTAGGAGAAACGTTCGCTCACCCGGCAGACCGATCGTGCCGACGACGAATCGCTCTGGGGTGGGGTGGTCGTACAAAGCTGCCATGCCTTCAGCCTAGTTCAAAGACTTACATGTCCGACTTCCCTGGGATACATTTGAGTCATGAGCACTGATCCTCGTGAGGCCCTGGACGCATTCCTCGAAGCGGTGGGCGAACACTTCGCTGCATCCGCACACCGCAACGGAGACGAAGACCCTCGTGTCGAAGCCGCCTATATGGCCTTGGCCGATGCCTTCGAAATCTATGAAGACGCGATCTACACCGCGTACGACGAGGTCACTCCGTTCGAGCTCTTCGACGATGTCGAAGACGCCAAAGAGGACGATGACAATAATGAACTCGACGGTGACTTCACCGTCGACGAGGACGACGAGGACGACTGAGGCTCAGATAGTCCGACTCAGACCTCACGAGATCTGGTCGAGCACCTCGGCGATCTCGGGTTCGAGCTCGACTTCGCTGCCGACCACCTGAATCAGCTGTTCAGGGGTGCGAGCAGAGACCAATGACGACACGATTCCCTGGTGCCTGTTGAACGCCAACGCGATGTCCGTAGTGGTCACGCCCAGTGCTGCCGCCGCCTTGCGGACCCCTGCCAGCACCCGGGTCGATCGTTCGTCGAGATAGGCACCGACATAGTCGGTGAGTTCACCTGCGGCGAAGCGTGAGTCCTGCGGGGTTCCGCGCCGATATTTGTCGCTCAGCACTCCCCTGCCCAGGCCGGCACCAGCGATGAGTCCCACGCCTGCGTAGTTCGCGGCGGGAAGCAGATCGTGCTCTGCCTCCCTGTTGAGCAGGGAGTATTCGTCGATGGCGCAGGCGATCGGCACACCCGCTCCGCGCATCTCCGCGAGCTCCCAGCCAGCATGGTGGGAGACGCCGACGTAGCGGATCTTGCCCACTGTCAGGAGGGTATCGATCGCCGAGGCAGTCTCCGCCCTGTCCACGTCAGCATCGAAGACATCGAGGATGAGCACGTCAATATGGGAACGTCCGGTGGCACTCAGCAGAGCATCAACCTGATCGAGAATCCGAGCCCGGCCCAGACCCACTTCGATGCGGGATGACTCACTCATGGACACGCCCACTCGGCCAACCAACACGATCTGCTCAGGAAGACTCAGCGCAGACAGCGCCTGAGCCGCGTGCACTCCCGAACTGGGAAGCTCTATGAGGTTCCCACCAGCGCCGACGTACTCGTCGACGAGACGCTGTGCGACTGTGGTGTCGACCCGGTGCCCCCACTCAAATGTGCCGAGACCCACATCGCTGACTTCAAGACCGGTGTTGCCGAGGCGTTGGTGCTTCATGATAGTTGAGGTTACCTGATTCGGCGACTACCGTGGTTTCGTTCCCACCCCACTTTCTCAAGGAGTCGCATGTACGACTGGCTGGTCGCAGCTGTGCTTGGCATCGTTCAGGCACTGACAGAGTTTCTGCCGATCTCGTCCTCGGCGCATGTGCGCATCGTCGGTGAGTTCATGTTGCCGGGCCAGGATCCGGGCGCGTTCTTCACTGCGATCATCCAGATCGGCACCGAGGCGGCTGTCGTCGTGTACTTCTGGCGCGACATCGTCTCCATCATCTCCAAATGGTGCAAGGCGCTGGTCGGCAAACACGACCGCAAAGACCCTGAAGTTCGGCTCGGCTGGCTGATCATCGTCGGTTCGATTCCGATCGTCATCCTCGGCCTGCTGTTTCAGGACGCCATTGAGGGTGCCCTCCGCAGCCTGTGGCTCACCGCAACCATGCTCATCGTCTTCGGCCTCATCATCGGCCTCGCAGACTGGGTGGGCAAGAAGGAACGCACCCTCGACGATATGAGCTGGGGGCAGGGCATCATCTATGGCCTCGCCCAGTCACTGGCACTCATCCCCGGTGTCTCACGCTCTGGTGGCACGATCATGGCCGGGCGATTCATGGGCTTCGACCGACCTTCCGCTGCCCGCTACTCGTTCCTGCTCGCCATTCCAGCAGTCTTGGGATCGGGCTTCTACAGTGTTTTTCAGACGCTCGGCAGCACAGACATGGTCATCGGCTGGGGACCTACGATCCTGGCCACCATCATCGCCTTCGGACTCGGACTCCTTGTGATCCACTGGTTCCTCGGCTATGTGAAGACCAAGTCGTTCGCGATCTTCGTCTGGTACCGCGTGGCGTTGGGCATCGTGCTCTATATCCTGCTCGGCACGGGAGTCCTCGCAGCCACCTGATCGGTCCGGCCTGACCCAGCGGGTTCTCGGCGCCGGCTGGCTCTCGGGCCCGGCTGGCTTTTGGGCCTGGCGGGCTCTCGGGCCGGGCTGCCCCGGATGGGTGTCAGAGCAGTCCGCCACCACCGGGCGTGCTTCCCTCGGAGAGCCCGGCTGCGGTGACCGACATCGCTGTCAGCACTGGCTGTGGCCCCGAGAAGTCGATAACGGTGAACGAGCCCGGGGCAACGCTGATTCGCTGAAAATCATCAAGAGGCATGCCCAGCGCATGGGCAATGATCGCCTTGATGATATCTCCGTGTGAGACGAGCATCGCCCAGCGACTGGCCCTGCCCTCATGATCATCGCCGCTCCGGTTTCGCTGTTCCTCTTCGTTCCGTTCCTCTGTGCGGAGCTCGTCGACAACGGATCTCACACGTGACACGGCACGGTCGGCTGCCTCGGCGATGGATTCCCCACCAGGGAAACGCGCTTGCGACGCGCGTTCGAGGACGGTTTTCCACAGCTCTTCACTGCCGAGTTCCTTCAGGCTGCGCCCGGTCCATTCGCCATAGTCGACTTCGATCAGGTCATCGACGGCTGCGACAGATTCAGCGGCAATCGTTGACGCTGCGATCTGTGCCGTCTGCTCACATCGCAGGAGCGGCGAATGCAGCAGGCGGACAAAACGCTGCTGCGGGAGCATCCGCAGCGTGTCGCGAAGGGCGCTGACACCCTGATCGGTCAGCGACACGCCGGGGGCGCGTCCGGCGAGGATTCCTGCCGTATTCGCACTGGAGACGCCGTGCCGAAGGAGAACGATGACGGGCATGCAATCAACACTAGCCCAGATCGTTTACAGTGAGCCTATGAAACGTCAGCGTCCCAGCATGACCTATGAGTTCCGCAAGGTTTCGTTCTCCAGGGAGACACCACGATCTGTCAGTCTGCAGGAACTCAATGATGAGGCGGAGTACGGCAAATGGGAGCTGGCCCGGACCCGGATCTCTGTGGGAGGCACCAAGACCGTGTGGCTGCGCCGCAAGATCATGCCTCTGACGTCAAGCAGATGACGTCGAACTAAGTGAAATCCCCCGCCCCACTCCTCCCTGTCCTCTTCGCCGGCCTCGTCACCATCGTGGCCGGCGGTGCCATGTCGCTCCAAGGACGCGCCAACGGCCTGCTCGGTCCGATCCTGGGCCACTCTGTCTTCGCCGCGCTCGTCTCGTTCTTCATCGGACTCACCCTCGTGGGCACGACGCTGCTGTGCTCTCCCCGCTCTCGGACCGGTGCCCTGAATCTGATCCGGCTTGTCCGCACGCACGCGATGCCCTGGTGGATGATGCTCGGTGGTCTCAGCGGCGGCCTCGTCGTCATCGCTCAGGCCTCGACCGTGCCGATCATGGGCGTCGCGATGTTCACCATGGCGTTCGTCTCCGGCCAGGTGACCGGTGGTCTCATCGTCGACTCCACACGCCTGCCACCGGGCGGTAAGCAACGTCTGACATTCTTTCGGGCCTTCGGCGTCCTCGTCGTCATCGCGGCCCTGATCTACGGGGCCTCGGAGAGACTCACCCTGGGAGTCCCGCTCTGGGCCCTGCTGCTGCCCTTCGTCTCGGGTGCGCTGACCTCGGTCCAACAGGCGTTCAACGGACGGATCAAAGCCGCCACGGGCTCGGTCATCGTCGCCACCACCGTGAACTTCGCCGTCGGTTTCCTCGCCCTGCTCATGGCTGCTGGGGTCATCATGCTCTGGAGTGACATGGGCCGGCTTCCCGGCGGAGCCCACTCAGTGGTGGATGCTGCTGGGCGGGGCCTTCGGCGTCATCTTCATCGGTCTGACCGCGCTGACGGTGGCGAAGCTCGGCGTGCTGCTGCTCAGCCTGTTCTCTCTGTTCGGAAATCTCCTCGGCGCACTCCTGCTCGATCTCCTGCTGCCCATGCCCGGTTCCCTGGTGAGCACCACGACGGTCATCAGCGCCGCCATGGTGCTCCTCGGAATCGCGATGACGGTTATGCCTTCATCAGGAAATCGCCCAAGACCCTCGCTCCGAACTTGAGCGCGGAGATCGGCACTCGCTCGTCGACGCCGTGGAACATCGCAGGGAAGTCGAGGTCCCCCGTCAGCTGCAGCGGCGCAAATCCGTAGCCGGTGATGCCCAGTTCGGCCATGGACTTGTTGTCTGTGCCGCCCGACAACGTGTACGGCAGCACCTTCGCTGTGGGATCGTCATCGAGCAGGCTCGTGCACATCTGCGCGACGAGTGGCGTGTCGAAGGGCGCCTCCAAAGCGTCTCCTTCGTCGTTGGCCTCGATGTCGATGCCCTCACCTGCGAGTTCCTTGATTTTGAGCATCACGTCCTCGTGCTGGCCTGGAAGGGTACGGCAGTCGACGAATGCCGTGGCCGTGCCCGGGATCACGTTGTGCTTGTAGCCGGCGTTGAGGAATGACGGATTCGAGGTGTTCTGCAGGGTCGGGGCGACGAACTTCTCAACCGAGCCGAGTTCGGCCAGGAGGTCCCCGATCGTATCGGCCCGGAATTCGATGCCGGTGATCTCCGCAACTCCTTCAAGGAGCTGCCGGGTCGCGACCGGGATCTCCTGCGGCCATGGATATTCGCCGATGCGGGCGATGGCGGCGGCGAGCCGGGTGACAGGGTTGTCGTCATTGCGCTGGGAGCCGTGTCCCGCAGTGCCGTGGGCGATGAGGTTGAGCCAGGCAAGGCCCTTCTCTGCGGTCTGGACGAGGTACACGCGCTGACCGCGGACGTCGACGGAATACCCGCCGACCTCGGAGATCGCCTCAGTGGCTCCGGAGAAGAGCTCCGGGTGGTTGCGGACCATATAGCGGGCGCCGTAGGTGCCGCCGGCTTCCTCATCGGCGAAGAAGGCGATGATGAGGTCCCGACGTGGGCGCAGACCCTGGCGGAGCATGTCGCGCACGGCGGCGATGATCATCGCGTCCATGTCCTTCATATCGACGGCTCCACGGCCCCAGAGCATCTCGTCCTTGATGACACCAGCGAACGGGTCGACGCTCCAGTCCTCGGCTGCCGCCGGAACCACATCGGTGTGGCCGTGAACGACGAGCGCGTCTGCCTCGGGATCAGTTCCTTTGATCCGGGCGACCAGGGAGGCACGGCCGGGTTCGGATTCGATGATCGTGGACGTCAGTCCCACCTCATCGAACCAGCCGGCGATGAGATCCGCAGCCGGCCGTTCGGGGTTGACCTTGTTGCCTCCCCAGTTCTGTGTGTCGATGCGAATGAGCTGCTGGCACAGTGAAGTGACCTCGGCCTCGGCGGCGCTGAAATCGTACACGGAGTCTCCCGTCGGAAAAGTGAGAAGAGTTGACGTGATCCACGTTATATCAACTGCCCCAGCGCCATCCATGGTGTCCACCGATCGTGCTGGCCCCCGCCAATGCAGGAGTGAATGAGAAATGGCCTCCGGATCAGATCCGGAGGCCATTTCCTCTGTTGTGCGCGAAGGGGGACTTGAACCCCCACGCCCGATAAGTTGGGCACTAGCACCTCAAGCTAGCGCGTCTACCAATTCCGCCACTCGCGCTGGCAACAGAGATAACTTTACACGCGACATTCGGCCGTGCAAAATCAGATTGGCCGATTGTGATGCACGGCACTCAACGGCTTCTCTGAAGCTCCTCGCCGCCCACTGCACAGGCTCATTCGGCGAGTTCTGAGACCGTGGAGAGGATGTGCGGTTTGCCGGACTTGAGATCGAAGAGGGCGAACTTCGCGGCCTCGTGCCGATGCCCATCGGTGATGGCGAAGCCAACGGTCGAGGGCAGCAGCACAGGTTTCGCGAACGACACATCCCACCGATACGACTCCAGCCTCGTATCGACCGCGGACAGGGCGCGGGAGGCACCGTACATTCCGTGGGCGATGAGGCGTGGGAAGCCGAAGCCCTTCGCTGCCAACCCGTTGAGGTGGATCGGGTTGTAGTCACCCGAGGCGTGGGCATAGCGCTGGCCGATGATCGGGTCGAGTCGCCACAGTGCGCTCGGGGTGGGAGCCGTGAACTCCTCCCGCGGCGCCTGTGGTTTCGATTCCGCATTGGGCAGCTTTTTGCCCTTGGCCAGATAAGTCGTGGTCTCCCGCATACACAGAGCACCCTCAACCTTCGCCTCAACGATGACCTCGATCGTGGTTCCTGCTGAATGCTGGTAGGGACCGGCCAGCTCCACATGGAAGTCGACACTGTCACCGACATGCACGGCACGGAGGCTGTCGATCCTGTTGTGGATGTGGACCATGCCCATCATCGGCAGTGGCACCTCGGGATCGCTGAGCAGCTGCATGCTCAGTGGGAATGCGAGGACGTGGAGGTAGCCCGGGTGGACGATATTGCCCAGCCCGGCCCCGATGACAGTGGTGAAACCGGCGTAGGCATCGGCCTCGATCGGCATGCTGCGATCCAAGGCGCGATCAGGCAGGTCCGGCCTCGTGCGTGTGCCCAGCGGCAGTGCCTTGAGCACGGCCTTCGCATAGAGGGGCAGCATCGATTCCTTCGCCATCATGCACCCACCATGTTCTGACCGCACACTCGCAGCGTCGATCCGTTGATCCCACGGGCCCCCGCCGAGGCGAGGAAACCGATGGTCTCGGCCACGTCGACTGGCTGTCCTCCCTGCTGAAGGCTGGAGAGTCTGCGTGCAACCTGTCTGGTCAATGCCGGCATCTTGGCTGTCATGTCGGTTTCGATGAAACCGGGAGCCACCGCATTGATCGATCCTCCGCGCTTGCCGAAGTCCGGCGCCGAGGCGGCGGTGAGTCCGATGACCCCGGCCTTCGAAGTTGCGTAGTTCGTCTGCCCGCGGTTGCCCGCGATGCCCGAGGTCGAGGCCAGTGACACGACCTGTGCGCCCTCGGCGAATAGATCCTCGGCCTTCAGGTGGGCGTTGATTCGGGCCTGGGAGGCGATGTTGACGGCGATGACGGAATCCCAGCGGGAGGCATCCATATTCGCCAGCATCTTGTCTCGGGTGATTCCGGCATTGTGGATGAGGATGTCGACCGGACCTCCGACCGCCTCGGCGATCTTCTCCGCCGCGGTCTCTGTGGTGATGTCGAGTTGGAGGGATCTGCCTCCGACCTCATTCATCACCTCTGCCAGAGCCTGTCCGGCCTGTGGCATGTCGACGCCGATGAGGTGGGCACCATCACGGGCCAGGTTGCGCGCAATCGCGGCACCGATCCCGCGAGCGGCACCGGTGACGACAGCGGTTCGTCCTGCCAACGGGCCGGATTCGCCGGTCGACAGGAACTCCTGCAACCCGATCGGGGTGCCGGCCTGAGTCGAGACGGTGATGAACTGACCTGAGACGTAGGCAGATTTGCCTGAGAGCAGGAACCACAGCGCAGTGGACACAGAGGGGGCCTGCACGTCGACGCCGTCGAGGAGGATCCCGTTGGCGGTCGCCCCGCTGCGCATCTCATGAGCCATGGAACGTGTCAGACCGGTGATCCCCTGAGTCGCGGCGGCGAGTTCGGGGCTCTGCTGCGTCGGGTTCGGGGCTGCGGAAACTGTGATGACGCGTCCGCAGCGGACAAGGGATCGCAGCGCTGTTCCGATCTCGAGCACCGTCTCTGACAGGTCACCGGGCGCGGTGGCTGCGTCGAAGACGGCGATGATGGCTCGCAGCGACTCCCCCGAGCTGGCATGGCGTCGAACCTCGAGACCGTTGTCCAACAGCAGGTCGGCCAGCTTCTGCGCCTCAGGTCCGGAGCCGAGAACGAGGACAGGTTTCCGACGATAGTCCGCCGGGGTCGAACCGAAGCGGTGGAGTTCGACTGGCTGCGGCAGGCCCAGTGTCTTCGCGACCTGCTTCAGTGGGCCGTTGACCAAGCCCAGGTAGGTGTCTTTCATGCTGCCTCCACAATCGCGGTGAGTCCCTGGCCGCCTGCTGCGCAGATCGAGACCAGCGATCTCTTCTTTCCGGTGAGCTTGAGGTACTTAGCGGTGGAGGCGATGATGCGCCCACCGGTCGCCGCGAACGGGTGTCCGGCGGCGAGACTTGATCCGAGCGGATTGAGCTTGGTCCGATCAATGGAACCCAGTGCTCCGTCGAGGCCGACCTTGTCACGGCAGAACTTCTCAGACTCCCATGCTGCCAGGTGGCTGAGCACGGTCGAGGCGAATGCCTCGTGGATCTCGAAGACGTCGAAGTCCTCAAACGTCAGTCCGTTGCGAGCCAGTAGGCGTGGGACCGCGTAGGCCGGGGCCATGAGCAGACCCTCGGCTCCGTCGACGAAGTCGACCGCTCCGGCTTCGGCGTCGACGAGGCGGGCCAAAGGGGTGAAGCCGTGCTCGTTGGCCCAGTCCTCACTGCCGAGGAGGACAGAGGATGCTCCGTCTGTCAGCGGCGTCGAGTTGCCGGCAGTCATCGTCGCCGGCGAGCTCAGCCGCTTGCCGAACACGGGTGAGAGCTTGGCCAGAGATTCGGCGGACGAGTCCGCGCGCATGTTGGTGTCGCGGCTGACGCCGAGGTACGGCGTCGATAGATCATCGAAGAAGCCCTCATCCCAGGCGCGGGCAAGGTTGTGGTGGGAGGCCAGAGCCAGTTCGTCCTGAGCCTCACGGGTGATCTGCCACTGGGCAGTGGTGATCGCCTGATGCTCGCCCATGCTCATGCCTGTGCGCGGCTCAGCCGTCGACGGCGCCTGGGGAGCCAGATAGGCCGGTCGGATCTGCGCGGCGATCTTCGCCCGCTGGGTGAGAGTCTTTGCCCGTGAGAGTTCGAGCAGGATCTCACGCATCGAATCATTGACGACGATGGGTGCATCCGACGCGGAGTCGACGCCCGAAGCGATGCCCGACTCGAGTTGGCCGGCATTGATCTTGTTGTTGAGGCTGACCACGGTCTCCAGACCGGTGGCACAGGCCTGCCCGACGTCAAACGCCGGTGTTGTCGGCGACAGGGCGGAACCGAGGACTGCCTCGCGAGTGAGGTTGAAGTCCTTCGAATGTTTGAGGACGGCACCACCGGCAACTTCACCGATGCTCTCACCTGCCAGGCCGAAGCGAGCCACGAGTCCGTCGAGGGCGCTCGTGAGCATATCGAGATTGCTCGCTTTGGCGTATTGCTTGTTCGAACGAGCGAACGGAATGCGATTACCGCCAAGAATGACGGCGCGCTGAGTGGGAGTGGACATTTGCACCTCCGGTATATGGATTTAACTGTTACCGACAGTACCTGATACCGTCTGTCACATGAAATCGCTCACAGACGGTCGCTCCACTCGGTGGCAGCAGCATCGCGACGACAGGCGCCAGGACTTGCTGCGAGCCGTCAGGCATGTCGTCGACGAGTACGGGGACGAACTGTCGATGGAGCAGATCTCGGAGTATTCGGGCACGACGAAGTCGGTGCTCTACCGGTATTTCACGGATCGCGCCGGACTGCAGGCGGCAATGGGCGAATGGGCGATGGATGTCATCTCCAAGTCACTCGATGACGCAACAGCTGCCTCGGCGCAGGATGCACTGACCAAGATGATCCATGCTTTCGTCGCGCTCGCCGCAGAATCGCCGAATATCTACCGATTCTGCGATACCGCAGTCAATCGGTTCGCACCGACGGAGACCGGCGGGTTCTTCAACTCGATCGCCGGCCTCCTCGCCGATCGGCTGGTCCTTGAGGGCGCTCAGGGACAGCTGTGGGCAGCGGGTGCAATCGGATTCGTGCGTGCCGCGACCGAGAACTGGCTGGCCAATCCTGGCCGCCCCGATGAATTCGCAACCGCAATCAGTCAATGGCTCTGGGCCTCACTGCCCGCAAAATTAGGAGTACACGAATGAAGCTTTCCCTTGATCCACAGGCGATCAACACTGCTCTCGACGGACGTTGGGCCGAGGCTCGACGCCAGGGGCGGAACCTGGCTCACCAGGAGGTCACACACGAGGATCCCGCCGATGATCTCGAGACGACTCGGGCGAAGACGCTGACAGGAGTGGGTCTCATGGCCGACTCGGGACTGCCGATGAAGAGCCTGCCGAAGGCTCTGGGCGGCCTCAACGAACACGCGACCAACGTCGCAGGCTTCGAAGAGACCGTCACAGCCTCCCCCAGCCTCCAGATCAAGGCTGGAGTCCAGTTCGGGCTCTTCGGCGGAGCAATTCTGCACCTGGGCAACTCCGAACAGCACGAAGCCTGGCTGCTGGCCGCCCAGAAGGGTGAGCTGTTGGGATCGTTCGCGATGACGGAGATCGGTCACGGCTCTGATGTGGCAGCGGTCGGCACCACTGCGACCTATGAGGCCGAGAGCGAAGAATTCGTCATTGACACCCCCTTCCGCGCTGCGACGAAGGAGTATATCGGCAATGCCGCCCGCGACGCCCGTGCAGCAGTGGTCTTCGCCCAACTCATCACCGGTGGCGTCAATCATGGGGTGCACGCGTTCTTCGTGCCCATTCGGGACGAGGACGGTGAGGTCCTGCCGGGCATCAACATCGAAGACGACGCCTTCAAGGGAGGCCTCAGGGGCGTCGACAACGGTCGCATCGCCTTCGATCAGATCCGCATTCCTCGGTTCAACCTTCTCGATCGCTACGGAGCCGTGAATGCCGCGGGCGAATACACCTCCCCCATCGACTCACCGGGCCGCCGCTTCTTCACGATGCTCGGGACCCTGGTCCAGGGTCGTGTCTCCCTCGATGGTGCGGCTATCGTGGCCTCGAAGCTGGCCCTCGACATCGCCGTGCGCTACGGGCTCGAGCGCAAGCAGTTCACCTCTGTCGACGACATCAATGAGAGCACTCTGCTGGACTATCAGCAGCACCAACGCCGCCTGATGCCGGCCATCGCCTCCGTCTATGCTTCAGCCTTCGCTCACGAGAAGCTCCTCAGCTCGTTCGACGAGGTGTTCTCCGGCGCCGACGAAAGCGAGGAGAATCGTGCGCTGCTCGAGACTCGGGCCGCGGCGTTCAAGGCCGATACGACGTGGATGGCCCTCGACGTCATCCAGGAGTGCCGGGAGGCATGCGGCGGGGCCGGCTACATGGCCGAGAACCGTCTCGTGGGGCTGCGCGCCGACCTCGACGTCTATGCCACGTTCGAAGGCGATAACACCGTGCTCCTGCAGCTGGCTGCCAAGCGCCTCCTCGGCGACTATGCGAAGGAGTTCGCAAATATCGATGTCGGCGGGGCCGCCCGCTACATCGGCACCCAGGCGGCTGAGCGCACGCTCTACCGCACTGGACTGGCCAATGCGGGACTCGCCATCTCCGACGTCTTCACCCCCAACCTCGGCGAGAAGCGGATCCGCTCCGGACGTCTGCAGCGCTCGCTCCTCGAGACCAGACTCGAAGTCATGGTCTCCGGGCTCGCCCAGGCGCTGCGCCCAGCGATGAAGATGTCAGCAGCAGATGCTGCGGACCTGTTCAACTCCAATCAGCATGAGTTCATCGAGATGGCTCGTGCCTACGTCGAGTTGGAGAAGTGGAAGGCCCTCGACGAGGCGATGCGGGAGCAGCAGGACCCCGACCAGAACAAGGTGTTCCGACGTCTGCGCGATACCTACGGTCTCAGCCTCATTGAGAAGCATGTGGGCTGGCACCTCATGTACGGTCGTCTGCCGATGCTGCGCGCCCGGCAGCTCAACGAAACCCTCAACCGCCTGTGCGCGAAGCTGTCGACCAATGCTTTGGACCTGGTGGAGGCCTTCGGCTACGGCGATGATCATCGCCGCGCCACGATCGCGACCGGTGTTGAGGCCAAACGCCAGGACGAAGCGGCAGACTACTACCGTCACTCGCGTGCTCAGGAGGACTATGCGGTGCCGGAGAAGCAGCTGCGCAAGGCGGAGAAGGCGGCCCGGAAGGCCGCTGAGAAGGACGGCCGCAAGCCGGAGTAGAAGTCTTGACAGGCAGCGGGAGGGGCCGTGCGGCGAATCAGCCGCACGGCCCCTCCCGCGTTGTGCTGGATTCCACGACTCGTATGCGGGCGTGTCTCGTGTGCCGGACCGCAGTTGCCGGCCACCGGCAGCTCGAGCGCGACCGCGCGCAATCACTGGCAGTCAGGGGCAATCACTGGCAATCAGGCGCTGAGGAAGTCCTTCAGCGCCGCTGAGACTGTAGCAGTCTCCGTGAGGAAACCGTCGTGACCGACCTCGGATTCGATGACGTGATGGGTCACCGCTCCGGGCAGATTCTGGGCGAGAAGTTCGACCTGTGCGGGCGGGAACAGCCGATCAGAGGAGACCGAGACGACGAGGTTGTCGGTACAGGCATCGGCCAATGAAGTCGCCAGGTCGTGGCAGCGGCCCACGCGCACGTCGTGATCGCGCAGGGCGCGGGAGAGCACGACGTAGCTGTGTGGGTCGAACCGGGCGGTGAGCTTCTTCGCCTGGTGGTCGAGGTACGAGGTGACCTCATAGTAGTCAGGCGATCTGCGTCGCCTGGAGAAGCGATGGTTGAGGTCCGCATCGTTGCGGTAGGTCAGGTGGGCGATCTGACGGGCCAGGCCGAGACCTTGGGCAGGGAAACGGCCGACCGCTGTGTAGTCACCGGAGTAGTAGTCGGGGTCGAGTTCGATCGCACGTTCCTGCATCATCGCCCAGGCGATCTGATCGGCTTCACAGAAAGCTGGTGCGGCGATGATCGCGCACTTCTTCACCTTGCGTTTGTCGAGCAGGGCGAATTCGAGGGCTCTGGCTCCGCCCATTGACCCGCCGATGACGGCATGCCACGAATCGATCCCGAGTATCTGCCCGAGATTGTGTTCCAAGCGGGCCATATCGCGGATGGTGACCGCAGGAAATCTGGAGCCGTAGGGCAGTCCGTCGTCATAGACAGACTGTGGTCCTGTGGTTCCCGAGCACCCACCGAGCGAATTCGCACACACCACGAAGTATTCGTCCGTGTCGATCGCCTCACCCGGACCGACGACTCCTGCCCACCATTCGGTGACGCTGGTGTCGCCGGTCAGGGCGTGTTCGATCAGGACCGCATTGCTGCGGTCGGAGTTGAGTCTGCCGAAGGTTTCGTAGGCGACTTCGACAGTTCCGAACGTGTGTCCGGATTCTGTGACGAAGCCCAGAATTCGCTCGACGGAAGTGCTCTGGGTAGTCATGTCAGGCTGCGGCCGACGCATTCGCTGCGGCAGCGGCGAAGCCCTTGTCGATGTCGGCGATGATGTCGTCGCTGCCTTCGAGCCCCACGGACAGGCGCACGAGTGCCGGGTTCACACCGGCAGCGGCCTGCGCTTCTTCGCCAAGCTGCGAATGAGTCGTCGACGCCGGGTGGATGACCAGGGAACGGACATCACCGATGTTGGCCACGTGTGAGTGCAGTTCGAGCGCATCGACGAAAGCCACGGCGGCGTCGAAGCCGCCGGCGATGTCGAAGGACAGGACCGAGCCGACACCGTTCGGCAGGTACTTTTTGGCCTTGTCGCGCCAGGGGCTGGACTCGAGTCCGGCGAAGGCGACGCGGCTGACCTGTTCGTGGTTCTCAAGGTAGAAGGCAACCTTGTTCGCATTCTCGACATGGCGGTCGATGCGCAGGCTCAGAGTCTCCAGTCCCTGGGCGATGAGGAACGCATTGAACGGGCTGGCGGCTGGCCCGAGGTCACGCAGGCCCTGCACACGGGCCTTGAGACCGAAGGAGACGTTCGCGCCGAACGGCGAATCCGCACCGAGGTCGCGAGCGTAGACCAGACCGTTGTAGGACTCATCCGGGGTGTTGAAGCCGGGGAACTTCTCCGGCCGCGTGCCGTAGTCGAAGTTTCCGCTGTCGACGACGACACCGGCGATCGAGGTGCCATGTCCGCCGAGGTACTTCGTGGCCGAGTGGAGAACGACGTCGGCACCGTGCTCGATCGGGCGAACTAGGTAGGGGGTGGCCAGGGTGTTGTCGGTGAAGAGCGGAACACCGGCCTCGTGAGCGATGTCAGCCACAGCTGCAATGTCGAGGACATCGGAACGGGGGTTGGAGACGACCTCGGCGAAGAAGAGCTTCGTGTTCTCCTGTGTCGCGTTCTTCCAAGCATCGAGGTCGTCGACGTCGACGAACGTGGTCTCGATGCCGAGTTTGCGCAGGGTCACGTGAAGCAGGTTGTAGGTTCCGCCGTAGAGACTGGAACTGGCGACGATGTGGTCACCGGCTTCGGCGATGTTCGTAATCGCCAGCAGGGCTGCTGACTGTCCAGATGCGGTGAGCACGGCGTGGACTCCGCCTTCGAGGTCGGCGATGCGATTCTCCACGACCTCTGTGGTCGGGTTGGTGATGCGGGTGTAGATGGGACCGAGCTCGGTGAGTGCGAAGCGGTTCGCTGCCGTCTCATTGCTGTCGAAGACGAAGGAGGTGGTCTGGTGGATGGGCAGCGCACGGGAGCCGGTGGTCGGGTCCGGTGTCTGACCAGCATGGATCTGACGAGTTTCGAATGACTGGGTCATGGTGTCTCCTCCGGGTATGGCTGATTCGCCCGTGGTGGTCCGCGCGAGTGGTTGTGGTGATGTCACTACTGTCTTCGACTCTCAGGCTGCGAGTATGCGATCTCGTCATGTTCGTGTCACCTGGCGTCATGTTTCGTCACACCGTTCGCAGATCCATCACCCCGGCTGCGGGGTCCTCACCGGAAGTTGCGGGCCTTGGTCGGCAGCTGCACCTCGAGCGGGATGAGCTTGTGGGCGTAGAGGCTCACAACCTCTCCCCCGCGTTGGATCAGCCCGGTGACCACGAGGGCGTTGCGCGAGGTCGCGATCGGCCGGAACCGCTTCATCAGCCCGGGCGTGGCCACGACGTTGAGCATCCCGAATTCGTCCTCGAGGTTGATGAATGTGATCCCCGAGGCCGTGCCCGGGCGCTGTCGGTGTGTGACGATGGCGGCCACCGTCATCCGGGTCCCGTCCGCAGCCGCCGCGGCATCCGCTGTCGAGGCATAGCCCCGTTCGATCAGGGACGCTCGCAGGATCTCGGTCGGGTACCCGTCGACCGTGATCCCGGTGGAGAAGAGTTCGGCCAGGGTCGTGTCGAAGGCATCCATGGTCGGCAGGCTCGGCGCCGAGGAGATCGTGGCGGTTCCCGGGAGCACGCCCGGGTGTGCTCCCGCGACTCCTCCGGCCAGCCACAGTGCCTGCCTGCGGTCGAGGTCGAAGCTGCTCAATGCTCCCGCGGTTGCCAGCCCTTCGAGTGCCTGCTTTCCGATGCCGGTCCTCTCTGCCAGGTCTGCCACCGAGGCGAATGGTGCCCTCGCGCGTTCGGTCACGATCACCTCGGCAAAAGAACCGACATGAGCCACCGAGTCGAGACCCACTCGGATCCCGAACTCGCCCGAGGTTCCGATGCCATCGGTTTCGAGGCGTTCCAGATCGGTGCCGGCCATCGAGTGACGAATGTCCACGGGCAGAATTCTCACACCGTGCCGGCGGGCGTCGGCGACGAGTGACTGCGGCGAGTAGAAGCCCATCGGCTGACTGCGCAGCAGGCCCACAGTGAACGCCGCATGATGGTGGTATTTGAACCAGGCCGACTGGTAGACGAGGTTCGCGAAGCTGATCGCATGAGATTCGGGGAACCCGTAGTTGGCGAACGCGGCGATCGTGGAGAAGATGGACTCCGCCGTCTCCTCGTCGACTCCTTTGGCTGCGGCACCGGCCTGGAACTTCTGCGCCAGTTGGGTCATCCGCTTCTCTGATCGCCGCGACCCCATGGCCTGGCGCAGCTGATCGGCATCGGCACCGGTGAAACCGCCGACGTCGATGGCCATCTGCATGAGCTGCTCTTGGAACAGCGGCACCCCGTAGGTCTTGGCCAGGGACTTCTGCAGCAGAGGGTGGAGGTATTCGACCTCGTCGAGGCCCTGTCGTCTGCGGATATAGGGGTGGACGGAACCGCCCTGGATGGGGCCGGGTCTGATCAGTGCAACCTGGACGGCGAGGTCGTAGAACGTTTCCGGACGCAGCCTGGGAAGAGTCGCCAGCTGAGCCCGCGATTCGACCTGGAACACACCCACCGCATCGGCCTTCTGCAGCATCGTGTAGACGTCCTCGTCCTCGTCATCGATATGGGCGCGTTCGATGACCTCGCCCGTGTGCCTGTGGACCAGGTCGACCATCTCGTGGAGTGCGGTGAGCATGCCCAGTCCCAGCAGGTCGAACTTCACCAGGTCCATGGCGGCACAGTCGTCTTTGTCCCATTGGACAACGGTGCGATGGCCCATCGTGGCCTTCTCGATCGGAACGACCTCACCGATGGGACGGTCAGCGAGGATCATGCCGCCCGAGTGGATGCCCAGGTGACGGGGTGAGCCGAGGAGATCGGCGGCGATCGTGAGCACCGGGGCCGGGACCGGGGAATCGGAGGCCTCGGGCAGGGTCGACCAACGGTTGCTGACCTTTGAGAACGCATCCTGCTGGCCCGGTTCGTAGCCCAGACTGAAGGCCGCGTCCCGGATCGCTGACTTCGCCCGGTAGGTGATGACGTTCGCGACCTGAGCGGCACGTTCACGGCCGAAATGATCATAGACATATTGGATGACCTCCTCCCGCCTGCCCGATTCGATGTCGATGTCGATATCCGGATAGCCTTTGCGATCGGGTGAGAGGAAGCGGTCGAAGAGGAGTTCGTGCTTGACCGCGTCGACGGCGGTGATGTCGAGGACATAGCAGACTGCGGAGTTCGCCGCCGAACCTCTCCCCTGGCAGAAGATGCTCACTCGATGGCAGAACTCGGTGATGTCGTAGACGATGAGGAAGTATCCACAGAACCCCAGCGTCGCGATCATGTTCATCTCCCGATCAAGCTGTGCCCATGCCTTCGGGTTTACCGCCCTGGATCCGTAGCGCCTGGCGCCGCGGTCTTCAATCAGCTCGCGCAGATATTCTTCGGCCCCACGGGCATCGGGCATCGGGGCACGCGGCAGGTCCGGGCGAGCCGAGTTCAGGACGAAGGAACATTCCTTCCCGATGGCCACGGCGTTCTTTAATGCCTGCCGGGGGAAGCGTGCGGCCATCTCCTCGCCCGTATGGATCCGGGCATTCGCCGTCGCCGGCAGCCACCCGGCCAGCTCGTCGAGGGACAGTCGAGACCTCACCGATGCCCTCACCTGCGCTGACTTCCATTGCGCCCGGGTAGCGAAGTGCACACCGTTGCTGGCCACGACCGGCACATGAGCCCGCTGTGCAAGCTCGCCGAGGTGGCGCAGCCGTTCATCGTCGTCCGGGGTTCCGTCCCGGCTGAGTTCGACCGCGATCCGCTCGCGCCCGAAACGGGCGATGAGTTCGCGCAGGGCTCCGAGTCCACCGTCTGGATCATTCAGAGCTCGGCGCAGGGGGCCTTTGCGGCAGCCGGTGAGGATCGTCCAGTCCCCGCTCATCGCGGCCAGCTCTTCGAGACCGAACGCCGGCCGGTTCTTCTCTCCTGCCAGGTTGGCCTCGGTGATGGCCGTCGACAGTCGGTGATATCCCTCGACTCCGCGGGCAAGGACCACAAGGTGGGTGGCATCAGGATCGGTCTGACCGGGGATCTTCTCCTCCAACCCCACGGACAGCTCCGCGCCGAAGACGGTGGGCAGACCCACCTCGGCGGCGGCATGGGCGAATCGCACCGCACCGTAGAGACCATTGTGATCGGTCAGCGCTAAGGATGTCAGTCCCGCGGCGGCACCTGCGGCCACGAGCTCCTCCGGGTCGGAGGCCCCATCGAGGAAACTGAACTGAGAGTGTGCATGCAGCTCGGCCCATTCGACGGTGGAGGTGCGCAGAATGGGTCCCTGGCCCGGCCCCGAATACCGGCCAGCGCCATCGGAACCGCCGGGACCCACCGACACCTGATGACGGTCGGGGCGGGAGAAGGCAGGCGCGTCGGATCCATCGGCATGTTTGTCAACCGATTGCCTGTCGGTGACCTGCTTGCCGCTGGTCTGCTTGCCCTCCAGCCGCTGGGCCAGCTGGGACCAGGGGGTGCGCGGATTCGAAAAGCCCATCAGCGGTACCGACCGGTGATGTGCCATTGGCCGTTCTCTTTGCTCAGCAGCAGCGCCTGCCCCGAGTCGGTGATCACCTGCAGGCGGGTCCGGTAGGTGGCTTTCGCCGGATCCCACCAGCCGGATTCGACGGGCCAGGAGCCCGAATGGTCAACGATCGCTTCGGTGGCTCCGGTCGGAAAGCGAATCGCACACGGTGTTGCTTCCAGGCCTGCGGGACGAGCTTCCACCGGCAGGTCTCCCGCGGCGAGCACGTCGACGGGCAGATGTTCGACCGTCGTCGGTCGGGGTGCGTGCAGTGCCCCTGGCCAGGGTGCGCCGGAGCTGCGCACAGGTGATGGCGCTTGCTGCCACGGTGTCCACAGGTTCGTCTCGGCCGGATCCCATCCGCCCTGCAGACCCGGGACCAGGACCGAATCGGGACCGAACAGTCCCTGCAGTCGCTCCAGCGTGTGGGTGACCTGCCCGGTGTTCTCATCGAACAGGCTCTTCGTCGCACCGATGGGGGTGGTCAGCTCCGCGGCCACGAGGCCCACAGCGATGATGCCCTCCTCGGAGAAGTCCTCCGGGTCGGGGCCGGGATCGTCGGGAGCCGGTGTCTCCCTATCCCTGCGGGCAGAGGCTGTGTGCCTCCGGGAGCGAGCCGACCCGGGCTGAAGGGCTGGCCCGGACTCGGGTGAGCCCGGTCCCTTTCGAGCGGCTCCTGCCAACCATCCCTCTGCCTGCCACCGCAGGCGATCGGCGATGGTGTTCTCGTTCATGTCCTCGATCCGCCAGGTCCGCTTCGAAGACTGCCCCGAGACAGCGATGAGCTCGATCGTGATCTGTGTGCATACGAGCCCTCGGCGGCGCACTGTGGTCAGCAGCTCGGCGGCCAGCTGGCGGGTCAGAAATCCCAAAGTGTCACTGCGGGTGGTCGGCGTGTCCAGACCGAGCTCGACATTGAGCCGTTCTTCCCGAACATGATCATTCAGAGGCGTCCACTCGGTTCCTGTGGCCAGATCGTGCGCGCGCTTGCCCAGTGCCCCGAATCGGGAGTTCACGTTCCGCGCGTCGATTTCGGCCAGATCCCCCAGGGTTCGCAGACCCAGCTGGGTGAAGGTATCGATGAGTTCGGTCGCGCCTGCCCCTGCGTATTCGAGGGTGCTGATCGGCTGAGCTGCCAAGAACTTCGCGGTCTCCCCTGGTTCGACCCGGCGCGCCTGTCCTGCGGCGAGAACTGCCGCGAACACGGTGTCAGCGATGCCGGGGAAGAACTCCCACCCGGTGACCGACACGAGCGCGGAGATCAGAGCCTCAACGGCGGTGGGCTCGTCGGCATAGCCGTGTTTGAGCGAGTCGAGGGGAATGGCGAGTGTACCGGGGCTGAGCAGAGTGAACCGCGCCACGAGTTCCTCGAGCGCTCCGACTCCTGCGGAGAAGTGTCTGTTGTCTGCGTCCTCGTCCCAGGCCACCACGTGTGCTTCGGGACAGCGGTACCCGACCGCGCGTTTGTTGTTGCCCAGAGCGATCCCGGCTGCGCGGGCAGGCGCATTGGCGGCGATCACCTTGCCCCTGCTGAGAACCGCCACCGGAGTGCGAGGGCTGAGATCATGCTCGGTCGCGGCCGCCACCGCGGACCAATCGGGAACGGTCAGAACCAGCGTGCGACGGTCATCGATGCTCTCTTCGACAGGGACACTGTCCCCACCTGCGGGGCCGCTGCGCACAGTTGTGGGCTCAGTAGCGGCGTCAGCTGACACTGCGGATCACCGGCCGTTCGAATACACCCTCAGCCGGGGCGGGTGCTGGCGCCTCGGCGGGAGCCCCTTCCGGTCCGGGCAACAGGAACCGGTTGACGCCGGTCTGCGATCGGGCCTGCACGAGGCAGGAGCGGAGACGTCCATGGCCGTGTTCCGTGCCCGACCACTGCGTGTCCGTGATCTCAATCTGCTCCGTGCTTCCGGGCATCGACGTCAGACTGATGATGCTGATCTTGCGTTCGCGCACCTTCGCCAGCAGCCGGGCGCGTTCCCCAGCACTGGGCAGGAATCCCGGATCGACGACGAGGACGTCGAAGGATTCGATGAGAATGGAGGCCACACGCAGCCAGTCCTCGGCCGGGGTCACGAGGTTGACGAAATGGTCGAGGTCAACACCCAGATCGGCAATGGATGACACGGCCGGTTCGCCGAGTCCGATGCCGGCACACCATTTCTGTTCCTGGGTTGCGACGGCGATGGCAGCGAGGGCGCAGCTCAAGGACTGCCCCCCGGTCAGGGTCACGATCTCGCCTCGGGGAAGACCGCCTCGGCGGAACATCGGCGCCAGCACCGGATCCACGGTGCGGGGGGCAGGCCCATCGAACAGAGCGGTGGCCGTGGAGATACCCATCTCCCGGCTGAGCTGTTCAACGAGTGGCACTGCAGACATGACATCCATTATCGAACTAGTGTTCTAAATAGGCAAGATTTACGCAGCGGCATTGTTCGCCCGGGCGTGTCGCCATTCCGCCTCGAACATCCACGCAATGCAATAGTCCAGGCTGAAGCCGTACCCGCCGCCCAGAGTGCTCGGATCCGCTTCCGCTACCGCCTTCTCGGCAACATCCACCAGCCGTGCCGTGTCGAAGACGTGCCGCCCTCGCTTCCCTCCCTCGAGGGGAAGCAGCTGCGAACCTTCGGGCAGGAAGAAGGCGAATGCAGCCTGCCCGCCCAGAGTTCCGGCGAAGGGTGCTGAGGTCCGTGAGATATTCAACTCATATTTGTGCACCGCCGTGTGGTGTGTGCGGCAGAGCAGGATGAGATTGTCCAGGTCTGTCGCTCCTCCCTGTGACCAGGGGCGGATATGGTGAGCGTCGCACCTCCTGCGGGCGCGGCAGCCGGGGAACTGGCATCCCATGTCCCGCGCGCTCAGCGCCAGGCGTTGGCGTCTGCTCACCAGCCTCTTCGAACGGCCGAGCATGAGCACGTCGCCATCGGCGTCCTTGATCGCCCCGCTGATCAGGGCTTCACAGCTCAGCCGTTCTGCCGTCGCCGAGGTGATGCCTCCGAAGCCGTCAACCCGACAGGTCAGGTCCTTCTTCCGCTCCGCAGGCGTCCCCGCGGGGACGCCGTTGAGGGCAATATCGATGGCCTCGTGCTCAGCGGTTGCAGTATCAGCGGCTTCGGCACAGGCACCGAATCGGGTCACCACCTCAGCGGAGGCATGTACGAGCATGCGGGCGCGGTCGACGTCAACGGTGCCGGATGGCTCCGCCTGCGAAAACGCATGCACGATCTCCATCAGGCACATGACCTGCGAGATCGGCTCGTACAACTGCTTCTCCTGCTCGTCGCTGTCGGCATCATCCGTGAGTGCCTGCTGTTCGAGGACATGCCGAGCAGCGTCGAGCATCGAAGAGAATTCAGCGGCTTCATCCTCGCCCAGGTCGATCGTGATGCGGGTCCGTCCGGGTTCTGTGGTTCGCATACTCACGCTGTCGCTGGGAAGGAATCGGGGAACCTCACCGGTCTCGTTCGCGGCGGACAGCTGGAGGTAGTTGCGAGCTATCACACCGATCTGGCTTCCGGTGGAGACGTCGGCCAGGCGCAAGGCCTCCTCATCGGGGATCCGGCCCACCAGCCTGGTGACCTCGCGCACCTTGGAGAAGCTGACAGCTCCCTCCCCCAGGCTCTCCTTCACCTTCGGCATTTCGCGTAATGCCATCATCACTCGAACGTATTCCCGTGCGGTGTGTGCGCTCACAGCAGCGATGTGCATGACCCACTGAGGCAACGATGTCACGCCCACCCACTGTGCCCACAGACCCCGACGTTCGACCTCATCGATGAGTGCAATGACACGGGCATGACAGAAGGCGATGCACGAGATGTTGCGTCGAATGTCGGCAACCAGCTCCTCGGGAGTGAGATCGCACAACCCAGTCCCGGCATCGGTCTCAGCCTCAGCGCCGGCCCCAGCGCTCGGCTCGGTGCGCAGGGCTTGCGCCTGCGGTCTCGAGTCTTTGCCGTAGTCACTGGGATCGACGCTCAGCACGTTGAGAATCTCTGAATCTGCGAACGGATCCGGATCGTCTGCGAACGGATCTGCAGCCGTGTTCTCGACCATGGTTCCCACCTTTCCCCTTCGGCCTCCCTGGCCGTTCGGTTCATGAGTCCCCGTGACCTCGAACCGTACTTTCACCATACGAAGCACCACTGACATGAGATCCCGACCAGACTGCCTCACACCGTTGCATGGGTATGTTTCTTCCTAATCTGTTTCGTATCTGATATATATCTGTTCTGCAGAATTTGATTCTCCTGATTGTTGGCACGTCCCCGCGGGGACGCACCAATCAATGCGAGCCTCACGCCGTAGGCTGATTGCATGAGCGAAGAGACGAACGACGACGCAGGCCTCTCCCCTATCGGCCTGCAGGATTCACCCCGTGAGGCGGCCACTCGGACCTCCTACGATGCGATCGCCGAGACCTATACGGGCTGGATTGCAGACGAGCTCACGGCCAAGCCACACGATCGAGCCGTCCTCGGTGCCTTTTCGGAGCTCGTACTCGCCACAGGGGATTCCCAGACGCTTGAAATCGGGTGTGGCCCAGGTCGGATCACTGCATTCCTTGCCGCTTTGGGTCTGACTCCGACGGGCCTCGACCTTTCCCCCGCCATGATCGCCCTAGCAACGCGCCACTATCCCGCCTTCGACTTCGTCACCGGCACCATGACCGCACTGCCGTATGGCGACGACAGCTTCTCCGGGCTCCTGGCGTGGTATTCCATCATCCATGTTCCCGATGAGTCCCTGCACACCGTCTTCGCCGAGGCGGCACGAGTGCTGCGGCCGGGAGGCCTGTTCCAACTGGCCTTCCAGCTCGGCGACCGAGTCGACCATCAGTCCGAGGCAGCCGGGTTCGACGTCGATCTCGACTTCCACCGCCGCTCGATCGATCAGGTTCTCACAGTTCTCGATGAACACGGTTTTGCTCCCGTGACCCGGCTCGAGCGGGAGCCGGACCAGGCAGGCCAGTTCCCAGAGACGACGCGACAAGGCTATCTGCTCGCCCGCCTCGACCGCGCCTCGAACCCGCCAAGACCGCGCCCTGGGATCGTGCAACGGCCGAAAAGTGACAAAATGGTAGTCCTATGAACATCGACATCGTCTTCCACACGCCTGAGATCCCCGGCAACACCGGCAACGCCATTCGCCTGGCCGCGGTCACGGGCGCCCACCTCCACCTCGTCGAACCGCTTGGCTTCGATCTCTCCGATGCGAAACTGCGTCGTGCAGGACTGGATTATCACGATCTTGCCCACGTCACCATCCACGCGTCACTGACGGATCTGTGGGACCACCTCGGCGAGCGTCGAGTCATCGCATTCACCACCCATACACACGAGTCCTTCGCCGAGGTCGACTACCGTGACGGTGATGTCCTCCTCTTCGGTCAGGAGTCGACGGGCCTGCCCGATTCCGTCGTCGCTGACGAGCATGTGGATCTGTCCGTGCGCATCCCGATGCTTCCATCCAGGCGTTCGCTCAACCTCGCCAATTCCGCGTCGATCGCGATCTACGAGGCTTGGCGCCAACAGGGATACAGCGGGGCTTGAACCCGCGTAGACTTCTGCCCGATACACAATCCTGAAAGGACCACTATGACCTCCAAAGTGCTCACAATCGCCGGTTCCGACGTCTCAGGCGGAGCAGGGCTCGAAGCCGACCTGAAGATGTTCGAAGAGTACGGCGCATTCGGTACCGCGGCCGTGACCTGCATCGTCACCTTCGATCCTGCCGACAGCTTCAGCCACGTCATCGAGTTCATCGACCCTGAGGTCGTGACCCGCCAGCTTGAATCGACGCTGGCCGTACACAAATTCGCCGCCCTCAAGTCGGGCATGCTCGGTTCGGTGGAGAATGCCCTTGTCCTGGCCGAGAAGCTGAAGACCAATGAGCTTCCCTATGTCTTCGATCCCGTCCTCGTCTGCAAGGGTGCGGGCACGATGGTCGATCTCAAGGATCTTTTCGTCGACAATCTCGTGCCTTTGGCCACCGTCATCACCCCGAACCTCGAGGAAGCCGCAACGCTGGCCGGCATCGATCCGATCGATTCGGTTGAGGGAATGATCGAGGCTGCGAGGATCATCCACAATCAAGGTGCGAAGAACGTCGTCGTCAAGGGCGGCGCACGTCTGGCCGGTGACGACGCGATCGACATTCTCTTCGATGGTCAGACCGTCACGACGCTGCGTTCACGCAAGGTCAATGAGAAGCTCGTCAACGGTGCAGGCTGTTCGTTCGCCTCATCCATCGCCGCTGGAATCGCCACCGGACTGAGCATTGAGGATGCAGTTGTCTCGGCGAAGGAGAAGGTCGCCCACGGCATCGCGAACTGCCTCGACAACGCCACAGGCGTGGCCTCGCTGTTCCACCCCGCGGCACGCACTCAGCCCTCACCCGATGTGCGCGTCAGCGTGGACTGACCGAACTGATTCGCTCGAGCACAGAGAAAAAGAGAACTGCCCCGCACACCGTCAAGGGCGTGCGGGGCAGTTCGCATGAGTCAAGTGTGACGGTCGCAACCGTCGTCTCGGTCGAAACCGATAGGGGATCAGCGCTTGCCGAAGCCCTTGTAGCGATCCTTGAACTTCTCGACGCGGCCTGCGGAGTCGAGGATGCGCTGCTTTCCGGTGTAGAACGGGTGCGATGAGCTCGAGATCTCAACATCGATGACTGGGTAGGTATTGCCATCTTCCCACTCGATCGTCTTCTCGCTCTTTGCGGTCGAACGGGTGAGGATCTTGGTTCCCGATGACAGATCGTTGAACACGATCGGTGCGTATTCCGGGTGGATGTCCTTTTTCATATTCTTACCTTTGCTGAATCCGCTCAGGCGCCTGGTATGGGTCGACCCATCCGCCAGTGCCCGAATTCGTCTGCTGGACACGCCCCGCACCGTAGGAACCGGACACGAAGCGACAGTCCAGTCTATCTGATGGGCTGGCCCAAAGCGATTCCCACACCGTCTCCTAAACTGTGGCCATGAACACCAAGGAACGCATCTCAGCGCAATTCGACATCACTCCCGCGAAATCCGCGCCCGAGCTCATGGCCAAGCCCACCGCTGAGGCGATGTCGTCGGTCACCGGAGACGTCGACGCGTTCGCCATCGACCCGCAGATCGCCGACACGTCGGCCCTGCTCGACGCCACCGGTCTCGGACCGGAGACCTCGGCCAACTGTGTTCTCGTCGCGGGTTCGCGCGCCGGTGAGGAAAGGATCGCTGCCTGCATGGTGCTCGCCAACACGCGTGCCGATGTGAACAAGCGCGTGAAGAAGCTCCTCGACGTGCGCAAGGCCTCATTCCTGCCCATGGACCGTGCGGTCGATGAATCAGGGATGGAGTACGGCGGCATCGGCCCGATCGGTCTGCCTGCCAACTACCGGATTCTCATCGACACACGTGTGGCCGAGGCCGACGAGCTCATCATCGGTTCGGGCATCCGCGGTTCCAAGCTCATGCTCTCCGGCGCAGCGCTGGCATCGCTTCCCACCGCCGAGGTGGTCGAGGGGCTCGCGAACGAGATCAGCTGAGGTCGTCGGTCAGCTCAGTCCTGCCTTGTCGAGAACATAGGTGATGAGCGGTTCGTAGAGATACGGGACGACGTCGTCATCGAGGGGAACGGTGACCTCGATTGTCCCCTGTGCCTCGGCGACGAAGAGGGCCGGATCGTTGCAGTCGGCATAGCCCAGCGTGCGCAGTCCACGACTCGATGCCGCACCGGCCCACCCGTGATCGGCCACGATCAGATCCGGGGTCTGGCCACCTCGGCGGGTGATGTCGTCAAGAAGGGCGTGCATGGGCTCGGCGAGGTGAGTATGCGGGGTTCCGCCGTGCTGGTGCCAGGTCCACACCCGGTTGATCTGCCGGCAGTCACCGCCAAGATCTGGGACGGGAACGGCGTTGGCCTGGTGCGCGATCCGAGCACCGTGGGCTTCGGCGGCCGCGGCGATCGCCATGTGCACAGGAAGCAGCCCCGCAGGGTGGCCTGTGGCGAAGAGGATCTCTCCCCCGGCGCGGGTGACATCCCCGATGGTCGTGGCCAGTGTTTCAAGAGAGTCGATGCAGCGCTCGGTCGAAATCGTATCGACGCCCTCAACGAAGTCCGTCTCGGGACGCAGCCCGCACCGGTCGACCATGACGGCAAATACCGAATCGTAGTCCCAGTCCTGAGTGAGTTCGACGCCGAAGTCGAATTGCTTCTCCTGTGCCAGGAAACGGTGGATGTGGGAGAGGTTGTTCTCTCTGGGAGTGGCCACCTCTCCCGTGATGCGTCCAGTCTCCAAGGCATGCGCAAGTGTGGTGCGGTCCACTGGTCTCCTCATTCGGGTCTGATCTGCTCGCTATCAGTGTCCCATAGAGGGCCCCACCCCCTGGTCAGCGCGGTGGAGTCCAGCGCCCGCTTTCCACATCGGATTGTGACGTTCTACAGATCTGGAAGCGGCACGCGACCGATCATTGCCGTAAGCATCTCACGGGCACTCATCCTCATCTCATGCGTCCCGGTTCCCAGCTCCAGATCGACGTCCTCGGCAACCAGCCGACGCCCAGTCAGCTCGACGATCGCCGCCTTTGGTCGTATACAGCACAATCGAGTCGTTCATAGTCACACCATAGCCTGCGCCACCGACGCCACCTCAGTCGGTCTGCAGGGCGAAGCAGGCCACCGCCGAGGCGGCTGCGACGTTGAGCGAGTCGACTCCCCCGGACATCGGGATCATCACCGTCGAATCACAGGCGGCGATCGTCGAGCGTCGCAGCCCGTCGCCTTCGGTGCCGAAGACAATGGCGGTGCGTTCGGGCGCATCGGCGGCGAACTCTCGGATCGCCACAGAGTCCTCATCGAGAGCCAATGCTGCGACATGGAAGCCGAGCTCCCGCAGGGAGTCGACTCCGGCAGGCCAGGATTCGATGCGCGTCCACGGCACTTGGAACACGGTGCCCATCGAGACTCGAATGGAACGCCGGTAGAGAGGATCGGCACACCTCGGCGTGATCAGAACCGCATCGACTCCGAATGCGGCCGCGGACCGAAAGATCGCACCCACGTTCGTGTGATCTACGACGTCTTCGATGACGACGATGCGCTTGGCCTCCGCGACGAGCCGCCCGAGATCGGGCGCCTGTGGCCGGTGCATGGCCGCCAGAGCGCCACGGTGGAGGTGGAAGCCGGTGAGAGATTCGACCGCCGCATCGGTGCCGATGTGGATCGGGGCATCATTGTCGGCGATGAGGTCGGCTAGGTCGAAGAGCCATTTGGGGCTGGTCAGATACGAACGCGGAACCATGCCCGCGGCGTGGGCACGGCGGATGATCTTCGACGATTCGGCGATGAACAGTCCCTCGGCCGGTTCGCGCACACTGCGCAGGGCGACATCAGTCAGCTGGGTGTAGTCGTGCAGGTCCTCCGTCGATGAGGCCAGTGTCTCCTCATCGAAGAAGTGCAGACGGTTGGCGTCGATGCCGTGCTCGGCGGCGCGATCGATGACCTGTTGCCTGGTCAGTGGCGCCTTCGCCGGAGTGTTCATGCTTCCACCATCCGATCGATCACAGCGTCAGGATGCGCCAGATTGCGACGAGGCCGAGGATGACGATGAAGGTGCGCAGCAGCACAGGCGAGAATTTCCGTCCCACGCGGGCTCCGAAGTAGCCGCCGATGAGTGAGCCGATCGCGATGCAGATGACGGCAATCCAGTTGAGCCTATCGTGGCCGACGATGATGTATGTGCTCGCCGAGACTGTGTTGACGACGAGGACCAGAACGTTCTTCAGCCCGTTGAGACGCTGCAGGTCATCGGGCAGGAGCAGCCCGAGCAGTGCAATGAGGATGATGCCCTGGGCGGCGGCGAAGTAGCCGCCGTAGATCGCGGTGAGGAAGACGACGACGAGGACGAGTATGTAGCGCCCGGTGGAGAGCGTGTCGCCGACCGACGCCTCCACATGCTCCTCCCCTGCCCTCTGGGCACGGCGCACCGAACGGTTCTTGAGGTAGCGGGACAAGCCCGGCTGGCCCACGACCATGACGAGGGCGAGAACGAGGAGGACCGGGACGATCGTCTCAAAGGCGTCCTCCGGAAGATGGAGCAGCAGATAGGCACCGGTCAGCGAACCCAAGACGGAGGCCGGCACGAAGCCGAGGATGCGCCGCCATTGGCCCCGCAGCTCCTCCCGGTAGCCGAAAGAGGATGCGATGTTGCCCGGGATTAGGCCGACCGCATTGCTCATCGTCGACACGACCGGGGGCACACCGAAGGCGACGAGCGCCGGGAAGGTGATGAGAGTGCCGGAGCCGACAACGGCGTTGATGCCTCCGGCAGCGATTCCGGCGAGGACGATCAGCGCAATCTGCCACAGTTCCATTCCGAGAACTGGGTCCATGCTCAGTGCTGGGACCGGGCGTGGAACCGCTGCCCGTCGCGGGTGAGTTTGACGTCGATGCCGAAGGTCGCCGAAAGATTGTCAGCCGTCAGAGTCTCATCGATGGGGCCAGCAGCAAGATCAGTGCCCTCAGCCAGCAGCAGCACGTGTGTGATGCCCGCAGGGATCTCCTCGACATGGTGGGTGACCATGATCGTCGCCGGAGCCCACTTCGAGGACAGGATCTCCGTCAATGCGGCCAGCAGCTCTTCACGTCCGCCCAGGTCGAGACCGGAGGCGGGCTCGTCGAGCAGCAGCAGCTCCGGATCCGTCATCAGCGCACGTGCGATCTGCACACGCTTGCGTTCGCCTTCTGACAGCGTGCCGAAGGTGCGATCAGCCAGGTGTGTGATGTTGAACGCGCCGAGGAGATCCTTGGCGCGATCCACGTCGGCGGTTTCATACTCCTCGACCCAGCGGCCAGTGACACCGTAGGCGGCGGTGAGCACGGTGTCGAGCACGGCTTCAGTCAGTGGAATGCGGCTGGCCAGGGCTGTCGAGGCGTAGCCGATGCGTGGGCGCAGTTCGAAGACGTCGACGCGTCCGAGGCGCTCCTCCAGGATTCCGACTGAACCCGTCGTCGGGTGCATTCGTCCTGCGGCCATTTCCAGCAGAGTCGTCTTCCCGGCGCCATTGGGTCCGAGAACGGCCCAATGCTCACCTTCGGAGACGGTCAGGGAAAAATCTTGGAGGAGGAAATTCTCTCCTCGGCGCACGGAAACAGAATCCAAAGTCAGGACATCACTCATATCATCCAACTCTATCGCAGGCACGGCGTCTATTCTGGTTCGACATGGACTTGACTACCGACTCACTGCTGCTGACCCTGGCGATGAACCATCGCCTGCACTCCAGCCTCGCCCCTGACGAGGTCAGTGCCGCCTTCCTCGACGACGATCGTGATGTCCCTCTCATCGTCGCCGACGAGGTCTTCGGCACCTCACCGCCGACGGGGCTGCTGCTCTTCACCGCCGAGGCTGGCGCCGCCGGAATCACGCATGCCCGGCTGGCCCTGCACCATCCTTCACTGCCGCATACGACGCCTCCCGTGGACAAGTCCGACCGGCTCAAGGTCGGTCGGCATACCGCTCCGATCGTCCTCCACGCCGGCTCCCACCAGGTGGGGGTGGTCCTCCTCGGCGCCGAGGCGAACGTCGAGGTCATCGCCTGCCGAGACACGGTATTTCGCACGGTCACCGTGGCAACCCCCGCCGAGGCGCTGCGCAGACTGCGGCTGCTCGTCATGGAGGGCTTGAGCCTCATCGAGTCGGTCGAGGTACCGGCCGACTGGCGAGAGGGACCGTGGCGGGATTGGCAGGAGGAGCTGAGTTCGACTCACCCGATATCGAAGCTCATCCCCTCGGTCGCCGACGCTCGAGCCATCTATGCCGCACTGGACATCCATGAGCGGATGCGCACGGTGCTGGCTCCGGCCACGGTGACACCGCCTGCCTTCGGTGATCTGCTCTCGCGTCTCCACCCCGCGGCCGCCGACTACATCATGGCTGTCGCTACGATGAAGGGGTGAATGACTCTAAGAACTCAATCCAGCTGCTGGTCATGGACGTCGATTCCACGTTCATCAATGAGGAGGTCATCGACCTCATCGCCGTCCATGCCGAGGTGGGCGACCAGGTTGCCGACATCACGGAGCGCGCCATGGCCGGCCAGTTGGACTTCGCTGCGTCGCTGACCGAGCGAGTCGCGCTGCTCAAGGGTCTGCCGGTCTCAGTCCTCGACGAGGTGCGGGCCCAGATCACGTTGACGAGGGGCGCTCGCGAACTGGTCGCGGCGGTCCAGTCCGGCGGTGGCGTCGTGGCCTTGGTCTCCGGTGGCTTCACCCCGATCATCGCTCCGGTCGCGGAGACGATGGGCATCACGGAGGTGTTTGCCAATGGTCTCGACTCCGACGAGGGCTTGTTGACCGGCCTCACGAGTGGTCGGGTCATCGATCCGAGCGCGAAGGCGGAGATCTTCGGGCAGCTGACACGGAAATATGAATGCGATCCCGCCCGAACCGTGGCCATCGGCGACGGGGCCAATGACGTCGGCATGATCGCGGCTGCGGGCCTGGGGGTCGCCTTCTATGCGAAGCCGGCTCTCGTCGCCGCCGCTGATGTCTCGGTGACGAATCGTGATCTGCGTGAGGTGCTGGCCCTCATCGAGGCAGGCGCACAGGAGTGAAACTCACTGCGCGTGGAGAGATCAGGGTGAAGAGAACTCAGGCGCCTGACACTCGTTCAGACGCCTGAGCTACTTGTCTGCTGCAGCGCTCAGACCCCGAGGAAGACTCTGAGTTCCGGTGCGGGATAGTTCCCGTCCTCGACATCCCAGCTGTCGAGGACGAACACCGCAAGCGATGAGGGACGGAACGCCTCCGGGACCCCGGTGGCAGGGCACAGGTGGCCGACCACCTCGGCGACGGTGGGCTGATGGCCCACGATGTAGGCGCACTGGGCATCGGCCGGGATCGAGTTGATCGCGTCGATCCAGTCCTCGACTCCCCCACCGTAGAGGGACTCGTCCCGGCGCAGTTCGAGGCCAGCACCGGTTTCAGGTTCCCCGTTGTACCGGTTGACGGCTTCGACCACGGCCTGTCCCGTCTGGACCGTGCGCCTGGCCGCCGAGGCGATGGCCACATCAGGTGACCAGCGCTCGGCGATCTCGGCTCCGGCTTCAACGGCCTGAGCCAGTCCCTTGGCGTTCAACGAGCGTTCGAAGTCCGTCGGGCCCTCGGCTTCGGCTTTCGCATGGCGGGCGAGAATGAGCACAGGCATCGTCTTCGTCTCCGGTTCGGTGTGTGGCTCAGGCGCCGGTGGAGTGGAATCCGCCGTCGACGTGGACCATCTCGCCGGTGGTGGCGGGGAACCAGTCCGAGAGCAGAGCGACGATCGCCTTTCCTGCCGGAGTGGTGTCCTTCTGATCCCAGCCCAGCGGTGCGCGATCGCCCCACATGTCCTCGAGGGTTCCGAAGCCGGGAATCGAGGTCGCGGCAGTGGTCTTCAGCGGTCCGGCCGAGACGAGGTTGACGCGGACGCCGTCCTCGCCGACGTACTTCGCGAGGTAGCGAGCAGTGGACTCGAAGGCGGCCTTGGCCACGCCCATCCAGTCGTAGACCGGCCAGGAGATCGTGGCGTCGAAGGTCAGTCCGACGACACCGGCACCCTTGTTGAGCACGGGCTTCGCGGCGACCGTGATGGCCTTGAGCGAGAATGCGGAGACGTGGATCGCAGCGGACACCGACTCCCACGGGGTGTCGAGGAAGACGCCGCCGAGTGCGTCCTTGGGAGCGAAGGCGATGGCGTGCACGATGCCGTCGATGTTGCCTTCGAGACGCTCGGGTAGTGCTGCCAGGTCCTCATCGTTGGTGGCATCGAGTTCGATGACCTTCGGGGTCTCGGGCAGGCGTTCGGCGATCACCTGGGTGATCTTCATCTGGCGCCCGAAGCTGGAGAGGATGACTTCGGCACCCTGCTCCTGAGCGATGCGGGCGGCTGCGAAGGCGATGGACGCCTCGGTCAGAACGCCGGTGACGAGGATGCGCTTTCCGTCAAGAATTCCCATTGTGGTCCTTTCAAACTGTTCAAACGTGGGTGAAATCGTTGTCGTCGACGCTGTTGGGGTCAACGACCTTGGTGTGAAGTCTAGATGTTGACGGGGCTCAGTGCCCCATCCCCAGCCCGCCGTCGACGGGAATGACGGCGCCGGAGATGTAGGCGGCCTCATCCGAGGACACCCAACGTACGACCTTCGCGACCTCACTCGCCTCGGCGAATCGCTTCGCGGGGATCGTCGCGAGGTATTCCTTCTGCTGTTTCTCGGGAAGCTCATCGGTCATATCGGTGCGGATGAATCCGGGGGCCACGACGTTGGCGGTGATCCCGCGGGAGCCGAGCTCACGGGTGACCGAACGGGCAAGACCGACGAGTCCGGCCTTCGAGGCCGAGTAGTTGGCCTGTCCGGGGACTCCGTAGAGTCCGGAGACCGAAGAGATGAGCACGATGCGGCCCTTCTTCGCCCGGATCATGCCTGTGATGGCGCGCTTGACGGTGCGGAAGGTGCCGGTGAGGTTGGTGTCGACGACTGCCTCGAACTCCTCATCACTCATCCGCATGAGCAGATTGTCACGGGTGATTCCGGCGTTGGCCACCACCACCTCGACGGGACCCAGCTTCTCCTCGATCTGTGCGAAGGCCGTATCGAGGGACGCGGCATCGGTGATGTCTGCGGCCACGGCCAGAGCACCTTCGGGTGCGTCTCCATTGCGGGAGGTGACGGCCACCTTGTCGCCTTGGGCGAGGAATTCCTCGGCGATGGTGCGGCCGATTCCGCGGTTTCCTCCGGTCACGAGGACTATGCGTGGTTCTGACACGAATCTCTCCTGTTGGTGGACAATACAGATTGATCAAGGATTGAGATCAAACCTACCGTGCCTAACCTATCGTGTCCGGTTGCGCGTCGATACGACTCACACAAACGAAGAGTATGATTTTGTTCGAGTAATCGAGCGAAGAAGGTTATGTCCAAGCACCCGCAGCAGATCACCACGGCAGACACGGCCCTTGACGACGACATGAAGTCGCGGATCATCAAATATTCGATCACCATGGGAATTCGCACGTTGAGCTTCGTGGCGGCCTATGTCATGTTCCGAGCGGATCTGACCGTACTCATGTGGATCTGCGTCGCTGCGGCCGTGCTGCTGCCCTATCCCGCCGTGATCGTCGCCAATGCCGGCCGAGAACGCATCCGCAATGACGATTCGGCACTGCTTGACAACGCGCCCATGCCCGAGTTGCCGCCGGCTTCCGGCGACACCATCTCCGGTGAGACGATCGCTGGCGAACCTGATGACTCACCGCCAGCCGATGGCCCACCGCACGCAGACCCGACTCGAGGTGATGACATATGACGGAGAGGCTCCAGTGCTCGGCGAAGGCATGCCGAGCAGACGCGACCCGCGCAATTCTGTGGAACAATCCCAGCCTGCACATGCCCAAACGCCGAAAGACCTGGCTGGCCTGTGACGAACATCTCGACTATCTGCGTGAGTTCCTCACCTTGCGCAGCTTCTACTTAAGCGACGTTGCCATCGACGACATCCCGGAGGACGCCGGTTGATGTCACGCTATTCCTTCCTCTTCAGCCCACGGTGGCTGAAATACATTGCGATGACGATCATCGTCGTCATCGCCTGCGTGTTCCTGGCACTGTGGCAGAAGGACCGCCGCGAGCAGCGCGAGCAGGAGATCGACACGATCAACGCGAACTATTCGTCCACACCGGTCGACATCACCAGCATCCTGGACTCCACCTCGGCGAACCTCGACGAGGCCCATGAATGGCGCCAGGTGGCGCTGACCGGACACTACCGGACCGCCGATACCGTCTTCGCGCGCAACCGCACGGTCAATGACAAGGTGGGCTACTACGTCGTCGTTCCGTTCGAACTCACGTCCGGAGACACGATCGCGATCGTCAGAGGGTGGATCGCGGAACCCGATCAGGTCCCGCCGACGCCGACCGGGGCGCAGACCATCGACGCCCGTCTGCAACCGGCTCAGGACGGTTCCGAGGACGACAATCCGGACGGGCTGATCAAGGCCATCGATCCCGCCCGGATCCCCGGCATGGACTCGGCGTACAAGAACGTCTATGCCGAGGCCGTCCATACCGGGGACGGACTGCCCGATGAGACCGGGCTGACGCCCCTACCCGCACCCGACCTCAACCCGGGCAATCACCTGTCCTACATGCTCCAGTGGTTCAGCTTCGGCATTATGATCATCATCGCCGTCTCGATCTCGGCCAGACGAGAACGCAGGGCCGACGCCGAGGCGGCTGAGAAGTTCACCGGCGACGTCGAGTACGTCGTGGTGGACAAGGCGGCGCTGGGGGCAGGTGCGAAGATCTCCCGACCGGGCAGCCGCTATGGCCGCAATCGGTTGAGATCACCAAGCGTGCACGGTCGTGCCGAGGCCGACGAGGACGAGTTCATCGAGGATCGGTTCAGGTCCTCCTGAGCCTCAGGCCAGCGTGACGAGGTCCAGGTACGTTTCGTTCCACAGGTCTTCGTCGCCGTCCGGGAGCAGCAGCACACGGTCGGGGTCGAGCGCGGATACCGCTCCCTCATCGTGGGTGACGAGGATGATGGCGCCCTCATAGCGGCGGATGGCCGAGAGGATCTCTTCACGAGAGGCCGGATCGAGGTTGTTCGTCGGCTCGTCGAGGAGGAGAACGTTGGCACTGGAGACTACGAGCGTGGCCAGCGCCAGACGAGTCTTCTCACCACCGGAGAGCACCTTCGAAGGCTTGTGTACGTCATCGCCGGAGAACAGGAACGAACCGAGCACATTGCGCACCGCGGTGTCGTCGAGGTGCGGAGAATTGCGCTTCATGTTCTCCAACACGCTGCGGTCGAGGTCGAGTGTCTCGTGTTCCTGCGCGTAGTAGCCGAGCTTGAGGCCGAAGCCTGGGACGACCTCACCCGAATCCGGTTCGTCGAGACCGCCCAGCAGTCGCAGCAGTGTTGTCTTACCGGCGCCGTTGTAGCCGAGGATGACCACGCGTGAACCCTTGTCGATGGCCAGGTCGACGCCGGTGAAGACCTCTGTCGAGCCGAAGCTGCGCGATAGGCCCTCCGCCGTCAGCGGCACGCGTCCACAGTCGGCAGGGGCCGGGAACCGCAGGTTCGCGACCTTCTCGGAGCTGCGTTCGGCGTCGAGTCCCGACAGCAGTCGTTCGGCACGTTTGGCCATCTGTTGGGCGGCCACGGTCTTCGTCGCCTTCGCCATCATCTTGTTCGCCTGGGCGTGCAGGGCTGATGCCTTCTTCTCGGCATTGGCTCGCTCACGGCGGCGACGGCGCTCATCGTCTTCACGCTGCTTGAGGTAGAGGCGGTAGCCCATCGAATAGATGTCGATGGTCTGGCGGGTCGCGTCGAGGAAGAACACCTTGTTGACGACTTCGTCGATGAGGTCGAGGTCGTGACTGATGATGATGAGTCCGCCGGAGTAGCCTTTGAGGTAGTCGCGCAGCCACAATACGGATTCCGCGTCGAGGTGGTTCGTCGGCTCGTCAAGGATCATCGTGTCCGGGGCCGAGAACAGGATCCGCGCCAGTTCGACGCGGCGCCTCTGGCCGCCCGAGAGCGTACCGATCTCCTGGTTGATGAGATCTTCGTCGAGACCCAGGTTCGCTGCGATCGCGTAGGCCTCAGACTCTGCTGAGTAGCCGCCTGCAGCCATGAATTCGGCTTCGATGCGCGGGTAGCGGTCGATGGCTTTCGCCATGACATTCTCATCAGGCGAGGCCATCTGGTGTTCGGCCTTGCGCAGACGTTTGACGAGGACGTCGAGCTCGCGGGCAGAGAGGATGCGTTCCATGCCGGTGGCCTTCGGGTCGCCGCTGCGCGGGTCCTGAGGCAGGTATCCCACCGTCCCGGAGACGGAGACACTGCCTTTCGCGGCGCTGTGTCCTCCCATGATCACCTTCGTCAGGGTGGTCTTGCCCGCCCCGTTGCGTCCGACGAGGCCGACACGGTCGCCCCTGTCAACGCGGAAGGAGACCTCGGACATCAGCGTACGGGCGCCGACTATGACCTCGAGGTTGGATGCCTGAATCATTCATTCTCCAAACTGCGACCGATGATCTCGGCCAAGAATTCTTGCGGGTGGATTCCCTGAGTCTGTGCCCGGGAGACGAGTTCGTCTGCAATGTGTGTGGGTACTCGACAGGAGACGAGTGTGGTGGATGCAGCCGCCGGGGCCACCGCCGTCAGAGCTTCGGATGCGGAATCGACTGCCGAAGCCTCGACTGGGGAGTCAGCCATGATCGACTGCGACGTCCCCGCGGGGACGTATCCGGGTCCGGTCGGCACTCTTGTGTTCCTCTGATAGGCCGTGGCGGCTGCCCGTGCACGGTCGTCTGCCGCCTCGTTCATTGCGTGGTTGCTGTGGCCCTTGACCCATTCGAATTCGACGTCGCGGCCCTTCAGCGCGGAGTCGAGCTGTTCCAGGAGGTCCTTGTTGAGGACGTCCTTGCCGTCAGCCTTCTTCCACCCCTTGCGCTTCCATCCGGGCATCCACTTCGTCAGTGCGTTGATGACGTATTTGGAGTCGCAGAAGACCTTGAGATCCTCATCGGCCTGCGCTGTGGAGTTCAGCAGGTCGAGGACGGCCATGAGTTCACCGCGGTTGTTCGTCGATTCCTTCCATCCGCCGGCGTGCCAGCAGTCATCGTCGACGTACCAAGCCCAGCCTGCGGGTCCGGGGTTGCCAAGGGCTGACCCGTCTGCGGCCGCGATGATCGTCAATGGTTCTCCTAGGAAAGTCGGTCTTCATTCTGTCATGCCGAGCGTGTGCCCCTGCGTTCAGGGCAGGTGATCTCCGCAACCTCCACCCATGAACAGCGCCGAGGTGGGGGCACCGGAATCGGCGCTCCCACCTCGGCGAGGTGAGGGTGTGACGTCCTGTGGGGACCTCGACAGTATCGAAGACTCAGATGTTGAAGCCGAGGGCCCGCATCTGTTCGCGTCCATCGTCGGTGATCTTCTCGGGACCCCATGGCGGCATCCAGACCCAGTTGACCCGGTAGGCCGGCACGATTCCTTCGAGGGACTGAGCCGTCTGGTCTTCGATGACGTCGGTGAGCGGGCAGGCCGCGGAGGTCAGTGTCATTTCGATGACAGCGGTCCCATCGTCTTCGACGGAGAGACCGTAGACGAGTCCGAGGTCGACGATGTTGATACCGAGCTCCGGGTCGATGACGTCCATCATCGCTTCGCGCACCTCATCGATGCTTGCGTTCTGCGGTGCGTCTATCACTTCGGGCATTCCTACTCCTTCAGAGATGTTTGGGCTTGGTTGAGTGCGTCCTTGAACGCGACCCAGGACAGGAGGGCGCACTTGATCCTGGCTGGGAACTTCGACACTCCGCTGAACACCGCAGCGTCGCCGAGTATTTCCTCGTCGCCTTCCAGTGTCCCACGCGAGTGCATGAGTTCGTGGAATTTCGCTTCGATGACGAGCATGCCGTCAATGTCGTTCTCCGCTGCGAGCTCGGCCAGAACCGATGCCGAGGCCATCGAGATCGAACATCCGTCACCGGACCAGCGCACGGCGATGTCGCCGTCAACACTGATCTCGGTCTCGAGTTCGATCTCGTCCCCGCACGTGGGGTTGATCTGGTGCGAGGAACCGTGAGGTCCTGCTGCGGCGTCGCGTACCAGAGCCGAGTTGCCGATCCGCGACCGGGAGTGGTCGAGGATGACCTGCTGGTAGAGCTGTTGCATCTGCGTGCTCATGACACGATCCTCACTGAACTCCGAAAAAGGGGCGAACCTCGGCCAGAGCGGCCAGGAACCGCTGACAGTCCTCGGTGTTGTTGTACAGATAGGTGCTCGCCCGCGTCGTGGCGGTGACCCCGAAACGGCGGTGCAGCGGCTGAGCGCAATGGTGACCGACACGGACTGCGACCCCTTGGGAATCGAGGTACTGGCCCACGTCGTGGGCGTGGACGCCGTCAACATCGAAGGCCACGGTCCCGATCCGGTCTTCGGCGGAGCCAAGCACGCTGATCCCGGGGATCTTCGCGATGCCGTCGAGCAGAACTCGGGTGAGTTCTCGTTCATGGTCGAAGATCTTCCCCAGGCCCACCTCGGCGAGGTAGTTGACCGCTGTGGTGAATGCCGCCACCTCGGCCACGGGCTGTGTTCCCGCCTCGAACCGCTGCGGGGCGTCCATGAACTGCGAGCCCTCCATGGTCACCGTGGTGATCATGGACCCGCCGGTCAGGACCGGCGGCAGCGAGTTCAGCAGATCCGATTTGCCCCAGAGGACGCCGAGTCCGGTGGGTCCCAGCGCCTTGTGCGCGGAGAAGGCCGCGAAGTCGACATCGAGGTCGACGAAGTTCACGGGCATGTGCGGGACCGATTGGCAGGCGTCGAGGACGACCAGCGCGCCGACCTGCCGGGCCCGAGCGACGAGAGTGTCGACCGGGTTGATGGTGCCGAGCACGTTCGAGACGTGGGTGAAGGCGAACACCTTCGTTGTCTCGTCGACGATGGTGTTCAGGTCGCTGAGATCGAGTTCACCGGAGTCCGTGACGGGAAGCCATTTCAGCTTCGCACCGGTGGACTGCGCCAGCTGCTGCCAGGGCACGAGGTTCGCGTGATGTTCCATCTCGGTGACGACGATCGAATCGTCGGGCCCGAGCGCGAAGCGCTTAGCTGCCTCTCCCCCGAAGCCATGACTGGCTCGGTCGATGCCCAAGGCGGCCACGTTGAGTGCCTCGGTGGCGTTCTTCGTCCAGACCACCTGTTCGGGTGATCCGCCGACGAGTTTCGCCACTGCCTCACGGCCTGCCTCGAACGCGTCGGTGGCCATCACCGCGAGCGAGTGAGCTCCACGATGGACGGCGGCATTACGCTGCGAGTAGTACTCGGTGAACGTGTCAATGACGCACTGCGGCTTCTGGGAAGTCGCGCCCGAGTCGAGATAGCTCAGGGACGACTCCCCGATCCTGGTGTCCAGGATCGGGAAGTCGTTCCGCAGGCGGGAGAACATCAGGCCGGGGCCTGCAGGAAGCGGTCGTAGCCCTCGTTCTCAAGGCGATCGGCCAGCTCGGGTCCGCCCTCTTCAGCGACCTTGCCCTTGATGATCACGTGAACGTGGTCGGGCTTGATGTAGCTGAGGATGCGGGTGTAGTGAGTAATGAGGAGAACGCCGACATCGGTCGACTCGCGCACCCGGTTGATGCCCTCGGACACGATGCGCAGAGCATCGACGTCCAGACCCGAGTCGGTCTCGTCGAGTACGGAGAACTTGGGCTTGAGCATCTCCATCTGCAGGATCTCGTGGCGCTTCTTCTCACCGCCGGAGAATCCTTCATTGACGTTGCGGCTGGCGAACTCAGGATCCACGCGCAGGTTCTCCATCGCAGACTTGAGATCCTTGGTCCAGTGACGCAGCTTGGGTGCTTCGCCGTCGATCGCGGTCTTGGCCGAGCGCAGGAAGTTCGTCACTGTGACGCCGGGGACCTCGACGGGGTACTGCATGGCGAGGAACAGTCCGGCCTTGGCACGCTCGTCGACGGACATCGCGAGGACGTCCACGCCATCGAGGGTGACAGAGCCCGAGGTCACCTGGTACTTCGGGTGACCGGCCAAGGAGTAGGCCAGTGTCGACTTGCCGGACCCGTTGGGGCCCATGATGGCGTGGGTCTCGTTGGAGTTGATCTCCAGGTTGATGCCGTTGAGGATCGGCTTGGGACCGGTTTCGGTGTTGACGCTGACGTGCAGGTCAGTGATTTTCAGTGTGGACATGTCAATCCTTTTCAATTCAGTTGAACGTGGTGATCAGAGCGTGCAGGTGCGCCTGACGTGATCGTCAGTTGAGCACTGTGCTCGGGTCAATCAGGATGCGGCCGGCGATCTCCTTGCAGTCATAGACTGCGACGGGTTCGAAGGCCGGTGGGCTCAGCGGGCGACCGGTCGTGAGGTCGAACTGGGAACCGTGCAGCCAGCATTCGATGGCGCAGCCTTCCACCTCGCCTTCGGCCAGCGACACTTCGCCATGTGTGCAGACATCGTCGATGGCATGGATCGTGCCGTCGGAGTCGCGAGCAATGCAGATCTCGTAGTTGCCCACTTCGATTCGCATCGTCGCGCCCGCAGCCACCTCGTCGGCGGCCGCAACATCGATCATGGTCACAGAACGCTCCGGGAGAGTTCTTCCTCGATTCGTTCGTTGAGGACTTCCTCGATCTCGGGCACCTGGATCTTCTGGATCACTTCGTTGAAGAATCCGCGAACCACGAGCTGACGCGCGATATCCTCTGGGATGCCGCGGCTCATCAGGTAGAACAGGTGCTCCTCGTCGAAGCGTCCGGTCGAAGACGCGTGTCCGGCACCGGCGATGTCACCCGTTTCAATTTCGAGGTTCGGCACCGAGTCCGCGCGCGCGCCATCACTGAGGATGAGATTGCGGTTGAGTTCGTAGGTGTCGATGTCGAGCGCCTCGGGGCGGATGAGCACATCGCCGATCCAGACGCTGCGTGCGTCCTTGCCCTGGAGCGCGCCCTTGTAGTGCACGTTCGACGTCGCCTTGGGCGTGTTGTGGTCGATGTAGGTGCGGTGTTCGAAGTGCTGCCCGGCATCGGCGAAGTAGAGTCCGAGCAGTTCGGCCTCTCCCCCGGCTGCTGAGTAGCGCACATTCGTGTTCAGGCGCACGATGTCTCCACCGAGGCTGATGACGATGTGCTTGAACTTCGCATCCTTGCCCACGATCGCGTCGTGCTGGCCCATGTGCTGTGATTCGTCGTCCCAGAGTTGCAGGGACACGAAGGTCACGTTTGCACCATCACCGATGACGAGAGACACGAGCTCGGAGTGACGAGCAAGACCTGCGTGTTCGACGACGATGGTCGCCTTGGCGTTTGCTCCCACAGAGACGACGACATGTCCGTGGGAGACCTCGTTGCCGGTGCCGTCTGCGTGGATGATCACAGCGCCGTCGATCTCGGTTCCGGCGGGGACCGAGTAGTGGGTCACGGTGGCAGCGCGGTTGGCTGCCACGGCAGCGGCCCGATCCTCGGGTTCGAGGATGCCGAGTTCCTGAGCGGCCTCGAGCGAGATCTTTTCGACCGAGATGCCCTCGGGCAGGTCGCCGGTCGTGGTCAGCTTCGTCTCGGAGGCAGCGTCGGTGAAGAAATCACTGAGTTTGCGCACCGGCGAGAAACGCCATTCCTCTTCGCGTCCGTTCGGGACGGGAAAGTCGGAGACGTCGAAGCTGCGTGTGCGTGTGTCCCTCTTGGAATCGGGGACCTGGACGTCGGCGCCATGAGAGTGCTCATCGAGGCCCAACGGATTGGTGGTGTCAGTCACTTAAATAACTCCTTGTCGCGGTCGGTGGCAGGCCTGATCAGCCCACGCCACCTTCCATCTGGATCTCGATGAGGCGGTTGAGCTCGAGCGCGTATTCCATCGGCAGTTCGCGAGCGATCGGCTCGACGAATCCGCGCACGATCATCGCCATCGCCTCGGTCTCCTCCATGCCACGGCTCATGAGGTAGAAGAGCTGATCCTCACTCACCTTCGACACTGTGGCCTCGTGACCCAGCGTCACATCGTCCTCGCGGATGTCGATGTAGGGGTAGGTGTCGGAACGGGAGATGTTGTCGACCAGAAGTGCGTCACAGAGGACGTTGTTCGATGAACCCTTCGCCCCGGGGTTGACGTGGACGAGTCCGCGATAGCCCGAACGTCCGCCGCCACGGGCGACGGACTTCGCCACGATCGAGGAATGGGTGTTCGGAGCGGCGTGAACCATCTTCGCACCGGTGTCCTGGTGCTGCCCCTCACCGGCGAAGGCGACGGACAGGGTCTCGCCCCTGGCATGCTCGCCGGTCAGCCAAATGGCTGGGTACTTCATGGTGACCTTCGAGCCGATGTTTCCGTCGACCCATTCCATTGAAGCGCCCTCTTCGGCGATCGCACGCTTGGTGACGAGGTTGTAGACGTTGTTCGACCAGTTCTGGATGGTCGTGTAGCGGACCTTCGCATCCTTTTTGGCCACGATCTCGACGACTGCAGAGTGCAGCGAGTCGGTCTTGTAGACCGGTGCGGTGCAACCCTCGACGTAATGCACTGACGAGCCTTCGTCGGCGATGATCAGGGTGCGCTCGAACTGGCCCATGTTCTCAGTGTTGATCCGGAAGTAAGCCTGCAGAGGGATCTCGACGTGGACGCCCTTGGGGACGTAGACGAAGGAACCACCGGACCACACGGCGGTGTTCAGCGCCGAGAACTTGTTGTCACCGGCGGGGATGATCGAGCCGAAGTACTCTTCGAAGATCTCCGGGTACTCACGCAGACCGGTGTCGGTGTCCATGAAGATGACACCCTGCTTCTCAAGCTCTTCGTTGATCTGGTGGTAGACGACCTCGGACTCGTACTGAGCGGCGACGCCGGCGACAAGGCGCTGCTTCTCCGCTTCCGGGATGCCGAGCTTGTCATAGGTGTTGCGGATGTCTTCGGGCAGATCCTCCCAGGACGTGGCCTGGCCCTCGGTCGAACGGACGAAGTACTTGATGTCATCGAAGTGAATGCCCGTGAGATCGGCACCCCAGCTGGGCATCGGCTTCTTCTCGAAGAGCTTCAGCGCCTTGAGACGGCGCTTCAGCATCCACTCCGGCTCGTCCTTCAACTTCGAAATGTTGCGGACGACGTCTTCCGAGAGCCCGCGAGTGGCGAACTCTCCCGCGTCATTTCCGTCGTGCCAACCGTATGCGTACTGCCCGAGGTCTTTGAGCTCGGGGTTAGCATCGATGATCCGATTGCCTGTGTCAGTCATCGTGAACCTCCTTGAGGTCGATCATTGCTGTGGATGAGTGGTCTGGTGAGTTCCGAGGTCGGAATGTGGGTGGTGCAGACATGGTCGCCGTGGGCCAATGAGGACAGACGGCGAACATCGACGCCCAGGTAGTCCGAGAACATCGCAAGCTCTGCTTCGCAGACCTCGGGGAACTCGGTGGCGACTGCCTGGATGGGACAATGCCCTTGACACAGCTGCATCGCTTCGAGAGGGGTTCCGGCCGCCACCGGTGTCGCCGAGGCGGCATATCCCTCCTTGGTCAAAGCCGCAGCCAGGCCCCGGGAGCGGGAAGCCACTGTGGTGCCTCCCCGTCGATCCAGTTCCCCGCCGAGGCGGTCGCGGAGTTTCGCGACCAGGTCCTCGGTGAAGTCCTCAACGGCCTCAGGACCGACTCGGTCCTTCATGAACCGGAGGATATCGACTGCCAGCTGGTCGTAGGAGTGGGTGACCGACCCATGACCACGCGAGGTGACCACGTAGTGTCTGGCCGGTCTGCCGCGGCCTGCCTGCTTGCCGGCGAGCTCTCGGACCTCGATGAGGCCCTCACTCTCCAGTGCATCCATGTGACGACGAATCGCCGCAGGAGTCAGGTCAAGCCCCTTCGCCAACGCCGAGGCAGTGATCGGCCCTTCATCGAGCACAGATCGAAATACCTTCTCCCGGGTACGGCGATCCTCTGTGTCGTTCGCAGCCATTCTCCACCTCCTTGACTAACACAACACTATTGTTGCGTAATTTGTTTCGTAAAACTAGGTGAGCCTAACCACGGACCGATTCGACGCGTCGTAGAATGGTCTGGTGTCAGCATCGGCCCTCACCATTCGTGGTCTCCAGTACTCGTACGGCGCGCACCACGTCGTCGACGGGATCGACCTCGATGCCGCCACCGGATCCATCCTCGGTGTACTCGGTCCCAATGGCGCAGGCAAGTCGACGACGATCTCCCTCGCTGTGGGCACAAGAGCCCCCGATGCCGGTCGCGTGGAGATATTCGGCCATGATCCGTTCCGTGACCATGCACGGACATCGCTGCTCGCCGGCGTCATGCTGCAGGACGGGGGGCTGCCCATGAGCGCGAAACCGCTCCAGGTCCTGCGACACCTCGCGTCCCTCTATCCCAATCCGCTCAGCGTCGATGAACTCGCCGACCCTTTGGGTCTGCACGAGTTCTCCACACGCACGATCCGGCGCCTCTCCGGAGGGCAGAAGCAGCGTGTGGCCCTGGCTGCCGCACTCATCGGCCGACCGCGGCTGGTCTTCCTCGATGAGCCCTGCGCCGGGCTCGATCCTCAGGCCCGGGCCGTAGTCCACGATTTCATCCGGGAACTGGCAGCAGCCTCGGTGGCCGTTGTCCTGACAACCCATGACCTCGCCGAAGCGGAGGAACTCGCCGATGAGGTCGTCGTCATCGATCGCGGTCGCATCATCGCCCAGGGTGCGCCCGAGGACCTGCGCAGCGCCTCTCCCACCGGACGCCGCCTCGTCATCACGGTGGGCCGGCAGCTACAGCCAGCTCCTCGTGAACTCCTGGCCACCATGAACACGATCGCCCCCACCTCGGTCGCGGGGCCGGCCCTCGTCGTCGACGGGGACCTCGACAGCGCGCAGATCGCAGGCCTGTGCGCGGCAGTCGCCGATGCGGGGCTGGCGATCACGGACCTCGACATGCACTCACAGTCGCTGGCGGATGTGTTCTTCGAACTCACGGGCAGGCCGCTGCGATGAGCCGAGCCCACGCGAAAGATCCGGCTCCGGCAATGAGAACCAGACGTGTCATGGCGCAGGTGAGGTTCGAGACGATCTCCGTCCTCCGCAATGGTGAACAGCTGCTGCTCTCTCTCATCCTGCCGCTGGGATTGCTCATCTTCCTCGCAAAGGCTCCTCTGCTCAGCGGTCTCGGGATCGTTGCACCAGGCTCCGATCCGCTCACCGTGGCACTGCCCGGTGCGCTGAGCCTGTGTCTGGCATCGACGGCGTTCACCGGCCAGGCGATCGCCACGGCCTTCGACCGCCGCTATGGGGTCCTGCGTCAGCTGGCGACGACGCCGCTGGGCACGAATGGACTCATCCTGGGCAAGCTCGGCGCCGTCATCGTCGTCGTCATCATCCAATTCATCCTTGCTTTTGCCATCGCCCTGGGCCTGGGCTTCAACGGGCCTGTGAACACCCTCGCACTGGTCCTGACCACTCTGCTTGGCACCGCGGCACTGCTGTCTCTAGGCTTGCTCATGGCGGGTACAGTGCGCGCAGAAGCCACTCTGGCGGGAGCGAATCTGATCTGGGTGCTCATGGCCGGCGTGGGCGGACTCGTCATCGCACATCCGGGAGAATGGGGCACCGTCGTGGGCTATCTGCCCTCCGGCGCCTTGGGTGACGCAATGCGCGCGGCCGTCGGCGGTATGGGCTTCGATGTCAAAGCACTGATTGTGCTCCTCGTGTGGGGGCTGGTGGGAACGCTTGCAGCACGCAGGTGGTTCCGATTCGAATGAGGAGAGAAATGGTCACAACCAAGATCCGCATCGCTGCCTGGGCCATGCTCATCGCGCAGGGCGGAATCATCTTCAGCGGCGGCATCGTCCGCCTCACAGGATCCGGCCTCGGCTGCACCGACTGGCCCAAGTGCACCCCCGATTCACTTGTCACGACCCCGGAGATGGGCATCCACGGTGTCATCGAGTTCGGAAATCGGCTGCTGGCAGTGGGGCTGGCCCTCATCGGCGTGATCATCTTCCTCATGCTGTGGAAGAACCGGAAGAAGCGGCCGGATCTGTTCTGGCTCAACCTCGGTCTCCTCGCAATTGTGCCGGTCCAGGCCATCGTCGGTGGGATCACCGTCTGGACCAAGCTCAACCCCTGGGTCGTGGCCGGACACTTCGTCCCCTCGGCCATCGCCGTCGGCGTCGCCGCGTACTTCGTTCGCCGCACCTACGACACGGGTGTGCGCACGGGCCACAAGGCACCGTCTCCCCTGCCCGCACTCGGCTGGATCATCCTCGGCCTGACCGCGATCGTCGTACTCTTCGGCGTGCTCACTACCGGTGCGGGCCCGCACTCAGGTTCGACGATGTCGACGCGCAACGGCCTCGACAACGTCTGGATCACTCGCTCACATGCCTTCCCTGTCTGGCTGCTAGTCATCGCGACCATCACCTCCCTCGTCCTTGCCGTCAAGAAGCACACCGTCATGGTTCGACCGCTGATCGTGCTCCTCGCCGTCGAGCTTGCGCAGGGAATCATCGGCTACGTCCAGTACTTCACCGGGGTGCCCATCGTGCTCGTGGCATTCCACATGATCGGCCTCTCGGCGACGATCGCGGCAAGCGTTGCCGTCCTCGACAGCGCCTACCCGAGGAGCACCCAGGCCAACGCCGATCACGCCGTGCCCGCGGTTCACTGACCACGCCGAGGAGGCGATGGAGTTCTCCTGCTCCGTCGTCCCCATCTCGCACATCGTCTTCATCGACCGTCGAATACGGAGACCAGGCCCGGATCGACCATCACTGGTCGTCGCTCTCAGCTGTTGCGGAGTCCGAACAATGTGGTTGGCTCAAGGACAAGTACGGGATCAGTTGGCAGATTCTGCCAGCCAACCTCGGCGAGCTGATGACCGGTGAAGCTCAGGTCAAGGCCCTGATGGGGATGAAGAAGATCGTCATCGAGGAACTCGTCAACGCCAGCTGAGGTGCCGCGCCGGCTGAGGTGCCTGCCAGCATCCGCGAGGGAAACATGCCCATGCGCCGCATTGATGCTGGGCGCACACACTCTTGCCGCGCGAACGGGCACCGATGAGCCGTTCCTGCCTGCAGATTGGGCACTGCCGAAGCGCAGCTGAGGAGCGAGGCGCTGCGTCGTCGGCATGAGCGCATCCCGCCCTGCAACAGGAATAGTCACCGGGCTGAAGCGGATTGAACGGTCTCTGCTCCTGCCTCACATGCCCGAAATTGTGTAGCTGCGCTCAATACTGGCCGGCGCATCTCCCCATTCGCTCGCCTTGACGCGCGCTTGGTGGAGATCGAAGGCACGGGCGTCCTTGAAACATCACGGGCGTCCTTGAAACATTCGGAGACGTGCCCTGTCCAGGGATCATCACTTTGCTCAACAGCAAAGGAAACGCATCCCGGTTCGGCAAGCGTCAGGTCGATATGTCGAGGCAAGAGCTCCGTAGCGACTGCCCGCTCGTCATCTCCTCGGCATATCAACTGACCAGCCAGAATAATGTTGGCCACGAGGTCAGTCCTGTCGTGGACGAGGAGAACCCACCTGTAGCAGGGTTGAGACCTACCAGAAGCCGGGCAGAACGAATGGATCGATCGCAACTGCGAGGAACAGCAGTGACAAGTAGGTGATCGAGCCGTGGAAGACTTTCATCGCACGCAGAGAAGTTCCGCTCTTGCCCTTCTTCGCACGGGAGACGAGAGCATAGCAGGAGAACAGGAACCAGGCACCGGCGAGAACCGCGACACCCGTGTAGACGGGACCCATCGGGGCAAGCGGAATGAGTGCCAGTGAGCACGCCACCATCGCCCAGGTGTAGGCGATCATTTGGCGACCGACGTTCGTCGGCGGCACCTTCGAGGGCAACATCGGAACGTCTGCGGCATCGTAGTCAGCCTTGTATTTGATCGCCAGCGGCCAGTAGTGCGGCGGGGTCCAGAAGAAGACCACGAGGAAGAGCAGGAGTGCTTCCCAGGACAGCCCGCCGGTGACGGCAGACCAACCGATCAGCACAGGCATGCAGCCCGCGGCACCGCCCCAGACAATGTTCTGCGTGGTGCGGCGTTTGAGGATCAGGGTGTAGAAGACCGCGTAGAGCAGAATCGCGCAGGCGGTGAGGCCGGCGGTCACCCAGTTCGTGAAGCCACCGAGCCAGAAGATCGAACCCAGGCCCAAGGCGAAGGCGAAGATGAGTGCGGCCCGTGGTGTGATCTCACCGGTGACGAGCGGACGGTGCTTGGTGCGTTCCATCTTCGCGTCGATGTCGCGATCAACATAGCAGTTGAAGACCGAAGCGGAGGCTGCGGCAGCTGCGCCGCCGATGAGTGTGTTGATGACCAGCCAGATATTCGGCATGCCCTGTGCAGCCAGGAACATCACCGGAGCGGTGGTCACCAGCAGGAGTTCGATCACTCGAGGCTTGGTCAGTGCGATGTAGGCACCGATGATCGAGCGGGGGCGTTTTGAGAGTCGTTCCTCGTCGATTGCCCTCTGCAGAGGACGTTCACTCTGCGTGTCCTGGTTCTGACGAAGTTCACTCACGTCGTCGATTCTACCCTCTGTCGAATATTTTGCCAGTCGGTGGATGCTGTGTTTCGAAGCCGAATTCGGGAGCAGATCTCACTCATAGGGAACGGTCCCGGGAGACCACGCCCTGTCTCGGCGTTCGCGTTCTCACCCCCCTCGATCCCAGCATAGGCAATCTCACCCCTCGCGTTTACGACCCGTCGCGGTAGAGTTTGAGTGCACGCCTCTAAGACGAACGAAGGATCGCTCGAAGACATGAACTCCCTGTCCTGGACAGAACTCGACAACCGCGCAGTCGACACCGCCCGCCTCCTTGCCGCAGATGCAGTGCAGAAGGCTGGACACGGTCACCCCGGAACCGCGATGAGTCTTGCTCCCGTTGCACACTATCTCTACCAGTACGGGCTCAAGCATGATCCCGCCGATCCGACCTGGGCAGGCCGCGATCGCTTCGTTCTCTCCTGCGGGCACAGCTCGTTGACCCAGTACGTTCAGCTCTACCTCTCGGGCTTCGGTCTCGAGCTCGACGATCTGAAGGCGCTGCGCACCTGGGGTTCGCTGACTCCCGGCCACCCGGAGGTCGGTCACACTGCAGGCGTCGAGATCACCACAGGTCCGCTGGGATCCGGCCTCGCCTCGGCGGTGGGAATGGCCATGGCCTCTCGCCGCGAACGCGGCCTCTTCGACCCTGATGCTGCACCCGGTGACTCTCCCTTCGACCATTCCGTCGTGGTCCTGGCCTCCGACGGCGACCTCGAGGAGGGCGTGTCGGGTGAGGCTTCATCCCTGGCCGGAACCCAGGAACTGTCCAACCTGATCGTGATCTGGGACGACAACCGGATCTCCATCGAAGACGACACCGCGATCGCCTTCGGCGAGGACACCGCCGCTCGCTACGCCGCCTATGGCTGGCACGTGCAGCACGTGGACTTCAGGGCCGGCGACGAGTACAAGGAAGACGTGGATGCCTTCCACGCGGCCATGGAAGCGGCGAAGGCGGATTCCCGTCCTTCCTTCATCCGTCTCTCGACGATCATCGCCTGGCCCGCTCCGAACGCGCAGAACACCGGCGGATCTCATGGTTCCGCGCTCGGCGTCGACGAGATCAAGGCAACCAAGGAGATTCTCGGCTTCGATCCCGAAGAGACCTTCGCAGTTCCCGCCGAAGTTCTCAACCACACCCGTTCGGCATTGGACCGCGGCCGCAGTGCCCACATCGAGTGGGACGAGTCCTACACCGCCTGGCGCGAGGCGAACCCGGCCAACGCCGAACTCTTCGACCGTCTGGCCAAGCGCGAACTTCCGGCCGGACTCGACAACGAGTTCCCCGTCTTCGAAGCCAGCGCCAAGGGCATCGCGACTCGCGCCGCTTCCGGACAGGTCCTCAACGCCATCGCCGCAACGATGCCCGAGCTGTGGGGAGGATCCGCCGACCTCGCCGGATCGAACAACACACTGATCAAGGGCGACCCGAGCTTCCTGCCCGAGCATCGTTCGACCGGAGCGTTCTCCGGCAACGAATACGGACGCAACATCCACTTCGGCGTCCGCGAATTCTCCGCCGGACTCATCGGCAACGGCATCGCGCTGCACGGTGGCACTCGCCCCTACAGCGGCACCTTCCTCGTCTTCAGCGACTACCAGCGTCCGGCCATCCGGCTGGCCGCCCTGCAGCAGCTGCCGAACGTGTTCGTGTGGACGCACGATTCGATCGGCCTCGGCGAAGATGGACCCACGCACCAGCCGATCGAACACCTCTCTGCGCTGCGGGCGATTCCCGGTCTCGACCTGGTCCGCCCGGCCGACGCGAATGAGACCTCAGTCGTGTGGCGCAAGGTCCTCGATCGCACCGACGGCCCCAGCGGGCTCGTGCTCACCCGTCAGGCTGTCCCGGTCCTCGACCGTGAGAAATATGCTCCGGCTTCCGAGGCGGCACGGGGCGGCTACGTTCTCTTCGACACTGCGGATGAACCCGAGGTTGCCATCCTCGCCAGCGGTTCTGAGGTCGCCATCGCAATCGCCGCAGCCGAGGAGCTGCAGAGCGCAGGCACTGCCGCACGTGTCATCTCGATGCCCTGCCAGGAATGGTTCGACGCTCAGCCCGAGGACTACCGCAGAGCGGTCCTTCCTCGTGGCCTCAAGGCCCGTGTGAGCATCGAAGCCGCATCGGCGATGAGCTGGCACAAGTACCTCGGCGATGCCGGCCGTGCCGTGTCGATCGAGCACTTCGGTGCTTCGGCCGATTACGCCACACTGTATGAGAAGTTCGGAATCACCTCGGCGGCAGTCGTCACCGCTGCCGAGGAATCGATAGCAGCAGCGAAGGCGGACGCATGAGCAGAAATCTGGCACAGCTGAGCGAGTACGGAGTCTCCATCTGGCTCGACGACCTGTCACGGACCCGCCTCGAATCCGGCGATCTGGCGCGGCTCATCAAGGACTCGAACGTCACCGGAGTGACAACGAACCCGACGATCTTCGCGAATGCCATCGCCGGGTCGGACAGCTATGACTCCGCCGTTGCCGAACTCGGCGCGGACGAGGTCTCCGCCGATGAGGCGATCGAATCCCTGACCACCGCGGACGTCGCAGCGGCGGCCAGACTCTTCCGCCCCGTCTATGACGCCACCAACGGCGATGACGGGCGTGTGTCGATCGAGGTCGCTCCCCCGCTGGCACACGATGCCGAGGGCACCGTCGCGGCGGCGAAGGCACTGTGGGAGCGAGTCGGCGAACCCAATGCGATGATCAAGATCCCCGCGACCGAAGCCGGACTGCGTGCGATCTCAGAGACCATCGCAGCAGGCATCAGCGTCAACGTCACCTTGGTGTTCTCACTCACCCGTTACCGCCATGTCGTCGAAGCCTTCCTCCAAGGTCTGGAGAAGGCTCGTGCTGCCGGACATGATCTCAGTCAGATCAAGTCGGTGGCTTCGATCTTCGTCTCTCGCGTGGATGCGGAGATCGACGCACGGCTGGACGGCCTCGATGGCCCGGCGGGAGCAGACCTCAAGGGTCAGGCAGGAATCGCGAACTGTGTGCTGGCCCATGAGATCCACTCGCAGCTGTTCACTTCCGAGCGCTTCCGAGTCCTCGAACTCGCCGGCGCCACACCGCAGCGACTGCTGTGGGCATCGACCGGAGTCAAGAACCCCGACTATCCCGACACGATGTACGTGTCGGGACTCGTTGCCCAGAACACCGTGAACACGATGCCCGAACCCACGATGCAGGCCTTCGCCGACCATGGTGAGGTGACTGCCGAGATCTCGCCGGAGAACTACCGGGCCGCCGACGAGGTCTTCGACCGACTGGCACGGCTTGGAATCGACTATGCGGAGGTGATGACTGTGCTCGAGACTCAAGGACTCGAGAAGTTCGACGTCAGCTGGGCAGAGCTCCAGGACACGATTCGCACTGCTTTGGACCGCTCATGAGACTGCAGCACAGCGTTCCGGTCCCTGCTGACTATGAGGCCGAGGTGGGGCGTCTGCTGGCGGCCCGTGTTCCCTCACGCCTGGCGGCCAAGGATGCGTCGTTGTTCACCGACGATGAGCAGCCTGCGCCGCGCATGGGCTGGGTGGATCTGCCGCAGCGGTCTGCCCAGCTCGTCGATGAGATCGAATCTCTGCACTCCCGACTGGAGGCACAGGGGCTGCGCTCGATCAGCCTGACAGGAATGGGCGGTTCGTCCTTGGCCCCGGAGGTCATGGCCGAGGGGGCAGGCGTCAGTCTCGAGGTCGTGGATTCCACAGACCCCAATCAGGTCGCCGAGGCGATCGGGACCGACCTGTCTCACACCGTTCTCATCGTCGCGTCCAAGTCGGGAACGACGATCGAGACCGATGCGATCCGCCGCGCATTCTCCGCAGCCTTCGAATCGGTGGGCATCGACCCTGCCTCTCGACTGATCGCCATCACCGATCCGGGGACCGAGCTTGACGCCTTGGCCACCGAGCAGGGATTCCTGGCCACTTTCCACACCGATGAGACCGTCGGCGGGCGCTACAGTGCACTGTCAGCCTTCGGCCTCGTCCCCGCCGGTCTTGCCGGTGTCGACGTCCGCGCGATCGCGGCATCGGCAGCAGATACCGTTGGAGGCCTGGGAACCGATGCTCCTGACAATCCCGCACTGAAGTTCGGGACCTGGCTGGGCATCGGTCATGCCAGGGCAACAGAGAAGCTCGTCCTCGCTGAGACCACACCCGGCCTGTCGGGCTTAAGCAAATGGGTCGAACAGCTCGTCGCTGAGTCCTTGGGCAAGGACGGCCAGGGTATCCTGCCCGTCGTTGTCAACGGTCCCACCGACGTCGGCTTCTGCGACGCCCGGGCCGACGCAATGCTGTGCACTCTGGGACCCGTCACCGACGTCGAGGCGCCTTCCGGCTTCGACTCCGCACTCGACGGCGACCTGGGTGAACTGTTCGTGTTCTGGGAGTTCGCCACTGCGATCGCCGCCTACAGCATCGGGGTCGACCCCTTCGACCAACCGGATGTGGAGTCTGCCAAGGATCAGGCCCGGCAGGCCCTCTCACATGGCTCGTCAGCGGCACCGGCACAGCCGGCGTTTCGCGAGGAGCAGGTCGAAGTCTTCGGCGAGTTCGAGGAGGCCACTGATCTCATCGGCGCCATCGGAGAGCTCTTCGCACAGGTCGACGAGTACGGATTCGTCGGTGTGCAGGCGTTCCTCGACCGCATCGCCGATGCCGAGGCCCAAGACCTCCGAGCATTGGTCTCACAGCATTCGGGTGTGCAGACCACCTTCGGATTCGGACCGCGCTATCTGCATTCGACAGGTCAGTACCACAAGGGCGGGCACCCCAACGGGGTGTTCCTGCAGATCACAGCCGAGCCCCGGACGGACCTGCTGGTTCCCGGGCGTGGCTATGGCTTCACTGAACTGCAGCGTGCGCAGGCACTCGGAGATGCCGCAGCGCTGCGAGAGAAGGGCCGTCCCGTGCTCAGAGTTCACCTGCTCGACCGTGCACAGGGCCTCGACCAGCTGCGGCGCGCGATCGCAGACGTAGAGCCCCGGCACCACTATGGTGTTGATTGATCTGCGGCCGGAACTGACCTCCGGTTGAACGAAGATCCTCTGGGCATGACGAAGGACCCTGACCGATCGGTCAGGGTCCTTCGTCATGGTATTTGGATCGCGTAGCTGGTCTTCATGGTGCCGAAGCCCGTCCTCACGCCAAGCCCTCGGCGGGCATGTCTGCGAGGTCACGCCGTATCCCAGCCCTCACACTCAGGCAATGCCTTCGCTGCCTGAAGTTGAATGAACTCAGGCGTTGAAGCGGGTGATGAGACCCAACAGGATGATGCACGCGCCCCAGACGATCGCCATCAGAGTCGTGAACCGGTTGAGGTTGCGTTCGGCAACGCCCGAGGATCCCAGCGATGAGGTCATGCCGCCACCGAACATGTCTGACATGCCGCCGCCCTTGCCCTTGTGCATGAGGATGAGGAGAGTCAGGAAGATGCTCGTGATGACGAGCAACGCGATGAGTATGATGTTGAGGATTTCCACGTCGAGAACTACCTATATTTCGTCAGAGGATGTGTTGGTCAGTCTACTTTGCCACTGCGGCCTTGCACAAAGCGGCGAAGTCGGGGCCGTTGAGGCTGGCGCCCCCGACGAGTGCGCCGTCGACGTCGTCGGAGGCCAGGATCTGCGCGACATTGCCGGTTTTGACCGAACCGCCATAGATGATCCGGGTGCTCGAAGCCAGTGCCAAGCCGTGCTTCTCTTCCAGATGGGCACGGATAGCCGCAGCCATCTCAGCTGCATCCTCCGCCGTCGCGGTCTCTCCCGTGCCGATCGCCCAGACCGGTTCGTAAGCGATGACGAGCCCCTCGAGTGCAGCGGAGTCGAGGCCGGCCAAGGACTCTTCGAGCTGCGTGAGAGTGAAGTCCACGTGGGTTTTCTCCTGACGCTGCTCCAGCGACTCACCGATGCACAGGATGGGTGTGATGTCCTGCGCCAGCGCCGCCTTGACCTTGGCTGCGACGACGTCGTTGGTCTCGTTGTTGTTCGCACGCCGTTCGCTGTGACCGACGACGACATATGTGCAACCCAGGCGGGACAGGAACGATGCCGCGATCTCTCCGGTATGGGCCCCAGGTTCGTGCTGCGAGACATCCTGCGCACCATAGGTCAGCCACAGCTTGTCACCTTGGATGAGAGTCTGCACGGACCGGATGTCGGTGAACGGAGGAATCACGACGACATCGCATTTCGTCTCGTCGAGTTTGGCGTCTTCGAGTGCCCAGGCAAGCTTCTGGACACTTGAGATGGCTTCAAGATGATCGTGATTCATCTTCCAGTTGCCGGCTAGAAGCAGGGTGCGGTCGCTCATTGTCGTCTTCTTTCTCACGCGAGTGCTTGGAGTCCGGGCAGCGTCTTACCCTCGAGGTATTCGAGACTGGCACCGCCACCTGTGGAGATGTGGCCGAAGTCGTCGTCGGCGAAGCCGAGTGTGCGCACGGCCGCTGCCGAGTCGCCTCCACCGACGACTGTCAGACGACTCGACTCAGTGCCGGACTCGTTGGTCAGTGCCGCTGCCACGACCTTGGTACCGGCAGCGAAGGCCGGGAATTCGAAGACACCCATGGGACCGTTCCAGAACACAGTGTTCGAATCTGAGATCACCTCAGCATAGGCCTCGGCCGATTCGGGCCCGATGTCGAGGCCCAGACCCTGCGCACCCGCCGGTGTCGATTCGAGTTCCGCGACGGGACGCACCCAGTTCTCGGCGTCTGCGGCGAAGGACGCGGCCATCACGATGTCCGTGGGCAGGATAATATTCGCTCCCCCGCCCTCGGCACGTTTGAGATAGCCCTTGACGTCGTCGACTCGGTCCTTCTCCACGAGGCTGGACCCGATGTCGTGGCCGAGCGCGGCGAGGAAGGTGAAGACCATGCCGCCGCCGATGAGGAGATTGTCCGCATGATCGATGAGATTGTCGATGACGCCCAGCTTGTCGGAGACCTTCGATCCGCCGAGAACGACAGTGAATGGTGCCTGTGGGGAGTTCAGCAGACGATCGCTGACTTCGACCTCGGCCCGTACGAGTGATCCAGCGTAGTGCGGCAGCAGGGCTGCGATGTCATAGACGGAGGCCTGCTTGCGGTGGACGACTCCGAAACCGTCGGAGACGAAATCGTCTGCCAGTGCGGCCAGCTGTGCCGCGAAGGCCTTCCGCTCGGCCTCGTCCTTCGACGTCTCCCCCGGGTTGAAGCGCAGATTCTCGAGCAGGAGGACCTCACCATCGCCCAAAGCCTTCGCTTTGGCCGTCGCTTCAGCACCGACGGTGTCGGCTGCGAACACGACGTCACGGCCGATCGCCTTCGCGAGTTCGGGAACCAGAGGCTGCAGCGAATACTGCGGATCGGGTGCACCCTTGGGCCGCCCCAGGTGGGACATGACGATCACCCGGGCCCCCGCCTCGGCAAGTGTTCTGATCGTAGCGGCCGAGGCCAAGATGCGACCACGGTCGGTGATCGCGCCCTCGTCCATCGGCACGTTCAGGTCACTGCGAACGAGGACCGTGCGGTGGGAGAAGATCTGCGGGTCGTCGTATGTCCTCATTTGTTCCTTTCACCGAGGATGTAGCTGACCATGTCTTTGAGGCGGTTGGTGTAGCCCCATTCGTTGTCGTACCAGGCCACGACCTTGATCTGGTTGCCAAGCGTCATCGTGAGCTGGGAATCCACGATCGCTGAGGCGGTGGTGCCGACGATATCGGTCGACACCAGAGGCGCCGTGCTGTATTCGAGGTACGGCGAGGACTGGGCAGCCTTCGCCAGAATCTCGTTGACCTCTTCGGTCGTGGCACTCTGCTTCGGGGTGAAGGTGAAGTCGATGATCGACCCGGCAGGGACAGGAACGCGGATCGCGAGTCCGTCGAGCTTGCCCGCCAGGTGCGGCATCACCTTGCCGACGGTGCGTGCGGCGCCGGTCGTGGTCGGGACGATGTTGACTGCCGCTGCACGGGCGCGACGCAGATCGCGGTGCGGCCCGTCGACGAGCATCTGATCACCGGTGTAGGCGTGGACCGTGTTGAGCAGGCCGGATTCGACGCCGATGGCGTCGTCGACGGCCTTGACGATGGTGGCCATGCAGTTCGTTGTGCAGGAGGCGTTGGAGACGACGGTGTGCTGGGCCGGGTCGAAGTCAGCTTCGTTGACGCCCATGACGAACGTTCCGTCCACGTCCTTACCCGGTGCCGACAGCACGACTGTCTTCACAGTCCCGCCGAGGTGGACCTCGGCCTGGTCTCGTCGGGTGAATCGTCCGGTGGATTCGACGACGAGTTCGGCGTCATGCGCAGACCAGTCGATATCGTGCGGATCAGCCTGGCTGAGCACCGAGATGGTTGTCCCATCAATGGTGAGTGAGTCTTCGGCTGCTTCGACCGTGTGGTCGAATCGCGGCCACACGGAGTCATAGGCCAGCAAGTGGGCCAGCGTCTGCGTGTCGGTGAGATCGTTGATGGCGACGACCTCGAAGTCACATGAGGGTTCGAGGGACAAGCGGTACAGGGCACGACCGATACGGCCGAAGCCGTTGATGGCGATTCGTCTCATACCTCGATCTTAGCGATCTTCGAGCATTTCCGGGGTGAGACTGGCCTCTGTGCCTGGAATTCCCAGATCTTCGGCATATTTGTCGGCCGTGGACAGCAGGCGACGGATGCGACCGGCGACGGCGTCCTTGGTCATCGGCGGATCGGCCAGTTGGCCCAGTTCTTCCAGTGATGCCTGTTTGTGTGTCACGCGCAGCTGGCCCGCGTAGCGCAGGTGTTCGGGAACCTCGTCGCCGAGGATCTCCAGAGCGCGCTCCACTCGGGCCCCGGCGGCCACTGCGGCTCTGGCGGAGCGGCGCAGGTTCGCATCGTCGAAGTTGGCCAAACGGTTCGCTGTGGCACGGACCTCGCGTCGCATTCGACGCTCCTCCCACACCAGGACAGCACTGTGGGAACCCATGCGGGTGAGCAGGGCCGCGATGTCGTCGCCATCGCGGATGACGACGCGGTCAACTCCACGAACCTCCCGCGCCTTTGCGCTCAGTCCCAGTCGTCGGGCCGCGCCGACCAGGGCGAGTGCCGCCTCAGGTCCCGGACAGGTGACTTCGAGGGCAGAGGAACGACCGGGTTCGGTCAATGATCCGTGGGCGAGGAACGCTCCACGCCAGGCGGCTTCGGCATCGGCAACGGAGCCGTTGACGATGGCAGAGGGCAGTCCGCGAACGGGTCGTCCGCGGTTGTCGACGAGACCGGTCTGGCGGGCCAGCGCACCCCCGTCGCGGGTGACTCGCAGGAGGTAGCGGTTGGAGCGGCGGATTCCGGCGGCGTTGATGACGACGATGTCAGCGTATTGGCCGTAGAGGTCCTTGATTTCACTGCGGAGACGTTTGGCCGCCTGCGCGGTGTCCAGTTCGGCTTCCAACACGATCGAACCGTTGACGAGGTGAAGTGCGGAGGAGAAGCGGAAAATCGCAGACACTTCGGCTTTGCGAGCAGATGTGCGGGTGATCTTCACCCGTGCCAACTCATCCTTGACCTGAGCGGTCAGTGCCATTGTTCGTCCTCCTGCGACTGAATTTGCTACCACTGCTCGTCCACGCCGATCCCGGCGTCCACCAACATGTCACGGTAACACGCGGCTAGCTTGAGGCTGTCATGCTGTCCTGCCCGCCGTGAGTGCAGCGGGCGAGCCCACAGTTTGGCGTTGAACATCTCCCGTGCACACCGCGCCAGATCAGGCTCCACCAGTGTTGCAGCCTCGTCGACGAACACATAGTTCAGCTCGAGTGAGGGGGCATGCCTGTGCAGTGACACGAGGTGTTCGCTGAGACTGAGATCTCTTGTTTCGCCGTCGCTGGAGCTGAGGTTCAAGGTGAGGGACTTCACCGCGGAGGATCGTCTGATCGCCTCCGCGAGGGAGGGAACGAGAAGATGCGGCATCACCGAGGTGTACCAGGAGCCGGGTCCGAGATTGAGCACATCCGCCTCGGCGACAGCTTCGATCGTCTCGTGTCGGGCCGGTGGGACCGGCGGATCGAGCCGGACGGTCTCAACATGTCCCAGGGTCGAGGCGAGCACGGACTGACCCCGCACGACCTGAAAGGACCCCGGGAACTTCACATCGGCTTCGATCGTCAGTGGAATCGAAGACATGGGCAGCACCCGACCATGGGCGCGCAGCAGTTTGGCCATCCAGTCGAGGCCGGCGACATGATCACCATGGATCTGCCACAGGGCGGAGATGAGCAGGTTGCCCACGGAGTGGCCGCTGAGTTCACCGTCGGAGTCGAATCGGTGCTGGATCACGTCCCGCCAGGTCTTGCCCCAATTCCCATCGTCGCAGAGTGCTGCCAAGGCCATTCTCAGGTCACCAGGTGGGAGACCGCCGAGCTCATCGCGGAGCCTGCCGGAGGAACCTCCGTCATCGGCGACCGTGACCACAGCCGTCAGGGACTCGGTGAGCAGACGGAAGGCGCGCAGGGCAGCGTAGAGGCCGTGTCCTCCCCCGAAGGAGACGATCTTGGGTCCCTTGTCTTTGACATCAGGGATGATCTGCGGGAGGTCTTCGGTCTCCATCTCACTCTCTCCCCAGATCACGGTGGCGCACGGTGACCGGTATGCCGGTCTGCGCGGTGAGACTCTTGGCGATGCGTTCGCTGATCGCCACCGAGCGATGCTTCCCGCCGGTGCAGCCGATACCGATCATCGCGTAGCCGCGACCTTCGTGGAGGTAGCCCTGTGAGACCGTCTCCAAGGTCGCGGTGTAGCGCTCGATGAACTCCTCGGCTCCGTTCTGGCCGACGACGAAGTCCGCGACATCGGAGTCGAGTCCGTTGTGTCCGCGCAGGTGCGGAATCCAGTACGGGTTGGGCAGGAAGCGAACATCGGCGATGTGGTCAGCGTCCTTCGGCAGTCCGTATTTGAAGCCGAAGCTCATTATAGTCAGACGCAGCAGTGGGGTGTCTCCGGTGCTGAAGCGTTTGCGCACCTGGCTGGAAAGCTGATGGACGTTGAGTTCGGAGGTGTCGATGATGATGTCGGCACGGCGTTTGAGCGATTCGAGGGCCGAGCGTTCGCCTTCGATCCCTTCCAACAGCGTCCCTTCGCCTTGGAGCGGGTGAGGGCGGCGGGTGGATTCGAAGCGTCGGACGAGAACTTCGTCGGCTGCATCGAGGTAGAGGATGCGCAGGGAGAGTCCCTGATCGACGAAGTCACTGATCGTGTCTTCGAGTTCCGTGTACTTCGCCCGACCCTTCGAGTCGGTGACGATGGCGATCTTGGGCAGTGCCCCATCGGCACGGGCGACGAGTTCGACGAGGGGACGCATCATCTGCGGAGGCAGATTGTCGACGACGTACCAGTCCATGTCCTCGAGCACATTGGCCACGGTGGTCCGACCTGCTCCGGACATTCCCGTCACGAGGACGACCTCGATGGGATGGTCGGCGCCGTTCGATTCGGCCTGCGTACTCACACGTCCTCCTTGGGGTTCCGCGGTTGAAGACAGCTGTCGAGCACTACTCTAGAGCAGTTCTCCGACAGTGGGCTCAGTACCTGCCGAACCGTGAGTCTGCGGGGACCGTGAAGTCAGTCTGCAAGTGCGGCCGCGACCTTTTCTGCGAGGGCCTGGCCGATGCCCTGGACCTCGCACAGTTCTTCGATGCTGGCTGCACGGACCTTCTTCACCGAGCCGAAATGGCGCAGCAGCGCAGACCGTTTGGACTCGCCCAGTCCGGAGATGTCGTCGAGGACGGAGCTGGTCATCGCTTTTGCCCGTTTCGAGCGGTGATAGCTGATGGCAAAGCGGTGAGCCTCATCGCGCAGACGCTGCATGAGGAAGAGTCCTTCTGAGTTCCGGGGCAGGATGACGGGGAACGGATCGTCTGGGACCCAAACCTCTTCGAGGCGTTTGGCCAGACCTACCACCGAAATGTCGACGAGGCCCAGATCGTGCAGTGCCCTGGTGGCGGCCGCCACCTGGGGGCCGGCCCCGTCGACGACGAGGAGGCTGGGACGGTATCCGAACCGTTCATCCGGTTCGTCGGAGCTCATCTGCTCGAGGTAACGGCTGAATCGACGTGAGACGACGTCGTACATCGAGGCTGTGTCATCGGTTGCGGCTTCACCGTGAATGGCGAAGTGACGGTAGTCGCGCTTCTTCACGAGTCCGTCTTCGAACACCACGAGTGAAGCAACGACGTTGGACCCCTGGGTGTGCGAGATGTCGATGCATTCGATGCGCAGCGGTGCTTCGGGCAGCGACAGGTACTCCTGGATCTCCTTGAGCGCCGTGCTGCGGGTGGTCAGATCGGAGGAACGCTTGAGCTTGTGCTGAAGCAGAGCCTCTTTCGCATTCTTCGCCACGGTCTCGAGAACGGCCTTCTTCTCTCCGCGTTCCGGAACCCGGACGGTGACTCTGGATCCGCGCTGTTCACTCAGCCAGCTCTCGAGCGAGGCACTATCGGCCGGGACCGTGTCGACGAGGATTTCACGGGGAATAGCATCCGCCTCGAGTCCCGTGTATGCCTGGCGGAGGTAGTCGGTGGTGAGTTCTGCCGGGCTGTGATCGTCAGAGCGTTCAATGATCCAGCCCCGCTGTCCCCGGATGCGTCCCTGGCGGACGTGGAAGACCTGCACTGAAGCTTCGAGCTCCTCGGTGACGAGAGCGAACACGTCGCAGTCGGCGTTGACGGAGAGGACGACTGCCGACTTGTCGAGTACCTTCTGCAGTGCAGTGATCTCGTCCCGCAGGCGCGCCGCCCGTTCATAGTCAAGCTCTTCGGCGGCCGAGGCCATCTCCTTCTGCCGGTAGCTGATGAAGCGTCCGGTGTTGCCGGACATGAAATCAGAGATGCTGCGGGCCAGGTCCTTGTGGTCGTCCACACTGATCTCTCCCACACAGGGGGCAGCGCATTTGTCGATGTATCCCAACAGACAGGGACGGCCGCTGCGTTCGGCTCGTCTGTACACTCCGGCCGTGCAGGTGCGCATCGGAAAGGCCCGCAGCAGCAGGTCGAGTGTGTCCTTGATCGCCCACACCTGGGCGAAGGGCCCGAAGTACTTCACGCCCTGACGACGTTTGCCACGAGTGATGAAGGCCCGCGGCACCTCGTTGTTCATCGTGATCGCGAGGTAGGGGTATGACTTGTCGTCGCGGAACATGACGTTGAAGCGTGGGTTGAATTCGTTGATCCACGTCCATTCGAGCTGGAGCGCCTCGACCTCAGTGTCAACGACAGTCCATTCCACCGAGGCAGCGGTGTGGACCATCGTCGAGGTCCGGGGGTGCAGCTGCGCGGGGTTCGAGAAGTACGAGTTCAACCGATTGCGGAGATTCTTCGCCTTCCCGACATAGATCACCCGCCGGTCGGGGTCGCGGAATTTGTAGACCCCAGCCGAGGTCGGGATGCTGCCTGTGGCAGGGCGGTAGGACGCTGGGTCAGCCATCGAGCATCGCTTTGAGGAACCGCCCGGTGTGGCTCTTCTTGTTAGCCGCCACCTCTTCTGGGGTGCCCTGGGCGATGATCTTTCCACCGCCTCGTCCGCCTTCAGGACCCAGATCGATGACGTGGTCGGCGTTGCCGATGACATCAAGGTTGTGTTCGATGACGATGACCGTGTTGCCCTTTTCGACGAGCCCCTGCAGCACATGCAGCAGCTTCGAGATGTCCTCGAAGTGAAGCCCGGTGGTCGGTTCGTCGAGAACGTAGGCGGTGCGACCGCGGGAGCGCTTCTGGAGCTCGGCCGCGAGCTTGACTCGTTGGGCTTCACCACCGGAGAGCGTGGTCGCAGGCTGACCCAGACGAACATAGCCCAGGCCCACCTCGACAAGGGTGTTGAGGTAACGGGAGATGGCGGGGATCGCGGCGAAGAACTCGGCACCCTTTTCGATGGGCATCTCGAGCACCTCGGCAATGGATTTGCCCTTGAACGTCACTTCGAGCGTCTCGCGGTTGTAGCGGGCTCCCCCGCAGACTTCGCAGGTGACGTAGACGTCGGGCAGGAAGTTCATCTCGATCTTGATCGTGCCGTCACCGCTGCAGTTCTCGCAGCGTCCTCCCTTGACGTTGAAGGAGAATCGCCCCGGCTGGTAACCGCGGACCTTCGCCGATTCGGTCTCTGCGAACAGGCGCCGGATGCGGTCGAAGACCCCGGTGTAGGTCGCCGGGTTCGACCGTGGGGTGCGACCGATCGGGGATTGGTCGACATGGACGACCTTGTCGAGGTTGTCCAGCCCGGTGACTCGCTTGTGCCGACCGGGTACTCGTGAGGCACCGTTGAGCACGTTGGCCATCTGGGTGTAGAGAATCTCGTTGACCAGGGTCGACTTGCCTGAGCCGGAGACACCGGTGACGGCGGTGAGCACACCGAGGGGGAACGAGACCGAGACGTTGCGGAGGTTATTCTCGACGGCTTTCTCGACCGTGACGACGCGGTCATCGTCGACTGGCCGGCGGGTCGTGGGGACCTGGATCGCTCGACGTCCGGCAAGGTAATCACCAGTGATGGATCGGTCGGCGTCTTTGAGCCCGGGAACAGGACCCGAGTAGATGACCTCTCCCCCGTGTTCGCCCGCGCCCGGACCGATGTCGACGATCCAGTCGGCCGATGCGATGGTGTCCTCGTCGTGTTCGACGACGATGAGGGTATTGCCGAGTTCCTTGAGTTTGTTCAGAGTCTCGATGAGTCGTCTGTTGTCGCGCTGGTGGAGACCGATGGAGGGTTCGTCGAGGACGTAGAGGACCCCGACGAGGCCGGACCCGATCTGGGTGGCCAGGCGGATGCGCTGGGCCTCACCACCGGACAGGGAACCTGCGGGCCGGTCGAGGCTGAGGTAGTCGAGTCCGACGTCGAGAAGGAAGCCCAGACGTGCGTTGATCTCCTTCATCACCTGGGCTGCGACTGCCGCGTCGCGAGAGTCCAGCTCCAGCTGTGAGAGGAACTCAGCGGATTCGTCGAGAGCCAGCTCGGCCACCTCGGCGATCGATTTGCCGCCGACCTTGACGGCGAGGATCTCCGGCTTGAGTCGGGCACCGTTGCAGCTCGCACAGGGAATTTCGCGCATGTAGGACTCGTAGCGTTCTCGCGACCAGTCGGACTCTGTTTCCTCGTGCTTGCGCTGGATGTACTGGTAGACGCCTTCGAAACCGGTGGAGTAGGTGCGTTCGCGTCCGAACCGGTTCTTGTATTTGACGTGGACCTTGTAGTCCTTGCCGGTCAGGATCGCAGTCTTGTCGGACTTGCGCAGGTCCTTCCACGAAGTCGTCATATCGAAGTCGAGTTCGTCCCCGAGGCCCTTGAGGAGACGGTTGAAGTATTTCGTCACCTGTTTTCCGCCCGCCCAGGGAGCGATCGCGCCCTCGCCGAGGCTGAGATCCTCATCCGGAACGACGAGGGTCTCATCGACCTGGAGCCGAGTGCCGATGCCGTCACAGGTGGGGCAGGCACCGAAGGGAGAGTTGAACGAGAAGGTGCGGGGCTCGATCTCGTCGATTGCCAATGGGTGTTCGTTCGGGCACGACATGTGCTCCGAGAAGGTCCGTGTCACACCTTCGTCGACCATCTCGACATCGATGCGTCCGTCGGCGAGGCCGAGGGCTGTCTCGACTGAGTCAGTCAGTCGGGGGCGCAGGCCCGACTTCGCCACCAAGCGGTCGACGACGACGGAGATCGTGTGCTTGTACTGTTTTTCCAGAGTAGGAGGCTCGCTGAGACTGATCTGCTCCCCGTCGACAATGGCGCGAGCGAAGCCCTTGGCCTGCAGTTCGGTGAAGAGATCGACGAATTCGCCCTTGCGGGAGCGGACGATGGGAGCCAGCACGAGGAACTTCGTCCTCTCTTCGAGTTCGAGCAGCTGGTCGACGATCTGCTGTGGAGTCTGCTTCGTGATGATCTCACCGCAGACGGGGCAGTGCGGCACGCCGATCCGAGCCCACAGCAGGCGCAGGAAGTCATATACCTCGGTGATGGTGCCGACCGTGGAGCGGGGGTTGCGGGAGGTCGACTTCTGATCGATCGACACCGCCGGTGACAGACCTTCGATGAAATCGACATCGGGTTTGTCCATCTGACCCAGGAACATTCGGGCATAGGAGGACAGGGACTCGACGTAACGGCGCTGCCCCTCGGCGAAGATGGTGTCGAAGGCCAAGGATGACTTCCCCGACCCCGAGAGACCTGTGAAGACGATCATGGAGTCGCGAGGCAGGGCGACCTCCACGTTCTTGAGGTTGTGGGCGCGCGCGCCCTTGACCCGCAGAGTGTCGAGATGTGACACACCTGCCGACTGCTCACCGCTGTTAGTTTTCATCACCTGACCACTGTATTACTCGGCACTGACATTGGTTGAATGGGGACGGGCACTGATCTCTCCGACCGCGAGGATCCGGAGCACGATGTCTCCGGCTTCGTCACTTGCAGGCACGTCCACCTCGGCGTCGATGGCCCAGTCCCTGTTGTCATCAGGGTCGGCCAAGGTCTGCCGGACGGTCCACATCTGTGAACCAGGTTCGATCGAGATATATTCCTTGCCCCTGGCCTTCCCATCAGTGAGGAGGTCGCCGTACTCCTCGTAGAAGTCTTCGATCGCATCTTCCCAGGCTGTGGAGTCGAAGCCGCTGTCGGCGTCGAGACGGCCCAGCTCCGCGTAGTCGGCGCGTTCGGCCAGGAGCACCCGGTGGAACAGGGCGTTGCGGACCTCGGCGGTGAAGACCCGCACGTTCTCTGAGAACTTCCGATCGAGATCTGGCAGCTCTTCGTCAGCGAAGTCCGTCGGGGACAGCCCCTGCAGGGTTCGCCACTCGTCGAGCAGGGACGAGTCTGTCCGGGCGATCATCTCCCCCAACCATTCGATGATGGTCGAGAGCTCGTCCGTCCTGTCGTCGGCGGGCACATTGTGCGTCAGCGCGCGGAACACATCGGTGAGGTAGCGCAGCAGGCTGCCCTCCACCCGGGTGAGACTGTAGTAGCTGACGAACTGGGTGAAGCCCATCGCCTGTTCGACCATGTCGCGCACTATCGACTTCGGTTCGAAGTTCCCAGCTCGTAGCCAGGGGTGGGCCTCGATGAAGTGCTCGAAGGCGGGATTGAGGACGTCGGCCAACGGCTTCGGTCCTTCGATCTCGTCAAGGATGGCCATCCGTTCGGGATATTCGAGGCCGTCTGCCTTGAGCTCGGCCAGGGTGTCTTTTTTGATCCGATCGAGTTGGCCCTTGAGGACGGGGAAGGGCACTGGTGTGGTGGATTCCACGAGCGAGACCACATCGAGGGCATAGGTCTCTGACTCCGGATCGAGCAACTCGAGTCCGGCGAGAACGAAGGGAGCCAAGGGCTGGTTGAGGGCGAATTGGGGACCCAGATCGCTGGTCGGAACCAGTTCGTCTCCCTTCGCTTCGATGAGTCCGGCATTGATGAGAGAGCGACCGATGCTCAAAGCTGTGAGCTTGAGGTCGAGGTGGCGTTCCCGGCTCTCGTGTGTTTTGTCGATGAAATGGCTGATCGTGGCCACACCCGCTCCCGGGCGGGCGACGAGATTGAGGATCGTCGAATGGTCGATTCTCATGTGAGAGCGCAGAGATTCGGCCTGGGATTCGATGAGTTTAGTGAAGGTCTCCTCCGACCAGCCCACGAACCCGGCCGGAGCGGATTTCTTCTTGACTTTCTTCTTTTTCTTGTCCGCATTGGCCGCCTTGGCCTCTGCTCGCATGTTCTCCACAACATGTTCCGGTGCCTGTGCGATGACGTAGCCACGGGTATCGAACCCGGCGCGCCCCGCACGGCCTGCCAGTTGCTGGAATTCGCGGACTCTGAGTTTGCGCATCCTCCGGCCGTCGAATTTCGTCAGCCCTGTCAGCAGCACAGAGCGGATGGGAACGTTGATGCCGACGCCGAGTGTATCGGTGCCTGAGATGACCAACAGCAGACCCTTGAGTGCGAGCTGTTCGACCAGCCTGCGATATTTGGGCAGCATGCCGGCGTGGTGGACGCCGACGCCGTGTAGGAGCAGCTTGCGCAGGCTCTGACCGAATCCCTTCGCGAAGGTGAAGCCCTTGATGGCTGCCGCGACTGCGGCCTTCTGCTCCTTCGACACCAGGTCGACGGACAGCAGGCCCGTGGCCAGATCGATGGCACCCGCTTGGGAGTAGGACACGACGTAGACAGGGGCTTTGTCGTTGCGCACCAGAGAGCGCAGTGTGTCGGAGAGAGTCTCGGTGGAGTACTCGTATTCGAGCGGGACCGGACGGGTCGCCGAGGTGACGACGGAGCTGTCGCGACCAGTGGTGCCTTCCATGGTGCGGCAGATTTCACTCGTGTCACCCAGTGTGGCCGACATGAGCACGAACTGCGCCTGTGGCATCTCGAGCAGAGGCACCTGCCATGCCCATCCGCGTGAGGGATCGGCGACATAGTGGAATTCGTCCATGACGACCATGCCCGCGTCGACCAGGCCGCCTTCGCGCAGAGCCTGGTTCGCCAGGATCTCAGCCGTCGCACAGATCACCGGTGCATCCCCGTTGACTGTGGAATCACCGGTGATCATACCGACGTTCTCCGGGCCGAAGGCGTCGATGAGAGAGAAGAACTTCTCGCTCACCAGCGCCTTGAGCGGAGCCGTGTAGTAGGCCCTGATCCCGCGGGTGAATGATTGGTAGAGAGCGAACAGTGCCACCAGGGATTTGCCCGAACCTGTGGGAGTGGCCACGATCGTGTTGTCGCCAGCCAGAATGTTGAGAATGGCTTCGTCCTGAGCGGGGTACGGTTCGATACCCAGCTCTTCGCAGTAGTGTCCGAAGGACTCGTACACTGCGTCTTCATCAGCGAATTCCGCTGGGATCTCCTGCAATCTCACCACAACTATGCACAGACCTTTCCGTTTAGACTGATGTCCATCCTATTGATCGAACCTCAGGAGTTTCAGATGCCGGTTTTCGCTGTCAACTACGTCTATGGGCCAGATACTGACACCCGGATGGAATCACGACCTGCCCACCGTGCGTGGCAGGCCGATCTGTACGAAGCCGGAACCATTCTGGCTTCGGGACCACTGGACAACGAGCCGGTTCCCGGAGGTCTGCTGTTGATGCAGGCCGCCGACCGAAAGGACCTCGACGCTCACTTGGCCAACGATCCCTATGCTTCGATCGGTGTGATCGACGAGACGATCGTTCGGGAGTGGACCCCAGTCTTCGGTCCGTTCTCCCACGCCTGAGTCTATTCGCAATGGCTTGAGGCCGCGTGGCCCACGTGCGCGGGTGTCCCCATTCGGGAGGACACCCGCGCACAGTCACATCTGGACCGACCGGGACAATCACTCAGTCCTGCGAGTCATCTGACTTCTCGGCGCTGGTGCTGCGAATGGGGATGCCGTCCTTCTTCATCTTCGCCAACGAGGCCAGTGTCGCTGCCGCCATAGCAAAAACGATGAAGCTCAGCGACAGCCACGTCGGCACTTCGGGGATCGTTGCGCCCCAGGACAAGAAGTCCCAGTCCGATTCGTGAAGAGCGTGGATGAAGAGTTTCACGCCGATGAAGGCGAGGATCGCCGCAATACCGTAATGAAGGTAGACGAGCTTGTCAACGAGGCCGCCGAGCAGGAAGTAGAGCTGGCGCAGCCCCATCAGCGCAAAGACGTTCGCGGTGAAGACCAGGAACGTATTCTGCGTGACGCCGAATATCGCCGGAATCGAGTCGAGCGCGAACATGACGTCCGTGGACCCGATCGCGATGAAGACGATGAACATGGGCGTCCAGTACTTCTTGTCCTCGATCGTGACACGCAGGCTGTTGCCGTGGTATTCGTCGACGACGTTGATCCGTTTGCGCAGGAAGCGGATGAGACCGTTCTCTCCATTGCCCTCATCCTCATCGCTGAACGCCTGTCGATAGGCGACGATGAGGAGGAAGATGCCGAAGATGAAGAAGACTTCGACGAATGCGGTGATGATCGCCGAACCGGCCAGGATGAAGATGCCGCGGAAGACAATGGCGATGATGATGCCCACCATGAGGACTTCCTGCTGATACTTCCGCGGAACCGAGAAGCTGCCCATAATGATGATGAACACGAACAGGTTGTCGATGCTCAGCGAGTATTCGAGCAGCCAGCCGGTGAGGAACTCACTGCCGTGTGTTGCGTCTCCGATGGCGAAGAGCGCGCCGGCGAAGACGATGGCGAGGCCGACGTAGAAGACGACCCAGATGCCCGCTTCCTTCATCGACGGGGTGTGTGGCCGTTTGATGACGAGGAGCAGATCGAAGACGAGGATCGCAACGACGACGATGCCTGATGTGATCATGAACCACGCGGGGATGGCGGACTCACTCCCAGCTGCGTTTTGACCGCCTGCGGCGAGGGCGGAGGACAGGATATCCATGGATGCCTTTCAAAGGAGTCGGTGATGTACCCGTGCCGAAAGTCTCTCCCACGCTTATGACCACTGAAACAGTGGCGGCGTGCGCTCCGTGTCCGGACCCTCTGAGGGATCGTGGTGACGAGCACGGATGGACGGGATACTCCCTTTCGCCAGCCTCACCAGTATAGTCGGGCGGATGCCAGCGCACTCGCACTCGGGTCGAATCAGGCGTGCCCGGCCTGCTTCATCTGCCGCAGTTCCTTCTTGAGGTCCGAGAGTTCGTCCCTCAGCCGGGCGGCGAGCTCGAACTGCAGCTCCGCTGCGGCCGTGTGCATCTGGGACGTCAGGGATTCGATGAGCTCGGTCAGATCGGCTGCCGGTGGACGCAGGGAACCGGCTTTGCCTGCGGCCTGACGCTGTTCGTCGGTGAGCGTGGAGTTGTATCCCCTTTTGCCCTTGCCGTAGTCGAACTCGGTGAGGAGCTCTCGCGTGTCCGCATCTTCTCGCTGCAGCCGTTCGGTGATGTCGGCGATCTTCTTGACCAGCGGTGTGGGGTCGATTCCATGTTCCTTGTTGTGCGCAACCTGTATCTCACGTCGACGGTCGGTCTCGTCGATGGCCTCACGCATGGACCGCGTGATGGTGTCGGCGTACATATGAACTTGGCCGTTGATGTTGCGGGCCGCACGACCGATCGTCTGGATCAGGGAGGTGGCCGAGCGCAGGAAGCCCTCTTTGTCGGCGTCGAGGATGGCCACAAGGGAGACTTCGGGCAGGTCGAGCCCCTCACGGAGAAGGTTGATTCCGACGAGGACATCGAACTCGCCGGCCCTCAGCTCTGTCAGAAGTTCGACTCGGCGCAGGGTGTCGACGTCTGAGTGAAGGTACTGCACTCGCACATCGTGTTCGAGGAGGTAATCCGTGAGGTCCTCGGCCATCTTCTTGGTCAGTGTGGTGACCAGGACCCTTTCCTGGGCGTCGACGCGAGTTCTGATCTCCTCGAGCAGGTCGTCGATCTGTCCCTTGGTCGGTTTGACGACGATCTCCGGGTCGACGAGACCGGTGGGTCGGATGATCTGCTGGACGTAGCCGTTCGCGTTTCCCAGCTCGAAGTTGCCGGGAGTTGCCGACAGATAGACGGCCTGTCCGACGCGTTCACGGAACTCATCGAACTTCAGGGGCCGATTGTCCATCGCACTGGGGAGGCGGAATCCGTGTTCGACCAGTGTGCGTTTGCGGGACATGTCGCCTTCGTACATTCCCCCGATCTGAGGGACCGTGACGTGGGACTCGTCGATGACGAGGAGGAAGTCCTCGGGGAAGTAGTCGAGCAGGCAGTTCGGTGCCGATCCCGCGGGACGTCCGTCGATGTGTCGAGAATAGTTCTCGATGCCGGAGGTGAAGCCCATCGACTCCATCATCTCGAGATCGTAGGTGGTGCGCATCTTCAGACGCTGGGCCTCGAGGAGTTTGTTCTGCGATTCGAATTCGCTCAACCGCGTCTGCAGCTCGTTCTCGATCTCGCTGACGGCTCGCCCCATCCGGTTCTCTCCGGCGACATAGTGCGAAGCCGGGAAGACATGGATCGTCTCCTCTTCGCGGACGATCTCGCCTGTCAGAGGATGCAGTGTCTGGAGAGTTTCGATCTCGTCGCCGAAGAACTCGATCCGCAGGGCCAATTCCTCATACTGCGGGATGATCTCGACAGTGTCGCCCCTGACGCGGAAGGTGCCACGGGTGAATGCCATATCGTTGCGGGCGTACTGCATCGACACGAAGCGTTTGAGGAGTTCGTCGCGGTCGCACTGTTCGCCGCGCTTCAAGGTCACCATCCGGTCGACGTACTCTTCCGGTGTGCCCAGACCGTAGATGCAGGACACGGTCGAGACGACGACGACATCACGGCGGGTCAGCAGGGAGTTCGTCGCGGAGTGGCGCAGACGTTCGACCTCATCGTTGACAGATGAATCCTTCTCGATGAAGGTGTCAGTCTGCGGGACGTAGGCTTCGGGCTGGTAGTAGTCGTAGTAGGAGACGAAGTATTCGACCGCGTTGTTGGGCAGCAGCTGCCGGAACTCGTTGGCCAGCTGCGCGGCCAACGTCTTATTCGGCGCCATGATCAGGGTCGGTCGCTGAACCTGCTCAATCAGCCAAGCCGTGGTCGCCGACTTGCCCGTACCGGTGGCGCCCAGCAAGACGATGTCCCGCTCTCCCTGGTCGAGGCGTTCCGAGATCTCGGTGATCGCGGTGGGCTGATCACCGGATGGAGAGTATTCGGAGATGACTTCGAACGGGGCGACTGTGCGCGTGACATCCGGCCTGTGGCCGATTGCTGGCAGGGGACGTTCTGAGCTCATGGTCCAACACTAACCCTCGCCCATGACACAGCGGACAGTCGGGATGATACTCCGGCGTGCACTGTTCAGCCGAAGCTTGCTGGGACGAGTCGTCGGCGCATCGTGAGGAAGTACGATTCCTTTGCTTGCGCATACATGTCGGACTGCGCAGCGCCGGCGTGCTCATCCGCCAGAGCTCGCTTCAACTGTGCGTACCTCGCACGTTCAGCGGCGTCGGTGCACAGCAGTTCAACGAAGCCCCGCGCGAAGACGGCACCGACGGAATCCTCGGCCCGGACATGGAGGTTGACGGCTTGGCCCGGGTCCGAGTTCGCGTGGAATCGTTTGGACTCCAGCTGTCCCTCACCGAGGTTGTCGACACCGTCACTGCCCGGATATCCCAGGTCCGCCAGTTGGACAGACAGTTCACGTGCGGTGTCGAGATCGGGTACGAGCAGCTGCAGATCGATGACGTTCTTCGCCGCCAGGCCCGGGACTGCTGTCGATCCGATGTGGTCGAGGCGGAACTGTCTGCCGATGCCGTGATGCAGCTTGGCGATGATCCGCTGTGCCTGCATCGGCCAGTCCTGACCAGCAGGGTCGAGGAGTTCGACTGCCCCTCTTTCCGCACGACGTCGAGCTTCCAGATTCGCCGCAAACGGAAGAATTCGGTCTTCAACGAGGTCAGCAACTCGATCCTGCGTCGCACTGACCGCCCCTGCGTTGTCGATGATCACGTCGCAGACCGCGTATCGCTGTTCGTCGCTGGCCTGCCGGGCGATGCGCGATTCGGCATCGTCGCGGGTCATACCTCTGGCACTCATCAGCCGTTCCAGTCGCAGTTCGGCCGGAACGTCGACGAGGAGATTGAGGTGATAGGCGGGGGTCATCGCGTTCTCGACAAGCAGCGGTACATCGTGGACGACCACCCCGGCGCCGGAATGCCTGGCGAAGTGCTCAGTGGTGCGGTCGCGGATCGCGGGATGCATGAGTGCGTTCAGTGCCGCGGTCGACTCTTCATCAGCGAAAGCCGCGGCTGCCAGCTGCGCCCGGTCGAGTGCACCGTCGGCGGCGATGACGTCCTCACCGAATCTCTCGGCAAGGTCGTCGAGCAGAGGCTCCCCCGCCGCGACGACTTCCCGTGCGATCTTGTCGGCATCGATGATCACTGCACCGTAGCCGGCGAGGATCTCGGAGACGGTTGACTTCCCGGCACCGATTCCTCCGGTGAGACCTATTTTCAACATGAGCTCAGCCTAGCCATATCAGGTGACCTGTGCGATATGACGTGAGACTAGCGATTCAGCGGATAGACCAGAACCTCTTCGTCGGCGAAGGACGGTTTGCCGAGGCTGGCATCGAGAAAGTGCTCGTATTCTCCCGGTTCGCCGGGCAGAAGCGGCGCCTCCGGGGCAAGGACCACATAGTCGACGCCCGAGTTGCGCAGCTCATCAACTACTGCGTCAACTTCACTGCTGTCAGGATCCGGGAAGGGTGCGCCAGAGAACACCGAGTCGTGCAGCAGCCCGTCGAGAGCGTCTTCGGGGGCCGCATAGGTGACGTCCGACTCCGGGCTCGAGCCGATGAAGTACCCGCCGGTCTCCCGGTAGTGAAAGCCGCTCACGGCCTGCCACACCATGGCCTCATCGGCATGCGGTTCGGCCCAGGCCAGGGGGCGCGGCACGGTCTTGACCACGGACCCGGCGGGGACCACCTCGGTGATGGACTCGGTGTAGAAGTCCGGCACGTAGACCTCTCGCGAGGTCTGCACCCCGGGGACCACGACCACCGCGGAGATGACGAGCAGTCCCAGCAGCGCCTGGGCTCGGCGCCTTCGGATATTCTCCAGGGCCCATTGCAGCCCGCAGCCGAGGATCGCGAACAGGGCGATCGTCGAATGCAGGACCAGGCGCATGGGCAGAATGTTGTTGAGCACGGGGATCGCTTCGATCAGCGCGAAGGGACCGACCCCGGATACGACCGTCCCGTTGAGGAGGACGGGTGAGCCCAGTGAAAGGACGAAGACCACGAACCCCGTCGCCGAGGCGATGGCCAGGATCGTCTTATACCTTCGACTGCGGATCAGGCAGATGACGATGATGACGGCGGCGATGAGCGCGGGAATGCCGACATAGGCTCCGAGCTCGGCGGAATCGATGTCCATGACGCGCGGGATCGGCGATGATCCGGACCCGAGCAGCGTCGGGCCTGCGGGGATGATGGGGTCGAGCAGGTCGGTGTTCCACACCCCATGGGGTCTGATTGCGCCTGTGGGGGCGTTCGGGCCGCGCATGGTCAGCAGCAGGGGAATCGCGAGCAGCAGTGCAAGGGCAGAGCCGATCACACCACCAAGCCCTAACCGCAGCCAACCGGCCAGGGTCCACGCTCTTCGGCCGAAGACGGCGATGGAGATGAGCAGACACAGTGCCGCGATGAAGGTTCCGGCGAGCACCTCGGTGGAGACGTAGAACTGGAAGCCGAGGACGGCGCCGAGTCCGAGGCTCAGCGCCCAGAACTCACGGCTGGCGAAGCCCGTCTGCGGAGCCCGCAGGACCAGTTTGATGATGATCAGCGCCACCAGTGGCGGGGCGACGGCGAAGGCGAGGTTGGGATGGCCGGAGGCCTGTGCGATGACGTAGCTGGAGAAGCCGACACCGCCGGCCGCGACGAAGGCGGGGACGTGGGTGAGGAACCGTGAGAACAGCGCCGCGGTCGCCAGACTCACGAGGACAGGGATGGAGATGATGAGCAGGTTGTAGCTGACGACGGGTCCCGCTGCCCAGGTGATGGGCGCTAAGATCAGCCCCAGTCCGGCCAGGGAGGTGTTCCAAGCGCCGTTGACTCCCCCGTGGAGAGTGTTCATCGCCTCCGTGTAGAGGTAGCCGTCCGCGGTTCCGCTCTGAGCTGCGTCGTTTCCCAAGCCGAGCTGTGAGCCGAGCAGCTCGGCCGCATGTCCGAGCCACCAGATGAACAGCGATGAGTCGTCATTGCTTGCGACGACCTGTCCACCGGGATCGGCAGCGACCTGCCCGAACACACAGATGCTGACAACGGTCAGCAGAAGCGCGTACCACAGCCAGGGACGAGCCCGCTGTCGCAGAGTGGGAGCAAACACAAAGGGCTCCCGATCAATCGACCGGGAGCCCTTGTGAGTGCTGTTATCAGCTGCCTGCAAGCTTCTCACGCAGAGCTGCGAGAGCTTCGTCGCTGGCCAGTGTTCCTTCGTCGCCTGCCTCTTCCGAGGAGAACGATCCGGTGGCTGGAGCAGCTTCGGCAGGAGCGCTGCCTGCTTCTTCGGAGCCGGCTTCGGCATCCGCAGCGATCGCCTTGGCGACCTGCTTCTTGTGCTCTTCCCAGCGTTCCTGAGCGGCAGCGTACTGCTGCTCCCAGACCTCGCGCTGTGAATCGAAGCCTTCCATCCACTCGTTGGTCTCGGGATCGAAGCCTTCTGGGTACTTGTAGTTGCCGTCTTCGTCGTATTCCTGCGGCATGCCGTAGAGGGCAGGGTCGAGGAATTCGTCGGCCTCTGGGTCGACGCCTTCGTTCGCCTGCTTCAGCGACAGCGAGATGCGGCGACGTTCGAGGTCGATGTCGATGACCTTGACGTAGATGGTCTCGTCAACGGAGACGACCTGTTCTGGCAGGTCCACGTGGCGAACTGCGAGTTCGGAGATGTGGACGAGGCCTTCGATGCCGTCTTCGACGCGCACGAACGCACCGAACGGAACCAGCTTGGTGACCTTGCCGGGAACGATCTGGCCGATGACGTGGGTGCGAGCGAAGTGCTGCCATGGGTCTTCCTGAGTCGCCTTGAGCGACAGGGAGACGCGTTCGCGATCCATGTCGACGTCGAGCACCTCAACGGTGACCTCGTCACCAACGGTGACGACCTCGCCTGGGTGATCGATGTGCTTCCAAGACAGTTCAGACACGTGTACGAGTCCATCGACACCACCGAGGTCGACGAATGCACCGAAGTTGACGATCGAGGAAACGACGCCGGGACGGACCTGGCCCTTCTGCAGGGTCTGCAGGAAGTCGTGGCGGACAGCGGACTGGGTCTGCTCGAGCCATGCGCGACGGGACAGAACGACGTTGTTGCGGTTCTTGTCCAGTTCGATGATCTTGGCTTCGACCTGCTGGCCGATGTAAGGAGCAAGGTCGCGGACGCGACGCATCTCGACGAGGGAAGCGGGCAGGAAGCCGCGCAGTCCGATGTCGACGATCAGGCCGCCCTTGACAACCTCGATGACCGTACCGGTGACAACACCGTCGTCTTCCTTGATCTTTTCGATGTCGCCCCAGGCACGCTCGTACTGAGCGCGCTTCTTGGACAACATGAGTCGGCCTTCTTTGTCTTCCTTCTGAAGAACGAGGGCTTCGATTTCGTCCCCGACCTCGACGACTTCGCCGGGATCGACATCATGCTTGATGGAGAGTTCTCGCGAAAGGACGACGCCTTCCGTCTTGTATCCGATGTCGACGAGCACTTCGTCGCGATCGACCTTGACGACGGTGCCCTCAACGATGTCGCCATCGTTGAAGTACTTGATCGTTTCGTCGACTGCGGCGAGAAAGTCCTCAGCGGTTCCGATGTCGTTGACAGCGACCTGCTTCGGCTGCACCGATTCCGGCGTGGTGGTGGTCATATAGGTTGGGACTCCGATGGAATTATGGTCCAGATCCGATACTCTGAGGCGATGCTGTGAAACAGCCCGAGAACTGGATCCGGTCTCGATTACGATTTTGGACATGTATACATACGCGCATACGGTTGTCAATACTAGCATCATCCATGGCGTGAATGCACGCCGAAGTCGGAAAAGAAACATGGCGATCGCCACGGAGGAATGATGAGCGACGGAAGTTATCAAGCCGAGGTCATCAGCGGTGGCTATCTGCCCATCGATGAAGAGGCCTCAGTACGCGCCAACAGAGGGTATTGGGACAATTCCGCCGAGGAGTACCTCGCCGAACACGGCAGTTTCCTGGGCGCCTCGGAGTTCATGTGGTGTCCCGAGGGAATTCACGAATCCGATGTGAATCTGCTCGGCGATGTGCGCCGACGCCAGATCCTCGAGGTCGGCTGCGGTGCCGGTCAGTGCTCGCGCTGGTTGGCCGAAGAAGGTGCCATCGCCACGGGCGTAGACGTCTCCGCCGGCATGCTCGAGCAGGCTTCTCGCCTGCAGCGAGAGCATCCCCTCAGCGAGGACGCCACTCCCCCGACGTTCCTCCACGCCGATGCCCGAGAACTGCCGTTCGCTTCGAACAGCTTCGATGTCGCGTTCTCCTCCTACGGTGCCCTTCCCTTCGTCAAGGACGCCGAGGTGGTTCTGTCCGAGGTCGCACGTGTGGTCCGCCCCGGTGGACGGTGGGCGTTCTCAACGACCCATCCGATGCGGTGGATGTTCCCCGATGTGCCCGGTGAAGCGGGCCTGACGGTCGAATACTCCTACTTCGACCGCACCCCCTACGTCGAGATCTCCTCCGATGGACAGCCCGTCTACGCCGAGCACCATCGCACGATGGGAGATTGGGTGAATCTGCTGGTCACGGCCGGCTTCACGATCGATTCGGTGACCGAGCCGGAATGGCCGGAGTCCAATCAGACTGCCTGGGGCGGCTGGTCTCCGCTGCGCGGCTCCCTCATGCCCGGCACCGTCATCTTCTCCACCACGCTCAACAAGGACTGACTCCGGGCTCAGTGCGCTGCGTCGTGCCAGGAGGTTCCGGTGCCGACGTTGACGTCGAGCGGCACGTCGAGTTCGAAGGCTGAGCCCATCTCCTCGGTGACGATCTGCGTGACAGAGTCGATCTCCTCGGGGTGGACGTCGACGATGATCTCGTCATGGACCTGCAACAGGACCGTTGACTTGTGGTCACCGAGGCGGTCGCTGACCTTGAGCATGGCGATCTTCATGATGTCCGCGGCAGATCCCTGGATCGGGGCGTTGAGCGCAGCGCGTTCGGCCATGTCCCGCAGCTGTCGCCGGTCGCTGTGCAGTGCCGGCAGGTAGCGCCTGCGACCCATGATGGTCTCGGTGTAGCCGTTGGCGCGTGCCTGTTCGACGATCTCGTCGAGGTAGTCCTTGACTGCTCCGAAGCGTTCGAAGTACTGCTCCATGAGATTCTTCGCCTCGTCGACGCCGATGGCCAGCTGGCGGGAGAGACCATAGGCGGAGAGTCCGTAGACCAGACCGTAGGACATGGCCTTGACCTTCGAACGCATCGCCGAGTCGACCTCGTCGATGCCGACGCCGAAGACCTTAGACCCGACGTAGGAGTGCAGGTCCTCGCCGTCCTTGAATGCCTGGATCAGTGCGGCGTCGCCAGAGAGGTGGGCCATGATGCGCATTTCGATCTGCGAGTAGTCAGCCGTGAGCAGTCGAGCGTCGTCGACGTGTGGGTCGGCGATGAAGATCTCGCGGATCCGTCGCCCCGATTCGGTGCGCACCGGAATGTTCTGCAGGTTCGGGTCGAGTGAGGACAGCCGCCCTGTCGCAGCGACGGTCTGCTGGTAGGTGGTGTGGATGCGTCCGTCCTCGGCCACGGTTTTGAGAAGTCCGACGACGGTCTGCTTGAGCTTCGTGGAGTCACGGTAGGCCAGCAGGTGCTGCAGGAACGGGTGCTCGGTCTTGATGAACAGCTCCGCCAACGCCTCGGCGTCGGTGGTGTACCCGGTCTTCGTGCGCTTGGTCTTGGGCATGTCGAGCTCGTCGAAGAGCACGGTCTGCAGCTGCTTCGGCGACCCGAGGTTGACCTCATGGCCGATCGCCTCATAGGCGAGTTCTGCGCTCGCGTTGGCCTGCTTCGTGAATTCGTCGATGAGTCCGGACAGTCCTGCCTCGTCGACGGCGATGCCGGCCAGTTCCATTCTGGCCAGCACAGGCACCAACGGCAGTTCGATATCGCGATAGACCTGGCTCATATTGGCTTCGTCGATCTTCGCCGCCAGAATGTCATGGACCTCGAGCAGCGCGGCCGCCCTGTGCCCGTGGGTCTGAGCGGTTTGATCGGATTCGAGGTCAAGTGCCAGCTGCCCGCTGTCGGACTCGGCATCGCTGAGTTCTATCCCGGCGCGTTCGAGTGCGATCTGCTGCAGTTCGTAGCTGCGCTGATCGGGCACCAGCAGGTAGGCAGCCAGGGCCGTGTCACCGGCAACGTCGTCGACGTCCAGGCCCAGTGAACGCCAGGCCTTGATCTGTGTCTTCGAACTGTGCAGGATGAGGGTCTTCGACCGCAGCGCCGAGCTCAGTTTCGAGACATCGGCTTCCCCCGCCTCGGCGAGGTCGACGACCCAGGCCTCGTCGGGCGCACCGGACACGGCAAGGATCCGCACGTCACCGTGTCCGAGTTCGTACCGCGCATCGGAATCGAGGGCGAGCACATCGGAGTCCGCCATCTTCTCCAGAAGTGCGGGCACGTCGAGGGTCTCAACGGAGACCTCGCGGGCGGGACCCGAAGCCTCCTCTGGGACGGCCTCTTCGCCGAAGATCGCACTCAGTCGTTTGCCGAGGGCCTGGAATTCGAGTTGGTCGAACAGGCTCGAGAGCTCGCTCGGGTCGCCCTCTCCCCATTTGAGATCGGCATAGGTCAGGCCCAGGTCGACATTGTCGAGGAGGCGGTTGAGTCGGAAATTGCGTTCGACCTCAGAAATGTGGTCGCGCAGCTTCTCCCCGACCTTGCCTTTGATCGCGTCCGCGTTCTCCAGCACACCCGGCAGATCACCGTAGGCGGCCAACCACTTCGCTGCGGTCTTGTCACCGACCCCGGGGACGCCGGGAAGATTGTCGGCCTTCTCCCCCACCAGGGCCGCGAGCCCACGGTAGTTCACGGGCGTGACCGCGTATTTCTCTTCGATCGCGGCCGGGGTCATGCGATTGAGGTCGCTGACTCCGCGTTTGGGGTAGAGGATCGTCACGGAGTCGTTGGAGAGCTGGAAGGAGTCCTTGTCCCCGCTCATCACCTCGACCTGCGCACCGGCTTCGGTGCCCATACGCGCCATGGTCGCCAGCGCATCGTCTGCTTCGAAGCCCTCTTTGGTCACCACTGTGATGCCCATGGCCACCACGATGTCCTTGATCAGATCGATCTGCGGGTGGAACTCCGGCGGCGTTTTGGCTCGTCCTGCCTTGTATTCGGGGTACTCCTCGAGGCGGAAGGTCTGTCGCCCCAGGTCGAAGGCCACGGCCACGTGGCTGGGTGACTCGTCCCTGAGGACATTGATGAGCATCGAGATGAAGCCGTAGATGGCGTTCGTCGACTGGCCGGTGCTGGTGGAGAAGTTCTCCACCGGAAGGGCGTGGAATGCCCGGTAGGCCAGAGAGTGTCCATCGATGAGCAGGAGGGATTCGTTTACTTGAGTCACATGACATAGCCTATCGTTCAAAACTGACATGAAGGAGAACGATGTTCATTCCGACCGCATCGCTGAGCGCTCACACCACTGAAGATCAGTGTCGGGAGATGCTCGGCCAGCTCAACAGTCCAGAAGCGGTCGGTGCCCTCGCCGCGAAGATGGGCATCGAGTTCACAGAACTCAGCCATGACCATGTCACGGGAGCGGTGCCGGTGACGGACAACACTCAGCCGATGGGCCTCTTCCACGGCGGCGGTCATGTCGTGCTGGCCGAGTCCCTGGCCTCGATGCACTCGTTCCTCATCTCCGGTGGCAAGAACGTGGTCGGAGTCGACCTCAACGCCACGCATCTGCGCGCGGCTCGAGACGGTACGGTGACCGGCCGCGCCGAGGTGCTCCACCAGGGACGTACGATCGTGTCCCATGAGGTGAAGATGACCGATGCCGCCGGCCGGCTTCTCTCGATCGTGCGGATCACGAACATGATCCTCAAGACCGAACCCAAGTGAGCAGCGGCCGGTGACCGGCCGACAGGCTGTCACCGCTGAATGAAGGAGGCCGGCGAATCCTCATCGGATTCGCCGGCCTCAGTATGTGTTCGGGTGGGGTGTGAGCTACTTGCTGGAGTCGATCTGCTTGAGAACGGTGTCGGCAACCTCACGCATGGTCAGGCGGCGGTCCATCGAGGTCTTCTGGATCCACCGGAAGGCCTCGGGCTCGCTGAGACCCATCGAGGTCTGGAGCAGGCTCTTGGCGCGTTCGACGACCTTGCGGGTCTCGAAGCGTTCGGTCAGGTCGGAGATCTCACTCTCCAGGGAGCTGATCTCCGCGTGACGCGACAGGGCGATCTCGAGGGCAGGGATGAGGTCCGCGGCCGTGAAGGGCTTGACCACGTAGGCCATTGCTCCGGCATCGCGAGCTCGCTCGACGAGTTCCTTCTGCGAGAAGGCGGTGAGCAGGATCACCGGGGCGATGCGCGCCTTGGCGATCCTCTCCGCTGCGGAGATTCCGTCGAGGATGGGCATCTTGATGTCCATCACGACGAGATCTGGGCGCAGCTCTTCGGCCAGGCGGATAGCGGATTCGCCGTCTGCGGCTTCGCCGACGACGTCGTATCCGACCTCGCGCAGCATCTCGACGATATCGAGACGAATCACGGCCTCGTCTTCCGCCACTACGACGCGGCGAACCGGCACGGACTCATCTGAAGTTGGTTGTTCGCTGTTTGAAAGCACGGCACCAGTCTAAACCAGGCCTCATCCGTGCACCGACATCGGTACCCAAGTTTCTTCTGTGATGGTAGCCACCCGTGTGATGGTCACCACCGCCGCCGATTGTGCAATCACATAAAAGCTGTCGTAAACTCGACTCTGTCGCGGATTCGCTCCGCGGCCGAGCCGGATTGGCGGAATCGGTAGACGCGGTGCACTCAAAATGCATTGTCGAGAGACGTGTGGGTTCGAGTCCCACATCCGGTACTTATACCCAGACAGTCGTCAGACGGTCACAGGGCACGAAGCAGCAGTGAAGGGGCCGGCGAACTCATGTTCGCCGGCCCCTTCACTCACTCCGCGAGGAACTCATCGGCGTGGACTCGGCCGAGCGCGAAGCGCTCTGCGCCGCAACAGCTCAAAAGGCAGTTCCGGCCGACATCAGCGAAATGCTCATGCCGGCCAGATGCCCACCAGGGTCAGGAACGCGCTCCACTCGAGGGCTGTTCGAGTTCAGCCTCGTCGGAATCCCCGGCGCTCTCCTCTGCGACCTCATCAACCGGCACATAGCCGTCTACACGAACAGCATCGTAGCGGTCGACATCGAGGATGTCGTGACGCTTGGCCACAATGGCAGGGACAAGAGCCTGTCCCGAGACATTGAGCGCTGTGCGTCCCATGTCGACGATCGGCTCGATCGCCAGGAGCAGACCCACACCTTCAAGGGGCAGTCCGAGAGTGGACAGCGTGAGAGTCAGCATCACGGTGGCACCGGTCGTTCCGGCCGTTGCCGCCGAGCCGATGACGGAGACGAACACGATCAGGAAGTACTGCACGATCGTGAGATCGATTCCGAAGAACTGGGCCACGAAGACGGCGGCGATCGCCGGATAGATCGCGGCACAACCGTCCATCTTCGTTGTCGCCCCGAAGGGGACTGCGAAGGCGGCGTAGCTCTGCGGAACGCCGAAATTGTCGGTGGCGACCTTCTGGGTCACGGGCATGGTGCCGATCGAGGACCGGGAGACGAAGCCCATCTGGGCGGCCGGCCACACGCCGGAGAAATACTGACGAGCTGAGAGGCCGTTGAGCTTAGCCAGCGTCGGATAGACGACGAAGAAGACGATCGCCAATCCCACGTACACAGCAACGACGAACCACAGCAGGGAACCCATGGTCGACCACCCGTAGGAGTTGACCGCATTGCCGATGAGGCCGAGGGTGCCGATCGGTGCGATGCGCACGATCCACCAGACCACCTTCTGCACGACAGCCAAGGCCGCTTCGACGAACTGGAGGAACGGTTCGGCGGCCTTGCCGACCTTGACCGCGGCGATGCCGATGGCACCGGAGACGATGATGAGCTGAAGGATGTTGAAGTCGACCTCGGAGACCAGGCCGCCGGCCTCATCGGGTGAGGTCGCAACCTCCAGGCCGAGGAAGTTCACGGGCACAAGACCGGTCAGGAAGCCGATCCAGCTGCCTTGCGAATCAGGGGCGGAACCGCTCAACGATGCGGCGTCCGCGTGCGTACCCGGCTGAATCACGACACCGAGGATGAGTCCGATGAGTACGGCGATGAGCGCGGTGAAGGCGAACCACAGAAGGGTGGAGACTGCGAGCCTGGCTGCATTCGTCACCTTGCGCAGATTGCCGATGCTGGCGATGATCGCGGTGATGACGAGGGGTACGACGGCCGCCTTGAGGAGGGTCACATAGGACGACCCGATGGTGTCCAAGGTCTGACCGAGCCAGTTGTCCTGACCCTCGCTGACCGGACCCCAGGATCGGGCGATCAGCCCGAGGACCACGCCCGCAATCAGGGCAATGGTGACCTGCACCCCGAATGATCGGCTCCACTTGGGCAATCTCATGCCATTCCTCTTCTTCGTCTGTCGGTTTCCGAATGATGCTCAACCCGAACGCCGCTCACTTCGAGCGAATCTCAGTTCAGGCAATGTTCAACTCACAGCACAACTGTTGAGCAATCTCAGAAATTCCGCAAGTCCGAGTGAAGTGGCTCTCACTGGCGCCAACCGCTCAGGTGGCTGCTCGCGCATATGTCATCGGGACATGACAACGGCGGCCACCTCATGAAGGGGCAGCCGCCGTTTCAGAGAGCCTCAGTGCCTCGGTGTGCCGTTCTCCTTGACGATCGGCACCTCATGAGTGACCGGCGTTTCGGAGACGATGCCGTACCCGGCCAAAGGATCTTCCTCATCGTCCGAGGAGTCTTCGTAAGCAGCAGCAACACCCTTGGCGGCATCACCCATCGTGTGGATGCGCAGAGCATTGGTCGACCCGGGGATTCCAGGAGGTGACCCGGCCACAAGGATGGACTGATCACCCTCGTGGGCTGTTCCGTCCGCGAGCAGCACGGCATCGACCTGTCTGGCCATCTGATCCGTGTGCCGCACAGTCTTGACCAGGTAGGGGCGCACACCCCAGGTCAGTGCCAGCTGGTGGCGAACCTGAGCATCGGGGGTGAAGCCGAGGATCGGCCAGGCGGGACGCAGACGCGACATCCGGCGTACGGAGTCACCCGTCTGGGAGAAGGTGCACAGCAGATCGATATCGAGCTGTTCAGCAATCTGAACCGCTGCGGCCGTCACAGCCCCACCTTTGGTGTGAGGAACTGTGCCCAGCTGCGGGATCCGTTCCATGCCGTGTTCCTCGGTCGACTCGATGATGCGGCTCATGGTCCTGATCGCTTCGACCCAGTAGTCGCCCACTGAAGTCTCACCGGAGAGCATCAGAGCATCGGCTCCATCGAGGACGGCGTTGGCGCAGTCGCTCGCCTCGGCGCGAGTGGGCCTGGCCGCATCGATCATGGTCTCGAGCATCTGAGTGGCCACGATCACGGGCTTGGCCTGCTGACGGGCGATCTCAACCGCACGCTTCTGCACGATCGGAACCTGCTCCAGGGGCAGTTCCACACCGAGGTCGCCGCGGGCGACCATGATTCCATCGAAGGCATCGATGACCGCATCGAGCTGATCGACGGCCTGCGGCTTCTCCAGCTTGGCGATGACGGGTGCGGAGATGCCGACCTCGTCCATGACTGCCCTGACATCATCCATGTCCTCGGGACTGCGGACGAAGGACAGCGCCACCCAGTCGAAGCCGAGTTTGAGGCCCCACTTGAGGTCCTCGATGTCCTTCTCCGACAGCGCCGGCACGGAGACCGGAACACCGGGAAGGTTGATGCCCTTGTGGTTCGAGATCGTTCCACCGATCTCCACCTCGGTGACGACATCGGTGTCGGTGACCTCGGTGGCACGCAGACGCAGGCGCCCATCGTCGATGAGCAGCGGATCGCCGACGGACACATCGCTCGGCAGAGTCGACAGTGTGGTGCTCACGACCTCGGCGGTGCCGGCGATGTCGCGGTTAGTGATCGTGAAGGCTGCGCCTTCGACCAGCTCTTCCTTGCCGTTGGCGAAATTGCCGACCCTGATCTTCGGGCCCTGCAGATCGAGCAGCAACGCGACGGCGCGGCCGGTGTCGAGCGCGGCCTGGCGCACCCAGGCGAATTTCTCTTCGTGTTCTTCCCGCTTGCCGTGGCTGAGATTGAATCTGGCCACGTCGACGCCTTCGTCGACGAGCGCGCGGATCTCTTCATAGGAGTTCTGATTCGGACCTAATGTTGCGACTATCTTTGCACGCCTCATGCACACCACCCTACCTGTACCGTGGCGGGCGATCCGAACCGCCCGCCACGTCTGTTCGTCGGAGGAGAGTCACGCACACCGATGTGCGGACTTCTCATTAATTGACACAGATCATCTTAACATTTAAAACGATCTGTCGTGTGGTCCGACGGGTTCAGGCAGCCGAGTCGAGCCCGTGAGGAAACGATCGACCTCGGCCGCGACCGACCGTCCCTCGGCGATCGCCCATACGATGAGCGACTGACCACGCCCAGCGTCACCGGCGATGAACACTCCGGGAGTCGAACCGAGATAGGTCTCGTCGCGAGCGAAGGCGCCGCTGTCGCTGACGTCGAGGCCGAGAGCGTCGGATTCCGGCCCAGAGAAGCCGAGGGCCAGGAGCACGAGGTCGGCATCCAGGCGGTGCTCGGTGCCAGGAGTCGGCACACGGCGACCGTCGACGAACTGGGTCTCTGCCACATCGATCCCGACCACCCGGCCTTCCTCGTCTCCGGCGAACCCTGTCGTCGATGCGAGGTAGCGCCGCGTGCCGCCCTCCTCATGAGAGGACTGGACTTCGAAGATGCGCGGGACGGTGGGCCAGGGATCTGCCTCGCTGCGGTCGATGGGCGGCTGAGCTCCGATCGCCAGCGTCGTGACCGAGGCTGCAGTCTGCCGCAGGGCCGTTCCCAGACAGTCCGCACCCGTGTCGCCACCGCCGATGATGACCACGTGCTTTCCCTGAGCGTCGATGTGGCTCTCCACTCCACCGGGTCCAGGGCGCTCCCCCGCCTGCACACGATTCGAGGGCACCAGATAGTCCATCGCAAATTCGACTCCGCGAAGCTCGCGGCCGGCGATGGTCATATCACGGGGCACTGTGGCACCTGTGCACACGATGACGGCATCGAAGCTCGACTGCAGGTCCTCAAGGCTGATGTCCCTGCCGATCTCGACCGACGTCTTGAACCGGGTGCCTTCTGCGCGCATCTGATCGAGACGACGGTCGATGTGCTGCTTCTCGAGCTTGAAATCCGGGATCCCGTAGCGCAGCAGTCCGCCGAGGCGGTCGTCGCGTTCGTGGACGACGACGGTATGCCCAGCCCGTGTCAGCTGCTGGGCTGCGGCGAGTCCGGTCGGACCGGAGCCGATGACGGCAACGGTCTGCCCGGTGATCCGTTCAGGAATCACCGGCTGGATGAGTCCGGCGGCGAAGCCCTGGTCGACGATCGAGACCTCCACCTGCTTGATCGTCACTGCAGGCTGATTGATCCCGAGGACGCAGGCATTCTCACACGGTGCCGGGCACGCGCGACCGGTGAATTCCGGGAAGTTGTTCGTTGCATGCAGAAGTTCGACGGCCCGCGGAAGCTCACCGCGATACATCGCATCGTTGAACTCCGGAATCAGATTGCCCAGGGGGCAGCCCTGATGGCAGAAAGGAACGCCGCAGTCCATGCACCGCGATGCCTGCCTGCGCAGCTGCTCCGGATCGCCTGCTTCGTAGACCTCGCGGTAGTCCATGAGTCGGATGGGAACCGGGCGCCGCCGTGGCAGCTCGCGCTGGTCGGTGGTGAGGAATCCATGTGGATCAGCCATTGGCGACCTCCAGAATCTTGTGCCAGGCGTCGTCCGAATCCGCGGACTGACCTGCCGCGATGAACTCTTCCTGAACGTCTTTGACCATCGCATAGGCGACGGGAATGATCTTTGTGAAGCGGGAGAGGACGTCCTCTCCTCGGCGCAGTCCGTCAAGCAGCTGGGTAGCCAGGGGCGAGCCCGTCCACTGAACATGTTCACCCAACAGGCGCTGGAGGACCTCCATATCGGAGATTCCCACCCCGGTGAACCGGAATACGCCGGCAGCGCGTTCCTTGGGGTTGAGCTTGGCGGGGTTGAAGTCCAGGACGTAGGCAGTGCCGCCCGACATACCGGCGGCGAAGTTGCGTCCGGTGCTGCCGAGGATCACAGCGAGGCCTCCGGTCATGTATTCGAGCCCGTGGTCACCGATCCCTTCGACCACTGCTTCGGCGCCCGAATTGCGCACCATGAACCGCTCCCCCACCTGGCCGGAGACGAACAGCTTGCCGGCGGTCGCGCCGTAGCCCAGCACGTTGCCGGCGATGACGTTGTGCTCGGGTCTGGTCGGGTTCTCCTCGTGCGGATGCACGCTGATGGTCCCGCCCGAGAGCCCCTTGCCGACGTAGTCGTTGGCGTCGCCATGCAGGTCGATGGTGACTCCGCGAGGCAGGAAGGCACCGAGTGACTGCCCGGCCGTGCCGTGCAGGTCGAGCCTGATCGTGTGCTCGGGCAGGCCCACTTCGGCATGGGCGAGCGTGACATTGTGCCCCAGCAGGGTGCCGACGCTGCGGTCCGTGTTCTCGATCGCCGAGGTGATCGTGACCGTGGCCCCGGACTCGATCGACTCCCCGGCCTCGGCCAGCAGACGCAGGTCCAGCTCCCCGGCGAAGTCGCGGTTGACCTCAGTGGTGCGTTTGCGCGGCACTGCGGTGTTGCCATGGACGTCCTCGGGCACGGTGAGGATCGCGGCCAGATCGAGGTCGAGGCCTGAGGCCTCGGCACGCTTCTCATCGATGCGCAGCCTCTCGACAGCACCGATCGCCTCGTCGAGTGAGCGCAAGCCCAGCTGCGCAAGGTAGCCGCGGACCTCCTCGGCGATGAAGGTGAAGAAGTTCACGACGTGATCGGCCTGGCCATGGAAGCGTTCGCGCAGCTTCGGGTTCTGAGTCGCGACACCGACAGGACATGTGTCCTTGTGGCACACACGCATCATGATGCAGCCGGAGACCACGAGTGCCGTGGTCGCGAATCCGAACTCCTCACCACCCAGCAGGGCGGCGATGATGACGTCGCGGCCGGTCTTGAGCTGGCCGTCGACCTGCACGCTGACCTTCTCTCGCAGACCGTTGAGCACCAGGGTCTGCTGGGCTTCGGCCAAGCCGAGTTCCCAGGGGGTGCCGGCATGCTTGAGGGAGTTCAGCGGGCTGGCCCCGGTGCCTCCGTCGTGACCGGAGACGAGGACGACGTCCGCTCCGGCCTTGGCCACCCCTGCGGCCACCGTGCCGACGCCGATCCCGGACACGAGTTTCACGTGCACGCGGGCCCTGGCATTGGCGCGACCGAGATCGTGGATGAGCTGAGCAAGGTCCTCGATCGAATAGATGTCGTGATGCGGCGGCGGAGAGATCAGCCCCACTCCGGGAGTGGCATGTCTGGTCTTCGCGATCCACGGGTAGACCTTCGCCCCGGGCAGCTGTCCGCCCTCTCCCGGCTTCGCGCCCTGAGCCATCTTGATCTGCAGGTCGTCGGCCTCGGTGAGGTAATGGCTGGTGACCCCGAAACGTCCGCTGGCGATCTGCTTGACAGCCGATCGGCGTTCGGGATCGACGAGACGTTCGGTGTCCTCTCCACCTTCACCGGTGTTCGACCTTCCGCCGATGCGGTTCATCGCGATGGCCAGAGTCTCGTGTGCCTCTTGGGACAGTGAGCCGTAGCTCATGGCACCTGTCGAGAAGCGCTTCATGATCTCGCTGGCCGGCTCCACCTCGGCGATGTCGATCGGACCCGATTCCGTGGGCACGAGGTCGAACAGTCCGCGCAGAGTCATGAGCTCACGTGACTGCTCGTCGACGGCGTGGGTGTACTGCTCGAAGATGTCGAAGCGACCTGTGGCAGTGGAGTGCTGGAGCTTGAAGATCGTCTCCGGGTTGAACAGGTGGCCCGGACCTTCCCGCCGCCACTGATATTCGCCTCCGACCAGCAGATTCCGGTGCGAGGGCCGTGGATGGTCATCACGGTAGGCGTCGGCATGCCGAGCACTTGATTCCGCGGTGATCTCAATGATTCCCTTGCCCCCGAGCTGGTGCGGGGTGGAGGTGAAGAACTCGTCGATGAAGTCGTCCGAAAGCCCGAGGGACTCGAAGGTCTGGGCTCCGTGGTAGGACTGGACAGTCGAGATCCCCATCTTCGACATGATCTTCAGCAGCCCCTTGTTCAGTGCCGTGAGCACATTCTCCACGGCCGCAGATTCGCTGATGCCGCGGATCCTGTCTGAGCGCACGAGCGCTTCGGCGGTCTCCATGGCGAGGTACGGGTTGACGGCGGAGGCACCGAATGCGACCAGAGTGGCGACATGGTGGACCTCACGGACATCGCCGGCTTCGACGATGATGGACACCCGCGTCCGCGAACGCTGCCGCACCAGGTGGTGGTGAAGGGCCGAAGTCAGCAGCAGCGACGGAATCGGAGCAAGATCAGCTGTCGAGTCCCGATCGCTGAGGATGATGAACACTGCTCCGGCCTCGACGGCCGCGCTGGCTTCCCGACACAGCGCCTCGAGACGCTTTGCCATGGCATCAGGCCCGGCATTCACCGAATACAGGCCGGCCAGCGTCACACTGGGTCGTCCATTGTCGACGCCGAGGTGGTGGCCCTGGACGTACGAGATCGCCGTCAGTTCGTCGTTGTCGATGACCGGCTGATCGAGCAGGATATGCGCGGAGTCCGGCTCGGAGAACTGCAGCAGGTTGCCTTCGCGCCCGATGCCCGAGGACATGCTGGTGACGATGTCTTCGCGGATTGAGTCCAGCGGCGGATTCGTCACCTGAGCGAAGTTCTGATGGAAGTAGTCGAAGAGCAGCCTCGGTCGTTTGCTCAAGGCCGCGATCGCCGTGTCCGTACCCATGGCCCCCAGGGGCTCTGCCCCGGTCTCGGCCATCGGCGAGATGAGGATACGCAGCTCCTCCTCGGTGTAGCCGAAGGTTCGCTGACGCCTGCGCACCGATGACTGCGGGTGAGTGACGTGGATCCGAGTGGGCAGATCCGCGAGGCGGCGCGAACAGCTCTTGACCCACTCTTCATAGGGATGCTCAGTGGCGAGCTGATTCTTGATCTCCGTGTCGGAGATGATCCGTTCGGACTCGGTGTCGACGAGGAACATGCGTCCAGGCGTCAGCCGACCGCGAGCAACGATGTCCGCTTCGGGCAGGTCGACAACGCCGATCTCACTGGCCAGGACCACGGTGTCGGAGGTCATGACATAGCGCGCAGGACGCAGGCCGTTGCGATCGAGGACCGCCCCTGCCAGCTTCCCGTCGGTGAATCCCACGCAGGCGGGTCCGTCCCACGGCTCCATCAGCAGCGAATGATACTCATAGAACGCCTTGCGTGACTCTCCCATGCCGGGGTTGTTCTCCCAAGCCTCCGGGATCATCATCAGCATCGCCTGCGGCAGCGACCTGCCCGAGGCAACCATGAGTTCGAGCACCGAATTGAATGACGCCGAGTCCGAGGCGCCGGGCGGCACGATCGGGCACAATCTGTCCAAGCTCGTCGAGGTGCCGGGCACCGGGGAGACGAGCAGGTCCGAGGCCAGCTTCGATTCCCTGGCCTGCATCCAGTTGCGGTTGCCGCGCACCGTGTTGATCTCACCGTTGTGGGCGATCGTGCCGAAGGGCTGCGCCAGCTGCCAGGACGGGAACGTGTTCGTCGAGAAGCGAGAATGCACGAGCGCGATCCGAGAGGTCAGCCGTTCGTCGAGCAGTTCCGTGTAGAAGGCGGAGAGCTGGCCCGTTGAGAGCATGCCCTTATAGGTGATGGTGCCCGGGTTGAGAGAAGGGCAGTAGAGACCCGCATGGTCGAGGCGCTTCCTCACGATGTAGGACCGGCGGCTCAGATCCTGTGGGTCCCGGGAGGGATACCGCTCGTCGATGGCGAGGAAGAGCTGGCGCATGCGCGGCATCGTGGTGCGTGCGGTCTCGCCCAGCACGCTCGCGTCGTGGGGCACGTCGCGGAAGGCAAGGACCTTCAGTCCCTCTTCGGCGGCGATCCGCTTGACGAGGTCGTCCTGATCCTCGTGCGAATCGTTCCTGCCCTCTGTGACCGGAGCATCCCTGTCGTCCGTGGGGATAGCCACGTCGGGGATGAGATCCTGTCGGTAGTCCTGGGCGAAGAAGCCGATGCCTGCGGCGTAGCTGCCCGGCTCCGGAAGTTCGACGCCGTCAGCACCGAGCACCTCGGCGAAATAGTCGTGGGGTATCTGCAGGGTGATCCCGGCACCATCCCCTGTGCCTTCATCGGAGCCGATGCCGCCTCGGTGTTCGAGTTTGCGCAGTGCGGTCAGAGCCTGTTCGACGACCTCATGGTCTGCCGGGCCACGGTAGCGGACGATGAGCGCCAGCCCACATGCGTCGTGCTCGAGTGCCGGATCGTAGAGTCCGGCACGAACTGGTTGACGCGGAGCTTTCGGGGTCGTTGAGTGTTCAATGTACATCGCTGCCTTCACGGGGTGTAGGAGTTTACGTTAAAGACGGCGCTGTCCCTAGCTGTTTTCGCGGTGCCCTTCGAAGATCGTCCTCAGACACAATTGTGACGTGGTTCTCACAGTCGGTAACCCAACATACACCATGTGGTGAATCCGAATGGAATAGAAAAAGGACCGTAAAACGAACCTAAAAGTCTCAGTCGTCGGTTGTCGACCCGCCGTTGCCCCGTGCACGCCGCCTCACATCGGGGGTGATGGAGATCGCCGAGGTGACGGCTCCATAGGACCCGAAGGTGTGCTCACCGTCGGCTGCCTGAGAGGTGTCGTTCGTCGCCCGAGTGATCTTTCGGGCGCGCCGAATGAGGCGGACGATGATGATGGAGACGATGACGAGCACCACGAGCAGCGCAATGGCCCACAGCGCCCAGACCGGGATCGTAACGGAGCCGAGGCGAAGCCCAGCACCGGAGGTCAGCAGTTCGGTCAGGCTCATGCACAGCCCTCAGCGAGCTCCGCGGCAAGAGTTGCGATACCGCTGACTCCGTCGCTGTCGAGAGCACGCACGAGGGCAGATCCGACGATGACGCCGTCAGCGTATTCGGCAACCTCTGCGGCCTGGTCACGAGTCGAAACTCCGAGCCCGACGCAGGCGTGCTGGGCTCCGGTGTCCTTGAGACGTGTGACAAGCTCGCGAGCATGGTTGTCGACCTCGGAGCGGACTCCGGTCACTCCCATCGTCGAGGCGGCATAGACGAATCCGCGGCTCGCGTCGACGATCTTGGACAGACGTTCAGGCGTTGAGGAGGGAGCGGCGAGGAAGATGCGGTCAAGATCGTACTCGTCCGAAGCCGCAGTCCATGCCGCTGCCTCATCGGGGATGAGGTCAGGGGTGATGATGCCTCCCCCGCCGGCGGAGTCCAGATCTCGGGCGAAGGCGCTCACACCGTACTGCAGCACCAGGTTCCAGTAGCTCATCACGACGGCGGTACCTCCGGCTTCTGCAACGGCTGAGACGGCGGTGAAGATGTCGGAGGTGCGCACTCCGGCGTTCAGCCCCTGCTCGGCGGCGCGCTGGATGACGGGACCGTCCATTCCCGGGTCCGAGTACGGCATGCCGACTTCCACGATGTCGACGCCGGACTTCACGAGTTCGACCATGGCTTCGATGGAACCCTCGACAGAGGGGAAGCCGACGGGGAGATACCCGATCAGTGCGGCCTTGCGGCCGGCCTGAGCGACGGCGTCGAGGGTGGTACCGGTTCGGGGTCCTGAGCTCGTCATACCTGCACAGCTCCTTCGTCGAAGTAGTTGAACCATTTGGCTGCGGTGGTCATGTCCTTGTCGCCGCGCCCGGAGAGGTTGACGAGCAGAACCGCGTCGCTGCCGAGTTTCTGTCCCACTCGCATCGCGCCGGCCAGTGCATGGGCGGATTCGATTGCGGGAATGATGCCCTCAGTGCGCGACAGCAGTTGCATCGCCTCCATCGCCTCTTCATCGACGACGGGTTCGTAGGTCACGCGTTCGGAATCGTGCAGGTAGGAGTGCTCTGGTCCCACCGAGGGGTAGTCGAGGCCGGCCGAGATCGAGTGGGAGCCTCGGGTCTGCCCGTCCTCGTCCTGCAGGATGTAGGTGGCGGAGCCGTGGAGGACTCCGGGACGTCCGCCTGAGAATCGTGCCGCGTGGCGGCCGCTGTCGACACCTTCTCCTCCGGCTTCGAAGCCGAAGATCTGAACGTCCTTGTCGGCAAGGAATGCGGCGAAGATGCCCATGGCGTTCGATCCGCCGCCGACGCAGGCGCAGACAGCATCAGGCAGTCGTCCGACGGCGTTGCGTATCTGCTCGCGTGCCTCGATGCCGATGACGTCCTGGAAGGAGCGAACCATGGCCGGGAAAGGGTGCGGGCCGGCGACGGTGCCGATGATGTAGTGCGTGTTCCCTACGTTGGCGACCCAGTCGCGCATCGCTTCGTTCATTGCGTCTTTGAGCGTCTTGGTGCCGTTGGACACAGAGTTGACCTTAGCTCCGAGCAGCCGCATCCGGGCGACGTTGAGTGCCTGCCGCTGGGTGTCTTCCTCGCCCATGTAGACCTCGCACTCCATGTCGAGGAGGGCGGCCGCTGTAGCTGTGGCAACACCGTGCTGTCCGGCTCCGGTCTCAGCGATGACTCGAGTCTTGCCCATGCGCTTGGCCAGCAGAGCCTGCCCCAGAGCGTTGTTGATCTTGTGGCTGCCGGTGTGGTTGAGGTCCTCGCGCTTGAGGAAGACCCTCGCGCCGCCGCAGTGTGCGGCGAAGCGGGTGGCCTCGGTGAGCAGACTGGGACGCCCGATGTAGTTCTTCTGCAGGTCCAGCAGCTCTTCGGTGAACGCGGGATCCACCTGGGATTTGCGCCAGGTCTCTTCGATCTCGTCGAGTGCGGGGATCAGCGCTTCTGGGAAGAACCTGCCTCCGTACGAACCGAAGTAGGGTCCGTTCTCCTGGCTCAAATCGGTCATTGCAGTCCTTCGCGGTTCGAATTGGTGGTCGGGTGGATCAAGACTGGAGACTGTTCGCCGCCCGGCGCTCCCGCCCGGTCGCGGTGAAATCGGCTACGGCTGACTTCGCGTCGCCTCCGGTGACGAGGGCTTCGCCGACGAGCACGAGATCAGCTCCGGCTCCGGCGTAGGTCTCCACGTCTTCGCGACCGGTGACCCCGGACTCCGCCACCAGAGTGCAGTTGGCGGGAGCGAGATCAGCCAGCGGCGCGAAGCGATTCGTGTCGACGCTCAGATCCTTGAGGTTGCGGGTGTTGATGCCGATCAGCGGAGCATCGAGTTCGGCCGCGATGGCCAGCTCTTCGGCATTGTGCGTCTCGACGAGAGCCGTCATGCCCAGTTCGTGGGCGAGGGCGTGGAACTCGTGGAGCTGTTCGACCTCGAGTGCGGCGACGATGAGGAGGACGAGGTCGGCACCGTGGGCGCGGGCTTCATGGAACTGGTATTCCTCGACCATGAAGTCCTTGCGCAGGACGGGGATGTCGACTGCAGCGCGAACGGAATCGAGGTCCTCTAGGCTGCCTGAGAAGCGCCGCCCTTCGGTGAGCACGCTGATCGCTCGGGCTCCCCCGGCGGCATAGAGGCCGGCCAAAGTACCTGGATCAGGGATGTGGGCGAGGTCCCCGCGGGAAGGGGAACGTCGCTTCACCTCGGCGATGACACCGAAGTCGCCGGCATAGTCGAACGCACGCGCGGGCTGAGCCTCACGCGCGCGGTCGATGACGTCTGCCAATGGGGTCTGCCTCCGGCGTTCGGCGAGATCTTCGCGTACACCGGCGACGATGTCGTCGAGAACTGTCATTTCTTCTTCGGCTTGTTTCCCAGGCCGACGGCACGCAGGATGATGCCCACGATGAGGCCGAGTACGACGACTCCGACGCCGACGTAGGTGATCATCGCGGTGTGAATCGTGAAGCCGACGCAGCCGATGGCGACACCGATCAGGATGATGATGACTCCGGTCCAGCCGGCCACGGAGTTTCCGTGTCCTGGGTCGGCGATGGCGGCATAGTCGATCGTCGATTTGTCGAGATCGGTTGCGCCGTTACGAGCGACGGTTTGCGACATGGTGCTCCTTAGAGATGCAGGCGTGGCACGCGTGAAAACTTGTTGCATCCATTGTGACACGCTTCGAGTTGGGTCGAGACACCGACCCGGTCACGAGGTCATTTCGATTCATCGTCGGCCCCACCAGCGGCGGAGTCGGGATCGTCTCCGCGGGAAAGTGCGTCCCAGGTCGCGGCCGAGTCGAACTCTTCACCTCCGGCCTCTGCCGTCCGGGCGTACCGGTTCGAGTTCGTCCAGCTCGCCGAGGAGAAGGCGACGTAGACGATGACGATGAGCGCGATGGCTGCCGCGCACAGGCCCACGATCGGCCACGCGGTAGCTCCGGGGGCTGACACGGACTGCAGCGCGGTCATGCCGTAGCCCACGGCGGCCAGGCCGGCGAAGCCGAGGACGACGAAGCGTCCGATCTTTCCCAGCATGGCCGAGAGCAGTCCGGTGACGGCGATGATTGCGACGCAGGCGGTGGCGACCGGCGAGGCCTGAGAGCTCGCGTCTTCCGTGACGTCGGCCACACCTGCTGGTCCGAGCGTGTCGCCGGCGACCCCTGCCTGCCAGGAGGCGAGGCTGATCGCCCACAGGGCTCCCGCAAGAATGAGGACGAGGAGGACACCGCGTGATTTGGTCATCTCAGGTCCATTCCTCTCTCGGCTCTCCGAGCTTCGTCACCGCGCTGGCTGCCGATGCTGCACCCAAGACGGCGGCCGCCTTGTTCTGTGATTCCTGATATTCGGTTTCGGGAACCGAATCCGCGACGAGACCACCGCCGGCGTAGACGCTCATGACCGAGTCGCGGAGGACGCCGGTGCGGATGGCGATCGCCAGGTCGAGGTCTCCGGTGAATGACATGTAGCCGACGACACCCCCGTAGATTCCGCGGCCGATGGTCTCGAGCTCGTCGATGATCTGCAGAGCACGGGGTTTGGGAGCCCCGGAGAGGGTGCCCGCCGGGAACGTGGCACGAAGCACGTCCACGGCCCCCTTGCCCGGCGCGAGTTCTCCGCGCACGGTCGACGAGATGTGCATGATGTGGCTGTAGCGCACAATGTCCATGAACTCGCTGACATCCACGGTCCCCGCCTGGCAGACCTTCGCCAGGTCGTTGCGGGCAAGGTCGACGAGCATCAGGTGCTCGGCCAGTTCCTTCTCGTCGTTGATGAGGTCTCTGGCCAGGGCCGAGTCCTCTTCAGTGGTGGCGCCTCGGGGCCTGGATCCGGCGATCGGATGGGTGACGACGTCACCGGAGCGAACCGTCACGAGGGCCTCCGGAGAAGAACCGATGATGCTAGCGGGCTGGCCCTGATCATCGTGGAGGTTGAGCAGGTACATGAAGGGGCTGGGGTTCGAATGGCGCAGCATCCGGTAGACCGTCAGCGGGTCGGCGGTGCACTCGGTGTCGAAGCGCTGTCCGAGGACGACCTGGAAGATCTCGCCGTTGACGATCTCTTGCTTGGCTCGTTCGACGTTGTCGAGGTAGACCTGTGGGTCGGTGCGTGTCGAGACCTGCGGCGGGACGAAGTGAGTGCTTGAGATCTCGGCGTCGACGGGTTCGGTGATTCTGGCCAGCATCGCTTCGATCCGGTCGACACCCGCGTGGTAAGCCTCGTCGATGCCGGTGTCGGCACCGTTGACGTTGAAGACGTTGGCGACGAGCGTCAGGGTTCCTGAGTAGTGATCGTAGACCGCGATGTCGCCGGGGATCATCAGCTGCACGGTCGGCAGATGGTGCTCATTGGCCGGTGCCGGGCCGAGCTTTTCGAACTGGCGGACGATGTCCCAACCGAAGTAGCCGACGAAGCTTGAGACCATCGGTGCCAGCACCGACTCGGTCTCATCGACGGCGAGCAGTTCCAGGGTCGCGGTCACGGCGTCGAGAACGCTGCCCTCGGCGGGGATTCCCACCGGCGGTGTGCCTTCCCAGCGGAAACTCTCGCCCTCGGAGATCAGAGTGGCCACGGGAGCCGAGCCGATGAATGAGTACCGTGCCCAGGCTCCGGACACGGCCGACTCGAAGAGAAAGCTGCCGGGCCCGCCGTCGGTGAGCTTGCGGTACAGACTCAAGGGAGTCTCCGTGTCGGCAAGCACCTCCGCATGGACAGGCACCAGGCGGTGGTCGGCGCCCGAGGCTCGAAATTCTTCGAGACTGGGACGGATAGTCAGCCCGGTCTCGGTCGTCGAAGTGGACGTCGTCGAAGTCTCAGTTGGCACTGATGGTCCTTCCGGTGAAGCACGTCGGGGTCAGAGTATGGCAGGCCGGTCCGGTCTGTTCGACCTCCATGAGCAGAGCGTCTGCGTCGCAGTCGAGGCTCAGGGAGGCCACCTTCTGTGTGTTCCCCGAGGTTTCGCCCTTGACCCAGTATTCCTGCCTGGACCGGGACCAGTAGACTGCGGCGCCGGTGCTCAGGGTGCGCTCGATGGCTTCCACGTCCATCCAGGCCATCATCAGCACCTCCCGGGTGTTGACCTCCTGGACGATGACGGGGATGAGCCCGTCGGAGTTGAGAGTGATCAGTTCGCGCCAGTTCTCCGGGGTCGCGTCGATCTGCGTGGTGGTCTCGTGTGTGCTCATCGGACTTCGATCCCTTCGTTCCGGAGTGCGTCCTTGACCTCGGCGATGCTCAGAGTTCCGAAGTGGAAGACGCTCGCGGCCAGCAGCGCATCGGCTCCGGCCGCCACGGCGGGAGCGAAGTGCTCGACCCGTCCGGCTCCCCCGGAGGCGATGAGCGGAACGTCGACGGCTGCCCGTGCGGCGGCGATGAGTTCGAGATCAAAGCCATCGCGAGTGCCGTCTGCGTCGATGGAGTTGAGCAGGATCTCACCCACGCCGCGCTCGGCGGCCTCGGTGATCCAGTCGATGGCGCAGCGACCTGTGCACTCTCTGCCGCCGCGGGTGGTGACTTCGAAGCCGGAACGTGTCTGCGTCCCCTGGCTCCGTCTGGCGTCGAGGGACAGGACGAGGACCTGGTTGCCGAAATGGTGGGCGATGTCGCTGATGAGCTGCGGGTTCGCGACCGCCGAGGTGTTGACGGAGACCTTGTCGGCCCCATCACGCAGGAGGCGATCGACGTCGGTGACGCTGCGGATGCCGCCGCCGACGGTCAGAGGGATGAAGACCTCTTCGGCACAGGCCCGGACGATATCGTGAACGGTCTCCCGGTCGCCGCTGCTGGCGGTGACGTCGAGGAATGTCAGCTCGTCCGCACCGGATTCCCCGTAGCGTCGGGCCAATTCGACCGGATCGCCGGCGTCCTTGAGGTCCGCGAACTTCACGCCCTTGACGACACGTCCTTCGTCGACGTCGAGGCACGGAATGACTCTGATGGCAACCATGTGACTCTCCTAGATTCCTTGTCGACGTTCAGATTCCGAGTGTGCGATACCGTTCCATCCGGCGCGCCAGGCGCCGGTCGGATGGTTCACGCATGAGCTCGATGAGTTCGTACTCCAGTGTCGCACCCACCCGAGCCACGAAGTCCAATGGCTCCTCACTCGCATCCGGATGTTCGGCGATGATGCGGTCGACGACTCCCGTCGACATGAGCATGGGTGCATGCACACCTTGGCTCTGGGCCATCTCCGGCGCACGGTCGGTCGTCCGGTGCACGATCGCCGAGGCACCTTCCGGAGGCAGGGGCGAAAGCCACCCGTTTTCGGCACTGAGCACTCGATCCGCGGGGATCAGTGCCAGCGCTCCCCCGCCGGACCCCTCACCGAGGATGAGGGACACCGAAGGCGCATCGAGGTTCGCGAGGTCGGCGAGGCTGCGGGCGATCTCGCCGGCGATTCCGCCCTCTTCAGCAGATTTCGACAGTGCAGCACCAGGGGTGTCGATGACGGTCACCAGCGGCAGATCGAGTTCGGCGGCCAACCGCATTCCGCGCCTGGCCTCTCGCAGTGCCGCAGGCCCGAGAGGTGCCCGGGAATCCTGGCGGAAACGATCCTGACCGAGAACAATGCACGGGGCGGAGCCGAACTTCGCCAGCGCCAGCAGGAGTCCCGGGTCCTTCTCACCTTGTCCGGTGCCGTTGAGGGGCAGCACGGTGTTGGCCGCGGTGCGCAGCAGGTCGCGAACTCCGGGACGATCGGCGTTGCGGGACCGGGTGATCGCGTCCCAGGCGTCGGAGTCCGGGTCGACGATCTCGGGACGTGTGTCCGGGTCGGCGACGCGGGGCGGAATCTCCTTGGCGCCCATGAGCACGTCGAGGACGCGGGCGAGGGTGGTCTGAATCCGTTCGGGACTGATCACCGCGTCGATGATCCCGTGCTTGTGCAGGTTCTCACCCGTCTGCACGTTCTCGGGGAACTTCTCTCCGTAGATGGCTTCGTAGACACGTGGGCCGAGGAAGCCGATGAGTGATCCCGCCTCGGCGACGGTGACATGGCCCATCGACCCCCAGGAGGCGAACACGCCGCCTGTGGTGGGATGCCGCAGGTACACGAGATAGGGCAGGGCGGCCCGACGATGGGCCATCACGGCGTTGGTGATCTTGACCATCGACAGGAACGCGATCGTGCCCTCCTGCATCCTGGTCCCGCCCGAGGCGGGACCCGCCAGCAGCGGCAGCCCTTCGAGCGTCGCACGTTCGATCGCGTCGACGAGCCGCTGGGCCGCGGCCACGCCGATCGAACCGGCGAGGAAACGGAATTCGCCGGCGACGATGGCAACGCGACGACCCTCGATCCGCCCCTCTCCGGTGATGATGGCTTCGTCGACTCCGGACTTCTCCTTAGCGGCGGCGAGTTCGGCCGCGTACTCGTCGGAGATTCCTCCGGCGGGTGTGATCGGAGTCGTGTCCCAGGACACGAAGGATCCGTCGTCCACGACGATGTCGACGAGTTCATGAGCATTCAACCGTGCCACGTGCGTATCTCCTGTTTCAGATGTGTCTGACGAACGGTAAAGCGGTGTTGGACCTGCTGTGTTGGGCCTGCTGTGCTCGGGAGTCTCAGCCGTCCGAGTCGAGCCAGGACACGATCGCCTCGGCGTCCTCGTTCAGCAGCGGTGGGGCATCGTGTGCGGTCCGCGTGGTCTCGACCTCGGCCTCACCATCGGCGTCGAAGAAGCGCAGTGGCGGTCCCGGCAGGTCGATGTCGCCGAGGACCGGGTGATCGACGGAGACCTTGAGTCCCTGGCTCAGCGCCTGGTCCCAGGAGTAGACCTCTTCGAGAGTGCGCACCGTGCCGGACGGGATCCCTGCGTCGCCGAGCTTGGCGAGCAGGTCCTCTGGCCCGAAGGCGGCGAACTTGCTCTCGATGAGCTCGATCACGGCCGGGCGGTTCGCAACGCGGGAGGCGTTGTCGGACATGCCTTCGGTGGCCGGGTCGATGTCGAATGCGGCGCAGAACTTCTGCCACAGGTTCTCGTTGCCCACGGAGATCTGCACGGCGCCTTCATGGCATTTGAAGAGTCCGTAGGGAGACAGAGAAGGATGGTGGTTGCCGCCGGGCTGCGGGTTCTGCCCGGCCACTGTGGCGCGGGTGCCCTGGAAGGCGTGGACTCCGACCATTCCGGCGATGAGGGAGGTGCGGACGACCTTGCCCTTGCCGGTGCGTTCACGTTCGAGCAGGGCGGCGAGGACACCGTAGGAGCCGTAGATCCCGGCCAGGAGGTCTGCGATGGGGACTCCGACGCGCTGCATGTCGTCTGGCCCCGACCCTGTCAGTGACATCAGGCCCGCTTCGCCCTGAGCGATCTGGTCGTAGCCGGCGCGGGAGGATTCGGGTCCGTCGTGGCCGAAGCCGGTGATCGACAGGAGCACCAGGCGCGGGTTGATCTCCATGCACACCGTGGTGGAGAAGCCGAGGCGGTCGAGGACGCCGGAGCGGAAGTTCTCGATGAGCACGTCGGCCCGGGAGATGAGTTCGCGCAGCGTCTGCTTGCCGGTGTCCGACTTGAGGTCGAGGGCGATGGATTCCTTATTGCGGTTGCAGGAGAAGAAGTACGTTGCCTGCGGGTCGTCTTCGGGTCCTACGAAGGGAGGTCCCCAGGACCGCGAGTCATCGCCCTTGCCCGGGTTCTCGACCTTGATCACTCGGGCGCCGAGGTCGCCGAACATCATTCCCGCATGTGGGCCGGCCAATGCGCGAGAGAGGTCGATGACCGTGTATCCGGTCAGTGGGCCTTCGACCCCTGTGATTGTGTCGTTCGACATTCCTATTCCTCCTTGAAGTGGGTCCATCTAGCGATGAGCATACGCAATCGCTGACATTCCTCGTGGGCTCGGGGGCCATCCGCATGCTGGATCGCCATCACGCTGTAGGTGGTTCCGTCGGTCAGATCGAGGGTCGGCCAGGGGTCGTCTCCCTCCGGGGAGAAAGCGACGCCGAGAATCTGACCCCAGGCGAAGGTCCGCGTCCTGACCATGTTCTTCACGACCAGGCCGGATTCGCTGGGTCGGGCCTGGATGTCGGCGACGCGCAGCAGGGCGGCTGCGAAGATGATTCCCAGCAGGTTCATCCAGACCACATCGAGCGGGGTCCAAGGGTCCCAGTCCACGACGAGCAGTGCCACGGAGAGCACGGCAAAGCCGATGAACACCACCACTGCGCCGACGGTGCTGATGACGCGCACCTGGCGGGGTCGGAAGACGCGGAAATCAGATTCGGCAGGCGCCAATGTTCGTCACCAGAATCGCACGTGCACCGACCGCGTAGAGGCGGTCCATGACGTTGTTGACCTCTTTGGATTCGACCATGACGCGGGCGGCGACCCAGCCAGTCTCCTGCAGTGGGGAGATCGTGGGTGATTCGAGGCCGGGGGTCAGCCCGAGAGCTTGTGGCAGGAGGCGCTCTTCGATGTTGTAGTCGACGAGAACGTACTGACGGGCCACCATCACCGATTCGAGCCGGCGCTTGAGCACCTCGATGGTCTCGGCTGCCCCATCGCGTTGGACGAGGACGGCCTCGGACTCCAGCAGGGGTTCGCCGAAGGTCTCAAGTCCTGCCGCGCGCAGGGTGCTGCCGGTTTCGACCACATCGGCGATGGCATCGGCGACGCCGAGCTGGATGGAGACTTCGATCGCTCCGTCGAGCTGCACGGTCTTCGCATCGATGCCTCTGGCCTGCAGGTCGGCGTCGACGAGGTTGGGGAAGCTGGTGGCGATGCGGGCACCCGCGAGCTGTGCCGGGGAGGTGTAGGAACCGCTGACACCGGCGTAGAAGAAGCGGGAGGCACCGAATCCGAGTCCGATGACTTCCTGCGCCTCGGCCTTCGACTCCAGAAGCAGATCGCGACCGGTGATGCCGGCGTCGAGGATTCCCGACCCGACGTAGACGGCGATGTCGCGGGGGCGCAGGTAGAAGAATTCGACGCCGTTGACTTCATCCTGATGGACCAGGGTCTTGCTTCCCCGGCGGGTGGAGTATCCGGCCTCGCTGAGCATTTCGGAGGCGGCTTCGGACAGTGCGCCCTTGTTCGGCACGGCTACACGCAGCATGGTGTCCTTTTGTGTTTCATCGTCAACGGTTGTGAGTGGTGCTCGGACGGCGGTTCAGGCGGTCTCTGGTTCAGGCGGTCTCTACAGATGCGAGTTGACGTCGTCGAGGCTGAGATCCTTGGCGACCATGAGCACCTGGAGGTGGTAGAGCAGCTGGGAGATCTCCCCGGCAAGCTCGTCCTTGGTCTCGTACTCGGCCGCCATCCAGACCTCTGCGGCTTCTTCGACGACCTTCTTTCCGATCGCATGGACTCCGGCGTCGAGTTCGGCCACGGTCTTCGAGCCTTCGGGGCGATCGAGGGATTTCTGCAGGAGTTCGGCGTAGAGCGAGTCAAAGGTCTTCACGAATCCAGCCTAATACATCGCCTACTTCGCGTCCGCACAGGGTCTCGACCAGCGGGACAGCCCCAGTGAGCGGAACGGTCTCATTCCTCCGGGCTGCGGTTGATGTCCGTTGCGCCGAGGTGGGGCGCAGAGATCGTCTGCCGTGATCTCTTCGACCAGTCGATGAAGCCGATGACGACCATGACGAGGAAGATGAGGTACACAGCCCCGGAGAACACGAGGCCTCCGGCTACTGCCAGGGGAATGCCGACGAGGTCGACGGCCAGCCATACGAACCAGAACTCGACGATCGCCCGTCCCTGGGCGTACATCGCCACGAGTGATCCGATGAAGATGTAAGCGTCTGGGTAGGGGTTCCATGACCATCCGCCCAGTGCCAGGACATAGCCGAACACCGCGGTGCCCAGCAGCAGGGCACCGATCAGGAGGAATCGTTCCTTCCAGGTGGCCCAGCGGACGAGGACCTCTCCTGCGGCTTCGCGCGATTTGTTCCACTGCGTCCAGCCCCACACCGCGGCGACGATGATGACGACCTGCCGGGAGGCGTTGCCGCCCAGGCCCGCGGAGATGCTCGCGGCGAAGAGCAGGATGGAACCGAGGATCTGGACCGGCCAGGACAGGATGTTGCGGCGCAGCGCCAGGACCACAGTGGCCAGGGCGCAGATGTTGCCGAACAGGTCGGAGTACGGCACTGGTTTGCCCAGCAGTTCGAATGCCGGCGTGTTCAGCCAGTCGAGCAGTTCCATATCGGCCTTCTTCAGTGCACGTGTGATGCTGCGAGTTCACGCAGCCCTGAGATCGCGGCGGCGGCGTCTTCGGGTCCGTAGACGGCGGAGCCGGCCACGAGCACATCGGCACCGGCGTCGACAACGCGTTCGACCGTCGAGGTCGACACTCCCCCATCGACCTGAAGTTTGATCTCAAGCCCGGAAGCCGAAATCGCTTCACGCGTGCGCCGGATCTTCGGCAGGCACACATCGAGGAACTTCTGCCCGCCGAACCCGGGTTCAACGGTCATGATGAGGATCTGATCGAACTCGCCGAGGAGGTCGATGAAGGGTTCGATCGGAGTCGCCGGCTTGAGTGCGAGGCTGGCTTTGGCTCCCAGCTTCCGGATCTCCCTGGCCAGACGCACGGGTGCGGCGGCCGCCTCGGCGTGGAAGGTCACCGAGGCACAGCCGAGTTCGGCGTAGACGGGGGCGTGCCTGTCCGCCTCGGCGATCATCAGGTGAGCGTCGAGTGGGATCGGGCTGATCGCCTGGATCCGTTCGACCACGGGAGGACCGAATGTCAGATTGGGGACGAAATGGTTATCCATCACGTCGATGTGAGCCATATCTGCCGTGCTGATCTTCGCCAGTTCGCCCCGCAGGTCCGAGAAATCGGAGCTGAGGATGCTGGGATTGATCTCGATCGCCATTTCAGTTCGCCTTCCGCATCAGAGCCAAGAACATTCCATCGGTGTTGTGGACATGGGGCCACAGCTGAGCGTACCGTCCCGCTCCCCGGCTCACCGAGGTGAACTCTTCGGCATCGGCGCTCGTGACCTCGGCGAGGACCGCCGGTGCGTCGAGGATCTCAACGTCGGTCCCGCGCAGAACATCGTCGACGACGAGAACGGTTTCAGCGTAATGAGGAGAACAGGTCGAATACGCCACGACTCCTCCGGGAGCGCATGCGTTCAAGGCCGCCCGCAGCAGTTCTCGCTGCAGTCCTGCCAGCGCGTTGATGTCCTCAGGGCGACGACGATAACGGGCCTCGGGGCGACGACGCAGGGCGCCGAGTCCCGAGCAGGGTACGTCGACGAGGACCTTCGCATAGGGGCCGGTGGCATCGCGGGCGTCCTGGACGCGGGTGGTCACGTTATCGAGCGCCTGGGTGGAGGATCTCACGAGTTCGACCCTGTGCTCGCTTGAGTCGAAGGCATCAAGGGAGGTTCCCGACGTCTTCGCGATCGCTGCCAGCACTGCGGCCTTGCCGCCGGGTCCTGCACACAGGTCTGCCCAGGTGCCTGCCGGTGCCGGGGTCTGTGCCAGGGCCAGTGCCACCAGCGCGGAGCCTTCGTCTTGGACTCGGGCCCGGCCGGTGGCGACGGCCTCGACATTTTTGGGCACAGCGGTATCGAGGGTGACGCCGATGGGTGAGAATTCGGTTGGGGCTCCGGGCAGTTCGCTGCGGTCGATGAGTCCGGGCAGAGCGGAGACGCTGACCTTCGCGGCCGCGTTGTCGGCTTCGAGCAGGGCCTGCAGTTCAGAGGCCTGCCGGCCGTGGCCCTTGAGGGCCTGGGTCATGGCCCGGACGATCCATTCCGGGTGGGAGTATTCGATGGCCTGTTCGCCGACAGTGGTGGCTCCCGCGGTGACGCGACGCAGCCATTCGGCCCGGTCGACCTCGGAGATCCGACGCAGCACGGCGTTGACGAATCCGGCGGTCTTCGGTGCATTGGTCTTGATCACGGCGACGGTCTCAGACAGTGCTGCATGGTCGGGCACGCGCATGGACAGGATCTGGTGGGCGCCGAGGCGCATTCCGGCCAGCGGTTCGGCGTCGATGCTGTCGATGGGCCGGTTCGCGGCCCTGGCGATGATCGCATCGTAGAACTCCTGTTGGCGCAGGGCGCCGTACGTCAGTTCCGTTGTGAACGCCGCGTCCTGGGGTTCCATGTGCGTGCGGGCCAACTTGGCGGGCAGGAGCAGGTTCGCGTAGGAGTCCTTCGTCTCTACGTCGACGAGGACCTCCCAGGCGATGCGTCGCGGTAGGTTCTTCGCCTGTCGCGGTTCTCCTCCCCCCGCGGGTGAGCCGCCCGAGGGCTTACCGTCTGCTGGCCGGCCGCCTGTCGGCTTCCTGCCTGCTGGCGCCCTGTTGCCTGCTGGTCTCTTCCGCGGCTTGCGTTCATCTGCTGGCATCGGTCTCATGCTCCTTGCTCGGGGTCTGCCGCCGGCTCGGCGCTGGTTCCACTGGGGTCGAATCGGATGTCGCCATGGCCGCGCAGGAAGTCCACTGCAGCCATCCGCGCTTTGCCGAAGGGCTGGATCTCCTCCACGCGGACCCAGCCGTCACTGCAGCCGAGGACGGCTGCCTTCTGCCACGAGGTCAGAAGTCCGACCTCGGTGGGCGTGGCGACGTCAGGAGCGGGTGCGAGTCCGAAAAGTTTGGTCCGCTTCCCGTCGACGTTCGCCCACGGCCCGGGGCTGGGGCTGACTCCCCGGGAACGGTCGATGATCGCCTGGGCAGAGTCGGAGAAGTCGAGATGGGCGTCGGCGACGTCGATCTTGTCCGCGTGGGTCGCTTCCCCTGACTGCGGGGTCATCACTGCGGTTCCGTCCGCGAGGTCGTCGAAGGCGGCGACCAGTTCGGCCGCGCCCAGGTGAGCATAGTCGTCGAGGGCGGTGGCGACATCGGGATGGTCCAGCGGCAGTTCGAGGCGGCGCAGGACGGGGCCGGAGTCCATGCCCTCGTCGATCTTGAATACGCTGACTCCGCTGGTCCTTTGCCCGGCGATGAGAGCACGTTGAACGGGGGCGGCTCCGCGATGAGCGGGCAGGAGTGAGAAGTGGAGGTTGAACCAGCCGAGTTCGGCGGTCGACAGCGCTGCCGGGCCGGCGATGGCCCCATAGGCGACGACGGCTACGGCGTCGACCTTGAGCGCTCGGAGTTCGGCGATGACCTCACCTCGGAGGCGGCTCGCCTCGATGACGTCGAGGCCGAGTTCGAGGGCTCGAGCCTTGATGGGTGAGGGGGTGAGAACGCGCTTGCGCCCCACGGGGGCATCGGGTCGGGTGAGGACGGCACGGATGCGGTGCCGAGATTCGACGAGGGCCTCGAGGGCTGGCACTGCGGCATCCGGAGTTCCGGCGAAGACGATATCCACTTGAGGAATTCTACTTGTTCGCTTCGCGGACGCAGAGTCCGGGCATCGGGGCACTCACAGCGACCGCGGATCGTCGATGCGGATACGCACCTGCGGAAGCTTCTTCGCAGAGCGGGAGGCGGTGACATGAGCCAGCGCTTCGCCGACTGCGTCGCCTGCTGCGATCGGGTAGGCCGCGACCGCCTTCTGATCATCACCCTCGGAGTCACGGATGAGTTCTGTGAGTTCGGAGACGGTAGTGATGATGGCGTCGATGTCGGCACCTGCACCAGTGAGTTCGACGATGCGGCGGTACGGCGGAAAGCCGAGCTCCAGGCGATCGCTGAGGGCTCTGGACATGGTGGTGACCGGGTCGAAGGTGGTCACCGTGCTCCGGATCGTCTCATCGGTGTCGCCGAGGTAGACGACGCCTCCAGCGGTGCGTGATCTCACGAGGACGGCCGCACGCAGCCGGCGGCTGACCCCTTCATCGGTCGAGCGCATCCACGGCCCCGGCCACAGCGAGTCGAGCAGGATTGCGCAGGCATAGCCCCCGAGCGTGTAGGGCTCGGCCCCGGTGGTGGCGACGACGATACGTGGACTGTCGTCGATGGCGACGGGAATGTCATCGCCGCCGGACTCGAGGATCTCGATTCCCGGCATGGCCTTGCGCAGCTCCTCGACGGTCCGGCCCCTACCGCGCACGATCGAGCGCACCTGGTTCGAGTTGCACCGCCCGCAGGAGAACGAATCGGAGTGGAATCCGCACGAGCGACAGGCGAATGGGCCCACCTCGGACTGGGTGGTCAGCGTGGCCGAGCACTGGGGGCAGCGGGCGACCTCTTGGCACCTCGCGCAGGCGAATACCGGGTAGTACCCGGCACGCGGTACCTGGACGAGGACGGGTCCCACGGCATTCGTGTCCTTGGCACCGGGGCGCAGTGCACCGCGCATCAGCTGCCAGGCGCGTGAGGGGATGCGCTGCCAGGCGAAGGGGTCCCGCTCCTCGTCGGGGACAAAGACACGGGGCGCGCCCTCACGGCGCTCGGGGCCTATGGGTGTGGCGTCGTGCAGCCAGCCGACCTCGACGAGGCGCTGGATCTCTGCGCTGCGATCGGTGGAGACGAACAGCAGCCCGGTGGTGTCGATGGTCGACCTCAGCAGGCACACCTCTCTGGCGTGTGGATAAGGTGCGTGCTGGTCAAGGTAGTTCGAGTTCGAGTCGTCGAAGCAGATGATGAGGCCCAGGTCTGCGACCGGGGCGAAGGCGGCCGCCCTGGTGCCGATCGTCACGCGCGTGTGCCCGAGCAGTCCACGCAGCCACGCCGTCCACCGCTGTTCCGGTGACTGATCTGCGCTGAGCACGGAGTAGGAGGGGATGTCCGCGCTGGCGTCGAGAGATGCCGAGAGCACGGCAAGCTCACGGTGATCGGGCACCAGCCACAGCACCGACTCCCCCGCTGCCAGTGTCGCTCGGGCAGCCTCCAGTCCGGCGGTGATCCAGCTCAGACCCGGGGTGGGTCCGGGAACGCAGGTCAGAGCCATCCGCGGATGTTCGGCAGCCGGGAAATCGTCTTCCCTGTCGCGGCGAGACTCGGTGACGACCCATTCGCCGAGGCGCTCGATCGTGTCCGCTGTCCTGGCACTCTCGTGGTGTGCAGTCACAACCTCGGAGCCTGCTGTCGTGTCCTCGGAGCCTGCTGTCGTGTCCTCGGTTGCGGCACTCGCGTTGTCGCCGTCTCGCGCCGCACTGGAACTGGACGCGTTGTGCTGCAGTGTCTTCTCCGTCTTGAGCACGGCCTTCTCGGCTCGGGCGTGGCGCGGTGGAATTGCCAGACGCAGCACGTCGGAGAGAGTCCCTGCGTAGCGGCGGGCGGTGGCTGACCCGAGTCGCAGCAGCTCGGGGGTGAGCACGACGACGGGACTGGTGATGCGCTCGATCGTGGCGAGCGGTCCGATATGTTCGGACGACTCAACTCGTTCGAGGAGGAACCCGTCGCGCAGTTTGCCGGCGAATTTGACCCTGACTCGCACACCCGGTCGGGCGGTGTCGGCGAACTTCTCCGGAACTGCGTAGTCGAAGGCACGGGCCAGGTGCGGCACCGGATGATCGATGAGCACGTGGGCCACAGGATCTTCCGCTGCCAGCGGCACCTGCCCGATGGCTGAGGTGCCGGTGTCGATCGGAAGAGGTTCGTCCATCAAGCCGAGGAGACTGCGCGCAGCAGATCGTCGGCGCGGTCCGTGACCTCCCAGGTGAAGTCGGGGAGCTCACGGCCGAAGTGGCCGTAGGTCGATGTCTGGGAGTAGATCGGGCGCAGCAGATTGAGTTCCTGGATGATCATGGCAGGGCGCAGATCGAAGACCTCACGAATCGCCCGCGAGATCGCGTGCGGGTCGACCTTCTCGGTGCCGAATGTCTCAACGTAGAGACCCATCGGGTCGACACGGCCGATGGCATAGGATACCTGCACCTCGGCACGGTCTGCGAGGCCGGCGGCCACAACGTTCTTCGCGACCCAGCGCATGGCGTAGGCGGCAGAGCGGTCAACCTTCGACGGGTCCTTCCCGGAGAAGGCGCCTCCGCCGTGGCGAGAGTATCCGCCATAGGTGTCGACGATGATCTTGCGGCCTGTCAGGCCCGCGTCGCCCATCGGCCCACCGGTGACGAAGGGGCCAGCCGGGTTGATGTGGATATTCGCATGACTGTCATCGAGTCCGCAGCCTGCGATGACCGGATCGATGACGAAATCTTTGATTTCGGCGTGAAGCTGCGCCTGATCGACGTGTCCGGCGTGCTGAGTCGAGACCACGATGTTCTCGATCGACACGGCTTCGTCTCCGTCGTAGCCGAGCGTCAGCTGGGTCTTGCCGTCGGGACGCAGGTAGTCCAGTGCACCGGTCTTGCGCACCTCGGCGAGCTTCTCCGCCATGCGTGAAGCGAGGTGGATCGGCACGGGCATGAGAACGTCGGTGGCGTTGTCGGCATAGCCGAACATGAGCCCCTGGTCGCCGGCGCCCAGACTCGACCCATGGTCGGATTCCACGGCTTCGCGGAAGTCCAGTGGGTTTGTCACACCGGAATGGATGTCGGTGGACTGACTGCCGATGGACACGGAGACGCCGCAGGAATGGCCGTCGAATCCGGTATCGGAGGAGTCATAGCCGATTCCGGTGATGAGTCGGCGGGCAATGCCGGCCACGTCGGCATAGGCGGCCGTATTGACCTCGCCGGCGACGTGGACGAGACCGGTGGTGACCATCGTCTCGACGGCGACTTTAGCGTTCGGGTCCTGACTCAGCAGATCGTCGAGGACGGCATCACTGATCTGGTCACAGATCTTGTCGGGATGGCCCTCGGTGACGGATTCGGACGAGAATAGACGCAGATTTGATTGACTCACGGCGACGATTCTACGCATTCCATACGATTGGCGAGTGCCTCGATGACCTTTTCCGAAACATCGTCCTTGCTGCCGTGGAATTCCGTGCTGGTCACGACCTGGTCACCGTCATGACTCAGGATCTGGACAGCATTGTCGTCGTGGCCGAAGGCCCTGTCCTCGGAGACGTTGTTGAAGACCAGGAGGTCCACGCCCTTGCGACGGAACTTCGCTCTCGCGTAGTCCAGCGCCGTGTGATGAGAATCTCCGGTCTCCGCGGCGAATCCGACGATGACCTGGGGCTCACGACGTGACTCGACGAGTCCCACGAGCACATCAGGATTCTGAACCAGACTCAGAGTCATCCCCTCATCACCCGACTTCTTCATCTTCGAGTCGGTGCGCCCGGCTGGACGGTAGTCCGCGACGGCCGCGGCCATGATGATGACATCGGCGTCGGCTTGAACGGCATGCATCTGGGTTTGGAGTTCCAGCGTTGATTCGACCGTGGTGATTCGGACACCGTCGGGCAGGGCGGACAGCAGACCCCAATCGATGTTGGCCGCAACCAGGTCGACGCGGGCTCCGGCTGCGACGGCCGCACGTGCGAGGGCGATGCCCTGCTTGCCTGAGGAGCGGTTCCCGAGGAACCTCACGGGATCGAGTGGTTCCCTGGTCCCGCCGGCACTGATGACGACGCGTTTGTCGTTCAGCGGCCCGACTGCGGTGGCCGCTGATCCGGCAGCGGCCAGAGCGAAGTCGACGATCGTTTGGGGTTCGGGCAGACGACCGGGACCGGAATCCGGCCCGGTGAGACGCCCCACAGCGGGGTCGAGCACATGGATGCCGCGCTGCTTCAAGGTCGCGATGTTCGCGACGGTGGCGGGGTTCTGCCACATCTCGGTGTGCATGGCTGGGGCAACGACCACCTCGGCGGTCGTCGTCAGGACGGTGGCGGTCAGCAGGTCATCGGCGATGCCTGCGGCCAGCTTCGCCAGGATATTGGCCGTGGCGGGCGCAATGATGACAAGTTCGGCCTCCTGCCCGATGCGGACATGGTTGACCGATTCGACATCGTCGAAGACATCGGTGGTCACAGTCTGTGAGGACAGTGCCTCGAAGGTGGCCGCACCGACGAAATTCAGTGCACTGGCGGTGGGCACGACCTTGACGCTGTGCCCGAGTTCCCGGAGTCGCCGAATGACGTGAGCCGCCTTGTAGGCGGCGATTCCACCGGCGACGCCGAGTACGGTTCTCACTGGTCGCTGAAGTCCAGTGCGCCGTCGTTGCTGGCAGCAGGCTGCGCAGGCTCTTGGGTGAGAGCACCGAAGTCGGCTTCGGTGACTTCGCGGGCCACGATCTTGCCCTCGTTGATCTCGCGGAGCGCGATCGACAGAGGCTTTTCATGGGTGCCCGGGGTCACCAGCGGACCGACGTTCTCGAGCAGTCCTTCTTGGAGCTGGGCGTAGTAGGAGTTGATCTGGCGGGCTCTCTGAGCCGCAATCGAAACCAGTTCGTACTTCGAGCTGGTCACGGCCAGCAGATCATCAATCGGAGGATTGGTGATGCCTTCAGGTTGTGCAGGCAATGAATGTCCAATCTAATCGGTAGTGGATATACCCATCAATGATATGAGTTCTTCGGCCGCAGTGCGAACGTGGTCATTGACGATGGTGACATCGAACTCGGATTCGGCCTGCAATTCCTGTTTGGCCGTGGTCAGTCGACGCTCCTGTTCGACCGCTGATTCCGTTCCGCGCCCGGTGAGTCTCGACACGAGCTCTTCCCAGCTGGGCGGAGACAGGAATACGAACAGCGCCTCAGGCATCTTGTCCTTGACCTGGCGTGCTCCCTGCAGATCAATCTCCAGCAGGGAGGGAATACCCTGGCTCAGCTTCTCCTGAACCTGAGCCGAAGGCGTGCCGTAGCGATGGCGTCCATGGACGACAGCGTACTCGAGCAGCTCACCGGCAGCGATGAGCGAGTCGAATTCGTCATCGCTGATGAAGTGATAATGAACACCATCGATTTCGCCGGGTCGCCGCGGCCGCGTGGTGGCGGAGACGGAGAACCAGACCTCGGGATGATGATCTCTGATGTACGCACTGATGGTGCCTTTTCCCACCGCGGTGGGTCCCGCGAGGACGGTCAGTCGATTATTCACAGATCTATTGTTCACACATTCAGGAGTATTTCTCCAACAGGGCGTTCTTCTGGTGAACACCCAGGCCCTTGATCCGACGGGACGAAGCAATGCCCACGTCATCCATGGCCGCTTCCGCGCGTCGGTCGCCGACGCCGGGCAGTGATCTCAGCAGATCGACGACGCGCATCTTCGCGAGTGCTTCGTCTGCGTCGGCCTTCTTCAGGACGGCGGCGAGATCGGTTTGACCATTTTTCAGCGCGGTCTTGACCTCGGCTCGCGCCTGACGCGCTTTGAACGCCTTGTCAAGAGCGGCTGACCGCTGTTGCGGGGTCAAAGGTTCGAGTGCCACATTATCTCCTCTGTCACCATGAACGGGCAGGTAGGGAAGTTGCTTCAGTCTAAAACAAAAACCCTCGTGAGAGGCATAAAGCGGCAAAGAAAACTCGAGTGCCTGCAGAACTGGCCATTGCGGGCCCGTACCGTCTTAGCTCAGGCGATATCCGCAGACCGGTGCCCACCGTTGTGTGCATGGCTCGCGCAGGCTGGCGAAACGGGCACCCTGCGCAGTGGATCAAGTGGTGAGATTCGACATACCCTGCGCGGAACTCAGCCCACCTGGGTCAGGGACTCGTTGAGCGACCGCGCCGCTGCCCGCACACCGTCTGGCCCCGCGCTGAGCACAGCGCGCGACGTTGTGGCCAGGATCTGGTTGGCTGCGATGGCTTCGGAGCCGAATACGTCGATGAGTTCACGAATCCCAGCTCCCTGAGCGCCGACTCCCGGTGCCAGGATCGGGCCTTTGCAGTCCGTCGGGTCGAATCCGAGCTCACGTGCCGCGGAGCCGATCGTCGCCCCCACGACCAGTCCGAAGCGACCGGGATCCCGCGGAGAGTGGGCCGAGTTGCGCGCAGCAACCTGTCCGACGATCGACCCCGCCACGGAACCCCCGAAGCCGTCGACGGCCTCGCCGCACTGGGCGTGCTGGACCTCCGCGCCTTCCGGGTTCGAGGTCAGAGCAAGAACGAAGACTCCCCGATCATGGGCCTCGGCGAGTCCGAAGGCCGGTTCCAGCGCCCCGAAGCCGAGGTAGGGAGAGACGGTGATGGAATCGGCTGCCAGCGCCGAGGAAGGATCGAGGTAGGCGCGTGCATAGGCTCCCATGGTCGATCCGATGTCCCCGCGTTTGATGTCGAGGACGCTGAGGAGATCGTGTTCCCGACAGGCGGCCAAGGTCTCCTCGAGAACGGCGACTCCGGCCGAACCGTGCTGCTCGTAGAAGGCTGACTGCGGTTTGACCGCGGCCACGTTCCGGGCGAGCTCGGTCACCGTGCGCAGGGAGAATTCCCGCAGACCTTCCACAGTGCGCGGCAGACCCCAGGCCTCAAGGAGATGGTCATGGGGATCGATGCCCACACACAGCGGACCGTGCTCGTCCATGGCCGCCCGCAGACGGGTGCCGAACATCACGCGTTCCAGTCCTGCAGGCTGCGGACCTTGAAGGTCTTGTCACGGACGACCTCGAGTGAGGTGACTGCGGCGGCGAACTCGGCGAGCGTGGTGATCAGCGGAACAGAGTTCGCGGTCGCGCAGGCACGGATCTCGTAGCCGTCTGCCCGTTCCTGGCGTCCGGAGGGGACGTTGATGACCATGTCGATCGTCCCTGCGGCCAGGTAGTCGAGGATCGTGCGATCCTCGGCGTCGGCCTCGAAGTGCTTGTGCACCTGCGTGGTCTTGATCCCGTAGCGGGAGAGGACCGCGGCGGTCCCAGTGGTGGCGACCACGTCGAAGCCCAGGTCGACGAGTTCCTTGACCGGCAGGACCATGGCACGTTTGTCCCGGTCTGCAACGGAGACGAACACAGTGCCGGATGTCGGCAGCTTGATCGATGCGCCCAGGAGCCCCTTCGCAAAGGCTGTGGGGAAGTCGTGGTCGATGCCCATGACCTCACCGGTCGAGCGCATCTCCGGTCCGAGGATCGAATCGACGACCTTGCCTTCGACGGTCCTGAACCGGCGGAATGGCAGGACCGCTTCCTTGACCGCGATCGGGTGGTCCAACGGGAGTGCCGAACCGTCGCCGGTCTCCGGAAGCATGTCACCGCGCATATCGGCGATGGTGCGGCCGACTGCGATGAGTGCGGCGGCCTTCGCCAGCTGCGTGGATGTGGCCTTCGAGACGAACGGCACGGTCCGCGAGGCGCGCGGGTTGGCCTCGATGACGTGGAGGACATCGGCGGTGATCGCGAACTGGATGTTGAGCAGCCCCCGCACGTTGGTGCCTTCGGCGATGGCCAGCGTGGCCTTGCGCACACGGTCGAGCACGTCGTCGCCCAGGGTCAGCGAGGGCAGCACACAGGCCGAGTCACCGGAATGGATTCCGGCTTCCTCGATGTGTTCCATGATGCCGCCGATGAAGATGTCGGTACCGTCATAGAGGGCATCGACATCGATTTCGATGGCGTCCTCGAGGAACCGGTCAACGAGGACGGGACGATCCACGGAGATCTCCGTGGCCGTGGCCATGTAGTCCACCAGCTGCGTGCGATCGTAGACGATCTGCATTCCGCGGCCGCCGAGCACGTAGGAGGGCCGCACGAGGACCGGGTAGCCGATCTCCTCGGCGATCTTCTCGGCCTCCGAATAGGTCACTGCAGTGCCGTGCTTCGGTGCGGTGAGACCGGCACGGTCGAGGACGGCACCGAATTCGCCGCGATCCTCGGCCAGGTCGATGGCCTCGGGCTGAGTGCCGAGGACAGGCACCCCCGCGGCCTTGAGCCGATCGGCCAATCCCAACGGGGTCTGACCACCCAGGGTGCAGACGACGCCGAGTACGGGGCCGGCGGCCACCTCGGCGTGGTAGACCTCCATCACGTCTTCGAAGGTCAGTGGCTCGAAGTAGAGGCGATCAGCGGTGTCGTAGTCCGTGGACACGGTCTCCGGGTTGCAGTTGACCATGATCGTCTCGAAGCCGGCCTCGGAGATGGCCATCGTCGCGTGCACGCATGAGTAGTCGAACTCGATGCCCTGACCGATCCGGTTCGGCCCCGAGCCGAGGATGATCACGGCCGGCTTCTCGCGGGGCTCGACCTCGGTCTCCTCGTCATAGCTCGAGTAGTGGTATGGGGTGTGTGCCGCGAACTCACCAGCGCAGGTGTCGACGGTTTTGAACACGGGGCGAATACGCAGAGCGTGGCGGACTCCGGTGACGACACCAGTATCGAGGCAGCGCAGGCTCGCGATCTGTTCATCGGAGAACCCGTGGTTCTTCGCGACCTGCAGCACCTGGGCGTCGAGTTCGTCCGCCGAGGAGATGAACTCGGCGACCTCATTGATGAGTTCGATCTGGTCGAGGAACCAGGGATCGATCTCGCATACCTCGAAGACCTCGGCATTGCTCAGGCCGGCGGCCAGTCCGCGCTGCACGGAATGGATGCGGTCGGCCGTCGCGTGCGAGATCGATTCGAGGACGGATTCTCTGACATCCTCGTCACTGATGTCGGGAAGATCGGACCATGAGAAGGAGGCATCTCGCTGCTCCATCGACCGCATTGCCTTCTGCAGGGCGGTGGTGAAGTTGCGGCCCAGTGACATGACCTCGCCAACGGACTTCATGGTCGTGGTCAGCGTCGGGTCAGCAGCGGGGAACTTTTCGAACGTGAACCGTGGGATCTTGACCACCACGTAGTCGAGTGTCGGCTCGAAGCTGGCCGGTGTGACCTTTGTGATGTCGTTGGGGATCTCGTCGAGTGAGTAGCCCACGGCCAGCTTGGCAGCCATTTTGGCGATCGGGAAGCCTGTGGCCTTCGATGCCAGTGCCGAGGACCTGGAGACTCTGGGGTTCATTTCGATGACGATGATGCGTCCGGTCTTGGGATCGACGGCGTACTGGATGTTGCAGCCGCCGGTGGCGACTCCGACGGCGCGGATGACGTCGATGCCGATGTCGCGCATCTTCTGATATTCGCGGTCGGTCAGGGTCAGCGATGGGGCCACTGTGATCGAGTCGCCGGTGTGGACGCCGACGGGATCGACGTTCTCGATCGAACAGATGACGACCACGTTGTCCTTGTGGTCGCGCATGAGTTCGAGTTCGTATTCCTTCCAGCCCAGGATCGACTCTTCGAGGAGCACCTCGTGGGTGATGGAGTCACCCAAGCCGGCGCCGGCGATGCGCCGCAGGTCGGTCTCGTCATAGGCCATACCGGAGCCCAGGCCGCCCATCGTGAACGAGGGCCGCACAACTACGGGATAGTTGAGCTCTTCGGCCCCGGCCAGTGCCTCGTCGATGGTGTGGCAGATGACGGATTTGGCCGACTCGGCACCGCATTCCTCAACGATTGTCTTGAACTTCTGCCGGTCCTCGCCGCGCTGGATGGCGTCGACGTCGGCGCCGATGAGTTCGACCCCGTACTTCTCGAGGGTACCGGCATCGTGCAGAGCGATCGCTGCGTTGAGCGCTGTCTGCCCGCCCAGAGTCGGCAGGATCGCATCGGGGCGTTCCTTGTCGATGATCGATTCGATGATGTCGGGATCGATCGGTTCGACATAGGTGGCATCGGCGACGTCGGGATCGGTCATGATCGTCGCGGGATTGGAGTTGATGAGGATGACGCGCAGGCCTTCAGCCCGCAGCACACGGCATGCCTGAGTGCCCGAGTAATCGAATTCGCAGGCCTGCCCGATCACGATGGGGCCGGAACCGATGACGAGAACGGATGAGAGATCTGGTCTGAGTGGCATGGATTCTCCTTAGGCCTGTGCGACCGGGGAAGCGGACATGAGGTCGATGAAGCGATCGAACAGGTAGCTCGAATCGTGAGGACCGGCTGCGGCCTCCGGATGGAATTGGACGGAGAACGCGGGAATGTCGAGGCATTGGAGCCCTTCAACCACGTCATCGTTGAGGCACACGTGGGACACGCTCACGCGACCGAAGTTCGCATCATGCGGGGCCTGTGTCTCACCGTCTAGGGGTGCGTCGACGGCGAAGCCGTGGTTCTGCGAGGTGATCTCGACTTTGTCTGTGGTCCGGTCCATGACGGGAACGTTGATGCCGCGGTGGCCGAAGGGCAGTTTGTATGTGCCGAAGCCCAGGGCTCGGCCCAACAGCTGGTTGCCGAAGCAGATTCCGAAGAACGGGATCTTCGCCCCGAGGACCTGGCGGAGGAGCTCGACCTGAGCATCGGCGGTCGCCGGGTCACCGGGTCCGTTGGAGAAGAAGACTCCGTCGACTCCGAGTGCCTGGATCTGCGCGAAGCTCGTCGTCGCAGGCAGGAGGTGCACGTCGATGCCGCGCTCGCTCAGTCGTTCGGGGGTCATCGACTTGATGCCCAGGTCAAGGGCTGCGACGCTGAACTTCTTCTCGCCCACTGCGGGGATGAGCTGGGGCTCGGTGATCGAGACCTCTTCGGCAAGGTTCGCTCCGGCCATATGTGGAGAGGCCTGGACCTTGGCCAGCAGCTCATCGACGTTGGCCTCGGCGGCCGCGCCGGAGAAGATGCCCATGCGCATGGCCCCTGCTTCGCGCAGGTGCAGGGTCAGGGCGCGGGTGTCGACGTCGCTGATGCCCACGATGCCTGATTCTTCGAGGCGGGTGGACAGGTCGCCGATGGAGCGCCAGTTCGAGGACATGCGTGAGGCGTCGCGGACGACATAGCCGGCGACCCAGATCTTGGCCGATTCGTCGTCATCATCGGTGATTCCCGTGTTGCCGATGTGCGGCGCGGTCTGGATCACGATCTGACGGTGATAGGACGGGTCGGTCAGGGTTTCCTGATAACCCGACATCGCGGTGACGAAGACAGCTTCGCCCAGGGTCTCACCGACAGCCCCGTAGGCGGAACCGCGGAAGGTGCGTCCGTCTTCGAGGACGAGGACGGCAGGTGTGGTGGACAGTGTCATTGTGCCTCTTCGATCATTTCGCGGATGCTCTCGACGGTGGGGGTGGTGCTGGCGGCGTAACGGGCGCGGAAGCCTGTGTCGACGAGGGTCTCCCCCAGCCGCCAGGTGATGCGGACGATGCCGCCGCGTTCGACGAATTTGCCGATCATGCCGGCGGTGGTGTCGACGGAGACGATGTCGCGCCTGGGGATAAGGAAGTCCTCACGTCCGGCGAGGTCCATGATGACTCCCCCGTCGGTGACGACGATCTCTCCCGTGGTGCGGATGCCGAGACCATGGACGGCGACGCGTTCGAGTGGGTGCCCGGCCAGGGTCGTCGACACATAGGAGCCTTCGACAGGTTCTGCGACGGGCTTGATTCCCATATGCGGCTTCGCTGGCTGCGGGACGTCGGTCTGGCTCTTCTTTCGTCGGCTCCACCCCCAGGTGATGGCGAGGACCAGCAGCAGGAAGACGACCGCGATGATGATGACGCTTACTGGTCTGTCCATGATGCTCCTGCCGGATGGGGTGTGCTGAGTCGTCCGCCGGAGAGAACCCGGTGGCCGTAGAAGAATGTGTCGGTGATCGAGGTGGAGACCTCAAGACCGGCGAAGGGGTTGTTGCGGCCCTTCGTCGCGTGGTCATCGGGCACGATCGTGTGCGTCGAGTTCGGGTCGATGAGCACGATGTTGGCACTGGAGCCGATTTCGAGGCTGCCATGGCCGGTGGCCCCGGTGATCCGCGCCGGAGTCACCGACATGACCCGGGCGAGGTCGCCGTAGTCGAAGTCGTAGTCCGCCATCGCCTCGACGACGATGGACAGTGCCGTCTCCATGCCGACCATGCCCATGGCCGCGGCCGTCCACTCGCTGCATTTGTGTTCGGCGGTGTGTGGGGCGTGGTCGGTGCCGATGACGTCGATCGTGCCGTCGGCCAGCGCCTCGCGCAGTGCGGTGACATCGGCCTCGGTGCGCAGCGGCGGGTTGACCTTGTATACAGGGTCGAAGCTGCGGACGAGTTCGTCGGTGAGCATGAGATGGTGCGGGGTCACCTCGGCGGTGATCTCGACTCCGCGCGACTTCGCCCAGCGGATGATGTCGACGCTGCCTTTGGTCGAGACGTGGCAGATGTGCAGCCGTGAGCCCACATGCTCGGCCAGGAGCACATCGCGGGCGATGATCGATTCCTCGGCGACGGCGGGCCAGCCGGGCAGTCCCAGCTCAGCGGAGACGACACCCTCGTTCATCTGCGCGCCCTCGGTCAGGCGCGGTTCCTGTGCATGCTGGGCGATGACTCCGTCGAAGGTCTTGACGTATTCGAGGGCCCGGCGCATGAGCAGCGGGTCGGAGACGCAGATCCCGTCGTCGGAGAAGATGCGGACGCGAGCCGCCGATCGGGCCATGGCTCCGATTTCGGCGAGGTTCTTGCCTTCGAGTCCGATTGTCACGGCACCGATGGGCACGACTTCGGTGTAGCCGGCGGTACGCCCGAGGCGGTGGACCTGTTCGACCACGCCTGCGGTGTCGGCGACAGGTGCGGTGTTCGCCATCGCATGGACGCAGGTGAACCCGCCCGCCGCGGCCGCTCGTGACCCGCTCAGGATCGTCTCCGCGTCTTCCTTTCCCGGTTCGCGAAGATGCGTATGCATGTCGACGAGCCCAGGCAGAGCGATCAGTCCTTCTGCACTCACGACTTCCACCGAGGTGTCGTCGGGATCGAGCAGATCCGGATCGACGATCGTCGAGTCCTTGATGGCGATATCGGCACTTCCCTGGCCCAGCACGTTCGCACCGCGGATCAGATAGTCAGTCATTGGTCTCCTCCTGGCCTGTCAAGAGGCGGTACAGGACCGCCATGCGCACGCTGACTCCGTTCTCGACCTGGTCGAGGATGAGGGCGCGCGGTGAGTCGGCGGCTGCCGCTGAGATTTCGAAGCCGCGGTTCATCGGCCCCGGGTGCATGATGAAGGTCTCCTTCGGCAGTCCCGCCAGGCGGGCCGCGGAGAGTCCCCACAATCGTGCGTATTCGCGTTCGTTGGGGAAGAACGATTCGTGCATGCGCTCGTGCTGGACACGCAGCATCATCACGGCTGCGAAGTCTTCGCTGTGCAGCGCCTCGTCGAGGTCGTAGTGCAGGGTCACAGGCCAGGTCTCGACGCCCCAGGGCAGCAGCGTCGGGGGTGCGACCAGATGGACTTCGGCGCCGAGGTTGGCCAGCAGGTGAACATTCGAGCGGGCTACCCGGGAGTGGAGGACGTCGCCGACGATGGCGACCTTCGCCCCGTCGAGACCGCGTCCGCGTGGGCCGTCCTTGACAGCACCCGAGGCGGAGAATCCGCCGAGGGCACGGCGCAGGGTGAAGGCGTCGAGCAGTGCCTGAGTGGGGTGTTCGTGAGTGCCGTCGCCGGCGTTGACGACGGGAACATCGATCCAACCGGTGTGGGCCAGGCGATGCGGGGTGCCGGATCCGGGATGCCGAACGACGAGCGCATCGGCGCCCATGGCCGAGATCGTCTGGATGGTGTCCTGCAGGCTCTCGCCCTTGGATACCGAAGAGCCCTTGGCGGAGAAGTTGAGGACGTCGGCGGAAAGCCGCTTGGCCGCTGCCTCGAAGGAAAGACGGGTCCGTGTCGAGTCTTCGAAGAAGAGGTTGACCACGGTGCGTCCGCGCAGGACGGGCAGTTTCTTGACCTCACGTTCGGAGACCTGAGTCATCTCTTCTGCGATGTCGAGAATCGAGATGGCTTCTTCCCGGCTCAGGGAGATGGTGTCGAGCAGGTGTTTCATTCGCGGCCTCCCGAGATGGTGACGCCGTCTTCGCCGTCGATCTCGACCAGGGAGACGTTGACGCGTTCACTGCTGGAGGTGGGGAGGTTCTTCCCGACGTGATCGGCACGGATCGGCAGATCACGGTGGCCCCGGTCAATGAGGACCGCCAGGCGCACCTTGGCCGGGCGGCCCAGATCTGAGAGCGCGTCGAGGGCTGCTCTGATCGTGCGTCCGGAGAAGAGCACATCGTCGACGAGGACGACGGTCTTGGAATCGATGCCGTCGGCAGGGATCGTGGTGGGTTCCGGGGCGCGGTAAGCGCCGCTGCGCAGATCGTCACGGTACATCGTGATATCGAGGCTTCCGACGAGCTCATCGGCCATCTCGGGTCGTGCGGAGATCGAGGCGATCTGCTCGCCCAGACGAGTGGCCAGGGGAACCCCGCGGCGCGGGATCCCCAAGAGGACGAGGCCGTCGCTGCCTCTGTTGGACTCGATGATCTCGTGGGCGATACGGGTCATGGCCCGTTTCATATCTGGGGCATCGAGCACTGTTCGCTGTGTCATGCTTCCCCTTCTCCGCCTCTCCGGACGGTGGTTAAAGGAGTGGTTCGATTCGATTGTAGACCTCAGATGAGTGAGGTCGGTTCGCGGGTCCGGATTCCGGACCCGCGGACTCAGATCAGGGTCGGCTTGACGTCCAGGACGCGTGAGAGCAGGCCCGAGATGAAGCCAGGTGAATCATCCGTCGAGAACTGTTTGGCCAGAGACACTGCTTCATCGATTGCGGCCTTGTCGGGCACCTCATCGTTGAAGAGGATCTCCCAGGTTCCGATCTGGAGCAGGGCGAGGTCGACGGCCGGCATCCGCTCCAGGGTCCACCCCTGCGCATAGGTGGCGATGACTTCGTCGATCTCGACACGATGACCGGTGATTCCTTCGACGATCTCCACCGCGTAGGCCTTCATCGGATAGTCGGGGTCGTTGGACCGCATGGTCACGACCTGATCGGTGTCGAGGCGACGCTGTCCTGCCTCGAACATCAGTTCCAGGGCCCGGCGGCGGGCCCGCGTTCGTGCTGACACTTACTTGACGCGACCCAGGTAGTCGCCGGATCGGGTGTCGACCTTGACCTTGGTGCCCTCTTCGAGGAACAGCGGCACCTGGATGTCGTAGCCGGTCTCCAGAGTCGCCGACTTCGAGCCACCGGTCGAGCGGTCGCCCTGCAGTCCCGGTTCAGTGTGGGTGATCACGAGTTCGACTGTCAGCGGCAGTTCCACGGAGAGCGCGGTGCCCTCGTGGAAGGAGATCTGCAGGTTCTGGTTCTCGAGCATGTAGTTTGCGGCATCGCCGACGAGGTCGGGCGAGACGCTGACCTGGTCGTAGTCCTCGGCGTCCATGAAGACGTAGTCGGTGCCGTCATGGTAGAGGTACTGCATATCGCGACGGTCGACATTGGCTGTCTCGACCTTGGTGCCGGCATTGAAGGTCTTGTCGATGATCTTGCCGGAGATGACGTTCTTGAGCTTGGTACGGACGAATGCCGGACCCTTGCCGGGCTTGACGTGCTGGAATTCCAGCACCTGCCACAGCTGCTTGTCGATATTGAGCACAAGGCCGTTCTTCAGGTCGTTGGTTGAAGCCACTAATCCGTCCTTCTTCGTGTCAGTCTTGGCCACCGCGAGGTGATTCTGTGCGTCTGGCATTATCTGGCAGTTTCGCCAAACAGCAATTCTAGCAAGCTCCTCCAGGGGCTGCCATCTCGGGCCTGTCGCTCACCTTCCAAGCGACCAGACCTTCGGCCCGCGTCGCTGTGCCCAAGCTCCTCAGCCGCGTCGCTCAGCTCAGGTCTGTACCAAGCATGACCCGAGGTGAGTCCTCACCGATCTCCTGGTAGGCCGTGTGGAGAATCGAGACATCCGGGATCTCCACAGTCGCGGGTGAGCCCACCTCGCTGAGAAGCACCATGCGCAGCATGGAGCCGCGTGTCTTCTTGTCTCGCTTCATCGTCTCCAGCAGCTGCGGCCAGACATCGGCCCGGTAGGCGATGGGCAGACCCAGCTTGGAAAGCAACTCACGATGGAGGTCGACGATCTCCGGAGAGAGACTCTTGACCATCGCAGCCACCTCGGCGGCGAATACCATTCCCACGGACACGGCAGCGCCGTGGCGCCACTGGTAGCGCTCTTTGTGCTCGATGGCGTGAGCCAGGGTGTGGCCGTAGTTGAGGATCTCTCGGCGCCCGGATTCCTTGAAGTCATCGGCGACGACCTCGGCCTTGACGGCTATGGCGCGTTCGATGAGCTCGCGCAGGACGGGGCCGTCCACCTCGGCGATCTCAGCCTTCGAATGCCTGCTCACCAGATCCAGGATCGTGGGATCAGCGATGAAGCCGGTCTTGACCACCTCGGCGAGGCCGGTGAAGAGCTCGTTCTCCGGCAGGGTCTGCAAGGTGTCGAGGTCGACGAGGACACCCGAGGGCGCGTGGAAGGACCCGACGAGGTTCTTGCCCTCAGCAGTGTTGATGCCGGTCTTGCCTCCGATGGCCGCATCGACCATTCCGAGGACCGTGGTGGGAATGTGGATGACGGAGATTCCGCGCAGCCAGGTTGCTGCGACGAAGCCGCCGAGATCGGAGACGGCACCTCCACCGACTGTGATGATGGCATCGGTGCGGGTGAAGTCACTCTGACCGAGGACCTGCCAGCAGAACGCGGCGACCTGCACATGTTTGGCTTCCTCGGCGTCGGGGATCTCTGCCACAATCGCATCGAGACCGGTTGCGCGCAGGTCGTCACGGACCGTCTCCCCCGTCGTCCGCAGAGCCCGAGGATGGATGACGAGCACCTTTTCCACGCGGGGACCGAGGAGCTCGGGAAGTTCGCCCAGGAGGCCCTGCCCCACGAGAACCGGATAGTTCCCGCCGGCTTCGACGTTGATGCGTGTGAGACTCATTCGTGCACTTTCCCCTTTGCTGCCTCCGGGCACGTCATGGCCGCGGTGGCTGAACTTACGAACCTGTTGCGACCTCAAGCCTAACTCTCCGGATCGCGGCCCGAGTACTTGGCATACTCCTCGGCTCGCTGCAGGCCGGTGAGGACGTCGACGACGCGATTGACGATGGTCGACGGATGCGAATTCGAGGCGTGGACTCGGAATGTGGCGACCTGATCATAGAGGGGTTCACGCTCCTTCACGAGCGCCAACCAGTTCTCCACCTTGGTTCCTGCACCGCGCAGCAACGGTCTGTGCGGGGAGTTCAGCCGCGTCATGACGGTGTCGACGTCGATGTCGATGTGCACGACCTTGATCGCAGGATGACCCAGCTGGGCACGTGTGCCCGGATTGAGGATCGCGCCCCCGCCCAGGGACACGATGCCTGGACGGTCGAGCAGACGCCGCAGGGCACGCCGGACGACCTCCCGTTCGATCCGACGGAAATGGTCCTCACCGCGTTCGACGAAGATCTCTGCGATGACGCCGTACTTGTCGACGATGTTCGCATCCGTGTCGATGAGCGGCAGATCGAGTCGATCAGCCAGAAGGCGGCCGATCGTGGATTTGCCGGCGGCAGGCGGCCCGGTCAGCACGATGCGTGACTGCGAGGCCGGGACCGGTTCCAGCGGTGGAACCGGTTTCGGGTGCGGGCGCTGTGTCATCGGCCGATGCGGAGGTTCTCCGGAATGGCGGCCACGTAGGCATCCAAGTTCCGTCTGGTCTCTGCCACGGAGTCTCCGCCGAACTTCTCCACCACTGCTTCGGCGAGGACGAGTGCGACCATCGCTTCGGCGACGACGCCGGAGGCCGGAACCGCGCACACGTCGGAGCGCTGGTGGTTGGCCTTGGCAGGATCACCGGTGGCGACGTCGACGGTCGCCAGAGCGCGGGGAACAGTGGCGATGGGCTTCATGCCTGCCCGAACTCGCAGCGGACCGCCCGTCGACATTCCGCCTTCAGTGCCACCGGCGCGATTGCTCACGCGCCGGATCCCATCATCGCCCACGGCGAGCTCGTCGTGAGCTGCCGATCCGGGGCGCTTCGTGGTGAGGAAGCCATCACCGACCTCGACGCCCTTGATCGCCTGAATGCCCATCAGCGCGCCAGCCAGTCGGGAGTCGAGCCGGCGGTCCCAGTGGACATGCGAGCCCAGCCCAGGCGGCAGATCGTAGGCGAGGACTTCGACGACTCCACCCAGCGTGTCACCGGCCTTCTTCGCCGCATCGATCTCGGTGACCATGCGGGCCGAGAGATCGGGATCGAAGCAGCGCACAGGATCGGCGTCGAGTGCGTCCACATCGGAGGCCAGCGGCAGGGAGGGTTCCGTCGCGGAATCGACGGCGTTCTCGGCCGTCCCGATGGCCACGGTGTGGGAGACCAGAGTGATGCCGAGTTCGCGCAGGAAGTTCGAGGCGATTGTTCCCAGCGCCACACGCATTGCCGTTTCCCGCGCGGAGGCACGTTCGAGGATCGGTCGTGCCTCGTCGAATGCGTACTTCTGCATGCCGACGATATCGGCGTGGCCCGGCCGCGGCCGGGTCAGCGGGGCGTTCCGGGCCTGACCGGCGAGCTCGTCCTCGTCGATCGGGTCGGCACTCATCACGGTCTCCCATTTGGGCCATTCCGTGTTCCCGACCTCAACGGCCACCGGTGAACCCAGTGTCTGACCGTGTCGGACTCCACCGAGGAGGCGAACCTCGTCGGCTTCGAACTTCATCCGTGCTCCACGGCCGTAGCCCAATCTGCGTCGAGCCAAGCTCGCGCGGATGTCTTCCCTGGTGATCGGAACATGGGCGGGAAGCCCCTCAATGATCCCAGTCAGCGCTTCGCCGTGGGATTCGCCTGCAGTCAGCCATCTCAACATTCAACCGATTCTACAAAAGGTTTGGCGCAAGTACCGACCCGAACCACATTCCGGATAGCATTGCGGGCCCGAATGCGATCGTCGTCGCGCTCAGACTGCGTTTCGCAGCGGCAGCCACGAGGGCTGCGATTCCGGCGATGAGCATCATGATGATGAAGACGAGCGCCGGTGCCCAGGCAGAGAACAGAGTGGGCACGCAGAAGACGATGAAGGCGAGTTTGACGTCGCCGAGGCCCATCGTGGCTACGTGCATCACCCGTCCGATCAGGTACAGGACGCCGAAGAACAGAACTCCGGCACCACCGGCGATGAGGCCGAGGCCCCAGATCGCAGACTCCCCCAGCAGTTGACCGAGAACGAGAGCGAGCAGTTCAAGACCGATGAGCGGATACACGATCCGATCCGGCAGACGATGGACGACGATGTCGACGACAACGAGGAACGGTGTCGCTGCAGCGGCCGCACCCAGGCTCAGTGCCAGGAGAAGTCGGTCCATGGACCCGAACCCGGGCGCGGCGCCGGTGTCGGGGAAGAGCAGGGCGGCCGCGACTGCGAGGACGACGCCGAGGATCGCCAAGGGCAGGGGGCGGAAAAGGCGAGCTTTCGCAAGCACGGCGGAGTGCCCATCATCGGCTAACCACCAAGTCGGGCAGCGGGCCAGGAGAATGCCGGCACCAGCGCTGACGACGGCCGTGGCAGCAATCGGCCACCCGTGGAGAACTCCGATGTCCACCCTCGTCCGCCTTTCCCGTCCTTCTTGTCAGTCGCCTGCCGGTCCCGCTTGGTCCTCGAGCGCGCGGTACATGGCCGCCGTGATCACAGCGCGACGATCTGCGTGCTGAGTGGGGCTGACCTCGCCATCTGGTGCTTCGGCTGCGTCGATGAACATCTCCGACTGTGCCACGGCCTGTTCGACGAGCATCACCGTGCCTTCGACCGGGAGGAGTCCATGTGATTCGGCTTGACGAAGGAAGCCGGACTCGGCTGCATAGGCGACGTCGAGGGCTACTCCTCCGCAGAAATCAGGCGACCATTGCAGCTCGGGGACAGCCTCGGCGGGGAGGGTCGAGATGACGAGGCCAGAGGGTGCGATCAGTTTCAGCGGTGCAGTGCTCGCCGAGACCCCGAGCTGCTGGCTGAGTTCGCGGACCCGGTGGGCCCGATCAGGATTTCGCACGAGGAACTCAACCGTGGTGATGCCCAGTTCACGGCAGGCCAGCAGCGCCGAGGCAGCGGTCGCCCCGGCACCGAGGATGGTCGCCCTGTCAGCACCGTTGCTGTCGACGGTGCTCACACCTGCAGCCGCACCGAGACCACCGACCGTGGTCGGTATCGCAGCGGTGACAGCTGCTTCCCGACAGGTGTTGAGTCCTGGGGTCAACGCGCGCACGATTCCCTGCACGTCAGTGTTGGCCACCGACGTCACCCCATCGTTGCGAACCAGCGTGTTCGCCACTCCGGTCAGCCCGGCCGTGTCTTCGACCTCCCACCCGTAGGTGAGCGCGAGCTGAACGAGCCGTTCCTTCAACGGCATCGTCAATGAGAACCCGATCTGGCCTCTGTGAGCTGCGAGAAAGGATTCGAGGTCTTCGGCGCCGAGGTCGAAGCTGGCGTAGTCGCTGCCGTCGAGGCCCAGTGCCTGGAACGCCGCACGATGAAGCAACGGCGACTTGGAATGGGCGATCGGGCGACCCAGCACCGCAGCCGAGATCGTCATTTGTCGCCGCTGTCCTCTTCGTGCTCCTTGAGCCATTTCCGGTAGATCTCGACGTTCTTCTGATGCTCGTCGTAGGTCTTGGCGAACTTGGTTTCCCCCGTGTCCGGGTTCGTGGCCACGAAGAACTGCCAATCGCCCTTGGCCGGGTTGAGCGCGGCGTCGACGGCTCCGGAACTGGGCGAATTGATCGGCCCCGGGGGCAGCCCCTTCTTCTTGTACGTGTTGTACGGGCTGTCGGACTCGCGTTCCTTCTTCGTCGTCGTCAGGTCGCTGCGGGCACCGTGGATATAGGCCACGGTCGCATCGGATTGGAGCAGTTTGCCGGTCCTCGAATCCTCTGAAATGCGGTTGAGGAAGACCCGTGCCACCTTCTTCCGAACCTTTTCGTCACCGGGTGATTCGATTTCGACCAGGCTTGCCAAGGTCATGATCCGATTTGCGTCATCGAGATCGATGCCAGCGTTCTTAATCTCCAGCTTCGTCTTGGCGACCATCTTGGACACGACATCCTCGGCGGTCTTGTCTTTGTTGAGGTCGTAGGTCGCCGGATACAGATACCCTTCGAGGCTGGGGGCATCAACGTCGAGGCCGTAGTCTTTCGGAGTCTTGTCGTCGATGGCTTTGTCGACCGCTTCGGCCTTCATTCCCGACTCGACCATCGTGGATTTGATCTGATCGATCTTGCGGCCCTCTGCGATCGTGATCGTAGGAGGTTTGATCGGATTGACGATCGCTTCCACCGCAGCCTTGGAACTCATCTTCTCGCGCAGGATGATCGGTCCGGCCTGAATCGTGACATCGCGACGTTCGACCTCGTCGAGGAACGGTTCGGAATTCATGATCACACCGGCTTCGACGAGCTGGTTGGCCACGGAGCGGGCCGAGGCTCCCGGCGGGATCTCAACCGAGACCTCGCTGGTGCCGGCGCCGTCGTAATCGCCTTTGGGACCGAACAGGTCTTGAAAGACTCCGCTTGCGGCTCTGACGCCGAAGAATCCGCCGATGCCGAAGACGAGCACGCAGATGACGACGATGGCTGTCGTCCGCCGCCTGCGCAGCATCCGACGGTGCTTCTTTGCTTTGAGTTCGGACCGCGACAGCCCTTCGTCTTCTGAGAACTCGCCTGGGAACGGGCTCATTGCTGACTCTCTTCGTCGGGCATGGCTCGACCGGCCGGCTCACCGGTGTTGTGTTCGAATTCGAGGGCATTCTGCAAAATGATCACGGCGGCCTGAGCGTCGACGATCTCACGACGCTGACGCGAGTTCTTCCCTGCAGCTGCCAGAGCGTGGTGGGCTTCGACCGTGGTAAAGCGCTCATCGACGAGGCGGATGGGTGTCGACGTGGCGACGCTGATCCGCCTGGCGAACTCAAGTGCGGTGGCGGCCGCTGCCCGGGCCGCTCCATCGAGGGATTTCGGGTCGCCGATGAGCAGTTCGATCGGTTCGTATTCGTCGATGATCTCCCGCAGCGTTCTCAGCGCAGCAGGTTCGTCGGTTCGCCGCACCACGCTCAGCGGCGTGGCGAGGATGCCATCGGGATCGCTGCTGGCGACCCCGATGCGCACCGAACCGATGTCGAGGCCCACACGTCGGCCTCGGCGGAAACTCACTGGAGAGCTGCCTTGACCGCTGCGATGGCAGAGGGGATCGCGGAGACATCGCTGCCGCCGCCCTGAGCGAGGTCGGGTTTGCCTCCCCCGCCGCCGCCGAGTTCACCGCAGGCTAGGGAGACGAGCTTGCCTGCCTGGTGTCCCTCCTCGCGTGAGGAAGCCGTCGTGGCGACCACGACGACGGGCTTTCCATTGCTGGTCCCAATGCCCAGGACCACAGCGGAGCGTTCGGAGACTCGGGCGCGCAGGTCGGTGACGACGGTGCGGATGTCTCCTGCGTTTGAGACCTCGCCGAGGTCGGCGACGACGAACAGGGTTGATCCCACAGTTTCGGCGTTGTCGAGGAACTGTCCAGCCGAGGCTAAGAGCTGCTGGGAGTTGAGACGGGCGATTTCCTTCTCCGCGTCCTTGAGCTTGCTCATCAGATCTCCGACGCGTTCGCGCACATCGGTTCCCGGCACCTTGAGCATGTCGGAGAGCGAGGAGACAATTGTGCGTTCCGCGGCCAGTGAACGGAACGCGTCCATGCCGACAGCGGCTTCGATACGGCGCACCCCTGAGCCCACAGAGGCTTCGGAGAGCACGGAGATCGGCCCCACCTCGGACGAGGCACCGACGTGGGTGCCACCGCAGAGTTCACGGGAGAAGGGTCCGCCGATGTCGACGACGCGCACGATGTTCGGGTACTTCTCGCCGAAGAGCGCCATCGCACCGGACTTCTTGGCGTCCTCGAACGGCAGGAATTCGGTGCCGACCTCATAGTTCGAGCGGACGGCGAGGTTGGCGACGTCTTCGATCTCCGCCCGCATCTGCGGGCTCGGGGCTTCGGGGAACGAGTAGTCGAAGCGCATGTAGCCTGGCTGGTTCATCGAGCCGGCCTGGACTGCGTGAGTGCCGAGGATCTCACGCAGTGCGGCGTGGACGAGGTGTGTGGCGGTGTGCGCCTGCGAACCCTGGAACCGGTGGTCGTGATCGACGACGGCCAGGACTTCGGCCCCGACATGGATCTCACCGTCGACGACTTCGACCCTGTGCGCGGGGAGGCCCTTGATGGGATTCTGCACGTCGAGGACACGGGCTGTGAATCCATGGCCTTTGATGAGGCCGATGTCGGCGCGCTGTCCGCCCGCCTCGGCGTAGAACGGAGTCAGATCGAGGATGAGGTCGGCGGTCTGACCCGGTGTCAGGACTTCCTGGGCGAGCCCGTCGACGACGATTCCGCGCACCCGGGAGTCAGCTTCGAGCCTGTCGTAACCGACGAATTCGGAGGCCCCGTCTTCAAGCAGAGCCGAGTAGGCAGAGAGGTCGGCATGTCCGCCGCCCTTCTTCGCCTTCGCGTCGGCTTTCGCACGGGTCCGCTGCTCACTCATGAGGGCACGGAAACCCTCTTCGTCGACGTGGACGCCCTGTTCGGAAGCCATTTCGAGCGTCAGGTCGATGGGGAATCCATGGGTGTCGTGCAGTGCGAACGCGACGTCTCCGCTGATGGTCTTGTCCGATTCGGGCAACGAGGCGGCAGCGTTCTGGAACAGCTGCGTGCCGGACTCCAGGGTCCGCAGGAAGGCCTTCTCCTCGGCATAGGCGATGCGGGAGATGCGATCGAAGTCGGTCTCCAGCTCCGGATAGGAGAGTTTCATCGATTCCATCGACACCGGCAGCAGTTCAGGCAGGACCTCGCTGGTCACGCCGAGGAGGCGCATCGCACGCACAGCCCGGCGCAGGAGGCGGCGGAGGATGTAGCCGCGGCCTTCGTTGCCGGGACGCACACCGTCTCCGATGATGATGAGCGAGGAGCGCACGTGGTCGGCCACGACGCGCATCTGCACGTCGGCCTCGTGATCGGCACCGTAGCGGTGACCCGAGAGGCGGCTGGCGGCTTCGATGACGGGGAAGACTTCGTCGATTTCGTACATGTTCTCGACGCCCTGGAGCAGGAAGGCGACACGTTCGAGGCCCATGCCGGTGTCGATGTTCTTGGCGGGGAGGTCGCCGGCGATGTCGAAGTCGACCTTGGAGCGGACCTCGCTGAGTTCGAATTCCATGAACACGAGGTTCCAGATCTCGATATAGCGGTCCTCATCGGCCACGGGTCCGCCTTCGATACCGTAGTCCGGGCCACGGTCGAAGTAGATCTCGGAGCAGTAGCCGCCGGGGCCAGGCTGTCCGGTGTGCCAGAAGTTGTCTTCGTTGTCCCGCGGCTGAATGCGCTCACGTGGAATCGAGGTCTCCTGAAGCCACAGGTCGATGGTCTCGATGTCGTCCTCATGGACTGTTGCCCACAGGAGGTTCTTGTCGAAGCCGAGCCCACCGTCGATCACGGAGTTCGTCAGCAGACCCCAGGCGAAGCGGATGGCTTCGCGCTTGAAGTAGTCGCCGAAGGAGAAGTTGCCATTCATCTGGAAGAAGGTGCCGTGGCGGGTGGTCTTGCCGACCTCTTCGATGTCGCCGGTGCGCACGCACTTCTGCACGCTCGTGGCGCGATTGAACGGGGCGGGCTCCCGACCGGTGAGATACGGGATGAACTGCACCATTCCAGCGATGTTGAACAGGATCGATGGATCGGAGCTGATCACCGACGCTGAGGGGACGACTGTGTGTCCGTTCGCTTCGAAGTAGTCCAACCAGCGCTGTTTGATCTCTGCCGTCTTCATCCAAGGCCTTTCACATGTTGCGTGTGCACTCTTGCACTCATCAGTGATTAGTTTAGTGGCTCATCCACATTATGCGAGGTGCCGACGCTGCGCGCCGCCGACCCGCGGGTGAATGCACAACTGCCCGGAACTCGACGTTCCGGGCAGTTGATGCCGTGCGATCCCGCTGGGGTGATCAGCGCGAGTAGTGCTCGACGACCAGCTGAACGTCGACGGTCACAGGAACCTCTTCGCGCTTAGGGCGACGAAGCAGGGTGGTCTGCAGACCTTCGAGGTTGACGTTGAGGTAACCCGGGACTGCAGGGAGAACATCCTTGTGTCCACCGGCTGCGGCGACCTGGAACGGATCCATCGACGCACTCCTGGTGTGGACCTGGATGGTCTGTCCTTCCTTCACGCGGAATGAAGGACGATCGACGCGCTGACCGTCAACGGTGATGTGACGGTGCACGACGAACTGACGCGCCTGGGCGATGGTCCGGGCAAAGCCCGAACGCAGCACCAGTGCGTCGAGACGCATTTCGAGGAGCTCGACCATGGTCTCACCGGTCAGACCGGAGAGACGGCTGGACTCCTTGTAGATCTTGAGCATCTGAGCTTCGCGGATGCCGTACTGGGCGCGAAGACGCTGCTTCTCCTTGAGGCGGACCGAGTAGTCGCTGTCATTGCGACGACGTGCACGGCCGTGCTCGCCTGGAGGATACGGGCGACGCTCGAAGTACTTCTCCGCCTTCGGAGTCAGCGGCATGCCGAGGGCGCGCGAGACGCGCGTCATCCGGCGGTTACGTGCTGGTGCTGGCACAGTATTACCTTTCATCAATATGGTGTGTCTCGACCGGCCATGGGTTCTCGCCCTAGTCGACACGGTTGTTTCCCTGGATGGGAAAGAGGGATTGAGCGTCGAGATCCGCTCGCACCGACCGCCTTTAGCGTGCAGGCACAACAGCAACCAATCTTAGCGGAAGTCTGCAGCCGGGCGCAACGCGAGCCCCGCGAGCTCGGCGAGCAGATGCGTGCTGGGGAGATCATCGTCCCAGAGCAATTCGGCAGCCGTCTGATGGCACCACGCAGAGAGCCACTCCCAATGCTGGGTCACAGGTCAGCCGCCCGTGTGATCAGCATCGCTGCCGTGTCCTCTGCCCGTCGGCGGACGCATTGCCGCGTCGGCGACAGCGGCACCCGAGCCGCCGTAGATGTTGACGACGGAATGAACACCCGCATCGGTGAAATGGCTGGCCTGGTCCTGGCGCTGCACGACTGCGGCGATGGTGCCGTCGAAGCCCGCGATCCGCAGCTGGTCGAGAGCGAAGGTGTTCGAATCGTGGATCGCCATGGCCAGGATGACTGTGCGCGCGGTGCCGCCGACCACCAGGCGGTGCCAGAATTCGTGGTCCGTGGCGTCGCCCTCGAGGACGTTGAACTTCTCCCTCTTCAGTTCCCCCACCAAGAGATGGTCGTTGTCGATGCCGATGACGCTCAGGCCTCCTCGGTTGACCAGACGCTCGTAGGCTCCGCGACCGATGCGTCCCATGCCCAGCACCACGACCTCGGCGGCACCGGTGTCGATCGGACGGTCTGTGGGCCGCAGCCGGGCTTCGTTCTCCTCCGGCAGGATCTCGTCGAGGCGGGCCACGACCTGCAGGCTGTAGGCATTGGCCAACGAGGAGATGATCATGCTGATGGCGACGGCTAGAGCGGTGACAGTCAACCAGTTGTGCGCGAATACACCGTTGCCCACGCCGACTGCGACGACGATGAGCGCGAATTCGGAGAAGTTGCTCAAAGCCAGGCTGGTGCGGATGCTCGTGCGGTTGCGCAGACCGAAGAGGCGGCCCAACAGGTAGAAGCTGAGGAAATTGAAGGGGATGAGGACCACACACAGGATCAGGGCCAGAGCCAGGTCGGTCCAGGTCGGCACCGCCTGGAGGCCGATGACGACGAAGAATGCGACGAGGAAGAGTTCCTTGACGCTGAACAGAGATTTGGACAGTTCATTGGACCTGGGATGGGTGGCGAAGAGCAGGCCCATCGCCAGGGCTCCGAGGTCTCCGTGGATGCCCACGGATTCGAAAGCGACGTATCCGGGCCCCATCGCCGTGACCACGCCGAAGAGCACGAGCAGTTCGCCACGTCCGACCCGATCGAGGATGCGCCGCAGCACCCATGCCGCGGGAATCAGAAGGACCAGCGCGAACGCCCAGAGACTCGGCGGCTCCTCCCCCGCGACGGTGATGAACGCGACCGCGGCGAGGTCTTGGAAGACGAGGATGGCGATGGCGATCTGACCATAGTACGAACCGTCGTCGGAGCGCTCTTCGAGCACCTTGACCACAAGCACCGTGGAGGAGAAGGAGAGCGCGAAGCCGAGCAGTCCCATGGTTCCCAACCCACCGTCGAGGGTGACGATTCCGATGACCGCCGAAAGCCCGATCGTGCCTGCACCGACGAGGACACTCGTGAGCATGTGGAGGGCAGCAGTGCCATAGGCCTCGGGTTGGAGCAAAGATCGCAGGTCGAATTTCAGCCCAATGGTGAAGAGGAGAAGAACCACGCCCAGATCGGAGACCTGCTCGAGGCCCTCAAAGGCAGGGACGCCGAGGACGTGGAGCAGGAATCCGGCGCCGAGGAAGCCGACGAGCGGAGGAATGCGCAGCTCATAGGCGAGCATGCCCAGTACGAGTGCGACCGCGATGGTGACGATGATGTCCTGCACGTCGGACCTCCTCAGCGTTTCCGGCGCTGCCTTCCTGACCCTGGCTGCGGCGCTCATTCTTCCTGTGCACAAAGCTACCGTGTTCCAGAGTTCAAAGGGTGCGCTTCCGCCGCAGAATTCAGCGAGCGGCGGTCGAGATCAGGGTCGCAGAAGTTTCTGAAGCATCTCGAGTCGCTCCCCCAAGGAACGCTCCATGCCGTTGCCTGTCGGTACGTAGTAGCGCTTCCCTCGCAGTGTCTCGGGCAGGTATTCCTGGGCGGCGACCCCGTGAGAATAGTCGTGCGAGTATTTATAGCTCTCGCCGTGACCGAGCTCTTTGGCACCGGGATAGTGAGCGTCGCGCAGGTGCGTGGGCACCTGTCCGGAGAACCCGTTCTTGACGTCGGCGATCGCGGCGTCGAGAGCCCGGTAGCTCGCGTTCGACTTCGGTGCCATGGCCAGATAGGTGACCGCCTCGGCGAGGGGAATGCGACCTTCCGGCATGCCGATGTTCTGCACCGCCGTTGATGCCGCCACCGCGATCGGCAGAGCCTGCGGATCGGCCATTCCGATGTCCTCGGCAGCCGATATGACAACGCGCCGGGCGATGAAGCGGGGATCCTCGCCGGCGACGATCATCCTGGCCAAGTAGTGCAGCGCGGCGTCGACGTCCGAGCCGCGAATCGACTTGATGAATGCGGAGACGACGTCGTAGTGCTGGTCGCCGTTCTTGTCGTAGCGCAGCACTGTTTCTGAACTGGCCTCGGCACAGGCGGCCTCGGTGATGAGGATCGCGCGAGTCTCGGAGTCCTCGGCTTCGACCTCGTCCTCAGCATCGGCATCGGCATCAGCATCAGCATCAGACGAGTCGACAGCACCTGCCTCGGCGAAATCTGCCTGCGCGGCAGCGATGCCGGCGGCAGCTTCGAGGATCGTCAGGGAGCGTCTGGCGTCGGCACCGGCGATGCGGACGATGAAGTCCTTCGCAGCCGGCTCGAGTTCGAATTCCCCTGCCAAGCCTCGTTCGCTGGTGACCGCCCGGTCGAGGAGATCGGCGATGGCGGCATCGTCGAGTGGACGCAGCGTGAGCAGCAGCGAGCGGGACAGGAGTGGGGAGATGACGGAGAACGACGGGTTCTCGGTCGTCGCGGCGACGAGCACGACGAGGCGGTTCTCCACCGCCGGCAGCAGAGCGTCCTGCTGCGCCTTCGAGAACCGGTGGATCTCGTCGAGGAACAGCACGGTTGTGCGCTGATACATGTCACGCTCGCGCCTGGCGTTCTCGATCACCTGCCGCACGTCCTTGACGCCGGCGGTGATGGCGGACATCTCCACGAAGGTGCGGCCCGGTGCGTGGGAGATGACGTGAGCCAGGGTGGTCTTGCCGACTCCGGGTGGGCCCCACAGGATCACCGAGGAGGCTCCTGCCCGGTCTCCCCCGCTGGCTTCGACGAGTTGGACGAGGGGTGAGCCGGGGAATGTCAGGTGGTCTTGGCCGACCACCTCGGCGATGGTGCGCGGACGCATCCGCACCGCCAGCGGGTCGAGAGCTCGACCCGAGCTGGCAGAAGAACCCCCGACGCCCGGACCAGGAGTTCCCTGGTCCGGGCCATCGGAGGAGAAGAGGTCAGGACCGTTGGTCATCAGGCCTCGGCGTTGTCGTCTTCCGGTTCGAAGTCCACGCCGGCCTCGGCACGCTGTGCGTCGGTGATCGGCGCGGGCGCCTGGGTGAGTGGATCATATCCGGCACCGGTCTTCGGGAAGGCGATGACTTCGCGGATCGAGTCGACCCCGGCCAGCAGGGACACGATGCGGTCCCAGCCGAAGGCGATGCCTCCGTGTGGGGGTGCGCCGAAGTTGAAGGCCTCGAGGAGAAAACCGAACTTCTCCTGTGCGTCCTCCTCGGAGATGCCCATAATCTTGAACACGCGTTCCTGGACGTCCTTGCGGTGGATGCGGATCGAACCGCCACCGATCTCGTTGCCGTTGCAGACGATGTCATAGGCGTAGGCCAGGGCAGCGCCGGGATCGGATTCCAGAGTGTCGAGGAATTCGGGTTTCGGCGCGGTGAAGGCGTGGTGGACTGCGGTCCACGATCCCTCGCCGACGGCGACGTCGCCTGCTGCCTGTGCCGCGGCTGCGGATTCGAAGAGCGGTGCGTCGACGACCCACACGAAGGCCCAGTCACCTTCCTTGATGAGTCCGGTGCGTTCGGCGATCTCATTGCGGGCCGCACCGAGGAGTGAACGCGAGCTCGCAGGGTCACCGGCTGCGAAGAAGATCGCGTCACCAGGGTTGGCTCCGGCGGCTTCGACGAGGCCGGTCTTCTCCTCATCGGAGATGTTCTTGGCCACAGGACCGGTCAGGGTTCCGTCTTCGGCTACGAGAACGTAGGCCAGGCCCTTCGCACCGCGCTGCTTTGCCCAGTCCTGCCAGCCGTCGAGCTGACGGCGGGGCAGGGTGCCTCCGCCGGGGTAGACGACGGAGCCGACGTAGTCGGACTGGAAGACCCGGAACGGGGTGTTCGCGAAGAATTCGGTGAGGTTGTGCAGCTCGAGCTCGAAACGCAGATCGGGCTTGTCGCTGCCGTACTTCTCCATCGCCTCGGCGTAGGTGATGTGCGGGATCGGAGTTGTGATCTCGTGACCGATGAGCTTCCACAGAGCAACGAGGATCTTCTCCGCCAGGGCGATGATGTCCTCCTGCTCGACGAAGGAGGCTTCGATGTCGAGCTGGGTGAATTCGGGCTGGCGGTCCGCACGGAAGTCCTCGTCACGGTAGCAGCGAGCCAGCTGGTAGTAGCGTTCCATGCCCGCCACCTGCAGGAGCTGCTTGAACAGCTGCGGTGACTGCGGCAGGGCGTACCAGGAGCCGGGCTGCAGGCGTGCGGGAACGAGGAAGTCACGTGCGCCCTCAGGAGTGGACCGGGTCAGGGTCGGGGTCTCGATCTCCAGGAAGTCCTGCTCATCGAGGACCGTACGAGCGGCCTTGTTCGCGGCCGAGCGCAGACGCATCGTGGCGGCGGGGCCGGACCGGCGAAGGTCGAGGTAGCGGTAGCGCAGGCGAGTCTCCTCGCCGACGGTGCCGGCGTCTTCGGCGTGGTCGGAGACCTGGAAAGGCAGCGCCTCGGCGAGGCTGAGGATCTCGACGTTCGTGTCGATGACCTCGACGTCACCGGTGGGCAGGTTGGCGTTGGTGTTGCCCTCGGGGCGCAGGGACACGGTACCGGTGACCTTGACGACGGATTCGTTGCGCAGTGCGTGCGCATCGTCCTCACGGACGACGACCTGGACGATCCCCGATGCGTCACGCAGATCGATGAAGGCGACACCTCCGTGATCGCGACGACGGTCGACCCACCCGGAGAGGGTGACGGTCTGTCCTGCGTGTGAGGCTCGCAGGCTTCCGGTTTCATGGCTTCGCAGCACCTAGGGCTCCTTTACGATGTTTATGTGGCAGCGCGTGAACAATGATAGTGCCTTGCCACTCGATTACCGGCATGGCCCACTGCAGGTCATCTGCCGCGGGGCAAGAGGAAGAGGATGACATGAGCACTGGTGGTACAGGCACGGAGGGTCTCGACTCCGACGTGGAAACTAACCCCACCTCGGCGCAGGTCGAGGTGGCGGCGGAGACGTTTCGCATGCTCGCGTCCGGGACGCGTCTGCGTCTGGTCTGGACGCTGGTCAACCAGGAACTCGATGTCTCTTCCCTCGCCGAGGCGATCGGTGCGGCCGTACCCACCGTGAGTCAGCATCTGGCGAAGATGAGATTGGCGGGCCTGATCTCGTCTCGCCGGGACGGGCGTCGAATCTTCTACACCGTCGATGACCCGCACGTGGTCTCAATGGTGCGTGAGATCTTCGATCACATCGCCCCGGACGGGTCTCTGGCACCCGACCCGCCCCCGAGCGACTCCTGAATCAGGGCAGACTCTGCCTACGTCAGTCCCGATACACCCGTGGCAGGCGATCGGCCTCGACAGGCACCCAGGTCGCAGGGTCCGCCGAGGTCTGCTCGCCGGAGCGGATGTCCTTGATTTCGTGACCACTCTCACCATCGGTGAACCACACGAAGGGGATCTCACGACGCTCAGCGTAGCGAATCTGCTTGCCGAACTTCGCAGCGCTCGGTGAGACCTCGCAGGGGATGTCGCGGGCACGCAGAGCGGTGGCCACCTCATCGGCTTCGCTGCGCTTGTCCTCATCGGTCACGGCAACGACCACGGCCGAGGGTGTTCCACGCGTGGCCTTGATGCCGCTGTCAGCATCGAGGATGAAGGCCATGAGCCGCGAGACGCCGATCGACATCCCGACACCCGGATAGCACTTCTTCCCCACGGTCACCAGCGAGTCGTAGCGACCGCCCGAGGCGACCGATCCGAGTTCTTCATGCCCGATCAGCTGCGTCTCGTAGACGGCTCCCGTGTAATAGTCGAGTCCACGCGCGATCTTCAGCTGTGCCACAACGACGCCAGGTGCCCTCTCATGGGCGGCGCGAAGCATCGTGGTCAGGGATTGAAGGCCCTCGTCGAGCAATGGGTGCTCGACTCCGAGCGCCCGCACGTCGTCTGCGAAGTCCGGCGAATCCGACTCGATCGCAGCCAGTTGGAGGCACAGTCGCTGCTGTTCCTCGTCGGCGTCGGCTTCGGCAGCCAACAGCTTGCCCACCTCGGCGGGACCGATCTTGTCGTATTTGTCCAGGCAGCGCAGGACGGCCTGGATGTTCGCCAGTCCGATGCCACGAGCGAACCCCTCGAGGAGCCTGCGATCATTGACCACGATCTTGACCCCGGGCACGCCCAGCGGTGCCAGCCGGCTGAAGGCATCGGCCACGGCAAGCGGAATCTCAACTTCGAAGTGTCCGGGCAGCTCCGCCTCGGCGATGACGTCGATATCGGCCTGGATGAACTCGCGGTACCGACCCTGCTGGGGGCGTTCACCGCGCCACACCGGCTGGACCCGGGCCGCCTTGAACGGGAAGGACAGTTCGTTGGCGTTGTCGGCGATGAACCGCGCCAGCGGCACAGTGAGGTCGAAGTGCAGACCCAGTGGATTGCGCTCGGTGCCCTCAGAGTGCAGTCGGCTCACGGCGAAGATCTCTTTGTCGATCTCTCCGTCCTTCGCGAGCTGGCTGATCGGCTCGACTGCACGGTGGTTGAGTGCCGAGTATCCATGCAGCGCGAAGGTGTGTTCGAGGACGTCGATGATCGACTTCTCAATCACGCGTTCTGCTGGAAGTCGTTCCGGGAATCCGGACAGTCGGGCTGACTTCGCCATTGTTCTCCTTGGTGCTCGTCGTCTCTGATGGGGTTCGGGTGCTGTCGGTGGTCGGTTGGTCTGAATGAAAGGAACGGGTTCGTCTCTAGAAGAACGGGTTCGTCGCCAGTTCGTGACCGACACGGGAGCCTGGACCGTGTCCAGGATAGATGGGTACGTCGGGCAGCGTCGCGAACGCCTGCAGCGATTCTGCCATCGCCGAGGCATCTCCGCCCGGGAGGTCCACCCGGCCTATCGCTCCGGCGAAGACCACATCGCCGGTGAAGATGATCTCCTCACCGTCGGCTTGCACTCGCAGGAGAGTCGAACCTTCCGTGTGCCCGGGTGCGGCCACAGCGGTGATGGTGAGCCCTGCGACCTCCACAGTCTGTGCGTCGATGAGAGCGTTGACCTCGGGTGCCGACCAGTCCTTGACGAGCGGTTGAAGCATCTGGGCGAACTGCGGGCTGAGAGTTTCGGCGGGCTTGTCCAGGCGGTAGCGGTCGGAGTCTCCCAGGTAGACGGGCACATTCCAGCGGGCCAGAACGTTGGTCAGTCCGAGGATGTGGTCGGGGTGACCATGGGTGAGGAAGATGGCGAGAGGCACCAGATTCTCCTCGTCGACGATTTCGGCAAGGCCAGGTGCACAGTCGAATCCTGAGTCGACGAAAATGCAGTCGTCATGGCCTTCGGCACGCACGGCGTAACAGTTGACTTCGAGAAATTCGGCACGGGTCACAAATACATCCATGCTCAAAGTCTATCCAGAGCCTGGGGCTTGGTTATGCTGGGATAACGTCAATCAGGAAATCGAGTGATCTGCAGGCACAGAGTCCTGCAGGTTCGACCGATGGAAACAAGGTGAGTAATCATGTCGACCCCGACCCCGAAGCCGGTCCCGCGCCCGTCCTCTCTGCCCCGTCCACAGGCGGCCCGGACCGTGACCGGGACAACCGTTGATCATGATGCGGAAGTCCGACGCGCAATCGAGCACGGCCGCGCTGACCAAGAGGGCAATGTCTTCGTCGTCACCGCCGATGGCGAACGTGCGGTCGGGCAGTATCCCGATGCCAGTCCTGATGAAGCCTTGGAGTACTTCGCGAAGAAGTACGTCGAACTCGTGGAGAACGCGGCTCTGCTCCGCAATCGTCTGTCCGCTGGCGCACCAGGTCGCGAGGTGGTCTCGGCTGCGACGACTCTGCAGGAGACTCTGCCCGAGGCCAACGTCGTCGGTGATCTCAAGGGCCTGTCTGCCACCTTGGACACCCTGATCTCGGATGCACAGGCCACTGAGTCGAAGCAGGCTGCCCGTGCAGAGGCGGCCAAGCTCGAGGCCGCGCAGGAACGCGAAGAGATCGTCGCGGAGGCTGAGTCACTGGCCAAACGCGATCCCGCAAAGATCCAGTGGAAGCAGTCCGGGGCACGTCTGCGTGAGCTCTTCGGCCAGTGGAAGGACATGCAACGCAGCGGTCCCAGGCTGCCGCGTGCAGTGGACCAGGAGCTGTGGGGCCGCTTCTCGCAGGCTCGGAACACGTTCGAGCACAAGCGCAAGGAATTCTTCGCAGAGCTCGACAAGCAGAACTCCGAGGGCAAGCGGATCAAGGAGAAGCTCGTTGTCGAGGCGGAGTCGCTGTCAGATTCGACCGACTTCCGCAATGTGTCTCAGAAGTACAAGGACCTCATGAGCCAGTGGAAGAAGGCTCCACGTGCCTCACGCAAGGACGATGACGCTCTGTGGGCCCGCTTCCGTGCCGCCCAGGACGTCTTCTTCGCCGCTCGCGATGCAGAGAATGCTGCCGTCGACGAAGAGTACAAGGGCAACCTGGAGGTCAAGGAGGAAATCTTGGCCAGAGCGCAGGGCCTGCTGCCGATCGGCGATATCGGCGTGGCGAAGAAGGAACTGCGCGTCATTCAGGACGAATGGGAGGCCGCCGGCAAGGTACCTCGTGCCGACGTGTCTCGCATGGAGAGCGGACTGCGTGACGTCGAACGCGCGCTCTCCGATGCAGAGAATGCCGAATGGAAACGCAGCAACCCGGAGACCAAGGCCCGTACGTCCGGCGCGCTGAGCCAGCTCGACGATTCGATCGCCGAGTTGGAGCAGAAGTATGAGAAGGCGCAGTCCGGCGGCGACGAGAAGGCCGTCGCCGACGCGCAGTCGGCCCTCGACGCGCGTCGGGCATGGCGCGATCAGTTGGCTCAGACAGCTGCCGAACTGGGCTGACTCAGCTTCCACAGCCTGGCGACCATGAGTCGCGGCTTATCCACAGATCGAGTCCTCGGTCTTGAACACGCCTCCATACAGCGCGATAGTGGCTGTATGGAGGCGATGTTTCATCTGCGCGACTACAGCTATGAGCACCTCACCGAGCTGACGCTCGATGGTCTGCTGACTCGACTGACCGAGTCCACTTGGGTCCGCAGGGGTGCAGTGCTCAGCTCAGAGGATCGCATGGCGGCGCTACAGGCCCAGATCCCACCGCGCCTTGTGCTCTCCCATGACATCGCCTGGTGGGTCCACAGCGGCCTGGGCCGGGCTCCGAGTCCGCTGACGTTCATCACCTATCCGAGGCGGCGCTATGTCGACGGCTGCGACGTCGTCGTTCATGAGCTCACGATCACGGCAGACGAGTGGGAACTGATCAACGATCTGCCCATCACCACGCAGGACAGAACGCTCTACGATCTGTTGCTCCCGCATCTGCGCAGCCCCGACGAACGGTCGGCCCGGTCCGTGAAGAATCTCATCGACGAACTTCCCACTAGAGTCCGACAACGGTTCCGACTGTATCTGGCCGATATGTCTCGCAGGCCCTATATTGCTCACATGCGAACAGTCTTCGAGCGGACATGCGCCGCATCAGATCGCGACAGACGCTGATCCTGGTTCGTTCTGGGCCCAGACGCCGTGCTCGCGCGCTGTACCCGGGCGCGTCGTCACACGGGCGTCGAGACACGGGCACTGCGCACAGTCCCTGCGCACGGGTCCTGTTGACGGGCGATGCGCACGGAATCGTTGGCAGAATCGCGTGCGGACGCTGTCAGCCCCCGGCGATGCGGTAGATGTCGAAGACGCCTTCAACCTTGCGAACTGCTGAGAGCACGGTGTCGAGATGGCTGGCATCGCTCATCTCGAAGACGAACTTAGACTGAGCCACCCGGGCCCGGGAAGTGGCGACCGTGGCAGACAGGATATTGACGTGGGTCTCGGTGAGAACCTTCGTGATATCCGAGAGCAGACCCGAGCGGTCCAGGGCCTCCACCTGGATCTGAACCAGGTAGATCCCGCTGGTCTTCTCTCCCCAGGAGACATCGACCATTCGCTCAGGCTCCCGCTCAAGGGACGAGATGTTGGGACAGTCCACACGGTGCACAGACACGCCCGAACCGCGGGTGACGAACCCGAGGATATCGTCACCAGGCACCGGTGTGCAGCAGCGGGCGAGTTTGACCAGGACATCGTCGACGCCTCGGACTGTCACTCCCCCGGACGAGGAATGGTGACCCGAGGATTGACCAGTACGATTTCGCGGCGGCGGCAGAACCGGCTCATCGTCGTCGTCTCGGACCTCTTTAGCCAGCAGATCAACGACGTGGGCGGCCGAGCTCACTCCATTGCCGATCGCGGCGTAGAGTGCAGTGACATCGGGAAGGCGCAACTCTGTGGCGACAACCTGCAGTGCTTCCTGGCTCATCAGCGCCGAGGCCGAGAGCGTGTGGCGACGCATTGCCCGCGCCAGTTGTTCGCGACCGTTCTCGATCGCCTCTTCGCGGCGTTCCTTGGAGAACCACTGGCGGATCTTACTGCGTGCGCGTGGGCTTTTGACGAAGCCCAACCAGTCACGGCTGGGTCCCGCGTTCTCATCTTTCGAGGTGAAGACTTCGACTGAGTCGCCGTTCTTCAGCTCGGTGTCTAGCGCGACCAGTCGACCGTTGACCCGGGCGCCCATGGTCTTGTGACCGACCTCGGTGTGAACCGCATATGAGAAGTCGACGGGTGTTGCCCCTGCCGGCAGACTCATCACGTCCCCCTTGGGGGTGAAGACGTAGACCTCTCTCGAATTCACCTCATAGCGGAGGTTGTCGAGGAACTCATCGGGGTCGCTGACCTCGCGCTGCCATTCCAGCAGCTGCCGCAGCCAGGCGGCGTCATCAACTTCGCCGTCATCTGAGACCTTGACCGACCGTGCGGTATTCGACGTCACGGCCTTCGAAGCTTTGTGGCGGTCCTTGTACTTCCAGTGGGCTGCGACACCGAATTCCGCACGCCGATCCATTTCATGGGTTCGGATCTGGATCTCCACGGGCTTCCCGTTTGGTCCGATCACCGTCGTGTGCAGGCTTTGGTACATGTTGTACTTCGGCATCGCAATGTAGTCTTTGAACCGTCCTGGCACAGGACTCCAACGGGCATGGACTATGCCCAGCGTGGCGTAGCACTCGCGAACGGTTTCGACGAGGACTCTAACGCCCACGAGGTCGTAGATGTCGGCGAATTCGTGTCCGCGGACAACCATCTTCTGATAGATCGAGTAGTAGTGCTTCGGCCGCCCGGTGATCTCGGCTTCGATACTGGATTGCACGAGCTCCGATTGGAGTTCATCGGAGACCGTGGCCAGGTACTTCTCGCGTTCGGGTGCCCTGTCGGCGACGAGGCGCACTACTTCGTCGTAGACCTTGGGATGGAGGACCTGAAAGGACAGGTCTTCAAGTTCCCACTTGATCGTGTTCATGCCCAGACGGTGAGCCAAGGGGGCATAGATCTCGAGGGTCTCCCGAGCCTTCTTCGTACTTGATGAAGCGGGTACGAAACGCCAGGTGCGCGCGTTGTGGAGACGATCGGCGAGCTTGATGACGAGAACACGGATGTCCTTGGCCATTGCCACGATCATCTTCCGCACGGTCTCCGACTGTGCAGCCTGGCCATAGGTGAGTTTGTCGAGCTTGGTCACCCCGTCGACCATCGCGGCGACCTCGGGGCCGAACTCCTCAGTGAGTTCGGTCAACGAGTAGGACGTGTCTTCGACCGTGTCATGGAGCAGCGCGGCGGCGAGAGTGACCGGCAGCATGCCGATCTCAGCCAAGATCGTAGCCACGGCCACGGGGTGCGTGATGTAGTCATCACCCGATTTGCGGGTCTGCCCGCGGTGAGCCTGTTCTGCGATCTGATATGCCCGGACCACCAGGTCGATGTCGGCCTTCGGATGGTTGGACTGCAGCGCCCTGATCATCGGACCCAGGACACGTGGGTAGCCAGGGTTGCTCTGCGCCCTGGCCGCCCACCACGCTAAGCGGGAGATGCCTCGCGGACGGCGCGAATCGGCGGAAGAAGCCATGACATCCCCTTTCTGCTCAGACCTCGGAGTGAATCACCGGTGGAACATCCTCTGCTCCATTCTTCAAGCGTAATTCACGCACAGCCTCTTCTTGCTCCTTGACCGCGGGTTCATTCGACCGTAGAAGGGCGTAAAGAGGGCTGGCGACGAACAACGTCGAAACCGCTGCCACAATAGTACCGATGAACAGCGACAGAGAGATGTCGACCAAGGTTCCGGCGCCGAGAAGGAACACGCCGATGAACAGAATCGATGCGATCGGGAGCACGGAGACGACCGAGGTGTTGATCGAGCGAACTGTCGTCTGATTGACCCCGAGGTTGACCAATTCGGAGAACTTCAGGTTGCGTTTGTCCTTGAACCGAGTTGTGTTCTCTCTGATCTTGTCAAAGACCACCACTGTGTCGTAGAGCGAGAAGCTCAAGACTGTGAGGAAGCCGATCACCGCCTCAGGTGTGATCTCGAATCCTGTCGCGGAATAGATGCCCGTCGTCACGATCATGACGACGAACAGTCCGACGATCGCCGCCAGAGACATCTTCCAGGTCCGGAAGTACAACGCCATCACGATCATTGCGATGCCGACGAAGATGACCAGAGCTCGAATCATCTTCTCGGTCACGTCCTGGCCCCACTCGGGGCCGACGAACGTGGATGTGACGTCTTCTGCTTTGACGTCGTATCCGCTCACGAGAGCGTCACGGACTTCCTGCATCTGATCATCACTGAGCTGGTTCGTCTCAATCCGCACCGCGGTGTCGCTCGTCGGAGTCAGACGTGGTTCGGAACCATCGACGACCCCAGCGACGATGTCTTCGCCCTTAGCTGTTGCGGTGTCGGATACGTGGTCGATCTGGAACTGTGATCCACCCTTGAAGGCAATGCCGAAGTTGAATCCTGCGATCAACGGCACGAGCAGTGACAGAAGGACCAGGGCGCCGGTGATCAGCAGCCAGAGTTTGGCCTTCCCGACGAAGGGGATCGATGACTCACCGTTGTGGAGCCGGTTGCCCCAGGCAAAGAACCGTTTCACTTGTCTGCCTCCTTGCCCTTGTCGGCAGAATCGTCGGCAGCCTTCTTCGCAGCCGCCTTTCGCTCTGCGATCGTGCTGCCGGTCCGCCCCGAGATCGCCGGGGACTTGGTCTTCTTCTTCGACTTACTCTCGGGCTGAGCAGCTTTCAAGCCCTTCGGCTCTGCCGCATCATCCGCATCGCTTGGCTCATCGACGGGCTTGTTGGAGGCAGATACCTCGTCGGAACCCGAGGAATGAGGTTTCTTCGACGGTTCGATCTCAGTGGTCGTGCCATGTGGCTGACCGGAAGGTCCAGTGGCGGAACTGACCTTCGACTTCGACGATGCAGACGAGTCCCCAGAGGATGCAGACGAGTCCCCAGAGGAGGAAGTCGATTCGGCAGTCGATTGCTCGGCCGATTCTGTCTCGGCGTCTGAGGACATTCCTGCCTTCCGGGCTCGAGCCTTCTCCCGTCGGCGCGCCTCTGGCGACTTCTCGTCGTCGTCGATGCTGAGGTTGAGCGCGCCACGATAGGCAGCGGACTTGACCCCCAACAGCCGTGGATCCATACCGGACATCGGATGGCCCTGACCGAAGAACTTGGTACGCGAGAGCACTTCCAACATCGGGTGAGTGAACAGGAAGACGATGAGCACGTCGATGATCACTGTCAGCCCCAGGGTGAAGGCGAATCCTCGCACGGAACCGACTGCCAGCACGTAGAGGATGACCGCGGCGAGCATGTTCACTGCCTTAGAGGCCCAGATGGTGCGCTTGGCCCGATCCCAACCGACCTCGACCGCGGAGAGCAGATTTCGGCCGCTGCGCAATTCGTCTCTGACGCGTTCGAAGTAGACGATGAACGAGTCCGCTGCCATGCCGATGCCGATGATGATACCGGCCACACCTGCCAGGGACAGTCGATAACCGTATCTCCACGAAGCCAGAATCAGCAGCAGATACGTCAGTACGCCGGCGACGACGAGGCTCGAGACTGTGACGAGTCCGAGCACCCGGTACTGCAGGAGCGAATAGATGACGACGAGGATCAAACCGACGAGGCCGGTGAGCAGACCGATGTTGAGGTAGTTCGAACCCAGGGTCGGCGAAATCTGTTCCTCGCTCTGGACCTGGAAGCTCAACGGCAGGGAGCCATTCTTGAGCTGATCGGCCAGTGTCTGTGCCTCGTCAAGAGTGAAGGCACCCGAGATCTCCGCGTTTCCGTCGGTGATGACGGCGTTTGAGGACGGCGCTGAAAGCACAAGGCCATCGAGCGCGATGGCGAACTGGTTGTACGGCTGCTGCTTACCGGTGATGTCCGAGGTGATCTGCTTGAAGATCTCACGTCCGGTGGCATCGAACTTGAGGTTCACTGCAGGCTGGTTGGTCTGGACTCCGTTGGCGCCGGAGGCGTATCCGAAGTTGGCGTCAGCGAGATGATCGCCGGAGAGTTCGACGGGACCCAGAATGTACTTGGCCTCTCCGTCCTTGCCGCAGGCGACTACTGGTTCATCGGATGGCCGCTGCTCTCCACCGGTCCGGTTCTTCGGGTCGGTGCAGTCGAGTTCGGTGTACTCCATGATGATGGCCTCGGTCTGCCATTTGTCGACGTCCTTCTCAGGATCGAACAGCGGCCGCGGCGTCTCATCGGTGACCTTCGTGTCGTCACTGTCACCGGAACCGCTCTTTCCGCCTTTATCTCCTGATTTCGCAGCGTCCTTGCCCGCGGGCCCGGGAACGCTTCCACCGGCGTTGGCGACATCGCCGCCGCCCGCCGGTGCATCGTCACTGTCTTGGCCCTGTGCTCCCGCACCGCTCTGCTCGCTGCCGTCGCCTTGCGCACCGGCGTCCGCCTGAGCGCCGGCGCTGCCACCGGTGAGCTCTTTGAGGCGTTTCTTCTGCTCGTCGGTGAGTCCTTCGGAGGGGTCCTGCTGCTCTCCCCCGCCGCTCTCCTCCTGTTCCTTCTGTTCCTTCTGGATCTCCTCCTGGGAACGAGGGTCACCGACGAGGGCGACTCGACGGAAGACGAGCTGAGCGGAAGAACGGACCAGGTTGCGAGTTTCCTCGTCCGGGTTGCCCGGCAGGTTCACAACAATGTTGCGATCACCTTGAGTCGTGATCTCGGCTTCAGACACACCGGTCGAGTCCACACGCTGTCGAATGATCGACACAGCCTGGTCAAGCTGTTCCTTGCTGATGTCCGTGTCCTTCGAAACCTGGGGTTCCAGGATGATCGAGGTTCCGCCCTCGAGGTCGAGAGCGAGCTTCGGAGTGGTTGTGGCATCGGACCACACGACACCTCCGGCAATGATGCCGAGGAGCAGTGCAGCGATGATCGACAACCATACGAAGCGCAAACCAGGACGTGGTTTTTCTTCAATATCGGACACGTTTCAGCTTTCGATTGAGTGCAGTGAGCGAAGTCAGTTCTTCTTGTTGTTCTCAGGATCGGAAGAATCGGTGCCGGATGCGTCAGCATCGGTGTCACCGGTGCCATCTACGACATCATCGGCACGCTCAGAACCGGGAACATCATCGCGATTGATCGAATCTGCACCGTCGGCCTTGAGCTGATCAGCATCCGTGCTCAGTTCGGCGTCAGAGTCGACGACATCGTCCGCGGGAAATTCTGCTTCGCCGGTGGTGCCCTCGGCCCGTTTACGCTCATTCATAGCGTCGAGTTCCGCATCGGTGATCGCCGGGGAATCGCCGCTCTCAGCGTCGTTAGCAACGTCGGGCGACCCTGCGACAGCACCGTCGGCGGCGGCAGTCTGGGTTTCGGGGTTGTTGATCTGGCCGATTGCCTGACGGTGAACGCGGAGGACAGTGCCGGGGCTCGACTCGAGAGTGACCTGGTTGTTTTCATCGTCGATGGACAGGACCGTGCCGAAAACACCGAACGTCGTCATCACGGTAGCCCCGGGGACGAGTCCCGTCTTGATCTGCTCTGCACGCGCCTTCTGCTTACGCCGAGAATTGAATAGGAAAAAAATAAGCAGCGCAGCAAGCGCGAGAGGGATCAACAAATCCACAGGTATCTACCTTTCATAAGAACGAACCAGTCCACTACCTTAGTTCGTACTCAGTACTCAAGGCGAACTCAATTGCCGGGATCAGAACTCATAGTTTGCTGGGATCTGCATTCCCAGGTGCTTCCAGGCTGCGGACGTCGCAACGCGACCGCGCGGAGTGCGGCTGATCAGCCCTTCCCGCACAAGGTAGGGTTCCGATACGGTTTCAACGGTATCGGCCTCTTCTCCGACGGAGACAGCAATGGTTCCAAGTCCAACTGGTCCCCCGGCGAAGCGCTTACACAAGACTTGCAGCACTGAGCGGTCAAGACGATCCAGACCGAGTTCGTCGACTTCGTAGACCTTGAGTGCTGTGAGTGCCGCAGCTTCATCGATGATGCCGGTTCCGCGCACCTGCGCCCAGTCCCTGACTCTTCGCAGGAGCCGGTTAGCAACGCGAGGAGTGCCGCGAGACCGGGTTGAGATCTCCTTCAGACCCGCAAGATCCGCTTCGATTCCGAGCATGTGCGCTGACCGCTTCAGCACAGTCAAGAGATCGTTGCTTGAGTAGAAGTCCAAGAGTCCGGTGAAACCGAACCGGTCACGCAGAGGCGCGGGAAGCAGACCGGAGCGAGTCGTGGCTCCGACCATGGTGAATTGGGGCAGGTCGAGCGGAATCGCTGTGGCTCCCGGACCTTTGCCGACGATGACGTCGACACGGAAGTCTTCCATCGCGACATAGAGCATCTCTTCTGCGGCACGAGCCATCCGATGGATCTCGTCGATGAAGAGGACTTCGCCTTCTTCCAGGGATGAGAGGATCGCTGCGAGATCTCCTGCATGCTGAACTGCCGGCCCCGAAGTGACGCGCAGACTCGACTGCATCTCATGCGCAATGATCATCGCCAATGTCGTCTTTCCCAGTCCGGGAGGCCCCGAGAGCAGCACATGGTCAGGGGCCCTGTTCCGTGCCTTCGCCGCATCGAGCACGAGGGAAAGCTGTTCGCGGACCTGAGGTTGGCCGATGAAATCCTGCAGTCCCTTGGGACGAAGCGCAGCTTCCGCATCGCGCTCAGCGGTCTCTGCGCGACCCGAGACCAAACGCTCTTCCTCGGCGCCTGTCAGGTCCTGATCGCCGAATTCCATTTCATAGGATGTGCTTCCACCATCAAAGGAGCTAGTCACTTCCTAGCACCCAGAACCTTGAGAGCGGCCTTCAGGAGCACAGATGTGCCGGCATTCTGGCCGAGATCGTTGACCACTTCCTGCACGACGTCGGCGGCTTGAGCTTCCTTCCAGCCAAGACCGACCAGTGCATCGACGACCTGCTGATTCGCACCGCCGAAAGACAACTGCGGCCCTTGCTCCGATGGCGCGAGCTTGGGCAGCTTGTTCTCGAGCTCGAGGATGATCCGGGAGGCACCCTTTTTGCCGATACCCGGTACGCGAGTCAGCGCGTTGGCGTCCTGATTCGAGATTGCGGCTGCCAGTTCGCCCGGCCCCATCACCGACAGAATCGCCATGGCCAGGCGCGGACCGATTCCAGAGATCGACAGCAGCACTTCGAACGTATGGTTTTCGTCTTCGGTCCCGAATCCGAAGAGAGTCATGGAGTCTTCACGCACAACCAGCGTGGTCACCAGTTCGATGTCTGCACCATGCCTAGTGCCTGAAAGGGTATCCGGCGTGACGTTGACTCTGCGTCCGACACCGTAGGTGAGAATGACGAGGTGGTCAGCTGCGATGCGATGGACCGTACCGCTGAGGAAACTGATCACGGCCTGCCTTTCGAGTGGGAACACATGTACGAATCCAGGCTATCAGCTAGTTCCCGAGGACCTGACTCGACATACCGACGATACCAAGGCTCCGCCCTGCAGTGGACCGTCCGGAACACATCACCTGCACATCATTGCAGTGGAGACTCCTTCCCGTCGGACAGTCCGTCGATGATTTCTTGCGCGACGAATCTGGAGTGAAGAATCGGGCGCCGTTCGACATCGATGCTCGGTGGCGGGATCCATGCGGGTCGGCCGTCATGGAGCATTCGGGCGTACCAGTCTGATCTGTCGATCAGGTGGTGATGCAGTCCGCACGCCAATGTGAGGTTGTTGATATCGGTCTTGCCATCATCAGCCCAGGGCACAATGTGGTGAGCATCGCACCATCCCGGCGGTGCATCGCATCCGGGGAATGTGCAGCCTTGATCTCTGGCTGCGAGTATTGCCACTTGTCTGTTCGTGGCATATCGCCCTTCGGTAGCGATTTCCATCGTTTTGGCTTGGTCCGACATGAGGTGGAAGAAGACTGATCCGTTCAATCCTTCGCCGGCCGCCGTTGATATCGGAAATTCGGCTTCGCAACCTGTGATCGAGCGCCCTTTTCCGGTCGCAATGTCTTCGGCTTTAGCGGTGACGACCAAGGCGAATGGCGAACCGCGCCCTATCCGATCCATCTCGACCCGGGAGATCATTGTTGCGAATCGTTCGTAGATTCGATTGCGGACTGTTCCTTGGCTCTTGCTCGTGTCGACCATCGCTCCGTCTTCGCTTACGCCGAAGCTCGAAAACCCAGAAACGGCCGAATCGGAACCACCTGTGTCGGCACTCCAGTCCGGGTGGCCCTCGGGTAGATCGTGTGGCAACGGTGCGTCCGAGACATCCCCTGCCAGAACGGCGCGAAATATGTCGAATTCAGGCTCGGCAGGCGCCTCGTCCTTCGCAGCCGTACGCGTGCCACGTGTTGTACGCGTAACACCTGTTGTGCGCGTGCCATCGTGAGTCTGCTGACCACCCGTCGAACCCGGTGTGCTCTGTGCGTTTTCAGAATTGCCACCCGGCAGAATGCGGGAGGTCAGCAGTCCGTTGAGGATTCCTCCTGAGACTGCGTCTAAGATGCCACTGAGATCCCAGTAGCCGTCATCCCGGGCTCGCACGTTGATGCGACAACGCGAGCGATCGGGCGGAAGCTTCGGTTCCTCTCCATCCGGGTCAATCCGGTCCAGAATCGTACCGAAGATCGTTTTCAAGTCTGAAACTCGAACACGCGGTGCTTTCTCCACTAGGTCCGCTTCGACTTTGTCGCGAACGGTGGAGGATATCCAGATCGGCAGTTTGGAGAGACAGTCGTTGATCGCGGTCGCCTGACCAGCTGAGAGCACTCCCGAGTGCAGGGCTTTGGCAACGACCGGGTTGACGGGTTCTCTGGCTTGGCCCGTCATGTATACGCGGCTGCCAAGGTTCTTCGCAAGCTCGGCACGTCGGTTGGCCTCATACCCGGTCAGGTTCAACCGGTCTTGGACCAGCGCCTTCGTCGTCTTTGCTCCGTAGTCGGTGGGTGTCCCGCACCGTTCATAGACCGACAGAGCGACGGCTGACATCGCTTCGAGAATGCGAGTGGCGGTTTCGATCCCGTTGACGACCGTCATCGCGTGATCAGGCCCGAGGGGGCGTTCGAGTCTCAGCAGTGCGTCTTTGAAGACACTGAGATCACCGATGCTGCGAGTCAGCTCAGGGGCAAGTCGGTCGAGGTCGCGCCATTCTGCATCCGACAGAAGTGGATGCAACACGTCGGCAGTCGAGTCACATTCGTCGGCAGTCGCGGACCGGTCGGTACCACCGCCATCAATATGCGTTCCAGAATGGGCGGGAGGAACTCGCTCATCGGCTTGGGCGCCCTCGGTGCTGTGCCGGTCAGAATCGTCATTGTCGTGGTCGTCGATGGGCGTCGCTGGAACTGCTGCGATCGAATCGAGCTTCCCCGCCAAAGGATTGCCCGTCAGGTCCATTCCGGCGGCCTCAAGCTGCTCACGAAACGATGTCGGCTCCGACACCGACGACGATTCACCTTGGCCTGCGGCAGACTCCCCCGCAGGTGCGCCAGGTACCTGCGGGTCTTTTGCGGACTCGCCCGGGGCGGTGCCAGGTGAGCGCTTACCGCTCTTTCCTGGTGTCCGGTCGGGGGTGAGAGTCATCGTCTGAGCATCCGTTCGTCAACAACGTTGTTGCGTGTATAGTCCTATTATATACACTCCAACACATCCTGCATAGATGTATATTCGATTCTTTCTATGCGACATTCATTGCGTTCTATGCTTTTCTATTATTCTTCGGTGGCATCCATGTTCTGCCAAGAAGGATTAGAACTGCGAACACAGAACGACGAAAGTCCATCAGAACAGCGCAGTAGTCACCGCGCCGACAGCCGCGTTCGCACACACGGGCTGACGCACAAAAGAACCGTCACACCTGTTTCGCACTGCGAAATGGAATGACGGTGAAATGTCGGAGTGGGGTGCAGGAATGACGGCGAAGCAGAGAGACTGCGGGGCACCCAACCGCCACGACACTACTTGGAATTGCGAAGGGCCTTGGCCCACTGCTCCTGTGCTTTCGTCAGACCTGCGCCTTGGCGACCAGCGCTCTTGCGCTCATTCAGGTCCTTGTTCGCCCCGGGTGTCGATTGCGCGCTGAGCGCCCCGCGCCACGAGTGGCAGATGGCAATCGCGAGAGCATCCGCGGCATCGGCGGGCTTCGGCGCGGCATCGAGCTCGAGTATCCGAGTCACCATGTTCGTGACCTGCTTCTTATCAGCTCGTCCCGATCCGGTGATGGCGGCTTTGACCTCGGAAGGCGTGTGCATCGCCACCGGCAGTCCGCGTCTCGCGGCAAGACCCATGGTCAGGCCCGAGACCTGTGCGGTGCCCATGATCGTGGAGACATCGTTGCGGGCGAATACGCGCTCGATGGCTACGACATCGGGACGGTAAGCGTCCAACCAGCTGTCGAACGCCTCGGCGAGGGCACCCAGACGCAGATCCACAGAATCCGTGGACGGTGTCCGCAGCACATCGACTGAAACCATTGCGGCCTTGCGGGCGGGCAGGGTGTCGATGACACCCAGCCCGCACCGAGTCAGGCCAGGGTCAACACCGAGGATTCTCATCAGGCATCAAGTTCGGCAAGAACCTCGTCGCTGACATCCGCATTGGAGTAGACATTCTGAACCTCATCGCTGTCTTCGAGCGCATCGATGAGGTTGAAGACCTTGCTTGCAGTGTCCGCGTCCAAGCTGACTTCGATCCCGGGCACGAAGGATGCCTCGGCCGAGTCGTAGTCAATGCCTGCATCGACGAGTGCTGTGCGCACGGCAACGAGGTCGGTGGCCTCGCAGATGATCTCGAAGGTCTCGCCTTCGGCCTTGACCTCTTCGGCACCCGCGTCGAGGGTGGCCAGGACGATCGAGTCCTCGTCGGTTCCCTCGGCAGGAACGATGATGACACCCTTGCGGTCGAAGTTGTATGTGACCGATCCGGGGTCTGCCATGGTGCCGCCGTTGCGCGTCACTGCCACGCGGACTTCCGAGGCCGCACGGTTGCGGTTGTCGGTCAGGCATTCGATGAGGAGGGCGACGCCGCCGGCGGCATAGCCTTCGTACAGAATGTTCTCGTAGTTCACGGCAGAGCCGTCGAGGCCGCCGCCGCGCTTGACAGCACGGGTGATGTTGTCGGCAGGAACCGAGTTCTTCTTCGCCTTCTGAACTGCGTCGAAAAGCGTCGGGTTGCCTTCGAGATCAGGCCCACCGTTTCGAGCGGCAACCTCGATGTTCTTGATCAGCTTGGCAAAGAGCTTGGCCCGCTTAGAATCGATGGCAGCTTTTTTGTGTTTAGTCGTTGCCCATTTGGAATGACCTGACACTGGTGTTCCTTCCTATAGATACAGCCCCTAGAGTCTATACGCTCAGCACACCGTTATGTGCGGTGCGCCTCACCACGCAGCTCCCAGCTCATGCGGCACGATTCCTCAGTCGATGACGAGGGGAACGTCGGGCACAGCGCCTGCCGTGACGAGATCCATGAGGTTGAGAAGATTCTTCGGGTAGATCGTCTCCGTCGTGGTCATCAGCTCTTCGCGGGACCACCACCGGAATTCGAGCAGACTACGTTTCTCGATGTCTGTCCAGACAGCGTCCTCGAGTTCGATGTCCTCGGTTGTGCGGAATGCGAAGTATGTCTCTTGCTGATGCAGTGTCTTCTCCGTGAATTCGAAGACTTCGTCGCGGGTCGCCAACGGTCCGATGAGCTCGCCCGGTTCGCATTCGAGCCCGGTCTCCTCGGCGAGTTCGCGGGCCGCGGTCTGAGCGGCGGATTCTCCCAGTTCGGAGCCGCCGCCGCAGGTCATCCACCACTGATGGGTGGGCGTGAGCAGATCCTGAGCTCGAATCAGGAGAACCTCGTCGCGCTCATTGAGTAATACGACCCGTGAGGCCTTACGAGGTTTCATGGTTCTCCAGGAGTTGACGGTGGACGGACGCAGTCTGGGCAGAGTAGTGAAGCGGCAAGCAGCCAGCAAGACCGCAATCGTCACCGACAGAACGATATCGGGAAGTGCCCAGTCGGCCAAGCTGGTGGCGTTCAATGTGAGAAATCACCGACTTGGGACGTGTTCTGGCCGGGTGCGGCACGGGTCGGGTGATCGCCTCGGCGGCGGTGGGTCTGGTCATCGGTTCAGCGGATCGCCGAGGTGGTCTGGTCGTCAACATTGCCATCGACGTCTCCGCCCAGATGTTGGTCCCACCAGTCGAGCATCGCTTCGAAGCGCTGCCGACGGTGCCGAGGCTGACCCGAGCGCGACAGCTCGTGGTTCTCCCCCGGGAAGATGAGCAGCTCGGTGTCCACGCCGGCTCGCTGCAGTGCGGCATAGTACTGCTGTGCCTGTTCGAGCGGACAGCGGAAGTCGAGTTCTGAATGCATCACCAGGCTGGGCGTGCGCACCTGCGAGGCGTGCGCCAACGGCGACTGCCGGGCAATGGCCTGCTGGTCACGGGAGGTGTATTCCTCAGTGAAGAACCGTCCGATATCGGAGGTGCCCACGAAGCTGTCGGGGTCAAGATAGCCGCGTTCGACGATGGCTGCCTCGAAACGATGGTCGGCGGCGGTGATCATCGCCGTGAGATAGCCGCCGTAGGATCCGCCCTGGACGCCGAGGCGGCTGGAGTCGAGTTCTGCATCGCTGGCCAGCGCGTGGTCGAGGACGGCGAGGACGTCGGCCATCGCCGGGGCTGCCATGTTCCCCTGCACCGCTGTCCCCCACGCACGGGTGCGTCCACCGGAGCCGCGCGGGTTCGCATACACCACGGCATAGCCGGCCGAAGTGAGCACCTGGGTTTCATCGAACCACCCATGGGTGTACTGCGCGAACGGTCCACCGTGGATGTTGAGAATGACGGGAAACGGTCCCTGGCCGCTTGGCTTCGCCAGCCACCCGGTGATCGAACCGCCCTCACCGTCAACCCGAAGGAGCTGGGGGACGACGGAATTCGCGGGCGCAGGATGTGCCCTGACTGCGCCACCGTCGTCCGTTGCTGTCTTCCCGACGTCTGCGAGTCGCACACGGTTGAGAACAGCAGGGTTCGTGGGCGTCTCCCCTGTCCAGACGAGGCTGTCTCCGTCAACGTCGAAGCCGTTGACCACTGCGGTGTCGTCCGTGAGGAAGTCCAGTTCGCCCAGCGTTCGATTCTCGGCCGCCAGATCGATCGACATGATCCGTGAGGCTCCGTCCGTATCCACGACAGCGATGACAGACGCGTCTTCGGCGGTGCCGTGGCCGTGGCCGACGATCTGGGGCCGGATCGATGCGACAGAGACGGTCTCCGGGTCGGTCAGGCGCCGTGTCGAGCCCGAAGTCAGATCGTGGACGAAGAGTCCGGGCATCTGCCCGACGAAGTCGAGTTCGTCTCGGGTCAGTTCGTTGCCGACGAGCAGCACAGTCTCATCGTCGATCCATCGGTGCAGGTTCACGCTCATCCGCGGCAGCGTCAGCGCTTCAGGGCTGTCTCCGCTCAGCAGCCATACGGTTGAGCGCAGGTCAGGCTCGCCGTCATCGGGTGCCGATGAGGAAACCACACTGACTCTGGTGCCACTGAGTGAGAACTGTGGGTCGTGGACATCGGTCTCCGGGGTCTGCAGGAGCGTAGACAACGGGACTTCGGCACCGCCGGCGATGCCGGACTTTCCCAGGCCCGGTTCGACGAGGTCAACGAGGAAGGCCCGCGCTGGACGGTCGTTCGTGTAGCCGAGCCCATTGCTCAGGTAGGCCGCCGAGGTGATTCGCCGTGGCGCTTCCTCACCGGCGGGAATATCGTCGTCCTGACCGTAGCGTCCCGGCTCAGCCACCCGGGCGACATAGAGCGCGCGTGCGCCTTGATCATCGAGTGCGAATTCGGAGACGCCGAGGTGGTTGTCAGTGATCCGATGAGCCGTTTCAAGGCTGGAGCCGACGTACAGCTGCCCGGCTTCCTTCTTGGCCGCACTCAGATATCCGGACCAATTGCTGCAGACTTCGGGGGCGAAGTCCCGCCAATTGTGGGTCAGCCGTCTCGAGGACTCCCCCGACAACGCGAACAGCTGCGAGAGGTAGCTGTTCGACTCCAGATCGGGGCGGGTGATTGTGATGACGGCTTCGCTGCCGCGCAGCAGTGGGGACGAGTACTCGGCGAGAGAGTCGAGATCTTCGGGATTCATCTGTTCCATTCCTTTGACAGCGCCGTCTGCACGTCGGCATGCACCTGCGGCAGAGCTTTGGTCTGTGCCACGACGGGCAGGAAGTTCGAATCCCCGCCCCATCTGGGCACGATGTGCTGATGGAGGTGCGCGGCGATTCCGGCACCTGCCACGGGTCCTTGGTTCATTCCCAGATTGAAGCCGTCCGGGGACGACACGGCGCGGATCACAGTCATCGCCTTCTGCGAGAAGCGGGCGAGTTCCGCGGTCTCCGACTGGCTCAGGTCCGTGTAGTCCGCGACATGACGGTAGGGGCAGATCAGCAGGTGGCCCGGGTTGTACGGGTACAGGTTGAGCACCGCGTACACTTCGTCACCGCGAGCCACGATCAGACCCTGCTCGTCGGACTTCGTCGGCGCCGTGCAGAACGGGCAGTCGGAGACTCCGGAGTCCTTGGGTTTGTCCTGTCCTCCGATGTAGACCATCCGATGCGGGGTCCACAGTCGCTGGAAGCCATCAGCCTCCCCCGGAAAGCCCGCCGCCGCCTCGGGTTCGGGCATGCCTTCACCGTGATCGGGGTTGCCCTGCCCGAGGTGGTTGTGTGGGTCCTCTGTCATACCTGGGCCTTGGTTTCGATGGAAGAGAGGATCCGGGTGACCGCCTCGGCGACGGACACACCGTTGTCCTGCTCACCGTTGCGGAAACGGAACGACACGGCATTGGCGTCGCGGTCCTCCCCACCGGCGATGAGCACGAAGGGCACCTTCGACTTCGAGGCGTTGCGAATCTTCTTCGGGAACCGATCGTCGCTGTCGTCGATCTCGACGCGAACGCCTGCGGCCTTGAGCTGTGCGGCGACCTCGGCGAGGTAGTCGTTGAATTCTTCGGCCACGGGGATGCAGGTGACCTGGACCGGTGCCAGCCAGACGGGGAACGCGCCCGCATAGTGTTCGATGAGCACACCCATGAACCGTTCGATGGACCCGAACTTCGCCGAGTGGATCATCACCGGTTGCTTGCGGGTTCCATCGGCGGCCTGATATTCCAGGCCGAAGCGCTCCGGCTGGTTGAAGTCGAGCTGCACGGTCGACATCTGCCAGGTCCGGCCGATCGCATCGCGTGCCTGGACCGAGACCTTAGGCCCGTAGAACGCGGCTCCGCCGGGATCGGGAACCAGTTCGAGTCCGGTCTCCAACGCGACCTCTTCGAGGACCTGCGTGGCTTCTGCCCACTGCTCATCCGAACCGATGAATTTGTCCTTCTTCTTTCCGTCCTCGTCGCGAGTCGAGAGTTCGAGGTAGAAGTCGTCGAGTCCGAAATCACGCAGCAGGCTGAGGACGAATTCGAGCAGGTGGCGGATCTCCTGCGCGGCGTCCTCCTGAGCCACATAGGAGTGCGAATCGTCCTGAGTCAGTGCGCGCACACGTGTGAGACCGTGGACGACGCCAGAGGCCTCATCGCGGTAGACGGTGCCGAACTCGAAGAGACGCAGGGGAAGTTCACGATACGAGCGACCACGGGAGCGGAAGATGAGATTGTGCATCGGACAGTTCATCGCCTTGAGGCGGTATGGGGTGCCCTCCTTGACGATCTCACCGGATTCGTCGCGGACCTCGTCAACTGAGATCGGCGGGAACATGTTCTCGCCGTAGTACGGCAGGTGCCCGGAGGTGTAGTAGAGGGTCTCCTTCGAGATGTGCGGGGTGCCGACGTACTCGAAGCCCTCTTCGATGTGGCGGGCGCGGACGTAGTCCTCCATCTCGCGCTTGATCACACCGCCCTTGGGGTGGAAGACGGGCAGGCCGGAGCCGAGTTCCTCGGGGAATGAGAACAGGTCGAGTTCGGCACCGATCTTGCGGTGGTCACGGCGTTCAGCCTCGGCGAGGCGATCCTGGTGAGCCTTGAGATCCTCTTTCGAGGCCCAGGCCGTGCCGTAGACGCGCTGGAGGCTCGCGTTGGCCTGGTCTCCGCGCCAGTAAGCCGCCGAGGAGCGGGTGACGGCGAATCCGTTGCCGATGAGTTTGGTGGTGGGCAGGTGCGGCCCACGGCAGAGGTCCTGCCACACGATTTCGCCCTTACGGTCGAGGTTCTCGTAGACGGTGAGTTCACCGGCACCGACCTCGACGGAGGCTGAATCGTCGGAGCCTGCACCCTTGTCGGTGATGAGTTCGAGTTTGTAGGGCTCATTCGCCATCCGTGCCTTCGCCTCGTCCTCGGAGACGACGACACGGTTGAAGGTCTGACCGGACTTGACGATCTGGGCGGCCTTCTTCTGGATCGCTTTGAGATCCTCAGGGGTGAAGGGCTGGGCGACATCGAAGTCGAAGTAGTAGCCGTCTGTGATGTAGGGACCGATGCCGAGCTTCGCGTCGGGGAACAGGTCCTGGACAGCCTGCGCAGTGACGTGAGCGGCCGAGTGGCGCAGGATGTCGAGTCCTGCCGAAGAATCGATCGTGATCGGAGCGATCTGGTCGCCAGCAGCGAGTTCGCGGCTGAGGTCGACAGGCTGCCCGTCGAGCCACATTGCAACGACCGTGCGGTCCGTGGAGAAGATCTCCGTGCCGGTCAGTCCCTGTTTCCAAGGAATGGTCTCTCCCGCGCAGTCAATGCTGTCTGCCACTGATCTTCTCCATTCGTCTGTGTTGGGGTGTCTCGCCACTCGAGTCTAATACCAAATCGGCGGTGCGAAATCAGTTGGGTGGCAGTCGTGAGACCGCCACCCAACTGATGAATCATATGTAATTTTCGATGTCTGCGCGGTTCGCGCCGATGTCAGTCGGGATCGGAGCTTCGTCCCAACTCACATCACGCGGCCTTGCTGAATTCGAAGTCCTCGCCCTTACCCAGGTCTTGTCCCAGGGAGAGTTTGAGGTGCACTTTGTCGAGGTCAGCCGAAGGAACACCGTAGGCGAGCTGGAAAGACTTCTTGCTGCCGGCTGGAACCATTGTGTCGAAGACGAGACTGGCTTTGTACTCAGTGCCTTGGAAGACGTCGTCGTATTCCTTGCCGGCGCCATCGTTTGCAGACATCTGAGCGGTGCTCAGATCGACGTCCGAGCTGGAATTGTTCTCCACAGTCACCGTCACAACAGCGATCTGACCGTTGGAGTCCTCCGCACCAGCCGCAGTGTCGGACGCGGTACCCGGTTGCACACGGACAGCCGCGGTCAGATCGGTGCCGATCTCGACTCCCCCTTCTTCGACAGGAGGAGGAGCGGCTTCTTCGCCGCCGTCAGAGGGATCTGCGCCCTGGCTGGGGTCCTGTGCAGGCTCGGACTGGTTCTGGATCGGTGACGCGGATGAGGATGCCTCGTTGGCAGCCTCGTCGATCGCAGAGATGAACAGGCCGCCGAAGATGAAGGTGACGATGACCGAGATGATCGAGAACAGGATGGCGATGAAGCTGAGGATCATGCCGGTGATCGTCATGCCCTTGTTGTTGGCCAGCCCCTTCTTGATCGCGGAGAGACCGACGAAGGCGAAGATCACACCGGCGACGCCGAAGAGGAATCCGATCCCGAAGAAAATGGACAGGACGATGCCGGCGATGCCGCCGACCAGCGCGAGAATCCCCCAGATGTTCTTCGACTTGTTGCCACCCGAACCAGCCGAATACGATCCATAGCTCGCATTGGGGTTGGCTGGGATGAACTGGTCCGAAGAACCGTCGGCACCGACATAGGCAGGCTGCTGGCCGTACTGGTTCGCGTCGTAGCCCTGCGCGTTGGGGTCATAACCCTGGCCGTAGCCGCCCTGATTCTGGTCGTAGCCTGGAGCACCCGGATCGTTCGGCTGACCGTACTGAGGCTGCGAACCGTACTGAGGCTGCTGATTCGGATCGTTCTGTGAGCCGTACTGAGGCGGCTGCTGCCCGTTGCTCTGCGAACCGTACTGCGGCGCGCTGTTCTGATCGCCCGAAAAACCTGGCGCGTTGGGCGGCTGGTTGTCGGGGCCCGGACCGTTGGGGTTCTGATTTCCAGAACCGTTATTCGGTTCATACGGGTTCTGAGGAGTAGACATGAGTGCTCCGAAGTCTTCGTCGATGGTTACCCTCACTAGCGTACTAGTTAATATGTTGCTTTCCCCATGGCACCCACGTGGCAGTCCTGACACACGACCGACACATCGAGCCAAGCACGTCACGGCGAGAAGGAACGGACGATGAATGCACGAAGCCCCCGAGTGAGTCACTCGGGGGCTTCTTCTGTGCGCGATACTGGGATCGAACCAGTGACCTCTTCCGTGTCAGGGAAGCGCGCTACCGCTGCGCCAATCGCGCCTTATTCAGTTGTTGCACCGGAACACTAGGTCCCTGTGCGCGATACTGGGATCGAACCAGTGACCTCTTCCGTGTGAAGGAAGCGCGCTACCGCTGCGCCAATCGCGCCGACTCACCAACAGCGAACCGTTGGACGAATCCGAGGTGGCGACGGGATTCGAACCCGTGTATACGGCTTTGCAGGCCGCTGCCTCGCCTCTCGGCCACGCCACCATCAAGGCAGTGCCATGACGCCTTCGAGCGGATGACGGGATTCGAACCCGCGACCCTCACCTTGGCAAGGTGATGCTCTACCAGCTGAGCCACATCCGCATTTCTCACTGCCCGGTTTCCCTGGCAACGAGATACAACTCTATACGCAGGTGGGGGTCCATGCAAAATCAGATTCGAGTGATCGTGGTCACACACGCGAATCGAGCTTTCAGGCTCTTCGACTTATATTGGAAGTGTGAACGACGATCCCCAGGACAAGCGCCCCAAAGGGTGGCTGTCGCGCCATCACAAGCAAGGTGTGCGCCCCTGGCGCAAAACGCGTCTGAGCTTCCTGCGCTGGCGCGGAAACGTCATGGCCAACCCGCACGCGGCACGGCTCTATCGAATCGTCGTCGGTGCGGTGGGCACACTCATCGTGCTGATCGGGTTGCTGCTCGTGCCGTTGCCTGGCCCGGGATGGCTCATCGTCATCATCGGACTGTTCGTCATCTCCAGCGAGTTCCACTGGGCGCAGAGGATTCTGCGCTTCGTCCGAGTCCACGTCGAGAGGTGGACGCACTGGATCATGGCGCGGCCGCTGTGGGTGCGCTGGACGGTCGGTGCGGTCACAGCAGCGTTCGTCGCTCTCGTCGTCTGGACCGCTTTCAGGATCATCGGGCTCCCCGACTGGGTTCCCGAGCTCGAGGTCCTCAAATACCTCGAGCTGCAATAGCGCCGAGGCGACGGCGCAGAGCGCCGGCTGTCGCCAAGAGCGCCTACTACTGCGAGGAGAGTGCCGTCAGGCGTGAGAGGCTGCGCATGTACTTCTTCCGGTAGCCCCCGGCCAGTGACTCTTCGGTGAAGACCTGGTTCAGCGCCTGTCCCGAGTTGATGATCGTCACGTTGCGATCGTAGAGCCTGTCGACGAGTGCGACGAAGCGCAGCGCCACGCCCTCGTTGTCGATCGTCTTCACGTCTTCCCACACGGCTGCGTCCAGACCGTCGACCATGCGACCGTACCGAGAGGGATGGACGGTCGAGAGATGACTCAGAAGTGTCGGGAAGTCGTCGCGGGCGACTGTGCCGGCCAGTTCGGCGGTCACGGCATCGAGGTTCTCAGCCGGGACGGGTTCGGCCGGCTCGCTCAACCCACGATGACGGTAGTCCTTGCCCTCGATGCGATAGATGTCGAATTGGTCGGCAAGTGCCTGGATCTCACGGAGGAAGTCCTGTGCGGCAAAGCGGCCCTCCCCCAACGACCCGGGCAGAGTGTTGGAGGTGGCGATGATCTTCACGCCGGCGTCGGTGAGTTCGCGCATGAGTCGTGACATCAGCACCGTGTCACCGGGATCGTCGAGTTCGAACTCATCGACGCAGACGAGTTTCATCTGTGAGAGATCGTCACGGGCACGGATGAATCCGAGCGCGCCGACGAGGTTCGTGTATTCGACGAAGGTGCCGAAGGTCGCAGGCTTCTCATTGGCATGCCACGCCGCGGCCAGAAGGTGGGTCTTGCCCACACCATAGCCGCCGTCGAGGTAGACGCCTTTGGGGCCGTCCTTTCCCTTCGAGAACAGCTTGTCCAGGAAGCCCTTCGACGTTGACGACGCCACGAACTCCTCAAGTTTGTTGCGTGCCTGGGCCTGCGAGGGCTCCGAGTCATCGGTGCGGTAGCTGGCAAAGGACACGTCGTGGAACTGCGGCGGCGGGACGAGGCCCGCAATGAGATCCTCGGGTGCAACTTGGGGGGAACGGTCGCTCAGTGCGACCAGAGTCTGCTCGGCATTCACTCGGCCTAGTCTATTGCAGGTTACGCGTCGTCAATCAACTGCCGCTGACGTGAGAGTCCTCTCAGCTGAAGTCGAAGCCCAGGCGTCCCAGCTGTTTCGGGTCGCGCTGCCAGTCCTTGGCGATCTTCACATGCAGGTCGAGGTACACCTTGGTCCCGAGCAGCGCTTCGATGCCGCGCCTCGATTCGCTTCCGATCGCTTTGAGTCGGCTGCCGCCCTTGCCGATGATGATCGCCTTCTGGCTGGAGCGCTCCACGTAGAGGTTGACGTGGACGTTCCACAGCGGGTTGTTCTCGCTGCGTCCCTCACGGGGGTACATCTCCTCGACCTGGGCGGCCAGGGAGTGCGGAAGCTCGTCGCGGACACCTTCGAGCGCGGCCTCGCGGACGAGCTCGGCGATCATCATCTCTTCTGGCTCATCCGTCAGCTCGCCTTCAGGGTAGAGAGGTGGTGAGACCGGCAGGTGGCCGGTCAGCACGGAATCGACCGTGTCGATCTGAAACCCGTCGACGGCGGAGACCGGGACCACGTCGGTGAAGTCGGCGAGTGCACCCACGGCCAGCAGAGCTTCGGCGACCTTCTCCTGTGAGACTTTGTCGGTCTTCGTCACCAGGGCCACGATCGGGGTGCGCCCGTCGAGGAGTTCGAGCTGGGAAGCGATGTACCGGTCACCGGGCCCGATGGGTTCGTCAGCGGGCAGGCAGAAGCCGATGACATCGACCTCACTCAGCGTCGAGGCCACAAGATCGTTGAGACGACTGCCCAGCAGAGTCCGAGGCTTGTGGAGTCCCGGGGTGTCGACGAGGATCAGCTGATGATCTTCCTGGTGGATGATGCCGCGGATCGTGTGCCGGGTGGTCTGCGGCTTCGCCGAGGTGATCGCCACCTTCTCCCCCACCAGAGCGTTCGTCAGCGTTGATTTTCCGGTGTTCGGTCGGCCCACGAAGCAGGCGAAGCCCGCTCGGTAGTTCTCGGGGTAGTCCGTGCGAAATTCCATTTCAGTTCTCTTCCTTCGTGACCCTGACGTGGGTGATGCGGTGGCGACGGCCCTGGCCCTCCATCGCTTCGATGTTGAGCCCTTCGATCGCTGCGTTCGAGCCATCGATGGGAACGCGGCCGATGAGTTTCGTGAGAAGGCCGCCGACGCTGTTGACGTCGTCCTCGTCGATCTTCACATCGAAGTAGTCGGCAAAGTCGGAGATCGACATGCGGGTGCTGATGACGAATGAGCCGTCGTCGACCGCGACGAGTTCGTCATCACTGGTGTCGTACTCGTCTTCGATCTCGCCGACGATCTCTTCCACGATGTCCTCGATCGTAACGAGTCCGGCGGTGCCGCCGTATTCGTCGACGAGAATCGCCAGATGCGTCGAATCGACCTGCATCTGCTCCAGCAGATCATCGACGGGTTTGGTATCGGGGACGAAGAGAACTCCCCGTGCCAGGATGTCGACCGGTCGCTCCGCGTCCTCCGGGTGGAGGTGGAGTCGTCTGGCGACGTCCTTGAGATAGGCAACCCCGCGAATGTCGTCGAGGTCCTCTCCACTGACGGGGATCCGAGAGAATCCCGAGCGGAGGAAGAGGTTCATCACCTTCGACAGTGGTGTGCCGGAGTTAACTGTCACGAGGTCGGTGCGCGGGACCATGACTTCATTGGCCGAAGTGTCAGAGAGGTTGAAGACGGATTGGATCATTTCGCGTTCGCCGTCTTCGATGACATCGGACTCGCTGGCTCTCTCTACGAGGTCGCGCAGCTGATCGGAGGTCACGAAGGGCCCGTCCTTGTAGACGCGGTCCGGCGTGAGCAGGTTGCCGAGAAGGACGAGGATCTTCGTCAGCGGTTTGAGCACGACGAGTGCCGCGCCCACGACCCAGCTGAGATTGAGGCACACGGCCAGAGAACGGCGTCGGCCGATGGTCCGCGGGGACACACCGGCGACGACGAAGACCGCGATCGAGGCGGTGAGCACGGTGAGCACGACCATGAGCGGCCCGACCGAATAGATCGAGTCATAGGCCAGAGCAATGAAGACCGTGGCCAGTGCCTCCATGAAGTTTCGGACGAAGATGATGACGTTGATGTTGGTGGGCAGATCGATGAGGATCTTCTCAGCCCTGAACGCAGACTTCTTGCCCTCGTCCTTCGCATCCTGGATCGCCTGATGGGACACGCTGAGCAGAGCAGCATCGACCGCGGCCAGCGTCGCCGAGACCACGAGACACAGTGCGGCACCGAGGAACAGCCAGAGCACGGCTCAGACCTCGGTGGGCGAAGGGATGTCGGTGCGACCGTCGTAGCGGGCGGCGAAGAAGGTCAGCAGCAGATGCCGCTGCAGGGCGAACATCTCTTCCTTCTCTTCAGGCTCGCCGTGATCGTAGCCGAGCAGGTGCAAGAACCCGTGAACAGTCAGCAGGAGCACCTCGTCCATGGTCGAATGTCCCGAGGACGAGGCCTGGGCGGCGGCCACCTCGGGGCAGATGATGATGTCGCCCATCTGGCCCTCGGTAGGAACTCCGGCCTGGCCCTGTGTGAGCTGATCCATCGGGAATGACATCACATCTGTCGGACCATCGAGGTCCATCCACGTGAGGTGGAGCTCCTCCATCGCCGTCGCATCGACCATCGTCACTGCGAGCTCCGCGCCGGTATGCATGTGCAGAGCCTGACCCAGGTATTCGGTCAGAGCTACGACCTCGTCGAGGTCGATCGTCTCGTCTGTCTCGTTTGAGATCTCGGTATTCATTCGCTGCTTCCCCACAGGTCGTAGGCGTCGACGATCTTCGTCACCAGTGAGTGGCGGACGACGTCCTTACTGCCCAGGTGGCAGAACTCCAGGTCTTCGATTCCGGTCAGGATGTCCTGCACGACGTTGAGACCGCTGCGGGTCTTGCCCGGCAGGTCGATCTGGGAAACATCCCCGGTGACGACCATCCGCGCACCGAAGCCCAGACGGGTGAGGAACATCTTCATCTGCTCACCGGTCGTATTCTGCGCTTCATCGAGAACGATGAACGCGTCGTTGAGGGTCCGTCCGCGCATATACGCCAGCGGTGCGACCTCGATGGTTCCCGTTTCGATGAGCAGCGGGATCGACTCGGGATCGACCATGTCATGCAGGGCATCGTAGAGGGGCCTGACATACGGGTCGATCTTCTCACCCAGAGTTCCGGGCAGGTAGCCCAGGCTCTCCCCCGCCTCGACTGCGGGACGGGTGAGAATGATGCGTGAGACTTCTTTATGCTGCAGAGCGTTGATGGCCATGGCCATCGCCAGGTAGGTCTTACCCGTACCCGCGGGACCGATGCCGAAGGTGATCGTGTGGTTGCGGATCGCCTTGACGTAATCGTGCTGGCCCATCGTCTTGGGACGGATTGACTTTCCGCGGGTCGACAGGATGTTCGTTCCCATCACCGCAGAGGCGGCCTTCCCCTCCGAGGAGAACGACGCCACCCGATCGATCGTCTCCTCGTTGATGCGATGGCCGGAGGCGTGCAGCTTCTTGAGCTCCCCGATGACGGAGACGAATGCTGCGACGCGAGTCGGGTCCCCGTTGGCCTGCACCTGGTTGGCGCGCACATGCAGATCGAGGTCAGGGAAGACTCGCTCGAGTTTGCGCAGGTTCGACTCTCCCGGCCCGAAGAACTCGACCAGATCGATGGAGTCAGGAATCACGAGACGCACTGTGTCCGATGATGCTTCTTCGGCAGGTGTGGCGTTCACAGAGTTCGTGGGCTGAGTGGAGGTGTCCAGAATGATCCTTAGTGACTGTTCGGGCTTGCGGGGGTACAGCAATTGTGTGCTTCCATCGTAGTCCGCTTCGTCACCAACGGCCCAATGAATTCTGAGCCATGACGAGTCCGGCCGCTCCGGCGGAGGACGAACGCAGGACCGTGGGCCCCAGGAGCACAGCTTTCGCGCCGACGTCTGCAAGTGCGTCCAGCTCTGCGTCGCTGACACCGCCTTCGGGACCAACGACCAAGACGATGCGGCCAGAGGCAGGCGTCGAGGATTCTTCACCCGCCGAGGATTCTTCGGCGGTCGAGGAGTTCGCAGGACTATCGGTGCTCAGGGCTTGCGACAGTTTCAGCTCGGCGGCTTCATGGAGGACGTAGACGGTGTCGGTCTCAGCCAGAGCCGATGTGAGGCCGGTGCCGCGGACCAGGTCGTGGCGCAGGGGGAAGCGGGAGCGCCTGGCCTGCAGGGATGCCGCGCGCAGGACGTTGTCCCACTTGGCTGCGAGCTTCTCGCGCTTCTTCGCCGGCCAATCGGCGATCGAGCGCTCAGCGGCCCAGGGGATCACCTCGTCGACTCCGATCTCTGTGGCGGCTTCGATCGCCTGGAGATCGCGATCGCTCTTGGCCAGGGCCTGCACGAGGACCAACCGCGGCTGGTCCTGGTCGGTGTGTGTCACCGATGCGATGTGAAGTCCCAGTTCGTTCGCCGAGGCGCTCGAGACCGTTCCGCGCACGCGGGTGCCGGATCCGTCGACGACTTCGAGCTCGTCCCCGGGTCCGAGCCTGCGGACTCGGACCGCATGCCCGGCCACGTCCTCACCGAAAGTGAGCACGTGACCGACGGCTGCCTCGGCGACCTGGGTCGAGAAGAAGACGGGAAGACTCACCGACCGGCGAATCTCTCACGCATGCGGGAGAACATGCCACGGTTCTGGGTGGTGATCTGAGCGCGTGGGGTCTCCTCCTCACGCAGCGTCGCCAACTGGGACAGCAGGTCCTTCTGCTCATCGTCAAGTTTGTCCGGTGTCATCACGTCGACCGTGATGAGGAGGTCGCCGCGGGTCTCCGAACGCAGGCGGGTGGCACCGAGTCCGGGAAGCTTGACGACGGTGCCCGACTGGATGCCGGCTTCGATCGAAAGTTCCTGCGAGCCATCGAAGGTGTCGAAGGGTATCGAAGCACCCAGGGCAGCTGCGGTCATCGGCACGGAGACGGAGGCGCGCAGGTTGTCACCGTCGCGCTGGAAGACTTCGTGGCGGGCAACCATGACCTCGACGAAGAGGTCGCCGGCAGGACCGCCGCCGGGGCCCACTTCGCCCTGCGATGAGAGCTGGATGCGCGTTCCATCGGAGACTCCGGCGGGGATGCGGATCTTCATGGTCCGCTGTTTGCGGACGCGACCGTCACCCTGGCAGTTGAGGCAGGGGCTGGGAATGACGGTGCCGAAGCCATGGCAGGAGTTGCACGTCTGGTTCGTCACCATCTGGCCCAGCAGTGTCCGGGTCATGCGCTGGACGCTGCCGGCACCATGGCACAGGGAACATGTCTCAACCGATGTGCCCTGCTGAGTTCCGGCACCGGAACAGGTGTCGCAGACGACGGCGGTGGTGACATCGAGGTCGATGTTGCCACCGAACGCTGCGGTCTCGAGATCGATGTTGACTCCTACGAGTGCGTCTTTGCCGCGCTGTGTGCGCGGCATCGGGCCACCGGCCGAGCCGGCTCCCCCACCGAAGAAGGTCTCGAAGATGTCGCCGAAGCCGCCGAAGCCGCCACCGGCAGGGACGCCTTGTCCGTTCTCGCCGCCGCCCATGTCGTAGTTCCGGCGCTTGTCCGAATCGGAGAGGACGTCGTAGGCAAGGGAAATGGCCTTGAATTCGTCCTCATGTCCGGGGTTCACATCGGGGTGATACTTCCGGGCCAGCTTTCGGTACGACGATTTGATTTCAGCCGCTGAAGCGTCCTTGGACACTCCGAGTGCTTCATAGTGATCGGCCACAGAAACTTCTCTCTCCCTGGTGGTGTGCGTTGTTCGCGTTGTCGTGCCTGTTCGCACTGTGGTGGTTGTCTGCGCTGTGCGTTGTGCGTTCGTGTCGGTGCATCTAGCCCTGGTCGAGGACAGCGGAGACGTATTTCGCCACGGCCCGCACAGCTGTGATCGTCGTCGGATAGTCCATCCGGGTCGGCCCGAGCACAGCCAATCGCGCGGAGGACCCCGCGTCATGACCATATTCGGCGGCTACGAGGGATGTCGAGCTGAATGACTCGTGAGTATTCTCACGGCCGATCCGAACGCTGATCTCCTCGTGATCCTCAGCCATCGACGTCAGCAGCTTGAGCAGTACGACCTGCTCTTCGAATGCTTCGAGGATCGGTGCCATCTTCTCACCGAATTCCCTGCCGGAGCGAGCCAGGTTTGCTGTGCCGGCCATGATGATGCGCTCTTCACGCGTGGCCACGACGAGATCCGTGACGGCGGAGCGGACCTGCGCCAGCGCTGCGGCGACGTCCGTCCCGCCCGGGCTGGCTCCCACGACGGGTTCTGTCTGAGTGCCGTCCACGCTCTGAGCCGGAGCACTGGGCGTGGTTGTGCTCAACACTGACGACAGTTTCTGGCCGGAGAATTCGGCATTGGTCTCATCGCGGATTCCGCGCAGCGCCTCGTCATCGACGATCCCCGGCGTGATCACAATCTTCTGTTCGACCTGTCCTGCGTCGGTGATGAGGACGACGAGGATGCGGTTGGGGCCCAGCCCCACGACCTCGATGTGCTTGATCGTGGCACGCGAGACGGTTGGGTACTGGATCAGCGCCACCTGGTGGGTCAGTCCGGAGAGTACACGCACCGTGCGGTCGAGCATGTCATCGAGGTCCCCGTTGCCATCGATGAGCTGGAAGATCGCACGCCGCTCAGCGTGTGTGAGCGGTTTGAAGTCATCGATGCGATCAACGAACATCCGGTAGCCGAGGTCAGTCGGAATGCGACCGGCCGAGGTATGAGGCTGCGCAATGTAGCCCTCCTGCTCCAGGTGGGCCATGTCATTGCGAATCGTGGCCGGAGAGACGCCGAGGGTGTGGCGCGACACGATGGCCTTCGACCCGACAGGTTCATTGGTGGCGACGAAGTCTTCGACGATCGCACGCAGAACCTGTGCTCGCCTGCTGTCGTTCATTCGTCTCCTCCCTGCCTTCGGCACCTCATTTGGCACTCATCTGCTGTGAGTGCCAATTCTACGCTTATTGGATTCCGAATTCACTTTCGGCCCTGCCCCAGCGGGTCACCGCCCATCGGACCGAGTCCTTGATTAGGGTAGTTGACCGTGAATACCTTTGATCGCTACGGGCCCGATGTACTGGCAGGCTCCTCACCCTCCTCGCACCGGCCCACGAAGTCCACACCTGTTGAACTGGGGCTGGGAATGGTTCTCGAAGACGCGATGAGCGGATATGTCGGCGCCGTCGTCGGCGCGGAGAAGACGACCGCCGGAGTCGTCGTCAATCTTGAGGACCGGGCAGGAAAAGTCCGGGCATTCCCCCTGGGCCCTGGCTTCCTGCTTGAGGGCAAACCCGTCGACATCACGCTGCCGACCAAGAAGAAATCGGCTCCCAGTCGCACAGCTTCGGGCTCACGCGCAGTCGGCGATACCCGGGCCCGAGTGGCTCGCGGATCCCGCATCTGGGTCGAAGGCAAACATGATGCCGAATTGGTTGAGAAGATCTGGGGTGACGATCTGCGCATTGAGGGTGTCGTCGTCGAACCGCTGGGTGGCTTGGACGATGTTGCCGACAAGCTCGCGGCGTTCGGTCCGGACAAGGACCACCGCGTCGGTGTCCTCGCCGACCATCTCGTATCCGGCACCAAAGAATCTAAGATCGCCGAGGCGGTGCGTGGTGATCCGCGCTATCGAGACGTCGTCCACATCATCGGTCACCCCTATGTCGACATCTGGCAGGCAGTCAAGCCTCATGCCGTCGGCATCAGGGAATGGCCGGTCGTCCCCCGTGGCGAAGATTGGAAGACGGGAATCCTGGCTCGCATCGGTTGGCCGCACGCCGACCACAGGGACGTGGCCCGAGGGTGGGTGCGCATCCTGGGCAAGGTCAGCACCATCGCCGACGTCGAACCCACGCTCTCGGGTCGAGTCGAAGAGCTCATCGACTTCGTCACCGTCGGCTGAGACCTCGGCCGATTATGATCTCGGCCGATTGTGATCGATCTGGTACAGGATTCGGGCTTTCCTCACTTCGGGGCCGCGGCATTTCCGATAGTGTGATTGGCCAGAAGCTCTGAAAGGACCCGTATGTCATACAACCCCCAGCAGCCGAACAACGGCTCTGACCAGTCGCGTCCCATGCCGCCCAACTACTCTCAGGCCTCTGGACCCCAACAGCCATACAGCCAGCAGAACCATAGCTACGGCGCCCAGGAGCCAAACCCTGCTCAGCAGAACTACGGTTCCCAGCAGGGCCAGCAAGCTCAGCAGGGTTACGGTTCACAGCAGCAGGGCTATGCCTCGCAGCAGCAACAGGCCGCTTACGGTTCACAGCAGGCCTACAGCGGCCAACAACCGTATGCCCAGCAGCCCTACGGCCAACGGCCCTATAGCTACGGTCCAGCGCAGCCAGTCGGCAATCCGGCCATGTTCAACTCGCAGATGCTGCCCGAGAACGCCTACGGTCCCGGCTCCGAAATGTTCTGGCAGGCCAGTGAAAGCGAGAGGACCACGGTGCTATGGACTCACCTCGGGTCAATATTCGTCGGGTTCCTTCCCCTCATCATGTTCCTCGTGAAGAAGGACGAATCGCCCTACGTACGCGAACATTCGCGGCAGGGCCTCAACGCCATGATCACCAATGCTATCGCCACGTTTGTGGCTGTCATTGTGTTCATGGTCATCGGCTTCTTCCTCGCGCTAGTCACCTTTGGCCTCGGCTTCTTCGTCTATTTATTGGCGTTCCTCGTCCCGGTTCTCTACACGGTGCTCTACATCATCGCCGCAGTGGCCGGGAACAAGGGAGAGGGCTATCAGTTCCCGCTCGTGTTCAACTTCGTGAAGTGATCAGGCCCCTCACCTGACCTGACCATCTTTCAGGCACGGAGAAGCCGCCGTCATCGAATGTGATGACAGCGGCTTCTCTGCGCTAGGTTCGGTCGACCTCGTGTCGGTTCAGTCCACGTAGTCCGTGAGGATGCGGACCATGTAGTCAGCCATCAGCCGGCCCTGCAGGGTGGGTTCGAAGCCGCCTTCGTCCACGGCGTCACCATCGAGAAGTCCCTGCTTGACGAATCCTCTGATCGCCCTATCACTGCCTGCACCCAGGGAGTCCAGAGGCAGTTCCGAATCGATTCGAGCTGCGAGCATGACCCTCTCGATCTCCTGGGTTGATTCCTCCAGCACCTCACGTCCGATGGCAGGTGACTCACCTGCCAGCAGCCGGTCGGACCAGGCACGGGGATGTTTGGCGTTCCAGAACCGCACTCCACCGATGTGCGAATGGGCTCCGGGACCGAAGCCCCACCAATCGGCATTGCGCCAGTAGGCCATGTTGTGGTCGCAACGGGTCTCTGCTGACGTTGACCAGTTGCTGACCTCGTACCAGTGCAGCCCGGCGGCGGCCATGGCGGCATCGGCGATCTCATACTTGTCGGCCAGGTCGTCTTCGTCTGGCATCGGCAGTTCGCCACGGCGAACCATTGCCCCCATCTTCGTGCCGGGCTCGACGATGAGCGAATAGGCGGAGATGTGATCGACATCGTTGCTCAGCGCCACCTCCAGCGACTTGCGCCAATCGTCGATGGACTCCCCCGGGGTTCCATAGATGAGGTCAAGGCTGAGTTCCAGGCCGGCCTCTTTGATCCACTTCGCCACATCCGGAATCTTCTCCGGGTCGTGTGTGCGATCCAGGGTCGCGAGCACATGAGGCACAGCTGACTGCATACCCAAGGAGATCCGAGTGAACCCGGCGGCTGCCAAGGTCGCAATGTAGGTCGGGTCCAATGTGTCGGGGTTCGCTTCGGTCGTAACCTCGACGTCCGGTGCCAACCGGTAGCGGTCACGGATATCGTCCATCACCCCGGCCAGCACCTCGGCGGCCAGCATCGTCGGGGTGCCTCCGCCGAAGAAGATCGTCGTCACTCTGCGGTCGGTGGCCCCCGTCTCGGCGAGGACACGTGTCGACAGATCGAGCTCTCGGGCAAGATTGCTGCGATAGTCGTCGCGGGAGGCTCCGGGCCCCAGGTCCTCTGCGGTATAGGTGTTGAAGTCGCAGTAGCCGCAGCGGACCCGACAGTACGGGACGTGAACGTAGAGGCTCAGCCCGCGAGCGGTCGCGCCGATCCCGGCCGAGGCCGGCAGCGAACCGTCACGCGGTGGAGTCTCACCAGTCGGTTGTGCAGGCACTTACTTCTTGGATTCCTTCTTGGGCTCCGGATCATCCGAGGACAGTGCAGCGATGAAGGCCTCCTGTGGGACCTCGACGTTGCCGACGACCTTCATCCGCTTCTTGCCTTCCTTCTGCTTCTCCAGCAGCTTGCGCTTACGGCTGATATCGCCGCCGTAGCACTTGCTCAGCACATCCTTGCGAATGGCGCGGATGGTCTCACGAGCGATGATGCGCGAACCGATGGCGGCCTGGATCGGCACCTCGAACTGCTGGCGCGGGATCAGCTTGCGCAGTTTGCCGGCCATGGCCACACCGTAGGAGTAGGAGTTGTCGCGGTGGACGATCGCAGAGAAGGCGTCGACCTGGTCACCGTGGAGCAGGATGTCGACCTTGACCAGATCTGCTGCGTCTTCGCCGTCATCGGAGTAGTCGAGTGTGGCGTAGCCCTTGGTCTTGGACTTCAGCTGGTCGAAGAAGTCGAACACGATCTCGGCCAGGGGCAGTCGGTAGCGGATCTCGACCCTGTCCGAGGACAGGTAGTCCATGCCCAGAAGGTTGCCGCGACGTGTCTGGCACAGTTCCATCACCGCGCCGATGTAGTCACTCGGGGTGAGAATGGTGGCGCGAACCATCGGTTCGCGGACCTCTTTGATCTTGCCCGTCGGATACTCGCTCGGGTTCGTGACCTCCAGCTCCGACCCGTCTTCCATCGTGACGTCATAGATCACGCTGGGTGCGGTGGAGATGAGGTCAAGGTCGTATTCGCGCTCGAGGCGATCCCGCAGGACCTCCAGGTGGAGGAGTCCCAGGAAGCCGCAGCGGAAGCCGAAGCCCAGTGCCGTAGAAGTCTCCGGCTCGTAGGCCAACGAGGCGTCGTTGAGCTTGAGCTTGTCGAGCGCATCGCGCAGCACCGGGTAGTCCGATCCATCGATCGGGAAGAGCCCGGAATACACCATGGGTTTGGGTTCCTTGTAGCCTTCGAGCGCCTGCATGGCCGGTGCAGAGTTCAGAGTGACCGTGTCGCCGACCTTGGACAGGCGGACGTCCTTGACGCCGGTGATGAGGTATCCGACCTCGCCGACGCCCAGTCCCTTCGTGGCGTTCGGCTCCGGTGAGGAGACTCCGATCTCGAGGAGTTCGTGAGTGCTGCCTGTCGACATCATCGTCAGCTTCTCGCGAGGATGCAGTGCACCGTCGACGAGGCGCACATACGTCACGACGCCCCTGTACGTGTCGTAGACGGAGTCGAAGATCATGGCTCGTGGCGGCGCCTCGGCGTCGCCGACTGGAGCAGGAATGTCGGAGATGATGCGATCAAGGACCGCGTCGACGCCCTCGCCGGTCTTCCCCGACACCAGCAGGCAGTCTTCGGGTTCACAGCCGATGAGGTTGGCCAGCTCCTCCGCGTACTTCTCAGGCTGTGCAGCGGGGAGGTCGATCTTGTTGAGCACGGGAATGATCGCGAGATCGTTCTCCATGGCCATGTAGAGGTTGGCCAGAGTCTGGGCTTCGATGCCCTGTGCGGCGTCGACGAGAAGCAGAGCGCCCTCGCACGCGGCAAGCGACCGGGATACCTCATAGCTGAAGTCGACGTGGCCTGGAGTGTCGATCATGTTGAGTGCATAGGGAGCACCCTCGTTCTCCCAGGCCATGCGCACTGCCTGGGATTTGATCGTAATTCCGCGTTCGCGTTCGATGTCCATCCGGTCGAGGTACTGAGCTCGCATATCGCGCGGCTGCACCGCCCCGGTAACCTGGAGCATCCGGTCGGCCAGGGTCGATTTGCCATGGTCGATATGTGCGATGATGCAGAAATTGCGGATCAACTCGGGTGATGTAGCGGACGGCGAAATCCGTTCGAGTGCTTGCGGCTTCACCTGAGGTGACATGAACGCCCTTCCTTCGACAGACCAGAACTTCCATTGTTCCATGGGTTGCGCACCAGACTGGAATCCTCCGCGCCCCGGCGCATGAGGACGGCGCTTCCTCGAACCGACTCGAACTCCCTGAGATTCCAGGTACCGATCCGCCCATCTTGGGCACTGAGCGGCAGTTTCGGCACTGATCGGCGACGATTGGACCATGAACGATTTCTCGATCATGAGCTTCAACCTCAGATACCCCGCGATGGACGGGCATCCCGTGGCCAGGCGTCTGCCCATCGCCGCCGAACTCATCACCGAGGCTCACCCTCACATCATCGGCACGCAGGAAGGTGAGCTCGATCAGCTCGAGACGCTCATCAGCCTCCTTCCCGATGAGTACATCTGGTTGGGTGAGGGGCATTCAGGCGGCAACTCGGGTGAGTTCACCGCGGTCATCTACGACTCGTCGCGATTCGCCGTCGACACCGTCGACATCAGCTGGCTGTCTGAACAGCCGGAGACAGTCGCCTCCGAATCCTGGGGCGTCTCCCACGCCCGGACCCTGACGGTCGTCGACTTTCTGGATCGTGTCACGGGGAAGTCGTTGCGCCAACTCAACACTCACCTCGATCACAAGTCTGAGGAGGCACGCCTGGAGTCAGGGAAGATCATGGCCGGTCACCTCGCTGAGACGACCGGCCCGTCTGTTGTCACAGGAGACTTCAACGTCGCCGCCGGCTCGCCCGTCTACGACTATTTCTGCACAGAACTGGGACTCACAGACACCGCTGCAGTCGCCCCGAGCCAGAACATCGGCACCTTCCACCGCTACCAGGGACCGAAGGCCGGTGATGGCCGCATCGACTGGATCCTCACCACTGCTGATCTGCGGACCGTGTCGACTCGAATCAACACCTTCTGCACTGACGGTGAGTACCCGTCCGACCATTTTCCGGTCGAAGCGGTCCTGAGCTACGTCGACTAGGATTGGCGTACATGAGCTGGAAATCACTGGTCAATCGCGTCGTCAAGATCGGCGTCAACGAAGGCTTCAAATTCCTCAGGGAATCACAGGCGAAGAAGAAGGCGGGCCCACAGGGGTCAGGCTCTCGCCCGAGCAGCCCCTCGCGGGGTGATGCACGGTCCTCCGGCTCCGCCTCGGCGAGGGACGGCGACTATCCCGGTGACTACCGCGGAGCGGTCAACGTCTCCTATGCACCCGACCTCGACGGCGAAGCCGATCCAGGTGAGGTCGTCTGGGGATGGGTTCCCTTCGAAGAGGACCATTCCCAGGGCAAGGACCGACCCTCCCTGATCGTCGGCAAGGACGGTCGCTGGGTTCTGGCACTCATGCTCACCAGCAAAGATCACATCCCGGGTGGAATCGGAGAGGTCCGCGAAGACCGCCACGCCCGGTGGATGAACATCGGCAGTGGAGATTGGGATTCTCGGGGCAGGCCCTCTGAGATCCGTCTCGACCGTATTATCCGTCTCGATCCGCAGTCCATCCGCCGCGAAGGCTCGATCATGCCCCGCGGTATCTTCGAAAAGGTCGCAGAGAACGTCGACCCAAGCTGAGCCTGAGCCCGAGCCGAAGCTGAGACGTTCGGCGGTTTGACCCCCTCGCCGAGCCGAGATCAGGGCACCGACAATTTCTGCCTGACGGGATCAGCCTGTATCGTTGATCAGGTATCTTCATCAAAGGCGTGTGTCTCGCCTAGGTCGGGTGAAGATGCCATCAGATTCGATATCATCGATGTGTTTCCCCGCGGAGATGAATACGTCGATCAGATGTGCCCTCACGACCATGTTCCACTAACACGAAAGAGTGTTGAAATTGGCTAATATCAAGTCACAGATCAAGCGGATTGAAACCAACGAGAAGGCTCGCCAGCGCAACAAGGCTGTGCGGTCCGAGGTTCGGTCACACGTCCGCGTCGTCCGCGAGAACATTGCTGCCGGCAACAAGGACGAAGCACAGCAAGCATATGCTGTTGCCGCCCGTAAGCTCGACAAGGCTGTTTCAAAGGGTGTTCTGCACAAGAACAACGCTGCGAACCGCAAGTCGAGAATGGCCACGCAGATCAACGCTCTCTGAGTCGATCACTGAGGCTATAGCTTCGAGGGGCCCGATCCGTTTGGATCGGGCCCCTCAACTATTCACGGTTCGGCGGCTCACCCTGCAGCTGTTCGCTAGGTGTGCTGGCCAGCTGGGCCGCGTTGCACCACTCACCGTTGGCGAGCCAACCGGCAGACTTCGGAGACGAACCATTCGACCGCATAGACCGGATCACGGCCTCCGCCTTTGACCGCCTCATCGGCTTCTGCCGCCGCGATCAATGATTGCCCCAGGGCCACTTCGTTCCACCGGCGCACCTCGCGTCGGGCACGGTCGACCTGCCAAGGGGCCATCTTCAGTTCTGACGCGAGTTCACCACTCGATCCCGAGAAACCCTGAACCTTGGCCATCCCCCGCAATTTCATCGCAACGGCCGCTACCAGGGGCACCGGGTCGGAACCGGTCGACAGTGCGTGACGCAGGAGGCTCAGCGCGCTCTTCGCATCGCCCCCGACTGCTGCGTCGGCGACCTTGAAGCCAGTGGCTTCCACCCGACCGCCGTAGTACTGGTCGACGATCGCAGCGGTGATGGTTCCCTCTGTGTCCTCGACGAGCTGGTCGACACCGGCATTGAGTTCGGACAGGTCCGCCCCGAGCGCAGACATGAGTGCCGCCATCCCGGGTTCGTCGATCTGCCTCTTCGCTGCCTTGAACCGACCTTGGGCGAATTTGGCGCGGTCGCTCTCATTCTTCAGTGCCGCCGCATCGACTCGGGGAAACCCGTTGGCTTCGATCTTCTTGACCAGTTTCGCGCCCCGATTCCCTCCGCCGTGAAGAAGAATGACGACGGCATCGTCATTGGGGTCATCGAGGTAGGTGAGCGCATCAGCCAGGAATGCCTCCGAGCACTTCTCAACACTGTCGACGACGATGAGCTTCGAGGAGGAGAACAAGGACGGCGAGGCAGCCATGAGCAGCTCTCCGCCTTGGTAGCCGGCGGCATCGAACTCAATCTCCTCCGGATCGGACTTCCGTGCGGCGGTGACGATCCGATCCTTGGCCATGCGGATGAGCACCGGCTCGTTTCCGGAAATCATCACTACGGGCGCGGGCTTCGCGGAACTCCACGGGATCAGGGTCTTCTTCACTGCCATGGCCCAAGCCTATCGTCAGCCGCGGACACGGTGCGCGTCAGTCAACCGACGTGACCGACGCAGCCGCGTCCTGTGCTGTACTGTGCGTTCGCATAGACGGCGATGGTGCCGCAGAGGTCGGTGCGCAGAACCGGGACGGGGCCGAAGGCTCGTTGCGCCCGGGGCGTGGGATGACCGTAGCTGTTCTCCCCCACGGAGATCACTCCGAGGCGAGCGCCTGCGGCTGTGAAGAAGTCCTCCGACAGGTCGGAGGAGCCGTGGTGGGGAGCGATGAGCAGATCGACGGGGTCAAGATTCTGGGCCACGATGTACTGCTCATCCGCGCCGATGTCGCCGGGGACCAGGTAGCTCAGTCCCTTCTGTTGAACCCTGAGGGCCAGAGAGTCCTCGTTGCGGACTTCGGTCCCCTCCGTCTCCTTCGCAGGCGGCCAGAGCACCTCGATTCGGGCCCCACCGGCGTCGAACGTGCGTCCACGTGCTGTGGGGACCACCTCGGCGCCGGTGTCGCCGACAATGCCGCGCACCTCGTTTCCCCCGCTGACGTTGGCGGACACCCACAGTTGGTGCAGAGTCCGAGACCACGTGGTTCCGATATACCCAGCGCTGTGATCGGCGTCGAAATGGGAGACGACGAGGTCGAATTCCTCAATCCCGCCGTCGTCTAGGCACACGTCGACGGGCTTCGGGTCCTTCCCCGTATCGACGAGAAGCCCACGGCCCTCGCCGAGGTTGATCAGCGTTGCCGACCCCTGCCCCACATCGCAGATCATCACCAACCAGTCATCTGCCGGTGGCTTCGTCCGTCCGACGACGATGATCAGTGCACTCAGACAGATGCAGAGGACGACTGCTGGGACTCCCCACAGCTTTCTGCGGACTATCAGCCAGGTGCCTGCGGCCAGTACGACGAGGAGCCCGAGCGCGGCCAGTGTCCCCCACGGCGGTTCCGGCCAGTCGAGGGCTGCTCCGGGCAGTCCCGCACAGACCCTGGCCACGGCCACGATCCACCATGCGCACAGCGAACCGAGCCAGGCGGGGAGCTGAGCACACCACAGCAGTCCGGGGACACCGACGAGCCCGAGGCCCCCGCAGACCAGCGACAGGAACCCGAGAACCGTGGCCGGCAGAACTGCGGGTGCGGCCAGAGCATTGGCCGCCACCGACCACAGCCCGATCCGGGGGTCGATCGCCACGAGCACTGGTGTGCACGCCAGCTGGGCAACCAGGGGCACGAGGAGGGCACTGATGACAAGGGCGGGGACCAGTGACAGCCGCGTGCTCAGACGCCGCAGAATGATCGGGACGATGAACATGATTGCGGCAGTTGAGACGACGGAGAGTACGAAACCCACCGAGGTCGCCAGCACGGGAACCACACTGAGCAGGATGCACACGGTCGAGCTCATCACCGCCACCGGTGAGATCCCTCCCCCACGCAGGAAGACGAGAGCGACCGCGATCGCCATTCCCGCCGCGCGGATGGCACTGGGTTCGAATCCGACCACGAACACATACCCCACGCAGGTGAGCACCCCGACGGAGACGCGGATTCTGGGACCGGCCCGACACAGTCCTGCAAGCAGACCTGCGCCGAGGCTGACGATCGTGACATTGCTGCCTGAAACGGCAGAAATGTGAGTCAGGGACACCACGCGCATGTCGTCTTCCATTCGTGCATCCTGCGGCTCGGTGTCTCCGACCACGAGTCCTGGCAGCAGTGCACCACCACTGTGTCCTGAGGCCAGGGAATCATGCCGCAGCTGCATGCGCAGGTCGCCGCGCCACCGCCACAGGGTGTTCGGTGCGCGGAGGACCCTCGCATCGCTGCTGCTGATGCGGATGTCCTCGAGATCGTCTGTGCGCATAGACACGTGCGAACCTTCGGGTGGGGCGGAGGGGCTGAGCACCTCGGTGACACCGGTTGAAGTCAGCACCGTCAGCCGAGACCAGCCCGAAGCCCCCGGTTGGCTGTGACCGACCACGATGCCCTCCACTTCGGTGACTTCCCCAGTTCCACTCCCGGCACAGAGCATGGTGGTCTGCACCGTGAGCAGGCAAGTGAACACGATGAGGAACACCCCGAGGTGATGGTGTCTGCGCAGGCAGAGGAAGCCGAGGCCGACGAGGATCGGGGCGGCAAGAAGCGCCCATAATCCGGGTGCCAGCAGCGCGGTGATCCACAGGCCCAGCGCACATATGAGCAGGCGGACAGATCCGGGCCAGACCTTCGCAGCCGAGGCCACCCAGCTGACTCCGGCCCTCCACCGATCTCCCACGCGCTGAGCCGTCGACCGATCGGCTCTGCCTCGCCGGGTCCTACCCGACCGAGACACGGTCTTTGAGGCTCTCGAATGTCTTGGGTCCGATGCCCTGGACAAGCAGCAGATCTTCGACGCTGGTGAAGGGCTGCTCCTGACGATGGGCGATGATCGCCTCCGCGGTCACCGGTCCGACTCCCGGCAGTGTCTCCAGGGTCGTGAGGTCAGCGGTGTTGAGATCCACCTTTGCGCTCGGGTTCGGATCTGGTCCCTCACCACCGGATGCGCCCGCTGCGCTGTCTCCCGCGCTGCCGGACCCTGCTCCCCCTGCCGCATTCGATGCGGGGCTGTCGGAATCAGCCCGACCGGGTACTGGTTCCTCACCGTGAGCGGGGATGTGGATCTGCTCACCGTCTTGGAGGACGCGAGCGAGGTTGATCGCCTCCGCATCAGCGAGTTCCTTCAGTCCGCCTGCTGCCTCCACTGCGTCCTGGACACGGGCACCGGCTGTCAGACTCACGACGGAGGGTCTGTGCACCGCTCCGGTGACATGGACGACGACCCGGCCGGGTTCGGTGCTCTGAGTCGCAGACGTGGCCTCGGCCTGTGCTTCTTGGTCCTGTCCCGGCGGCACTCCCGCCCGCGTCGCAGTCGTGGCTGCCCTGCCCCCGGAGGCCGTGCCGCTACCTGAGTCAGCGCCACCCCCTTCGGCAGAACCCACCTGTTCTTCGGTGGCGGCATGCTGGGGGGCTGGCCGGAAGAGGAGGAAGGCGATGACGAGCACAGCAATGGTCGCGACCGCCAATGCCACGAGGATGGGCAGGCGCACTCGGCGCGGCTCAACCGGTTCTTCTTCGCCTTCGCTGTCGCTTCCGAAGACGTCTCCCGGAACCCATCCGCCGCGTTCGGCACTGGAATTGATGAGGCCTGCGAAGCGATCATCGGGAGAGACAGCCATGTCGACAAGCTATGAGCGAATGCACCGACCACACCAGTGCCGGAATATCGCCTGTGGAAACCGTGCGAGGGTCCACAGGTCGAACGCACATGAGTCGACCAGGCGTCCACAGTTCGACGCACTCAAGTGATGCTGGACGCACGAAACAGACGGTCGACGCGGGTCAGCGACGAGCAACTCAGATCAGCGAGATTCGATGCAGTGGGGGTCGAGCGCGGGGGCTCACGGTCTGGTCTGGACCGTGATTCCGATCGTGCCGGATCCGACGTGGGCGGTGATGATGGCCGACAAGGTTCGAAACGTCGTCGGCAGACCGGCGGCTTCGATCTTCTCGCGCAGCGCGACCACATCTGGGTGGGAGGGCTCACCGTCTGCATGCTGGATCTCCACGTACACATCCTGCTCATCGGAGGCGATCTCTGCCGCGGCCTCACCAGCCAGTGCAACCATGCGCTCAAGTGCCTTAGCGCGGGTCCGGACTCTGGCGACAGGAGCCACGACACCGGCGCTGAGCCCGAGCACCGGGACGATCTGCAGGGCCCGGCCCAGCAGAGAGGACGCGGCACCGATGCGACCGCCTCGGCGCAGGTGTTCCAAGGTCTCCGGAGCGAATGCGGTTCGGGTCTCGCCAGCGCACCAGTCGGCGACTGTGCCGGCGATCGATGCCACGTCGTGTCCGTGGCCGATCCCGGCGGCCGCGATCGATAGAGCACCGGCGAGGCCCGCCGAGGTGGTCCGGGAGTCGACGACGTTGATCAGCGACTCCTCGCTCTGAGCTGCAGCGACGGCCGAATCCCGGGTCCCGGAGAGCTCACCCGACATGGTCACGGCGATGATCGCCTCAGCACCATGATCAAGAAGCGTCGAATAGGCATTCGAGAACTGGGCGGGCGTCGCCATAGAGGTCGACACCTCAACGCCTTCGTCCATCTTCAGGCACAGGTCTGCCGCGTCAAGCTCCCCGTCGGTGAAGGCGACCCCTCCGACGAGGATTGTCAGGGGAACGACAGCGAAGAGGTCACCGGTGATCTCACGCAACGCGGCTGTCTCCGCATCTGACAGCTGTGCCGTCGAATCGGTGACCAGACCAATCCTCATGGACGGCCCAGCGCCCGATATGTCCAACCAGCCGAGCGCCACACCTGGGGTGTCAGCACATTCCTGCCATCGATGAGGACCCGGCCAGACACCAGCGACGCCGTAGCCACCGGATCAAGATCCCGATACTCCTGCCACTCCGTCAGCAGCAGCACAGCATCTGCACCGGCCAGAGCTTGAGACGCATCAGCCACATAGTTCAACTCGGGAAACGTCTTCGCCGCGTTGTCGATCGCCTGCGGATCCGTCACCGTCACCACACCGCCTTGTGTCGCGATCAGCCGCGCCACCGCCAGCGCAGGCGAATCCCGAACATCATCACTGTTGGGTTTGAACGCAGCTCCGAGGACCGTGATCTTCTTCCCGATGAACGATCCATCCAAGGTGTCCCTGGCAATGTCGACCATGCGCACACGCCGACGCATATTGATCGAATCGATCTCACGCAGGAACGCCACCGCCTGATCGGCACCCAACTCACCAGCACGAGCCATGAACGCACGGATGTCCTTGGGCAGACACCCACCGCCGAAGCCGAGACCAGCATTGAGGAACTTCCGTCCGATGCGATCATCCATCCCGATCGCATCCGCCAACTGGGTCACGTCCGCACCAGAGGCCTCACACAGCTCAGCCATTGCATTGATGAACGAGATCTTCGTGGCCAAGAACGAGTTCGCAGCAGTCTTGACCAGCTCGGCCGTCGCGAAGTCCGTGACCATGCGCGGCGTCTGTTCCGCCAGCATCGGCCCATACACTTCGTCGAGGACCGCCGTGGCCTGTTCACCGGCCTCACCTTCGGCAACGCCGTAGACCAGACGATTCGGGTGCAGTGTGTCCTCGACGGCATGGCCCTCACGCAGGAACTCCGGATTCCACATCAGACTCGCCCCCGTGGGAACCAGAGCAGCAGCCAGACGCTCAGCAGTACCGACAGGAACAGTGGACTTGCCCACAACCACCGACGACGAAGTCAGATGGGGAACCAGCGACTCCACAGCAGCATCGACATACGTGACATCGGCTGCGAACTCCCCCGGCTTCTGCGGAGTCCCGACACACACAAAATGGATCGCCGCGTCCGCGACACGCGAGACATCCGTGGTGAACTCGAGACTGCCGAGATTCTGACCCTTCACCAGCAATTCACTCAGCCCCGGCTCGAAGAAGGAGGGCCGACCAGAGGTCAGCGCAGCAACCTTGTCTGCATCGACGTCGACACCAACGACCTCGTGTCCCAGTGATGCCATAGCCGCCGCGTGAACAGCGCCCAGGTAACCGCAACCGATGACTGAAATCTTCAACCCGTGTTCTCCCTGCTTCGTCCCGGCATTTCAGCCACACTATATGCCACTAGGTTCCACGATATCTGCAGGTTGAAACAGTACCCTTGGAATTGTGAAGCGTTTCTTGGATTTCCTGACCAACTCACCGGCGGCGGTGACGTTCGCGGTGCTCAGCGTGCTGGGCATCGTGGTCTTCGCTGTGCCCGGACTGCATCCGTTCGCCTGGGCCATCGGCCTGATTCTGTGCCTGGGAGTCATCGTCGCCCTGCTCATGTTCCATGGTGAGTGGCGCCGGGCGCAGATACAGATCGATTCCCTGCGCCAGTTGCTGAGCACCGAGCGCGGGCGTCTTGACACCTTGGGGCTGACCCCCGTCGACGAAGAGGTCACTGCGTTGCCCGACGAAGAGCGAGCACGGCGGATCCTGGGCCTGCTCCCGGATTCTGCCGGCCTGGTGCAGTCGCTGCGTCTTGATGCGACCTACGGGACGCTCGACGTCGACGAGCTCGAGCCGCTGCACACCTTCAGGAAGGAATTCTCGAAGTCCAGCTTCGACAACCCGCGTTCCCACACCGCGTTCATGAATCTCTACCGCGCGGCCGAGGCTCTGTCGATCTGGGTGAACGAAGAGACACGGCAGCTCGCGGACGATAAGACGAAGCGAGAGATCCGTCCCGGAGACTCCCGCAAGGGCGGCTGGAGAGAGTACACGGAGGCACGCAGCCGCGGCGAGAGCCTGGGCGCCAGGTTCGTCTCCGCCCGGTGGGAATTCAACCAGACAGCGTTGGAACTCGGACTCGTCGCCTGAACGATGTCAGTGACGGATCCACCACGAATCGGTCGGGGTCACCGGGGTCCGACGTTTGTGTTCGGAGGCACGGTACTTCTCGACGAGTACTGCAGCGGCAGCCTCATCGATGTCTTTGCCCTCGAGGAAGTCGTCGATCTGGTCGTAGCTGAGGCCCAGTGACGACTCATCGGTCTGGCCCGGATCCTCATCGAGCAGATCCGCTGTCGGAACCTTTCGAACAAGATGATCGGGGGCGCCGAGGTGGTCTAGCAGTGCTCGACCCTGCCGCTTGTTCAGTCCGGCCAGCGGCACCACATCGGCGGCACCGTCACCGAACTTGGTGAAGAAGCCGGTCACGGCCTCAGCGGCATGATCGGTACCCGCGACGAGGAGCCGCTTCTCCCCCGCCAGCTCGAATTGAGCGACCATTCGCATCCGTGCCTTGACGTTTCCCTTGCCGAAATCGGTGATGGCCGCTCCGGTGGCGTTCTCATATTCAGCCGCCGCCGCGTCAGTGACCGAACCGATGTTGAAGACGATTTCGTGGTCGGCTCGGATGAATTCCATCGCAGCCTGAGCGTCACTCTCATCGGTCTGAATGTGATGCGGCAAGCGGATCGCCCAGAATTCGGCGCCAGCTCCCCGCCTGCGCAGCTCTTCGACCGCCAACTGACACAGTCGTCCGGCCAGAGTTGAATCCTGCCCACCGCTGATTCCCAAGGCCAGCCCTTTGACGCCGGTGGTCAGGATGTAGTCGGCCAGGAATTCGACGCGACGAGCGACTTCCGTCGCCGGATCTATTGTCGGTCTCACCCCCAAGGTGAGCCGGATCTCATCCCGTGTGGATTCCATTGACATATGTACTCAACCCTTCCGGGCAGACGCCGTGTCTCAGGCGTCGGGGACGATATTGACCAGTTTGGGTGCCCGAACGATGACCTTGCGTACCCCAGCCCCGTCGAGCGCTTTGAGCGCATTCGGCGATTCCAGTGCCAGCTTCTCCAGATCCTCTGCCGAGATGTCGGGGTCGACCTCGAGACGCGCTCGCACCTTGCCCTTGACCTGGACGACGCAGGTGACCTGGTCGGCTACCAGATGCTGCGGATCGACAGCGGGGAAGGTCGCATAGGTCAGCGTCGATGTGTGGCCCAGCTTTGACCACAGCTCTTCGGCCAGGTGCGGTGCGAAGGGCGAGAGCATGATGGCCAGCGGTTCAAGCACATCGGCCGTGGCTCCGCCGTGCTTCGTCGCGTGGTTCGTGAGCACGATCAGCTTAGAGATCGCGGTGTTGAATCGCAGGTGGTCCATGTCGTCACGAACACCATCGATGACCTGGTGGAGAACCTTGAGCGTCTCAGGGTCTGCCGCACCGTCCCTGATCACGGACTCACCGGTGGTTTCGTCCACGAAGAGGCGCCACACGCGCTGCAGGAACCGCTGCGCACCGACGACAGCACGCGTCTCCCAGGGACGAGCCTGTTCGATCGGTCCCATCGACATCTCATAGACACGGAACGTGTCAGCACCGTAGGCGTCATACATTTCATCGGGCATGACGGAGTTCTTCAGCGACTTGCCGATCTTGCCGTACTCACGGTTGACCTGCGCACCGTCGTGCCAGAAGGTCGAATCGCCGTTGTCATCGGTCTTCTCCTCCACCTCGGCGGCGGGAACGTAGACCCCGCGCGAGTCGGTGTAGGCGTAGGCCTGGATGTAGCCCTGATTGACCAGACGATGGAATGGCTCAGACGATGACACGTGGCCAAGATCGAACAGGATCTTGTGCCAGAACCGGGCGTAGAGCAGGTGCAGAACCGAGTGCTCGGCACCGCCGACATAGAGATCGGCGCCGCCTCGAGGTTTGGATTCGCGCGGGCCCATCCAGTACTTCTCGTTGACCGGGTCCACGAGACGTTCACTGTTGTGCGGATCGGCGTAGCGCAGCTGATACCAGGACGATCCTGCCCAGTTGGGCATCGTGTTCGTCTCGCGGTAGTACTTCTGCGGACCGTCGCCCAGGTCGAGTTCGACCTCGACCCAGTCGCGATTGCGACCCAGGGCCGGTTCCGGGTGGCTGTCGGCGTCGTCGGCGGCAAACGTCCGAGGAGCGAAGTCATCGACCTCGGGCAGCGCGACCGGCAGCATTGAGTCGGGTAAGGCGATGGGCGTTCCGGCCTCGTTGTAGACGATCGGGAAGGGTTCGCCCCAATAGCGCTGCCGTGAGAACAGCCAGTCCCGCAGACGGTACTGGGTCGACTCGGTGGCCAGCCCTTTGTCGGCCAGCCATTCGGTGATCTTTGCCTTCGCCGCTTCGACCTCGAGACCGTTGATATCGATCTCGTCGTTGGCGGAGCTGATCATCACGCCGGTTCCGGTGAAGGGCGTATCCTCATCGTGGTCGGCCGGAGGCGCAACGGTACGCACATAAGGCAGACCGAAGGACTTCGCGAAGTCCCAGTCGCGGGCGTCCTCGGCCGGAACAGCCATGATCGCACCGGTTCCATAACCCATCAGCACATAGTCGGCAACGAAGACCGGAACCTGCTCACCGGTCGCAGGATTGATCGCATAGGACCCGGTGAAGATCCCAGTCTTGTCCTTGCTCTGCTGACGATCCGCATCGGTCTTCGCAGCTGCATCGCGCTGGTAGGCGGCGATCGCCTCGGCAGGGGTGGGCTGATCACCGCGCCAGGAATCGGGCGTCTGATCGCCCCATTCAGCGGCTGTGAGCTCGGCAACCTGCGGATGCTCTGGGCTGAGCACGAGATAGGTGGCGCCGAAAAGTGTGTCCGGACGGGTCGTGTAGACCTCGACCTGAGCATCTGATGCGGCCACAGGCAGGCGCAGCAGGGCACCCTTGGAGCGGCCGATCCAATTGACCTGCATGCTGCGCACTGCCGAAGGCCAATCCAAATCGTCCAGATCGTCGATGAGGCGATCGGCGTAGGCGGTGATGCGCATGTTCCACTGCCGCAGGCGGCGGGTGTAGACCGGGAAGTTGCCGCGCTCGGACAAACCTTCGGCAGTGACCTCCTCGTTCGCGAGTACGGTGCCCAACCCCGGGCACCAGTTGACCGGGGACTCCGAGACATAGGCCAAACGGTAGTCCTGCAGGATATTCTCCTGCTCGGCCGGGCTCAGCTCGGACCAGGGACGAGAGTCAGGCGTCTGTCTGGTTCCCTGGGCGAACGCCTCGATCAGTGTGGAGATCGGCCGAGCCGCACCGAAAGAGTCCTCTCCCTCGGTGCTTGCCTCTGGGTCGTACCAGGAGTTGAAGATCTGCAGGAAGATCCACTGGGTCCACCGGACGAAGTCATCGTCAGTGGTCGCGAAGCTGCGGCGTGCGTCGTGGGCGAGCCCCAGTCGACGCAGCTGGCGTGTCATGTTCTTGATATTCGCATCAGTCGTAATGCGCGGGTGCTGGCCCGTCTGGACTGCATACAGATCTGCTGGCAATCCGAAGGCGTCATAGGACAGTGCGTGCATGACGTTGTGCCCGCGCATCCGCTGATAGCGGCCGTAGACATCCGTGCCCAGATAGCCCAGCGGGTGGCCAACATGCAGGCCCGCCCCAGAGGGGTAAGGGAACATGTCCATGATGTAGAGGGACTCACGCTCGCCGAGTGCCTGTGGCGGACCATAGGCGGACTCCGAATCCTGTCGACCAAGATCTCGGGCAGCCTGGCTCAGATCACCAGTGGGGTTCGGGGCATGGAATGTTCCCGCCTCTTCCCACGTGTGCTGCCACGACTTCTCGATCTTCTCGGCCAGCACCGCGTCATAGCGGAAACTGGTCTCCTCAGGAATCGTCGTCATTACCTTCCTTCACTGACTGGGCGTGAGCGGGTTTCGACCATCGTACTCTGAACATTCCCTGCATCGACTTGGCTAGACTGCCAGATAGACGTGTGAGGAGGGTTTGAGCTTCCAAACGTGAGGGATTTCACCTCACAACGCTCCCGCAGTAGGATAACCGGGCAGTAACTTACGCCCAGAAGGAGACCTCATGAGCCCAGCGACAATGCAGCAGTCAACAACCCCGGTCGTCGGCTTCGAGGTCGACACGACCTCTTCGACGACCGATGTCTTCCTCGCGACGGTTACAGAGAACCCGAACCGTCCTCTCGTGGCCAAGCCTGTCGAGGACGACTGGGAAGAGGTGTCTGCGGGTGAATTCCTCACCCAGGTCAGAAACGCGGCCAAGGGACTCATCGCCTCGGGTGTCGAGGTCGGAGACCGAATCGCGATCTTCGGACCGACCTCTTACGAATGGACTCTCAGCGACTACACCGCCTGGTTCGCCGGAGCGGTCTCAGTCCCGTTCTACGACACCTCCTCCGAAGCACAGCTCGCCTGGATGATCCAGGACGCAGGCGTCGGCCGCGGCCTCGTCAGCAGTCGCGAACATGCCGACCGGGTCGAAGCCGCCGCAGCCGCCGCCGGAGTCCCTGCCCCGCAGCTGTGGATCTGGGATCAGGGAGCCTTCTCCGAACTCGAGGCCACCGGCCGACAGATCAGCGACGATGCCCTCGAAACCCAGCGCCAGCAGGTCACAGGCGATTCGGTCGCCACACTCATCTACACCTCCGGCACCACCGGCAGGCCTAAGGGATGCGTCCTGACTCACGGGAACTTCGTCCAAACTGCGCAGGCAGCGCAGATGCAGATCCCTGATGTCTTCGCGACAGGCATGCGATGCCTCCTGTTTCTGCCGCAGGCACACGTCTTCGCCCGTTTCATCGAAGTTCTCTCGATCAGCTCCGGTGCCCTCCTGGCACATCAGTCCGACCTTACGAAGCTCACCGACTCCCTGGGCAGCTTTCGCCCGTCGTTCATCCTCGGGGTCCCTCGCGTCTTCGAGAAAGTCTACAACTCCGCACTGGCCAAAGCCGAATCCGGTGGTCAGGACAAGATCTTCCGCCGTGCCGAACAGGTCGCCGTGGCCTACTCCAAGGCCATGGACGCAGGCAAGATCCCGATCACGCTCAAACTGCAGCATGCACTGTTCGACAAGCTCGTGTACTCGAAGCTGCGCTCTGTCATGGGCAACAATGTCACCCACGCGGTCTCCGGCGGCGGTCCGCTCGGCGCCCACCTCGGTCATTTCTTCCGCGGAGTCGGCCTCATCGTCCTCGAGGGATACGGCCTAACGGAAACGACGGCCCCCATCACTGTGAACGTGCCGGACAAGGCCAAAATAGGCACCGTCGGAGTTCCACTGCCCGGGGTGAGCGTGGCGATCGCCCCCGATGGTGAGATCCTGGCCAAGGGCGCCCCGGTCTTCCACGAATACTGGAACAACCCGAAGGCCACCGCCAAGGAATTCCACGACGGCTGGTTCGCCACCGGCGACCTCGGGTCGCTCGACGAGGACGGCTACCTCGCGATCAACGGCCGCAAGAAGGAGATCATCGTCACCTCGAGTGGAAAGAACATCGCGCCGGCACCACTCGAAGACGCCCTGCGACGCCACCCCCTCATCGGCCAGCCCGTAGTCGTCGGAGACAACCGGAAGTTCGTCTCCGCGCTCATCTTCCTCGACTCGGAGGTGCTGCCCACATGGTTGAAGAATCATCACCTGCCGGCCATGGACCTGCGCCAGGCTTCCACTGACGAAACCGTGAGGGCCGCCATCGAGAAGGCGGTCGAGAGTGTCAACAGAACGGTGTCACGGGCGGAGGGCATCAAGAAGTTCGCGATCCTGCCGGTTGAGCTCACCGAAGACAACGGGTACCTGTCGGCAAAGCAGTCGGTCAAACGCCACGTCGTCAACAAGGACTTCGCAGCTGACATCGACGAACTCTACGCCGACTGACCACAGTCCGGCGGTGAGACGTAGGCTGGGACTCAATGAGACTACTCAGGCACCTTCGCGAGGGAGCAGACCATGTCCGATGACAGCAGTCAGATGAACAGCTATGTGGCCAAGGATGAGGTATTCGACCGAGACACGAACTATATCGACGATCGGATCCTCGCTGATCCCGACTCGCAGTGGCCGGTCGAATCCGGTCGTTACAGGCTCATTGCCGCTCGTGCCTGCCCGTGGGCGAACCGGACGGTCATCGTTCGCCGTCTGCTGGGCCTCGAGGACGTCATCTCCATCGGAATGCCGGGTCCCACTCACGATGCCAGGTCCTGGACGTTCGACCTCGACCCCGGCGGAGTGGATCCGGTGCTGGGCATCGAACGCCTGCAGCAGGCGTTCTTCGCACGGTTCCCTGACTACCCCCGCGGAATCACCGTTCCGGCGATGGTCGAGATCGCCAGCGGTGCTGTCGTGACGAACGATTTCGCGCAGATCACCGAGGACTTCTCCACTCAGTGGAAGCAGTATCACAGAGAGGGCGCCCCGGATCTCTGGCCCGAAGAATCGCGGGAGGAGATGGAGAAGGTCATGCGTCTGATCTACACCGAGATCAACAACGGCGTCTACCGGTGCGGCTTCGCCGGCTCCCAGGAGGCCTACGACGCAGCCTTCGACCGGCTGTTCACTGCTCTTCACACCATGGAGGAACGATTGAGCCATTCCCGGTACCTCATGGGTGGTTCCATCACCGAGGCGGATGTCCGTCTGTTCACCACTCTGGTTCGCTTCGACCCGGTCTACTTCGGACACTTCAAGTGCAACCGACAGAGACTGCGGGACTTCGAAAACCTCTGGGGCTATGCCCGCGATCTCTACCAGACGCCGGGCTTCGGTGACACCGTGGATTTCACTCAGATCAAACAGCACTACTACATCGTCCACGTCGATGTGAACCCGACGCAGATCGTTCCCAAGGGCCCGGATCTCGCCGGCTGGCTCTCGCCTCACGGCCGCGAGGAGCTGGGCGGATCGCCCTTCGGCAAGGGCACCGCCCCCGGGCCGGTCCCCGCCGGTGAAGAAGTTCCCGAGGAACACACCGCTGCAGCCTGGCTGTGATGATGCTGGTGAAGACCCCGCAGACAGCGTGGAACCAGCGGACTGCACTGTCGAAGACAGAACCAGCATGGTCAGAAGTCTGGATTAGAAGCACGATCCACCACTCTCAGCGCGTTCCCAGCGGTTAGTCTTGAAACAGACATCTGCGGGTTAAGATCGAAGGAGCACGAAGTGGCACCAGCCAAAGTACTGGCCTCACGCAACACCGTGGCCGAAGCCGGCCACAACGCCATCACCCAGCCGGGTCCCGCTCATCTGATGCGCGCGATCAAGCGTTTCGGCGAGCGGCTGGGCAATCAGTTCGGTGGCGCTATCACCTACTTCCTAGTCCTCGCGGTGATGCCGATCGCGATGTTCACCTTCGCAAGTCTGGGGTTCGTCCTCGATGTGCTGAGGCCGGAGCTCCTCCCCGTCGTCGTCGAGCAGATCGAGACGCAGGTGGGCGGAAATTCGTCACTGACAGATCAGTTGGAGAGCTTCCTCACCAGCTGGCAGTCGGTCGGAATCATCGCCATCCTGGCCGCCCTCTACACAGGGCAGGGATTCATCGGCAACCTCGGTGCCGCCGTGAGAGCGCAGCTGCACGCAGACTTCGATGACGTCGTCCCCGACAAAACGTTCGTCAAGAAGATCCTCAACAACGTTGCAACGCTCCTGGGACTCATCATCGGCCTGCTGCTCACCGTGGCATTGACCGTCATCGGCAGCGGCCTCCAGCCGCTCATCAGCGAGAAGCTCAATCTTCCAGGGTGGGCCTCGGGCCTGCTGGTCGTCGTTCCGATCATCATCACTCTGGGCGCCGCGTGGCTGATCTTCATGTTCCTCTTCACCATGCTGCCCGACCATCCGGTGGGCAAGAGAGCCAAGATGAGGGGCTCACTCATCGGTGCTGTGGCCTTCACGATCCTCCTCAACCTGGCCACGGTCCTCGTCGAGATCTTCTCCGGCAACAAAGCCGCAGGCGTGTTCGGTTCGATCATCGCGATCATGCTGACGATGAATATCTTCGCCCGGATAGTCCTGTTCGTTGCGGCCTGGATCGGGACCGCGAATCCACCGCGGCCGCAGGAAGATCCCTCACCCGAATACCGCCTCGTCGAGCCCCAGGTCCAGATCCAGAGCCTCGGTGCACTCCTGACCGGTGCCGGCATCGTCGCACTGACGCTGCTCGGATTCCGGCGATACGACGAGCACCAGACGAAACGCGAGTAGGCGACCCGTTAGACTGGGCGAGAATTCGCTAACTGACCGAGGAGATACGACCTTTGACTGATGCAACGACGGCTCGCCTGAATGAATGGGCGAACAAGCAGACTGCCGCCGAAGAACTCATCCCACTGACCGGACGCCTGTATCGCGAGAATGATGTTCTGCTGACGCTGTTCGGTCGGTCTCTGCTGAACAAGTCGGTGACCGGGATGATCAAGGCTCACCGCTACGCCCGCCACTTCCTCGGCGAGGATCTCGACATCGAGGTGACAGTCAAGATCGTTCGGGCCCTGACCGAGCTCGACCTAGGGCCCACCCGAATCGACTTGGGCCGCCTCATCCAGAAACAGCAGGAACAGTCCGACTCCATCGAGGACTTCCTCTCCACCGAGCTGGACTCGGTGGCGGGCACCAATGCTGAAGACGGTGCAGTTCGCGACATCGTGCTCTACGGCTTCGGCCGCATCGGCCGGCTGTTGGCCCGCATTCTCATTGATCGCGCCGGCGGCACAGGTATGCGTCTGCGTGCGATCGTCGTCCGCAAGGGCAGCGATGATGACATCGTCAAGCGTGCCTCGCTGCTGCGGCGTGACTCCGTGCACGGCAATTTCGACGGCAGCATCGTCGTCGATGAAGACGCCAACACGATCCAGGCCAACGGCACACTGATCCAGGTCATCTACTCCAACGATCCCTCGCAGGTCGATTACACCGAATACGGCATCAACGATGCCGTCATCGTCGACAACACGGGAAAATGGCGCGACGAAGAGGGCCTGTCCAAACACCTCGAGTGCCCCGGCGCGTCAAAGGTCATCCTCACTGCCCCCGGCAAGGGCGACGTCAAGAACATCGTCTACGGAGTCAACGACGCTGCCATCCTCGATGACGATACGGTGATGTCAGCGGCATCGTGCACCACGAACGCGATCACCCCGGTGCTCAAGGCCCTCCATGACAAGTACGGGGTCCGCAACGGCCACGTCGAGACGGTGCACTCATTCACCAATGACCAGAACCTCATCGACAACTTCCACAAGGGCTCCCGTCGTGGTCGCGCCGCCGGCCTCAACATGGTCCTCACGGAGACCGGAGCGGCCAAGGCCGTGGCAAAGGCTCTGCCAGAGCTCAAAGGCAAGCTCTCAGGCAACGCGATCCGCGTTCCGACACCGAACGTGTCGATGGCGATTCTCAACCTCAACCTTGAGACTGCAACGAGCGTCGATGAGCTCAACGAATTCCTGCGTGAGACCTCGATGAATTCGTCGTTGCGCAATCAGATCGACTACGTCTCCTCTCCCGAGCTGGTCTCCAGCGACCTCGTCGGTTCGAAGCGAGCAGGTGTCGTCGATGGTTTGGCCACCATCGTCGATGAAGATCGTGTCGTCGTCTACGTCTGGTACGACAACGAGTTCGGCTACAGCTGCCAGGTCATTCGCTGTGTGGCGAAGATGGCCGGGGTCGACGTTCCCGCGTTCCCCTGACCTGATCCTGTTCCCATCCGGAAGCGCCCGCAGCCTGAATGGCTGCGGGCGCTTCGCTGTCTGAGAATGGTGGCTCGTCTCGAGTGCTCTCCTGTTTACGTCTGCTGGGGTGTCCAGGCGCGGCCGGTGGCCGGCGAGGCTGGAGGCTGCTCAGGCTCGTGCTCTGCCCTGGCGTGCCTTCTCATTCTCGACCGCGTCGTGGAGCCAGATCGGGGTATAGGTGCGGAACCGATTGGCCAGAGCGTCGTCACTGTCGAGAATCACGGCGAATCGATCATCGGCGCTCGAGAGTTCGTTGGCCCATATCGGTCCCAGACAGGCGAGGATCGCACATGCCAGCACGACAGCGACTGCCAGGATCGGTGTCGTCGAGAACAGCGTCCATCCGGACAGAATACCGAGCACCGCAAAGCCAGTCGCCACAGCCATTCCCGCGTTGCGGCTCCTGGGCGCACGGGCACGGGCCGGTCTGGCGGAGGCGACTGAGTCAAGTACGTCACGATTGATCCTCGTCCATGCGACGATCGCACCCAGCGCACACACGATTCCAATCATGATGAGGCTGAAGGCGGAGAACAGCAGAACCGTGTCCACCCGAGTCCCCTGCGCCTGCATCGCCGCGCCGAGACCGGCGACGAGCATTGCGAGGGCCAAAACGAGCATGCTCAGCAGTCGTGCGCGGCGCACCGCTATGAGTTCACTGACAACCTGAGCGAGGAACGCCCGCTGGGCAGCATGGTCTGACTTCTCGGTCATCGTACGTATCCGGCTGCCTTGTCCACCGTGTGCGGGAACGTCTCGCCTGCCACGTATTTCTCAAACAGGTCGACGAACTGGTTGGCCAGACGCATGCGCCATCCATCGGTGTCCCCACTCATGTGCGGGGTGACGATGACGTTGTCCGCCTGCCACAAGGGATGTTCGGCGGGCAGCGGCTCTTCGTCGAAGACGTCGAGTCCAGCGCCAGAGATCTGGCCAGTCTCGAGCGCGTTGACGAGGTCGGAGGTGACCACGCCCTCACCACGGCCGACATTGACGAAGTAGGCGCTGGGGTCCATGGCGGCGAACACCTCGGCGTCGATGAGATTCTTCGTTTTGTCCGTCAGCGGCGCGATGTTGATGACCCAGTCCACCCCGGACAGATGAGAACTCAGCTGCGCGGAGTCGATGACGGTCCCGAAGTCAGCATCTCCGGTCCGAGCGTGGCTGCCGGCTCCGGTGACGTTGACGTCGAGGGCGCTGAGGACCCTGGCGATCTCCCGGCCGATCGAACCGGTGCCCACGATCATGGCATGAGAGCCGGCCAGATTCTTGGTCGATCGACGATTCCAGACCGAATCCCGCTGATCCTCAAGCGATCGCAGCGAGTTCTTCGCATGGATGAGGATGTAGTTGAGCACGAATTCTGCAATCGGTCGGTCGAATATTCCCCGGGCATTCGTGACCACGACGTCAGAGGCCGTGAGTTCGTCGAACAGCAGCGAGTCAACCCCTGCCGCGGCCGCGTGGATCCACTTCAGGCTGTCGGCGGTTCCGAATTCGCTGCGCAGCGCCTTTGAGAAGAAATCCCAGAGAAGGAGGACATCGGTGCCGGGCAGAGCGGAGCCCAGCTCGTGGGCCTCGACGATCCGAAGCTCGACATCCTCCCTCCGAGCGAGGTCAGTGAGCTGGTCGGGAATCTCTGTCCCGGGGGCGTTGAGTATTGTCAGTACCGTCATGAGTCGACTCCTTCAGCCTAGCCTTCTCAGCCAGACTATCCGATGAGTCGGCGAGGCTACCGGAAGCGTCCTTGAGATTATCGGATGAGCCGGTGCCCACGCTGACGAGTTCGCGTTTCGCGGTGTCAGTCTTCAATGTCTGCGCCAGCGGGGTATTCGGCAGGAAGCACAGGAAGATGAAACCAAGGACTGCCAGAGGCGCGACCCACAGGAACAGCGGCACCAACGCATCATTGTACGACGTGATGATGAGGGTATGCAGCGGCTCAGGCATGTTCGACACGATCTCGGGTGTCAACCCTGTTGAGGAGATCTTGGGCAGCGGCTGTGCGGGATTGGCCTTCGCCAGCCCGCTCATCCCGTCCTTGATGTTGTCCAGGAGGCGCTGTGTGAATACCGACCCGATGAAGGCCATGCCCAGGGTCGCGCCGACCTGTCGGAAGTAGTTGTTCGATGCAGTCGCTGTTCCCACCATGGCGACGGGGAAGGCGTTCTGGACGACGAGGACGAGCGTCTGCATGCTCAGGCCCAGTCCGAGTCCCAGCAGAGCCAGACAGCCCATCGTCTCCCATGCCGCGCTTTCGGCCTTGAGCTGCGAGAGCAGAACCAACGCGGCGGCTATGATCAGCACGCCCATGAGGGGGTACTTCTTGTACTTGCCGGTGCGGGAGACGACGAAGCCGATGAGGGTCGAGGAGATGAGCATCGTCCCCATCATCGGGACCATCATCAGTCCTGCCTTCGTGGCGTCGATACCGTGCACCATCTGAAGGTAGGTGGGCATGTAGGACAGGACGCCGAACATCGCGACTCCGATGAACAGGCCCGCGATGGTGCAGAGCAGGAAGTCGCGGTTTTTGAACAGGTACAGCGGGATGACTGGCTCGCTGACCTTGAGCTCGACGAAGATGAATCCGGCGATCGCGAGGACGCCGACGATGATGAGGCCGTTTATCTGCCACGAGCCCCACTCATAGTCGTGTCCGCCCCACGCGGAGACGAGGACGATGCAGGAGGTGACAATCGAGACGAGGGCCATTCCGACGACGTCGATCTTCGGACGCGGGCCGTGTGCGCGCTTGGGCACCTTGAGGAAGATGGCAGCGGCGATGAGAGCGATGATGCCGAGGGGGAAGTTGATTGCGAAGGCCCAGCGCCAGCCGGGTCCTTCAGTCAGCCAACCACCGATGAGGGGGCCAGCCACCGAGGAGACTGCGAAGGCCGACCCCATGATGCCCATGTACTTACCGCGTTCACGGGCCGGGACGACGGAAGCGATGATGGACTGAGCCAGAATCATCATTCCGCCACCGCCGATGCCCTGGAGGACACGACCGAAGATGAGCATCGACATATCGTTTGCAATGAGGGCGAAAGCCGAGCCCAGCAGGAAGCAGCAGATCGCGAACATGAACAGCGGCTTGCGACCGAACAGGTCACCCACCTTGCCGTAGATCGGCATCATGATCGTCGAGGCGAGCATGAACGAGGTGGACACCCACAGCATCTGGTCGACGCCGTTGAGTTCACCGACGATCGTCGGCAGGGCGGTCGCCAGCACGGTCTGGTTGAGGGAGAACATGAACATGGCGATCATCAGTCCCACGAAGAGCAGGATGATCGCAGATGTCGTCATCTGCTCGGGCTCACTACTGTCTTCCGGGGTCGTGGCCATCTCGCCAGTTCTCAGTCCCTGTTTACTTCTCATTTCAGCCTTTGTCATAGTCGGTCCAGAACCTTGAGGAAGAGACCCAATGACTCTTCGAAGAGTGGTTGTGTGCCGGTCGTGTCGTCGATGCGTTCGGGTGAGCGCTTGACAGTCTGGCCAGCGTGGTTCAAGGGCACCCGGCACAGTTGGGTCAGCATCCTGGCGCTGGCCCAGGCCGAATCTTCGGTGGAGAACTTCTGCCCGAGGACGAGCAAGCGCGCCAGCACGTGTTCGGCCACAAGTTCTTCGAGAGCCTCGGCCCGATCGAAGCGTTTGCTGACCAGCTCCGGATAGCGGGCGAACAGCTTCCTGCGCCGGGCCGGCAGACTCGGATCCATCGAACCCATGAGCAGCACCTCTCGGACGAATCGGGCAGTATCCTCGGCCAGATCGCCCATTCCGGAATCGGCGTGGACGTAGTCATCGACCAACTTGGCGTCGATATTGGACTCATCGAGTCCAACGATGGCGTCTTCCTTCGTCGCGTAGTAGTTGAAGAATGTTCGTGTGGATACGCCGACGTCGGCAGCGATGTTCGCCACCGTCGCGCATTCGAGCCCCTCATCGAGAACTCGAGTAATCGCCGCGTCATGCAGCGCATGACGCGTCTGACGCGCCTTTTTGGCACGGAGGGATTCGGGTTCGGATTCACGCATGAGACCATTTTTGCATCTCGTGCAACTTTTCACCAACTGCAAAATTGCAATTGTGCACTATTTCACGTTTTCAAGCGAGAATCACAGACTTCACATCAGTGTCTTCAACCGCGCCCTGTGCTGTTCGAGGACCTGCAGCTGCCCCAGAAGCGTCGTCTGCGCATCAGTGTCCGTGGTGTCCTGCCGCTGCAGTCGAGAATGCAGCTCCTTGGCGATCCGCTCGAGATCGTAGTCGAAGAGGCGGGCCACAATGCCCCTAGCGAATCCCTCCGCACTGACGCCGTCTGCCACCGGCAGGGGTGTCACGAGCAGTTGCGTGACATAGGGCCTGAGATCCTCGGCACTGGCGTCGAGGACGGCATCTGCCCAACGCGTTGCGTCAGCGGACCCGACTGACTTCAATCCTCCCGCGGCCTTGACCGCTGACTGGATCCGACGATACCCGGGGTGCTCGAAGGCTCGTGCGGACAGCGAGTCGAAGAGTTTGGCGTTGACGAACTCTGGATGCTGCAGCGCCACCATCAGGGCGCCCTTCTCTGTCTTGAGGCGAGCGGGGCTGATCGGTGCCGACAGGTTCGACACGTCGGGGCGTTCATCGTAGACGTATTCGATGGCGGTGTCGTCTCTTCCGGTGCCTGCCCCTGTGGGTCCGGGTGCGAACCCAGTGGTCGAGCGTTGACCGTTGATCGCCGGATACTGACCGTGCCCGGTTGTCTGCTGCCCGGGAGCCTGCTGTGCGGATCGCTCCTGCCCCGGAGCCGACCGGTTCTGTTTCCACCTGGCAGCCTGTCCCTGCGATGCGTTCATCTGCGCCTGCGGGGCACCGAAGGAAGCCTGCGGGCCAGTGGGCGAAGCCTGCGGCGGTCCCGGAGGGGCCTGGGAAGGAGCCTGCGACGATCCGCCCTGAGTCTGACGGCTCTGGTTCGACTGCGCCTTCTTCGGTCGCTTTCTGGCATCCCTGACCGCGGATTCCACCTCGTCGATGTCGACGCCGATGCGACCGGCGACGAAGCGATAGTAGTGGCTGAGGCTGTTGCGATCACGAATATCGGCCAGGACCTCGGCACTGGCTTTCACAGCAGCGATCCTGCCCTCGACTGAGTCAAGGTCGTAGCGAGAGATCGCGGTGGTGATGACGAACTCGAAGAGCGGCTTGCGACCGTCGATGAGTTCGCGCAGCGCACCATCCCCCTTCTGCATCCGCAGGTCGCATGGGTCGAGCCCATCGGGTTCGACGGCGACGAAGGTCTGAGCCGTGAACTCGCTTTCGAACTCGAAGGCTCGCAGTGCCGCTTTCTGTCCCGCAGCGTCTCCGTCGAAGGTGAAGATCACCTGCCCCGTCGGATCGTCGCCGAGCAGCCGCCTCACGATCTTCACATGTTCGGGTCCGAAGGCCGTTCCACACGTGGCCACCGCTTGTGTGACACCGGCCAGGTGGGCGGCCATGACATCCGTGTAGCCTTCGACGATGACCACGCGCTTGGTCTTCGCGATATCCTTCTTGGCCAGGTCCAACCCGTAGAGCACCTGGTTCTTGTGATAAAGGGCGGTCTCTGGAGTATTCAGATACTTCGGCCCCTGGTCGTCATCGAACAGACGTCTGGCGCCGAAGCCGATGGTCCGAGAGGTCATGTCCTTGATGGGCCAGACGACTCTGCCGCGGAAACGGTCGTAGATGCCGCGGCCGCCTTCACTGGCCAAGCCACCGGCTAGAATCTCCTCCTCGCTGAAACCAGCACGCTTGAGCTGCTTGGTCAGCGAATCCCAGGACTTGGGTGCGAAGCCGAGGCCGAACTCCTGACTCGAGCTGCTGGGGAAGCCGCGGCCTTCGAGGAACTCCCGACCGATCTGCCCCTGCTCCCCTTCGAGTGACTGTGTGAAGAAGCGCTGCGCGACCTCGTGCATCTCCAGCAGCCGTTGTCGCCGGCTGGCCTGCTCCCGATCGGGACCCTTGCCATCTTCGTAGCGCAGATGCATCCCGATTTTGCCGGCCAACGATTCGACAGTTTCGACGAAGCTGAGCTGTTCGACCTTCTGCAGGAAAGCGAAGACATCGCCGGACTCACCACAGCCGAAGCAGTGATACATCCCAACCTGGGGTCGGACGGTGAACGAGGGAGTCTTCTCATCGTGGAAGGGGCACAAGCCCTTGAGCGAGCCGATTCCCGCGGTCTTGAGCGTGACGAACTCACCTACCACCTCGTCGATGCGGGTTCGACTGCGCAGCTCGTCGATGTCCTCGCGTTTGATCAGTCCGGCCATGGTCTAGAGACGATCCTCCGCTCCTGCTTTGAGCTGGTGGTACAGCGCCCAGGCGGAGTGGTCGGTCAAGGATGCGATCTGATCGACGACGACGCGCAGCCTGGCCGCGTCGTCGGCAGCCTCGAAGTAGTCGGCCCTGAACATCGGGTCGAGATTCATCGGTGCCTCGGCATACCACTGGGCCAGATCGGTGATGACGGCGGACTGGATGTCATGCAGTCGCAGACGATCTTCGGTGACCATCACCGTCAGAGTTGCCATTCCCTTCAGAACGGCGATCTCGACAACCGTTGGTTCGGGGACGACGAGGGAGGCTGCATAGCGAGCCAGGGGCTCCCACCCGAACTCCTCACGAGTGGCAGCTTCTGCGGCACCGACGAACCGTCCGATGAGCTGACTCGTCATGTGCTTGAGTGCTGCTTGGGCCCGCCTGGATCCGTCGTAGGTCTCAGAGGGCCAATATGCCGCTGCCTGCAGTCTTGACAGCGCCTTGTCCATCTCCTCATCACTCGTAGTCGGCAGATACCACTTCCGGGTGATGTCGAAGAGCTCTCCGCGGCGGTTCTCGGCAGCGAACTCGCCCAGGTGCAGGTGACCGCCGGCGATCGAGTCTTCGACGTCGTGGACGGAGTAGGAGATGTCATCGGCAAGGTCCATCACCTGGGCTTCGATGCAGCGTTTCCCATCTTCAATGCACTCGCGATAGAAGTCGAAGACTCCTCTGTCATCGTCGTAGACGCCGAACTTTCGGACACCGGAGTCACGCCGACCGACGTTCGCTTCGCTCCTCGACCAGGGGTACTTGGTCAACGCATCGAGACTCGCCCGTGTCAGATTGAGCCCGGCTGGGCGAGAGTCGTCGGCAATCACCTTCGGCTCGATTCGCGTGACCAGGCGCAGCGTCTGCGCGTTGCCTTCGAACCCGCCGACGTCGATGCACAGCGCGTCGAGGATGGTTTCGCCGTGGTGGCCGAATGGTGGGTGGCCGAGGTCATGACTCAGGCAGGCGGTGTCGACGATATCAGGATCGCAGCCCAGGTATCTGGCAAGTTCGCGTCCGACCTGGGCGACTTCGAGGGAATGCGTGAGCCGAGTCCGAACGAAATCATCGGTTCCAGGTGAGACGACCTGTGTCTTGGCACCGAGTCGGCGCAGGCCAGCGGAGTGCAGCACCCGTGCCCGGTCGCGCTGAAAGGCCGATCGGCGCGGATTCTTTGCCGGTTCGCTCACCCACCGTTCTTCGTCCCACGGCGTGTATACCGCTACGGTTCCCGAGCGCACAGACGTGCGTGGGTGAGATTCGAATGGCATGGTCATCCTCCCGAGATGTCGAGTTCCGCCTCGGAGAGCAGAGACTTCCCGCTGACATCGAAGATGCGTGAGTCAAGCCACCCTTCGGGCAGATGCGGCTTCTTCGGGCGGGTGGTCCGCCCCCGGGAGCCTTCCGCATCCGTACCAGGATACGGTGCGTCGTGATCGAGCTGCGCCAGCAGTCCCTCGAGCTCCTCGAGCGAGGAGACCATCGCCAGCTGACGACGCAGGTCACCCCCGACCGGGTAGCCCTTGAAATACCAGGCAATGTGTTTGCGCAGGTCACGGACACCGTAGAACTCGTCCTCATAGTATTCGGCCAGGTATTCGCCGTGCTTGTAGACGGCTCGGGCCACCTCGGCGAGGCCTGGCCGGAAACGTTCATCGCTGCCGCTGAGCGCATTGGCGAGGTCACCGAACAGCCAGGGCCGTCCCTGACACCCACGGCCGATGACGACGCCGTCGCATCCTGTACGGCGCATCATGTCGAGTGCATCCTCGGCCGAGAAGATATCTCCGTTGCCCAAAACGGGAACGGTGTCGCCGAGGTGGTCCTTGAGTCTAGCGATGGCGTCCCAGTCCGCCTGGCCGGAGTACAGGTCAGCTGCGGACCGACCGTGGAGGGCGACCGCTGCCACCCCCGCATTGCGGGCTGTCTCGCCGGCGTCGAGGAAGGTCTGGTGGTCCTTGTCGATGCCTTTGCGCATCTTCACCGTCAATGGGATGCCACCACGGTCTGCTTCGGTCACGGCCGTGGTGACGATGGCTTCGAACAGGTCCTTCTTCCACGGCAGGGCCGAGCCGCCACCCTTCCGGGTGATCTTGGGTACGGGGCACCCGAAGTTGAGGTCGATGTGGTCGGCGCGGTCCTCTTCGACGATCATCCGCACAGCCTGCCCGATCGTGACCGGGTCGACGCCGTAGAGCTGAACCGAACGCGGAGTCTCGAAGGGCTCGTGTTGGATGATGCGCATGCTCTTGGGACTGCGTTCGACTAGGGCTCGGGACGTCACCATCTCCGTCACGTAGAGACCAGCCCCGTACTCACGGCACAGGCGCCGGAAGGCTGTGTTGGTGATTCCCGCCATCGGTGCGAGCACCACTGGCGAGGACAGCTCGATGGGGCCGATGCGCAGAGGCTCGGCGGTGGCTGGGGATACGGCTTCTGGGGCAGGGCTGATGACACTCACCATGCCATTATCCCCGAGCCGTCAAATGATGGGAGACCTGCACAAGCACAGGCTGTCCTCTCACGATCGCGCGCATGAGCCCTCCGTCTCATTCTCATCCCTGCCCACATCAACCCTTTCCAGGGCCAGAAATTCCCGAATGTCCCATTCGACGTCAAGTCGCAGCTCCTCGGCGAGACGATCATCGTGAGTGATGACGATCATTGCGCCGCCGAATCCGTCTAGGGCCGTGACCAGAGCGCTCAGCGATGACAGGTCGAGGTTGTTGCCGGGCTCATCGAGGACGAGCAGCTGCGGTGCGGGATCCTGGAGCAGGCTCTTCGCCAATGCCACACGGAAGCGCTCCCCTCCCGACAGGGTCGAGCACAGCTGATCGGTCCGGCCCGCTCGCAGCCCCATCGCAGCCAATACCTCGTGGACGCGCTGCGGGCCGAGACTGGGGTTGTTCTCCCTCACCGCCTCCATGACGGTCAGTGTCGGCGGCAGTCTGTACTGCTGGTCGAGGATGCCGACCGGGACCGGAACTGTGATCGACATGTTCGGAAACAGTTCGTCGATCGGCGCGCCCGTGTCTTGGCGGCCGGCGATTGCTGTCAACATCGTCGATTTCCCAGAGCCGTTGGCACCGGTCAGCCTGATGCGCTCGGGACCGACCACTGTGCGCGGCTGGTCCAGCACTCCCCCGGAGATGTCGAGTACTCGCTTACCGGAATGGATCGAGGTCTCCGGCAGATCCAGGCGAATGCTCGAGTCCCTGCGCAGGGCGTCCTTGGCAGAGCGAACAGAGGAGCGGGCCTGCTCCTCGTCGGCGGCTTTGTCTCCGCGTCGCTTTGCTGCGCTCTTCTGGGCGAAGTCCGTCAGACCGTTCATGACGATCTTGGGCCGCCGTTTGTTCTCCTTGTCCTTGGCCGCCTTTCGGTCGGATCGGGCCAGTTTCGTTTCAAGTTCGATGCGCTGGCGCTTCTCGATCGTCAGGGCCTTCTTGGCATCGACGACGTCGGCGAGCTTCGCCTCTTCCTCGGCAGCGACCATGGCCTCGTAGTCGTCGAAGTCTCCTCCGTACACCCGCAGCTGGTCCGTCATCTCGACGATCGTCGAGACCGTCGACAGAAGTGCGCGGTCGTGCGAGATCACCAGGGTCGGTCCGATCCTGTCCTTGAGCAGAGCGGCCAGGCGTCGACGCCCTGCCTCGTCGAGATTGTTGCTGGGTTCGTCGAGGATCAGCCAGCGCTCGCCTGCCAGCGCAGCTCTGGCCAAACCGATGCGCATGGCCTGACCTCCCGAGAAGGTGGACAGCCGCCGGTCCAGGGCAGGGGCGTCGAGGTTGAGGCCGAGATCGGCCAGGGCGCTCAGCGCCCGCTCTTCGATGTCCCAGTCATCCCCGATGACGTCGAAGTCATCGGGTGGGCCTCACCGGACAGGGCTGTCGACAACGCCGATCTGATGTCGGTGATCCCCAGCGCCGAGGCAACGCTGTCTTCGGTGTGCGGCAGCAGCTGATCGATGTAGACGGCGCCCTCAGCACCGGTGATGCTTCCGGCAGTGGGCCTGAGCAGTCCGGCGATGATCCTGGCGAGGGTTGATTTGCCGACTCCGTTGTCGCCGACCAGTCCGACGGCTGCAGCCGGGATCGAGGCGCTCAGCGATGTGAAGATCTCGGTGTCGTCGCCGAGGCGGTATCCGAGAGTGGAGATGGATACGGCAGCAGTCATGTGTGACCTCATTTCGTGCACAGAAGTGCGCTGCGGGTCCGATGCACCCGCGTGGTGCGGAAATGAGGAATTACTTCACGAAGCGACTGACTTTCGTCGGGAATGGATCAGAACCAGGATGCCCGAGGTCGGTTCGTTTCGTCAAGGATGCTTTCAGACCACGGGGCATTCTGCTGTCTCTGAGGCTCCCCGCAGCCCTCAGACGATGATGAGCATGAGTTCTGCCGGCTCGTCACCCGGGTTGGACAGCTGATGGGGAACGTCGCCCGGCGCCTGCGCACAGTCGCCGACTCGCAAGGTGGTCCGGCGATCGATCGTGACGATTTCGATAGCGCCGGCGAGGACGAAGAAGGTCTCACGTGAGCCGCTGCGGTGTGCCGCGAACGACGCAGTTTCGCAGTGCGGATCAAGTCTGTAGTGAACGACTTCCATGTTCTCCTGCGGCGCGGGAAGGTCCCGCCGCAGGGTGCCCCTGCCGTATGCGCTGTGGGCGGGGATGGAGTGACTGGGGGTGATGAACACCTCCGGCGGGGCGAGGAGTTCTCCGACATCGACGCCGAGAGCGCGGGAGAGGCCCATGGCGTTCGAGACGGACGTGTCCTGTTCGCCGCGTTCGATCTTCGACAAGGCTGCCCGTGAGATCCCGGCACGGACTGCGAGTTCGTTGAGCGTGAAGTCGTTGTACTTGCGGCGGGCTCTGATGCGCGCGCCGAATACTCGAGCTCCGAGGTCCTCTGTGTTCGCCATTGTGACATCATAGATTATTCTTGAATAGTAGAGTGAATTCTGCCAAAGTACCCTTTTCACATGATGGACCTTCTCATATGACACCACTGCTGGCGCTTGCCCCCATTATGCTCGCCATCGCCCTGCTCATCCTCAGGCAGAGCTCGTGGATCTCCGCCACAGCCGGGGTCATCGCCGCCGGACTCTCGGTCGTCCTCTTCTTTCCGACGCCGATGTCGGTTCTGCTCCAATCCGGTGCTGACTACTTTCCACTCATCCTCGAAGTCGCCCTCATCCTCCTCTTCGGCATGGTGCTCGCACGGCTCCTCGAAGCGGCGGGTTCGATGGGCGAGATCTCCGCCTGGGTCGAATCTGCGGCACCCAGTCGGCCGCTCGGTGTGGCCCTCGTCGTCTTCGGCATCGTCCCGTTCGCCGAATCAGTCACCGGCTTCGGCATCGGTGTGACGATCGGAGTCCCCGTCCTCCGACTGCTCGGATGCTCGCTGCGTCAATCGGCGATGCTCGGACTCCTGGGCCTCATCGCCGTACCGTGGGGAGCGTTGGGGCCGGGCACGACGGTCGCGGCGGCATTGGCCGACCTCGACGTCGACGAGCTTGGCGTCGCGACGGCGTGGATCAATGCGATCCCTGTGGTCATCGTGGCCGCCTCGGTGATCCTCATCATGCGGCCTGGCCTCGTCTCCTGCCTCGGGATCGCCGCGACCGCCGCCCTCATGTGGGCGGGCATCCTGACAGCCAGCATTGCGATCGGCATGGCCCCGGCAGGCATCATCGGCTCACTCCTCGTCATTGCAGTCATGGGCGGGCTCTTCATCATCCGGCGTCGCAGCACCGGCTTCACCCGGCGGCTGGGAATCGCTGTACTGCCCTACGCAACACTGACTCTCGGCCTGCTCCTTGCTCGCGCACTCCAGTCCACCTTCCCTTCGCTGCTGACTCAGATCGTCGCCTCTCCCCCGTTCTGGTTGGCTGCCGCCTGCATAATCGCGGCGTTCACGGTGGACTCTCGGCGCACCGTCACGCGTTCTGCCGTGCGCTCCTGGGCACCCATCGGGGCAGGGACAGCGGCCTTCATGCTCATGGGTTGGATCATGACGACAACCGGGATGAGCGCTGCGATCGGATCACTGGTACCCGCCGGCCTCGTCCTGCTCACGCCCTGGCTGACCGCCACAGGAGCTGTGGTCACCGGCTCGAACACCGGCGCCAACTCCATGTTCACCGGCACCATCGACGCAGTCGCCGCCGCATCCCACGTCTCGTCCCTGCCCGTGGTTGCCGCAGGGAACGCAGCCGGCTCACTCGCTGCGCTGGCTGCTCCCCCACGTGTGGCGATGTCCGTGCAGATGGCCGATCCCTCCGGGCCCGCCTCGGCGAGTGACATCGGCTGGGTGCAGGGCCGAGCCTTGGCCGTGGCTGGAGCCAATGCCCTCTGCCTCGGACTCTGGATCCAGTTCATGGTCTGAGGCCAAGCCGAGGAGCAGCTGCGCGGCAGGGGGACGGCCATGGATCCGAGATCACCGAGGCTCAGGTCAGACCCGGATGAGCTCGCGCGGGAACGCGGTGAATGTGTCACAGCCGGTGTCGGTGATGAGGATGGACTCCGACAGTTCGTACCCGTACCCGTTCATCCACATGCCGCAGATGAGGTGGAAGGTCATTCCCGCCTCGAGGAACTGGTCGTCCTCGGTCCTGATCGAGATCGTGCGCTCGCCCCAATCGGGCGGATATCCGATCCCGATGGAGTACCCCAGACGGCTCGGCTTCTCCAACCCAGCCAGCGCCAACACCCGATTCCACGTCCGGGCAAGTTCAGCGGTGGGGACCTCGGGCGCGGCGACGTCGAGCACCGCGGCCAGCCCCTCGGCAACGACGCCTTCGAGACGGATGAGCTCCTGCTTCGGCTTCCCCACCACGGCGGTCCGCGCCAGGGGCACGTGATAACGGCGGTGGACGCCGGCCAGCTCAATGCTCACCGACTCGTCGTCGATGAATTTGCGGTTAGTCCAGCTCAGGTGCGGCGTGTCCGCACTCTCTCCCGTGGGCAGCAGCGGAACGATGGCCGGGTAGTCACCCCAGGCACTGCCGCGCCCGCGAGCCTGCGCGGCCGCGATCTCCGCGGCCACCTCGTTCTGCGCGACACCGACCCCAATCGTGCCCAGCGCTGCGTTCATCGATTCCGTGGTCACCTCGGCGGCAGTGCGCATCAGCGCAACCTCTGCCGGGGACTTGATCGCTCGGATCCAGTTCACCAGTTCGAAGGAGTCGACCAGTCTCCACTCAGGAACGCCGTTGACCAGCGATCGGAAAGCGCGCGGAGAGAAGAAATGTGAATCCATCTCGACTCCGACCGGCGAGGAGGACGCGCGGGCGACCTCCCAGCGCTGCCGCAGCGCGAAGGACACCCAGTCGAACGGGTGGATGTGGGGCCTCTGCACATACCGTTCGGGATAGCCGACGATGTCCTCGGGCGGCAGCCACGAGGTATGCGTGGCTCCCCTGGCATCCATGTCCCGCAGGAACAGGGTGAGTGGACCCGCGGCCGGAACGAACAGGAGCTGCGGGGTGTAGAACGACCACGCGTTGTAGCCGGTCAGGTAGTAGATATTTGCGGGGTCCGTGACGATGAGCGCAGACAGCCCCTGGTCGATCATCCGATTGCGCACCGAGGCGATGCGCCCCAGATATTCGTCCGGGGAGAAGAACAGATCGTTCGCCCCGATCGTGTCGACCTCGCCCGGCCGAGGCTGGGGACGAGCCCTGACTTCCTGCCCCGCTCGGCCCTGCTCGGCGCCGGGCCGCATTCCCTGCACATCCGGCCGGTTGTCTTCTCCGGCGTAGAACAGCTCACCCTCATTCATGACTACAGTCTGGTGAGCCGCATCACACCATGTCAATGACTGCGACACGCGTGTTGTCGAGGGTGGAAATGCGGATTCATGACGAATCCAGAACGATTGTTTTTCAGATTCGACTGAATTCGCATGCGCCGATGCGTATTCCGCCTGAATCAATGGTAGATTATGCTGAGACCCAAATCACGGAGGTGAAGAATGGCCCACTTGATGCCGAGCGGAAGCAATCACCGCCTGGGCAATCTCGACGAGAAATCGAAAGCGATCATCGTCGAGTTGCAGCACGATGGACGCAAGTCCTATTCCGCCATCGGCAAATCCGTCGGGCTGTCGGAAGCTGCCGTCCGTCAGCGGGTCTCCAGACTCATCGAATCCGGCGTCATGGAAATCGTCGCCGTCACCGATCCTCTGAGTCTGGGCTTCGCCCGACAGGCCATGGTGGGAGTCAAGGTTCGGGGCGATATCTCCAAGGTCGCCGACCGACTTCACGGATACGACGAGATCGACTATCTCGTCGTGACCGCGGGGTCCTTCGACCTCTTGGTCGAGATAGTCTGCGAATCAGATCGCCACCTGATCGAATTCGTCAACCAAGAGCTCCGTTCGATCGACGCAGTCGTGGACACGGAGCTCTTCATGTACCTCTCACTCGAAAAGCAAAAATACAATTGGGGGACGCGATGACAGAGAATGTCACCAGAGCTGGCACCGGCTATCAGGATGCCATCCGCAACAACGTGTGGATGCACATGGCTCCGCACCAGTCACTGTTCAATGGTGGTGAAGCACCGATCATCACCCGTGGCGAAGGTCACCACATCTTCGACGACAAGGGCAAGAAGTACCTTGATGGTCTGGCCGGACTGTTCACAGTCCAGGTGGGCCACGGTCGCGAGGAGATCGCGAAGGCGATGTACGATCAGGCGCTGAAGCTGCCGTTCATGCCGCTGTGGTCCTTCGCCCACCCGCAGGCCATTGAGGTCTCAGAGCGCCTGGCGAGCTTCGCCCCAGGCGACCTCAACCGCGTCTTCCTCACCTCCGGCGGCGGTGACTCGGTCGAGTCCGCGATGAAGTTGGCGAAGAACTACTTCAAGATCACGGGCAAGCCGGGCAAGCACAAGATCATCTCGCGTGCCACTGCCTACCACGGCACCCCACATGGGGCCCTGTCCGTAACCTCGCTGCCGGATCTGCGCGAACAGTTCGCGCCCTTGGTGCCTGGTGCGATCAAGGTGCCCAACACGAACTTCTACCGTTCGCCGCAGCCCTACGCCCACGATGAGAAGGCCTTCGGCCGCTGGGCAGCCGACCGCATCGCCGAGGCCATCGAGTTCGAAGGTGCCGATTCGGTCGCGGCCGTCTTCCTCGAGCCTGTGCAGAACTCCGGCGGCTGCTTCCCGCCGCCACCCGGATACTTCGATCGGGTGCGCGAGATCTGCGACGAGTACGACGTGCTCATGGTCTCCGACGAAACCATCTGCGCCTACGGCCGCATCGGAGACATGTTCGCCTGCAACGACTTCGGCTATGTCCCCGACATCATCACGAGCGCCAAGGGCATCACCTCCGGCTACGCTCCGCTGGGTGCGATGATCGCCTCGGATCGTCTGTTCGAGCCGTTCGGCCCCGGTGGAGAAGAAACCTTCTATCACGGCTACACCTTCGGCGGTCACCCCGTCGCCTGTGCCGCCGCGATGGCGAACTTCGACGTGTTCGAAAAGGAGAAGCTCAACGACCACGTCCATGAGAACGCAGCCGCGTTCAAGTTCACGCTCGAGAAGCTCAAGGACCTGCCGATCGTCGGTGACGTTCGCGGTGAGGGCTTCTTCTACGGCATCGAACTCGTCAAGGATCGCGACACCAAGGAGTCCTTCACCGAGGAGGAGTCGGAGCGCATCCTCAAGAACTTCGTGTCCGCGAAGATGTACGAAAACGGCTTGTACTGCCGCGCCGATGACCGTGGAGACCCAGTCATCCAGCTCTCGCCTCCGCTGACCGTGGGTCAGAAGGAGTTCGACGAGATGGAGCAGATCATCCGCGGCGTCCTGGCCGAAGCCTGGACGAAGCTCTGATCATCGTCGTGCTCGCAGCTTGCGACCTGGCCCCAGGCTGAACAAGCACTCACACCGAAGCGGCCCCGATTCCTCATCCGAGGAGTCGGGGCCGCTTCGTGCTGTTGGAATCAGCTCAGTCGCCCTGGACTGCATCTGGCACAAGCCAAATCCGTGCCAGACATCAAATCCGCATCAGACGTCGCAGCCGAATCAGACGCCGAGGTGCTCGGCCAGGTAGTTCTCGACCTGATCGAGGCTGACGCGCTCCTGGCTCATGTCGTCACGCTTGCGGATCGTGACCGCGTTGTCGTCGAGCGAGTCGAAGTCGAACGTGATGCACAGCGGGGTGCCGATCTCGTCCTGACGACGGTAGCGACGACCGATCGCACCGGCATCGTCGAAATCGATGTTCCAGCGCTTGCGCAGACGAGCCGCGAGCTCCTTGGCCTGCGGGGACAGCTTCTCGTTGCGGCTCAGCGGCAGCACGGCCGCCTTGATCGGAGCCAGGCGCGGGTCGAGGCGCAGCACGATGCGCTTGTCCGTTCCGCCCTTGGTGTTCGGGGCTTCGTCCTCGGTGTAGGCGTCGACGAGGAAGGCCATCATCGAACGGGTCAGGCCGAAGGAAGGTTCGATGACATAAGGAGTGAAGCGTTCGCCGCTGGCCTGGTCGAAGTACTGCAGCTTCGCGCCCGATGCCTCGGTGTGGGTGCCCAAGTCGTAGTCGGTGCGGTTGGCCACACCCATGAGCTCGCCCCATTCCGACCCCTGGAAGCCGAAGCGGTACTCGACGTCGATCGTGCCGGACGAATAGTGCGCCCGGTCGTCTTCAGGGACATCGAGGCGACGCACGTTGTCTTCGCTGATACCCAGATCGAGGAACCAGTTCCAGCAGGCCTCGATCCATTCGCGATAGTAATCGTCGGCCTCTTCGGGGCGGACGAAGTACTCGATCTCCATCTGCTCGAACTCGCGGGTGCGGAAGATGAAGTTTCCGGGAGTGATCTCGTTGCGGAATGCCTTGCCGATCTGGCCGATGCCGAACGGCGGCTTCTTCCGTGCCGCGGTGATGACGTTGTTGAAGTTCACGAAGATGCCCTGAGCGGTCTCCGGGCGCAGGTAGTAAAGGCCTGCATCCGAGTCGACAGGGCCCAGGAAGGTCTTGACCAGGCCGGAGAACTCCTGCGGCTCGGTCCACTGTCCGCGGGTTCCGCAGTCGGGGCAGACGACGTCGGCCATGCCGTTCTCGGGCGCCTTGGAGTGCTTGGCCTCATAGGCTTCAACGAGGTGGTCCTCGCGGTGGCGCTTGTGGCAGTTGAGGCATTCGACGAGCGGATCGACAAAGGTCTCCACATGTCCGGAGGCCTCCCATACGCGCTTGGGCAGGATGATGGAGGAGTCGAGTCCGACAACGTCTTCACGACCGCGGACGAAGGTCTGCCACCACTGGGCCTTGATGTTGTCCTTGAGCTCAACGCCCAATGGCCCGTAGTCCCAGGCCGAACGGGATCCGCCATAGATCTCTCCGGCTTGGAAGACGAATCCTCTGCGTTTGGCCAGGGCGATGACGGCATCCAACTTGGACTGTGCCACGTTAATTCTCCTTGAGGTAGTTCGCCGACGGCCGGCTGCCGTGGCTCGCAGATACAGCCTATCTGTTCAGCTCCAGTCCGAGGGTCTTCACCCATGGGCGACGGAACTCACACTTTCTCCGGGCCTGAGTACCACCTCGGCGGGCGTGGGGCATGTAGGATTGAGGCACACCCAAACCTTTCTCCGTAATGACGGTTTTCAAGTCTGTCCAAGCAAGCCTTGGATCTCATACGGTTTCGGCCCGGATTGCTCACGATGATTGCACAAGCGGCCGCAGGGTAGATCGCCACTACAGTCATCTGCGATCAAGTGTGTGCCGACGTGAGAGAGAAAAACTCATGACAGATGTGTCAACATCCGATATCGATACAACACCGAAGTTCGCCGAGCTGGGTCTCCACCCGCTCGTCCTCCAGGCAGTCGAGGCCCAGGGCTACGAAACCCCGACCCCGATCCAGGCTGAAACGATCCCCGCACTGGTCGACGGCCGCGACGTCATCGGCCTGGCCCAGACGGGTACCGGCAAGACTGCCGCTTTCGCTCTTCCTGCACTGTCCGACCTCGCCGAGGCTGGCCGCGCCAACGATGGCCCCTTCGCTCTGGTCCTGACCCCCACGCGTGAGCTTGCGATCCAGGTCGCCGAGGCGTTCACCTCATATGCGACGAATCTCAACGACTTCTCCGTCCTCCCGATCTACGGCGGCCAGGCCTACGGCCCACAGCTGTCGGGCCTCAAGCGCGGTGCTCAGGTTGTCGTGGGAACCCCCGGTCGTGTCATCGACCACCTCAAAAAGGGATCCCTCAAGCTCGCCAGCCTCCGTCACCTCATCCTCGATGAGGCCGACGAGATGCTTAAGATGGGCTTCGCCGAAGACATCGAAGAGATCTTCAGCCAGTCCGGTGACTCACGTCAGGTGGCTCTGTTCTCCGCCACGATGCCGACTTCGATCCACCGCCTCACAGGCAAATACCTCAACAACCCCAAAGAAGTGCGGGTTGCCTCGAAGGGCCAGAGCGGTGCGAACATCCGCCAGCGCTACCACATGGTCCAGCACTCCCATAAGCTCGACGCCCTGACCCGGATCCTCGAGGTCGAAGAGTACGAGGGCATCATCATGTTCGTCCGCACCAAGCAGGCCACGGAGGAGCTCGCGGAGAAGCTGCGTGCCCGTGGCTTCAAGGCCGCAGCGATCAACGGTGACATTCCGCAGCAGGCTCGTGAACGCACGATCGACATGCTCCGCGGGGGAAAGATCGACATTCTCGTCGCCACAGATGTCGCTGCCCGCGGCCTCGATGTCGAGCGCATCACCTTGGTCGTCAACTTCGACATCCCTCACGACACCGAGTCCTACGTCCACCGCATCGGTCGCACCGGCCGTGCCGGACGTTCGGGTGAGGCGATTCTCTTCGTCACCCCGCGTGAGCAGCGCCTGCTCGGCTCCATCGAGCGTGCGACGAAGCAGAAGGTCGAGCCGTTGACGATGCCCAGCGTCGAACAGCTGACGAACACCCGTGTGGAGAAGTTCACGAAGCGCATCGACGATGTGCTTGCCACGACCGAGCTGACCGAACTCGCAACCGTCATCGAACAGTACGAGCTCTCCCGCAATGTTCCAGCGACGGACATCGCAGCTGCTCTGGCATCCATGGTCCTCGAGTCGAACTCCCTCAAGGCCGATCCCATGCCGGAACCCGGCCGTGGCAAACCCGGCCGTGATCGTGACTCCGGGGGCCGCGACGGCAAGCCCGGCCGTGAGCGCTCGTCCCGTCCGCGTGATGAGAACATGACCACCTACCGTCTGGCCATCGGCCGCAACGAACGCCTGCAGCCAGGTGCCGTCGTCGGCGCCATCGCCAACGAAGGCGGACTCACCTCGAAGGAGATCGGTCACATCGACATCCGGTCGAACCACACCCTGGTCGATCTGCCCAAGGACCTCGATTCCTCGGTCATGCGCAAGCTCTCCAACACCGAGATCCAGGGTCGCCCGATCGATATCCGTCCCGATTCGGGCCGTCCTGCTCGCCCGTTCAAGAAGCGCAACTTCGACAAGCAGCCCGGCGATAACCGCAGCTTCCGGGGTGATCGCCGCGGAGGCGCCAAGAAGTTCAGCAATGACCGCTTCGGCGGCGAACGCTCACACGACCGCTACTGAGGCGCTGGGCAGTGCGCAGTCACTGCCGCTCCTGAGCCGCCGGCACTGCTGAACCGCAGAGCGGACTTCGGCACCGAGCTCACAGACGAGAAGAGGTCCCGCAACGTTTTCGTTGCGGGACCTCTTCTCGTCTGCCGCAGCGATCGTCGTGCGCAGGCCCACCTGCGCCCGGCAGTCAAGCTGCTTCGAGTGCCGTCACATCCCTCGGAGCTGCCGGAAATGCTAGGAGCTCGCCCGATCGACGGCACCGCCGAAGCGACGGTCACGACGCGCGTACTCCTCGATCGCAGACCACAGGGTACGGCGATCGACATCGGGCCAGAGGACGTCCTGGAAGACCATCTCGGCGTAGGCGGACTGCCATAGCAGGAAGTTCGAGGTGCGCTGCTCGCCAGAGGAGCGCAGGAACAGGTCGACGTCGGGCACCTGCGCGGCGTAGAGACGCGAGCGAACGGTCTTCTCGCTGACCTTTCCGGGTTTGAGCTTCCCGGCGGCCACCTCGGCGGTGATCTGGTTGACCGCGTCGACGATCTCCGACCTGCCGCCGTAGTTGACGCAGAACTGGAGGACCAGGCCGGTGTTGTGCTTGGTCATCTCGGCCGCAGACTCGAGCTCGTCGATGACCGATCGCCACAGGCGACCACGCCGTCCAGCCCACACGATGCGCACGCCAAGCGCATTGAGCTCATCGCGGCGACGCCGGATGACATCACGGTTGAAGCCCATGAGGAACCGAACCTCGTCCGGGGACCGCTTCCAGTTCTCGGTGGAGAATGCATAGGCGGAGAGATACTCGACACCCATCTCGATGGCGCCGTGGATGACCTCGAGGAGTGAAGCCTCCCCGGCTTTGTGTCCTTCGGTGCGCGGCAGTCCGCGCTCGTTGGCCCAACGGCCATTGCCGTCCATGACCACCGCGACGTGATTCGGGACGAACTTCGACTCGATACGCGGGGGTTGGGCTCCACTGTGGTGCGGGGGAGGCGCGGGATAGCTCATCTGCTCTCCAGAACTCTCAGTGATCGGATATTGCGTTCCAAGTGCCATGACACCCAGTCCGAGACGAGTTTGGACCCGTCGATCTGGTCGTGGAGGTCCGAGGATTCCGCTCGCTGCCAGTCACCGGAGAGCAGCGCGGCCATGTGTTCCAGTGCGTCGGTGTCAGGCAGAGCCGCTCCGCTGGGTCGGCAGGTGGTGCAGACCGCTCCGCCCAGGGAAGCCGAGAACGCGCGATGGGGACCTGGCCTGCCGCATTGCGCGCAGTCAAGCAGACTCGGGGCCCAACCGGCCACGGACATGGCCCGGAGCAGATACGCGTCGAGGGCCAACCTCGGCGGGTGCTCTCCATTGCACAGGGAGCGGATTGCGGAGACGAGAAGCAGGAAGTGGGTGCGCGACTGGGGTTCGACCTCCGTGATGCGCGCGGCAGTCTCAGCCATCACGCTCGCGGCGGAATACGCGTCATAGTCCGCGCCGATGCCACGCGCGAAGGGCTCGATCAGCTCGACCTGGGTGACGATGTCGAGGCTGCGGCCGACATGGCACTGCAGATCGACGAGCATGAAGGGTTCGAGCCGGGACCCGAAACGTGACTTGGTGCGACGAATGCCCTTCGCCACTGCTCTGATCAGCCCGTGGCTGCGGGTGAGAACGGTGACGATGCGGTCAGCTTCGCCGAGCTTGTGCCCCTGGAGCACGATGCCTTCATCACGATAATTGTGCACCCGCCCATTATCGCAGAGTGCGACGAGGAAACATCCCCGCCGCACTTAGGCATCAGTTGTGAGATTTCAATTGTGCGATTGTGCCTCGACGGGTGCGGCAATCGCCGCGTCGGCAGTCGTTCCTCACCGCCTCGGCGGGCTAGTCGAGGCTCGATCAACGCCAACGTCGAATATAACGTCGCCGGGGACGGCATAGTCGAACGCGGCGTTGATCGAGCGCAGCCGTGCCGCATGCTGGGATCAGCGTTCGCGCTCACCGTCGCGGTCTCGGGCGGCACGGTTGACTGCCGACACGACAGCCTTGAGCGAGGCCTTGGTGATGTTCGAGTGCAGTCCGGCACCCCAGACCACACGGTCCTCGACTGCGAGTTCGACGTATGCGGCTGCCATGGTGTCAGCACCGGAGCCGATGGCGTGCTCGGTGTAGTCCTGGAGACGAACGTCGACGTCGAAGTTGTCGATGAGCACCTTCACCAGTGCATCGATCGGCCCCTTGCCGCGACCTTCGTAGGTGCGTTCCTGACCGTCGACGATGAGGTCGACCTCGACGCGCTCCGAGGCGCCTGAGTCGTCGACCGTGCCGGAGTCGGTGCGCAGACCCACGATCTGGAACCGGCCCCAGGCCTTGTCCTGATCGTCGCTGGGCAGGTACTCATGGTTGAAGATGCGGCGGATCTCCTCGGCGGAGACCTCTCCCCCGCCTTCAGTGTGGACCTGGACGGCACGGGAGAACTCGACCTGCATGCGGCGAGGCAGATCCAGACCGTACTCGCTCTTGAGCAGATAGGTGACTCCGCCCTTGCCGGACTGCGAGTTCACGCGGATGATCGCCTCGTACGAGCGGCCCAGATCCTTCGGGTCGACCGGCAGGTAGGGCATGTCCCATTCCATCAGGTCCACCGGCACGCCCTGCTCGTTGGCATTCTTCTCACGGTCGGCGAACGCCTTGTTGATGGCGTCCTGGTGCGAGCCGGAGAACGAGGTGAAGACGAGGTCACCGCCATAGGGGTGACGTTCGTGGACGCCGATCTGGTTGCATTCGGTGACGGTGTGGATGACTTCGTCGATGTCGGAGAAGTCCAGTTCGGGATCGACACCCTGGGTGTAGAGGTTGAGTGCGACGGTGACGAGGTCGAGGTTTCCGGTCCGTTCGCCGTTGCCGAAGAGGCAGCCTTCGACCCGGTCGGCACCGGCCATGATGCCCATCTCCGCGGCCGCCACACCGGTTCCCCGATCGTTGTGGGGGTGCAGGGACACGGCCACATCGTCGCGGTAGGGCATGTTCCGGCAGAACCATTCGATCTGGTCGGCGTAGGTGTTCGGGGTGCCTCGCTCAACTGTGGCGGGCAGGTTGACGACAGTCTCGCGGCCCGAGCCCGGCTGCCACGTGTCGAGGACGCTGCCGACGATGTCGAGGGCGAACTCTGGTTCGGTGTCGACGAAGATCTCGGGTGAGTACTGGTAGCCGAAGTCGACGTCGCCCAGCAGCGACTCGGCGTGCTTCATGACCGCTTGGGTGCCACGGGTGGCGATGTCACGAGTCTGATCGAAGCCCTCACCGTCGAAGCCGAACACGACCTTGCGGAAGACCGGCGCCGTCGCGTTGTAGAGGTGGACGGTCGGCTTCTGCGCACCGACGAGGGACTCCACCGTGCGTTCGATGAGGTCCTCGCGGGCCTGGGTGAGAACGGAGATGCGCACATCGTCAGGAATGGCGTCCTGCTCGATGATCTCGCGGACGAAGTCGAAGTCGACCTGGCTGGCTGCGGGGAAGCCGACCTCGATCTCCTTGAAGCCGAGCTTGACGAGGAGGTCGAACATCTTGCGCTTACGATCGGGCGTCATCGGATCGATGAGCGCCTGGTTGCCGTCACGCAGATCGGTGCTCAGCCAACGCGGGGCCTTCCGGATCAGCTGGTCGGGCCAGGTGCGATCGCGCATGTCGAGAGCGATCCGGTCCTGAAAGGACTTGTATTTGCCAAATGGCATGGGGGTCGGCTTCTGCAGTTTCATGGTTCCTCAATCATTGATCGCGTGCTTCATCAGCATAGGAGAACTCCGCGACGAGCGTGCTGTCCAATCAGGACTCGTCGCGGCAAGGAAGGAGGAGCAACCTGTGAGCCACACAATCAACATAGCCCTGGTTGCGCCGTCCGCCCCAAACCTGTCCAAATTCTAAGATCAGGGTCTCGATATCGCCGAGGTGGTCGATGGTGGCATGGACCTGCCCAGTCGGCTACCCTCCCCGGCCGGTATTCCTAGTCGAGGAAATCAACCGAGGCACGTCGAATGGTGAAGCCGACGCCGGTCTCATCGGACTTGCACGTCATGCCCTCGCGGGTCGATGTGCAGGTCATCCCCTCGGCAGTGATCGATTCGCCGTAGCCGAGCACCCGAGCGGGACCCGAATTTCCCGGCGCCTCGCGGCAGGAGAAGCCGGCGCCCTTCTCATTGGCCACGACGACACCTCCCCAATTGTCCAACTGGCAGTCATCGGGCTTCTCGCCGGCCGTGTAGTCGAAGGATGAGATGACGCACCGGCTGCGCTCCGAATCGATCGTGCAGGAGATGTTGCCAGACGGGGATTTGAACGATTCGGCAGCGGCCGGCGGCGCCGAGGTCGTCGGGCTGCCTGTCTCTGAGCCTGCACTGTCGGAGGGCCCCTGCGAGGATGTGTCGGACGCGGCATCGTCCTTGCCCTGCGTCGCGTCCCAGGCGATGTATCCGACGATGCCGAGAGCGACCACCAGGGCGATCACGGCCAGGGCCCAGAGCCAGCCCGGCACCTTCTTCGTCTCGGGCTCACGTCGGTGGGGTCCGCCGGGGCCGGCTGGTCCACCAGGGCCGTATCCGGCTGGTCCACCAGGGCCGTATCCGCCGGGCCCACCAGGGCCGTATCCGCCACTGCGGGGGCCGCCGGGGCCACCACCGGGCCCATAGGCTCCGCCTGCTGGTCCGTGGCCGCCACTTCCCGCATAGGCGGCTGCAGCATGTGGGGCATAGGGTGATGCACCGTTGGGCACGTGCGACTCGCTTCCGGGGTAGTCAGTGGGAGGAGGTTGAGGGGCAGGCGGCCCTGGTGCACCGAAATCGGCACCCCATGGTTCGGGATTCGGAAGGTTCCTGGCCGAGGCGCCCTGCGGATTCCACTGCTTCGGTGCGGAGGCGGCTTCTGCCTCGGCGATGTCCTCGGACCTCACCTTTCGCAGTGGCAGGTGACTGTCAGCGGATTCGTGATTCTCCGCTGCGGCAAGCTGGCGCAGCTCTTCGAGACTGAGCACCTCGGTGGCCTCGGCTCCGTCGGAGGACACCATCGACTGAAGTCTGGCCAGCTCGTCCGAGCTGAGGGCTTGAGTCGAACCATCCGCGGCAGGGGATCTGTCCTGGCCGATGAACAACTGCGTTGTGATCGAATCCGGAGACTCCTCGGCCGGCTTCCGACGCCCAGGGCGCGGAGGTTGGTTCGGCACAGGTGGAATGCTCATAGGCTCATTTTCGCATAGTCGCCTCCGCCGTGTTCTCAAGGTTCGTGAGAAGATGACCTCATGTTCAGTGGTGGAGCCCGGACCGGGACCGGTCTGACGGTCGCTGTTCTGGCCTTGACGCTGTCGTCATGCCAGACGCCGACCGACAGCGAAGACGATGACGGTGCATCTGCTCATTCTGCGGTGGTCGCGGCACCTGCACAGCGCAACGACATCGGTGATTTCGCTGCTCCCGCACAGATGACTCCCCCCGGGGCTGAGACCACCGAAGCAACGGGTCCAGCCCACCCAGTTCAGGTCCCCGGGCTGGGTCCGGAGACCGCCGCACAGATTCCCGCAGAGACCTCTCAGGTTCTCATCGCCAGCGGGGCGGAGTCGAGTTCCGATTCCGGGCAGCTGAGTTTCTACACCTTCGATGACGGGGCGTGGAAGAAGGCCAAGACCTTCGACATCCACAATGGGAAGAAGGGCTGGCTGGCCGACCGCAGAGAGGGGGACAAGACATCACCGATCGGTGTATTCACACTCAGCGATGCGGGCGGGTACAAACAGGACCCGGGGACCGCACTTCCCTATACCCAGGATGATCGACTTCCGTCGTCGGCGACAGTGGCCTACGGGCCCGAATACGAACGGGTCTTCGACTACATCATCGCAATCGACTACAACCGTGTGCCGGGCACACCTCCCACCGACAGGACCCGCCCGCTGGGGTGGGACAAGGGCGGTGGGATCTGGCTGCATCTCGATCATGATTCGGGAACGAACGGCTGCGTGACTCTCAAGGAGAAGGACCTCAAATGGATCCTTGAGACCATCGACCCCGAGGCCCACCCGCGCATCGCCATGGGACCTGAGTCCCAGCTGCAGAAGTAGAGGCACCGAGATGCGAGAGCTCATCATCTCCCTCGTGCAGACGATCAACGGATCGTATGCCCAGGACGGCTGGTCTACAGGCGTGTCCACGAAGGCCGATTTCTCCTACTTCACGTCCCTGCGCAAGCAGGCAGGTGCCATCATCATCGATCGCAGGACCGCACTCAATCCCGCACTGCCGGTCATCAACGCTCCAGGCAAAGCCCTCGAACACACTCCCGTGCATGTCCTCACCGAATCGGACCCGGCCGAACTGAGCAGACAGCTCTCGAAGGCGGGCCTCGACTACCGAGCTCAGCACTTCACTCCCGACACTGCCGCGCAGGTGCTCGACGACCTCGAGTCCACGAATGAGACTCTGGTGTGCGAGTCCGGACCCAATCTGGCCTACCGTCTCCTCGATGCCGCCCCGGGTGCCGAACTGCACCTGAGCCTCAGCCCGCTCTACTCTCGGAACACCGGCAGCCACTTCTCCCAACTCGAAGCCACCCTCAACCTGCGACTCATCGATGTCCGAACCGTCGATGACCAGATCTTCATCCGCTACGCCAAAGCATGACCTAGACGTTGAGCGCAGTGCTGATCTCGTGCTCGTCTGGCCGGGACAGGAGCGCGCTGACAGCATCGGCGACTGCGGGAAGGCCGATCGTCTCCACTCCCCCGCGCAGATCATTGCGGTCATCACCGCCGATGGGCGCCATGACTTTGAGTTCCCGGTAGTGCACCGCCTCCGTCTCCGCAGCAGCCACCCTGATGAGCATCTCCTGTGCTGCACCGAAGACGCTGATCGCTCCGGACCCGAGGCAGGCTTCGACGCTGGCCACACCGTTGAGGGCCAGGTGTCGGACAGGGGCCCGTCCCCCCTCCTCGGCGAGCGCCTCCGACACGGCACAGGCCCCGAAATGACCACGCAGGTAGGAGGAGTAGTCCTCATCGAAGGAGTCGATCCCGCGATCGATCATCGAGACATCCACGTACCACCCGCCGACCGCAGCGATGACCGCGTCGACAGGCGGTGCGTCCACTCTGCGGAGCTCGTCGATGACGGACTGCGGTCGATCCACCCAATCGGGGGCAAGGACCGGTTCGTAAGCAGTGTCGTCGGCCGGCTGCGCGCGGACTATGCCGGTGATGCGATGGTCGGCGGACAGATGCTGGGCCAGTCCCGTGCCAACATGGCCGGAGGCTCCGAAGATGAGGATGTGCATGTCCGAAGTCTATTTGCTGAGTCCACCGCTGCTTTGACTACGCGGTATTCGACGGCGAGTCCGGCACCGGGCGCGATAGGGTTCTGTCACGACCGCTTCCCCTCAGTCGAAGGACCTTATGGCCGATCAGCATGAGCTCACACGTCTCGAACAACTCCTCGACAGATTTGCCAATCGGCATCTGACTCAGGTGCCGGCCGGGGTGCGCGAGTTCCTCGTCTTCGGGATCAAACAGGCCTGGGCCTGCCTGTTCGGGGCCCTGATGCTGCTCGCGATCATCGTCACCGCCTGGTGGTACCCAGACGAAGCAGGCCTGGCCCGCAACGACCTCCTCGTGATCTTGGCTGTCCTGATCCAGACGGCGATGCTCCTCCTGCGACTGGAGACAGGGCGAGAGCTCTGGGTCATCGTGCTGTTCCACGTCGTCGGCACCGGAATGGAGATCTTCAAGACCTCGGTGGGTTCGTGGAACTATGCCGCCGGTGGTGTCCTCCACATCGCGGCTGTACCCCTGTTCACGGGGTTCATGTACGCCGCGGTCGGCTCCTACATCGTGCGCGTCTATCGTCTCTTCGACCTGCGGTTCAGTCACTACCCGCCGAGGTGGATCACCGCGGTCATCGCCGCAGCGATCTATCTCAACTTCTTCACCCACCACTATGTGGTCGATGTGCGCCTGTTCCTCGTCCTTGCGGTCGGGGTGGCCTTCTTCCGGTGTCGCATGCACTTCCATGTGCACCGTGTGACTCTGCGTATGCCGGTCCTCCTCGCGTTCGTGCTGGTGGCGTTCTTCATCTGGATCGCTGAGAACATCGGCACCGTCACCGGTGCGTGGCTCTACCCGTCCCAGATCGGCGGCTGGGAGATGGTTCCTGTAACCAAACTCGTGGCATGGTTTCTGCTGATGATGATCTCCGTCGTCCTCGTCACCTTCATCTACCCGCCTAAACCTCCAGATGAGGCTAGGTCACCTGATAATCTGAGCTGAAACTCAGACTTGGCCGAAGGAGACACATGGCAGACGCGGATTCAGAGGATTCCAGTGCTCTGGTGGCAGCGGTGCGTCCGCCGTCGGGTGCGCATCGCTTCGTGAGCGCGAAGGTTCTCATCCGTGTCCTCGCAGCGGTCCTCGTCCTACTCCTCGTCATCACCCTGCTCGGCGTCTTCCTCGTTCGACGGTCCTTCCCCACCACCGACGGTGACATGTCGCTGCCTGGCCTCAATGCCGAGGTCAGTGTCACCCGGGACGAGTCAGGAGTCCCGACCGTAGAGGCCAGCAATTCCCATGACCTCTTCATGGCTCAGGGCTTCGTCCATGCCCAGGATCGGTTCTGGGAGATGGACTTCCGCAGGCACGTCACCTCGGGCCGACTCTCGGAACTCTTCGGAGAGTCACAGTTCAGCACCGACTCGTTCATTCGCACGCTGGGCTGGCGAAAGGTCGCCGAGGCGGAGGTCGCGGCTCTTGATGACAAGACGCGAGCGTACTACGAGGCCTATGCCGAGGGTGTCAACGCCTATCTGCATGACAAATCCCCCACCGAGGTGTCTCTCGAGTACGGAGTCGTCGGCCTCCAAGCCGGTGGGGTTGAGATCGAGGAGTGGACTCCTGTCGACAGCGTCTCCTGGCTCAAGGCCATGGCCTGGGACCTGCGTTCGAACGTCGAAGACGAGATCGATCGAGCGATCAGCCAGACCGCGCTCGACGACGAGCAGATGGCCGATATCTACCCCGACTACCCCTATGACACCCGCCCCACGATCATCGGCGGCAATGCCGGTGCCAAATCGCGCGCTGCCGGCAGCAAAGGCAGCAAGACCGGTAAGGACAAGGCCGGCGACAAGTCCTCCGATGGTGAGGCACATGCCGGCGGAGAGGTGACTGCGGCACAGCCTCAGCCACCGGGACACGGGGCAGGGAGCGAGACTCCGTCCAACCTCGGCGAACTCAAACAACATCTGCGATCGCTGCCTGTGCTGTTGGGAGTCAACAGTCACGACATCGGGTCGAACTCGTGGGTGGTCTCCGGTGAGCGCACTGCCACCGGTGGCCCGCTGCTGGCCAATGATCCGCACCTGGCTCCAGCCATGCCCTCCGTGTGGCATCAGATCGGTCTGCGCTGCACCAAGATCACACCCGAATGTCCCTTCGACGTATCCGGGTTCTCGTTCTCGGGACTGCCCGGTGTCGTCATCGGACACAACCAGTCCATCGCTTGGGGCCTGACGAACCTGGGACCTGATGTCGCCGACCTCGTGGTCGAGAAGATCCGCGATGGCAAGGTCCTCCGTGATTCCGGGGACGAACCCGTGACCACGCGCAAGGAGACCGTGAAGATCGCGAAAGAGAAACCGCGCGAAATCACGATCCGTTCAACACGCAACGGTCCCCTCATCTCCGACCTCGAGGGACCCTATCGCGGCGTGCTCGATGCCTCCACCGGGGCGAACACCGCGGACACGAAATCAGGCCCAGCCGACGAGCACTACCAACTGGCGTTGCAATGGACGGCACTTGAACCCGGCAACACAGCCTCCGCGATCTTCGGACTCAACGCTGCGAGGAACTGGAAGGAATTCCGAGAGGCTTCCTCCCTCTTCGATGTGCCCTCCCAGAACCTCGTCTACGCGGACACCGCCGGCAACATCGGCTACCAAGCCCCGGGAAAGATCCCCAAACGCGGCAAGGGTGACGGCATGTTGCCACGCCACGGCTGGAAAACAGACGAGGACTGGCAGGGTTACATCGACTTCAAAGACCTGCCGAGTCTTTACAACCCCGAGCGCGGATGGATTGTGACGGCTAACAACCCGGTCACTCCCCCGGGAGAATCCGTCCAGCTGGGCAATGACTTCGACGATGGGGACCGAGCTCGACGGATCACGAAGCTGCTGCGCGACACAATGTCTCAGGGAGATGTCACGACAGCCGACATGTCCCGGATCCAGGGTGATGACCTCAATCCCCTGGCGTTGACGCTGATCCCGCTGCTGGAAGAAATCGATGCGGGCAAGGACACCAACATCGCCGAAGCGCAGAAACTGCTCGCAGACTGGGATGGCCGAGATGATGCCAACAGTGCCGCCGCAGCCTATTTCAATGTGCTCTCGAAGACGATCCTCGACGAAGTCTTCGCTCCGAAGCTGCCCGATGCGGTGCCACCTGCGGGCGGATCCCGGTGGTACCTCATCATCAAGAACCAGCTGCAGAAACCCGATTCCGAATGGTGGGTCGACGACGAGGTCGAGGGCCGGGACGAAGCATTGGCCCGGGCCATGGACTCGGCGTGGAAGACGACCGAGGATCTGCTCGGGTCCGAACCCGTGACCTGGCGGTGGGGCATTCTGCACCGGCTGACTATCCGCAATGCCAGCCTCGGCGAATCAGGGATCAAACCCGTTGAGCGGCTATTCAATCGGGGCCCCTATGAGGTCGCTGGCGGATCGGGAGAAGTCAACGCCACAGGCTGGGACGCCGCGGCCGGTTACGAGACGAACTGGGTGCCCTCGATGCGCCAGATCGTGGACCTCAAGGACTTCAACCACTCGCAGTGGATCAACCTCACCGGCGCCTCCGGACATGCTTTCCACCCGCATTATGCCGACCAGACCGATGATTGGGCCGCCAATAGGACCCAACCGTGGCCGTACACGCCCGACGCATTGGACCGGCACACCGAAGATACTCTGGTGCTGCGGCCCTGAGATCAGCTCTTGGGCAGGATCTTCGCTTCGAGGAAGTTCGCCACATCGTCTTCCCAGCGGACGGGGTCGATGTTCCATTCCTTGGTGTGGCGGGCCTTGTCATAGACGGGCATCGTCACGAGGTCGCGACGCACGGATGCCAGCGCGTGGGATGGCGCGGACGGCACGAATTCGTCATCGTCGGAGTGGATGAGCAGCACCGGAACGTCGAGCTCCGCCGCGCGTGTCACCCAGTCCAGCCGGCCCAGGTCCAAAGGCGTCTGCAGTCCGGTGATCGGTCGCGCCCACGGTTGGGTGATCATCTCCAGAGTGAGTTTGGCGATCGGCGTCGGAAGCATATTGCGGCGAGCCTGGCCGTCAAGGACATTCACCCAGTCGACGACGGGCCCGTCGAGGACGAGGGCCTTCACATACCGGCGGTTCCTGCCACGGGAGGCGGCCTGCAACGCGATGGCTCCGCCCATCGACCAGCCGAAGAGGACGACGTCGCGGGCCCCGCGTGAGATCGCGAAGTCGATTGCAGCGTCCACGTCGATCCACTCGGTGTCGCCGAGGCCGTAGCGGGATGTGGTCTCGACCCTGACCTCGGCGTCGTTGCGGTAGGACATGGCGATGGCCGGCACGCCCAAGGTGTTGAGGATCGGGGCGGCGCGCAGGCCCTCGGCTCGGGTGCTGGCACGACCATGGACGAGGATCGCCCACGTGTCCTGAGGTTCGGGATGATCGGTGGGCAGCAGCCAGGCAGGCAGTCGTCCGGCATCGGATTCGATCTCGATGTCCTCGGCGTTCACTCCTGCCGCCAACGGTTCCGGGTACACGATGCCCGTCCACCGGCCGTGAGAGGCGCGTTTGATGTCTCCGCGGGTCACCGAGAGGATCTCCCGGGACACGGTTCTCGAGCGCGGATCGTATTCGACGATATCGCCGATCACAGCATGGCCGGCACCCTGGTTAAAGTAGAGTCCATAGGTCCCGCGCACCGTGGTCTCTTCATCGGCAGGCAGATGAATGCGCATATTGGGCGGAAACCCGTCGATGTGGAGAATCTCGAGTTCTTCCGGCGCGTTCTCGGGAACGACGATTCTGCGTGCGAAATATGCGGCCAGTCCCGAGGACGCCACCGAGATCACGGTGCCGATCCCAGCACCGACACCCACCGAAGCCAGAAGCAGGCGAGTCGGGAATTTAGTGTCGCGAACCATGAAAACCTCCTGACTTCATTGTCACCCAAGGAATGAGTAGTCTCCAAACGCTGTTGTGCAGGTGAGAGGGCTCCTCTGAGCCCGAGTGCAGTGGGACAATGGACTGCAACAGAAATCGACAAGCACCGGAGGTCGCGATGAGTCAGTCGCCCAACGTCAACACAGAAGCCAATTCCGAGGAGATCCGCTGGCAGGACGTGCTCACCCCTGACGAGTTCACGGTGCTGCGACAGGGAGGGACCGAGCGTCCATTCACCGGCGAATACGTCGACACAACCACCGTGGGAATGTACCAGTGTCGTGCCTGTGGAGCAGACCTGTTCCCCTCGGACACCAAGTTCTCCTCGCACTGCGGTTGGCCCTCGTTCTACGCTCCCCTGGCCGAGGACCGGGTTCGTTACCTCCGCGATTCTTCGATGGGCATGGAGCGCGTCGAGGTTCGGTGCGCCAACTGCGATTCACACATGGGTCACCTCTTCGAGGGTGAAGGCTACGACACCCCCACCGACCAGCGATACTGCCTGAACTCGATCTCGCTGCGCCTCGTCGACGGTCAGGAGTGAGCGAAGGATCGCCGCTCGTCGTCAAAACATTCGACGAGCTGAGCGTTGCTGAACTCTACGGGATCGTCCAGCTGCGGTCGCAGGTCTTCGTCGTCGAGCAGGACTGCGTCTTCCTCGATCAGGACGGTGTCGACACATTCCCGCAGACTCTGCACGCCTTCTACCCCGATGATGCGCGGACCATATCGGACAGCCACGGCGCCGAGGTGGGCCGCAGTCTTGCTCCCAAGGCATATGCCCGTATCCTGCCGCCCGATATCCCTGACGGCCCGGCCTTCGAGCCGGGAGCCCGCAGCATCAGCCGCGTCGTGACGAACCCGCATGTGCGCGGCCAAGGCTGGGGTCGTAGGCTCATCGGCGAGATCGTGGCCGGTCATGGGCATCGCCTGCTGACGCTGAACGCCCAGTCTCATCTTGAGAGTTTCTACACGAGCTTCGGATTCAGCCAGAATGGTCCCCGGTTCATCGAAGACGGGATCGAGCACACTCCGATGTCACGTCGAGTCAGCACCTGAGGACTCCACGTCGACTGTCTTCGAGGGATCGATGGCGTTGGAGGCCTCGACCGCGTGAGACGTGTGGGAGACCTCGACCGCCTGGGAGGCGTCGACAGCCTCGATGAGACGCGTCATCATGGAGTGGAGCTCGCGCAGTTCCGCCTCACCCATATCGAGTTTGGCCATCATCTGCCCCGGAATGGCCTCAGCGGTCCCCCGCAGCTTGGCACCGGCAACGGTCAGCGAGACCTCCACAACTCTCTCGTCATGGCTGCCGCGCCGCTTCTCCACGTAGCCCAGGGCCTCGAGGCGCTTGATCAGCGGCGACACTGTTGCGGCCTCAAGGCGCAGCAGCTCGGCGATCTTCCTCACCGGCAGCGTTTCGTGCTGCCACAGAGCCAACATGACCAGATATTGCGGGTGGGTGAGGTGGATGGGCTCGAGCACCGAACGATAGGCGGAGATCACTCCGCGGGAAGCGACGGCCAAAGCAAAGCAGATCTGGCTCTCCAGAGCCAGCGGATCGTACGAGGTCGGCATCGTTTCGGTGTCCTTCCGACGAGACTGGTCTATGCGTCGACTCTATGCGTCGACCAAGCTGAACTATTAGTTAGTGCACTAACGTTTAACGTACACTGGATGTATTGTGATCGCCTCAGACGAGCACCTATCTCACCAGCTCGCCACCACCGAATGGACTCGCATGCCAGACTCACACGATTCCCAGCGACGAGTTGCATGGCTCAATCGCTTCTTCCGCAAGATCGTCGGTCCTGCACAAGTCGATAATTCCCGACCCGGTGGCTACTACGAGAACGAGCACCTGCGCCACGAACGACTCGACGCGATGGGCTTGGAGATGCGTACGGATGCCAATGGCCACTCGTATGTGGTGGAGAAGAAGAAGTCCGAGTGATCAGGCTTCTGCCTTGATCAGGCTTCTGCCTTGATTAAGTTTCTGCCCTGATCAGGACCAGGGATCCTTCGAAGTGCGAAGCGATCCGCAGAGCGCCATGTGCTTCACCCCAACTTCCATTCTCCAGGCTCTCGCGCAGATTCTCGACCGACCGCCGTTCCGTGACTTCCTTGCCAGACGATTCAGGGCCACGGCGAGGCGTTGTGCCCTGCCGCGGCCCTGAAATGGTCCTGCAGATCGATCGCTGAAGATCAGCGCCAGTCGCTGATGATGTCCACGAGTTCCCGGAGTGGTCCGGTGTAGAACGGGACCTCTTCGCGCACGTGCAGACGGGCCTCAGTGTTCCGAAGCTCGCGCATCAGATCAACGATGCGGTGAAGCTCCGGGGCTTCGAAGGCCAACAGCCATTCGTAGTCGCCGAGGGCGAAGGAGGCGATCGTGTTGGCCTTGATGTCCTTGTAGCCTGCGGCAGCCATGCCATGATCGCGCAGCATTGTGGAGCGCTCTGCGGGATCGAGGAGGTACCAGTCGTAGGACCGTACGAAGGGGTACACACAGATGTACTTGCCCGGTTCGTCGTCGGTCAGCAGCGCCGGCAGGTGTGCCTTGTTGAATTCAGCTGGTCGGTGCAGACCCACAACCGACCAGACCGGTTCAAGGACTCCGCCCAGCATGCTGCGACGCACTGCTGAGTAGGCGGCCTGGACGAGTTCGATGCTCGGCGCATGCCACCAGAACATCACATCGGCATCTGCGCGCAGGGCCGAGACATCGTAGATTCCGCGGACGACGAGGCCTTGGTCCTGCAACGGGGCGAGTGCTTCGTGGACCTCACCGGCGAGTTCGGCTCGGTCGGCATCGCCGAGTTCGCCTGCCGAGGCGAAGACCGAGTATGCGATATAGCGCGTCTCATTGTTCGCCTGTTCGATCTGTTCGCCGGTGGGGTTTGAGTATTCGCTCATTCCTGCTCCTTCTTCTGTGTGTGTCAGTGCTTGAGCTTCTGTGTGTCAGTGCTTGAGCACGGTGTGTCGGTGGTCAGTTGTCGGTGAACCGCTCAGGTTCGCCTGGAGGGCTCAGGTCTGCGTGGAGGCGATTCTCTGGGCCACCGTCTTGGCTCGGTCGATGCAGGCGGGGATGCCTAGACCGATGTAGGCCGAACCTGCCAGTTCGAGGCCGGTGATGTCGGCGATGTCCGCATCGATTCTCTCCACCATCTCGCCGTGGCCCGGCAGATACTGTGGCAGTGCGCGTTCCCACCGGTGCGCCTCGGCCGCGATGAGACGATCCGATCCGCGATCGGCGATGGACTGCCAATCCTCGTAGGCACGTGCGATGAGCTCTTCGTCCTCGCAATCCCGCCAGCCTCCCGGCCCGTCCCCGTATCGTCCGATGCTCATCCTGATCAAGGCTGCGCCCTCGGGAATGCGCTCTCCCATCCACGGCCACTTGTTCGAGACGAATGTCGAGGCCTTGATGAATGATTTCTCCGTCGGTGGGACGAGGAATCCAGATCCTTCGAGTTCACGATCTCCAACCTCGACAAGGGCCGGGATCAGAGCGGTCGAGGCGTAGGGCACGGAAGCCAGCAGCGAAGCGGAATGAGGGGCCGCCTCGGCGAGCAGATCCTTCGTCACATGCGCGGGAGTGGCCAGGACGACAGCATCGGATTCCAGGTCATCGTCCTCGGTCGTGACCATCCATCGACCACCCTCGGTCTGCACGGACGTCACGTGTGTGCCGGTGTGGATGGTGCCGCCGTGGGCACGGATGCGTTCTTCGAGTGCCGGGACGAGGCGGTTGATGCCTCCGATGAGAGACATGAACGCAGGTTGCGGACTCTCCCCCTTCGCAAGTGCCGCGGTTTGTGCATCACGCGCGGCGAGCAGGCTGGCAACGAGTTCGAGCACCGAGGTCCCCTCGAGTGCAGCCGGCAGCAGCGCGGGCACCGTTGAGGCCAGTGACAGGTCACGGCACCGTCCCGCATACACTCCCCCAAGCAGCGGGTCGATGAGTGTGTCAACGAGATCGGCGCCGAGGCGGTCCGTCAGGAAGTCCCCCAAGGACACATCCCGACCGTCGATCGGACCCGTGATGACCTCATGCGCGACCCGGTCGCTGGTAGCTGCGCCGAGGAGGTCCCTGACCTCGGTCGAGTTGCCGGGCACTCCCATGACTGTGCGTTTGGGAATCGCGTGGAGACGCCCGTTCGACAGGACGCGGGAGCTGTGCGCCGTCGAGGGGAATTCGACGTCCAACCCCAGTTCGGCGGCGAGTTCTTTCGTCTCCCTGCGCCGGTACAGGCTGGCTTCGGCACCGGTGTCGAAACCCACGGGCACAGTCCCGTCCAAGGTCGTCGAGTGCAGGCACCCGCCGAGGCGTGCCTCGGCTTCGAAAAGAGTGACCTGATGCTCGGCTGCAAGGCGATAGGCGGTGACGAGACCGGAGATGCCTCCCCCGACGATCGTGATGTGACTCATCGTCTCAGGACCGTGCGGAGAGGATCTCTGCGGAGACGCGGTGGACTTCTGCCACGATCCGCCCGGGCACTTCGGGATCGGTGTCGGGGAGAACACCGTGACCGAGGTTGAAGACGAAGCCTGCCTCATGTTCCAGGCCCTGCCTCACGATCTCCTCGATGCGCGGTGCCAGAGCCTCCCAGGGGGCGAAGAGCAGTGCCGGATCGAGGTTGCCCTGCAGAGGCTGGCCCGGCTGCACCCGAGTCGAGGCATCGGCCAGGTCGACGCGGAAGTCGACGCCGACTGCTGTGGAGCCCGCTCGCGACATGGAGGTCAGGAGCTCACCTGTCTGGACACCGAAGTGGATGCTCGGCACCTCGTGATGGCGCAGCGATTCGAAGACCGCGCTGGAGTGCTCGAGGACGTGGGCTTCGTAGTCACGCCGGGACAGATATCCGGCCCATGAGTCGAAGAGCTGGAACGCGGAGGCTCCGGCGCCCAGCTGTACGTCGAGGAATGTCGATGAGATCCGAGCGAGCTTGCTCAGCAGCAAGGAGAAGGTCTCCGGGTCTGCAGCCATGAGGGACTTGGTCTTCTCATGGTTCTTGCTGGGCCCGCCTTCGATGAGGTAGCTGGCCAGGGTGAAGGGAGCACCAGCGAAGCCGACGAGCGGAGTCGTCTGGCCCAGCTCCTCGAGGATCCGACCGATCGATTCCGCTATGTCAGGGATCTGGTCGGGTTCGAGTTCGGCCAGTGCTTCCACATCGGCGCGGCTGCGGATCGGGTTCGCGATCACGGGCCCTGTGCCGGGGACGATTTCCACATCGACACCGGCGGCCTGCAGAGGGACCACGATGTCGGAGAAGAAGATCGCGGCGTCCACGCCATGCCGCCGCACCGGCTGCAGGGTGATCTCTGAGACGAGTTCGGGCGTGCGGCAGGCATCGAGCATCGCAGTGCCTGCACGCAGCTGCCGATATTCGGGAAGTGATCGTCCGGCCTGCCGCATGAACCAGACCGGCGTGTGCGCAATCTGCTCTCCCCGCAGGGCGGGCAACAAGGTTGAAGTCATGTCCCCATCCTCCCATCCCACACGAGTCGATGCCCACCGGTTCCCGGTTTCAAGACGCTGTGTCTTGATCGCAGACGCGGGTGAAAACTCTTGGCCCCACCACGGCGTGGACGGTTCACCTCTACCGTGGCCTGATCTATCGTGGCGAGTGTGGTCAACACCTCACCTCTCAATCGCATTCCGTCGGAGTTCTCCGCCGTGACCTCGGTTCTGCGCGAAGCGCGGAACACGAACAACGTCTCGATCTCCGAAATACCTGCACCGGCCCGCTTGGCGCCGTATTCCTATGCTCTGGGTGCTGAGGTCAGCGCCGATGAGACTTTTCTGCGCGCCAGTGGTGAAGCCATCGACGAATTGGCCACCGGTCGCATCGTCGTCCTCTACGATCCCAGCTCCCCCGATGAGTGGGAGGGCCAGTTCCGACTCGTGTCCTACATCCGTGCCGAGCTCGAGCACGAACTCGGCAATGAGACGATGCTCGGTCCGGTCGCCTGGACCTGGCTAGAAGAGGCGCTTGAAGCAAATGACTGCGAGGTCGTCGCCGCTGGAGGTACGACTACCCGTGTCCTCTCGGAGAGCTTCGGCACTCTTGCCGACCGGTCATCCACGATAGACTTGGAACTGCGCGCTTCATGGACCCCTGTGATCGCGGAGCCGGAACTGATCGGCGATCACTTCGAAGCCTGGATCGATCTGCTGTGCACAGTTGCTGGACTGCCACCGCTTCCTGAAGGAGTTTCAGCCCTGCCCGGGCGACGTCGATGACAACCGAACTACCGCTCTTGGCCACACCTGCTCATGGCGTTCCGCCACTCGTCGACTCCTCGGCCGAATTCTCCGCGGCTTGTGACGAGCTCGCACATGGAACAGGTCCCATCGCCATCGATGCTGAGCGTGCATCGGGCATCAGATATGGCCAGCGTGCCTTCCTGGTTCAGCTGCGACGCTCGAGCGCAGGCACAATCCTCCTCGACTCAGAAGTGCTTGAGGATCTCAGCCCCCTCAACACCGCATTCGGCGGAGACGAATGGGTCATACATTCAGTGACTCAGGATCTGCCCTGTCTGCAGGAGCGCGGGATGCGACCGGAGCTGCTCTTCGACACCGAGCTCGCTGCCCGGATCCTGGGGTGGGACAAGTTCGGACTGGCCGCCGTGGCCGAGAGAACTCTCGGTGTTCGCCTGGCCAAGGAGCATTCGGCGGCTGACTGGTCGAAGCGACCATTGCCGAAGGAATGGCTCAACTATGCCGCCCTCGACGTCGAGGTCCTGCTGCCCATTCGCGACATCCTCCACGAAGCACTCATCGAAGCCGACAAGTGGGAGTTCGCTCGGCAGGAGTTCGAGCATCTCCTCGATTTCCAGCCCAAGCACTTCGCCGAACCCTGGCGCCGGACGCACGGATTGACCAAGCTCAAGTCACGCAAGGACATCGCCAAGGTGCGGGAGCTGTGGACGGCCCGTGACGAAATGGCCTCCGAAACTGACATCGCCCCCTCGCGCGTTCTGCGCGATCGGGATCTCGTCGCCCTGGCTCAATCCCGGGTGCACTCAAGCGATGACATCATGGCGACATGGCCCAAACTCTCCCGCGCAGACTCCGGCCGGCTCTTCCGGGCCTACCGCAAAGCGACTCGGCTCACGGTTGACGAGCTGCCTGCACGGAAGGAAGCGAACGCAGTGGTGTCGCGGACGCCGTTCAGCCACACAGACATCAAGGACAGAGTGGCAGCACTCAAGGCTGCCATGGCAGAGCTGGCCGAAGAGCACGCAATTCCTCACGACGTGCTGTTGCAGCCCGCCATCGTCAAGGCCCTCGGTGCTCAGTCGCGGGTCGACGTCGAGGAGTTCCTCGTCGGACGCGGGGCCAGGCAGTGGCAGGTGGAATTGAGCGCTCCGGTGCTCAGACGCACCATCGAGACCCTGCCCACGGCCTGAGGCCTTCGGACTCAGACTGGAGGCCGCTGGGAGTCAGACGGCTCTGCGCGACTCCTGCTGGGCTCGGTTCCTGACTTCTGCGGGCAGAATATGAACGATCTCGGACACCATTGTGGCCACGTCGAGTCCTGCATACTCAAGGATCTCGTCGCGGGTGCCCTGCGGCAGGAACTCATCGGGGGCTCCAAGCTCAAGGACTCCGATACGTGAGTCCGCGGCCCGCAGGTCGCTGCGGATCTGCGAACCGATTCCACCGATCTTGACGCCGTCTTCGATCACCGCGACGAGACTGTGTTCAACGGCCATGTCGATGACGCTACCCGGCACAGGCAGTACCCAGCGCGGGTCGACGATCGTTAACGCGATGCCCTGGTCAGCCAACTCTTCAGCGACTTCCTGGGCGCGTCCGGCGAATGGACCGACGGAGACGATGAGCACGTCCTTGGCGGAGCCCGCAGGCACCTCTCGCAGAACGTCGACACCATCATCGAGGCGACGCAGTGCTGGAATGTCCGCTCCCACGCTTCCACGTGGGAACCGGATCACGGTAGGTGCGTCCTCGATAGCGACGGCTTCGGCCAGTTCCTCCGTCAGGCGCGCGGCATCACGAGGAGCTGCCAGTTTGAGACCGGGAACGATGCGCAGCATCGCCATGTCCCAGATTCCGTGGTGGCTGGCACCATCGGGTCCGGTGATTCCGGCACGGTCGAGGACGAAGGTGACCCCCTGGCCGTGCAGGGCCACGTCCATGAGCAGCTGGTCGAAGGCGCGGTTGAGGAACGTCGCATAGATGCACACGATGGGATGCAGTCCGCCGTAGGAGAGCCCCGCTGCGGATGCCACTGCGTGCTGTTCTGCGATGCCGACGTCGAAGACCCGCTCCGGGTAGGCCTCGGCGAACTTCGCGAGGCCTACGGGCAGAAGCATTGCCGCGGTGACGGCGACGATGTCATCGCGCGTCTGTGCGATCTCAAGCACCTCTTGGCCGAATACGGACGTCCACGAGGTCTGCTTCGACGGTGTCGACTTGCCTGTCAGCGGGTCGATGACGCCGACGGAGTGGAACTGATCGGCGTCATCGTTGAGAGCCGGGTCGTAGCCCTGGCCCTTCTGGGTGATCATATGCACGATGACGGGTCCGCCGTCGTATTGTTTGGCTCTCTGCAGCGCCTTCTCCACCATCGGCAGGTCGTGCCCGTCGACTGGTCCGAGGTATTTGATCCCGAGTTCGTCGAACATTCCGGCCTGCTCCGCGCTGACCATGTCCTTGAGGCCTCGTTTGACACCGTGGATGGCGCTGTAGGCGGCCCGTCCTGGTGCGCCCGACTGTCGGAGGGTCGATTTGCCCCAGGTCAGCAGCTTCTCGTATCCGGTGGTGGTGCGCAGTTCGTCGAGGTGCTCGGCGAATCCGCCGACCGTCGGCGCGTAGGAGCGACCATTGTCATTGACGACGATGATGAGCTTGCGCGGCGGAGTCGATTTGTCTGCCGCGATCGTGTTCAGTGCTTCCCAGGCCATCCCGCCGGTCAGTGCTCCATCGCCGATGACGGCGACAACGTGACGATCGCTTTCGCCCTTGATCTGGTGAGCCTTGGCTATTCCGTCTGCCCACGACAAAGAGGCCGAAGCGTGGGAGTTCTCAATCACGTCATGTTCACTCTCGGCCCGACTGGGATACCCCGAGAGACCGTCGCGTTGGCGCAGACTCGAGAAGTCCTCCATGCGTCCGGTGAGGAGTTTGTGTACGTAGGTCTGGTGACCGACGTCGAAGAGGATCGTGTCGTGAGGAGACTCGAAGACGCGGTGCAGACCGACAGTGAGTTCGACCACGCCGAGGTTGGGGCCGAGGTGCCCACCTGTGCCCGCAACCGTAGTGACCAGGTAGTCCCTGATCTCCTTCGTCAGCACTTCGCATTCGGCTGCGTCGAGATCACGCAGCTGTGATGGCGAGTTCATCGACTCGAGGAATGTCATTCGGCCTCGCTCCTGAATGCAAAGTAGATGGTCTGAAACTGCACTTTCTGCTCGAATCATCTTAACGCCTCACGACGCAGAGTTCGTCCACCCCCAGGTTCGGCTAGGGCCGATTGTGTCTGGTTCCACTTTCATCGACCCACCCATGGCGCCTGGGTACGGCGAAGGCCGGTGGGTTGAACCCACCGGCCTTCGTCCCTCAGCGCTGGAGCTGATCGGAGCCGTCGTCACTGAGACGACGGGCCCGGATCACGCTGTTGCGAGCTGACGCAGCACGTACTGCAAGATGCCGCCGTTGCGGTAGTAATCGGCTTCACCCGGAGTGTCGATGCGGACCACTGCATCGAAGTCGACGGTGGTGCCGTCTTCCTTCGCCGCAGAGACCTTGACGGTCTTCGGGACCTGTCCTTCGTTGAGCTCGGTGATACCGGAGACCGCGAAGGTTTCGGTGCCGTCGAGTCCCAGCGAATCAGCCGATTCGCCGACGGGGAACTGCAGAGGCAGGACGCCCATGCCGATGAGGTTCGAACGGTGGATGCGCTCGAAGCTCTCGGTGATGACGGCTTCGACGCCGAGCAGCTTGGTGCCCTTGGCCGCCCAGTCACGCGAGGATCCCGATCCGTATTCCTTGCCGCCGAGGATGACCAGAGGAGTCTCGTCCTTGGCGTAGTTCACTGATGCGTCGTAGATCGAAGTCTGCGGACCGCCCTCTTGAGTGAAGTCGCGGGTGAAGCCACCCTGGACTCCGTCGAGGAGCTGGTTCTGCAGGCGGATGTTCGCGAACGTACCGCGGATCATCACCTCGTGGTTGCCGCGACGCGAACCGAAGGAGTTGAAGTCCTTGCGCTCGACGCCATGCTCGATGAGGTACCTACCGGCCGGGGTGTCGGCCTTGAAGGAGCCTGCAGGTGAGATGTGGTCAGTCGTGACCGAATCGCCGAGCTTCGCCAGCACGCGTGCACCCTTGATGTCTTCGACAGGTTCGGCCTCGAGACCCATGCCGTCGAAGAAGGTGGGCTTGCGCACGTAGGTCGACTCATCGTCCCACTCGAAGATCGCACCTTCCGGTGTCTGCAGTGCCTTCCAACGATCGTCGCCTTCGAAGATCCGACCGTATTCGGTGTCGAACATATCGGTCGAAATCGAGGAGGCAATGACCGACTCGACCTCTTCCGGCGATGGCCACAGATCCTTGAGGTAGACGTCCACGCCATCCGAGTCCTGGCCCAGGGGCTGGTTCTCGAAATCGAAGTCCATGGTTCCCGCCAGAGCATAGGCGATGACCAGCGGAGGCGAGGCGAGGTAGTTCATCTTCACATCGGGGCTGATGCGGCCCTCGAAGTTACGGTTACCGGAGAGGACCGCGCTGACTGCCAGGTCGTTGTCCTGAATGCTTTCCGAGATGTCGGAATCGAGTGGTCCGGAGTTGCCGATGCAGGTGGTGCAGCCGTAGCCGACGACGAAGAAGTTGAGCGCTTCGAGGTCCTCGATCAGGTTCGCCTTCTCGTAGTACTCGGTGACCACCTTGGACCCTGGAGCGATCGATGTCTTGACCCAGGGCTTGGAGTTGAGTCCACGCTTGCGGGCGTTGCGAGCAAGCAGGCCCGCGGCCATCATCACCGAAGGATTCGACGTATTTGTGCACGAAGTGATCGAAGCGATCGCCACAGCACCGTTGGCCAGTTCGAAGTTGGCTCCGTCGCCTGTGGTGACCGGAGCCGATTTGTTCTCTTCGCCGGGCTTCGCGTAGTTGTGGATGTCCTTGGCGAACTGGTTCTTGGCATCGGTGAGTTCGATGCGGTCCTGCGGACGCTTCGGCCCTGAGATCGAAGGCACGACTGTGGACAGATCGAGCTCGATGTATTCCGAGTACTCGACCTCGTTGTCGGGGTCGTGCCACAGGCCCTGAGTCTTGGCATAGTCCTCAACCAGCTGAATCTGCTCGGCCGAACGGCCGGTGAGCTTGAGGTAGTCGATGGTGACCTCGTCGATCGGGAAGATCGCAGCGGTCGAACCGAATTCGGGACTCATGTTGCCGATCGTGGCGCGGTTGGCCAACGGCACCGAAGCGACACCCTGGCCGTAGAACTCGACGAACTTTCCGACCGCACCGTGCTGACGGAGCATATCGGTGATCGTGAGCACGACGTCCGTTGCGGTCACACCGGAAGGGATTTCGCCGGTCAGCTTGAAGCCGACAACGCGAGGGATGAGCATCGAGACGGGCTGGCCGAGCATGGCTGCCTCGGCTTCGATGCCGCCGACGCCCCAGCCGAGCACACCGAGGCCGTTGACCATGGTGGTGTGGGAGTCGGTGCCGACCAGGGTGTCCGGGTAGGCGCGGAGGACACCGTCGACCTCACGCGGCATGACGACGCGTGCGAGGTGTTCGATGTTGACCTGGTGGACGATGCCCATGCCCGGAGGAACGACCTTGAAGTCGTCAAAGGCCGTCTGGCCCCAGCGCAGGAACTGGTAGCGCTCACCATTGCGCTTGTACTCCATGTCCATGTTGAGTTCGATCGCGTCGGTGGTGCCGAAGTGATCGATCTGAACCGAGTGGTCGATGACCAGCTCGGCCGGGGCCAGCGGGTTGACCTGGTCCGGTGAGCCACCGAGTTCGACGACCTTCTCGCGCATTGTCGCGAGGTCGACGATGCAGGGCACGCCGGTGAAGTCCTGCATGACCACACGGGCGGGAGTGAACTGAATTTCCGTAGCCGGTTCGGCACTGGGATCCCAGTTGCCGAGGGCTTCGATATGCTCCGAAGTGATATTCGCACCGTCTTCAGTGCGCAGCAGATTCTCCATCAGCACCTTGAGGCTGAATGGAAGCTTCTGGGACCCTGGGACCTGATCCAGGCGATAGATCTCATAATCCGTTTCGCCTACGGTCAGGGTGCTCTTCGATTTGAACGTATCGACGTTGCTCATCGTGATTCTCCTGTTTCATCCGACACTCATCCAAGAAACCGGGCCAGCCCGTGAGCCGCGCACCGATTTACGCGACACAAATGTTTCCAAAAGTATCTTGACGTCAAGATAAATTCTATCTTATTTGCTCGTCCTTGACCACCTTCGGACAGTGGTCTGTCGGCGAACTGAGAATCGGGTTTCCCCCAGACGCCGGTCCGGACAACTCCAGCGCGGATCGGCGTGTCGAGACCCTAATGTGGAGTCACATCAGCAGCTGCGAACAAGGAGCATTCATGGACCCGTTCACCCTCGGAGCCGGATTCGGATTCGGTGCACTCCTCGTCGGCATCATCTTCGCCGTCCTCTGTCGAACGTTGGCCGATGAGAAGGGCCGCTCCTCAGGATGGTGGGGACTATGGGGCTTCCTCACCACCTTCATCGCTCTCATCGTCCTCGTCCTCCTCCCCCAGAGAGTGCGAGTCTGACACCGCCTACCGCCGAGGTGGACGCGAGTTCAGCTCTGTCCCTCGCCGAGGCGGGCCGAAGTCCCGATCCGGTCATCGCCTGAGGACGGTGACCGTTTCCAGGTGGGCAGTCAGTGGGAACAGGTCGAAGCCGCGCAGGCTTTCGATGGCGAATCCCCCGTCGACCAGGACCGCCAAGTCCCGAGCCAGGGTGGCCGCGTCGCAGGAGACATAGACGATCGTCTTCGCATTCGATTCGAGCAGCGCTCGGGTGACTGCCTTGCCAGCGCCGGAACGCGGAGGATCGAGGATGATGACATCAGAGTTCGGAATCGTCACACGATCTGCCCGGGACGCGTCGAATTCTGCCTTGAGGCCCTTTGCGTTCACCTTCGCGTTCTCGATCGCTGACTTCGCACCCTCGACCCCGTAGAGTCGGGCACCGGTGGCGCTGCCAGCGCTGATTCCCAACAGCCCCACACCACAGTAGAGATCCGTGATCATCTGCGTCTTGTCACTCAGCGCATTGTTGACCTGCGCGCTCAGCAGCTGCGGAGCCTGTTTGTGGACCTGCCAGAACCCATCGGCCGCGACCCGGTAGTCACGCCCGGAGACCGTTTCGATCAGGTGGTCTTCTCCCCTGAGCACGGACAGCTTGGTGTGGCCACCCTTGGTGCCGATTCTCTTGCGCCCGGTTCCGTTTCGCGTATCTGCAAGCACCGACCACTGCGCAGGCAGAGCCTGGTCGAGGTCGGTGAGCGCCTCGGGATCACAGGCACCGCGCACGATGGCCGCGCCCCGATCATCTGACCAGGCGAACTCGAGTCGATCGGCACCCGGCAGCCGCAGTGAGGATAAGGCAACCTCGGCGATGGCAGGTGTCGCCAGCGGAGCCGAGGCCAGAGGCACGACATCGTGTGAACGCGGTGCCAGCATGCCCAGGCGGCCGTTGCCATCGACGGCCAGCTGGACCCGGGTCCGCCAGTTCAGTCCGGTGGTCTCCCCCGGTGCGGCCGCGACGTCGACGCTGCGCTCGATATGGCCGATGCGGGAGAGCTGATCGCGCAAGACTTCGGCCTTGAGCTCACGACTGTGGGCGAGATCGACATGGGCGAACTCCATCCCACCGAAGAGATGCGAGCCTCGGACATCCTCGGTGAGGAACTGCCGGCGTCGGTCTCCAACACGGAACTCCGAGGCCTCGAGGACCTCGGTGACGTCGGCGCGCAGGAACTTCGCAGCCGGTCCCGCTTCGGTGCGAGCACGCACGGTCTCGCCCGGAATCGCCCCGGTGACAAAGACGACCTGCCCCTCGTAGCGAGCAATGCTGCTGCCGCCGGCGGCAGGGCTCTCAACGTGCAGGGTCAGATCCATGGCCGGGATCTCTTCGGCAGAAGGTGCGCTCATCTGTGCTCAAGCCTGTCTGTACAGTGGATTGTCGTTGTCGGGTCCGTCGCCGCCGTACTGCCGGGAGAAGGACCGCAATCGCCAGGGCACGGAGACCACGACGACGTTGGGGACCAGCAGCAGACGAGTGCGCAGCTTCAAGGCTACTTGGTTGTGCAGGAGGTGTTCCCACCAACGTCCCACGATGTACTGGGGAATATAGACGATGACGAGGTCACGCGGGGATCTGCGGCGGATCGCGAGCACATGTGCCAACAGCGGCCGGACGAGCTCCCGATAGGGCGAGTCGAGGACCGTCAGCGGCACAGGCAACGCCATCTCGTTCCACTTCCGCTGCAGTGCGGAGGCAGATTCCTCATCCACGGCCACGGTGATGGCCTCGAGCTGGCTGGAGCGTGTCACCCGGGCATAGGACAGGGCCCGCAGTGTCGGCTTGTTGATCTCGTTGACGACGACGATTGCGTGGGTGTTCGACGGGATGGTGTGGGAGCCGCCGCCCGCCTCGGGTGCCAGTTCCCGGGCGACGCGAGAGTAATGACGATGAATCGCACCCATGACCAGGAACAGCCCGGCCATCGCCACGACCGCGAGCCAGGCACCGGCGAGGAACTTGGAGACGATGACAACGAGCAGGACACCCGAAGCGATGATGCAGCCGGCTCCGTTGACGAGTCGGTTGAGGTGCATGCGCGCCCGCGCCTTCGAGTCGATGACCAGCCGCAGGCGCTTGTTCCAGTGCAGGACCATGCCTGCTTGGCCGAGGACGAAGCTGGCGAAGACACCGACAAGGTAGAGCTGAATCAGCGTCGTCGCAGAGGCTCGTGTTGCGATGACGAGCAGGATCGCAGCGAAGGCCAAGAGCAGGATGCCGTTCGAAAACGTCAGCCGGTCGCCCTTCGTCGCCAGCTGCCTGGGCAGGAAGCCGTCGCGCGCCAACCGAGAGGCGAGGCCGGGGAATCCTTCGACCGCGGTGTTCGCGGCCACGAGGAGCACAAGAGCCGCGACGAGCACCACGAGATAGAACATCGCCGGTGCATTGTCGAAGATGGCATGGGCCAGCTGCGCCAGCACCGGCTCCTGTTCGTATTCGGCACTGACCGCACTGCCATCGGGTCGCATCAGGTAGAGGTGCGGATCGTCGACGTATTTGACCCCGGTCACCGAGGCCAGATATGTCAGACCTGTGAGCATCAGGGCCGCCAGCAGGCCCGAGAGCAGCAGGGTGTTGCCGGCGTTCTTACCGCGCGGCTTCTTGAACGCGGGCACCGCCGTGGCCACCGTCTGCACACCGGCCAATGCCACTGAGCCCGAGGAGAACGCGCGCAGGACGATGAGGACCGTCGCCAGACCGAGCGTGGCTTCGTCGTTGATTCCACTGTGGACAATGGTGTAGTCGGCCGTCTCAGCTTGCGGGAGGTCTCCGGCGCCGACCCGCAACAGGCCCACGCACATGGTGAGGAAGACAGCACCCAAGAACAGATAGGCGGGGACCGCAAGCAGCACCGGCGTGGCACGTGAACCGCGCAGTCCGGCCAGGGTGATGAGCAGGATCCCGATAATCGCCACGGGGACGCGGTATGGAGCCAGAAGCGGAAAGGCCGTCGTAATGTACGCCGCGAAGACCGTCATGGACACGGCCAGGGTCAGCACATAGTCAACCAACAGCGCCGCGGCGACGACCAGACCGGCACGGGGCCCGAGGTTCTTCGAAGCGACCTCGTAGTCACCGCCTCCGGACGGGTAGGCCTTGACGTTGATGCGGTAGCAGGCGACGATCACCAGGATCACCGCGCCGACGGCCACGCCGATCCAGGGCGCCACGGTGAGAGCGACGAGAGATGTCAGAGACAGTGCCAGCAGGATCTCGTCGGGAGCATAGGCCACGGACGAGAGCATGTCGGAGGCGAAGACAGGCATTGCGATGCGCTTCTTCAGCGCAGGCGTACGCTTGTCCTCACTGCGGAAGGGCCGTCCAACGAGTAGTCTTTTGACGGCATCAGAAAAACTGCTGGCCACGGGCACCAATGGTAGATCAATATGGAGAGGATTACCCATGCACTTCGTGATTATGGGCTGCGGCCGAGTCGGAGCGTCCTTGGCCAAGGCGCTCGATGCCAATGGGCACTCGGTGGCAGTCGTCGACCGCAACCCCGATGCGTTCCTCAAGCTCGGCAGGGAATTCAGCGGCTCCACAATCACGGGCATCGGGTTCGACCGCGAGACTCTCTCCCAGGCGAAGACTTCGGATGCCTACGCCTTCGCCGCCGTGTCCAGCGGCGACAATTCCAATATCCTCGCCGCGCGTGTCGCCAGGGAGACCTTCGGTGTGGTCAACGTCGCGGCCAGAATCTACGACCCCAACCGTGCCCAAGTGTTCGAACGACTGGGCATTCCGACCGTTCCCACAGTGAGGTGGACGGCCGACCAAGTGATGCGCAAACTCGTTCCGCAGGGATCCATCACTGAATTCCGCGAACCCTCAGGCAGACTCGTGCTCGCCGAAGTCCATCTTGATCCCGGCTGGGTGGCCAGGCCGATCAAGGAGATCGAGACCAGGACCAAGGCGCGGGTCGCCTACGTCACCCGGCTGTCCGAGGGCATCCTCGCTCACGAGGATCTGCTCCTCCAAGACGGGGACCTGGTCCATCTGATGTGTCCGGTGGACCGCCTCGGCGAGATCGAGAAGATACTGGACCAGCCGGTGCGAGCAATGGAGGAGAAATGAGAGTCGTCATCGCGGGGGCCGGGTCCGTCGGTCGTTCAGTGGCTCGGGAGCTCATCGACAAGAAGCACGCGGTCCTGCTCATCGATCAGAGCAAGGAAGCGTTGGACCATGAGCGCATTCCAGGAGCGGAATGGCTGCTCTCGGATGCCTGCGAGCTGGCGGGATTGGGTGAGGCCAAGCTCGAGGAGGCCGATGTTGTCGTCGCCGCGACCGGGGACGACAAGACCAACCTCGTTCTGTCTCTGCTGGCGAAGACGGAATTCGGTGTTCCGCGCACCGTTTCACGAGTCAACAACCCGAAGAACGAGTGGCTCTTCGACGAGAACTGGGGCGTCGACGTGGCAGTGTCGACTCCACGTCTGATGACTGCATTGGTCGAGGAGGCCGTCGAGGTGGGCGGCCTTGTGCATCTGATGAGCTTCGAACGCGGTCAGGCGGGTCTGATGGAGTTCACCGTCCATGAATCATCCGCGCTCGTCGCCTCACGAATCGGCGACATCGCATTCCCGCTCGACACGGTGCTCGTCGCGGTCATTCGCAACTCGCGGGCATTCGCGCCCAGCGCCGATGACGTGATCGAGGCCGGAGACGAACTGTTCTTCCTCTCCTCACCGGATCAGGAGGGCGCCCTGCTCGATCTGCTGCAGTCTCCCACCCAATGAGTTCACGCTAGGCTCCATGACCTCGAACTCTGGCCATGAGGCTCTGCTCATGCGTGGTCAGTTCTGCTCACTCTTGGTCGTCCCGGGTGTGGATCAGCTCGTAGACCGGATTGTGGGCCTTCAGCGCCCCGTCGTGAGCGCAGAAGCGCCCTTCGAGGACGATCAGTGCTCCCGGTCTGATTCCGCTGATCTCACGGCGGCCCAGGAACTGCGCGTGGACCTCTCCGGTCCCATCGGCAACGGTGATGTGCAGACGAGGGCTGTCGCCGCTGCATGACTGCGTCACAGCACTGACGACACCGGCGATCCTCGACATCTGCCGTGGGGCGAGGTCCTGCACGCTGACGACGCCGGGGATCTGGGACACCAGTCTCAGATCGGCCCGCGCCTCAGCGTCCCTCGACCCGAAGTCACGCACGAGGCGTGTGATGAGATCCAGCATGGAACTCAGCGGACCTCGGTGATTTCCGGACCGCGTTCGAACGGGTTGAGCTCGTCCTTGTCCTCATCCTCAGTCTCGGAATCTGCGTCGACTTGAGGGGCAGTGAGCACGATGAGTTCGCGCGGAGCCATCGCACCCTGTCCTCTGTCGACGATGATGCCGCGAAAGAGTGCGCTGAGTTCGGACCGGATCTCTTCGTCGGTGACGGCCTTGCCGGAAAACACTGCACGGACGAACCAGCGTGGCCCATCGACTCCTGCGAAGCGCATGGCACGCTTCCCTGGTCGGCCGTCCTCGGTCTTGGCTGGAACTTCGACAGCCAGTTCTCTGCCCAGCGAGGTATGCAGCTCCGCGGCTTCGCCGCCCTGCGATGTGACTCCGGTCGCCAACTGATTGCGAACAGTGTTCCACAGTCCTTCTGACCGTGGTGTCGCGAAGGCCTGCAGCTGGATTCCGCCGCCTTCATGGATGAGTGTCACCGCCAGCACCCGCTGCGAGTCGTCGTCCGTGTCCAGGCGCACCTGCATGCCGTCGACGACGGGCACCTTGAGAGCGCCCAGGTCGAGTCTGTTGAGCTCGGGGAATTCTTCGGCAGCGTCGAACGGGCCCTTCTCAGACCGGTCGTAGGGAGCGGACTTCTCGAGCACGGCCTCCTCGTCGAGCTCGTCGACGTCTTGGTCGTCAGTCGAGTCCGCCAAGTCTTCGTCGTCGGCCGAGTCCGCAGGTTCGCTCGAGTCGGCCTCGTCCGCGTCAGCTTCGGTCGAGTCTTCGGCGTCGGTGTCATTTGTCACAGCGTCATCGACGCCGTGCTCCTTATCGACCGTGTCGTCGATCTTCTCATCGGAAGATTTCTTGGAGAATCGGGAGAACAGTCCCATGGTCGTTCACACCTCTTTCTCGGTCAGGCCTGCTTGTACTCCACCCGTGGAGCCGAAGCCCCCTGCACCGCGATCGCTGTCGTCCAGCGATTCGACCAGGGTGAAGTCTGCTTGTTTGATTTTTTGGATGACGAGCTGGGCGATGCGGTCTCCACGCGAGACGCGCAGAGGGGTGTGCGCATCGAGGTTGATGAGCGGCACCTTGATCTCACCTCGATAACCGGCGTCGATCGTGCCCGGAGCATTGATGACGGTGACTCCGTGTCTGCTCGAGAGTCCCGATCGAGGATGGACGAATCCGGCGCAGCCGACCGGCAGGGCGATCGCGATGCCGGTGGGCACGACCTTCCGTTCGAACGGCTCGAGGACGAAGTCGATCGCCGAGCACAGGTCGGCACCCGCATCGGTCGCGTGTGCGTACGAGGGAGGAGTCATGCCTGCGTCAAGCAGTTTGAGATCAATCTTCAGGGTTTCTACCACAAAGAAGCACTCTAGTGCCGAAGCCTGAGCGCTTCCAAAAAGTCCGCTATGGGAGAATGGCCCTATGGCAACGACTCAACCCGAAACACGCGTGGTCTACACGGAAAAACTCGGCCCATCCATCGGCATGTGGATCCTCATTGTGATCGCCGCGGCTTCTACCGCTCTCATGGTCTTCCCGGTGTGGACGGCAGGCGCCGTCATCCTTCCGGTGGTCAGCTTCGTTCTCCTGGCCTGGTGGCTGCGTTCGCTCGGGATCTCAATCATCGTGACCGAACGACAGCTCTTCGTCGGTGATGCACATATCGATCGCCGGTACGTCACCGATGCCACCGGCTACGACGCCGAAGATGCACGGGCCGCCCGCGGGCCGGGTCTAGACGCTCGGGCCTTCCTCATGCTGCGCCCCTGGGCCAAGTGCGCGGTGCGGATCGACATCCACGATGAGTCTGACCCAACCCCCTACTGGCTGGTTTCGAGCAAGCGGCCAATGGAGCTCGCCGAGGCACTCGGGACCTGAGGCTGCCGCCCTGAGCAATTGCCTCCATGAAGCTGAGCCCGGAACCGAACCAGCCGAGACACAGAAACGCGCCCCGACAAGGGCGCGTTCTTGTATCGTTCGACAGCAGCTTCAGCCAGCACAGTCCGTGCAGATGGGGACTCCACCCTCTTCACTGGCCAACTGCGAGCGATGGCGAACCAGGAAGCATTCCATGCAGGTGAACTCGTCATTCTGCTTGGGCAGCACTCGAACGGAGAGCTCTTCGTTCGACAAGTCCGCACCGGGCAGTTCGAACCCTTCCGCAACCGCGGTCTCATCTTCGTCAATCTTGCTAGCCTGCGCCTGCGAGCGTGAAGCCTTCAGCTGTTCAATCGAATCGCTTTTGATTTCATCGTCTTGCTTACGAGGTGCGTCGTAATCCGTTGCCATATGGCTCATCGCTCTCTGTCGGGTGTGCTGAAGAGGATTTTCAACCCCTCTCGCCAAACGTGTCCCCAGCATTGTGCACTGTATGGTTGCGGTTGGCAAGATCAGATCGTCCATGTTCGCAGTGATTCTCGTCACTCATGTGTCGCTGCGTGACGGTTCGCACATACGACTCTCGAAAAGCTCTGCGAGAATACATGAGTCGAATAGCGCCGATAGCATTTTGTCGGTGAATGAAACGGGCATCGCCCCCTGCGTGGGACACGACCCGAGGAAGGACGGATACACGATGAGTGAATTCGCAAATCAACTCGATAACAGGATCGACGATGTCCGTCATCGCATTCATGAAGCCCGGTCCGATGGGGACGACTACCTCGTCGAGACCCTGATCGACGAACTGCAGAATCTCTTGGAACTTGCCGATCGCAACGATGTCGACACCGGTCCGATCGTTGCAGTCATCACAGCAGAGACCGGAGCGATTCCGGTCATTCCCGCCCCGGAAGAGTCCTGACTCCTCAGGAAGATCGATACCGAGAATCCCTCCCCTGCGCAACCGGCAGAGGAGGGATTCCTGCTTCCTGAGGAGTGTTGGGGGACGCCTCGTTCAGGCTGGCCAATTGGGTTCGGTAGTCCGCTCGATGCGTCCGCGACAGCACTCGATGCTGCACGCACCGCTGCCGGGAACCAGCGCAGTGGAGCCGGGAATAGTCGGAGCAGTCGTCTCATCGCCGCGAAGCTGTGCGATTCTCTCTTCGACCAGGTCAACGAGTCCCGATACGAACAGTGGGTGCGTCCCGACAGTTGCAACGCGGGTGAAGGCGAAGCCGAGTTCGGCAGCCGTCTCCTTCGCCTCGGTATCGAGGTCGAAAGCGACCTCCATGTGATCGGAGATGAATCCGATCGGAACGAGGATCACACCGCTGACCCCATCTGCAGCAAGTTCTGTCATCCGATCGTTGACATCCGGTTCGAGCCATGGAACCTCTGGCGACCCCGAACGGGAGCAGTAGACCAGCTCTGCCGGAAGCGCCTCGGACGCAGGCAACCCATTCAACAGGTGGGTCATGAGCTCTTCGTGCTGTGCGCGATAGCCGTTGGTCTCCACAGCGGAAGCGTCCTGCATGACGTTGGGGATCGAATGTGTGACGAAGAGGATCCGATGCTTCTCCGCATCAAGGGCACCGACCTGCTTCGTGAAATCGGCGAGCCCCTCTCTCAGGAGGAGAGCACACGCCTCGGCATAGCCGGGGTGGTTGTAGAACTGCCGGATCTTGTCGATCGTGACGGTCATGCCCTCGGCTGACAGTGCGCCAATCGTCTTGGCGAAGTCCTCACGATATTGGCGGCAGGATGAATAGGACGAGTACGCCGAGGTGTCGATGGACAGGAAACGAGTCCGCCCGGACTGCGCCTCGGCACGCAATTCGTCGGTCAGATACGGTTCCCAGTTGCGATTGCCCCAGATGATCGGAGTCTCGATCTCACGACGGTCGAGCTCTTCGCGCAAGGCCTGCAGGAGGGCTTTGTTCTGATCGTTGATGGGCGACTTCCCGCCGAATCCGTAGTAATGTTCACCGACTTCTTCGAGTCGCTCCTCCGGTATTCCGCGGCCAGCGGTGACGTTCTTGAGGAAAGGGACAACTTCTTCTGGAGCCTCCGGTCCCCCGAATGACATGAGGACGAGAGCGTCAATGGGTGCAGTTTTATTCACAGTTCCTGATTTTACAGCTTGCAGAGAGTCTGCGCCCGTTGTCCGCACACTGAGCCAGTTCCACTCACCGTTGAGAGCGGCCATCCATCGAACAGACCGGCCACGCACCCATGAGAGCGGTCATTTCACGACTCGCGCGCAAATCTGCCCTGCGCGCGGCGCCGGACGTGACACGATGCAGGGAGACGCGATAAAGGAGCTTAAGGCATGCGTGAACTGATCTTGAACGGAGTCGACGCCGACGGCACTCATCTGCTGCTGAACGACGAAAACGGGCTGCAGTATCGATTGGCTCTCGACGAAGCTCTGTACGCCGCTGTCCGCAAGGACCGCACTACAGTCAAGCCCGAGACCCCTGTCCGCCCTCGCGACATCCAGGCGATGATCCGTGGTGGGATGAGTGCGGAGGAGGTCATCTCCTCCACGGGCGCCGATGTCGAACAGGTCCGCACCTATGAGCGACCTGCTCTGGCCGAACGCGCACACACGGCGTACACGGCCAGTCAGCATCCGATCTACTCTGACCATGACCCCAATGGCGACCCGACTCCTCTGGTGGAACTGTGCCAGACTCGTCTGGCGATGCGCGATGTCGACATCGAGACGATGGACTGGGATGCGTGGAAGCAGCAGGACGGCAACTGGTACATCCAGCTCAGCTTCACCGCCGCGGATCGGACTCGCACGGCTGGATGGAACTACTACCGCCGGTCGTTGACTCCCATCGACGACGAAGCGAAATGGCTAGCCGATTCGGGACCGACCGACACCGGCCCCATCCCGAACTACGGAACCGGTGCGCAACGCCAGAAGAACACCGAGGAGATCGACGCCCCGACCGCGCCTCCAACTCAGACCGAGCCGTCTCCCGCTGCCCGGGACCACCAGGCGGAGACCGGGCGGATCTTGGAGAATCTGCGCAAACGTCGTCGTCATGAAGACGACGACGAGCCCCGTGGCAGGCTCCGCGCTGTCACCGAGGACCCGGAGACTCACCCTCAGGGTGCCCACACCGCGCCAGGACGGCCTGAGGAGGCCACCGATGACGAGGTCTTCGCATTCGAGGACCCGGCATCTGTCGACCCGGAAGAACCTCAGGAGCCCACACAGGAGGTCGCCAGATTCGACGATGAGAATCAGCTGTCCCTGCTCAATGAACCTGGTGTCAGCGAAGAATCGAATCAGTTCAAGGACACGGAGTCGAAAGCGAAGTCGAAGAAGAACAGTCGCGCATCGATCCCCAGCTGGGACGAGATCATGTTCGGCTCGAAGCGCGACTGAGTTCGCCACCCAACTCGACCAGTCGATCGTCGGCTGCGATCAGACTGCGATCATGAGTGACCATCACAACGGCGTGTGAGCAAAGGTTCTTCCGCAGATCATTCACCAACCGTTGTGCCATCTCATCGTCGAGGTGCGCCGTCGGTTCATCGAGCACGAGCACTTCAGCTCCGCTCAGCAGCGTCCTGGCCACGGCCAGTCGCTGACGCTGTCCTCCGGAGATCTCTGCTCCGTGATCGCCGACCCAGAGGTCGAGGCCGGCTTGATCAGCCCATTCGTCCAAGCCCGCGCTGGTCAACGCTGCGCACATCTCCTCGCTGGTGGGTGCCTCTCTGCGCGCGATCGCCAGATTGCCCCTCACCGTCGACCGGAAGATATGCGCCTCCTGCGGGCACCACGCGATTCTGCCGGCAAGGTCCGCTGGCACCAGACCGAGCACGTCCGTCTCGTGGCCTGCCTCGTCTTCGGCTCGGTAGGAGCCTGACCACGGGTCCAGGAAGCGCAGCAGCACGCTCAGCATCGTCGACTTTCCGGTGCCGCTGTCGCCATGCAGGACTGTCCATCGACCCCTCTGAGCTCGCAGATCCAGATTCTCGACGACTGGACTGGCCTCCCACCCGACACTGATGTCTTCGAGGTCGAGGCCAGTAAACGCCGTCGCGTCGGGGTGATTGCCACTGTGATCGTCCGTCGAAGGACCCGACTGGGCGGGTGACAACGCGGGGATGCGATCGAGGACAGCGCCGAGGGTCGGCAGCGCACGGAATGCAAGCAGAGACTGTGAGAAGACATCTGCAGAGCCCAGTGCGATGAGAACGACGACGGCCCGGATCTCGGTCGGCGCCGACGATGTCATCGCGATGAGCATTGCAGCGCCCACCGTGCTCAGCTGCAGCCAGAGCTGCGCGAAGCCCAAGTGGTGTGAGGAGCGACGTTGAGCACGCTGCAGCTCCTGCTCTTCGCCACTGAGCACCGTCAGCACCGTGTCGTCTGCTCGATTCGCCCGCAGGTCTGTTTTGGCATTCAACGCGCGTGCCAGGACAGAGAGTATCCGGTTGCGGACAGTTCGGACGCGGCGGGCGAGGCCGCTTTCACTCCTGATCACTGCCACTGGCAGCAGAACCAGGTTGAGAGCACCGAGGCCCAGGAACACCGGCAGCGTCGTGGGATCGAGGGCCCAGGCGGCGATGAGCACGGCGAGGAAAACCAGGGACGAGGCAACAGGAGCGAACAAAGTCCGCGGAATCAGATCCCGAACGTCATCGGCATCGGAGACCATGGTGCGCAGTGCGGCATCCGAGGTCAGCAGCTTCCGATCCCCCATACCGACCGCTTCGAAGTGCTCCCAGAGACGAGAGCGCAGTCGGCCCAACGATGCGAAGATCGCCGAGTGCAGTTTGAGGCGGCTGAGATAGAGCAGCACTGATCGGCTCAGCCCGAAGAACCGCACACCGACGATGGCAACCATGAGAATCATGATGGGAGGCTGGTAGGAAGCTTCGACGATGAGCCACGCGGAGACTGCGGTCAGCGCGATCGCCGCCAGGCTGGAGGCGCAGGACGCGAGCAGAGCAACGATCATGTTCGGGGTCACAAGTGGCATGCTCGACCGCAGGAGCGACCATCGGCGTCGCAGAATCGTGATCTGTCCCCTTATTGACGAACTGTGGTCCTCGCTCACCATGTCCGCGCTCTGTGATCTGCCCGTCGGGACAAGGCCCGAGGGTACCGCCGGCACGGTGCCCACAGCGGGGTCGGCGTGCGTCGCTGGGTCGGCGTGCGTCGCTGGGTCGGCGTGCGTCGCTGCCGCAGCACGATTCCGCAGATCCGCGTCCGAAGCTGCGTCCTGGCCACGCTCCTGCACTGACGCTGCTGCGTGCGTGCTCACACTGGTCTTTCTGGGGACGATCTCGTCCTCAGCCAGTGCGACTACCCGGTCATCATGGCTGGCTAGGACGACACGCACACGTGCTGCCGCCTCGGCGATCATGTCGATGATGATCGCAGCGTTGTCATCATCGAGGTGAGCGGTCGGTTCGTCGAGGACGAGTGCCTCGGCCTCGCCCTCAACCAGGTGCACCACCCGGACGAATGCGAGTCGACGAAGCTGGCCGGGACTCAGCGCAGACGTCGACAGCGTCGAGTCCTCGGGCAGACGGGCTCCACGCAGCGCAGTCCCCTGCTGTGAGTGCGGGAGACCGTAGGCGTCGAGCTCAGCGCCGATCGTCGCACCGAAGATACGTGGACTCTGAGGGACGAATGCGACCCGGTGCGGTGTCGTTGTGGTTGTGGCCCGGGCGGGCAGCTGTCCGGTCAGGGCTGCCAGAATCGTCGATTTTCCTGCGCCCGAGGCACCCCGAACTGCCGTGATGCCGGGAGCGGTCGGGAAGTCACCGTTCCACTCGATCGTCGTTCCGTTCGGGTAGATGACGCGGTGCTGGGCGCCTGCGGCATCGTCACGAGCCGCATCGTCGCAGTCGAACCCTTTCCGTGACGCACTGTCGGTGCCTGCGATCAGCGCATGGGCACGATCGCGTGCCTCACGACCGTTCTCGCTGGCATGGTAGCCGGCCCCGAGTTCACGCAGCGGCGTGAAGCACTCAGGAGCCAGAAGCAGGACGAAGAGGCCGGAGCTCAAGTCCATGGTTCCGGAGACGAGTCGCAGCCCGATGACGACGGCGACCAGTGCCACGGAGATCGTGGCGATGAGTTCGAGGGCGAGGCTCGAGAGGAATGCGATGCGCAGCGTTGCCAGGTTGGCGCCGTGGTACTTCTCCCCCAGGGCTCGCAGCGTGCGCGCGTGATCCCTGGATCGGCCCAGGCCGATGAGCACGGGCAGGCCCTCGGCCAACTCGGCGAGGTGATCGGACAGGCGCTCGAGTGCCGTGGTGCTGGCTGCCGTCGATTCCTCGGTGAAGCGGCCGATGAGGATCATGAAGATCGGAACCAGCGGCAGACACAGGGCGATGATGACCGCCGAGAGGACGTCGGTGAACACGATGCGCACAAGCAGCGTCACCGGAACCACCGCTGCGGCACTCAGCGCCGGCACCACGGTCGTGAAGTAGTCGTCGAGGTCGTCGATGCCGCGTGTGACGGTGATTGCCGTGTTCATTCGCGGCTGGCCGGGACCGGTGAGCAGCGACCGCAGAATCGAGAACCTCAGCCGCTGTTTGTGCGCGGCGGCCAGGGACGTCCCCAGACTGTGGTCCGTCCAGAGGCTCGCCCCCCGCAGTGCCGCTCCCAGAAGCCCCAGCACCGCCCAGACCGCGACGGGGCTGGAGCCGACGATCAGTCGCACCAGAGCCTCGGCGATGAGTACGATGCCGACTGCGCGCGACAGAGCGCTGAACAGAGAGAGACAGAACCCGCGCTGGCCACCCGGCAGATCGAGCAGGATCCGCAGCGGGGACTTCATGATCTGATCGCCACCGGCACACGGTGTGCCTCGGGGATGTGCGTCTCGGCAATCCTGCCCAGGAACATGCGATAGCTGAAGATCTGGTAGCCGATGATGATCGGCAGGCAGATCGCGGTCACCACCAGCATCACGGTGAGGGTGTAGTCCGATGAGGACGCCGAGGCGATGGTCAGCGAGTTCGCCGAGTTCAGAGTTGACGGCAGCACGTTGGGATAGGCTCCGGCGAACACAGCGAAGAGCCCGGACACCAGGTAGATCCCGTGCAGCACGAAGGCTGCCTTCTCCGCCCCGGAACGCACAGCAAAGTACGCCGCCCCCAGAGCGATCACCGCTGCAACGACCACGGCGACAAGCCACGGGCGCTGGGCGATGGAGAGGCCGAACCAGACGAGGAAGCCGATCGAGGCGGGCAACAGCAGCCTCCGGGCCCAGCGCTGCGCCTTCTCTCGTATGTCGCCCTGCGTCTTCAGACCCAGGAAGATGAGGCCGTGGACGAGGGCGAAGCCGACCCCTCCCAGACCACCGAAGACTGCGGGCCACCCCATCCAGGCGAAGGCCCCACCCACGATGTCCCCGTTGCTATTCAGCGGCAGTCCGCTTGAGGTGATGGCGAGCATGGCACCGATGAAGAACGCGATTCCAGCCGATCCGGCTGCCATCGCCCAGGTCCAGAAGGACTTCCACGCCTGGCTGTGTCCCTTGCCGCGGTATTCGATGGCGACGGCGCGGAAGATCAATGCCAGCAGACACAGTGTCAGCGGTATGTAGAGGGCGCTGAACAGGGAGGCATACCAGTGTGGGAAGGCGGCGAAGGTCGCCCCGGCCGCGGTGATCAGCCATACCTCGTTGCCGTCCCAGGTCGGCCCGATCGTGTTGAGCAGCACCCGCTTCTGCCGTTCGGTCCGGCTCAGCACCGGCATCAGCATTCCGACTCCGAGGTCGAAGCCGTCGAGGAACAGGTACCCCATCCACAGCACGATGATGAGGACGAACCAGATCGTGGCAAGAATTTCCATCGTGTCTTCTCCTCAGTACGCGAACGACAGGACGTCGTCTTCGTCGTTCGTGATCCGCGGGGTGTGGTTGGTCTTCGTGACCTCGGGCATCGCCGAGGCGACTCCTCCCCTGATGTAGACGATGAGCAGCCGCAGTTCGACGACCATGAGAATGCCGTAGACGAGGCTGAGGCTGATCAGCGAGAACAGCAGCATTGCTGGCGTGAGTTGGGGCGACAGTGCCGCCTGGGTGAACATGTACACACCGTCGAGTTGAGCAGGATTCGGCGCGACCACGAACGGCTGGCGCCCCATCTCGGTGAAGATCCAGCCGGCGGAGTTCGCGATGAATGGTGCAGTCACGGACAGGAGCGCACCGCGCATCAGCCAGGGCGAGGCAGGAACGGTGCCCTTGCGGGTCAGCCACAGCCCCAGAGCGCTGACTCCGGCGGCGATCATGCCGAACCCGATCATCATCCTGAATCCCCAGTAGGTGACGATCATGATGGGCTGGTAGTCGATCTTCTCGCCGGAGTGCTGCCCGTAGCGTTCGTCCTCGGGCAGGTGGGTACCGTACTTATCCTGATAGTCAGGAAGCAGTGTCGTCACTCCGTGGACCGGAGTGTTGAAGTCGCCCTTGGCGAGGAAGGACAGCAGGCCGGGGATCTCGAACACGTTCTCAACTCCATCGCAGTCATTCGAGGAGGGATCTCCGATCGTGAGCACCGAGAACTCTGTCCCATCGTGGCAAGCAGCCTCGGCTGAGGCCATCTTCATGGGCTGCTGTTCGAACATGAGCTTCGACTGGATGTCGCCGGTGATCGCCACTCCGAGGAATGCGACGATGCCGACTACCGCACCGATGCGCAGGGACCGGATCCACACCTGGTGGTCAATGGCATCTCTTCCGGGCACATCGGGGGCGGAGCCGACGAGGACCTTCCCGTCGGGCCCGATCGCGTCAATGCCGTCCTTGCGTCGGCGATACAGGTGATACCAGGAAATTCCGAGCAGGAAGCTGCCGCCGACCGCGAGTGCACCGCACAGCGTGTGAGTGTAGGCAGCAATCGCCGTGTTGTTCGTCATCACCGCCCAGACGTCGGTCATCACTGCTTGGCCGTCAACCAATTCGACCCCGACCGGGTGCTGCATCCAGGAGTTCGCAACGATGATGAAGTAGGCGGAGATCCATGATCCGATCACGGCGCACCAGAGGCTGCCCAAGTGAACCGCACGCGGGAGCCTGCCCCAGCCGAAGATCCAGAGCCCGAGGAATGTGGACTCCAGGAAGAACGCGAGCAGCGCCTCCAGCGCCAGCGGCGCACCGAATACGTCCCCCACGAACCGAGAGTACTCGCTCCAGGCCATACCGAATTGAAACTCTTGGACCAGGCCCGTCGCCACGCCCATGATGAAGTTGATGAGGAAGAGCTTCCCGAAGAACTTGGTGCTGCGCAGGTACATCTCGTTGCCCGTGCGGTGGTACATGGTCTGCAGTATCGCAACCAGCATGCCGAGACCGAGGGTGAGTGGGACCATCCAGAAGTGATAGACGGTGGTGATGCCGAATTGCCAGCGCCCGATGAGAACCGGATCCAGGTCCATGGGTACTCCGTTCGTGGAAGACCGATTTTCTACAACGCGTAGAATTCTACATCGCGTAGAAACATTTGCGGCAATATTCTGCCGGCTGAGATCTGCCGTCCCAGATTCCGCGTCAGTGCCCGCTAGCGTTCACTCCACTTCCACGTGGCGTGCACATCCCCGGTGTGACCAAAAGGTGCTCCACCAGCGGCCACGAAGCGGATCACGGGCGGTTTCACATGGAATTCGACAGCCAGTAGAGATAGACTGAACTGGCAAGAAGAACCATCTCTTCGAAGGACAACGACACCGTGGGAACACTGGGCGAACTCGAACGCAGCGTCATGGACGCCATCTGGGTACATGATGATGGATTGAGCGCGGCCGAACTCCGCGATGTGCTGGCAGCACGCGACCTCGCACTGACCACCGTCCACACCGTCCTCACCCGGCTGGAGAAGAAGGGCTTCGTCACTCGCGACCGTAGCATCCGCCCACATCGCTACCTCGCGGTTTCGACGCGCGAAGACCATGTCGCAGAGCTGATGACCGAAGTCCTGTCACAGGCTCCGGATCGCCAGGCCGTTCTTGCCCGATTCCTCGGCACCGTGTCGGAGGCCGACACGAAGGCTCTGCGCAATTTGCTGGGACGCAATCACTCGACCAACTCCTGAAGCAGGTCGTTTTCGAGCATGAGCATCGTGGGATCCGTCCTCGCGGTACTTGCATTTCTCTTAGCGTGGCCGGTTCCGGCCGCGCTCTCCCGTTTTCGGGGAGACCCTATTTCGAAGGTCATCCTGTGGCAGGCCGTCGGCCTTTCCGGTGGCCTCTCACTCATCGGAACAGCGCTGGCTTTCGCTGTTGCCCCCGCCTCGCGCAGCCTGCCTGAGGGGCTTTGGCAGCTTGCCAGAGGACAGTCGCACGCTCATCTCACTGTCTTCGCCTGGATTTTCCTCATCATCGCGGTGGCACTCATCGGACGACTGTTGGGATGCCTCGCCCTGACGTTCTACTCCGCGCGCAAGACTCGAATTCGCCATGATGAGATCCTGCATCTGCTCAGCGAACCGTCCGCGACGTACTCGGATACGCGGATCATCACGACCGATGAGGCTGTCGCCTATTGCCTGCCCCAGGGTCCGCGCAAAGGCACTACGGTGCTCTCAACCGGGTTGCTCGAAGTCCTCGGCGAGGACGAGCGCACGGCCGTCATCGCCCATGAGAGAGCTCATCTGGACTTCCGCCACGACGTGCTCGTGATTCCCTTCGCCGCGTGGCACCGTGCTCTGCCGTTCTTCTCGGCCACCGCGATCGGCCTCAACTCCGTCAATGGCCTGATTGAACTCATGGCCGATGACCAAGCGCGCGAAGATGTCGACCCGGCGATTCTGTCGCAGGCAGTGCGTGAAGCGGCACGCATCAGCCCCGAACATCGCAGCGATCTGTCCGACCAGCGCATCGACCGTCTCTCACGGCCCCTGGACCCTGCGCGGGTGCCGGTGCGCGTGACGTCGACCCTCGTAGCATTGGGCTTGCTGCTCGCCCCCAGCCTGTTGCTCTTCGTCCCCATCGCTCCCGGATTCTGACTCGCCGCGCCACTCCGGTGGACCCTCCGGAGCCCACCGGTTCGACTCCCGGAGGGCTCACATGCTTGACTCAGCTATCGATGCGTTCGGCGTCGAGAACAGCGGCTCCCGAGACGATGAAGTCTTTTCGCGGGCCGACAGACGAGCCCATCAGAAGCTCGAAGGTGTTCTCTGCCGCCTCGGCGTCGGCCATTGTGACCCGACGCAGTGTGCGCATGCTCGGGTCCATCGTGGTCTCCGCCAACTGGTCGGCATCCATCTCGCCAAGTCCCTTGTAGCGCTGGATGGGTTCCTTGTACGTCTTCTTCGACTTCTCCAGCTTCTTCAGCAGTGCATGGAGTTCTGCCTCGCTGTACGTGTAGATGACGTCGTTGGGCGTGCCCCGCTTCGTGACCACCTCCACACGGTGCAGGGGCGGCACAGCCGCGAACACTCGTCCCTGTTCGACCAGTGGCTTCATATAACGGAAGAACAGGGTCAGCAGCAGGGTGCGGATGTGAGCGCCGTCGACGTCAGCATCGGTCATGATGATGACACGTCCGTAGCGGGCCACATCAATGTCGAAGCTGCGGCCGGACCCGGCCCCGATGACCTGGATCAGTGCAGCACATTCGACGTTGGCCAACATGTCCGACAACGATGCCTTCTGCACGTTGAGGATCTTGCCGCGGATCGGAAACAGTGCCTGATGGTCGGAGTTGCGAGCAGCTTTCGCGGTTCCCATCGCGGAGTCACCCTCGACGATGAACAACTCCGTGTTCTCCACCCCGTTGTCACGGCAGTCGTAGAGTTTGGCTGGCAGAGACGACGCTTCAAGCGCAGTTTTGCGACGCTGGTTCTCTTTGTGTGTGCGGGCCGAGATGCGCGACTTGAGCTCTGCGACCACCTTCTCCATGAGGACGGCAGCCTGTTGCTTCTCTGCGCGCTTGGTCGAAGACAGGATTTCGCCCAGCTGCTTCTCAACCGTTTTTGCCACGATCTGTTTGACCGCAGCCGTACCCAGGACTTCCTTGGTCTGCCCTTCGAACTGAGGCTCGGCCAGCTGCACCGTGATCACAGCGGTCAAACCGGCCAGGACGTCGTCTTTTTCGAGCTTGTCCTTGCCCAGTTTGAGTTTGCGGGCGTTGGCCTCGACGGCCTTGCGCATGGCCTTGAGGCTGGCCTGTTCGAAGCCTGCCAAGTGGGTTCCGCCGTGGGGAGTGGACACGACGTTGACGAAGGACTTGACCTTCGTGTCATAGCCAGTCCCCCACCGCAGGGCGATGTCAACGCCGACTTCGCGCTCGACCTCTTTCGAGACCAGGTGACCCGAGGAGTCGAGCACCGGTACTGTCTCGCTGAACTTTCCGGTGTCCTGCAGACGCCAGGTGTCCGTCATCGGAGGGTCAATCGACAGATGGTCGACGAATTCGGTGATGCCGCCGTCGAAGCGGAAGACCTCGAGGCGTTCGGCGATGACCTCGCCGGTCTCGTCACGAGCGACTCCACGACGGTCTTCGATCCGCAGCTCGAGCCCAGGGACGAGGAACGCCGTCTGGCGTGCACGCTCGACGAGGTGCTGGTAGTCGAACTGGGCTTTGGACAGGAAGATCTGCGGGTCAGCCCAATACTGAACGCGGGTGCCCGTGACTCCCCTCTTCGCCTTTCGGACGACGTCGAGTCCGGTCGGCTCCTGGAATTCTTCGAACGGGTTGTCGGGGCCGGGCTGGCCGGAGGAATCGTCGAAACGTCCCGGCACACCTCGGTGGAAGGACATCTTGTGAACCTTGGATCCACGTGTGACTTCGACATCGAGCCGGGCGGAGAGTGCGTTGACGACGGAGGCGCCGACGCCGTGGAGACCACCGGACGCGGCATAAGAACTGCCACCGAACTTGCCTCCGGCATGGAGTTTGGTCAGGACCACCTCGACGCCGGTCAACCCGGTCTTGGGCTCGATGTCCACGGGGATGCCCCGTCCGCTGTCCGTGACCGCCACCGAACCATCAGGTTCCAGTTCGATGAGGATCGACTTGCCGAAGCCGCCCAGAGCCTCATCGACGGCATTGTCGATGATCTCCCACAGGCAGTGCATCAGCCCTCGGGAATCCGTGGTCCCGATGTACATGCCCGGGCGTTTGCGAACTGCCTCGAGGCCCGACAACACGGACAGATGCCTGGCACCGTAACTTTCCTCTTCCACACGCTTCCTCTCGTTCGATTAAATTCTAATCGCTCAACCCGATCTGTCGATGCCATTGCGAGCCGTGTCTCGCTCCGATTGCGCCGAATGCCACCGTTGGCGGCATATTTGCTGGAACAATGGCACCATGTCTCCACCTCGCCGCGCTCTGATCCCCGTCCTGTGCGCCATTCTCGCACTGCAGGGGCTGGCCGGGTGCGGTTCGAACCCGCCTCCACCCGACTCATCCACTCCGGTGGCGCCCGAAGGGATGTCTGACCCCAAGGGCTCTGAAGCCCGGGACGCCCCGACGACACAGCCCGGAACCGATCTCAGCGGTCGCACCGTCGCCATCGACCCCGGCCACAACGGCGGCAACGCCTCGCACCCGAACACGATCACTCGCCCGGTGCCCGATGGACGAGGCGGGACCAAGGCGTGCAACACCACGGGAACGGCAACCGACTCCGACTACCCTGAATCCGACTTCACCTGGGGCGTCGGTCAGAAACTGAAGCACGACCTAGAAGATGCCGGCGCCGAGGTTGTCATGAGTCGCGATGACAACGACAGTGTAGGCCCCTGCGTCGACGAACGCGGTACATTCGCCGATGACGCCGACCTCATGATCAGCATCCACGCCAACGGAAGCGAATCGACGAAGGCCAAGGGCTTCCATGTCATCGTCGCGCAGCCGGGCAGGTCCGAGAAGGCCGAGGACGATTCGAACCGCCTCGCCGATGCAATGAGCCAGGCATTGGCCGCCGACTTCACGCCCAACAAGGCATATGGCAAGAATGCGATCAGCCGCCGTCCTGATCTGGCCGGCCTCAACAACGCCTCGGTGCCGGCCGTCATCGTCGAATGCGGCGAGATGCGCAACCCCAGCGAGGCCAAGACGATGGAGTCGAAGTCCGGTCAGCAGAAATACGCCAAAGCCCTGATGCAGGGCATCGTCGACTGGTACTGAACCTGCTCGATCGGCAGCGTAACTGACTCAGCCGACAACAGAACTGAAAAGCGCAGATCGCCTGCGGTCGCGATAGTTCGCGTCCACAGGCGATCATGGTGTGCAGGCTCATTGACTGCAGGTTCTGAGCCTGCAGGGCATGGGACTCAGTCGAGGTAGTCCCGCAGAACCTGTGAGCGCGAAGGGTGTCGCAGCTTCGCCATGGTCTTGGACTCTATCTGGCGGATACGCTCACGCGTGACTCCGTAGACCTTGCCGATCTCATCCAGAGTCTTCGGCTGGCCGTCGTTGAGGCCGAAGCGCATCGACACGACGCCGGCTTCACGTTCCGACAAGGTGTCGAGAACCGAGTGCAGCTGTTCCTGCAGCAGGGTGAAGCTGACCGAGTCTGACGGTACGACTGCTTCGGAGTCCTCGATGAGGTCACCGAACTCCGAGTCTCCGTCTTCACCGAGCGGCGTGTGCAGCGAGATGGGCTCGCGGCCGTACTTCTGAACCTCAACGACACGTTCAGGTGTCATGTCGAGTTCCTTGGCGAGCTCCTCCGGGCTCGGCTCGCGTCCGAGATCCTGCAGCATCTGACGCTGGACACGAGCAAGCTTGTTGATGACCTCGACCATGTGCACGGGAATGCGAATGGTGCGAGCCTGATCGGCCATGGCACGGGTGATGGCCTGACGGATCCACCACGTGGCGTATGTCGAGAACTTGAAGCCCTTCGTATAGTCGAACTTCTCGACTGCACGGATGAGGCCCAGGTTGCCCTCCTGAATCAGGTCGAGGAAGAGCATTCCACGACCGGTGTAGCGCTTAGCCAACGAGACGACGAGACGCAGGTTCGCCTCGAGGAGGTGGTTCTTCGCGATGCGACCGTCGTGGATGATCCACTTGTAGTCCATGGACTCACGCGGTTCGGTGATGCCACCGGCATCGAGCAGATGCTCGGCGTACATTCCGGCTTCGATGCGCTTGGCCAGATCGACCTCTTCGGCCGCATTGAGCAGTGCGACCTTGCCAATCTGCTTGAGGTAGTCCTTGACCGGATCGGCGGTGGCTCCCGCAGAGACGACCTGCTGTGCAGGAGCATCTTCGTCGTCGGCATCGGAGACGATGAAGCCGCCAGCTTCTGTGACAGCGGCGTTCTTCTCCTTCTCTTCGGAGTTCTTCGTCTCGGTCGCCTCAGCTGGGCTCTGCTCAGTCCCGAGAGTGTCGGTTGCCGGCTCGACTGTCTCGCCCGCCTCGAGCGCATCATCGGACTTCTTCTTCGCCCCCGCGGCCTTAGTGGGCTTCGCGGCCGTCTTTTTGGCACCGGTGGTCTTCGCCACCTTAGCGGCGGTCGGTTTCGTCGCAGCGGTTTTGGCGGTCGGTTTCGTCGCGGCGGTTTTGGCGGTCGGTTTCGTCGCGGCGGTTTTGGCGGTCGCCGTCTTTCGGGCCGCGGTGGTCTGCTTGGTCCCGGTTTCCGCAGCGGTCGCTGAAGCCGTTGTCTTCGTCGTCTTCGTGGCTCCCTTCGACGCCGCAGCTGTCTTGGATCCAGCGGTGGAGGTCTTGGCGGCCGTTCCCTCCGACTTTTCCGTCACCGTCGTGGATTCCTTGTCGACTCTCGGCACGTGTTCACCTTTCGCGAGCGTTGAAACTTCTCGAATGCACCAGGACATTACTAAGACCCATGTCAAGAGGTCCAGGTATCGGGCCCGAGGGGAACACAGAGTTCGCCCATGATGCTATGACAGGGTCAACACCCAATTTTCGCACGATATTCCCGGCTTGGCGAATTGAGCCCTGGACGCAGGCTCCGGCCCGCGCGCCGAGGTCTTCTCAGAGAGCCGACACCGCATCGTAGGGCTCATCCGGGGCCGCGGCGTGCTGACATCAGCCAGCGTGGGAGATACCCCTGATCCACCGCGTCCAGGATCAGGGTGGCCATCGCGTGGTCAGCGTCGAGTTCGAGTCCTGCCTGGGCGTACTGCTCCGCCATCGTCGAGCCTCCCAACGACCATTCGAACCATGCGATCACAGCATATGCGGTGGCGCGGACGTCGGGATGCCCCAGGGGTATGTAGGCCCTGAGAAACTCGATGCCCAGCTGAACATCGCGGGGGCGAGGAGCACGCGGAGAGAGCCCCACCATGTGCTGTGCAGCCTGCGGAGACATCGCATATCTCTGCGCGCGAAGGTTAAGCTGCCCCGGCCCGCACGACTCAATGTCAGCCGGCGCGAAATTCGGGTGATCAAAGCTGAGGATCATTTCGAGTGCGTCCCGAGACCATTTTTCGCTGAGGATCGCGTCGACTGCCTTGATCGTCTGCAGCGTCATCAGCTCTGCCACGGCGGCCCGGTCGATGGCGTCCTCCCCCTCGCTTAGGCAGGCCAGCCGCGGGTACAGGATGGAAAGGACGTCGAAACCATCGGCGATGGTCAACCAGGTATCGCAGTGGCCGTTGCGACTCACAGTGAATTCTGCTGCCGACACGGGCCTGACGACAAGTTCCTGCGGTGATGCTGCAGGAGAGGAACCCGCTGCGACGAGTTCGGTTGCACACGCCGATGTCGAGGCGGCTTCAAGCAGGGTGCTGATCTGCGCATCGCCGTCGATGCGGCCAAATCGCTCCTCGCTGACCCACCATGCGCTCAGCGTGTCGATGCCTCGCTCTCCCAGCGACAGCGCAATCTCATCGATGGCCGCCCGGATGAGATCTCGATGGACGCGCGGGTACTCGTCACCGAGTGCCCCGACTCCCGCGAGAACAGCCTCTGGCGTGCCGCACTGGTAGTCCGAGTCGTAGAGAACGAGGAACACCCCCGTTGCAGTGCACGCTCCAGTGATGAGATCGCTGTACCACTTTCCGCCCTCGGCCACGAGATGGGCGGCAGTCTCCAAGTCGAAGTCGACGCGCAACGTCGTCGCACATGTCTGGGTGCCGTGTTCGTCGGGTCCCACGATGACAGCCACGAGGCTCTCCCGTGGAATGTAGCCAAGAGTGTGGGGCACGATTCCGATGATGTCTTCTGCTGTCTTCGCTGTGGTCTCCATGGCATCACTACAGCTCCCGAACTGCCGGATTGGCCAGAGTGAGCTGAGCGCATGTGGAAACACCTGAGGTGTCCACAGCCCAAACGCACTCAAGTGTGGGCCGATATCCCCATGCAATGTCGCGCAGAATTGCCACCGCGGCTCAACTGGCATACAAGTGAGGGGTGGCAAAACGACGGATATACACAGCACCTGGCTCACAAGTCGTCGAAATCTCGACCGGCACCGCGCGCCTGGAGAAGGTCGACGGGGAGGCCGACAGCTATGTTCTCCATGTCAATGGCGTGCCGTCCTCGTCGATCACTCTGAGCGAGCCGACTCGTCTGGACTTTGAATATCTGGATTGGATGTCGCGGATCATCGATGTCCAGTTTGCGGCCGGCCCGCTGCGAGCGGTCCACATCGGTGCTGCCGGATGCGCACTCGCCCGTGCCCTCCATGCCCGGCGACCGGGTTCGAAGCAGACAGCGATCGACATCGACTCAGCTCTCCTCGACTACTCTCGCACTTGGTTCGATCTTCCGCGCGCCCCTGGGCTGGCTCTGCGTGCTGGAGACGGCGCTGTCGAAGCCGAGAAGTTCCGTCCCGACACTCTTGACGTGCTCATCCGTGACGCCTTCGACCATGACTCCGTGCCGCCAACCCTGCAGACCTCGGAGTTCTTCACCACCTGCGCGCGGATCCTCAAAGACTCAGGCATCTATATCGCCAACGTCCCCGATTCTGGCGACCACCGCGTCCTCAGAGCCGAGCTTGAGCTGCTGAATTCTGCTTTCGAACATGTCTCGGCGGCTGCCGAGCCCGGAATTCTCAAAGGTCGCAGACGCGGGAACGTGGTCGTCATCGCCTCGAACTCCCCGCTGCGCGTGCCCGACCTCGATAGAAGTCTACGCACTGCGGCGACAATGGCGACCTTCCTGACGGGGCAAGGGCTGATGTCGAGACTGGGACTGTGACGGAACACACCAGCAGTGAATCTTTGCTTCCAACTACTCCCGGTGAGAAAAGTTCGGCATAATGGAATGCCGATTGGGAAGGTGAGATGACCGAAACTTCAGAAATACGCGTCGAACAGATCAAGCTTGACGAGCTCTATGCACGACTCGACGAATTGCGGGATGAGGCAACGGCCCGACTGGGTACTGTGAGGATCTCCGAAGTCGGTGGCAATCATCAGCACCGGAGTGAACGGGATGCGTTCGCCACCCTGTATGAGGACCAGCTGATCCGGCTCAACAGCGCCGAGGACGGCCTGTGCTTCGGTCGTCTGGATCTGCAATCAGACGCCGAGCCCAGCTACATCGGACGGATCGGGCTCACCGATGCCAACCGACAGCAGATTCTCATCGACTGGCGTGCACCGGCATCGGAGCGCTTCTACCAGTCGACTGCAGCCAACCCGGCGGGAGTCGTCCGGCGACGCCATCTGGTGACGAAGAACCGCACGGTCACAGATCTCGAGGACGATGTGCTCGACATCGAGGCTCTCGACGATGCGCAACGATCGAACCTGCAGGGCGAGGGCGCGCTGATCGCGGCACTGACCAATCACCGGACCGGTCGAATGGGCGATATTGTCGCGACCATTCAGGCCGAACAGGATGCCATCATCCGCCAACCGCTCCAAGGTGTGCTCGTGGTACAGGGCGGCCCCGGAACAGGAAAGACGGCGGTGGCACTCCATCGCGCGGCCTTCCTCCTCTATCGGCATCGGGAGCGCATCGCCAAATCAGGTGTGCTCCTGGTCGGGCCCTCCGCAGTGTTCCTCAAGTACATCGAAAAGGTCCTGCCCAGCCTCGGTGAGACGGGTGCGCTTCTGCTCACACCGGGCCAGCTCTACCCAGGTCTCGAGACCGAGCTGACAGACGACACGAATGTGGCAGTGATCAAGGGCCGATCCGAGATGGCTGCGGTGCTGAAGAATCACATCGCCAACTACGAGCGGATCCCCGACCAGAACGAAGAGCTGCGCGTCGGCTCACACACCATCTGGCTGCGCCGCCGCGACGTGCGCGGTGCCCGTGATCGAGCCCGCCGGAGCGGGGATGCTCACAACGCCGCCCGGAACGGCTTCGTCTCCGGTCTGCTCAAGACCCTCGCAGAGGATTTGGCACGGCAGATGGGGCTCGACGGTGCCGGTGAGAGACTGCCGGAGCTGATGGACGAGCTGCGGTCGAGCGTGGACGTGCGCCGAGCACTCAATCTCGCCTGGTTCCCGATCAGTCCCGCTGCGGCGCTGCGTGCACTGCTGTCCAAACCACACAAGTTGCAGGCCGCTGCCAGACACCTGCTCTCGCCGGAGGATCAGAAGACGCTGATCCGCCCGGCCAATGCCGAACTCACCGTTGAAGACGTTCCCCTCCTTGATGAGCTCGCTGAGCTGCTGGGCAGCAGTCCACAGCAGACCGCGGCTCGGGACGCGTCCGCTCGTGAGTATGCCGAAGCGGTCCTCGATATGACGGACACCTCGGCCCTCATCGATGCCGAGACGCTCGCCGCCAGGTGGGAGGAAGAGGGCCCGACGGTCGCCCTGGCCGAGCGGGCGCTCGACGATCGCGAATGGACCTACGGCCACCTCGTCGTCGACGAGGCTCAGGAGCTTTCACCCATGCAGTGGCGGGTGCTCTTCCGGCGAGTTCCCTCAAAATCAGCGACTGTGGTGGGTGACCTGGCACAGTCCTCACACGTGGACAATACCCGGACATGGAATTCCATCCTGTCCGAGTTCGTCGGGGACCGCTACGCTCTGCAGGTGCTCACCGTGTCCTATCGGACACCTCAGTCGGTGATGGACCTGGCCAACCGCTACCTGCACCGTCATTTCCCTCAGCTCGAACTCGTCGAGTCCGTCCGACAGGGCGGCCCCGACCCGCGGATGGAATCGTTCGCTTCGTCTCAGGAAGTGGTCAATGCTCTCGCGCCTACTGTCAGAGACGAGGTCGAATCGGTGGAAAGCGGCAAGATCGCTGTGATCGCACCTGTCGATCTCATCGATTCCGTCGCCGAGGTGCTCGCCGGCTTCGACATCGGCCGTTCGGTCACCGGCCTCGACCATCAGATCGCGGTCATCACTGCACAGCAGGCGAAGGGTCTCGAGTTCGATTCCGTCGTCATCGTCGAACCGGGACTGATCGCCCCCGCCGGTCATGAGGATGGGGTCGGCGCACTCTATGTGTCGCTGACGCGCACCACAGATCGGTTGCGGATCCTTGCCGCTGCGCCGACCGAACTGAGCGAGCTCATCGCCGACTGAGTCAGCGCAGACTCCCTCACGTCCACCGGACCTGATTGGACGCAGACAGGGGGCGAATCGGAGTCATCTCCGATTCGCCCCCTGTCTCGCTCCGCGCAGGCTTCTGACTGATGATCAGGCTTTTGGACCCTCGCGGAGAAAGTAAAGGGCCGCTCAACGGTTCGGCTTCCCCTCCGAACCGCAAGCGGCCGCGCGCCAGAAGCGCGCACTGTCAATGTTACACAAGAATCGGTGCCCTGGACTACTCCGCTCACAGAATTCTGAGGTGATTTTCCTAGGGTTGGAAATCTTCGGGGGTCGCCTGCCTGGCGTCTCCCGACTTCAGTGCCGCATCCGCACGCAGTGAGTCGATCGCCGTCTCAAAGTCTTCGAGGGAATCAAAGCCCTGGTAGACGCTGGCGAATCGCAGGTAGGCGACCTGGTCGAGCTCCCGCAGGGGCTCGAGGATGCTCAGGCCCACCTCGTCGGCGTCGATCTCAGCAATTCCCTTGGAGCGGATGTCCTCTTCGACCTTCTGTGCCAGCTTCGCCAGGTCGTCGTCGTTGACGGGCCGCCCCTGGCAGGCCTTGCGCACACCCGACATGATCTTCTGACGGGAGAACTCTTCGGTCACGCCGGAGCGTTTGATCACCGACAGGCTGGTCGCTTCCATGGTGGTGAAGCGGCGCCCGCAATGACGGCACTGACGCCTGCGACGGATCGCGGCGCCATCTTCGCTGGTCCGCGAATCGACGACTCGGGAATCTGATTCACGACAGAAGGGACACCGCATATCTACTCCTCGAACCTGATGCTGACGGCCCGACCGTGGGCAGGGAGCTGTTCGCTGTCCGCCAGCACCTCAATGTGTTCGGCAACCTCGGCGAGGGCCGAACGGTCATAGTCGATGACCTGGCTGACCTTGATGAACGAGTGCACGCCCAGCCCAGATCCGTGGGCGGCCGTTCCCATCGTGGGCAGGACGTGATTCGATCCTGCGCAGTAGTCGCCCAGGGACACCGGCGCCCAGTCTCCGACGAACACCGCTCCCCCGTTGGTGATCCGTGCGGCAGCAGAATGACCGTCGGCAGTGTGGACCTCGACATGTTCTCCGGCGTACCCGTTGACGACGCTGATGCCCGCGTCCAGATCATCGACGAGGACGATGGCGGACTGCTTCCCTGCCAGGGCGATGCCGATCCGCTCCTCATGGGCTGCTGCGGGGACCTGGGCGGCGAGTTCGGCCTGTACTCGCTCAACCAACTCAGTCGAATCGGTGACGAGGACAGAGGCAGCCAGTTCGTCGTGTTCGGCCTGACTGATGAGATCGGCGGCAACGAAGGCTGGATCTGCTGTCGAATCGGCGAGAACGATGATCTCGGTGGGTCCGGCTACCGCGTCGATGCCCACCTGTGTTCGCATGAGAGATTTCGCGGCGGCGACGTAGGCATTGCCCGGACCGGTGATGAGGTCGACGGGTTCCAGCTGCTCCTCATCGTCAAGGCCGTAGGCGAGAGCACCGATTGCTTGGGCACCGCCCATGGCCCAGACTTCATCGACACCGAGGATGTGGGCTGTGGCGAGCACCGTGGGGTGAGGCAGTCCATTGCTCTGGGGCGGGCTGGCGATGGCCAGTGAGACAGACCCTGCCGCCTGTGCCGGCACGACGTTCATCACGACGGTCGATGGATACACGGCAAGTCCGCCGGGCACGTAGAGGCCGACTCGTTCAATCGGCAGGTGCCGTGTGGTCACGTGCGCTCCGGAGGACAGTTCTGTGCGAACGTCAGTGGGGCGCTGGTCGTCGGCGACCTTCCTGGCCCGCGAGATCGATTCGACCAGGGCCGCTTTGACGGAAGGATCCAATTCATCTTCGGCGCGCTTCAGTTCGGAGACGGGCACACGCAGAGACTCGAGTTCGACCGAGTCGAATCTCGCAGTGAATTCCTTCACGGCACGACTGCCCCCGGCCTGCACCTGGCTCAGCAGCTCGGCCACCCGTCGTTCGATACCGGCATGCGTATCGGCGGCACGGGGCAGCTTCTGCTTAAGGAATCTCTTGCTCAGTTTCTCGCCGCGGAAGTCCAGTATGTTCACTCGCACCATTCTAGGCCCCCTCCCTCAACCGATTGCCTCTGCCTCCGCTTCAGGCGGTCAGGCGGTGTCTCAGGCGCTCAGGCAACGTGACCCCAACAGTGCCTTGAGATCACCGTAGAGGCTCGGGTTGGGGTCGACGCGGATAGCGCGGTCGAGTCGCATCACCGTGTGTCTGCCGGGCTGCGAGAGGACCAGGTGCACATCGGTCTGTCCCTTGTGTGACTCGAGGACCCGGAGCAGCTTGGATGCCATCTCCTCCGTCGCCTTCTCCATCGGCAGCATCAGGTTGAGGGGCCGATCCTTCGGATCGGTGACGTCAGGGATCGTCATCGACATCGCCATCATCGAGGTCGGTCGATCATCGGAGAGGCGGATGCGTCCGGTCAGGCTGATGACGAGGTCGGTGGCCAACAGGCTCGCCACTGGTTCGTAGGTGTCGCCGAAGAACATGACCTCTATCTCGGCCTCGAGGTCCTCCACACTCACGATCGCATACGGTTTGCCCGAGTTCTTCGAGACCTTGCGCGCAACCTGGGTGATCATGCCGCAGATCTTCACCTGAGAACCGTCGTGGCGATGGGTCTCCGGATCCACCACATCGGCGATGGAGGCCTCCGATTCGGCGGCGAGGACGCCCTCAAGGCCGTTGAGGGGGTGGTCGGAGACATAGAGGCCGATCATGTCGCGCTCGAATGCCAGCTTCTCCTTCTTCTCCCATTCGGGTCGATCGGGAATCGCCACGGAGAAGCTCGGTTCGTCATCGCCGCCGCCGAGCCCGGCGAACAGGTCAAACTGTCCATTGGCTTCTTGACGCTTGACGCCGATGACGGAATCCACTGCTTCTTCGTGCACTTCGACGAGTGATCTCCGGGTCTGTCCCAATGAGTCGAAGCCGCCGGCCTTGATGAGCGATTCGATCGTGCGCTTGTTGCATACGTGGCTGGGCACCTTATCGAGGAAATCCGTGAATGAGGTGAATGCCCCCTTCTCTTCACGTGCTTCGACAATGCCGTCAACGACGTTGGCACCGACGTTGCGCACAGCACCCATGCCGAAGCGAATGTCCTCACCGACTGGTGTGAAGTGCAGAGCCGAATCATTGACATCTGGTGGCAGCACTGTGATGCCCAGCCGCCGGCACTCGTTGAGGTAGATGGCCAGTTTGTCCTTGTTGTCGCCCACCGAGGTGAGCAAGGCTGCCATGTACTCCGCCGTGTAGTGAGCCTTGAGGAACGCGGTCCAGTAGGACACGAGACCGTAGGCGGCCGAGTGGGCCTTGTTGAACGCATAGTCGGAGAAGGGCAGCAGAATGTCCCACAATGCCTGAGCCGCCGCCTCGGAGAAGCCGCGTTCCTTCATCCCTCCGAAGAAGCCCACCTGCTGTTTGTCCAGCTCGGACTTCTTCTTCTTGCCCATCGCACGACGAAGAATGTCTGCTTGGCCCAGCGAGTACCCGGCGACCTTCTGCGCGATCGCCATCACCTGCTCCTGGTAGATGATGAGCCCATAGGTGCTGCCGAGGATGTCCTCAAGCGGCTCTTCGAGCTCCGGGTGGATCGGCGTGACGTCCTGCAGTCCGTTCTTGCGCAGTGCGAAGTTAGTGTGGGAGTCAGCACCCATCGGGCCCGGACGGTAGAGCGCAATCGTCGCGGAGATGTCTTCGAAGTTGTCCGGCTTCATCAGCCGCAGCAGGGCACGCAGTCCGCCACCGTCGAGCTGGAATACACCGAGGGTGTCACCGCGAGAGAGCAGATCATAGGCCCCTCGATCGTCGAGGTCGAGGTGTTCCAAGTCGAGATCGTCATCACGGTTTGCCTTGATGTTCTCCACAGCGTCGGAGATGATCGTGAGGTTTCGCAGCCCCAGGAAGTCCATCTTGATCAGTCCGAGGCCCTCGGAGGTGGGGTAGTCGAACTGGGTGATGACCTGGCCGTCTTGGAACCGGCGCATGATCGGGATGACGTCGATGATCGGATCCGAGGACATGATCACTCCGGCTGCGTGGACGCCCCACTGCCGTTTCAGACCCTCAATGCCCTTTGCGGTCTCAAAGGTCTCCCGCGCATCCGTGTCCGAGTCGACGAATGCTCTGAACTCCCCCGCCTCGTTGTGGCGCTTGGATTCGGTGTTCTCGATATCGGCCAGCGGAATGTCCTTGGCCATCTCGGCTGGTGGCAGCGCCTTCGTCAGCCGCTCCCCCATGGAGAACGGTTTGCCGAGGACTCGTGCGGAGTCCTTGAGCGCCATCTTCGTCTTGATCGTGCCGTAGGTGACGATCATCGCGACCCGTTCGTCGCCGTATTTCCGTGTTACATAGTCGATGACTTCGCCGCGTCGGCGATCATCGAAGTCGACGTCGAAGTCGGGCATGGAGACACGGTCAGGGTTGAGGAAGCGCTCAAAGAACAGTCCGTGCTTGAGCGGATCGAGATCGGTGATGCGCATCGCGTAGGCGACCATGGAACCGGCACCCGAACCGCGCCCCGGACCGACCCGGATGCCGTTGTCCTTGGACCAGTTGATGAAGTCGGCGACGACGAGGAAATAGCCGGGGAAGCCCATTGAGATGATGACGTCGAGTTCGTAGTCAGCCTGCTTGCGCACATCGTCGGGAATTCCTCCCGGATACCGATATTCGAGCCCCGTCTGGACCTCTTTGACCAGCCAAGAGGTTTCGTCCTCTCCGGGCGGGCAGGGGAACTTCGGCATATAGTTCGCAGACGTGTCGAAGGAGACTTCGCACTTCTCAGCGATCTCGAGCGTGTTGTCGCAGGCTTCCGGGAACTCGGAGAACAGTGCCCGCATCTCCGCGGGTGATTTGAGATAGTAGCCGGATCCGGAGAAGGCGAAGCGCGAACCGCCCTGGTCATAGGTGGGTTCGATCAGCTTCGACCCGGATTGGATGGCCAGCAGCGCTTCGTGCGCCTTCGCATCAGACTCATGTGTGTAGTGCAGGTCGTTGGTCGCGACCAAGGGGATGTCCATCTCCTTTGACAGACGGATCAGGTCCTTGGTCACTCGCTTCTCGATGGAGAGCCCATGATCCATGAGTTCGACGTAGTAATTGTCTTTACCGAATATCTCACGGTACTTACCCGCCGCAGCTCTGGCCTCTTCGTACTGTCCCAGGCGCAACCGAACCTGGATCTCCCCCGATGGGCAGCCCGTGGTCGCGATCAGTCCGTCAGAGTAGGTTTCAAGCAGGTCTTGGTCGATGCGCGGCCACTTGCTGAACACCGAATCGAGGGATGCGTAGGACGAGGCCTTGAACAGATTGCGCATGCCGGTGTTATTGCGTGAGAGCAGCGTCATGTGGGTGTAAGCACCGCCGCCGGACAGGTCGTCGCGTTTCTGCGACTCGTCCGTGCGCCATTTCACCCTCGTCTTGTCCCGCCGATCCGTGCCCGGGGTGACATAGGCTTCAACACCGATGATGGGCTTGATGTCGGCGGCAGTCGCCTGTGACCAGAAGTCAAAGGCTCCGAACAGGTAGCCGTGGTCTGTGGTCGCGATGGCCGACATTCCGGAGGCCTTGGTCGCGGCCATCAAATCCGTGAGCCGGGCTGCTCCGTCCAACATCGAGTATTCGGTGTGGACGTGAAGATGGACGAAGTCGTCTTTCGGCACTGGCAGCCTTCCCTCAGATATGACCGTTGTTGCGACCCCCAGCTTAGACCATCGAAGGGTCGCCCAGCGGAGCCTCGGCGGCCGACAGACGCGAAGTCGTCGAGGTCATGATGCGGCGTTCTGGGTGCTCACCGGCGCTTGCGTTCAGGGTGTGCGGATGCGGTCGATCGCATACTGCAGGTCCTCGGGGTACCCGCTCTCGAATTCGACCCACTCGTTCGAGTCGGGATGATGGAACCCGAGTTTGACAGCGTGCAGCCACTGACGTTCCAGACCAAGATCCTTAGCCAGGACCGGATCAGCCCCGTAGGGAAGATCACCGACGCAGGGGCGCTTGAGCGCGGAGAAATGAACTCGAATCTGGTGGGTCCGCCCGGTTTCGAGATGAACTTCGACCAGGGAGGCTCGGCGGTGTGCTTCGAGCACCTCATAGTGGGTGATCGCATTCTTCCCTCCGCTGTGGACCGCATAGAGGCCGTCATGTCGCGGGTTGCGAGCGATGGGCGCGTCAATGGTGCCGAGCACGGGATCCGGCAGTCCTTGGACCACCGCGTGATAGGTCTTCTCAACGGTGCGTTCTTTGAACGCACGTTTGAGCACGCTGTAGGCGTACTCGCTCTTCGCGATGACCATCAGGCCCGAGGTGCCCACGTCCAGGCGCTGTACGATCCCCTGCCGTTCGGGCGCACCCGAAGTGGCGATCCTGAAACCGGCGGCGGCGAGACCACCCACGACGGTCCTTCCCTTCCACCCCAGTGCCGGATGTGCGGCCACGCCAACGGGCTTGTCGACCACGACGAACGAATCTTCGTCATGGACGATCTTCATCCCCGGGACCGGATCGGCCACGACCTCCAAGGGCCGCGGAGGTTCAGGCATCATGATGTCCAGGCGTGCGCCGGCTTCGACGCGGTCTGATTTCGCCACGACGTGCCCGGACAGCTGCACGCCCCCTTCTGCGCAGATGTCGGCGGCTGCTGTACGGGAGAGTCCCAACAGCTTCGACAGCGCCGAGTCCACTCGCTGGCCTTCGAGGCCCTCGGGTACCAGGATTGAGCGTTCAGCCATGTGTATCCTCTCCGACCGTGCTCGCGTGCTTCGAGTCCGATCCGTCCAGTTCAATGCCTCTGAGGCTTGTCACCACGAGGGTGACCGCCGCTGCGGATATCGCAATGTCGGCGACATTGCAGATGAAAAACGATAGGTCGATGAAATCGACGACGGCGCCGTGGAGGAAACCGGGCTGCCGGAACAGCCGATCCACGAGATTGCCGAACAGTCCGCCCAACAGCAGTCCGAGCCCGATGGCCCACGCCACAGAACCCAACTTCCTCGACAGCATGATGATCGCTGCGAACACAGCAATCGCGATGAGGGGGAAGATCCAGGTCACACCAGACCCGAGGCCCAGCGCCGCTCCGGGGTTCCGATAGAAGTTGAAGCCCGCCAGAGTACCGATGACTGAGATCGGCTCCTGTCCCTCGAGGAATCTCACCGCGAGGAACTTGGTGAACTGATCCACCACGAGGACGATCACGGCTATGCCGAACAACGCCCCGAGCATCCTGCGCCGCCGGGGTCTCGTGTTCGTGGCATCATCGTTCATTTGACTCATTCTAACTTACTGTCTTCGGACACGAAGGCGCTGGCTGCCAAGCTCTGCTCCAACTCACGGGCGCACGAACAAGGCCCGGGATCTCCATAGAGTTCCCGGACCTTGCGTGTCTGCTGTGACGAATCAGAGCTTGTGATTCGACGACGAACCGAAGGTGTTCCCGTCCAGGGTCTCCGGTGCCAGACTCGTTGAGTTTTCGAGGTCGCGCAGCTGATCGTTGAGGTAGCTCTTCAGACGCGTCCGGTACTGACGCTCGAAGTTCGACAGCTGGTCGATGGAACGCTCAAGGGTCGACTTCTGCGTTTCCAGAGTCGACAGGGTCTCATCGCGCTTCGTCTCGGCCTTGCCGACGATGTCCTTGGCTTCGGTCTCTGCGCTCTTGATGAGCTCGTCGCGACGGCGTTCGCCCTCTGCCACGTGCTCGTCGTGGACGCGCTGAGCAAGAGCGATGAGCCCGTGGGCGTCGCCGTCTCCACTGCCCAAGCCCGATCCGAGGCCCAGTCCAGCGGCGGTGCCTGTTGCAGCAGGTGCAGCACCGTCGACGGCTGGAGCGGATTCCTTCGAAGCGGATTCCTTCGCAGCGGGGGTCTGCGCAGCGGGAGCTGCTTCCTTGACTGCAGGTGCTGATGGCTGCTCGGTCGCTTCCGGGACAGCGGGAGCTTCGGGAGCCTTCTCCTGCTCCGGCTCCGGCGCCTCGGTCTCCTTCTGCGAAGAGGGAGCCGGCACCGCTGCAGGCATTGCCTGGGTGGCGTCGGTATCCTCAGCAGGTGCGGCAGGAGATGCCCCGCCAGCGTCGAGTTCCTTGACGCGCTGTTCCGCGGTCGACAGCTTCTGACGAAGTTCGTCGTTCTCCTGGTAAAGACGGCGAATCTCTACGACAACCTCATCGAGGAAATCGTCGACTTCATCCTGGTCGTACCCGTCGCGGAACTTCACCTGCTGGAACCGCTTGTTTACTACGTCTTCAGGCGTGAGCGCCATGAGGTCACCTTTGGTCGATCTACATTCATTACGCTGCCGCCATCAAGACGGCTTCAACGTCACATTAGCGTAACACCTGCAGTTTTGTCCTGCAGAAATGCCGTGTCACGTATTCATTGACAAAATTTCCCGAATCGAGCCTAACAACACCTGGAACGATTCGGCCAACTGAGACTCATCACAGCGAACCTCTGAGAAGACTGCCACAGGCACAGAACCCAGTGGTTCCATCACCGACGACGGGGTGCTCAGTTGCAGATCCCAGGATTGTCACGATTAGGATCAGGCCGCTCCAAGCGCGAGGCTTCGTAGGAAATACGCAACAATCTGGACTCCGATCAAGAGCACGATGAAGCCCAGATCCAGTGAGATCTGTCCCAACCGCAAGGGTGGAATCACCTTGCGCAGCAGACGCAGGGGCGGATCGGTCAGTGTGTACACGATCTCGGCCAGCACGAGGAAGAAACCGGCGGGCTTCCATTCGCGCGAGAAGACCTGCACGAGGTCGAGGACCACCCGTGCCAGGAGAACATAGACGTAAAGACTGAGTGCTGTGCCGAGGATGTAGAAGATGATGGCCACGTGTTTCCTCGTGCCTTTCTTTGGTGCTTAGCTGTCGATACCCAGCGTATACGTCCGAGCTGAGGATGAGATAAGAACGACCTCAACCGAAGGCCGAAGCACTCAGCTTTGGTTGAAGAAGCTCGCCTGGGTGTCCGGATCCGACTCGTTCTCTCCGCTGACCTCGATGTTCTCGGGGGTGAGAAGGAACACCTTGTTGGTCACGCGTTCGATGGAACCGTGCAGGCCGAAGATCAGACCGGCAGAGAAGTCAACGAGGCGCTTCGAGTTGTTCTCGTCCATCTCGGAGAGATTCATGATCACCGGTGTTCCCTCGCGGAACGCGGCACCGATCACCATAGCGTCATTATAGCTGCGGGGGTGGATTGTCTTGATGCGGTTCATGGAGATTCCTGGCGCGGGAGAGTCGACTGGGCGAATCGGTGACGGGTGGATCGGCGTCACTTGGGCAGGGGGCCGTTCCTCGTCCTCGACATGGTCGTCGACGGGCTCTTCGTAGGTGTCGATGACCTCACGGTCACGACGTTCGACGGGCTCGTCCTCTTCTTCGACGAAACCCAGGTATTCCAGCGTCTTCTTTATTGCTGACATTTTTCCGCTCCTCGGCCTTCGGCACTTCCTCGCCTGCCGCCAAACTATCTCAACTGACCAGTTTGGCTGGTGAGTCTCATGGGTGTGTCGTGGGGTTTTCTTCCTGCAGCCAGACCAAGCCTGCGAATCGGCCGGTGCTGCATTGTCTCCGGTAGGAGAACAGATCCTCGGATTCCCGTGTGCAGGTGCGGGAGAAATGGTCGATGCTCACGCCTGCGCGTCGCAGCTGTTCCGCCACTGCCCCCGCGACGTCGATCGCCGGGGTCCCGGTCACGGACACAGAGGCGGCCACGGGCTCGATCGCAGCAACTTCTTCCCGCAGCGCGGCGGGAACTTCGTAGCAGCGCGGGCACACTGACGGTCCGATGATCGCATGGATGTCAGTCGCGCCCAGGTGATGCATTTCAGCGATTGTCTCCGGCACGACCCCTGCCGCCATGCCGGGGCGTCCGGCATGGATCGCGCCGATCACACCAGCTTCCGGGTCCGCGAGCATGATCGGTGTGCAGTCTGCCACCATGATCGCCAATCCGATACCGGCGCGTGTCGTGACCTGCGCGTCTGCCGTCATAGGATCGTCGCGCAGCTGCTCTGGCGAATCGATGATGGCCACGTCGGTTCCGTGGACCTGGGAAACGAAGCTCAGTCGTTCTCCGCTCAGCCCGAGAACCTGGGCCAGAGCGGCCCGGTTTGCGGCGACGAGCTCATCGTCGTCGCCTACGTGTCGCGCGAGGTTGAACGATGACAGGTCACCCCTCGAGTAGCCGCCGTGCCGGTCGGTGAACGCCACATGTGCGTTCAGCCTTCCGGGAACGACGAATCTCGAGTGCAGCATCTTACTTCAGGAAATCCGGGATATCGAGATCGTTGTCGAGGCTCGAGTTGCTGCGCTCGCTGGGCAGAGAGGTCGGGATCTGATGCTCGTCGCGGCGAGGTTCGGGCTCGACATCTCCTGCGGGCTCTGCCTGTTCCGCTGGCGCGGATTCGACATCCGCCGGGTTCGACGCCATCGGAATCGAGGCGGGTGCAGCTTCGGCTGGGGCTGAGTCCTGGCCGGCGACGGTGTTGTCGAACCCTGCCGCGATCACGGTCACACGGCATTCATCGCCGATGTTGTCGTCGATGACTGCACCGAAGATGATGTTGGCTTCGGGGTGTGCAGCTTCCTGCACCAGCCGGGCTGCTTCGTTGACTTCGAACAGGCCGAGGTCGGCACCGCCCTGGATGCAGAACAGCACGCCGTGGGCACCGTCGATGCTGGCTTCGAGCAACGGTGAGGCGATGGCGGACTCGGCTGCCTGGACGGCGCGGTCATCACCGGTAGCCGCTCCGATGCCCATCAGCGCGGTGCCGGCATCCTGCATCACGGACTTCACGTCGGCGAAGTCGAGGTTGATCAGTCCCGGGACGGAGATCAGGTCGGTGATGCCCTGAACGCCCGAGCGCAGAACCTCATCGGCCGAGCGGAACGCGTCGACGACGGAGACGCTGCGGTCTGAGATGGAGAGCAGTCGGTCGTTCGGGATGACGATGAGGGTGTCGACCTCTTCGCGAAGCGCGGCGATGCCGGCCTCGGCCTGCGCGGAACGGCGGCGTCCCTCGAACGTGAATGGGCGTGTGACGACGCCGATCGTCAGTGCTCCCAGAGAACGTGCGACGCGGGCGACGACCGGAGCCGCACCTGTGCCCGTTCCTCCGCCTTCACCGGCGGTGACGAAGACCATGTCGGCACCCTCGAGTGCGTCGCGGATGGCCTCTTCGCTGGAGTCTGCAGCCTTGCGGCCGATCTCCGGGTCAGCACCGGCGCCGAGTCCGCGAGTCTGGTCGCGGCCGATCTCCAGCTTCACATCGGCGTCCGAAAGCACGAGTGCCTGGGCGTCGGTGTTGATCGCGATGAACTCCACGCCGCGCAGTCCGACGTCGATCATCCTCTGAACAGCGTTGACACCGCCGCCGCCGGTACCGGCAACTTTGATATCCGCTCCGGATTGTGGGAATTCAGCCAAGTCGGTTCCTCTTTCGGCGCATCGTCCACGCATCATCTGCGTGCAAATTCGAAAAGTCTTCTTTGCCCTGAGGCTATTGTCCGGGGCAACACCACTGCAACCATTCTCCCCGGAGTGTCGGACATCGGCCAAACTTCAGCCCCGGTGTGTCGGCGGCAATGACAGTCAACTCGCCCGGTTTCGCCAGTTTTCAGTTCGTCACGGGCACCGAGGGGACAGAGACGTCGATATCGGTGCGGCCATCAGCCGCCAGCTGCAATGCGGTGCGCATCTTCAGGCTCGCGCTTGTGCTGTCGCCGAAGGCGACTTTCGCCTGTGCCTTTCCCTTGTCGATGACCCCTGCGAGGTTGTTCTCGTCCTTGGCGTGGATCGAGGCTAAGTCGGAACGCAGCCCTGGTCGAAGTTCCGCCATGAACCGGATCACAGCGGCCACGGTCTTCTGGTCTGGTGCACCGCCGGAGTCTTTGAGCACGGTCACGCCCTTGGGCACTTTCTCAACGGTGCCCAGGTTGACGGCTTCATCGTCGAAGAGTTTGAACCCTTCTGCCGTGGTGATCGCCAGAACCGGGTTCCTGTCGGTGATGACGATGCTCAGGCTGCGCGGTCCCGAATAGTGCACCGAGGCTTCTTTCGCGCGCGGAAACTCCTCGAGTACGTTCTTCTCCACCGTCCCTGGGCGCACCCGGGGCAGCGGTGTGCCGCCGTCGGTGTGGAGGACCGATTCCGAGACCTGTTCATGGTCGATCAGCTCGCTGCCTTTGACGCTGACCTTGTCCAGAGCCAACAGCGGCGAGAACCAGAGCACGGCAGCGATGACGAGGACCGCCGCGATTGCACCGATGAGCAGGAGGCGCTGGCGCCACACCTGTTTCCGGCGTGCGCGGATGACGCCGGTGAGGTCCGCAGTCGAGTTGTCGTCGGTGCGCGGTTCGGGAAGTGGCACCACTGTGTTCAGGCCTCCAGAGCGGTGAGCAGTTCAGGGCCGAGGATCGTCACATCCCCGGCGCCAAGGGTGAGCACAAGGTCGCCTGGGCGCACACGCGCAGCAACATACGGCACCGCTTCGTTGAATGATTCGACGAAGGCCACATTTTTGTGTGGGACACGATCGGCGATCAGCGCACCGGTGACACCCGGTACCGGATCCTCCCTGGCTGGGAACACGTCGAGGACGACGACCTCGTCGGCCAGTCCGAGCGCCTCACCGAACTCGGCTCGGAACTCCATCGTGCGCGAATACAGATGCGGTTGGAAGATCGCCCACACCCGGCCCTCTTCGGTGACGACACCGCGAGCCGCGCTGAGAACCGCTCGCAGCTCCGTCGGGTGGTGAGCGTAATCGTCGATGACACGGACACCGGCGGCGATTCCCCGTTCCTCGAAACGACGTCGAGTGCCTCCGTAGCTCCCGAGACCACTTGCCGCCTTGGCAACATCGGCGCCGAGGCTGTGGGCGACGGCGATCGCCGCCGTCGCATTGAGGGCGTTGTGGGTGCCCGGTTGCCGCAGTGCCACCGGCAGCGGCTCCGTCCGTCCCGGTACGTCGAGAACGAACTCCGAGACCAGACCCGAACGGAGTTCGCGCAGGCGGACATCGGCGGATTCGGAGGCTCCGTAGAGGATGACGGAGGTCCCCTGCGCCCGGGCCTGCTCGGCGACGTCGAGTGAACCTGGATCATCGGCGCAGGCGATGACGGTACCGCCGTCGGCGCCGATGCCGGCACAGAATTCGACGAAGGCCTCCCTCACCTTCTCGGGTGTCCCGTAGTAGTCCAGGTGATCCGCTTCGACGTTGGTGAGGATGCCGATCGCGGGTTCGTAGAGCAGGAACGAACCGTCCGATTCGTCCGCTTCTGCGACGAAGACATCTCCGGTGCCCAGATGGGCGTTGGTGCCCGTGGTGGACAGGACTCCCCCGATGACGAACGAGGGGTCGAGCCCACAGGCTTGCAGCGCCACGGTCGTCATGGAGGTCGTGGTGGTCTTGCCATGAGTGCCGGCCACCGCCACGGCTCGCTTGTCGGCCATCAGCGAGGCCAGTGCACCTGACCGGTGGAGAATCCGCAGGCCCTTGCGCTCAGCTTCGACGAGTTCGGGGTTGTCCTTGCGAATGGCTGAGGAGATGACCAGTGAGTCTGCCTCGCCGAGGTTGTCCGCCGAGTGCCCGATCTCGACTCTGGCACCCAATGTCCGCAGGACGTCGACGACTGCTGATTCCTTCGCATCTGAGCCTGAAACGGTGACGCCGTTCATGACCATGATCCGTGCGATCCCGGACATGCCCGAACCGCCGATTCCGATGAAGTGGACGGCGCCCAGTTCTGTGGCTGGGACGATTTCAGCTGTGCTCATGTTCAACCTCTCAGAGCGCGAGTGACGATAGTGGCCATGGTGGCGGCGGCATTGGTCGGATAGTGCAGCTCGAGGGCCGCTTCGCTCATGGCATCCAAGCGGGCTTGGTCCCTGACCAGGGGCAGGATCTGATCGATCACGGTCGACGGGGTGAAGTTCGCGTTGTCGACGAGCAGTGAGGCTCCGGCTCTGACGCTGCCGGCCGCGTTGAGACGCTGTTCACCGTTGCCGATGGCCAATGGGACGTAGAGCGCCGGAACCCCGACGACGGTGGCCTCGGAAACGGTCGCTGCACCGGAACGTGCCACGAGCAGATCAGCGACCGCGTAGGCCCTGTGCATTCCGTTCACGTAATCGACGACGTGGTAGTCGGACAACTTTGCCGCAGCTTCCCGCAGGGCCTCATCCTTGCCGGCACCGGTGATGTGCAGGACCTGCACCCCGTTCTCCTGGCACAGCGGCGCCGCGGCGAGGAATGCGTCGTTGATGCGCTGCGCCCCAGAGGACCCACCGGTCACCACGAGTACGGGTTTGTCGTCGCTCAGGCCGAGGTCTTCTCGCCATTCCTGTCGCTGGGCGAAGTCGCTGCGGTCGAGTGCGGAGATCTCGGTCGGCATCGGCATGCCGACCAATTCCGAATTGCGCAGCTTCGTATCGGGGAAGGTGACTCCGACCATTCCCCGTTTCGTCAGGAAGGCGCCGAGGCGGTTGGCCATTCCGGGCTTGGCATTGGCTTCGTGGACGAGCAGAGGGATGTTCGCCTGTTTGGCTGCGATGAAGGCGGGTGGGCAGACATAGCCGCCGACGCCGACGACGGCTTTGACATCTCGCTCGGCGATGATCTGCTTGACGCGCGAAACGTTGGCGGCGAAGCGCTTCGGAAATTTCAACGCGGCGGGGCTGATCGAACGCGGCATGGGCACTTTGTCGATGGTGAGGAGTTCGAAGCCGGCCTTCGGAACGATGTCGGCTTCGAGTCCGTCTGCGGTGCCGAGCGCGAAGACGTCCCAATCGGGATGGATCTCACGCAGCTCACGGCCGATCGCCAACATGGGCGAAATATGGCCGGTGGTGCCTCCACCGGCAAGGAGAATGCTCGTCATCTCACTTCTTTCTCTTTCTGGCCAATACTGCGAACGACGATCTCACGCGGTCTTTGTGCACCTTGATCGCGGCGGAAGCTCCGTCCTCGGTTCTGGCAAAGGACAGAATCACCCCGACCGCCAGCAGAGACGCGACGATGGAGGATCCGCCGTAGGACACGAAGGGCAGGGGCAGCCCGATGACCGGCAGAAGTCCGGTCACAACACAGATGTTGATTGCGGCCTGGCCGATCAGCCAGGCGAAGAGGCCGGCCGTAGCGACCTGGACGAACCTGGATTTCGAACGCAGAATCACCCGGACCATGCCGCAGGCCAGTGCCACGAACATCAGTATCACGGCCAGCGACCCGAGCAGGCCGAGCTCCTCACCGATGATGGCGAAGATGAAGTCGTTGTGGGCTTCGGGCAGCCAGGACCATTTCTCGCGACTGGCGCCGAGGCCCACACCCAACCAGCCTCCGGAGGCCAAGGAGAACAGACCGTGGTTGGACTGCCAAGCCTGGCCGGTGACGTCGGACGCTGTCTGGTCTGCGTGGCCGGTGAGTGCGGCGGTGATGCGTTGGAGCCGGTTCTGCGAGCTGAAGACGAAGAATGCGGCGACGGCTCCCAAGGAGCCGAAGAGCAGCAGGAAGTACTTCCACGGGAAGAAGCCGATGAACAGACAGACGAGGGCCATGGCCATGAGCACCAGCCCCGTGCCGAGGTCATTGCCGCCGACGACGAGACCGACAGCGAGGATGATGCCCGGGACAACGGGGATCATGGCGTGGCTGAAGGTTGTCATCTTTCCGTATTTGCGGGCCAGGACGGCGCCCAACCACACAGCCAGAGCAACCTTGAGGAACTCTGAGGGCTGGAGTTGAAACCCTCCGAACTGGATCCAGTTCGCGTTGCCCTTCGTTGCCTTGCCGACGCCCGGGAAGAAGACAGCCGCCTGCATGGCAACGCCAAGTAACAGCGCGGGCCAGGCCAGCTTGAACCACCAGTTCAGCGGGACGAACGTGGCCGCGACCATGAGGACGATGCCCATCGCGACGAAGCCTGCCTGCTTGTTGAAGTAGGCGAAGGATGACCCCGCTCCTCCGTCATAGGAGGTGATCGAGGACGCTGAGAGGACCATGACGAGTCCGAGTGACGTCAGAGCGAGGACCGAAACCAGAATCAGGTAGTAGGTCGTCAGCGGGTAGGCAGAGACTTTGGCGAATTCACGGCGCACCGAGGCCAGCATTGCCCGCGCAGCTCCTGTCCGAGGCTGATTCTCAGCGTGGGTCGTGTGGGGGGTGTGGACGCTCGTTGACTGTTTTCCGTTGCGAGCCGAGCCCGTGCCGCTGGTCTTCTTCGCCGCGGTCTTCTTCGCGGCGGTCTTCTTCGTGCCAGTGGTCCTCTTCGGTGCGGTCCGCTTCGTGGCAGCGGTTGTCTTCGCACCCGCAGTATTTTTCGTGGGCGGCGACTTCGTGCTCGACTTCGCGCTCGGCTTCGCGGCGGCCTTCTTCGCTGCGACCTTCGTGTCTCCTGCGCGGCCTACGGCCGGTTCGGCCGACCTGGTCGATCGGAGACGGCGTGACTGAGATTTCGCAGTTGTCTGCCGTCCCATGTCAGCTCCCCAGGTGAGCGTGGACAGCCTGAGTGAAGAGTTCACCCCGAGTGTTGTAGTTGAGGAACTGGTCCATGCTGGCTGCCGCGGGAGCCAGCAGCACGGTATCGCCGGCGTGGGCAATGCCTGCGGCAGCTTCCACTGCGGCAGCGACCACGGCTTCACCCCGGCGACGGGGAACTCCCGAATCCACTCCGAGCGCAGGTTCGATCCGGATCACGTCGAGGTCGGGAACGCTCGCAGCGATAGCCTCGCGGAAGGCAGCATCATCGGATCCGATGAGCACGAGTGCTCGAAGACGATGGCCGTGGTCGGTGAACAGTGACGTGAAATCCGCGCCCTTGGGCAGTCCCCCGGCGATCCAGACGATCGAGTCGAAGCTGCTGAGCGAGGCGTTGGCCGCGTGGGTATTCGTCGCCTTCGAATCGTCGACCCAGCTGACACCGTTGCCTTCAGCGACAGTGACCATGCGGTGGGCACCGAGCGAATGATTCTTCAAGCCTTCGGAGATCGCCTGACCGGGAACTCCGATGCTGCGGGCCAGAGCGGCAGCGGCGAGAGCATTTGAGACTTGGTGGTCTGCCGGCTCTCGGCCGGGAACGCCTGTCGCGGCGGCCACATCATTCACAGAGGCGAGCTCGGCGGCCGAAGAGTAACGCTGTGGGATGAAGGCGCGATCCACCAGCATGTCCTCGACGACGCCCAGCTCTCCCGGTCGGGGGATGCCCGTGGTGAAGCCGATGGCTTTGGCACCCTCGACGACGTCGGCGTCCTCGACCATGCGCAGGGTCACTTCGTCACCGACGTTGTAGATGCACGCGGTCTTGGCCTGGTGATAGATCTTGGCCTTATCAGCCTCATAGGCATCGGCGCTGCCGTGCCAGTCCAGATGATCGGGGGCGATGTTGAGCACAGCGGCAGCATCAGCACTCAGCGAATACTGCCAGTGGAGCTGGAAGCTTGAGAGTTCGATCGCCAGCACCTCGAGTCCGGGTTCGAGTACCGCTTCCAGAAGCGGTGCACCGATGTTGCCGCAGGCCTTGGCCTTCAGGCCGTCGGCCAGGAGCATGGATTCGAGCATGGTCGTAGTCGTCGTCTTGCCGTTGGTGCCGGTGATGGCCAGCCACTTGGCATCGTTGGTGCCACGGATCCGCCATGCCAACTCGACCTCGCCGATCACGGGAACGCCCGCCTCGGCGGCGGCCAGGAGCAGCGGGTGGTCGGGACGCCAACCGGGTGATGTCACGACCAGATCGAGCGGTTCCTCGGGCAGTGTCGAGACATGATCGGCGCCGCGGCGTATATCGACGTCGAAGACCTCGAGGATCTGTTCCTTCTCGCTGACATCCGCCTGATCATCGCCGTCGACGACGATCACGTCGGCACCGCGTTCGCCGAGGTGGACAGCTGCGGGAAACCCAGTCACGCCGAGACCGGTGACGAGGATCCGCAGCCCGTCCAATGACGAGCTGGGCCCCACGAGTGCGGCCGGGATCGCCTCGGCGTTCGGATAGTCAGTCAGGGGATTCTCAGCCAATGCGAGACACCCATTCGGCGTAGAAGAGACAGATTCCGGCGATGACGAACAGTGCGGCGATGATCCAGAAGCGCACCACGATCGTGACTTCTGCCCAGCCCTTGAGTTCGAAATGATGTTGGAGCGGGGCCATTCGGAAGACGCGTTTTCCGGTGGTCTTGAACGAGATGACCTGGATGATCACGGACAGGGTGATGATGACGAAGAGTCCGCCGAGAGCGACGAGCAGAAGCTCGGTCCGCGACATGATCGCGAGACCGGCGATTGCGCCGCCGATGGCCAGCGAACCCGTGTCGCCCATGAAGATCTTCGCGGGCGAGGTGTTGAACCACAGGAAGCCGAAACACGCGGCCGCCATGGCGCCCGCGACCATTGCGAGGTCGCGCGGATCGCGCATGTAGTAGCAGGCGCTCGTGGCGTCTGTCATCAGGTTGCAGTTCTGCGTCGACTGCCATGTGCCGATGACGACGTAGGCGGCGAATACGATCACCGAAGCGCCCGCGGCCAATCCGTCCAGGCCGTCAGTCAAGTTCACCGCATTGGATACCGCGGTGACGATGAGGTTGGCCCAGATGACGAACAGGATCAGACCGAGCACCGCGGACCCGAAGGCCAGGTCGAGGTTGGTGTCGCGAATGAACGACACCTTCGTCGACGCCGGGGTTTCTCCGAATGAGTTCGGGAACTGGAGTGCCATCACCGCGAACGAGATTCCGACGAAGGCCTGACCAAGGAGCTTGGGCAACGGTCGCAGTCCAAGAGAGCGCTGCTTCTTGATCTTGATGAAGTCGTCGAGGAAGCCGACCACACCGAGTCCCGCGGCCAGCCATAGGACGAGGAGTCCTGAAGCGGTGGGAACGGACCCTGTGAACAGGTGTCCGAGCAGGTAGGCCAGGATGGCGGCACCGATGATGACGACGCCGCCCATGGTCGGAGTCCCGCGCTTCGTGGCGTGAGAGGTCGGACCGTCATCACGGACGAACTGGCCGTAGCTTCGTTTGACGAGGACACGGATGAACAGAGGTGTGCCGACCATCGCCAGGATCAGTGCCAGGCAGGCGGCGAGCAGTACGGCGATCATTGGGCCCCCGATACACCGGCGATTTCATCTCCGAGATAGCGCAGGCCGGCGTCTCTGGAGGATTTGAACAGGACGATATCCCCGGGAGCCAATTCCGCACTCAACAGGTCCTTCGCTTCGGCAGCGGTCGCGACCCACGCCGCTTCGTTGCCCCAGGAACCTTCGAGGTTCGCAGCGTTGAAGATAGGTTTTGCTCCGTCACCGACGACGATGGTGCGGGTGATGTTCAGTCTTACGACGAGCTCGCCGATATCGGAGTGGGCGGAGATCGATTCGTCGCCGAGTTCCAGCATTTCGCCGAGGACAGCGAAGGTCCGGCGCGGCCGGCTGTCCTCGTCGCCGCGGCCCATCGATGCCAGCGTCTTCAGGGAGGCGCGCATTGATTCCGGGTTCGCGTTGTAGGCGTCATTGAGCACGGTCACCCCCGACGGGGAGTCGATGAGCTCCATCCGCCAACGACTCGCGGCAGAGGACGTTGCGAGTGTGGTCACGATGGACTTCACTCCCACCCCACAGGCATGGGCGATAGCCGCGGAGGCCAAGGCGTTGCCGACGTGATGTTCGCCGATCAGAGCCAGACGGACGTCCTGTGGCTCTTCTCCCGGCAAGGTCAGTGAGAAGGCGGCGTGTCCGGAGGCGTCAGTCGTGACACCTGTGCCGCGGACAACGGAGTCCTCGCCCGCGACCCATTCGGGCAGCGATTCCCGTTGCGAGAACCACAATGTGTCGACCTCAGGTGAGAGCACCTCACGCATCCCGGCCACTCGAGGGTCGTCGGCGTTGAGAATCGCGACGGACCCGGCGGTGAGAGACTCGACGAGTTCAGCCTTGGCACGGGCGGTGTTCTCTATCGAACCGAACACGCCTGAATGGGCAGTGCCGACAGCGAGTTCGACAGCAATGTCGGGACGGACCAGGCTGGTGAGGTAGGCGAGGTTGCCGATGGAACGAGCGCCCATCTCAAGGACCAGGAAACGCGTGGTCTCCCTTGCCTGCAGAGCCGTCAGCGGCACTCCGACCTCATTGTTGTAGGAGTTGGGCGGCCACACTGTCTCGGCCTCGCCGGCGAGCAGATCGGCTGCAAGATCCTTCACGGTGGTTTTGCCGACCGAGCCGGTGATCGCGATGACCGTGATCTCACCGACCTCACGCAGTGCCTCGATGTTGCACTTGGCCAACTGGCCCAGTGCCTCAGTGGCATCGGAGACAAGGAGGGTCGGCAGGGTCTCATCGTCGAGGGTGGGAACAGATTCACCGATGATCAGCGCTGCACCGGCCTCCACGGCTGCTGCCGCGAATTCGATGCCGTCAAAGGACTCACCTCGGCGGGCAACGTAGATATCGCCGGGGCCGACTTCTCTCGAATCGGTGACAACTCCAGCGGACAATTTGGTCTCGGGGTCTACGCCGTACAACTCGCCTGAGACGGCGGTTGCTATTTCGGCTGCACTCAGTCGCTTCATATCAACTGTGAACTTTACCTGTTTGTGCGCCGCTAAGTCGCGTGCGCAGCGCTGAGCGTGTCCTCGACCGGTCGTCGAAGTCGGTCACCACCCCGGCGGCGGACTGTCCGGTTTCGTGCCCCTTCCCAGCAATGAGTACGGTTGCAAAGGCCCCGGCGGCAGCGATCGCCTCGTCGATGGCGGCCCCTCGTTCTGCCACTTCAATGACTTTCTTCACACGTGCACCTCCGGTTGAGACCTCAGCATCGATGCCCTCTTTGATGGCGGCCCGGATCGACCCCGGGTCCTCGGTGCGTGGATTGTCGTCGGTGAGGACGACCACGTCTGCTCCCCGAGCGGCGGCCTGGCCCATGCCGAATCGCTTTCCCCTGTCACGGTCGCCACCGGCACCGAAGACGATGACCAGTTCCTCACTGTCAGCGTGGAGTGACTCCAGTGCCTTCTCGATCGCATCGGGTGTGTGTGAGTAGTCGACGATCGCACGAGGGAGGCGTTCCGGATGCGACTCGCCCTCGGCTCGCGGGCCGCTGACGTCGATGATCTCCATCCGCCCGGGCACCGAGGCCGTGAAGGTTCGACCGATTGCATTCAGGTCGGTGGCCGCGATCCCGGCTTCCAGCAGCATGGCTGCGGCCAGCGCAGTGTTTGTGACGTTGAAATCGCCCGGCAGCGGAGATCGCAGTGCGATGCCATCGCCGTCGGATTCGTCGAGGTGGAGGATGAAGTCGGACTCTCCTGGAGTGTGCTCGATCTGCCAGTCGCTGCGATCGTCACGTCCCAGCGTGCGCACAGGCACCTGAGCCGCCTCGACCATCTTCTCGCCCCACATGTCCTCAACGACGATGACGGCAGTATCCGAGAAGGCGCGGGTGAACAGCTCGGCTTTGACTCCGAAGTACTCTTCCATGGAGTTGTGGAAGTCGAGATGATCCTGAGAGAGGTTCGTGAAACCTGAGACAGCGAAGTGGGCGCCGTCGACACGGTGCTGACTCAGCGCATGCGAGGACACTTCCATGGCGCAGGTGTCGACCTCCGCGGCGCGCATCTTCGCGAACAGGGCATGCAGCTCGGGAGCTTCTGGAGTCGTGCGCACGCTCGGCTCGGCCACACCGGCGATGAGCGTCGCCACTGTCCCGATGACACCGGTGCGATGTCCGAGGGCCTCAAGCATTCCGTCCACCAGATAGGTTGTGGTCGTCTTCCCGTTGGTTCCGGTCACACCGATCAGCCGGGGAGAACCCGAGGTGCCGTACACAGCGGCCGAGACGTAGCCCAGAACGGACCGCGGGTGCTCCACGATCAGCCCGGTCACCTCGGAGAGGGCCGGCGGGTCGACGCTCTCGGCGATCATGGCCCAACCGGTCGCGTCGGTGAGGATCGCTGTGACCCCGCGCCCGATGAGTTCCGGCGCGAATTTCGCTCCATGGACGTTTGCACCCGGTAGCGCGGCATACAGCTGACCCGGCGATACCGTGCGCGAATCGTGGGAGACTCCCCCGACCTCGCGGTCGGGATCTCCATGAATGGTTCCAGGGGCTGCCGGCAGCAGCTGTGAGATACGCATTATTTCCATTCTCGAGCAGGTAGCTGGGGATCCGCGGTCGACGGTGGGATCTTGAGGTGGCGCATGGTGAAACCGGCGACATCGGAGAATACCGGGGCGGCGGCGCTTCCACCGTAATAGCCGTTTCGGGGCCGCTGCAACGTCACAGAGATCGCGATCTGTGGGTCCTCGGCGGGAAGGACACCGACGAATGAGGCGGTGTAGCCGTCGTAGCCGCCGCCTTCTGCAGCCGGAGCCTGCGCGGTTCCCGTCTTTCCCGCCACCCTGTAGCCGGAGACTTGCGCCGATTTGCCGGTGCCCTCCGCGACGACGCCTTCGAGCATGGCCAGGGTCTGGTCGGCGGCCTTCTTGCTGATGACCCGATCGGTCTCGCCTGCCGGGTTCGGGATCGTCTTCCCCGACGGCGAGACGGTTCCATCGATGAGTGTCGAGGGGACATGCACTCCGCCATTGGCGATGGTTGCGATGACATCGGTGGTCTGGAGGGCGTTCGCGGCCACTCCCTGACCGAACATCACCGTGTACTTGGTCCGGCCGTCCCACTCCTTGTATGGGTGGAGGATGCCAGCGGTCTCGGCAGGGAATCCGATGCCCGTTGTCGATCCGAAGCCGAACTTCTTCATGTAGCTGTAGCGCTGTGCTTCGCTGAGCGCGTTTCCGGCCAGGATGGTGCCGGTGTTCGAGGATTCGGCAAGGATTCCCGCGAAGGTGAGCTTCTCATCAGGGTGCGGGTGCGAGTCCCGGAACTCCTCTTCGTTGGGGGCCTTCCACTTGTCCGGGACGGTGAACTCCTGTTCGGGGGTGACTAGACCCTGGTCGAGCAGAGCTGCGGCCGTGACCATCTTGGCAGTCGAGCCGGGTTCGAAGACGTCGGTGAAGATGCGCGATCCTCGGTCAGGTCCGTCGACTTTGCCGGGTGAGTTGGGATCGACGCTGGGTGCATCTGCTGCGGTGAGAATCTCACCGGTCTTGATGTCTTTGATGACGATCGAGGCTGATTCAGCCTCGTGCTTCTTCCGCTGTTCCTCGATCGCCTGCTGGGCGTAGTACTGCAGTGCCGGGTCGATCGTTGTCTGCAGCCCCTTGCCATCGACCGCATTTCGCGTGTTGTTGTCGCCGAGCGGGATGATCTCACCGCGAGCACCGCGTTCGTACTGCTGTTGACCATCGCGCCCACTCAGCTGCTCGTTGTAGGCCAGTTCCAGGCCCGCCTGAGGTTGGCCGTCGGAGCTGAGGAACCCCACCAGGTTCCCGGCCACTGCACCTGAGGGATAGGAGCGCACTGCATATTCCTCAGCGGACACGCCGAGGATGTTGAGCTCCTTTACCGCACGCCAGGTCTCGGAGGTCAGCCCCTTGGCAACGGGGTTCCAGCGTTTGTCGCCGACAAGTTTCGGATACAGCAGTCCGGGGTCGGTGTCGAGAGGTTCGGCCAGGGCTTCTGCGGCTCCCCAGGCCCCGACAAGTTCTCCGTCGATCTTGTACTGGGCCACGTTCTGCTGGTCTACGACGACCTGGTACCGGGAGACGCTGTCGGCGAGGACCGTGCCGTCGGAGGCCAGGATCTGACCTCGCGCGGCAGGCAGGGTCTTGGTGACGAGCCGGTTGGACAGTGCCTTCTCGGCCAGTTTCATCGAATCCATTCCCTGGATCGAGACCAGGCGCCCGGAGGTGACGAGAAGAACCAGGATGGACAGAACCGCAATCAGTCCCATCCGCAGACGAAGGTTGGGTTTGCCTCGTCTGCCTTTTTTCTTCACCCGAGTGGCTCGTGGGCCCATTGCACTGTCCTTGGTCCTTGCTTGTCGGCGAACGGCTGTCGGACTCGCCCTATTTCGGAGCGTCCTGAGCCGGTGACGCGATGTCCTTGCTGGGACTGCCACCGACTACAGGCAGCTTCTCATCCGATCGTAGATTGGGACGGAGGTCTTCGCGGGTATTGGCACGCGGGCCGGGGACAACTGTCGGCTTCTTTTCTCCGCTGACGTCGATCGGCGGCGCATCGATGATCTTCCCGGTCTTCGCATCGAGGAATTCGGGCGAGGAGTCGCGGACCAGTCCGAGCTCTTCGGCCGCGATCGAGATGTTCTGCGGAGATTCGCGGTACGAATTGTCTTCGACCAGTCGATCCTTCTGCTCGGCCAGCTGTTCCTTCTCAGAATTCAGCTGGTCGATCTGATACGAGGTGTGGGAGATGAAGATGTTGAGCAGCAGCACTGCGACCAAAGTGGCGACGAGGATCGCCACGCACAGCATTGAGAACGGGACCCTGGCTTTCGGCAGCTCGAATTTGAGGAGCATGAGCCGCGGCGGTGTTGGCTGACTGACGTGCTCTTCGAGACGCCGCGTCCGTTCAGTGACACGGGATTGGCGGACGGCCGCTTGCGCGTTCCTCACGATTGTTTCTCCCTGATCTTCTGTACTGCACGCAATCGCACGCTCTTGGCGCGAGGGTTCCTGTCTGCTTCGTCGCTGTCGGCCAGTTCGGCACCCCGAATGATTTCGGACAACCATGGTTGGAGCTCTTCGGGAACGACCGGCATGTCTGGCGGCGCCGAGGTGGTGGTCGCGGAGCGGAAGATCTTCTTCACGATCGTGTCCTCGAGGGACTGGTACGACTCGATGACCGCAACTCCCCCGATGTGCAGTGCCTTCAATGCCTCAGGGAGAGCAGTCCGCAGCACACCGAGTTCGTCGTTGACTTCGATGCGCAGGGCTTGGAACGTTCGCTTCGCGGGATGAGACTTCTTCTTCGTCTGAGGGAGAACCCGTCCCAGCATCGCTGCGAGCTGCTGGGAAGTCTCCCAGGGGGCAGTCTCACGGTCGGTGACGATGATCTTTGCGATCCGACCCGCCATCTTCTCTTCGCCGTACTCACGGAGGATGCGGCGAAGTTCAGCTTCGGGGTAGGTGGCCAACACCTCGGCGGCGGTCAGGGGCTGGGTTCGGTCCATTCTCATGTCCAGGGGCGCCTCACGGGAGTAGGAGAATCCTCGTTCGTCCTCGTCGAGCTGCAGGGACGATACCCCGAGGTCGAGGAGAACGGCACTGATGTGATCGACGCCGAGGTCATCAAGGATCTCTGGGATCTCGTCGTCGACGGCATGGACGATGTCGATGCGGTCAGAGAAGGGCGCGAGTCGCTTCGCAGCGATGTCGATGGCCTGGGTATCGCGATCGACTCCGATGAGGTGGACATCAGGGAAGGCTGTGAGGATGGCTTCCGAGTGCCCGCCCATCCCCAGGGTTCCGTCCACGACGATCGGTGAGTGACCATTGTCTCTGGCAGCTTGGACCCCGACCCCGATGAGCTCGACCACGCGCTCCAGGAGCACCGGTACATGCTGATCGTTCATAGGTGAGTCCTTCGTGGATGGTGGTCGTGGGGGTGAACTGCTGGAGCCAGAACCTTGTCCGCCGCCGCCCTGGCACCGGGGAAGTGTGTCAGGACTGCCGAGCTTCGGAAACGGGGAAGTTCCCCGAAACTCGAACACGGCGGGCAAGGATCAAACCCGAGCAGAATCAGATCACTCCAGGGATCACCTCGTTCTCACGTTCAGCGAATGTCTGCTGAGCGCCGACCAGGTAGTTATCCCATGTCGGTGAATCCCAGATCTCGACACGGTTGCCCATGCCGATCACTGCAACTTCCCGTGTCAGTGATGCGTACTGCCGCAATATGTTCGGGACCGTGATGCGTCCCTGTTTGTCCGGCTGATCTGCAAAGGCCGCCGACAGGAACACACGCTGGTAATCGCGAGCTTCCTTATTCGTCTTCGGCGCGTTCTGGATTCGCTCGTGCTCGGCTTCGAATTCCGTGGTGGGGAACAGGGTGAGGCAGTTCTCCTGTCCACGGGTCAATACGAGACCGGGCGAAAGCTCCTCCCGGAACTTTGCGGGCAGGATGAGCCGACCTTTGTCGTCGAGCTTCTGCAAATGAGTGCCCAAGAACATGTCGTCTCACCCCTTTCGAAACCCAATTGGCTCCGATAGCAACCACAGTACTCCACTTCCCTCCACCCAATCTAGTGGCCCACTACCCAAAGACCTATTCGACCCATAAAACCCCAGGTCAGACAGGTGGAGGAAAGTGGGGAAAATTTGTGATCGGCGAGTCGCAAGTGGTGCGCTGAGGCCCTTTTCAAGCGCTTCCCGACCGTCGCTGCAGTCTCGACGCGGAGCCAGGCGGGGGCCCAGATCCCTGAATTTCCGGGGCAGACCGATGCTTGCGACCACTCGGGGAGGAAAGTGGGGGCCTCCGGTGGAGGAAAGTGGGGAGGAAAGTGGGGGGGGGCGATGTGGGGAGGAAAGTGGGGAACGATGTGGAGGCGCCCAATTCAGCCGGGCAGGGAGACAGCTGCGCAGCCCCGCAGCCACCGGCACCGTGGCAGAAACACCAGGCTCAGTCGCCGGCTAAAGCATCACCAGAGAGATCGGACGGTGACTGTTCGAAAGGCCGAGCGGCGTCCATGTGGATGCAGGACACGGGATAGGGGACAATGGGATCATGTCGATCAGCCAAGAAGGTACTCAGACCAATTCCGTGATCGGTGCCGAGCACATCGAATGGGTGCAGCAACTGACCTCACGGGCACGCACGGCGATGAACGCCGTCCTCGAAGGCAAGGACGAAGCTGTCGGACTGTCCTTGGTAGCACTCCTGGGCGGAGGCCATGTCCTCCTCGAGGACGTGCCCGGAGTCGGGAAGACTCTGTTGGCACGAGCCATGGGGAAGGTCGTCGATGGTTCGGTCAGGCGCATCCAGTTCACTCCCGACCTGCTGCCGACCGACGTTGTCGGTGTGAACCTGTTCAATCAGGAGACCCGACACTTCGAGTTCCGGCAAGGCCCGGTATTCGCCAATATCGTCATCGCCGACGAGATCAACCGCGCCTCCCCCAAAACTCAGTCCGCAATGCTTGAGTGCATGGCCGAAGGGCAGGCCACCATTGACGGCGAGACCTACCAGATGCCCTCGCCTTTCATCGTCGTCGCCACTCAGAACCCGATCGACATGGAAGGTACTTACGCACTTCCCGAAGCGCAGCGGGACCGCTTCATGACTCGCATCTCCCTGGGCTACCCCAACACTGCTGACGAGATCGACCTCCTCGACAACCAGATCGAGCACGATCCGCTCTCCAGCGCGACTCCGGTGACCAGCCTCGAGCAGATCAACCAGGCCCGGGGAATCATCCGACATGTCAGCGCAACCAGGCAGCTGCGCGAATACATCGTCTCCATCCTCCACGCCAGCCGCAATGACGAGGCCATCCTTCTCGGATGCTCGCCCAGAGGTGGTGTTCACCTTCTCCGAGCGGCCAAGGCTCGCGCCGCTCTCTCGGGCCGGACCTTTGTGACACCGGACGACATTCAGGCGCTGGCCCCCTACATCCTGGCTCACCGGATCATCCCGCGCGATGGCGACGATTCCGAGCTGGCAGCCGAGCTGATCGGCCGGCTCCTGGCCCGAGTGCCCATCTCGACGGTTCAGTGACCACATGCGTCTGAGCACCTCGGGAATCATCTTCATCCTCGCCGGAGTCGCACTGATCATCACCGCGTATCGGTTCGCGCTCCCCGGGCTGCTGCCTGCTGGGATTCTGCTTCTGGCGCTGGTCCTCCTCTCGGCGCTGCTGATCACCTGGGGCACCCGCCGTGTTTCGATCACGCTGCGGACGGGACTGCCCACGGTGGCACTGCCTCAGTCCAGAGACCGCTACCCGCTGGCGCACGAGGGAAAAGAGGTCCAGGTCGAGGCCCTGGTGACTAACACCGGGCGTCTGGCCCTCCCGTCCTCGACCATCAGCTTCGTGGCAGCTGAGGGCTTCGGCGATTCCACGGTCGGGCAAGTTCCTCCCCTGACTCACGGTGCCTCTCAGACCGTCTTGACATCCTTTACACCCAATCGTCGTGGTCTCAGCGGAGTTGAAACCGTGCTGATCACTGTTTCGGGTCCCTTCGGCCTGGTGACGAGGAAGAAAAAGGTCGTCGCCGGATATCCTGTGGCTGTCTCAGTGCCGATCCTTCCCGCACGGATTCCCTCCGACTCGGCGATCAGACCGGCCCGTCTGGATGACGGCAAGGTGCGCGCCGGCCACACTGCTCGGGACTTCCACACGCGCGAGTACGTGCCCGGAGACGATCTCAGACACGTCCACTGGCCGAGCACCGCGAAGTCTGGTGAGCTCATGGTCCGTCACGAAGCTGACGAGGAGACGCGCTACGCACTCATCGTCGTCGATCTCAAGGGAGAGGACGGCCACCCGGATTCCCTCGAAATCGAATTCCTCCTGGCCGCAGCGGCTGCCGCCGGGACGGCTTTTCTGCGTGCTGACTATGAGGTCTTCGTCGTCGCCCCCGGCCATCAGATCAGGTTCAAAGGACAGCGCGATATCGACAGACTGCGATTGCTCACCGCCCTCGTCGAGGCCGGCAAAGTGCAACTGCCTTCCCATGACAACCCCAACCACATAGTTATCTGCGCCGTTGATGACGGTCGAGGACAAGAGCTGGCAGCACAATTCTCCCGGCGCGTTCCGGTCACCGTGCGCAGCCTCGACGACATCAATGATCTGACGATGGTGGGACTGAGCGAGGATCTGCCCGAATCATGGACCGCATTCGATTCGAAGCGGGTGAAGCGATGAGCCCCGACACAACTGAGAGCCCCGACAGGCATCCCTCGGCTTGGCTCGAGGCCTGTGCCGTGTTCGTGGCCATGATTTTGGCCGCAATCGGGCTCTCCGCCGTGTTCTCCGACTTCGCATGGCTTCCCTCTGTCCTCATCTCGATCCTCCTGATCGTCGTCGTCGGCGCAATCTTCCGCAGCGTCCCGGTCCTTCGAGCCACCGGAGCTGCTGTCATCGCACAATGCATCGTGGGCCTGATCACAGTCCTCGTACTGTGTGCACCGAGCACGCTTGTTCTCGGTGTCGTGCCCACCGGCAGTTCATTCACCACCGTGATCGATCTGCTGTCCTCGGGAGTCAGCGATCTGTACGCCACCACTCCCCCAGCAGCCAGCACTCCTGGCTTCACCACGATGCTGACGATCGCGTTCACCCTGATCACCATCCTCATCGACGGACTCGTCTCCGACCTCAGAGCCCCCAAAGTCAGTGGTGTTCTGCTCCTGGTGCTGTGGATGATCCCGGTCTTCTTCGCCCCCACCCAAGTCCAGTGGTGGCACGTCGTCGCCATCTTGGCGGCCTTCCTCCTACTCATGCTCAGCCCATACTTACCCGCAGCGAAGTGGCGCGGCGGCCTGACCGCAACCGTGGCCGGAGCTGTGGCTGTCGCAATCGGCATCGGAGTTCCCGTGCTGCTGCCGGAGGTTCCGACCCTGCCTGATCGGGCGTCGAGCGACAAGGGCGACCTCACCGTGACGAACCCGTTCCTCGACCTACGTGCCGATCTCGGTGACCGTGACGATTCGACCATCTTCGACTACACCACGACAGAGTCCAAAGGACAGCCGATCAGGCTGACCTCAATCAGCTCCTTTGACGGCCAGTCCTGGGCACCGACCCCTTTCCCCCTCGATCCCTTCGCCATCGCAAACGAGGGCTTGCCCTGGCCAGAGGGACTCCCACGGGAGAAGAACTACAGTGAAGAGCGCATCGACGTCACAATCACTGACGAATTCGATCAGCAGTATCTTCCCACCCCGTACGCCCCACAGCAGCCGACCGGTTTAAACCGGCGCTGGATCTATGACGAGAAATCGCTGACAGTCGTCGGCAATGGTGAGAAGTCCGGTGGGCAGGACTACTCGATGGATTATCTCTCCATCAACCCTGACGTCAACGATCTGCAGAACGCAACACCCGTGAACTCCAGCGATTTCGAGACGGAACTCGAAGTCCCGGACAGCCTGCCGGGCAGCGTCAAGGAGACCGCTGAGAAGATCACAGCGGACGCAGACAACCAATGGGAAGCCGCCGTCCTGCTCCAGGCCTATTTCCGCGGAGGCGACTTCGAATATTCGCTGGATGCTCCCGAAAGAGCCAGCGGAGATGCGATCTCCGACTTCCTCGTCGACAAGAAGGGATACTGCGTTCAGTTCTCATCGGCGATGACCATCATGGCCCGAACGATGGGAATTCCGGCACGCATCGGTGTCGGCTTCGGCGAAGGCACCGAGGCCGGCGGGGGCTTCGAGGTCAGCATGCAGGATTCGCATGCGTGGCCGGAATTGTACTTCGAGGGAGCCGGATGGGTCCGCTTCGAGCCCACTCCAGGCGGTCCCGCCGGCGACCCGCCCAAATGGACGGTGGCCAGCGGCAGCACCACAGAGAACTCCGAGGAGGATTCCACAGAGACCTCGTCTCCGTCAGAGGAGCCCACAGACGGCTCCAAGGAGTCCGAAGCAGCGGAGTCCGAGAGCCCCAGTACTGAGACGGCAGCGGCTGGAGAACCAGCTGGTGCGAATCTCGGTACGTACCTGTGGGCGAGCCTCATCGTGCTTGTGCTCCTGCTGCTCGCAGCGATACCCGCTCTGTGGAGACTCATCCTGCGCCATCGACGCACACGGGACCCCGGACAGCTCGAAAAGGTCTGGACGGAGGTCAGGGCACTGTCGACCGACTATGGTCAGAGCCTCGACCCCAGCCGAACACTGCGATTCAACGAACTCGTACTGGCCGGCAGGAACAGCGGCGGGACTGATGAATCTGGCGACTCCACTGCGGAACCTGGTTCTTCGTCATCTGAGTCACGAGGCGATTCCGGTGATGGATTCACCGCGTTGCGCAGCCCGGCCCCGCCTTCGGGGGCACACCGCGCCGTCGATGACAGTGCCTTGTCGGCCTTCGTAGACGCTCTTGAGGCCCAACGATACGGTGCGAGTGAGAAGAGCATCTCGTCACCTGAGGTCAGTGCCCTCATCGATGAAGTCCGGACAGACCTCGCGGACAACGCGTCTCCCGGAAACAGGATCACCGCCAGAATCTGGCCGGCCAGCATCTTCAATCCACCGCGCTGATTGCGATTGCCTGTCGCTGCTCCCGATGCCCTTCGTGTCCGGGGCAGCGCCCATTCAAGCGCCACCGCTGCAGCCTCAGTGGGAATAGACTTCCTCAACGGGCGTGGGCCTTCTCAACGGGAGTGGGCCTGGCCAGTGCGTGTGCGGTATCGGCAGGCGTGAACGGTATCGGCAGGCGTGAGCCCTCACCGCGGAGTTCCCTCGCCGTCGCTGCTCTGCACCGGTATGACCATGACCACGGACGATCTACTGCGAGCAACAGCGCCCACACAAGCCGGCGCTCGTGCGTGCCGACACCTGCAAGCGCCGATGCCTACGTATGCCCGATAGCGAGCACGAAAAAGCGCCCCTGCGGAGAGGACGCTTCGCTGGTGCGTAGTTGTGCGCCGAGGGTTCGTCGGAGGCAATCCGCACGCAATGACGATCGGGTTTCAGATCATCCGGCTGTGAATCACTCTCACCGGCACATCTGAGCACCGCGAGAGTCACTCACCGCGCTGGCGCTTCTCCCACCGGTCTTCGATCCGGTTCATGAAACCGGTCGATCCCTTCGCCTCAGACTGTGGACCATTCGAAGGCTGAGCTCGCTTCGTCTTGTCGCCGATCTGACGTGGGCGGCTGAAAGCCCAGTACATGCCGGCAACCATAAGACCGAATCCGACAACGCCGAGGATGATCCACCAGGCGCTGTTCGTCACCATGGAAATGGCGAAAATCGTTGCAGCGAGCCCTACCAGGGTGAGCAGAATACCCAGTACGAACCGCTTTGCGGAGAACCCCGGCCCGTTGGCTGCGGCCTGGGTTTCTGAAATATTGCGTGCGAACCGTGGGTCTTCACTGCGCAACTGCTTCTCCAACTGATCGAGCAGCTGCTGTTCGTGATCGGAGAGTGGCATCTCGAACCCCCGTTTCCTTACTCTGGCCTGATGACACAATCATAGTCTCTGAACACCGAAAAAACACCTTGGGGACCGTTGCATGCCCGGATTCCCACTGCGTCCTCAGACTATGGTGCGCCTCACCGCCTAAACGTGGTCTGGACCCGTATTTTCGTGGTCATGACGCCTTCTGAGCAGAGACGCCTGGGAGATCGAGGCGGTCCCAAATTTCTTCCGCACATCGTCGAGGGCAACTTCTGCCTCTCTGCCCGAGTGCTCTGCCTCGTCCAATCGCGCCTGCCTGCCGCTGACCGCGAAATCCATCAGACCGGCTGCGCGGATACCCAGCAGACGCACCCCCTTGGATTTCTGCTCCCGCAGGTTCCTCATTGCCGGTCGCAGGGCCTCATAGATCTCGCGGGCGAGGTCGGTCGGAGCATCGAGAGTGATCGATCGCGACAATGTCGTGAAATCCGCAAGACGATATTTCAGTCCCAAAGTAGTGGCGACCTTGCCATCGGCTCGAACCCTGTGCGCAACTTTGTCAGACAAGCGCAGCAGCTCGTGCTCCAGCTGGCTCAGATCCCAGACGTCGTCATTGAAGGTGTGCTCAGCACTGATCGACCGGTCTTTGACCTGCCTGTCCATCCCATGTGAGTCCAGTCCGTGGGCACTGCGCCACAGATGCTGGCCATGGGCACCGAAGACCCGACCCGCCCAGGCTTCGTCGACTGCCGCCAAATCCCCGATCAGGCGTATTCCGTACCTGAAGAACCCTTCCTTCGTCTTCTCCCCCACTCCCGGAAGCGCTTCAATCGGCATCGGATCGAGGAATTCCTGAGTAGCCGGCAGCGGGACGAGCAGCTGTCCGTGTGGCTTGGCACGGGTGGACGCGAGTTTCGCCACGACACGGCTGCCGGCGATCCCCACTGATGCACTCAGTCCTGTCTGTGCTTCGATCTCGGTTCGCAGCTCAGACGTGATCAGTACCGGAGGTCCCAATCTGCGCACCGCCGCGGACACGTCGATATAGGCTTCGTCGACACTGACCTGTTGAAAATCAGGAGTCACCTCGCCCACCAGGTCGAAGACCTTTTGGGAATACGAGGAGTACAGACCGTGAGAAGGAGGGATCACCTCGGCGAAGGGGCAGAGACTCATCGCCCGACCCATGGGCATGGCCGCATGGACTCCGAACTCACGAGCCTCATAGCTGGCCGACACCACGACACCCCGCCCGCTGCGACCACCGACGATGACGGGACGACCAAGAAGCTCCGGACGGCTCAGAAGCTCCACCGACACGAAGAAGGAATCCATGTCGAGGTGGAGCATCGTGGCACCGGTGTCATCCGTCCCGAGACGGCTGAGATCGCCACCGGACCGTGCCAGCTGCTTACGGCTCATCGCGCACCCATGTGTCTGCGTTGGCTCCTTTCGGCTCCCGTCCCTCAGTCCGGGTAGTCTGTAGACATGGTATCGCGCGCCACTGTCATGACATTGCCCCTCGCCGCCGCTCTCGTCCTCGCCGGATGTTCGGGACCGGCCAACGAGGCGGCAGAAGGAACGCCCACTGCAGAAGAGACCCAGTCTTCGGCCGCCGCCTCACCGCCTGAGGGTTCGGAGGCCGCGAGCAGCGAACAGCCGAGCAAGGATTCGGAGTCTGCTTCCACTAACGTCGAAGACCTTCCGGGCTATCTCAAGCCCTACCCGGACTCGACCGTGTTGTCGAGCGCTCGAGCGAAAGCCGAAACCGGAGCCGATTCGGGGAAGCTCGAACAGGTCAGTCTGGTCATGAGCGCCAAGGCCAAGCCGAAGGACATCTTCACGTTCTACTCCAAGGCACTGACGAAGGCCGGTTTCGAATCGTACGGCGAAGAGATCAAGACGAAGAGTGCTCAAGTCGTGAACTTCCGACACAAGGACAATGACGGTCTGCTCGTCGTCACGATCGCCCAGGACCCGTCGGAGAAGGCGAATTCGATCGTGACGGTCGGCGGGAACATCGTGCCATGATGGGTGCCGATGCTCCGTCCACGGTTGGCGCGGGAGCTGCGGAGACAGCAGAGAGTTCTCACCAGAACAGCACCATCGACGCTCTTGATTCGCCGGAGTCCATTGCGGCCGAGGTATCGACGAGGATCGAAGTTTTCCTCGAATCGAAGGCAGCCGAGTTCCTCGCGATCTCACCGGATGCCCACGACATAGGGCAAGCTCTCCTCGACTTCACTCGGGGCGGGAAGATGATTCGTCCGGTCCTGCTGTGGTGGGGTTTCCAGCTGGCAGTCGGCGATGATCAGTCCCGGGATCGTCTGGCTGGCGGTGTCGCCGAAGCCGCGGGATCGCTCGAGCTTCTCCACGCGGCCGCCCTCATCCATGACGACGTCATCGATCATTCCGATACACGTCGCGGCAAGCCGTCGCTGCATCGCCGATTCGAGGCCCGCCACTGTGAACGCCGCTACCAAGGCGGAGCCGAACCCTTCGGTGTCGCGGCCGCCATCGTCATCGGAGACATCTGCCTCGCACTCAGCGAAGAGCTCTTCGAGAAGTCCCAGACAGTCCTGGGCATCACGTCCTCAGCGCGAAGTCTGCGGGCCACGCTCCGACGCGATGTGATGGTCGGGCAGTACCTGGATGTCCTCGCCGAGGTGGTCCCACTTGAGGACGAACGCATCGGCGAACGGGCGTGGGAAGTTCTCAGCTACAAGTCCGCGAAGTATTCGGTTGAACAGCCCCTCCTGCTCGGCGCGGCACTGGGAGGTGCCGACGAGGATCAGCTTGCGGAAATCTCCAGATTCGGGCTCCCGCTGGGCCAGGCATTCCAACTCCGCGACGATGTGCTCGGCGTCTTCGGCGACCCTGCCGCCACAGGTAAACCTGCAGGCGATGACATCCGTGAGGGCAAGCGCACAGTTCTCATTGCGGAGAGCATGAAGAACCTCAGCCCGAAGCAGGTTCAGTTCATGGCCGAGCGTCTCGGAGACCCGAATCTCTCTGATGCCGAGGTGGGAGAATGCGTGGCGATGCTCACTGAGTCAGGGGGACTCGATGCAGTCGAGTCCTTCATCCGGACCAAATATGACGAAGCTCTGTCTGTGGTCCGACAATGGGCGACTGCAGGCCCCCACTCTGACACCGCCCGGACGAAGATCGGCCCCACGGCTCTCGATCAGCTCGAGAGGTTCGCAGAGGCTCTCAGCTATCGAAGGAGCTGAGTGCCCCCGCTGAAGAGCTAGAAGGCCAGGGCCTGTGCCCGTCGCCTGACCTCTTTGCGGTTACCGGCCCGCAGCAGATCGATGGGACGACCGGGCAGGGAGTCATCCGGGGTGAAGAGCCAGTCGATGGCCTCTTGATCATCGAAGCCCGCATCCCGCAAAGTGCTCAGGGTGCCTTTCAGAGGGGTGAGCACCGAGCCGTCGATGAAGAATGCTGTCGGCACCCTCATCACTTTGGGCTTCCCGTGCTTGTAGCCGCAGATAGCACCGTCCTCCATGAGCCTGCGCACCTGCATGATGTCAAGGCCTGTCGACTCGGCGATATCTGGCAATGTGGCCCAATCCTGGACGAGTTCTTCCGTATTCACATCCTCAAGCCTAGCAATATTTGAGAGAAACACCCCGCCATGCGGAGTCGAATGCTCGAGTGCGAGCCGGGCACTCGATAGTCTGGAGAGTGAAACTTCCCCATCCGATATGAAGTCAGCAGGTGACAGATGAGACGCATGCAACGGAATCCTCAGGTGCCCGTTACCGCCGCTCCTGACATCCGGGCTGCTTCGAAGGTGAATTCCACCGGACCCATTCCGGGCCTCACCGACCCCATTCCCACAGATCGTGACAACGCTGACATCGACTTCGCCGAGGCACCATCCTCTCCCCGTGCCGACGACTCCCCCCGTGCTGACGAGCATGAGAACTCCCCCAGCACAATCACCGACCGCCCACCGTCGACGGTGACTGCGCCGGGACCGCAATGGACGTCTGGAACCAACGGCGAGACCATTCCGGTGACTCACGGCGGTCGAACCTACAAGACCAAAGAAGGCGACACTCTGTACGGAGTCGCCAGCAAACACGGCGTTTCCGTGCCTGCTCTGGCTGAGCTCAATCGCATTTCGCCGCGTCAGAATCTCCGTCAGGGTCAGGTGCTGTCCCTGCCCGAGAAGAACGACCTGCCCGATACCGACCCGTCACATCTCGTCGCGCCGGGTGAAACGCTGCCCGGAATCGCCGCCAGACACCAGATGTCTCCCGGGGCGCTGCGTCGCGCAAATTCGATGGGCGGCGATTCCTTCCTCCAGGTGGGTGAACTGCTGCTGCTCAGGGATTCGACGGCTCGACGCCATCGCACGCCTCCAGAACCTCCGACCGACATTCCGCGGGTCGCGACGAGCGCGCAGGTCGAGGGCATTCGGCCCAATGTGCTTGCAGCCGCCCGTCTCAACAAGTTCACTCTTCTGCAAAGAACTCACCCAGCACCGGCCCAGGCCCGAATCATCGTTGCGTCAATCGCCGAGGAACTCGGTGCCGACCCAGCACTCATGCAGGCTGTTGCCGCACAGGAATCAGGTTTCCAGCACACCACGGTCTCAGCTGGGAATGCCATCGGCATCATGCAGGTCACCCCTCGCTCGGGCAGATGGGCCAGCGACATCGTCGGACGCAGCCTCGATCTCCTCGACATCGCCGATAACATCGTTGCGGGAACTGTGATCTTGGGGTGGCTGGTCGAAACTGCAGAATCAGAGAACGAGGCGCTGGCAGGCTATTACCAGGACCTGCGCTCTGTGAGATCCGAGGGACTGCTTCCTGAGACGAAGGCATTCGTCCGCAGCGTTCAAATGCAGCGACAGCGAATGCAGGAGGCGCTATGAGTGCCCGCACGGATCCGCTCATCGGCACTGTTCTCAATGATCGGTATCGCATCGATGGGAAGATCGCACGCGGTGGAATGGCCATGGTCTACCGCGGCACGGATCTGCGTCTCGACCGTGAGATCGCGATCAAGGTCATGCATGAACACCTCATCAGCGACGAGACCTTCGTCGAACGATTCCGACGCGAGGCCATCAACGCCGGGCGACTGACCCACCCGAATCTTGTGGCCATCCATGATCAGGCCCGCGACGGTGACACCGTCTATCTCGTCATGGAGTACCTGCCGTCGGTGACCTTGCGCCGTGAGCTCAAGCACCGGGGCACCTTCACTCCTCGTCAGGCGATCGTCGTCCTCGATGCGATCCTCGCCGCACTCGAAGCAGTCCATTCCACGGGAATCATCCATCGAGATCTCAAACCTGACAATGTCCTCCTCGGCACCGACGGACAGGTCAAGCTCGCGGACTTCGGCTTGGCACGCGCTGTCACCACCGCGACTACGACAAAGACTCTGATCGGCACCGTCGGATATGTGGCCCCCGAGCTCGTCACACGTGCGGGAGCGGATATCCGCACCGACCTCTACACGGTCGGCATCATGTTCTACGAGATGCTCACCGGGATGCAGCCATATACGGACGAAGTCCCGATCCAGGTCGCCTACCGCCACGTACACGATTCCGTACCACCCCCGTCTGACCAGGTCACCGGCCTCAGCCCCCGCCTCGACGCACTGGTGCTGTGGGCGACGTCCAAAGATCCTGACGATCGTCCCGACGATGCCGCGGAATTCCGCCATGCCCTCGCCGAGGCTCGATCCGAGATGAGCGAAAGCGAACTCGACCTCGGCGACCCCAATGTCATACCGGGTGAGCACTCCTCCGAACTGACAGCAAGCATCGATCTCGGAGCTGAAGCCCCGAAGGAGAAGCGATCGCGCACCGATGAGATTCCCTACCTGGAGAACGACGAAGACGAGGACAGCGAGGACGCCGAGGCGAACAGCTCCCACACTGATCCCGACCAGGAATCTGCCGCAGTGGGAGCCATCGCTGCGGCTGGGGCCGCAGGCGTCGGTGCGAGCGGAGCCGCTGCTGTTATGCAGGCAGACGATGCCGGGCATCCTACCGATGGTGCGTCCCAGGAGAACATCGATCACAGCGCCGAAGACGGACCCGGCCACGGCGAAGACGACTCCGATGACAAGGCCGCAGCCGCGGCCGCTGCAGGGACAGCCTCGGCGAGTGCGGCACCGAACCGTCGACGCAGACGACGGCTGGCTACGACCATCGGCGCCGCGTTGCTCGTCCTCGCCCTTGTGGCCTGGCTGGTCATCGCGAACCTTCCCGCGCCTACCTCCATCGTTCCTGCTCAGCTGGCAGGCAAAGACCTTGACAAGGTGACCTCGCAGATTGAGGACACCGGTCTCGATGCGCAGCCGAAGGAAGTCTTCGACGACAGCGTCCCGGCTGGTGTCGTCATCGGAACCGACCCGGTCGGTGGAGCCGAACTTGCCCCCGACTCGACCGTCACTGTTGTCGTGTCCAAGGGCGAAGAGATGTTCGCAGTTCCCAAGCTCGAGGGCCTCAGCGCCGATGACGCTGAGGCCGCGCTGAAGAAGGCAGACCTGAAACTTGGCAAGGTCGACAAGGAATACAGCGACGCCGTGGACAAGGACGACGTCATCTCGGCATCGAAGAAGTCGGGCGAGGACCTGTCCAAGGGCACCAAGGTGGACCTGGTGGTGTCCAAGGGCGTCAAACCGACCCCCGTGCCCAATGTCGAGGGCCTGACGTTCGACGCAGCATATGCCACCCTGGCCAAACGCGGATTCCGTGTGGGCAAGGACGAAGTATTCTCCGACGACGTTCCCAAGGGCAAGGTCGTCTCACAGTGGCCGAAGAGCTCCGAAGCGAAGCCCTATGACTCCCTCATCATCGTCCGCATCTCCAAAGGCAAGGAGAAGAAAGACGAGTCCAAGGACGACAAGAAGGACGAGAAGAAGAAGGACGAGTCCAAGGACAGCAAAAAGGACAAGGACACGAAGAAGGGCGACTGATCCGGTCGATCAGAGTCCGACCCTGGTGCGGGTCTTCTCCTGAAGCTGAATGACACCGGTGGCCGTGCGATCTGATCGCACGGCCACCGGTGTCAGTGCTGTCGGCAGAAGACGAGTCGAGGTCTGCCGACTGATTCTCACATCAGTTGCGACGAGTGAGGTACTCCGCGACCTGGAATGCCATCTCCAGTGACTGGTCGTGATTGAGACGTGGATCGACCAGCGTCTCATAGCGACGGCGCAGGCCCTCGTCGTCGATCTCGGTCGCTCCGCCCATGATCTCTGTGACGTCGTCACCGGTGAGCTCGATGTGCAGGCCGCCCGGAACGGTCCCGGCATCCTGATGCGCGGTGAAGAAGCCTTCCACCTCGGCCATGACGTCTTCGAACCGGCGGGTCTTGTACCCGGTGTTCGAAGTGATGGTGTTGCCGTGCATCGGGTCGCAGACCCAGGTGACGTGGGGCAGACGGTCCCCGATTCCGGCAAGCAGCTTCGGCAACGCCTCGGTGATCTTCCCCGCACCCATGCGAGTTACGAAAGTCAGTCGGCCAGGCTCGGCCTCAGGGTCCAGCTTCTCAGCCAGCGCCAGAGCGTCATCGGCCGTGGCTGTCGGACCGAGTTTGACGCCGATCGGATTGCGGACCTTCGACAGGAAATCCACGTGGGCTCCGTCAATGTCACGAGTGCGTTCGCCGATCCACAAGAAATGTCCGGACACATCGTAGGCCTGGCCCGTGCGCGAATCGATCCGGGTCAGTGCGCGTTCGTATTCGAGCAGCAGCGCCTCGTGAGCGGCGTAGAACTCAGTGGTCTTCAACGCGTCGAAGTCGGCTCCACACGCGTCCATGAAACGGATTGCACGATCGATTTCGCGCGCAGTCTGCTCGTAACGCTGGTAGCCGGGGTTCGACGTCAGGAACCCACGATTCCACTCGTGGACGAGTCGCAGGTCTGCGAAACCGCCCTGGGTGAAGGCACGAATGAGGTTGAGTGTGGAAGCGGAGACATGGTAGCCCTGCAGCAGCCGCGCAGGATCGTGACGGCGTGATTCCTCGTTGAATTCATAGCCGTTGACGATGTCGCCTCGATATGAGGGAAGCGTGACACCATCCCGCGTCTCCATATCGGCGGAACGGGGCTTGGCGAACTGGCCCGCCATGCGACCGATCTTGACGACCGGCATCGAACCACCGTAGGTGAGCACCGCCGCCATCTGCAGCACAGTCTGAACTCTGGCGCGGATCTTATCGGCCTGAGCCCCGGCGAAGGACTCGGCGCAGTCACCACCGGCAAGGACGAAGGCCTCACCGCGGGAGGCGGCCGCAATGCGCTGCTTGAGCACGTCGGCCTCGCCCGCGAAGATCAGTGGCGGAGAGCTGCGCAGGCTGGTCAGAGCATCATCGAGCGCCGACCCGTCAAGATAGGTCGGCTGCTGCTGCGGATCCATCTCACGCCAATCGTCAAGACCGCTGAGATCGTTCGTGCCAGCTGGAGCACTGTTCCTGTTGGCGAATACCGGATCGATATGGAAGCTCACAATCGTTCTTTCATGATGTTTCGGTGCCGGTTTCGAAGTCCTCGGCCGAGACGTTGTCGAGGAAGTCCCGGAACTGGGCCACTTCCTCTTCGTCAGCCGCGGGTGCTTCGATTCCGGCCTCTTCGAGAAGTTCGGAGTCGACGTAGACGGGGCACTGGGCCGTGAGGGCAAGGGTCACCGCGTCGGAGGGGCGGGCCGAGATCGACTTTCCATCGTTCGTATGAAGTTCGGCCAGGAATACCTGCCCATCGCGGCCGGTGATCGTGACATCGGCCAATGACGCTTCATATGCTTCGAGGGTGTCGAGCAGCAGCGCGTGGGCCATCGGTCGCGGCGGGGTCAGACCCCGTTGCGCAATCGAGAGCGCATTCGCCTCGATGGCGCCCACCCAGATGGGCAGATAGTAGGCAGGCTCAGTTGCTTTGAGCAAAAGGATCGGCTGGTTGGCCGGCATCTCGATGCGAACACCAACAACCTCAACTTCGACGTTTGACATTATCCCCCGGTCAGGAGCGCGGACGCTGCTGGAAAATCATCCGGAACTTGCCGATCTGCACATCGGCTCCGTTCTGCAGTTCAATGGAATCGATCAGCTGACGGCCCACATAGGTTCCGTTGAGCGAACCAGTGTCGCGAAGCGTGAATCCACTCGGGGTGCGAATGAATTCAGCATGCTTGCGCGACACTGTGACATCGTCAAGGAAGATGTCAGCGTTCGGGCTGCGCCCCACAGTCACCACATCCGTGTCGAGCAGAATCTGCGAACCCGAGTCCGGGCCCGAGACGACAACGAGAAGCGCATCTGTCTCCTGCAGACCTTCAAGATCAGGCACTGGGTGGATCTCGCCGGTATGCGGATCCAGAATCCCTTGGAACTGCTGGCTGCCGGAATCGTTGGAGACCGGCCCGTCGTTACGGTACTGCTGTCCCTGACCATTTCCGTTGTGCGGATCCTGGCTCTGATTGCCGTACTGCGGCTGATTGTCCTGAGGCGGGTACTGGCCCTGATCCTGCTGATACTGAGGCGGCTGGCCCTGCTGACCGTTGTCGTACTGGCCCTCTTGCCCCCGGTTATGCGGGGCAGAGTATTGGCCTTCTCCGGATTGCTGAGCGCTGTTCTGCTGTGGAGCACTGCCGTACTGCGGCGCCTGCGGCCCGTTGTTCACCGGCTGCTGGCCGTGGGGAGGTGTCTCCTGCGGAACTGGTCCGCCCTGCGGCTGTGGTGGCGCATAGCTCCCCTGGCCGTTGCCTTGGCTGCCGCCGCTGGTCTGACCGTCAGGGTCAACCTGCGGGTTGTGGCGTGTCTCCGGGCCCGTACCCTCGTCACCATTGCCGGCACCGAACGGAAACTTCTTCGACTGCGGCACCTGGCCGTTGTCGTACCAGGACTGCGAGGGGTTGGGACGACCTTGATCGTTATTCTGCGACATTACGCCTCCTCGCTCTGAATGAACTCTTGGTACTGTTCACTGTCCAACAGCGCACCAACCTGCTCGGGATCACTGAGTTCGACGAGATACATCCAGCCGTCCTGGAACGGTGAGGTATTCACAGCCTCAGGAGCGTCATCGAGCCCCCCGTTGACTTCCGTGATCGAACCGGACACGGGTGCGATGAGATCGGACACGCTCTTCGTGCTCTCAACCTCGCCACAGGATTCTCCAGCAGTGGTCTTATCGCCGACATCAGGAAGATCGACATAAACGACGTCACCCAGCTGTTCCTGGGCAAAATCAGTGATACCCACACGGACAACTGCACTATTGTCCGTGGTCTCGACCCATTCATGGTCGCGCGAGTATCGCAAGGACACTGGATAATCCAGGTTCGCCATGTCGACTCCTCTTAGCTTGTTGGTCCTTCAAGCATAGCCGCCTGAGGTGGTTTCATAACAATCACGAAACAGAAATGTCACTGATCCTCGGGACCAGCCCAGGCTCGCACCCACCTCTCACGCGACTACCTGGGATGATACCCGTTTTTTCAAGGTCACGAAACGCAGTTTTGGCACTTCGCGGAGGATCGTTATAGGCTGGGTCTCGTTGCTTTCCGAAGCAGCACGGATACGGGCTATAGCGCAGCTTGGTAGCGCGCTTCACTGGGGGTGAAGAGGTCGTGGGTTCAAATCCCGCTAGCCCGACCGTGTGATGTGTCGCGACATCGTTCCTACGATGTCGCGGCACATTTCTCATTTCTGACCCACTCATGCCTCACGTCATCGTTCCGGTTTTTACGTTGGTGTCTCGCGTCATCGTGCGGCGTATGTCTGTCGACATCGTTGATTCCCTGTTTGGCACCGTCCTGCCGTGGCCCGCGGTGCCAGGCCCTCAGGCCCCAGCACAATATGTCGAAGCTGGCGATGATTCCGACCAGCGTCACGCCTCCGGCCCTCCACACAGCCGGAATATGGGCAGCAGCTCTGAGTGCCCCTGGAACAAGGGTCGCCGCGACCAGTTTATGTGCGATGTCCTCGACCGCCGTTCCGCAGATTGCGACAACGACCAAAGGCAGCGATGCAAACAGAATCGGACGTTTCACACCGGTTCGCGCCGCGGCTGAAGGCTCGCTGACGCCAGCCACGGCGTCATCTTCGGCAACCGTTCCCAGGCAGCTGCTGCGCGGGGCCGCGGCTCCGATCACCCAGCGGGCTGACACGATAACACTGAAAGACACCACCGCAATCAGAGCCAGGTGGGTCCTCGTGTCCGCGCTGTTCTGTGCCACATCCACTCCGTGCCACATTCACAACGGCATCGAAGAAGCCGAAGACTCATTCGCCAGGCTCGTTCGTGCGGTCGTTCGAGCCTGTCTTCTTCTCCGCCTCAAGTCTGCCTGCTTCCATATTCAGTCCGGCTCGGCCGAGCACAAGCAGAGTCAGCAGCACGCCGAGCAGCTTCCACCAGCCGCCATCCGCCATGAACAGCAGCACCATGGCAGCCAGGACCGGGAGAAGGTGAGTCATCGACCAACCGACGTAGCCACCGAAACTGGGCATCTCCACGTCCGCCGAGTCCGCAACGGCCTTCACCATGAAATTCGGCCCATTGCCGATGTAGGTGATCGCCCCGCCCATGACCGCGCCCAGGGACAGCGCGATCAACAGAGTCTCTGCCACCCCGGCAACCCGTGGCTCCCCCGGCACCTGAGCAGCCATTTCGAAGAAGGTCACATATGTCGGAGCATTGTCGAGCACCGAGGAGAGGCCACCGGTGAATACGAACAGAGAGATCTCATTGAGCGGTATCCGGTGCGCGATCTGACCGAGGTAGGCCAGTGCGGGCATCATCGTGAGGAAGATGCCGATGAACAGTGCCCCGACTTCCAGAATCGGGGTCCACGTGAATTTGTTGAGGTTGAAGCGGGCACCATGATCTCCGAAGAGGAACGATGCGAATGCTGCGGTGAGCATCACGACCTCACGCCAGGGAACGTACTGGGGCAGGCTCGCATGCCCGGATTCGACCGCATGCATGTCGATCGAGGGGATGAACGCGACGGCGATGATGATGACGGCAAGGAAGGCGAGTCCACTCGCCCCGCGCAGCCCGAGTTTGGTGACGTGCTTCGCATCCGTCTCCAGCGCCTCGGCGGGCTCCTTCGCGTACATCTTGCGATCCAGTCCATAGAAGCTGATCAGGAGCAGTGTATTGACGAACAGCCAGTAGGGCCACAATCCGAAGGTCCATTCGAAGGGGACCCCGCGCAGCATTCCGAGGAACAGCGGCGGATCGCCCAGCGGGGTCAAGAGTCCACCGCAGTTGGCCACAATGAAGATCGTGTAGACGACGGTGTGGGTCCGGTGTCTGCGGTCCTGGTTGGTGTTGAGGATCGGCCGGATGAGGAGCATCGCCGCCCCGGTAGTGCCGATGAACGATGCCAGCGCTGCACCGATCGCCAAAAAGATCGTGTTGTTCTTCGGCGTTGCTTTGATATCGCCGATGAGGAAGATTCCACCCGAGGCGACGAACAGGCTGCCGACCAGGACGATGAACTGGAAGTATTCCACCAAGGCATGGGAGACAACGGAACCGGCTCCGCCGAGAACGAACCACACGGCGATGGGAACACCGAGCACGAGGGCCACGGTGAGCTTGACGAGGTTACGGTCCCAGATCTTCTCGGTGGCCGGAATGAGCGGCAAGACCGCTATGCAGGCCAAGAGCAGAACGAACGGGAGGATACTCCACCAGGCAACAGCCATCCGGCGGTCCCTTTCTCATGATGGTGACGACGATTTCCACCCAGCTCGTCGACGACGGCGTGGCCCTACTCTACTGACAATCGGTCCGATCCCTGCAGTGGCCCGGCCCATTTCTCGCACAGTCGCGTGCGCAGCAGCTTGTCAGTGGAATACCCTGGGGTGGCGTTCAACGACGTCACATTCGCACCGTGTGCCCAAGGACATCCTCAGGAGGAGACCCACGTGCCTCAGAACGACCCATCCCCCGATGGCAGACTGCACGGTCGAGAACGGGTGAACTCCCGTATCGTCGGAATCTCACTGGCCGCCGCGCTGGGCGGGTTCCTCTTCGGCTTCGACACGGCTGTCATCAACGGCGCCGTCGATGCCTTGGCAGAGGAGTTCGCCCTCAGTGCTGGCCTGAAGGGCTTCGCAGTCTCCTCGGCACTGCTGGCGTGCGCACTCGGAGCCTGGTTCGCCGGCACTCTGGCCAATCGCTACGGCAGACTCCCCGTCATGGTCGTCGCCGCGGCTCTGTTCTTCGTCTCTGCCATCGGTTCGGGCCTGGCCTTCGGCGTCACGGATCTCATCATCTGGCGCATGGTCGGCGGACTCGGCGTAGGTGCCGCTTCCGTCATCGCTCCTGCCTACATCGCCGAGGTGTCCCCCGCCCGGGTGCGCGGTCGCCTCGGGTCGCTGCAGCAGTTGGCGATCGTGACCGGAATCTTTGCGGCACTGCTGTCGAATGCGCTGTTGGCGTCACTGTCCGGCGGGGCCGCCGATGTGCTGTGGTTCGGAATCGAGACCTGGCGCTGGATGTTCATGATCGAAACGCTGCCCGCTCTGGTCTACGGACTCATGGCACTCGGCCTTCCGGAATCCCCACGGTTCCTGGTGGCCCGCGGCAGAGAGGATGAGGCCACGCGAGTCCTGCGTGACTTCACCGGGGTCACCGACACCGATTCCCTCATCGAACGGATCGGCGACTCGATCCGACGGGAAGACAAAGAGTCCTTCAGAGACCTCATCGGCAAACGGTTCGGCCTCAAGCCGATCGTCTGGATCGGAGTCCTGCTGTCTGTCTTCCAGCAGTTCGTCGGAATCAACGTCATCTTCTACTATTCGACGACGTTGTGGAAGTCGGTCGGATTCGACGAATCAAGTGCTCTTCTCACTTCGGTCATCACTTCTGTGACGAACATCGTCGTGACAATCGTGGCGATTCTTCTCGTCGACAAGGTCGGGCGTCGGAAGATGCTGCTGGCCGGTTCATTCCTGATGGGAATCTCACTGGCGATGATGGCGGTGTCATTCTCGTTCGCGGAACTCGCCACCGCTTCCGATGGCACCACCAGCGCCCAGTTGGATGCGCCGTGGTCGATCATCGCGCTGATCTCAGCGAATGTGTTCGTCGTCGGGTTCGGCACCACATGGGGCCCTCTGGTGTGGGTGCTGCTGGGCGAGATGTTCCCCAACCGGATCCGTGCCGGTGCCCTGGCTGTGGCTGCTGCGGCCCAGTGGATCGCGAACTTCGCCATCTCGACGACGTTCCCGATCTTCTCCGATATCAGCCTGACCTTCGCCTACGGCTTCTACGCCTTCTTCGCGATACTCTCGTTCTTCTTCGTCTGGTGGAAGGTGCCCGAGACGAAGGGAATCGAGCTGGAGGACATGACGGAAGATCTCACCGCGCGTCCACGCGACTGACTCCGCCGAGGTTGTCCCGGGCGCAGTCGATCACGCCGAGGTTGTCCATAACAGGACAGGTCACGCCGTGCCGTGGGCGGCGGGCTCGGTCCGCTCGTCCTTCTTCTTCAACCCGATGAACAGCCCGGCGATGGCAAAGACGAAACAGGCGCCCAGTCCGATCGTCAGCCCAGGCTCGGCTTGGTAGGCGGTTGTCAGGGCCTTGAAACCGATGAGTCCGACCGTCGAATAGATCAGGGCCCACAGCGACCCGCCGACAAATAGAGCCGGAAGATAGCGACGGTAGCTCATGCCGCTGGTTCCAGCAGCCAGGTTGAGCACGGTCTGCACCCCGATCATGAGGAAGCTCACGGCGATCACTGGTGCGCCGAAACGCTCGATCATCGCCTCAGCCTTCCAGTACTTCGGGCCGGACATGATCGTGTTGATGCGTTCGATCCTTCGAATGCCCCTGCGCGCCAATCGCCCCAGGAGGAAGGTTCCGCCCGCGCGGGCCAGAATGATGCCGAACAGAATGAGCCACGTGACGGCAATGGGAAACGACCAGTTCAAGGGGTTCATCGCGAATCATCGCCCCTGCCTCTGGCTATGCCTCTGCTGTTGGCACTGGCACTGCACGGAAGGTTTCGATTGCTCACGCCACGATTGTACGCCAGGTGAGGTTAGTCTGCCCTCACCTGGCGTATTCTCACGTTCTCATGCACAGGCGTCCGGTCAGTCGCTTCAGACGAGTTCGCCGCCCAGGTGCACTGAACTTACTCGGGACTCGATCCCTCTGACGTCTTCGGTGCTGAGGTCACCGTCGATGACCACGAGGTCGGCGAGCGCCCCCTCATCGATCCGGCCGACGTTATCGTGGCCCAGCAGTTCGGCCGCGACGGACGTTCCGGCCGCCAGCGCTTCGGTGGTGGAGAGGCCGACCCCGGCGAGGAGGCTGATCTCTTCAAGGTTCTCACCGTGGGGGCCGACACCAGCATCGGTGCCCATAGCGATTCGGACCCCCGCTTCATGGGCCTTCGAGATCGACGCATAGTGCGCCTCGACCACCGAGTATGCCTTGTCGACCACGGCCTGGGGCAGAGCCGAACCTGCCTCGGCGGCCTTGATCACTGCCTGCGGCGCCTGCAAGGTCGGGACCAGGAAGGTGTTGTTGTCGAGCATCAGGTCGATGGCTTCGTCGTCGAGGTAGATGCCGTGCTCGATCGAACGCACTCCTGCTCGGACCGCGTTCTTGATTCCTGGTGCGCCCTGCGCATGGGACATGACGTGCGCGCCTTGGGCGGCCGCCTCGGCGACGATGACGGCGATCTCCGCCTCGGTGAACTGAGAGTGCCGGGGATCGTCACGCGGCGAGAGCACTCCACCTGTCGAGCAGATCTTGATGTGATCGGCTCCGGCTCGCAGCAGTTCACGGGTCTTGCGCTGCACGCCCTCGAGTCCGTCGGCAACACCCGAGGGCCGTCCCGGATGCGGGGCGAGGAACGGTGATTCGGCACCCGAAACCAGGTGGAAGTCACCATGCCCACCCGTCTGGGACATGATGTTCACCGCGATCGACAGACGAGGCCCACGGACGATTCCCGTCTCGACGGCAACCTTCGCGCCGAGGTCTGTGCCACCGGCGTCGCGCACGGTGGTCACACCGCCCTTGAGCGTCTTCGCCATATTGTCGACGGAGTTGTAGAACTGCAGCGAGAACGGATCATGGAACGATGAGGTGTTGCCGGCCCCCGTGCTCATCAGATGCACGTGGCAGTCGATGACGCCGGGAATGATCGTCTTGCCCGCACAGTCAATGTAGGTGTCGCCGGCATCGTGTGAGCCCTGTCCGCCCTCGGCGACCGCGGAGATCACTCCCCCGTCGACGACGATATCTCGCAGCCCCGCCAGGAACCTGGTTCCGTCGAAGACCTTGGCATTCTTGAAGACTGTGACCATTGGCGTTCTCCTCATCATTGTCAATCATTCGGGTGACGTGCTTCATGCCCGTGGTTCAGCTCTATCACGGTCATCTGCGTCTCGTCATGCTCTGATCCAGAATAGTGAAGCACTGGCCTGACAGTGAAGCCGTTCACGGTCCGAGATGAGGACTTCACGCGAGTGCCCGAGCTGATGAACGCCGTGATCTCAGCGTGGCTATCGGCCCATAGCTGCACGAAGAAGCGCTGCGCGAGCCCCCTCAGCTATTTGAGCGACTTGACGAGGATGTCGGAGTCCCCACTGCGTCCGACAGCAGCGAAGCCTCGGTCCTGGTAGAGGCGTGCTGCCCCGTTTCCGTACTCGACCGAGAGGCTGACGGCGGGAAACCCGCTCATCCTGGCCAATGTGCACACTGCGTCGAGGAGCATGCCGCCGATGCCCTGAGACTGATGGTCGGGCAGGACAGCCAACGACAGCTCGGGAATGCCTGCCGCCACCCAGCCATACCCGGCGAACTGGGACCCCTCCGCTGTGGGCTTCTCGCCTGCGGTGGTGGGCTCGCCTGCGGTGGTGGGCTCGCCTACCGCAGCGACGTCACCAGGTGCAGTGTCGTGACTCGAGCTTGTGACCACGGCATCGACCGCAGCCAGACGCAGCCACGCGAGACCGACGATGTCCGGGGCCGAATCTTCGGCGGAGGAGGCCTTCTCGACGCGTGAGCTGTCGCCGAATGCGTCTTTTGCAGCTGTCGCCGCATCGCTGCTGTCTTCGGCATCGGGTTCCACGGCATGTGCTGCCACTGCGATGTCGCCGCTACGGCCCCAGTCCTTGAAGTAGAAGGCGGCATCGTCGCGCTTGAGGAGCTCGTCGAGCTCGACTCGAGGCTTGTCCATCGACCAGTTGAAGCACAGCTCGAGGAAGGGCAGGAACACCTCGTCCGGGGTCTCGTCACTCAGCGGGCGGATCCGTGATCTGAGTTCGGCCCGTCGACCCACCTCGGCGGAATCCTGGTTCTGACGTTCGTTCATGAGGTTCCTTTCTCGACCGCACGAGCGATCCATCTGCGGTTGCGCACGCGCCATCCCAATGTCAGGGCCCGGAGACCGACGAAGCCGATGCAGAACGCGGCCCATAGCCCCAGAGCACCGGGCCAATAGAGGACAACCGGAATCAGCAGAATCGCATATCCGCTCACAGCAGCCAATTGTGCCAGAGCAAGATACCTGGCGTCCTCGGCGCCCATGAGGACTCCGTCGAGGACGAAGACATAGCCGGCGATGGGCATGCTCAGGGCGAGCACGGGCAGCAGACTCGTCATCAGTGCGACGACCTCCGGGTCCGAAGAGAAGCCGCGGGGGATGATTCCGGCACCAGCTAGGAGAATGAGACCGACGACGATCCCGAAGACGATGCCCCACAGACACAGCCTGCGGTTGATCGCGGCCACTGCCTCGACCTTGCGCGCGCCCAACTGCAGTCCGATCAAGGCCTGACCGGCAATGGCCAGTGAGTCGAGGGCGAGCGCGAGGGAGAAGAAGATGCTCTGTGCGACTTGGATCGCGGCGAGTTCGGCCGTTCCCATAGCCGTGGCGAGGAAGACGAGGATGATCAGAGCCGCGCGCAGGGAGGCATTGCGCACCAACAGCCACCCGGAGGTCTTCGCCGAGGAGAGCACCCCCGCCCAGTCTGGCCGGAATGTGGCGTGGAATCGTCGTGCCGCCCTGATCGAGATCGCTACGTAGACGGAGCACATCCCCGCTTGGGCGATGACCGTCCCCAGAGCCGAGCCTGCGACCCCCATATCGAGGCCGTAGATGAAGAACGCATTCAGTCCGATGTTGGCGATGCATCCGATTGCCGCCACCAAGAGAGGTGTGCGCGTGTCCTGAAGCCCGCGCAGGAGCCCGGTGGCGGCGATGACGACGAGCATGAAGGGCAGGCCCCACCAGGAAATGGCGAGATAGGAGTGCGCACCCGCAGCGATGTCGGCACCGGGCCCGAAAGCGGCGATCAGCTGCTTGAGCAGAGGCAGTCCGATGGCCAGCAGCACGACCGAGGTGCACAGAGCGAGCCAGATCCCGTCGAAGCCCGCGTTAATGGCGCCGGGGCGGTCTCCCGCACCCATGCGCCTGGCGACCCTTGGCGTGGTGGCGTAGGCGAGGAAGATCATCAGTCCGAGGACGGTCTGCAGAATTGTCGACGCGATCGCCAACGATCCCAGAGCACCAGCACCAAGATGGCCGACCATGGCCGTGTCGGAGAGTAGGAATATGGGTTCGGCAATCAGCGCTCCGAGGGCCGGAAGTGCCAAACGGAGAATGTCTTTGTCGATCGCTGCCACGGATCGAGTCTAACGAATCGCTGGCTCTCCTCCTCATGTCAGTGGCGGATGAGATCATATGACAACAAAGACGATATTTGATCATGCTAGAGGCTACATGGACTTCCATCCTGTGTCCTGATGATCAAAATATTCCTCTGATCTATTATAAAATCATCGATTTCCCTCTGTTATTCGAATATCTATAGCCTTCAGTTCTATTCTTAGTTATACTTTGAATAGTTGCTCGCGCCATCAAACAGACTCCACGAAGCGGTGGAGAGGAGGCAACGCGATGAAGCACATGAACGACGACAGTTCGCACTACCGTGTGCGCTCGGACGGCTCGCGCTCGTCAGCCTTCAGCGGCCGTTGCCTCGATATCGACGAAGATTCGCCATTCAACGATCTGTCAGCTGTCTACGCGTGCAGCGACCAGGCACAGTTTGCGGCTCTGGACGCAACCAGCGGCATCTTCGTCCGAGAGGTTGCGCATTACCTCGGCCTTGCCGGACCTGACCTGACGATTCCATACGACTTCGCACCACTTGCGGAGACCGTGCGCCGACGCAGCGGCCGCAAACGACGCAACGGCACTTCGGCCACGAGTACCAGCGACAGCGCTGGTTACGGTGAGAACGCCGATCACGAGACTGCTGCGCCCATAGGCGGGCACACTCCCACCTCGAGCCGCAAGAAGGACCGCGGAGCGGGGCGAAGGATGCGCCGTGAACAGCGGGAGGCTCGAGAACACCCCGAGCAGCTGCCGGACTTCCCTGCATTCAGCCCCACGTCGACGTTCAACGGTTGGACACATCAATACGCTTGGGCTGAAGACATCAGCGAGTACTCGGCGCTTCTCGGTGCCACCACGTCTGGAGCCTATAAGCACATCACCTCTGCGATGACACTGGTACACGGGCTTCCGAAGTTCCACCAGCGGTGCAGCGACGGCGACTTCACCATTGAACATGTGGCATTCGTGACCCGTCGCTGCAGGGACGTCGCGTTCAGATACCTACCGAGCATTGATGACTATTTGGCCGACAGGCGTGCAGACATCACAATCGAAACGTTCAAACGCTCTCTGACGCTGAAGATCGCAGCGACCCAACCAGCAGAGGAGACGCTTGAGAAGGTCGCAGTCCGCCGCCGGGTCGACATCAGCACGGGTGACGACGGGACCGCTTACCTCACCCTCACCGGTCCGGCCCCAGAACTCCACGCCTGCTATAGAAGGGTCGAAGCATTCGCTCGAGCCGTCTACAAGGGAAACACTGCTGCATTCGGCGACCAGCTCATGCCCGGGGAGTCATTCGACGACGATCGCGGCATCGATGCGCTCATGCTCGACATATTCACTCGCACCCGACCACAGCTGAAACTTCGGATCACCAGCAACAACACCACAACGGGCGACACGTCGAGCACCGACTTCCCAATCGATGGTCTGTTCGCGGGACCTGACGGTGTCCCCATGTCTCCCGAGGAATCTCTGCTCGATTACATCGAACGAACCTTCGGCCAAATGGGCGACGAGGCTTCAGCAGCGGCCGACGCAGAAGGGCAGGGGCAGGCTGCGCCCGACTACTGGTTGCGCGACCCACGGTTCTTCGAAGCGCTGAAGAACAGCCGACCAGCTCCCGGTACAGCCTCCCGACCGCCGGGGTCGGACCCCCATGCACCATTCGGCACTGGTTCTTCGCCCCCGGATGACGGGTCATCGTGCGCAGTCAGCTACGAGGTCCTCCTCGACATGCCCACCCATGAATATTGGCTCTCCCATCAGGCTCGGACGACGATCACCGTCCCTATGTTCACGCTGCTCAGCCAATTCCTCCGCACCTCAGGTGACGATGCGAGCACAGCAGCTGTCCGGGCACCCGAGACAGAAACGCACTCAGAAGGCCCAACGGCAGAGGCTGAAGAAGAAACAGGGACAAACGGAAAGGCGGAGGCGGCGGCGTGGACAACGGCATCATCAGCAAACACGGCTGACAAGCAGTGGGCCGACGCAGATGTATGCGATTTGGCCGGAATGCTTCCGGACGGTTCCCCTCTTCCAGCCGACATGGCGCGCAGGCTTGCCGGATATGCATCGACCTGGACAAGAATCCTCACGGACCCTGCGACCGGCACGCCCCTCGATGCGAAGGCCACCAGCTATACGATCCCCAACAGCATTCGCCAGCCCCTCGCTGCGCAGTGGATGAACTGCACCATGCCCGGATGCATCCGTCGTGCCGAGGCTACCGAGGTCGATCACATCATTCCCTTCGACCACGACAGCCCAGAAAGCGGCGGGGCCACTCGATTCGGAAACCTTCATCATCTCTGCAAGCAACATCACCAGGCGAAGACAGACCGGAAGTTCTCAGTCAGAATGACCGAACCCGGGCGACTCGAATACACCTTCAAACACGGAATCACCACCGAGGTCATGCCACCCGACAACCCGATCAACGTCGAGCACGCCAAACTCTTCCTCAAGTATTTCGCTACACCACCGCCCCAACCGACTGCTCCCCAACCGACAGCTCCCCCACCGACTGAACCGCCGACTGCACCACCGACGGTTGTGCCCCCGACTGCACCGTCCCCGGCGGGAGCTGCCCCTTCTGGCACGGAGGCTGTCCCTTCTGGCACGGAGGCGGTCCTGAGTAAGAAGGAACGACAGAGGAAACAGGCGAAGGCAGAAGAAAAACCGTCGACCGTACAGTCAGAAACTGCACAGTCGACGACTGATCCCGCCGGAGGCAATCAGTGCCCCGGATGGGTCGAATACGTCGACCCCTTCTCTCGCCAACCCGAGCAGAACGCGAAACTGTGGTTCTGGGACTCGGGTGAACAGCCACCCTTCTGATGGCGCAGCCGACTCTGTTGTGACAACAGCCTCAGAAGTTTCAGCCAGCGATACTGGCTCAGCAGATCTCGAAGAGTCCTGCGGCGCCCTGCCCGCCGCCAATACACATAGTGACGACGACATACTTGACTCCGCGGCGACGCCCCTCGATGAGGGCATGGCCGACAAGACGAGCACCGGTCATTCCATAAGGGTGACCGACCGAAATACCTCCACCGTCGACGTTGTACTTCTCAGGATCAATCCCCAAACGCTCACGGCAGTAGAGAGCCTGCACGGCGAATGCTTCGTTGAGCTCCCACAGCCCGATGTCATCGATCGAGAGTCCCTGCGCCTTGAGCAGCTTCGGAATCGCAAAGACGGGCCCGATCCCCATTTCGTCAGGATCACAGCCGGCCACGGCCATTCCCCGATAGATGCCCAGCGGTTCCAGACCGCGCCGACTCGCCTCATCACCCGACATCAGCACCGACGCAGAAGCACCGTCAGACAGTTGTGAGGCGTTGCCCGCGGTGATGCTCGGAACCTTTGATGCATCGCCGGGCTTGAGCACAGGGTTCAAACCCGCCAAACTCTCCACAGTCGTCGATGGGCGGTTCCCCTCGTCGCGGTCAAGAGTCACCTGCTGGGTCGACGATTCCTTCGTCTCCTTGTCGACGACGATCTTCGTCGTCGGCAAGGCCACGATCTCATCGTTGAACCGGCCGGCTTCCTGAGCAGCCGCGGTCCTCTGCTGCGAGGACAGCGAGTATTCGTCCTGCGCTTCACGACTGATGCCATACCGCTCGGCAACCACCTCGGCGGTGGCGAGCATCGGGTAGTAGATTCCGGGAACATGTTCGACCAGCCACGGGTCCTGCGCCCGGTACATGTTCATCTTGTCGTTCTGCACCAGCGACACCGACTCGACGCCGCCGCCGACTGCAATCTCCTGACCGTCGAAGAGGATCTGCTTCGCTGCGGTCGCGATTCCCATCAGTCCTGAGGAGCACTGACGATCGATCGTCATGCCGGGAACGGTTGTGGGAAGTCCCGCTCGGAGTGCCGCCTGGCGGGCGATATTGGTGGACTGACTGCCCTGCTGGAGAGCTGCACCGAGGACGACGTCGTCGACCTCGCCGCCTTCCAGACCAGCCCGTGAGACCGCGTGGGAAATGGCATGGCCCGCCAGCTCCTGGGCCTGGGTGTTGTTGAACGCGCCTTTATACGCCTTTCCGATCGGAGTTCTGGCGGTGGAGACGATGACTGCTTCGCGCATGACGTGCCTTTCTTCAGTGAGATGCGCCGGACCTGAGTTCGCCGCGATGATGGTGGAACCAGAATTCGCTGCTGGTCAGTCCTTCGGTCCGCCGGCCACGTAGATGACCTGCCCGGAGACGAAGCCGGCCCCTTCGGAGGCGAGGAATGAGGCTGTGTGCGCAATGTCTTCGGGTTTTCCCGTACGCGCCACGGGAATCTGTCCGACTCCCGCTGCGATGAAGTCCTCATAATTCACACCCATCCGCTCAGCGGTGGCTTTGGTCATGTCGGTTTCGATGAGACCGGGTGCAATCGCATTGGCCGTGACACCGAACTTGCCGAGCTCGATCGACCACGTCTTCGTCATTCCCTGGATCCCTGCCTTGGCCGCAGAGTAGTTCGTCTGACCACGGTTGCCCTGTGCGGATGTCGACGACATCGACACGATGCGGCCGAATTTCGCTTCGACCATGTATGACTGAACGGCCTTTGTCATCAGGAATGCTCCGCCGAGGTGAACAGAGAGGACCTTCTGGAATTCCTCATGGGTCATCTTGAACAGCAGATTGTCCCGGAGAATGCCGGCGTTGTTGACAAGGACAGTCGGAGCACCGAGAGTCTCTGCGACAGTCTTCACGGCGGATTCGACAGAAGCCTCGTCAGAGACATCAGTCTCGACCCCCAGCCCTTTCATACCTGCAGATTCGACAGCCCTGACCGAGTCTTCGGTGGGGCCCATGTCGAGGATCGCGACGTTCATTCCGTCCGATGCCAGGCGCTGGGCGATGGCGGCTCCGATGCCGCGGCCGCCACCAGTGACGATTGCTGTCCGAGTCATGACGATTTTCCTCCGAGGTGATGGTTCGTGATTGGGCTGCGACGAGAGTGACCTGGATCTCACCTCCCGCAGCTTCCACCATAGACCACAAAAGTAACTGAACGATTGTTTGCTCAGAAATTGGGATCTTGAATCCCGGCCGACTTCGCCAGATGCCGCCACACGGGGTACACCAGACCGAACGGAGACTAAGTCCAGACCAAACATCGACGACGGGAAAGAGAATTGCCAGAGATATCGACACTGAGATTGACATCACATTTGATGATGGATAAGTTCCTCTCTAAGCCTCAATCGAATATTCGTTCAGATTGGCTTCGGGGTTCTGCTCAGGCATCCCGACAACCTTGAGCAACGCTGCTGCTCAGCTTCACTTTTCAAAGGAGAAAAGATGACCTCAATCCCCCGAAGGGCGAGCCGTCCTGTGCTTGCCACTGCCGTCATCAGCACATTCGCACTGGCTCTCGGCGCCTGCGGTGGAGGTGGTGAAAGCGGTGACTCCGGCGGCGACGGCTCGGTCGTCATCGGCTATACCGGCCCCCTGAGCGGCGGTGGCGCGTCCTACGGGGAGAATGTCCAGACGGGCCTCCAGATGGCAGTCGATGATCTCAACGAGGATGGACTCGAGGTCGACGGGAAGAAGGTCACCATCGAGCTCAAGTCCCTCGATGACAAGTACGCGCCGTCCACCGCAGCCAGCAATGCCCAGCGACTGGCTGACCAGGACAAAGCACCCGTTGTCGTCTCCCCCAACGCCGGCGCGATCAAAGCGATCCAGCAGATCAACGACGGTCGGTCCAAATTCATGATCTCCGCGTACACCTCGGATCCTGCGATCGTACAGTCCGATAACCCGCTGACGATGATGATTCCGCCGAACTTCGAGTCCTATGCCAAGCCGTTCACTGAACAGGGAATGAAGCACGGGGGCAAGAAGCTCGCGCTGCTCGGCACGCAGAGTGAGTACGGTCAGCAGTGGACGAAGGCGATCACGGACGAGTGGAAGAAGGCTGACGGCAAAATCGGCGCAGACAACAGCGTTGACTACGCCACTGTGTCGGACTTCGCTGGGCCAGTCTCGAAGGCCCTGTCTGAGAAGCCGGACAGCATTTTCGTCGGTGGCCCTTCCCAGCCGACCGCGCTGATCATGGAAGAGGCGAAGAAGCAGGGCTTCGAGGGCAGCTTCCTCGTGATGGACCAGGCAAAACTCGACGAGATGGCAACCGTGACCAAGATCAAGAACCTGACGAACTCCGTCGGCGTTCTTCCTGTCAAGGAATACGACGACCCCGGCAACAAGGACTTCATGAAGAGTTTCGCGGAAGTTGCCGGCGATAAGAAGGTGGCGACCAGCGAGACTGCGCTGAATTATCAGGGTATCGCCATCATCGCCAAGGCAATGGAAGTCGCGGGGACTACCAGTGATCCCGAGAAGATCCGTGCTGCCGTGCCCGACGCACTGAGCAAGGTCGACGACAAGTACAAGGTCAACGGCTTCCCGACCGAAATCACAGATCAGGGACACCTGATGAATCCTGATTTGGAGGCCACCTACTTGGACAAGGACGAGAAGTACACGAAGGTACCCATCGAACAGGTATCCGACGCCAAATAGTCACCATCGTCGGCGCTTCCCACAGCGGGGTATGAGCTTCATACCCCGCTGTCGCGCCGTCTGACGTCCTGTGAGGAATCACTTCATGACACTTTTCATCCAACAGCTCTTCAACGGCGTTGCACTCGGCGGTGTGTACTGCCTTGCCGCCATCGGTCTGACCTTGGTCTTCGGCGTTCTGCGCATCCCCAACCTCGCGCACGGCGCGCTGTACATGCTCGGCGCCTATGTCACCTACTTCTTTCTGACCACGGTCGGCGTGCCCTATGTGGCTGCCATCGGCCTTGCAGCGCTCGTCCTGTTCGTCCTCGGCGTGCTACTCGAACGCTTGGTCTTCCACCCTCTGCGCAACTCACCCCACACTCACCACATGATTGCAGCCATCGGCGCCATGTTCTTCTTCCAGGCCGTCGCACAGGCAATCTGGGGTGCTGACTTCAGGCGGATGGAGACACCGATCTCCGGAAGCCTACATATTCTGGGCGCACAGATCTCCGCGCAGCGCATCGTGATCATCGTGACTGCAGTCGTTGTGCTCGTCCTGCTGACATGGTTCATCAAGCGCTCCATCCATGGTCAGACGATCGAAGCCATCGAGCAGGATCGGACCGGATCGGCTCTGGTCGGAATCAACCCGGCTATGGTCTCGATGCTCACCTTGGGACTGTCGGCGCTTCTGGTCACAATCGCAGCCGGCCTCGTGTCTCCCATCAACCTCCTCTCCCCCACCATGGGCGACTCGCTCAACCTCAAGGTGTTCGCGATCATCATCCTCGGCGGACTCGGTTCACTGCCAGGTGCCATCGTCGGCAGCTTCGCGCTTGCGATCGCAGAGACGATGACATCGACGTACATCTCCTCGGCCGTCGGCGAGGCCGTGGCCTTCGTCGTTCTGGTGGCGGTGCTGGCGATCAGACCCACAGGCCTGTTTGCAAAGGCGGTGCAGCGATGAGTGCACTGAAGAATCCTCGGATCCTCGGAACTTTGGCCGTGCTTCTCGTCATTGCCCTGACACCGGTGGCATTCGGCGATGAGAACTACATCATGCGAGTGATCACCGTCGGTCTGTGCTCGGCGATCGCGGTCTACGGGATGAACATCATCCTCGGCTTCACAGGGCAGCTGTCTCTGGCCCAGGGCGGCTTCTTCGGCATCGGAGCATACGCAGTCGGCTTGCTGACGACCGATTTCGACTGGTCGTTCTGGCAGGCTTTCCTCGTCGGTGTGGTCGGCACTTCTGCCATCGGCTATCTGTCCGGACTGATCGCCCTGCGCACGAAGGACGAGTACTTCGCCATCTTCACGATGGCCATCGGCTTCATCATCTACCTGACCATCAGCCGTTGGGAGGCAGTGACGCACGCCCATTCCGGGGTGAACAATGTGAAGTTCCCCGAGGCGGGAGACATCGTGGACTTCAGCAATCCGACGGCGATGTTCTATCTCGTCTTCGTCATCCTGCTGATCTGCGTCTACATCACCTACGCGATTCGTCGCTCAAGCGTTGGGCGCACTCTGCTGACGATTCGAACCAGCGAAGACCTTGCCGATGCGATCGGTGTCAATGTCGGGCTGAGCAAGCAACTCGCCTTCGCCGCATCAGCATTCTTCGGCGGCATCGGCGGTGGCCTCTATGCCTCAGTGGTCGGCTTCATCGGCCCCGATGCGGCAACCGTGGACAAGACCTTCGAGTTCCTGATGTTCATCCTGGTCGGAGGGATGGGCACTGTCGCTGGGCCGCTGGTGGGCACCATGATTGTGACCTTCCTGTTCGAGTTCTTCCAGGACTTCCAGGCTTACCGGTTCATCGTGCTCGGCCCCATCATCATTGCTCTGGTGATCTTCGCACCCCGCGGAATCGTGGGGTATCTGGGAGAGTTCATCGACAAGCGAGCTCGAAAGCGACGAATCGGCTCCGCCCGCAAGGATGGGCCTGCCCGGACCGACGACTCTGCCTGGGCAGACGACTCTGTTCGCGCTGACAACGCTGATCGCAGGGAAGGTACTGCCGACATCACCACCACCGAGGAGAATAAGTGATGCTGCTCGAAATTCGAGGGCTCGGGAAGCGCTTCGGCGGGCTCGATGCCGTGAAGAACGTCGATCTCGATGTGCAGGAAGGACAGGTCACCGCTGTGATCGGCCCGAACGGTGCCGGCAAGTCAACGCTGTTCAACCTCATCCATGGGTTCTATCGCCCCACAGCTGGGACCGTGTCCTTCAACGGTCGTGATATCACCCAGTCGTCTCCGCACAACTCGGTCAAAGGAGGAATCGCGCGAACTTTCCAGACGACTCATCTCTTCGACGATTCCACACTGTTGGAGAACGTGTTGGCCGGCCGGATCGTGCGTTCCAAGTCCAATGTGTTCGATGCGATCTTCCACACTCCACGGCATCGACGCGAATCCGCGCTCAACCACGACAAGGCGCTTGAGGCGCTCGAATTCTGCGGTGTCGGCGAATTCCGTCACGATCTCGCGTCCAATGTGCCTCAAGAAGTGCAGAAGCGCACGGCTGTCGCCGTGGCGTTGGCGACCCAACCGGAGCTGATACTCCTCGATGAACCGGCTGGAGGCATTCCCGAGGAAGAGACAACGGACTTCGGCAACCTCATTCGTTCTCTGCCCAATCGCGGGGTGTCGGTGCTGCTGGTTGAACACAAGATGTCGATGATCATGGACCTGGCGGACACGATCCTCGTCCTCGATCACGGTCAGAAGCTGGCGATCGGCTCCCCCGCGGAGATTCAAAGCAACCCGGACGTGATTCGTGCCTACCTGGGATCGACCAAGGATGAGGAGAGCTGGTGCTTTCTCTGGAGAACATAAGCGTCGGCTATGACGCGACTGACGTGCTTCACGGGGTGAGCATCACTGCCCAGCCCGGTGAGCTGACAGTGATCCTCGGAGCGAACGGCTCTGGAAAGACCACGTTGTTCAAAACCATCAGCGGACTTCTGCGAACTCGTACGGGAACGATCGAATACAACGGGCAGGCGATCCAACGAATGCGCCCAAATGCCATCGTCAAGCGCGGCATCGCACATTGCCCAGAGGGACGGCATCTTTTCGGGAAGATGTCGGTGGAGAAGAATCTCCGGCTGGGCACGTACCCGCACAGGGACCGCACCCGCACCGAGGAGATCCTGAGCGAAGTACTCGAGCTGTTTCCCATCCTGAAGGAGAAATCGGCGCAGCCAGCAGGCTCACTCTCAGGCGGACAGCAGCAGATGGTGGCAATCGGCCGTGCACTGATGTCAGACCCCAGCCTGCTGATCTTGGACGAACCATCTATGGGACTGGCTCCCCTGGTTGTCGAACAGGTGCTCGAGTCGATTGCACAGATCAACCGGAACGGAATCGGCGTGCTGCTCAGTGAGCAGAATGCGAAGGCTTCGCTGGCCATCGCTCACCGCGGATATGTGCTGGCAGAAGGTCGTGTGGTGCTCGCCGATGATGCCGACAATCTGCTCGACAACCCCCAGGTGCAGGCAGCCTACCTGGGACTGTGAGCGTCTAATGCGCGAATAGCCCGTGTGCTCCTCCGCCTGTGGTGCCTCGCTATGGTGACGAGGCACCACAGGTCGAAGAACCGCTGATGCTCATTCGAAGCGTGAGACGTCTCCGGCCCCGACGCGTGCGACCTCTGGCTCTCGACCGGTGAAGTCGATGACGGAGGTGGGGACGGTTCCCGGCACTCCGGACTCGATGACCACATCCACATCGTTGCCGATCTGCTCGACGACATCATCAGCCTGGGTCAGCGGGTCCTCGGCGCCGGGCAGCAGCAGGGTCGATGACAGGATGGGTTCGCCCATTGCTTCAACGAGCGCCAGAGCTGTCACATTCTGTGGGATCCGCGCACCGACCGAGTGCTTTTTGGCGTGCATCATGCGACGTGGGACTTCCTTCGTCGCCTTCATGATGAACGTGTAGGGCCCCGGGGTCATCGACTTGATGACCCTGAAGTCAGAGTTGTCGACGATGACGAACTGTCCCAACTGCGCGAAGTCGTGGCACATCAGAGTGAAGTGATGTTTCGAGTCCAACTGTCTGATGCGGGTGATCCGCTCGATCCCGGCCTTGTTGTCCAAGGCGCAGCCCAACGCATAGCACGAGTCCGTGGGGTAGGCGATCAGTCCGCCGTCCCGCAGAGTCTGCACGGCCTTCTCGATCATTCGGTTCTGTGGATTCTCAGGATGCATATTCAGTAGTGTCGCCATACCTCATGCTAACCACTCACAGCGCACGAGGCGAGAGGCATTGCGCAATCGATCGGACAATTATTAGTCCACGCACCTGAGACCTGAGCAGTCTGAGTCCTCTGCTGCCGACTCACCGGATCAGTTCGTCGGTGACTCGTCCGCCCTCGGCATCAGAGAACTGTCTCCAGTCGACGCGGGAGTCTCGTCCCCGCAAGTCGACGCGGGAGTCTCCTCCCCAGCCGTCGACGCGGGAGTCTCCTCCCCCGCAGCTGACGCGGTAACGTCTTCCCCCGCTGCCGATGTGGAGACGCCGTGCTCGGCTTCGACCCGTGGCGCCGTTGGAGCATCCGCCGTCGACGTATTCGCGGTCTTCGGATCCGAGGCGAGAAGGATATTCACCCATTTCGCCTTCGGATCCGCGTCAACGAGCAGCGCCTTCAACAGCAGAGTCGCAGGCAGTGCCAGGAGTGCACCGAGCCATCCCAGCACCCACACCCAGAACAGCAGCGACAGGAAGGACACCAACGGCGTGACTCCGACCGACTCTCCTGTGAACTTCGGTTGGATGATCGATTGGATGACGAAGTTGAGCACGCTGTAGGCGATGACGACCCACAGTGCCGACTGCCACCCTCCGTCGACGAGCGCGAGCAGTGCTGGAGGGACGAGGCCGATGACGAAACCGATGTTCGGAATGTAGTTCGTCAGGAACGCGAGCACACCCCACACCCAGATCAGCGGCACATCGATGATCGCCAAGGCAATGACGTCGAGCAAAGCGACGATGAGGCCGAAGATCGTTGCCACGATCCAATAGCGTCGCACACCGCTGGCGAAGCTTCCCAGTGAAGCCGACAGCGAGGGTTTGACGTCAAGGAGCATCAGCATGCGTCTGTCGATGCCCATGGAGTCCATGGCCACGAAGAAGACCGCCATCACGACAGTGGTGAGCAGGCCTGCAACCATCGACACATTGGTCAACAGCGGATAGACGGCATCGATGAGAGATCTGACGTCGAACTGATTGAACTGCTGTTCGAGCACAGTGGAGGTGACGCCGATGTCGGACAGGAACACCAGAGCATTCTGATAGGTCGCGATGAGCTGTTGGCCGTAGCTAGGGATGAGGATCACCAGTTCGGCAACTGACCATGCCGTCAGCCCGAAGAAGCCGAAGATCATCACCAGCACGAGGATCACCGAGACACAGGCACCGATTGCACGTGGGACCTTCAGCCTGGTCAGGTACCTCTGCAGCGGATAGACGACGATGTAGAAGTTGAGTGCCAGAAACACTGGGGCGACGATGTCCTGAAGTCCTTTGAAGAACATCAGAGCATAGGCAAGACCGGCAATCGTCAGGGCGATTACCAGCACCCTGGCAGGCTGGCTCGCATGCCAGGGCCGCTGCTCGCGAGTCAGCTCCGACTGATGCTGCCGGAACTGAGGGTCATCGCTCACTCAGCGCCCTTTCCGCTTCTCCCTGATCCGCATCGACACCTCGATGGGGGTTCCCTTGAACCCGAACGTCTCGCGCAGACGCCTGATGATGAAACGACGATACCCCGGATCGAGGAAACCGGAGGTGAAGAGCACGAATTTCGGCGGCCGAGACTGTGCCTGGGTCCCGAACAGGATCCTCGGCTGCTTGCCTCCACGCACCGGGTGGGGGTTCGCGGCGACGAGTTCCCCGAGGAATGCGTTGAGCCGTCCGGTCGGGATGCGCATATCCCACCCCTCCAGTGCGGTCTCCATGGCCGGGACGAGCTTTTCGGCATGGCGTCCGGTCTTCGCAGAGATGTTCACCCGCGGGGCCCAAGACACGTGTGCCAGGTCCCGTTCGATCTCACGTTCGAGATAGTAGCGACGTTCGTCATCAAGGAGATCCCATTTGTTGAACGCCAGCACCACGGCACGACCAGCCTCGGCGGCCGTCGTGACGATGCGGACGTCCTGCTCACTCAGCGGTTCCTGAACCTCGAGGAGGACGAGGGCCAACTCGGCGCGCTCCAATGCGGTCTGCGTGCGCAGTGCCGCATAGAAATCGGCGCCACTGGCCTGATGTGCACGACGGCGGATACCTGCGGTGTCGACGAATCTCCACTGCTTGTCGCCGAGTTCGATGAGCTCGTCGACCGGGTCGCGGGTGGTGCCGGCGACATTGTCGACGAGCACACGGTCGGAGCCGATGAGCTGGTTGAGCAGCGATGATTTGCCGACATTGGGTCGGCCCACCAGTGCGATCCTCCGAGGCCCACCCTCGTCAATCCGGGTTTCGACGGCGGAGACCTCGGGCAGGATGTTCAGCACCTCGTCGAGGAGGTCAGCGACCCCGCGTCCGTGGAGTCCGGACACCGTCCACGGCTGTCCCAGGCCCAGGCCCCAGAGTTCGGCGGCCATGAGCTCGCCGCGTTCGTCATCGACCTTGTTCGCTGCGAGGATGACAGGCTTCTTCTTCTTGCGCAGCATCTTCACGATCAGCTCATCGGTCGCGGTCGGTCCGGTCGTCGCATCCACGACGAGGACCACAGCGTCGGCCATGTCGACTGCGACTTCGGACTGGATCGCGATGCGAGAGGCCATGCCCTTGGAATCCGAGTCCCATCCGCCGGTGTCGACGAGGGTGAAATCCTTCGTGTTCCATTCCGCCCGGTAGCTCACCCGGTCACGGGTGACTCCGGGAACGTCTTCGACCACGGCTTCGCGACGGCCGAGAATCCTGTTGACCAGGGTCGATTTGCCCACGTTGGGTCGACCGACGACAGCCAGGACAGGATCGGCCCCGCGGGTCTCCTCGGTTTCGTATTCGAAGCCGTAGGCGTCGAGCAGAGCCCGATCCTCGTCTTCGAGGTCATAGCCTTCGAGACCGGCTTCGAGAGCTGTCGCCCTCTTCTCGGCCTCCTCATCGCTGATGCTCTCGAGACGTTCGACCAGATGGTCATCGGGGTTCTCGTTGAATTCTGATTCAGTCATTGTGAGTCCTTCACCAGTTTCAGCACCGTCTCGACCACCTGGTCGAAATCGATGTCACTGGTATCGAGTGTGTAGACGCCTGCGGAGGCTTCGAGGAAGCTTGTTGTCGCTGAGTCCTTGGCGTCACGGCCGGTGACCTGGGATTGGGTGGCGGCGAGAGCCTCGGCGTCGGCGCTTCCGTGGAGCTCCTTGGCCCGTCGGGCCACGCGCACCTCGTCACGAGCGGTCATCAGGATGCGGACCTCGGCATCCGGAGCCACGACGGTCGTGATGTCACGACCCTCGACGACAATGCCCTCAGGTGCGGCGGCGATGATGGTCCGCTGCATGTCGATGAGCTCTTCGCGGGCATCGACGACGGCAGACACGGTCTGCACGTTCTCCGACACCTCGGGTGCACGGATCTCCTGACTGACATCGATTCCGTCGACGGAGACGAAGAACTCGTCAGGATCGGTCGAGATCTCCAGATCGACCCCGCGCACCTGTTCGAGGACGTCGACCGGGTCGTTCACGCCCCGGTTCAGGCACAGCCAGGCCATCGCACGGTACATGGCCCCCGTGTCGAGGTAGCGGTAGCCCAATCGGCGGGCCGTTTCCTTCGCGGTGCTCGACTTGCCGACCCCGCTGGGTCCGTCAATGGCGACGACGCTCATGCAATTCCCTCTTTCTCGATGACGGATTCGGGAATCTGCCATCCCTTCGACAACAAACCGATTTCAAGTTCCTGCTGGGTGGCCGGCACCACCGAGACATCGACGATTCCCAGCTTCTGACCTGGAGCGTGGTCCATCCGGAAGTCCTCGACGTTGATGTTCAGGTCGCCGATGTCCTTGAACAATGTGGCCAGGGTTCCCGGAGTGTCGGGAATCAGGATCGTGACCACAGCATATGTGGTCGGAGCCTGCCCGTGCTTGCCCGGGATCCGATCGTGACCTTCGTTGCCCAACGCAATCGCCTTGGCCAGCGCACCCGTCGATCCCGGGCCCAGTTCCAAAGCGGTGATGACCTCGTCGAGCTCGGTCCGCAGATCCTGCAGGACGGAGCGGACCTCCTCGGAGTTGCCGGCCAGGATCTGCGTCCACAGACGAGGATCGGAGGCGGCGATCCGAGTCACATCCCGCAGTCCCTGACCTGCCAGTGCGACCTCCTCCAGCGGCGCATGCCGCAACTGAGAGGCGACCAGCGAGGAGATGACCTGCGGCACGTGTGAGACCTTCGCAACCGCGGCATCGTGGATGCGTGGGTCGAGGTGGATGACCGAGGCACCGGTGGCTTCTGCCATCGCCTCGACCTCGCCGAGGCGGTTGCGTGGTGTGTCCGCGTCCGAGCAGATCACCCATGGTCGGGCCGTGAACAGATCCGACCGGGCAGCGATCGCTCCCGACTTCTCCCGACCCGCCATCGGGTGACACCCGATGTAACGGTCAAGTTCGCTGCCGTCGACACGTTCACGCACCGATTCGAGCAGTCGTGTCTTGACGCTTGCGACGTCCGTGACCGTCGCATGCGGGTAGGTCGCCAGAGCCGTTGCGATGGTCTGAGCCGCAACATCGGGTGGGGTGGCGACGACGACGATCTGCGGATCCTCGACATTGCTGTCTTCGGCCAGGACCGTTCCTGCACCCAGATCGGCCGCCAACTGCTGAGCCGTCGGTGAGGTGTCCTCGAGGCTGACCTGGTATTTCTGTGCGCTCAGCGCCAGTCCGAGGCTTGCGCCCAGCAGACCGGTGCCGATGATGTGGATTCTCACAAGCCGACGGCCTCGAAGAGCTCGCCGATTTCGTCCGACCGCAGTGGGCGGATCTTGCCCTGCCTCTGTTCGTCCAATGTGATCGGACCGAATTTCGTGCGCACCAGACGCTCGACCGGGTTGCCGACCTCCTTGAGCAGTCGGCGCACGATCCGGTTGCGACCCGAATGCAGAGTCAGTTCGACCACGGACCGACCCGGCGTCGAATCCACGAGCTTGAACGCGTCGACCTTGACGAAGCCGTCGTCGAGGTCGATGCCGGCCTTGAGGCGGGAGCTGACGTCCTTGGCCAGCTGTCCCTTGACCTGGGCCAGGTAGGTCTTCGGGATCTCGTAGCGTGGGTGAGCCAGTCGGTTGCTCAGCTCCCCGTCGTTGGTCAGGAGGATCAGGCCTTCGGTCTCGGTGTCGAGTCGTCCGACGTGGAAGAGTCGCTCGACGCGGTTATTGACGTAGTCCGCTAGGCAGGGTCGACCATCCGGGTCACTCATCGTCGACACGACACCTGCAGGCTTATTCAGCACCAGGTAGACCTTCGCAGTCTGTGTCGAAATTCTCACTGTGTCCACGTACACGGACTGGGTCTCGGGGTCGATTCGGGTGCCCAGCTCGGTCACCATGGAACCATCCACTTCAACCCGTCCGTCGAGGATCAGCTGCTCACATGCACGACGTGAGCCCAGGCCCGCCTCGGCGAGGATCTTTTGGAGTCTCACACCCCCGCTGACATGGGCATCCGACTTCTCGCCCGTGCCTGACGGCGAACGCTGGGAGGCCTTTGCAGAGGTGTTGGATCGATGTTTTCGGGTCGGACGATTGTTGCGCCCGCCTGGCGCTCGGGGATCACGGTATGGACTCATAATCTCCATTCTCTCAAATCAATCGTCAACTCGTGACATCTCCTCGTCAAGATCGCCCAACTCTGACTCCGCAGAGGCCAGAACCTCGGAGTTGTCGGCACCCAGTTCGGCGAGGTCGGCATCCTCGGGAAGGTACGGAGCGATCTCCGGCAGGTCGTCGATGCTGTTCATTCCCAGCGCGTCGAGGAACTGGTGCGTGGTGGTGTACAGCAGAGCCGAGGTGGTCGCTTCCTTCCCCGCTTCGACGATGAGTCCACGCAGGAGCAGGGTGCGAATGACACCGTCGACGCTGACCCCGCGGACCGCGGCGATGCGCGGCCGTGAGATCGGCTGCCGGTAGGCGATGACGGCGAGGGTCTCGAGTGCGGCCTGGGACAGTTTCGCGCTCTGACCCGAGGTGAGGAAGTCCTTGACGATCTCGTGATAGTCACCGCGGGAGAAGATTCGGAAGCCTCCGGCGACCAGTCGGATCTCGAACCCGCGCTGCCTGCCGCCGTGTTCACCGTCGTAGTCGGCTTTGAGTTCGGCGATGGCATCAGTGATGGTGTCCTCATCGAGCCCGAGGGCAGTGGCCAGCTCATTCGCCGACACCGCGGAGTCACTGATCATGAGGACCGCTTCGATCCCGGCCAGAATTTCATCGTCGATCATGACGATCCTCCTTCGTCATCTGAGCGTTCGTCATTGTGGCCTTGGTCGGCTGTCGCATCACCGTCCCACTCCCCCTCTGTGCGCAGGTCCACACCGTCGTCGGTGGACTCGGTACGGGAGATGAACAGTGGACCGAGCGGCTCCTCCTGCGAGAAGTCGCAGAGGCCGACCTTGAACAGTTCCAGCAGTGCCAGGAATCGGGCCACGACGACCAACGTGTTGTCGGAGGTGTCGAGGAGAAGCTGGAAGTCGAGGTCCCCGGACCGCAGCAGGCTGAGGATGTGGCCGCGTTGTTCGGAGACGCTGACTAGGGGCAGGTGGATGTGGTCGACCGCGACGCTCGGGGGCGTGTGGTCACGTTGGAGCACGGTCGCATAGAGTCCCGCCAGCTCGCCTGGGCCGATGTGGATCTCCAGCGGGGGCAGGACGTCCTGGAACTCGGCCTCGAGTCCGACGCTGCGCGGTACCCTGATCGATCCCGCGGCCATGGCGTCGGCGAAGAATCGGCTCACGGACTTATAGGCCCGGTACTGCAGGAGGCGGGCGAACAGAAGATCACGGGCCTCAAGCAGTTCGAGATCGAGTTCCTCTTCCCCGTCCTCATTGGGCAGCAGGCGTGCCGTCTTGAGGTCAAGCAGAGTGGCAGCCACCAGCAGGAACTGAGAGATCTCGGCAAGGCTGGAACCGGCTTTGGCACCGGCTCGTTGTCTCAGACCGGTCGTGTAGGCGATGAACTCATCGGTCACCTCGGCGAGGGCGATCTCCGTGACGTCGAGACGACGTTTGGAGATCAGACCGAGGAGCAGGTCGAAGGGACCGGAGAAGTTCTCCAGCTCAACCTGGAACCCTTCACTGACGGTCTCGCTCAGGGTGCGCCTCCGCGGGCGATGAGCTCCCTGGCCAGGCGACGGTAGGCTTCCGAGCCTGCGTGCTTGGGGGCGAAGCTCGTGATCGGTTCGGCCGCGACCGAGGCATCCGGGAACTTCACGGTGCGGTTGATGACCGTGTCGAAGACCTTGTCGTCGAAGGCCTCTGTCACACGTGACATGACCTCTTTCGAGTGAAGCGTGCGCGAGTCGAACATCGTGGCCAGGATCCCGTCGACGACGAGGGAGGGATTGAGCCTGTCCTGGATCTTCTCGATGGTCTCCACCAGCAGGGCGACGCCGCGGAGGGCGAAGAACTCGGTTTCGAGCGGAATGATCACGCCGTGGGCTGCGGTCAGTGCGTTGACGGTGAGCAGGCCCAGGGAGGGCTGGCAGTCGATGAGGATGACATCGTATTCGTCGGCGACCTTCGACAGCACCCGCGACAGGATCTGCTCTCGGGCCACTTCGCCCACGAGCTGGACTTCGGCTGCGGAGAGGTCGATGTTGGCCGGGAGGATGTCGATGTTCTCGAAATCGGTGCCGACGATGACCTCGTGGGGATCCAGACGAGAATTCATCAGCAGGTTGTAGACGCTGATGTCCAGGTCGTAGGGGTTGACGCCCAGACCGACCGACAGTGCGCCCTGCGGGTCGAAGTCGACGAGGAGCATTTTGCGACCGTAGGCGGCCAGAGAGGCGCCGAGGTTGATCGACGATGTCGTCTTGCCGACGCCGCCCTTCTGGTTGACCATCGCGATGATGCGGGCGGGCCCATGAGTGTCCAGCGGTGCTGGTTCGTCGAAGTCCTGCTGCTCTGGGGCAGTGGATTTCGACTTGGGAATATCCAACGCCTGTTGCGTATTCATCACTCGGATGGCCACCTTTCGTTGCTCTCTGCAGATAACCCTACCGTGCCCGGGGGTGCGAGGTCGCGTACACTTCCCGCAATGTTTCCTCTGACACCTTGGTATAGATCTGTGTGGTCGTGACTGACGCGTGTCCAAGCAGTTCTTGGACGACTCGGATATCGGCGCCGCCTTCGAGCAGGTGTGTCGCGAACGAGTGTCGGAACGTGTGCGGAGACACCTCGGCGTCGAGCCCTGCCAGTTCGCCGGCGTCCTTGACGATCTGCCACGCGCTCTGGCGTGAGAGACGGGTCCCCCGCGCGTTGAGGAACAGGGCACCGGCCGGGGCTGCTGTCCGTGCCTTCGCCGCCATGCTCGGACGAGTCCGCGACACCCAGGCACCGAGTGCCCTGGAGGCGTGGGAGCCGAAGGGCACGATCCGTTCCTTGCCGCCTTTGCCGTAGAGGCGCACGAGGCTGGTCTCGAGATCGAGGTCGTCGAGGTCGACGCCTACCGCCTCGGAGATCCGTGCGCCTGTTGCGTAGAGCAGCTCCAGAAGTGCGGCCGCACGGATCTGTGCAGGCTCCTCGCCGGCGCTCGTGGACAACATCGCTTCGACATCGTCTAAGGACAGCGCCTTGGGCAGACGCAGCCCCTCCCGTGGCGGGCTGACCTCGGAGGCCGGATCCGTCCCCGCCAGTCCCTCACCGAGGGCGAAGCCGTGGAAACGGCGCACCGCGACGAGTGCTCGCGCACGGGTCCGCGGGGCCAGGCTCTCATCGAGCAGATGCAGAGCAAAGGCTTCGACATGCGTCCGGTCGACCTCGCCGAGGCGGTCGATCCCCTGCCCGTTGAGCCAGGTTCCGTACCTGGACAGGTCGCGGGCGTAGGCGTCGATGGAGTTCCGCGAGAGTCCGCGCTCGAATCGCAGCGAGTTCAGGTATGTTTCGAAGCCGCGGGCCAGGGACTGCGGCAGCTCCGGGAGCAGTTCGGCACCATGCCGGGCCATGGCTCAGACCTCAGGCTCGCGGTCGGTCTGAAGCGCCGGTGGCGGCTGGATCTGCGGTTGCACCGGCGGCTTCATCTCCACGGCCGTCAACGAGACGACGGGGTGCATCGACGCTGCGGGTCCGGGTGGGCTTCCCGGCGGCTTCCGCACGTAGGATACGGTCCACCTGCAGGATCGCCAGCTGCGCGATCGAGTTTGTGATCTCGCCCGCACTCACCGCGTCGAGCGCCTCGTCGAGGCTGGCCCACCGGAAGTTGAAGCCCGCTTCCTCTTCGCTGCGTTCGTGTCGATCCTCGTCGGCGATGAGCTCAAAGTCCCTGGCCAGGTACAGCCGGATCGATTCGCTGCTGCCGCCGGGGGTCAGGCAGGAGTCGGTGAGGACTTCCCAGCGTGCCGCCCGGAGATCGGCCTCCTCTGCCAGTTCACGCTGGGCGGCGGCGAAGGGATCTTCGCCGGGCACATCGAGGAGACCGGCTGGGACTTCCCAGAGTCTGGCCCGAACGGGATGACGGTACTGCTGGATGAGCAGGATCCTGCCCTGCTCATCCACACACGCTATGGCCACAGCACCCGTGTGAGCCATCATGTCTCGAACCAGCCCAGTTGCCTCAGGCAGGTCGAAGGTCTCTCGCCGAATGTTCCAGACCGCTCCGTGGTAGACGACCTCGGATGCGGTGATGGTCGGCGTATAGGCCTCGTCTTGCAGATCGCTCATGCGTGCCTTGCCTACTTCTGGGCCTTCAGCGCCGCTGCCACGAGTCCCGCGAAGAGCGGGTGGGGCCTGGTCGGGCGCGACTTGAGCTCGGGGTGAGCCTGGGTTGCGACGTAGAACGGGTGCTCGGATTCCGGCAGCTCCACGAATTCCACGAGCTCTCCGCTGGGTGAGGTGCCCGAGAAGCGCAGACCAGCCTTGGCCAGCTCTTCCCGGTAGATGTTGTTGACCTCGTAGCGGTGGCGGTGGCGTTCGGTGATGAGGGTCGAGCCGTAGACTCCTGCCACGACGCTGCCCTCATCGAGTTTCGCCTCGTAGGTGCCCAAGCGCATGGTCCCGCCCAGGTCGCCTTCGCCTTCGACGATGGACAGCTGTTCGGCCATCGTCGCAATCACGGGGACCGTCGTATCGGGGTCGAACTCGGAGGATGAGGCTTGGTCGATTCCGGCCACATTGCGGGCGTATTCGATGACCATGCACTGCAGTCCCAGGCACAGGCCGAGGGTCGGAATGCCATTCGTCCGGGCGTATTCGAGGGCTCCGAGTTTGCCGTCGATGCCGCGGATGCCGAAGCCGCCGGGCACGCAGATCGCGTCGAGGCCGGACAGACGCTCCCGTGCCCCTTCTTCGGTGTCACAGTCATCGGACTGGATCCACTCCACCTTGACCTTGGCGTTGTTGGCGAAACCGCCGTGACGCAGCGCCTCGGTGACCGACAGGTACGCGTCGGGAAGGTCGATGTACTTGCCGACGATGCCGATGCGCACATGGTGTTCGGGGTGGTGGACGCGTTCGAGCACCCAGTCCCACTTCGTCCAGTCGACGTCGCGGAAGGGAAGGTTGAGGCGACGGATCACGTAGACGTCGAGGCCCCCGTCGTAGAGGACCTTCGGAATGTTGTAGATGCTGGGTGCGTCCACGCAGGACACGACGGCATCGGACTCAACGTCGCATGAGGAGGCGATCTTCGTGCGGATCGAGTCGGGCAGTGCCCGGTCGGAGCGCAGCACGATCGCGTCGGGCTGGATGCCGATCGACCGCAGTGCCGCCACCGAGTGCTGGGTCGGCTTCGTCTTCAGCTCGCCGGAGGGTCCGAGGTAGGGCACGAGGGACACGTGGATGAAGAACACGTTGTCTCGGCCGATGTCGTGCCGGACCTGGCGCGCGGCCTCGAGGAACGGCTGGGACTCAATGTCACCGACGGTTCCGCCGATCTCGGTGATGATGACATCGGGGCGCTCGTCGACGGGACGTTCAGCCTGAGCCCGCATCCGCGACTTGATCTCGTCGGTGATGTGCGGGATGACCTGAACGGTGTCGCCGAGGTAGGCCCCGCGACGTTCCTTGGCGATGACCGAGGAGTAGACCTGCCCGGTCGTCACATTGGCCGCACCGTCAAGATCGACGTCGAGGAAACGTTCGTAATGGCCGATGTCGAGGTCGGTCTCAGCACCGTCTTCGGTGACGAAGACCTCACCGTGCTGGAAGGGATTCATTGTTCCCGGATCCACATTGAGGTAGGGATCCAGCTTCTGCATTGCTACCGAGAGTCCGCGCTGAGTGAGCAGGTGACCGAGGCTTGAAGCCGTCAGTCCCTTGCCCAACGAAGAGGCAACGCCTCCCGTGACGAAGATGTGTTTTGCCGTATTTGTGCCGCCTGGGCCAGTTCGATTCACCACGGGATTTGATCCTATCAAAGTCGGGCTCAGGAATCCGACGATTCGGCGACTTCGGCGTAGAGATCAAGCAGCGTCTCAGAGATCGCGGCCCCGTTGTTCACGTCGATGACGCGCTTCTTCGCGGCTACAGCCTGTGTTCCGCGTCCGGCAGGGTCGTCGAGAAGATGATTGATCTCACTCAGAAGTGCGTCCGTGTCGTCGGCTGCGACGGTCCTCGCCGCGGCACCCCAGATGCCTGCGCGTCTCGGGTTGCCGATGAAGACCGCCGGCTTCGACAGCTGCATGAGGTCCTCATGGCTGAGTCCGGTCATGGTCTCGCTGGCGATGACGACGTCCGCGGCGGCTGCCACGTCGACGAGGTCTCCGGCCGGGGCGACGATGACGCCGCGATCAGAGAACGCGGACTCAATCGTGCTCCGGTCTTTGCCGGTGCCTGTGAGCACCGTGACGACGGGACGGCCGGGCCGCTTCGTGTTGATCTGGTCCGCAGCATCGAGGACCGTGGCCAAAGCTGTGTGGTCACGCAGGGCAATGGGGCTGGCGACCATCCATGTGCCCTCTTGCACGCCGAGTTCCCGGCGCACCTGTGCCCGCGGCGTCCTGACGGTGAGGTCGACGTCGATGTCCGGGTGGACGAGCTCCGCGCGTTCGACGATGGGGACCTTCTCCCCGAAGTAGTCGACGACCGGTTCCGTGGTGCCCAGAATCGCGGTCGCGGTGCGGCCTACGATCTCCGCACCGGTCTTCTCGATGACGCCGGCCGCGTCGAAGGACTCGATCGTCGCAACGATCTTCGGATGCAGTCTGGCCGGGAGGCCGGTGAAGGCGAGCCCGGCGAGAGTCGCAGCATGCAGGCCGTGAGCGTGGACGATGTCCACGTGCTGGTAGTGCTTGTGCAGAGTGAACGCGGTATTGGGATCTGCCAAGGAAAAGCGTCGTCGGGCTGCCAGCTCGATCTCGCGGAAATTGTCCGCCAGTTCCTCGGGAACGCCGAACGTGCCCAGCAGCGAACGGTGGGCGGCGACCGCAACTTTGAAGCCGGCACGCAGATGCCCGAGCACCGCGAGTTTCGCCACCTCGACGACGGGACCCGTGGTTTCGGCGAGTACATGCAGAATCCTCGTGTCTTCGCTGAGTGGGTGGACCTCGCCGGATTCGCTCATTTCCTCATCCTTTTCATTAGATCGACGCTGCTTCTACCCTACCTGGGAGGGCATGAGTTCCGTGTATATGCTCACCAGTTCTTTGGCCACGTCCCTCTCATCGGGAAGTTGTGATCCGCGGGCCTGGGCGCGCGCGGCCAGATCGGCCCTGCGAGCGGGATCAGCGGCCAGTTCACCGATGGCTGCGGCAAGGGCCGTATCGTCATCGTCGTCGATGAGAATACCCGCATCACCGACGAGTTCGGCGCTCCCACCGGTGTTGGTGGCGATGATGGCCCGCCCGGAGATCAGTGCCTCCTGCAGCACCAGTGCACGGGCCTCCCAGACGCTGGTGAGGACGTAGAGATCGGCCGCCGAGTTCAGCGCGGCGATATCGTCTCGCGGACCGAGGAAATGCAGAGCAGGCACCGCCGAGGTGGCGGCGAGGTCCTCGTACTGCGAACGGACTTCGTCGAGGACGCTCTGGTCTGCGGCTCCCGCAATGAGGAAAACGAGTTCAGGTGTTTGAGGTTCAGCGGGCTCAGATGACTCAGGCGCGCCGAGGTGGCCCAACGCCCGGACGAGCATCGGATAGTTCTTCTGCGGTGCGACACGACCGACGGCGAGCACGAGGACGGCGTCGGGCCCGAAGCCGAACTCCTCGGCCAGTGCCGCACGGGTGGCAACAGCCGCCTCGGCGGGGATCTCGTGGACCTCCGGTGCTGCGGCGGGCAGGAACCGGGCATCGCGGGCACCAAGGTCATGGGCCCGGACCACGAGGTCGGTGCTGGCCCCCAGTGTCAGGTCCGCTCCCCTGGCCAGCAGGGTCTCGATGCCGGTTTCGACGTGGGCCCTGGCTCCGCGGCCGCTGGCTCGGTTGTGCAGGCTGATGATGAAGCTGGGGCGGTGCCGGGGGCGCAGGGTGCGCGAGGCGAGGAGAGCGATGAAGCCAGCGCGGAAGCCGTGAGCGTGGACGATATCGGGTCCGAAGCTGCGGATCGCACGTCGGAGTCGGATGATCAGGGCCGCATCCTGGGCACCGATCCCGGTTCCCATGTCGAGTGCGGCGAACCGGACGCCGGGCAGCGAGGAGAAGCCGAAGTGCTCGTCGGTCTGGGCCGGTCCGATGACCCCGATTTCATGCCCGGCGGCGGCCACATCCCGGGCCAGGGCCCGCACATGGGTGCCGACTCCCCCGGTCGATGTTCCGAGCACGTAGACGATTCTCATCTCTCATCCTCATTCTTTCTCGCAGTGGTCGGCCCGGCGGGCGAATCTGCTGTGGTTGTCTGCTCAGGACCACCTCGGCGATTCGACAGCAGACGGCGAACCTCGGTGAGGTAGCTGCGGTCGAATGTGATGATGGTGATGAAGATCGCACAGCCGACGAGCGCGGAGATCACGCCATTGGCCACCGAGGGCCATGCGTCGGTGCCGAAGAAGCCGGCCAACCACTGCGTGACGACGACGCCTGCGATCGAGGCCACCGTCGCAGCCAGCAGAGACAGCAGACCACGGCGCAGAATTCTCTGCAGACCGGCTGCTCCCAGCACTCGGCGCATCGAGATGAGCAGCGACAGACCCGCCACGCTCATGCCGAGGACATAGCCGATGCAGATCGCCACCAGGGTCCGGCCCGGATCTCCGGCGGCGTCGGTGACCAGGATCGCGAGCACCATTCCGACGATGACGAGGAGCCACCCCGCCGTTGTCGCCGCTGCAGAGTATCGGGAACGTTCCATGGCGTAGAAGACGCGTGTGCCCCAGGCGACGAAGGACCAGCCGGGGACGGCGAGGGCCATGACCATGATGGCCTGACTCATCGAAGCAAAGGGCACATCCGTGTGGTCTCCGGCTGCATCGATGGCGGTGAAGAAGGTCTCCAGTGAGGCTGCAGCGCTCATCAGGATCACCGTGCCCAACAGCCCGATGCTGATGATCACGGCCGAGGTGGTCGAGGTCAGCTGGTGGAGTCGGACCTGTGCCGCTTCGCGATCCTCGGGGCTCGATTCGGGATCGGTCGTTCTCCCCACCCACCCGGACAGCGCGGGGAACATCACCGTTGCCACAGTCACCGCGAGGACCGCATAGGGCAGGAGATAGACCGCATTGACGTAGCTGAAGAGGACGAAGGTGCCCTTGCCGCCGGACTGGTTCGACAGCATCAGGGTCACCAGCACGGCACCCTGCTGGGCAAGCAGAGCCGCCATGCCCGCACCGGCCAGGCGCAGTGCCCGGTGTGCGACTCCGGGTGGAAAGGCCCAGGTGGGTGAGATCTTCAGACCGGTCGAACGCATCGGCAGGGCCAGCGGCAGTGCGAGGGCCGCAACACCGATCGTGGTGCCCCAACCGAGCCAGCCGATATGGGACCGCCACGTCTCATCGGTGCCGCCGACCGTCTCGTAGGCGATGTAGCAGCCGATCACGACGAGGCTGGAGAGCAACGGCGCGAAGGCCGGCCAGAGGAACTTCCGATGCGCCTGGAGCACACCGGTGAGGACTGCGCCGATGCCGTAGAGGACGAGTTGAGGCGCGAACATCAGCAGGAAGATCGCTGTCGCCGCCTGTTCCTCCGCACCGTCTTTGATGAGCAGATGGGCGATCGGGTCGGCGAAGACGGCCAGAACGATGCTGATCGGCAGAGTCACGGACACGGCCCAGGTCAGAAGCGCCGAGGCGATCTTGCCGGCCGTCTCCTTGTCCGACCTGGCCAGCGGTATCGCCAACAGCGGAATGATGGCACCGGCCAGGGCACCGCCGGCGACAACCTCGAAGAGGATGTTCGGCACCTGGTTCGCCGATTGATAAGCGGTGCCGACGGTGCCGGCTCCCACCGTGGGAGAGAACACCAGCCACCGGAGGAAGCCGACGAGTCGGGTGGCAAGAGTGACGACCGAGACGAGCAGCGCCGCAGAGGCGAAGACTCGAACCAGCTTACTCACACGGTCTCGCGTCCGAAGGCGTCGATCTCACGCAGTCCGGGGGTGGATTCGATGATCGAGGTGAACGAGACCTTCTCACTCAGCAGGGTGAGACCGACCAGGCCGGACAGAACCAGGCCACGCTGCGTGGCAGTCGAATTTTCAGCGACGATCGTGCCCAATGCGGCTCCGAGGGCGTTGGCACCGGTGTCACCGAGCATCACCGCACCGTCGAGATCGTCTGGCCACGCCGCCGCACTGGACCCGGCGATGGCCGCGCTGGGCGCCCACGTCAGGCCGTGCTTGTGCGGCATGAAGGCCAGCGTCAGCAGGCCCGCTTTGAGTGCGCGTCCGGGGCGCAGGTCGAGCAGGTTGAACAGGTTCGCTGTGCCGGCGATGACTCCCCCGGTGACGACGACGTCGACCGTGGAGCCCAACCAGGTCTGGTTCGGCGTCGTTGCCCTCGACAAGAACGGCCCGTGGCTGCTTCTGCCGGTCCGCAGAATCGTCGCGGCGGCGATCGAGGCCAGGGGGATTCCGATGACCTTGATCCCGCCGGTCGTGATCTGACCATGGGCCAGGGCGCTGAGGTGGCCGCGCAGACCCTTCGAGCCACCGGATTCGAGGAAGTCATCAACCGCGCCCAAACCGCCGGCGACGGTGGTCACCAGCAGGGTCGCAGCGCGTTGCCGTGGTGCTTCGATGAGGAGGCTGCCTGCGACCAGTCCCGCAGTGACCGCGGGTCCTTCGACGAGCGAGACGTCATCGCCGGCATGGTTCGTGCGCACGACCTTCTCGTGTGTGCGCAGCTTCGAGGTCAGGATGGCCCTGGTCGCCGTGTACCCGAGGAGGCCGGCGACGGCGGAGCTGACAAGTGAGCGGATCATCTCAGTCCTTCCCTGGCATGATCTCTTCGGCATCGTCGGAGAATCCGTAGTGGCCGTGAGTCCCGGCCACGCCTGCGGCAAGCGCCCGGACGGTGATGACCGCACCTGCACCCAGTCCGAGTCCGTCGACGGTGCTGGCCCGCGATTTCTCGGTCCGGAGGACCGAGACGAGCCCGTTCTGGGCCGAGCCGGCGTCTCCTGCCACGACCACCGACGTCGACTCCGATGTCAGCGAATTGATGAAGTCGGTGATGAGGGTGCGTGTGGCTTTGTCGTCGGTGGCCTCCGGGCTGGGCTCTGTGTCGTCGGCGAGCGTCGAGTTCTCGTCGTCGATGACGACGAAGAGCGAGGTCGGCTTGTGGTCGGTGTCGGTGCGCAGGCGACCCGCATCGACGAAGGCGTCGAAGAGAGCGGAGGATTTCTTCTCTGCCGCGACGCGATCCTTGCCTTTTTCGAGCATCGAGGCGTTGCCGGTCATTGCGATGACGAGCGCGGATCGCATCGCTGTGGAATCGTCTTTGGGCAGACTCGGCACCAGGTCTCGCAAGGTCGTGAGGAAGGCTGTGGAGTCGGCCAGTGACAGGGTGCTGTCCACGAAGGAGACGTCGCCGCCGATCGTCCCGCCAGCTTCCTTGATTCGGTTGGTGATCTCTTCGACCTGCTCGGAGTCGGCCTTCGGAGCGCTGATGATGCTGACGTCTTCGCCCTTCAACGTGTCGCCGATGAGCTCAGGGGCCGCAGAGGTCACGAAGTCGTTCTGCTTGTCGATATTGCCGTTGGCTGCCTCGATCTTCGCGCGCAGATCGTCGCGGTCTGCACGCAGTGAGTCGACCTGGCTCTGCAGCGACTCACCGATCGGCTCCTTCAGGGGTCCAGCGCCCAGCACGATTCCCACCGCCAGGGCGAGAAACACCGAGACGAGAGAGACAAGATGGTAACGAAAATCAATCACTGGTCAGTCCTTGGAAGATGCTGGCAGATTCTAACGATGCAGCGGGGTCGCCGCCGAACAGGGAGCCGAACCATCCGAAGACTCCGTCGAGTTGGGCTCCGATGAGCCCGATGAGGGTCTGCCCGGCCGCGGTCGCAAACAGGGCCACGCCGAGTGCGACGAGGCCTGCGATGATCAGGACGCTCAGCTGCAGGCTGGAGATCCTCTGTCGGTACAGCAGTGAGACGCCTTTGGCGTCGATGAGCTTCGAGCCCACCCGCAATCGCGTGATGAATGTCGAGGCCATGCCCTTGCGGCCCTTATCGAGGAACTCCATGACGGTGTCGTGTGTGCCCACGGCCACGATCAGGCTGGCACCCTTATCGTCGGCGAGGAGCATCGCGATATCCTCACTGGTGCCCGAGGCGGCGAAGGCCACACAGTCGACGCCCAGGGAATGGACGCGCTCAGTTCCGGGCGCGTTTCCGTCCCGGTAGGCGTGGACGACGATCTCCGCACCGGAGGTCAGCGCGGTGTCGGAGACGGAGTCCATGTCCCCAACGATCATGTCGGGCTTGTATCCGGCTTCGATGATGGCGTCGGCTCCACCGTCGACGCCGACGAGGAGCGGGCGATATTCCCGAATGTAGGAACCGAGGATCGCGAGGTCCTCTTTGTAGTGGTAGCCGCGGACGACGATGAGGACGTGTCGGTCCTCGAACTTCGTGGCCACCTCGGGAACGACGAGTTCGGCCGAGAGCAGGTCTGAGTCCTTGCGGATGTATTCGATCGTGTTGTCGACGAAGTCCACGAGCACGGAGTTCATTCCGGCTTCGGCTTCGTGCATGTCCTCCGCGATCGACTCCGAGGTCTGGACGATGCCGGTGGCGATCTCTGTCTCGTCGAGGAACACCGTGTCGTCGGCAATGCTGATCTGGGAGTTCTCCTCGACTAAGTCGAAGATCTCCGGACCGGTGGCGTCGATGAGAGGGATTCCGGCGTCGATGATGATTCCCGGTCCCAGGTTGGGGTACCGGCCGGAGATCGACTTGTCCGCGTTGATGACTGCCGCGGGTTTGCAGCCAACGAGTGCTTCGGCGGAGACCCGGTCGATGTCGGCGTGTTTGATGACCGCGATATCGCCTGCGCTCAAACGCTTGGTGAGGTCTTTCGTCCGCCGATCGAGCCTGGCTGGAGCCGGGCCCGACCTGGTCGGGACTGTGGGCTTCTCCCGGGTTCTACGCGCTTTCATGGTCCGCCCATTCTCTCATGTCAGCGCCACCGAGCCGGTCTTGACCTGCCGTGCTGAGTCGAGGAGTTCGGCCGCATGGGCCTTCGCCGAGGAGGAGTCCTCCATTCCGGCGAGCATCCGCGAGAGTTCGATGACCCGTTCGTCTTCGCTGAGTTTCCTGACCCCGGACTTCACGGTCTCGGCGTCGTCGTCCTTGACAATGGTGACGTGGGTGTCGGCCCAGGCTGCGACCTGAGGCAGATGGGTGACGACGATGACCTGCGCGTTCTCAGCCAGCTTCGCGAGGCGACGACCGATCTCGATGGCGGCCTTTCCCCCGACACCGGCGTCGACTTCGTCGAAGACGTAGGTGGGGATGGCCTCCCCCGCCGCGCGGACGACTTCGATGGCGAGCATCACTCGTGAGAGCTCACCACCGCTGGCGACCTTGCCGATATCGTCACCGACTGAAGAATCGTGCGGGGCGAAGGTGAGGCGCACATCGTCGCAGCCGTGGGCCGTGGGTTCCCGTTCGGTGAGTTCGAAGGTCACCTGGGCCTTCGGCATCGACAGGGCCGCAAGCTCTGCGCTCACGGCGCGGGAGAAGGATGTGGCAGTCGCGGCTCTGATCTCGGTCAGGGCGCTGCCGGCAGCTTCCATGGCGTTGCGTGCCTCGTCCAGTTCGGCGTCGAGGCGCCCGAGGTCGCGGTCATCGGCTTCGAGCTCAGCCAGCTCCTGAGCAGAGCGTGTTTCGAAGTCGAGGACTTCGGCCACGTCCTGCCCGTAGGCTGCCAGTGAACCAAGTTCGGCTCTGCGAGCTTCGGTGTCTTCGAGTGAGATCTCCCCCAGCTCGTCGAATCCGGTGAGGTAGGAGCTGAGCTCCGCGGCTGAATCGGAGAGACGCAGGACCGCGTCGTTGAGGGCGGCTTTGATGCGAGCCAGTTCCGGGTCCGCAGATTCCACGTCGGACAAGGCGCTGATCGCCTGGTGGACGTGGTCGACTGCGGCGCCGGCATCGTCGAGTTCGCTGCCGAGGAGGAGGTCGTGGGCACTGCCGACGGCCTGCGTGATCTCAGCCGCGGCACCGAGTTTCGCGGCCTGTGCGGTCAGGGCCTCGTCTTCACCTGGGATCGGGCGGACCTTGTCGATGGCTTCCAGACAGCCGTTCAGCCACAGGATCCGTTCCCGCCTGGCCGCGGTGCTGTCCTTGATCCGCGCGACTCGGGCCTGAGTCTCACGCCAGTTCTCAAATGCCGCGTGGTAGGTGTCGGCCACTGCCGCGAGTTCGGGCCCTCCGGCTGCGTCGAGCAGCTGCCGCTGTTGGGCGGGGCCTTTGAGTCGCAGCTGTTCGGACTGTCCGTGCAGGGTGATGAGCTCGTCGGAGATCTCGGTCAGCACGGAGATGGGGACGGTGCGTCCTCCGGCGGTGGCGCGGGCGCGACCCTTCTGTGCCACGGTGCGGGAGATGATGGCTTCATCCTCGGCGCTGCCTCCGGCCTCTTCGATGCGGGAGCGCACGGAGTCGGTGACGGCGGAGAAGATGCCTTCGACCTCGGCCTTCTCAGCACCTTTGCGAACCACACCTGCACCGACCTTGCGGCCCATGAGCAGGCTCAGCGCGGAGACGAACATCGTCTTACCGGCACCGGTCTCACCGGTCACGACGGTGAAGCCCGTGGAGAGTTCGACCTCTGCTTCGGCGATCACGCCGAGGTGGGAGATCCTCAGTTCGGAAATCATCTACGCCTCCTCGATCGGTCCCCGCCAACCGGAGACGGGCAGTCGGAACTTCGCCACCAATCGATCGGTGAAGGGACCCTTGTGAAGTCGGGCCAGCTTGATCGGCGACCGTGAACGCTTGGCTTCGATCCGTGCCCCGGCGGGCAGTTCCAGGGCTCTGCGACCGTCACACCACAGGACTGCGGCGAAGTCAGGATTGCCAGGAGAGATTTCGACGCCGAGGCGGGAGTCGGGGTTGACGACGAGCGGTTCGGTGAACAGGGCGTGGGCTGAGATGGGGATGAGCAGCAGTGCTTCGACCTCGGGCCAGACGATGGGGCCGCCGACGGAGAACGCATATGCGGTCGAACCTGTGGGTGTGGCCAGGATGACCCCGTCGCAGCCGAACGACGACACCGGTCGAGCGTCGACGCCGAGGACGACATCGATCATGCGTGCCTTGGACGTCTTCTCGATTGTGGCCTCGTTGAGGGCCCAGGCGTTGTAGATCGCCTCCCCCTCATGCCAGACGGTCACGTCCAGGGCGAGGCGCTCCTCTACCAGGTAGTCACGCTGGGAGGCGCGATGGACCGCCTCGGCGAGGTCTTCTCGTTCACTCTCGGCAAGGAAACCCACATGTCCGAGATTGATGCCCATCAGCGGGACCCCGGAACCATGGAAGCGTTCGGCTGCCCGCAGGATAGTGCCGTCACCGCCGAGGACGATGACGAGTTCGCATCTGGTCTTCCAGATCGCGAGCTCGGCCGGGCCGATGACCTCGCAGCGGCTGAGGAGATCCCTCTGGACGTCGGCGTGGGAACTGCGCGCGGCGAAGTCGAGGACTTCTTCGTCGAGGACGACCGGGATGATCCCGTCATCGAGGAGCGCCTTCCACACGCTCACTGCTGCCACTGCTGATTCCTCGCGCTGAGGGTGCAGCAGCACCATGATGTGTCGGCTCACGGCTCTCCTCTCATGATCTGGTCCAGATGGGCTGCGATGTCTGCCTCATTGAGCCTATCGGACTCGGTTCGTGTTTTCCCTGGTCGAACACGCAGGAAGTACTCCCGGTTTCCGCTGGGCCCGGGGAGCACGGAGGCCGCGATGTCGATCACGCGAGCCTCATGTTCGGCAATGCTGTCGAGGACGGAGTCAAGGGCCCGACGTCGGTTGCCCACTGTTGACACGACGCCGTGCTTATCCAGTGCGCCCCGGGCGAGTTCGAACTGGGGCTTGACCATGAGCAGCAGTTCACCGGTGGACAGTGTGGCTGCCAGCAGAGGAGCCAAGAGCAGACGCAGGGAGATGAATGACACGTCGGCGACGACCACATCGACCTGTGGCACGTCGGAACTGCCCAGTTCGCGTAGGTTGAGGCCCTCCCGGACACGGACTCGTGGGTCCTGCCGGAGTCCTGAGTCGAATTGATCGTGCCCGACATCGACGGCCCACACCTCTTTCGCTCCCCGGTGCAGGAGGACCTGGGTGAAGCCGCCGGTGGAGGCACCGGCGTCGAGCGCGGTACTGCCTGCGAAGTCGGCGATGGAGAAGGAGTCGAGGGCACCGAGGAGTTTGTGTGCGCTGCGCGCCACCCAGGGGTCGGGTTCCGTGACCGTGAGCTCGTCGGCGTCGGTCACGTCCAGAGAGGGCTTCACGGCTGCTCTGCCGTTGACGCTGACCCGTCCGGCAGCGATCTCCCGTGCCGCACGGGAGCGTGTGGCGATCAGTTCCCGTTCGACCAGTTCACGATCGAGTCGGCTCACAATGAACTCACCTGTGAGTCGAGGTCATCAAGGAGGGTGGACAGGAGTCCGTGTCGTTCGGCGCCTGGGGCTTCACTGATCTGCACAAGGTTGCGGCGCCAGGTTTCGACCGGCACATCACCATTGACGGAGGCTGGTGTGGGTGCAGCGGCCTGGTTCGGTCCGACGGTCTGCTGTGGTTCGTGCATCGGTTCAGTCATGGATCCTCCGTGGCAGATTCCCTGGAGCCACGTCGTCGCCGCGGTCCATCGCCTCCCATGCTAATCGGAGTGCGTCCTGGACGACGGAGGCCTCAAGGTGGGCCGATTCGTCCAGGCGCAGTTCGCCATCGACGATTCGCCAGTCCCCGGCTCCGTGCGTCCCCTGAGCAGTAGGCCGGGGGCTCGACTGGGCACTGTCGGCGATGAGTCTCGGCAGGCCGCGCAGGCTCGGCAGGATGTAGGTGGGGCGCAGACCAGGACGTGCTTGCAAGGCGTCATGAATGTCGTGGACGCCGGTGAGGACGAGAGCGGTTTCGAAACCCGCCGAGTTGCCGCCTTCGATATCCGTGTCGAGGCGGTCTCCGACCATGAGGGGTCGTTTGGCTCCGATCCTGTGTGCCGCGAACTCCATCATGTGTGGAGAGGGTTTGCCGACGACGGTCGGCTGGGCACCTGTGAGTCGGGAGAGCATGTCGATGAAAGCCCCATTGCCCGGGACCCGGCTTCTGGGCCCGACCATCGAAAAGTCGGGGTTCGTCGCCCACCATTCGATGCCTGATGTGATCGCCTCACAGGCGCGCACGATGGCCTGGTAGGTGATGTCCGGGTCGAGGCCCTGGGCGATGGCGACGGGGTCGTCGTCTAAGCTGCGCGTGACGCTCAGGCCCTCGGATTCCAGCGCTGCGGCCAAGCCTGTTGTGCCCACCAGGTAGATGGGTGCCCCGGTTGGAAATTGTGCGGCAAGCTGTCCCGCCAGCACCTGCGCCGAGGTGGTCACCTCGGCGACTGTTGTGCTGATTCCCAGTGTGGAGATGTGCTCGGCGACCACCTCGGCGGTGCGGGTGGCGTTGTTCGTCACATAGTTGACGGGAATGGACTTCTCGTGGAGGACATTGATGCCCTCCACTGCTCCGGAGATCGGGTCCGGACCGTGGTAGACGACACCGTCGAGGTCGAACAGCACACAGTCGATCGGTGCGCCCGATTCCTCAGGCGCACGTCGATCGACCGGTGATGTTGCGTTCGCGACTTGCGTCACTGATGACCGTTCAGCCGATAGGACACGTTCGACTCCTCTGGCTTCGCGTTGTCAGGAGCCTTGAGGCTCGTGTCCGATTCTTCGGGTTCCGCGTGAGCTTCTTCGGAGGCTTCGGAAGTCTCCTCATCGGAGGCCTCGACTTCCTCAGCGTCCTCGAGCAGTTCGTCGAGTTCGGCTTCGATCTCCTCATCGGAGACCTTGACCTTCTTCAGTTCCTTCTCCGAGACATGTGTCTTCGACTTCGCCGGAATCTGATCGTCTCCAGCATCGTCTGCGACATCGTCCGCAACGGAGTCGTCTGCAACCACACTATCCGTGCCGGTGTCGTCAACCTCGGCGTCTGCTGCCTCAGCATCGGACTCGTCAACCGCCTGATCTTCATCGGCAGCATCGGTCTCGTCGGTGGCATCGGTCTCGTCGGTGGCATCGGCAGCGTCATCCCCTGGCTCAATGAGCTCCTCATCGGGGACTTCTTCGACAGTCTCGATCTCCACGCCGAGGTTGGGGTCCGGTTCCTCGTCTCCGAAGAGGGTTCCCGTGGCCTTGGCAGTGCGACGTGACAGTTCTTCGTACTTGTCGGCCATCTCGGTTTCACCGTGCAGGCGCAGCAAGTCGGAATACGCGGCCATCAGTCGCACCAGTGCACCGCTTGGCTTCTGGGTGAAGTCTTCGGCTTCGATCAGAGCTCGTGCGCCCTTGAGGTCACCGAGGTCCGATTTCGCTCCGGCAGCAACAATGACGAGTTCGGTGCGAGCATCGTTGTCGAGTTCGAGCTCACCGGCGGACTCAAACAGTTCGATGGCCTTCTTAGGCTTGTCACGACCGCGTTCTGCATCGGCGATGAGCGCAATATTGTCGTTCGAACCGGAGATGCGTCGGTGCGTGCGCAGTTCGCGAACTGCCTCGTCGTACTTCTCCACGTGATAAGCGGCAATGCCGAGGGCTTCTCGGACCAGGCCGACGCGACCCGCACGGGCCATGGCCGCCTTCGCGTGTTCGTAGGCGCGTTCCGGATCGACATCCAGGAACCCTCCTGCGGAGACGAGGTGCTTGGCAACTGCTGCTGCGTTCTCTTTGTCAAGGGGACGCAACTGCCCCAGCAGCTCTTTGTCGAGCTCCTTACCGGTGACCTCTTCGGGAATCGGCGGCTCCTGGATCCGCGGCCGGCGCGCACGCTGCTCGCGTGCGTATTCGCCGGTATCAGTAGATCGCGTGGCCCTGCGGTCGTTATTGTTCCGACCGGAACCTCCGCGGTCTCCGCCGTCATCGTCACGACGTCGACTTCCTCCGCGATCATCGCGGCGGTTGCCCTGGTAGCCACCGCGACGCTCACCATCGTTACTCCGATTGCCCTGGTAACCACCACGACGCTCACCGTCATTGCTCCGGTTACCCTGGTAACCGCCACGGCGGTCGTCGCGACGCTCACCATCGTTACTCCGGTTACCCTGGTAACCACCGCGACGGTCATCACGACGGGCGCCCCCGAAGCTGCGACGCTCACCATCGTTGCTGCGATTACCCTGGTAGCCCCCGCGACGCTCACCATCGTTACTCCGATTACCCTGGTAGCCCCCGCGACGCTCACCATCGTTACTCCGATTGCCCTGATAACCGCCACGACGGTCACCGTCGTTACTCCGGTTACCCTGGTAACCACCGCGACTGTCATCACGACGGTCGGCCCCGAAGCTGCGACGCTCGCCGTCGTTACTCCGATTGCCCTGATAACCGCCACGACGGTCACCGTCATTGCTCCGGTTACCCTGGTATCCGCCACGGCGGTCGTCGCGACGCTCGCCGTCATTGCTCCGATTGCCCTGATAACCGCCACGACGCTCACCGTCATTGCTGCGATTACCCTGGTATCCGCCTCGGCGGTCGTCGCGACGATCGGAGTTACGTGACCCGCGCTCGTCCCGGGACTGGTGGGAGTCCTGTCGACGATTGTGATTGCTGTCGCGGTCTGAGCGGCGCCCGCCGTCCGAGCGGCGGTTGTGCTGGCTGTCTCGCGAATCCCCTGGGGCCACGATTCTCCCTATAAAGTCTTTTCAATGATTCCGCACCATTCTAGTCCACTCGAAACGGGTAAGTCCTGTGGGTGGGAACACGTATTGAATGCCAGCGGGGCACCTCGGTATCCGCGGTTCGTTCTCTATCGCAGTCACCGGCCAGGCCGAAGCCGCACAATCTCTGGTCAGCGGTCGCCTCGATTCGACCGCCGACCAGAGGGTGCATGATTAGGCGGAACACTCCCCTAATAGGAATTAGGTGCCAACAACAGCTCGGGATCGCTGTTAAGCGCTCTGTTAGAATCATGGCGAAGCGCCCCGTGGGCAAAGGGCTACGGGACGCACGGTCATCTCATCGCGGTCAGTAGGGGATTCATGAAGCCTGGTGTGAAAGATTCGAGCATTGTGGTCCAATCCTCGTCCGCCTCCGCATCAATGGTTTTATCACCCCTTAAAACTACATCCGCAATTGATCATCTCCGGAAAGCACGTCCTAATGATGGAGCGCAGCTTAGGCACCATCGCGGGATTACCTGCTCTTTCAACTCTCCTATCGACCTTCCGACAATTGTGCTCATTGTCACCGGACACTCCGCGCACAGATCGCACGATGAGGTCCCACAGGGCAGCCGCGGAACCGGGCGCAGCGCAGACATAGGCGAGGGCACCGGGCGTCGTGCAAGGCCGCATGTGCGCACCGTATCGTCGGCTTTCTGTGATCCGGTTCATTCGATTGAGCATCGAATGCCCTTGTTCGCATATCGTGGCTTTCGGAAGCGTCACCACCAGCGCAAGGAGGAGGCATGCTGACAGCTTTGACTCCCACTTCGACATGGGTGGACCAGACAGCCTCAATCTCAACAACAAACACCATCAAGGAATAGGAGACATCGTGCCCAACACGCTTTTCATCGATGGACAGTGGGTTTCGGCCCAGAGCGGCGGGATCAGAGAGATCCACAATCCTGCCGACGGCAGTTTCGTCGCCGAGGTGGACGAAGCCAGCCCAGCCGACACCGAGCTCGCAATCGCTGCCGCCCGTCGGGCCTATGACTCGGGTGTATGGTCAAGCGTGCCCGCCAGCGAGCGGGGCGATCTTCTCCTCAAATTCGCGTCGGTCCTGCGTGAGCGCAAGGCCGAGTTCGCACGCGCCGAGTCACTCGACACGGGCAAGCGCTACGTCGAGTCCGAGATCGACATGGACGACATCGCCAACTGCTTCGACTACTTCGGCAAGCTTGCCGCCAACGATGCAGGCCGCGTCGTCGACGCCGGCACCGACACGGTCGCCAGCCGCATCGTCCACGAACCTGTCGGCGTCTGCGCCCTCATCACCCCCTGGAACTACCCGCTGCTGCAGGCCGCATGGAAGATCGCACCGTGCCTGGCAGCAGGCAACACGTTCATCCTCAAGCCTGCCGAACTCACGCCGCACACGGCGATTCTGACTCTGCAGGTGCTTGAAGAGCTGGGACTTCCTGCCGGAGTCGGCAACCTGATCCTCGGTGCCGGTGCGGATGCAGGGGCACCACTGTCAACACATGATGACATCGATATGGTCTCCTTCACCGGTGGCCTGGTCACGGGACGTCTCCTGGCGGCAAACGCAGCCGCGACCGTGAAGAAGATCGCCCTCGAGCTGGGCGGCAAGAACCCGAACGTCGTCTTCGCCGATGCCGACTTCGAAGCCGCTGTCGACAATGCGCTCAACGCCGCATTCGTCCATTCCGGTCAGGTCTGCTCCGCCGGAGCCCGACTGATCGTCGAAGACTCGATCGCAGAGAAGTTCGTCGATCGCCTCGTCGAGCGCGCTCAGCAGATCCGCCTCGGCGGGCCCTTCGATGACAACGCTGAGACCGGACCCCTCATCTCTGCAGCCCACCGCGACAAGGTCACCGCCTACGTCGACAAGGGCGTCGCCGAAGGTGCCCGCGTGCGCTGCGGCGGCACATGGGGCGAAGGCGAGCTGGAGAAGGGCTACTACTACCTGCCCACCATCCTCGACCAGGTCGAACGCGGAATGTCCGTGGTCTCTGACGAAGCCTTCGGCCCCGTCGTCACAGTCGAGACCTTCTCCTCAGTCGACGAGGCAGTCGAGATCGCCAACGACACCTACTACGGCCTGGCCGGAGCAGTCTGGAGCCAGGATGCGGGCAAGACCCAGCTGGTCGCCCAGCGTCTTCGCCACGGAACCATCTGGATCAACGACTTCCACCCCTACCTGCCACAGGCGGAGTGGGGCGGATACAAGCAGTCGGGCTCCGGCCGCGAGTTGGGACCGACCGGTTTGGCCGAATACCAGGAAGCCAAGCACATCTACCAGAATCTCGAGCCAGCCGTCACCGGCTGGTTCCCCGATCACAGCAAATAAGGAGAGTCGGAACGTGGAAACTACTCATAGCTTTGACTATGTTGTCGTGGGCGGAGGCTCCGCAGGCGCTGCCGTCGCAGCTCGCCTCAGCGAGGATCCCGAGGTCAGCGTCGGCCTCCTGGAAGCAGGCCCGACCGATGTCGGCCAAGACATGGTTCTGCGCCTCAACCGGTGGATGGAACTGCTCGAGTCCGGTTTCGACTGGGACTACCCCATCGAGAAGCAGGAGCACGGCAACTCGTTCATGCGCCATGCTCGCGCGAAGGTCCTCGGCGGCTGCTCGTCTCACAACTCGTGCATCGCCTTCTGGGCGCCGCGGGAGGACCTAGATGACTGGGAAACCAAGTTCGGCGCCACCGGATGGGGCTCGAAGGACACCTTCGGCCTGTATAAGAAGCTCGAGACCAACGAGCTCCCAGGTGACCACCACGGCCATGACGGTCCCGTGCACCTGATGAATGTGCCACCGGCCGATCCGTGCGGTATTGCCCTGCTCGACGCCTGTGAACAGGAGGGCATCCCCCGGGTTCAGTTCAACGAGGGCGAAACCGTCATCAACGGTGCCAACTTCTTCCAGGTCAACCGCAAGGCAGACGGCACGCGTTCGTCGTCCTCGGTGTCCTACCTGCACCCGATCCTCCACCGTGAGAATCTCACGATCCTCACCGACACTCAGGCCAAGGAGCTCGAGTTCGATGCAGAAGAGAACTGCACAGGGGTCCTCGTCGTCAACAATGCCTTCGGTCATACCAAGCGCATCGAAGCCAAACGCGAGGTCATCGTCTCCTCCGGTGCGATCAACACGCCTCAGCTGCTCATGCTCTCGGGCATCGGACCGAAGGATCACCTCGCCGAGGTCGGAGTCGACGTCCGCGTGGATTCGCCGGGAGTCGGTGAACACCTGCAGGACCATCCCGAGGGTGTGATCTCTTGGGAGGCTAAGAAGCCGATGGTCGAGGACTCCACTCAGTGGTGGGAGGCCGGCATCTTCACCCCCACCGAGGAGGGCTTGGATCGCCCCGATCTGATGATGCACTACGGTTCTGTGCCATTCGACATGCATACTCTCCGCCAGGGGTACCCGACCGCGGAGAACACGTTCTGTCTGACACCGAATGTCACGCATGCCCGTTCGCGCGGAACGGTGCGCCTGCGCTCATGTGACTTCAGGGATAAGCCGCTCGTTGATCCGCGGTATTTCACCGATCCTGAGGGCCACGATATGCGGGTGATGATCGCTGGAATTCGCAAGGCCCGCGCAATCGTCTCGCAGGATGCCATGTCCGAGTGGGCCGGTGAAGAGCTGTTCCCCGGCAAGGACGTCCAGACCGATGCGCAGATCGAGGACTACATCACCCGCACCCACAACACCGTCTACCACCCGGTGGGTACGACACGGATGGGTGCCGCCGATGATCAGTCCTCGCCTTTGGACCCTCAGCTGCGGGTCAAGGGCGTCAACCGCCTGCGCGTCGTCGATGCCTCCGCAATGCCGGAGATCACGACGGTCAACCCGAACATCACGGTCATGATGATGGGTGAGAAGTGTGCAGAGATGATCAAGGCAGGAAACTGAACCAGTCGCGACGCTGCTGAATAGCCAGCGTCAGCGCATAGACAACGGGGCTGAACCGAGTCAAGTATCGGTTCAGCCCCGTTGTCGTCTCAGGAACCGGTCATGGCCATGAGTCCAGGTCGTTCAGCGGGTGTGAACCCGCGAGCTGCTCACTCCTGACCTGTGCCGTCACCGCTGGACTTTTCTGCACTGCCGGTGCGAGAGGCCAGGGCTGAGGGCCGTTTGCCTTTGCCCTTGCCCTTAGCCGGGTCGGCATAGGGATCGCGGAATGTTGGCGCCGGTTCGACCGGTTCGGGAGCTGTGACGACTTCGACCTCATCGTCATACTCGTGGCCGAACTCGTCGTCGCCCTCTCTGCGTTCGACTTCCTCGGGTGGCAGAACCTTCTTCCATCTGCGCATGCGGACCCGGGGAAGGTCACCGGCGTCTTCGCGCAGAGCGCGCATCAGGGCATAGATCTGGAAGTAGGCGATGACGAAGAAGGGCAGCCCCACGAGGATGATCGTGGACTGGAGTGCTTCGAGTCCCCCGGATCCGGAGAAGACGAGCAGCGCGGCGGTGACGACGGCAACGGCCAGCGCCCAGAAGATGCGCTGAGGCAGCGGGTTGAAGTCTTCATGACCGTTGTTCATCGTGTCGACGACGAGTGCCGCGGAATCCACCGAGGTGACGAAGAAGATGACCACGAGGATGATGGCGATGATCGACATCACTCCCGACAGCGGATAGTGCTCCAGGAACGCGAACAGGGCCCCGGGGATGTCACCGTCTCCGACGACACGGTCGACGAGGCCTCCGCCCTTGTTCATCTCAATGTCGAAGGACGCATAGCCGAACACGCCGAACCAGATCACGGAGAACGCCGACGGGATGGCCAGGACGCCGATGACGAACTGGCGAATCGTCCGACCGCGGGAGATCCGTGCAATGAAGATGCCGACGAACGGTGACCAGGTGATGGTCCATGCCCAATAGAACACGGTCCAGCTGCTCTGCCAACCTGTGTCTGCGAAGGTGTCATTCCACAGAGCCAGTTCGGGCAGGGACTGAATATAGGTGCCAAGCGACTCGAAGATGCCTCGCGCCATGAACAGGGTCGGGCCGAGGACGACGATGAAAACAAGAAGCAGAATGGCCACGACGATGTTGATGTTGGACAACACCTTGATGCCCTTGTCCAGGCCCAGCGACACAGAGATCGTTGCCAGCCCGCAGACGACGCCGATGATGATGAGCTGCCACAGCGCGTTCTCCGGAATTCCGAGAACCTGGGCCAGACCACCGTTGATCTGGAGCGTACCGAGACCGATGGATACGGCGACTCCGAAGACAGTGCCGATGATCGCCACGACGTCGATGGTCTTACCGATCGGTCCGTGGATGCGTTCACCCAGGATGGGCTGGAAGATCGAACTCACGCGCGGCGGGAGATTGCGTTTGTGGATGAAGTAGGCGAAGCACAGCGCCGGCAGGGTGAAGATCGTCCAGGTGTGCAGGGTGAAGTGGTAATAGGTGAAGTTCATGGCATCCACCGCGGCTTCGACGCTGCCCGGCTCGATTCCTAGGGACGCCCGGGGAGGGTCACCGAAGTGGCTGACCGGTTCTGCGACGCCCCAGAACATGAGGATGGATCCGATGCCAGCGGCGAAGAGCATGGCGAACCAGGCACCGTTGGAGTGCTCGGGTGCTTCATTGTCGGGACCAAGCTTCGCTCGCCCGTATCGCGACGCTGCGATGTAGATGAGGAAAACCAGGAAGACCGTGACACCGAGGATATAGAACCATCCCAGGTTTCTCAGCAGCCAATCCGACGCAACCGAGACTCCTGCGTCGAGGGCATCGGTGAAGAAGATGGTTCCAAGGACAAACAGAATGATGACTGCGGCCGATGAGAAGAAGATCGCAGGATTCGTTCGAAGCCTGAGGCTATCGTGCAAGCGATTGAGCATATGCGTTGCCTTCCTATGCTGTGTGCGATCCACATTACCGATAGGACCTGCACAGAATACAAACCGACCTGTTACAGCTGTATATCGATGCAGCCGAAGGGTTCCCCTACGTGTCAGGCTGGAGCGGGACCACGGTGACAGAGCAAATCAGTCCGACCACGTAGGGCGAGAACCAGGAAGCCAATCAATATGTCGAGTCTCGTTGTGGCCGAAGTAGGCCAAAATGGGTCC
>NZ_FXZD01000011.1 GCF_900169145.1 Brevibacterium antiquum CNRZ 918 | reverse complement strand
GGGGATCTGGTCGTACTGAACCAGGAAAGACCGGATCTCTGCCACGCTGTATCCAGTAGTGATGGTCATGGTTAGTGTTCCTCTCAGTGTCAGACTGAGTGACTCACAACCAGCCTGACAGAGAGGGGAGCGGACCATTTAGCGCCGACGGGCCACTTTGTACTGTGGCCGGTCAACGCTAAGTGGTCCGCTCGATGCGGGTGTGACCTCCTCAGCCACGCCCGACGTAGCGCTGGCCGCGGCGGCTCAGGGCGTCAATGACTACGGCGGTGAGCAGGACGAGCGCGGTGATGATCTGCTGCGCATCGGAGTTGAAGCCGATGAGGTAGAGACCGTTGTTGATGGCGCCGACGACCAGAGCACCGAGGACGGCTGCCCAGGCGGTGCCACGGCCGCCGAACAGCGAGGTGCCGCCGATGACCGCGGCGGCGATGGCATTGAGCAGGTCCTGCGTGCTCACCAGCGTCGATCCGGCGTTGGTCGTCACACCGGTTTTGATGAAGCCGAACAGGGCTGCCAGAACACCGGCGGCCATGAACACGCTGATCCGCACCCAGGTGACCCGGATGCCGGCTCGCCTGGCCGCTTCGACCTTGCCGCCGACGGCGTAGATCGAGCGCCCGTACTTGGTCTTGCGCAGCACCAAGTCGATTCCGATGGCGATGACCATCATGAGGAAGAACGGCATCGCCAGACCGAAGTCCTGGTTGACCAGGATGAGGAAGCCGAACACGACAACTGCCAAGATTGCGATGCGCACGGTCACCGAGGTCCAGCTCGGACTGTCGAGTCCCGCACCGTGACGGCGCAGCTTCGAGTAGATGATCCCGGCAGCAAAGCCGATGACCGCGACCGCTCCGAACACGTAGGCCCACACGGCAGGGAAGTAGAAACTCGCGAAGTCGAAGGCGAACGAGTCAGCCATCGACAGGTTCTTCTGCGTACCCAGGGTCGTCAGCGTCAGACCGGTATAGGCCAAAAGGCCCGCGAGGGTCACGACGAAGGCCGGGATGCCGACCACCGCGAAGAACCATCCCTGAATCGCGCCGACGACGAGGCCGAGGATCAGCATGATGACCAGCGCCACCAGGGGCGGCACTCCTTGCCTGACCACGAGCACACCCAGCAGCGAAGCCGCCAAACCGCCCAATTGAGCCAGGGACAAGTCGATCTCGCCGAGCAGCAGGATGAGGTTGATGCCCAACGCGAGAATCGCGAGGTAGGCGACCGTCGAGGACAGGTTGACCAAGTTGGCCGGGGAGATGAAATTGCTGTTCGCCGTCTGGAAGACGATGATGATGACGACGAGCGCGAGAATGACAGGGAACGAGCCCAGTTGGCCTTCCTTGACCCTCCGCACGAAGGTGGCGATGAAGCCTTCACTTGATAGGCGTTCGTCGGTGATGAACGAGTTGCGGCTCATCGGCGATCCCCTCTCCGGGTTGCTCTCTGAGTCACGACGTTGTCGTTGGCTCCCGTGATCGCGGCGACGAGCACATCCGTGCGTTCGTCACCGGGGAAGTCTCCCGCGTCCTTGCCCAACCGCAGAACGTGGACCCGATCGCAGACAGCTTGGACATCGGCCATGTTGTGGCTGACCAACAGCACTCCGAGGTCGCGTTCGCGCAGTCGTTCGATGAGGTTGAGCACCTCGGCCGTCTGAGCAACACCCAGTGCCGCCGTCGGCTCGTCCAACATCACAATGGAAGGTTCGCCGAGGAGGGACCTGGCGATCGCAACCGTCTGCCGCTGACCGCCGGAGAGAGCCGCGATCGGGACTCTCACGCTCGGAATCTTCGCCGACAGACTGTGCAGCAGCTCCCAAGACTGAGCCTCCATGCTGACCTCGTCGAGAACACCACGCCGCGTCTTCTCATGTCCGAGGAACAGGTTGGCCACGACATCGAGGTTCTCACACAGCGAGAGGTCCTGGAATACCGTGGCGACACCTGCCTTCTGCGCATCCTTGGGTGAGCCGAACTTCTGGGATCGACCCGACAACAGGATTTCGCCCTCGTCAGCACCGTGGACACCGGCGATGACCTTGACCAGGGTGGACTTACCGGCGCCGTTGTCACCGACGAGGCCGACGACTTCACCGCGACCGATGTTCAGGTTGATGTCGGTCAGTGCCTGGACCGCGCCGAATCGTTTGTTGATCCCACGCAGTTGGAGTACCGGTTCTGCTCCGGTCTCCGGCACCCGCTGACTCGCGGGTGCCGGATCATTGGTTTGAGAGTTCATGTGTTCCTACTGACCGATCCCTACTTGACGCCGGCGTCGTCGCAGAGCTTCTTCACTTCGCCGGTGCAGATGTCTTCGGCCTTTATCTGATCACCCACGATGTCTTTGACCGTGTCTTTGGTGACGACCTTGGCTTCGACGAAGTCCGTCGGGGTGTCCTTGTAGGTCGTTGAGCCCTCCGGCTTCTCGCCGCCGGCCAGTGCGACAGCTGCCTTCGCGGCGAACTCAGCCTGGGGTGGGATCGATTTGTAGATCGTGGCGTACTGGTCGCCCCTGAGGATGTTCTGCAGACCGTCGACTTCGGCGTCCTGGCCGGTGACGACGGTTTTGACCTTGGCCTTCTTCGTGGCTGCGAGGACACCGCCGGCGGTGCCGTCGTTGGCCGCGTAGATGGCGATCGGGTCCTTCTCTGCGCTCTGCAGCTGACCTTCGACCCATTTGCGGGCATCATCCGGGTTCCAATCGAGAGTGTCATGGCTTTCGGCGATGTCGACACCGGCGTCCTTGAGCGTCTCTTCGGCTCCGGCCTTGAAGTCGGCGGCGTTCGGGTCCTTCGGATCACCGTTGACCATCCAGACTGCTCCCGACTTCGGGTCCGTGTCCTCAGCCTTGAGACCGTCGAGAACGGCCTGGCCCTGGAGGTTGCCGATCTTCTTGTTGTCGAAGGAGGTGTAGTAGTCCGCGCCCTTGAAGAAGCGGTCGTAGGCGATGACCGGAATCTTCTTGGCCTGAGCTTTCGACAGCGAGGAGGCGACAGCTGAGGCGTCGACCGGGTCGAGCACGATGGCGTCGACACCTTCGGTCACTGCTGCTTCGAACTGCTGTTGCTGCTGGGTGGCGTCCTGGTTGGCGTTGCTGTATTTGACCGTCGCATCGGGGTTGGCTTCCGCGACGTACTTCTCGAAGTTCGGCTTGTCGAGGGACTCATAGCGGGTGGTCTTGGATTCCGGGAGCAGCAGGGCGATGGTGACTTCACCGTCTCCGCCCGAGCCGCTGTCGGCTTCCTCATTGCCTTGGCCCTTCTGGCTCCCGCAGCCGCTGAGCGCGAGGGCGCCGATGGCAACCGAGGCGCCGAGGAGCGCGAACTTCTTCCGGGATTTCTTATTGCGGGACTGCAGGTTGTGCCTCATTGTGAACCTTTCAATCTTTCTGACAACGTTGTCAGGCTGTTCAATATAATTCGCCGATTGAGGTTCGGTGTCAACAGTTTCGTCGAAAAATTCTGTCTGGGGCATTCCCGGACCGAGTCACTTGTCCGGGGCCTCTTCGCCGCTGCCGCGAGCGATCACGTACACGGGAATCTGATGTCGACGCGGTCCGGAGCTGGGCGGTTCCTGCAGACGCCGGACCGCCTCGGCGGCCATGGAACTCACGTCACGATCGATGATGGTCACATCTAAGAGCTCCGCGGTGGGGAAGTCGTCGATGCCCACCAGGGCCGGCCACTCATCGAGACGACGACAGGCGTCGATGGCTCCCTGCGTCAGAGTCGCGGACAAGGTGATGAGTCCGCTGGGGGCACTGCGCGAACCCAGCCAGGCGGCGACGACGTTCTTCGCGCTGGCCAGATCGTGAGCGTCTTCCCTCATGTAGGCACGCCACCCGACGTCTGTTCGTCCGGCGAAGGCCGATTGGATTCCAGCGAGCCGGGCGGTGGTGATAGGGCTGGTCGAATGATCGCCGATGACGCCGAGGCTGATGTGTCCGTGCTTGAGAAGCTGGGTGGCGGCCAGGCGGCCGGCGAGCTCCTCGTCACCGGCGATGAGGTCGACCCCGGGTCCTGTAGTCGACGGGTCGAAGGACACGATCTGCACGTCAGCAGATGCAGCAGCGGTGTAGAACCGTGCGGCGTCCGGGTGTGATCTGATGACGCAGATTCCGGTCATGTCATTGGCCAGGCACTCGTCGAGGAAGCCACGTTCACGGTCGGGGTCGTCGGCGGTGACCGTCACGACTGGGCGCAGTCCGACCGTGCTCAGCTCGGACTCCAGCAGGGTGAAGAGATGAGTCTGGAATGGGTCATCACCGTCGCTCATGACTACACCGATGTAGGGTGAACTGCCACCGGCCCGCAGGCGCCTGGCCGTGGAATTGAGGCGGAATCCAAGCTCAGCGGCGGCTTCTTCGACCTTTTCGGCGGTGCTCGCGGCCACATGTTTTTCACCGTTGAGGACCCGGGAAGCGGTCTTGATGCTGACTCCTGCACGCGAAGCGACCGTGGCCAGAGTCGGCCGATCGTTCTGCTTCGCCATGACCACACCTTAGAGTCGGGAATTCCTCGCACCGTTGCGCAGCCCCATATCGGCAACCGTTGGATTGATACTAACCGTTGGTGCCTGAGAGGACACACCTGGAGGCGCGACCGGTCGGCATTCGATCCCGATCATCACTGATCTCTCGCGGAAGAGCGACGAGGCTGGCCCCCAATCCACACCTCGGCGAGCGTGGTGTTCTTTCAGATCACCGTGCCACAGGGTTCCTCATCGTTCCCGCGTAGAGCAGGGATTCGGCTTGGTTGCCGATGTCGACCATCTGCATGGTGTTGCGCAGCTGCAGTCGGTTGAGGCAGGAATGGGCGAAACGTTCGGCTCTCAGGTCCACATCCCCGGCGAGCCCGCGGGCGAGTTCCGGATGCTCGGCCTCGTAACGATCGAGCACCTCGGCGACCAATGCCCAGAACGTCTGCGCACCCAGCACACCATCGGAATCGAGGATCCCGCCGAGGTGGCGCAGCACTCCGTCGAACATGTCCGTGAACACGGACAGGGCCTTCTCCTCCCCCGGGACCAGCGCCCGGATTCGTTCGACGTCGCCCGGCAGCTCCCGGTGACCCAGAACCGCGACCTCCTCGCCGATGTCCTTCATGAAGGCACCGGTCACGACGTGGTTGTCCAGGATGAGGATGAGGTTCTCACCGTGCGGCATGAACACCAGGTCATGGGCCAACAGTGCGTGAACGAGCGGATGCAGGTAGGCCCGCAGGTAGGCCCGCACCCAATCCTGAGGCGAATGACCCGAGGCGCGGATGAGTTCGCTGACGTAGGCGATTCCCCTGTGGTCACGGTGCAGCAAGGCCGCCATGGTGACGACTTTCTGACAGGGCTCGAGCCCTGTCAGCGGGTTCTCTCGCCACAGTGCTGCAAGCATCTTCCGGTGCGGGTTCGTCTCCTGCGTCCGGTGGTAGACATCTCCGGTGTAGCCAAGCGCGGTGCGTTCCCGCAGGACCCGGAATCCGAGGTCAGCGAATGTGGGATCCGTGCCGATGAGCGCAGCGATCCAATCGTTGATGGCCGGTGTATCGCGCATGTACTTCGGTGACAGCCCGCGCAGGAATCCCATGTTCTGCACGGCGAGCGCGACCTTCACATAGGGAGCATCGGCCCGTGTTTGGTTGAAGAAGGTGCGCAGTGACTGCTGCGGCTGAAACTCGTCAAGCCCTGACCCCAGTGGCAGCAGATCGCCGCGGGCGATATCGGCTGCGAAAGTGATCGCGAGTCGGTGATCGGCTTGCCAGGGGTGGACAGGGAGCAGGTGGAAGTCCTCCGGTTTGCGCCCGGCTGATCGAATCCGCGTGTCGAAGAGTTCGCGCTCCTCGGCGCTCAGTGCCCAGTCGACGTGTGCAGCTTCGTCGAGTCCGACGCCGACCGAGAGGTGGCTGTGCTCGCGGGTCGCTGCCACCCACTCGATTCGGGTGGTGCACCCGTTCTCAGGGGCCCACTTCCGGTAGTCGGACAGGGAGAATCCGATGCGTCCGTTGTTCGCGATGAACCCGGGATGGCCTTCGGTCATGGCCGCCTCGGTGGCCTGGAGGCCCGCATTGAGGAGATCTGCAGAGTCCGGGCGGTAGCCCTTGACCGCCTCGACGAGTTTGAAGGCGCTGCTGGCCAGGGTCGAGGCGATCTCCTCGAGGTAGGTCGACATCAGGTTCTCCGGGATGCCGAGGGCATCCTGGAGTTCAACGACGAGTTCTTGAGCGTCGAGTTCGAGCCGAATGCCGTTTCGGTGGCGGGCGATGCTGGCTTCGTCGATGACCCAGTGCTCGAGCGGCAGGACTCGGGCGGTGAACGTGTATGTGAGCGCCTCAGCGTCCGGCGAGCTGTCGGCGTTCTTCGATCCGGTGTCGTCGATCCGCAGCTCCCAGTCATCGGGCCCGGCATCCGGGCAGGTGGCGCGGACCGGGGCGATGAGGCGTTCGTGGGCGAATTCGGACAGGGCCTTGGCCACGAGGTGGCGTTGAGCGACCGCGAAAGTGTCACGATTGAGGTGGGCATAGGCGGCGGGGGTGGTGCCGTCAGGGTGTGCTCGGCCGACACCAGGGTGGGCGTCAACAGCTTGGCTCGAATGTGCCTGTCCCCAGTGCGCCTGACCTACGTGTACGTCCCGGTCGACGAGCGCGTACAGCTCGCTGACTTCGAAGTCCTCACGATCACAGATGCTGACCAGGGCCTGCTTCGTCTCCTCCCCCATCATGATGGTCACCTCGCCCACCGGGCTGAAACCTGCCGCCCGGTTCTTCTCAAGGATGCCCGTGTTCCGCACGTCGGGTTCGACGATGACTCGGTGTCCGCCGCGCCCGCTATGGTCAGTCGGACGCAGGCAGAAGTCGATGACCTCGGCCATGATCCTATCCGTGAGCCCGCGCACCCGGTCGCCCTCGGGTGGGGCGACGAGCAGATGCATTCCGATGTCGTCGGGTCCTGTTGCCACGACGTCCTGTGGGATCAGGGTTGAGGGCAGATACGTTTCGACATAGAAGCAGTCGATGCCGTCGACCGAGCCCACCCAGCCGTTCTCGTCGGCGGAGTCGTGGATGCCGCCGAGATAGTCGCGGACTCCGGACTCGTCGAGTTAGGTCATCTGCCAGTAGTGGGCTCGAGGATGGGTCAGCCACGCGTGGATGTCAACAGTGTCGCGGGCCGGGTTCATGGCCCGGATGTCCACGGCACTCGCCGGGGTCAGGCTCCGGTTCGCGGCCTCAGCGGTCCACGTGTTCGAGGGTGCGTCGGTGATGAGTTCGGCGGTCATACGTGTGTCATCTCCTTGTCGTCTGCATCGGCGAATGCGAAGTGCGCCTCGCAGTCGTCATCGCTTGGTTCGGTGGTGTGACTCTCCAGTGTGAGGTCCGCTGCTGACTGGTCAGCCCGTTCATCGAATGCCCCGTCGTCGGGAACTCCGAAGGTCTGGAACGCGATGGTCTTCTCGATCGGGTACGGTACGCGCCCGGTCACATGTGAAAGCACGACCGATGCCCGCCAGGGCCCGAATCCAAGGTCGGGTGCGGTGACTCCGTGGGTGTGTTCTTCTCCGTTGAGGACGTGGATGGTGCCTGCGTCATTGACCGTGTAGTGGCGGCTGACGTCGAGGCGGTCCTTGGCATCCAGACGGACCTCCTCGCCCAGCGGGGTGAGGAAGTCCGGGACCTGGGAACGATACCCTGTGGCAGAGACGACCGATCCGCTGCGTCGGTCAAAGCATTTGTCCAGCGCGGTGTGGCGGAAGCGCAGACGATAGTCGCCGGTACCCCCGTCGGGCGTCGCGGAGATGAGCTCCGAATCGGCGAGCAGATTGGTGCGCAGCTTCCTGCCGCCTCGGCTGAGCCGGTAGAGGGTGTCGTGGATGTCGTCGACGAGGTCTGCGCTGATGCCCTTGTACAGGGTTCGCTGTTCACGGCCGAGCTGTTCACGCAGGTCATCGGGCAGGGCCCGGAAGTGATCCGTATACTCCGGGGACGTCATCTCCAAGGTCAGCTTCGTGTACTCCATCGGGAAGAAGCGCGGTGAGCGCGTCACCCAGTCGAGTCGGACGTCGCGGGCTTCAGCCTCATCAATGAGATCACGGTAGATCTCGGCTGCGGACTGCCCGCTGCCGACGATCGTGATCGATCCGCTCTCGAGCAGTTCGTCTCTGTGGTCGAGGTATTTCGAGGTGTGGATGACCGGGCCCGCAACGGAGGTGTCCTCCCCTACCTCCAGGTTCTGCACGGTCTCCAGGTTCTGCGCGGTCTCAAGGTTCTGCAGGGCTTCGGGCAGGACCGGTTCGGTACCCACACCCAGGACCAGGTGGCGCGCGCGGTCGGTTTCGGTCCTCAGCGTCTGCCCCGAACCATCGGCCACCTCGGCGGTCACGGTGTAGACGTCATCATTCCTGGTCACCGAGGCTACTGTGCGGTTCCAGCGCAGCGTGTCCAGCTGGGCGGCGACCCATCGGCAGTACTCATCGAATTCAGCGCGCAGGGGGTAGAAGGATTCGCGGATATAGAAGGGGTAGAGGCGGCCGCTGTCCTTGAGGAACTGCAGAAAGGAGAAGCGGGAGGTGGGGTCGGCCATGGTCACGAGGTCGGCGAGGAACGGAACTTGGACCGTCGCGCCTTCGATCATCATGCCCGGGTGCCAGCGGAATTCTTCGCGCTGGTCGACGAAGACAGCGTCGACGTCGGGCAGGGGGTCGGACAGGGCGGCCAGTCCCAGGCCGAAGGGTCCGATGCCGACGCCGACGATGTCGTGGATGTGTGTGTCAGCTGTGCTCATGCGTCGCCTCCTTCGAGGGTCGTGCTCTCCAGGTGCTGGCCGGCGAGGTTTCCGATGCCGGTGGCGCGGACGAGGTCGAGTACGGCGGTGATGTCTGCGACCGTGGCGTCGGGGCTGAGCAGGGAGAGTTTGAGCCAGGGTGTGCCCTCGGTGCGCAGTGGAATGTCGGGCAGTGGGGCTGCGTCGGTCGGTGGAGCTGCGGTTTCAGGGAGCAGTGAAGTCATAGCGGTATGGTTGCCTCCTTCTGTTCGCGGTCCGGTAAGGCCGGACTACATTAGGGAAACCTACCCTAAGTTAGGCAAGAAGCAAGGTCAGTGGTGCCACTGTTCTTAGACTGCACGAGCAACTTCACCGGAACCCCGGGGCGTCCTCGTCAACCCTCGCGCGGCCAAGCCCACAATTGACGACAGGCATAAACGGCTCGCAGATTCGCACGTGGCATTCGTCACAGCCAGGCGATTCGTCTGACATCCTGAGACAGAGAAAACGGCCGTAGTCCCTGCCCAGGAGGCAGGAGCTACGGCCGTTGGCAATCGTGAGACCGTGAGAGCACGCTCACGACGAACCGCTGGAGAACGATCCCTTGACGACCCCTATTTCACAACGTAGTTCGGGGCTTCGACGGTCATCTGAATGTCGTGCGGGTGGCTCTCCTTGAGGCCCGCAGTGGTCAGGCGAACGAACTTGCCCTTGGCCTTGAGGTCGTCGATGGTGCGGGCGCCGACGTAGAACATCGACTGGCGCAGACCACCGGTGAGCTGGTGTGCGACCTGCTTGAGTGGCCCCCGGTAGGCGACGCGGCCTTCGATGCCTTCCGGGATGAGGTCAGTGTCGGTGTCGATATCGTCCTGGAAGTAGCGGTCCTTCGAGTAGGACTTGCCCTGGCGTGGAGCCATGGCGCCCAGTGACCCCATGCCACGATAGGCCTTGTACTGCTTACCGTTGACGAAGATGAGCTCGCCGGGCGATTCGCTGCAGCCAGCCAACAGGGAGCCGAGCATCACGGTGTCCGCACCGGCAACCATGGCCTTGGCAATGTCGCCCGAATGCTGAAGTCCGCCATCGGCGATGACCGGCACACCGGCCGCACGGGCTGCCTGAGCGGCAAGGTAGATGGCGGTGACCTGCGGGACACCAACGCCTGCCACCACACGGGTGGTGCAGATCGAACCTGGCCCCACACCGACCTTGATAGCGTCGGCACCGGCGTCGATGAGTGCTTGTGCACCCTCCTTCGTGGCGACATTTCCGCCGATGATCTGGACGTTCGCGAATACCGGGTCAGCCTTGATCGCCCTGATCATGTCGGTCACGCCGCGAGCGTGTCCGTTGGCGGTGTCGACGACGAGGACGTCGACGCCCGCCTCGGCGAGGAGCTTCGCGCGCTCATAGGCATCACCGTGGAATCCCACGGCCGCACCCACACGCAGGCGCCCCTCGTCATCCTTCGTGGCCAGCGGGTATTCCTCGGTCTTGACGAAGTCCTTAACGGTGATGAGGCCCTTGATGACGTTGTTCTCATCGACCAAAGGCAGCTTTTCGACCTTGTGTTCGGCGAGCAGCTCGAAGGCTTCCTCCGGGGACACCCCGTCCGGGGCGGTGATCAGCGGCATCCGGGTCATGGTGTCGGCCACGGTGCGGGTCGGGAACTCACTGCGGGTGACGAAGCGCAGGTCACGGTTGGTCACGATGCCCAACAGCACGTTGTTCTCGTCAACGACGGGCAGGCCGGAGATCCGGTACTTTCCGCAGATCTCGTCGAGCTCCTCGAGGGTCTTCTCCGGGGTGATCGTCAGCGGGTCGTTGATCATTCCGGACTCGGAACGCTTGACATAGTCGACCTGGGCAGCCTGATCCTTCATCGACAGGTTGCGGTGGATGATGCCAAGACCGCCGATGCGGGCCATGGCGATGGCCATCCGCGACTCGGTCACGGTGTCCATGGCGGCCGAGACCAAGGGGATGTTGAGCTCGATCTCTTTGGTCAGACGAGTGGTGGTGGCGGCTTCTGAGGGGATGACATCGGTGTCACCGGGCAGGAGGAGGACATCGTCATACGTGAGCCCCGTCAGCGAGAACGGATCGTTTGCGGCCTGTGTTTCCTGCTCGGGAATCCCCATGGGTACAGCCTTTCGACGCGATGAGTACGGTGGGTCAATGCTATCGAAGACATACAACGCTTATCCAGCATTTCAAATACCGAGCACTGTGAGACTGCCGACATCAGCAGTCAGGAATGCTCGCCGAGGCGGTCGCGGCCTTCCAGCGAAGGTGTCATCGCCGTAGTCAGCGGCCTTCGCCGACCGAGCGCGCCAGGTCGAGTGTCGAGGCTTCCGAGTCATCGAGATGGATGCGCAGAAGGCCTTCGGCCCCGTGCCGGTCTCCCGAGCGCATCTTCTCGAGGATGTCGCGGTGCGGATTCGCCCAATGAGAGTGATAGTTGCCGGGCTCTTTCGAACGGGCGAATGTCGTTGAGAGGCGGGCCATGAGGTTGACGTAGAACTCGTCGAGCAGCGGCGAACCGAGCAGACCAACGATGGCCCGGTGGAAGGACGCGGAATGTTCCTGCGCATCGGTCCAGCTCTCATTGCTCGGCGCGGTCTCGGCGCGAACAACGGATGCTTCGACACGATCCATTGCCTCCTCGGAGGCATCCTGTGATTCCTGGACGGCGCGGATCTCGAAGACGCGTCGCGCTTGGTAGAGGTCCTTGAGCTCGTCGAGGTCGAAGGTGCGGACAAAGAAGCCGCGATTCGTCTCCTGGGTCAGCAGACCGGCGTGACGGAGCAGGCTCAGGGATTCACGTGCAGTGTTGCGCGAGACGTTGAATTCCTTCGCCAGCGCACCGTCCCGGACCGGGGAGCCGGCAGGGTATTCACCGGTCGTGATTCGGGACCGGACCAGGGCGACGATCGCCTCTGAGGTACATCCGGGTGCGTGTGGGCTCATATCACCAGGCTACCGTGTCCTCGCGAATCGTGGGCACTGTTGTCGTGCGGCCATGGCGCGTTTCTGATGCGCCGAGGGGCGCTGCCGCTCTAATACGTCTCCCCCAGGGACAGTGCCGACTCGAAGCGACGTTCGAGTCCCGTCAGCGGATCGTCGAAGCCGATCGATGCCGCCAGCAGCTGCAGCGGCGAGCTGAAGTCGTAGGGGTCCGGTGAGAGGTCGACGGGATAGACCGGATCGCCGAGGATCGGCACCCCCAGCGCGTTCATGTGCACCCGCAATTGGTGGGTCTTGCCGGTCATAGGTTCGAGTTCGTACTCTCCGACTGTTGGCACCGGTTCTCGCCCGTGGCCATCGGACTGTCTCGCCGAAGCCGGGGCGAGTTCGCGGAGGAGACGGATCCGGCTGATCGCATTCGGCTCCCCTGCGACTTCGAGAACCTGTCTGCCACCGCGCGGCTTGATCAGCCTCGACTGCCTGATGAGAGGCAGCTCTATGTCCGCAGACGCCAAGGGTGCCAGGGCCCGGTAGGTTTTGGCGACCTTGCGCTCCTGAAACAGCCGCTGGTACCGACCGCGAGTTTCGGGCCGCTTCGACAGGATCAGCAGTCCGGCGGTGATCCGATCGAGACGATGGATCGCGACGAGATCGGGCTGATCGAAGTCGATGCGTGCCCGAGTCACGACGCACTCACGCACGAAGCGGCCGTTGGGAGTACTGGCGAGGAAGTGCGGCTTGTCGACGATGAGCAGCTCATCGTCTTCGAACACGATGCCGATCTCGAAGGGAATTCGCGCCTCCGCCGGGACCGGACGGTGGAAGAAATAGAAGCCACCGGGAATGACAGAATCGTCCCATGCGACCGGGGTTCCCTCCACGTCTCGCATGTCACCGACGGTCAGGAGGCTGCGCAGCTCAGCCTCGGCGGCCGTGGGGAACTCTCCGCTCAGCCACCGTCCGATCGAATCGGGGACGGCCAGGTTGGCTTTGCGATGCGTCTCCTGCCCGCCCGGGGCACGCAGCGAACTCGCGGAGATTCCCTCGCGCGGAGGCAGCGGACTGCGTGGCATCAGTTCAGTCTAGCGGGTTCACAGCGGCCGGAGCCGGTTCAGTCTTCCCACTGGGTGCAGGTCATCGTTCCGTTGAGCACCGCGGAGCCCAACGCAGTCTCGTCGAAGGACACACCGTCGTCCGTGTAGCTGACACCCTTGGGCTGATTCGCCTTGAAGGGTTTCCCGTGCCCGGTCTTGACCATCGCGAAGTCCGATTTCTCGGCCTTGACCAGGGGCGGCTGGTTGTTCGTCTTGCCGATGATGTGGTGGATGTTTCCCGGCTCTCCAGAGCAGTACACGTCGGTCGGTGAGATCGTGGTCTTCTTCGAATCGACTGTGACCGTCAGCTTCTGTTTGCCCTCTGCGGTCGTGTCCGCCGCGTCCGTGCTCGCCGGAGCCTGACTGCCGCCGTCCTCCGGTGCGGAGGATTCGCCGGCAGCGTCGTCTGTCGGAGCCGAGGTCTGCGCTGCCGATTCCGAGGCTTCGGAGGTGTCAGACTGCGCCTCGTCGGTCGGGGAAGATCAGCCACCTAGGCAGAGAAGACCGATGATGGCAAGGGGTGAGATCAGTCTGGAGCGCATACAGCCATTATGGTGCGAAGGTTCCCTGCCCGAGGCAGAAAACTGCTTTGATCGGACGTGTCATTAGGCACATATATCAGAACGCAGCGCTGGGAAACTCAGGCTCGATCGACGAGGAAATCGATGTCGACGCCCTCGGGCAGCGCGCCGTATTCCCAGCCGCGGTCGGGACCCAGCCGTGCCTGCACAAAACTTGCGGCCACCTCCGCAGGGGCGGACTCCAATAGGATCGCCGCCTGCATGAGCAGCGCCATCCTCTCCACCAGTCCCCGCCCCTTGGCCGACAGACCGGCAAGTGCATCCGGTTCGCCGCCGGCCAGGTCTCTGGCCGCAGTCTGCAGCGACCCTGCCAGCGATTCGAAGGCAGCATCGAAGTCCGGGTGCCGGCCCAGCCCGGTCTCGAGGAAGCCGAGGAACGCCTTCGCCGTGGCAGGTTCACGCCCGAGGGCACGAAGCACGTCGAGGACGATGACGTTTCCCGACCCTTCCCAGACCGCCATGACAGGCTGTTCGCGGTACCGGCGAGCCAGTGGGAAGGCCTCCGTGTAACCGTTGCCGCCCAGGCATTCGAGCGCCTCGTAGGCATGTCCGGGTCCGCGCTTGCAGATCCAGTATTTGCCCACAGCCGTGGCCAGACGCCGAAAGTCCGCGGCATCGGCACCCTCGTCGTCATGAGCGGCAGCCAGATGCATAGCGGTGAAGGTCGCGGCCTCGGATTCGAGCTGCAGATCGGCGATGACCGCGCGCATGAGCGGCTGGTCGATGAGTGTGGACCCGAACGCCGCCCGGCCACGCGCATGCCACGCGGCTTCCGCCACCGACTGACGCATTCCTGCGGTGGACCCGAGGATGCAGTCGAGGCGGGTCTGCGACACCATCTCGATGATCGTCCGCACTCCCTTGCCCGGTCCTCCCAGCAGCCAGCCGACGGTCGAGTCGAATTCGACCTCGGACGAAGCGTTGGACTTGTTGCCAAGCTTGTCCTTAAGTCGCTGAATCCGCACACTGTTGAGTCGACCACCAGGCAGGATGCGTGGAACGACGAAACAGCTCACCCCCTCGTCGAGCTGTGCGAGAACGAGGAACGCATCAGACTGAGGTGCCGAACAGAACCACTTGTGACCGGTGATGAGGTAGTGGTCGCCGGACGGGATCGCGCGGGTGGTGTTCGCCCGCACGTCGGAGCCGCCCTGCTTCTCGGTCATCGCCATGCCGAAGGTGACAGCGGTCTTCTTCGCCGGGTCGATCCGGCGCGGATCGTAGTCGGTTGCGGTGGCTTTCGGGATCCAGAAACCGGCGAGCTTCACATCGGCACGCAGGGACGGCACGACGGCATGCGTCATCGACACCGGGCAGGCGTGGCCGGGTTCGATCTGGGAGAAGAGCATGAACCTGGCGGCGCGTTCCGGGTTCGCGCCCGGGCCCGGATTGGTCCAGGCATGTGAGTGGGCGCCGCTGCGCAGTGCTTCGCCGATGATCCGGTGGTAGGCGGGATGGAACTCGATCGAGTCGACTCGGTTGCCCCACTCGTCGTGAGTCGCAAGCTTCGGCCCGTGCTCATTGGCCAGACGGGCGTCGTTGATGAAGTCCGCACTGCCGACCAGGTCCCCGATTCGACTGAGCTCGGATCTCGACGCTTGGGGCGCGTACCTGTCCACGGCGTCGAGGAGTGCGGTGTTGAGGGTGAATTCGTTGATATCCCGCCGAGGCGGTGCCTGGTTGATCACCGTGTGCGTGGCGAATGGTGCCGGTTGAGTCGATGTTTCGGTGCTCATTGTTCTCCTCTTGCTGTGCGCGGTTCCCCTATTGCAGTACGCGCGAATGTGGACAGTGCGGCGGTGAGGGCTTCGACCTGCGGGGCACTCGGTCGCTCTCTGGCGGGATCGAGAACATCGACGAGATTCTCCACGATGGATCCGACCAGCGACCGTGCCACCACCTCGGCCGGGATGTCTACGGCATACCGCCCAGTGAGCCCCGCCGCGATCGCGGCGACGTATCCGCGCCGGAATGCTCGGCGTTCGATCTGCACGGTGTCCGGGACCTCTTCGAACAGGAGTGCATGGGCGAGAGTGCGCCCGGCGACGGCGCGTCGGATGAAGACATCCAGGAGTGCGTCCACGATCTCGATCGCGCTCGTCGACGACTCGATAGCCGTCGTCACGACGGCAAGCTCATGTCGTGAGGCATGAGCGAATACGGTCCCAAGCAGTTCGTCACGGTTGGAGTAGTAGGTGTAGATGAGCCCGGTGCTGCACTCGGCTTCGCGAGCGACAGCTGCAACGCTCGCCGAGGCGAATCCACCCCGGGCGATGACATGGCGGGTTGCCTCTTCGATCCGGGCGCGCCGGTGCTGCGCCTTGGCACGGGTCCTGGATGTTTCCCGGTAAGCCACGTCTGCTCTTTCCCAAAGAAGTGAATCATGGTTCAATTGTTATTGATTATGACATCCGTCACAAGGAGAAGCAATGAAGCTCGGCACTATGCTGGATTCGACTGTTCAACGCAATCCGGACAAGGAGGCCTTGGTCTACGGGGACGACCGATACTCCTACGCCGAGGTTCGGGACCGCGCACTCAGAGCTGCCAGTGTGCTGGCGCAGAATGGGATCGCATCCGGAGACGTCGTCGGAATCATGACGTTCAACGTCCCGGGGTTCGTCTTCGCCGCATTCGGCGCCTGGTATCTGGGAGCCACCGTCGTTCCTGTCAATCACAAGATGCAGGCGCCCGAGGTCCGGTACACGATCGAGCATTCCGGCGCGAAGCTGGGGATCGTCAGCTCCCAGCTGGCCGAGACTGCACGCAAGGGCGCTCCGGACATCACGTGGCTGGAGACCGAATCCGATGCACCGGGCAGCTTCGACACTCAGCTGGAAGAGGCGGAAGCGGACGACTTCAGCGAACCAGGCCACTTCACCGACGAACACGTCGCTCAGATCCTCTACACCTCGGGAACCACGAGCTCGCCCAAGGGGTGTGTGCACTCCCATCGCAATATCTCCCAGGTCGCGACCCTCATCAGCCTGAATATGGGATATGCCAGTGACGACCGCTATCTCATCTGCATGCCGATCTGGCATTCTGCACCACTCAACATCAGCCTCATGCCCACCGTGCTGACCGGCGGCACGATCGTCCTCCAACGCCAGTACCACCCCGTGGAGTCGATGACGATCATCGCCGAAGAGAAGATCACGACCTTCTTCGGTCCGACCGTCGCCTACGTCGCTCCGATCATGACCGCCAAGAAGCTCGGCACCGAATTCTCCGACTACGACTTCTCCACCATCAGGCGCTGGAACTACGGTGGGGCTCCGATCGACCGGTCGACCGCGGCCATGCTCATCGAAGCCTATGGGACGGACCAGTTCTTCAATCTGTTCGGAATGAGCGAAATGGGGCCCACCGGCTGCATGCTCAGGCCAGAGGATCAGCTGCGCAAGGCCGGATCCGTGGGCCGGACCGCGATGGTCGGCAATGCGATGCGCGTCGTCAAGGCCGACGGCACAGCTGCCGGTCCGGGAGAGACCGGAGAGATCTGGTTCTCCGGCGACACTCGCATGCGTGAATACCTCAACAACCCCGAGGCGACCAGGGCAGCCTTCGAGGGCGATTGGTACAAGAGCGGCGACATTGCCAGGCTCGACGAGGATGGGTACCTCTACATCGTCGACCGCACCAAGGACGTCATCATCGTCGGCGGTGAGAACGTCTATTCGCTTGAGGTGGAGGAGGCCATCATCGCTCATGAGAGGGTCGCCGATGTGGCGATCGTGGCCAGACCCGACACGGAATGGGGCGAGAAGGTCGTCGCCGTCATCACCACCGCGGACTCTCTGCCTTTCGACGTCGACGAGCTGCGAGACTACCTCTCCGACAAGCTCGCCAGGTACAAGCTGCCCCGCGAGGTCATCATCACGGAGGAGCTGCCCCGCAATCCGTCCGGAAAGCTGCTCAAACACAAGCTGCGCGGCGAGGTGGCTGCCGGATAGGGCCAGTCAGATCACAGTCACCAGCCGAGGACCTCACTGGGCGGTCGGGCTTGCCTCTGGCCCAATCGCGGCCCCTGTGGTGGACTTGGGCCATGAGCTTCGACGCACAGCACATTTCGCAGACGATCCGTTGTGACCCTTCCGATATCGCGGTCTTCGCAGGCAACCCGGCGAACCTGCCACAATGGGCGGTCGGCCTCAGCGCGGGCATCTGCAACGAGGCCGGTCGCTGGATCACCGACTCACCGCGGGGAGAGGTCGAGGTCAGTTTCCGGCCGGGCATCGAATTCGGGATCCTCGACCATGACGTGATCTTCCCCGACGGCACCACCGTGCACAATCCGCTGCGTGTGCTCCACAACGACGATGTCAGTGAGGTCGTCTTCACCGTCTACCGCCTCCCGCATGTCAGCGAGGAGGAATTCGCGCCCGACACCGAGGCTGTACGGATGGATCTGGAACGACTGCGCGATGTCCTCGAAGGTTGATCGACCAGGTGACGTCCGGGGAGCTGGTGGCTCTCTGGGGTGGGGACACCGGTTCGTCAACGCCGCCATGCGCACCCTGTACTTCGGCCGTATTCCCGTCCTCGATCTCGGTGAAGCAGGGCACGCACTGCGGGAGGGCTCTGCCAGCCGCGACAGATCTGCCCACCGTGTCCTCCGCCCTCGCCCGCGCCTCATCGTCTCCAGCCACCGCAACGGGGCGATCGACGGGCATCAGGTGCTCGCCGCATTTCCGCAGGCGCAGTTCCTCATCTCGATCCAGCTCGTGCGCAGCTGGTTCCTGCGCCTCTTCATCGCCGGCATCCCCGTCGTCCGCCCCAAGGACGTTGAGCGCTACAACCTTGATCCTGCTTCGGTGGCCAGCCCGGTCGAAGCCGGCTGTGCCCACCTGCGTCGAGGCGGTGACCTCGGGATCTTCCCTGAAGCCAGCAGCGAGTGGGGCCACCGGCCTCAGCCCTACAAACCTGGTGCAGCACGCATCGCCTGCACCCTGATCGACGAGGGCATCGACCTCGAGGTGATCCCGGTGGGCCTGTTCTATTCGACCCCGGACCGGTTCCGTTCCCGCGCCGAGGTGGTCTGCGGAACCGCTGTGACAATTCCGGCTCGCAATGGCAAGGATCGGTCTACGTGGGAGGCGGAGGTCGCCTCGGCGATAGGATCTGGTCTCGACGAGGTTTCGGTCAATTGTCCCGACGAGCAGTCCTTCGAACGGATCCAAGCCGAGGCACTCGAGGACGCTCGCTCCTCGGCTAGCGCACCGGCATCGTTCGCGAGCGCTTTCCTCCACCAGCAGAAGGTCGTGTGCCAAGGCGAGCGGCCGGGGCAGGTCGCCCAGGGACGGGATGCTCCGCCCACGCGGGTGGACTCCGCGGAGGTGGAGGTGCCTGCGCGCCGATTCCCGGTCCTGCGCGCAATCGGGTTCGCCCTCATGTGGCTCTTCGCCCCGGTCCTCGCGGCAGGTGCCTTTGCCGGATCACGCGCGGACGGTCGCAATACTGTCACATTCTTCCGACTCCTCGGCGGCTTCGCAGCGGTTATGGTCTGGGTACCGGTACTCGTCGTTGCAGCATTCTTCTGGCCTCTGGTCATCGGAATCGGCACCGTCAGCGCTGTCTGCGGCTGGCTGCTCCTCGGCCTGAACCGCTTCCGCCTGTGATCGCCCCACCTGAGACATCCCTAGGAGCATTCGTGACACTCACCCTCGGCTTCACCGATCCTCTCGCCATCGAACTGGCCACCAGCGGAGGCAAGAGCGCCAGCCTCGCGAAGTCAGCGCAGGACCTGCCCGTACCCGGCGGCTTCATCGTCACCGCCGACGCCTACACGCAGTTCGTCGACCCTCTGCAGGCTCAGATCACCGAGCTCATGAGCAGCGACAGACCCGCCGAGGCAATCGGCGACCTCATCCGCAGCGCTGCCATCCCCGGCACCTGGCTCGCCGAATTCGAGGCGGCGGCCAAGGCCGCTGGACTGAGCGACCAGGCGGTGGCGGTCCGCTCCTCCGGCACCATGGAGGATCTGCCCGGTGCGGCCTTCGCCGGGCAGCACGACACCTACCTGGGTGTTCGCGGAACCGAGGCAATCGCCGAGGCGGTGCGCGACTGCTATGCCTCCCTGTGGAATCCGCACGCTTTTCGGTACCGTCAGCAGCTCGGCGTCGACCAACTCGACGCGAAGATGGCCGTCGTCGTCCAGCTCATGGTCTCAGTCGGTGCTGAGGAAGCCGCCGGGGTCGCGTTCTCCGTCGACCCGGTGCGCGGCAACACGGACGAGGCCTCATCAACGCCGCGTTTGGCCTCGGGGAGACCGTCGTCGGCGGGGAGGAGCCAGTCGACGAATTCCGGATCGCCCGAGCCGACGGCACCCAGGTCGCGGCCGAGATCGCGGACAAGCCGAGGGCACTCATCATGCATGAGCCCTCCGGAGACGAAAATGTCGGCGGCGACGATCACGGCGATGCGCGGACGAGGGAGGTCCACCTCGGCGAGGATCAGCGCACGCGTCCCGCACTGAACGCCGAGCAGGCCCGAGCGGTTGCCGAACTCGCAGTACGGGCAGAGGACCATTTCGGTTTCCCCCAGGACATCGAGTGGGCCTTTTGCGGTGATGACCTCTTCCTCCTGCAGTCCAGGCCCATCACTCGGGTCGCACCACGGTGGACCCGGGACGAATCCGCCGAGCGGTTCCCCACACCGGTGACACCTCTGACCTGGGATCTCGTCGAAGCAGGCTTCCATACCTCGCTCAACCACAGCTTCGATCTCATGGGCCTGCCGCCGTTTGGCGACAAGTGGTTCGCCATGCGCGACTTCTATATCTACGGCAATCAGACGGCTGTCGATCTCTACGCCGGCAGGCTGCCGACGAATATGCTCTCCAGCGTCGAGACCATCACCGAATCGTTGCCGGAGATCGCTTCTCAGTTCGGCTGGGTGCAGGAGCTGCCGGTGCAGTGGATGCGCGATCTCGACACGTATCTCATCGGGATCGGCAAACTCTCGCATGAGCCGCTCCAGGACAAGACCCTGGCCGAGGTGTGGGAACACGTGATCGCCATCAGCGACCTGGGTACGGAGTACTTCCGCCCCAACATCGCGATCTCCCTGACTCAGCGCACGCTCTACGGGGCGCTGTCGCACATGCTCGAAATGGCGCTGGACAAGGAGGCGGCACAGCTCGTGTTCGAACGGCTGCTGGCGTCCACGGAGACGAAGACCTCCCAGGTCAACGCCGAACTCTGGGAACTCTCACGCAGTGTGCGCAAGCATCCTGAGCTGCTGTCCGCGCTGCGGGCCCGCACAGGTCACGACGGAGTGGAGGTGCTTAGCGGTTTTCCCGATTTCGCTCGGGACTTCGAGTCGTTCCTGGCCAAGCACGGTCACCGCGAACTCGACTTCGACGCCTACCACCCGACGTGGGTCGAAGCACCGCACATCGTCCTCGATCAGATCCGGCTGTTGGCGGACCGGGCCGAGAACGCCTCGGTCGATTCCGACCTAGAGCGCAAGGTCGTGCAGGCCGAGACCGAGCTGGCCGTGGTCAACGCGGCTCCCGAGAAGCTGCGCTATCTGGTCCAAGAGGTCATCCGCCTGGCCCGGGCGTACACGGCGCTGGATGATCTGGAGCACTATCAGACCACACGACTGACGCTGCCGATGCGCCGTGCTCTGCGGGAGCTGGGCCAGCGACTCGTCGACCAGGGCGTTCCTACGGACCCGATGGATGTCTACTTCATCAACTATGAGCCCCTCGACGAAGCGATCCGCGCTGCCAACGGGCAGCACTCCCCCGCCGAGGCGCTGTCAGTCCTGACTGCGATCGCTGAGCAGAACAAGGCCGGGTACCAGGCGGCTGTCGTGCGCACGCCCGAGTGGGAGCACGGCCGCACTCCTGACGCCGGCGAGGAAGCCGATGGTGACTTCATCAAGGGAACCGCCGGAAGCCCCGGCGAGGTCGAGGGCGAGGTCTTCGTCGTCCACAGCCCCGAGGACTTCTCGTCCTTCCCCGACGGAGCCATCCTCGTCGCCCGGACCACGAATCCTGCCTGGACGGCCCTGTTCTACCAGGCCAGCGGCGTCATCACGGAAAGCGGCGGCGCACTCTCCCACGGCGCGGTCACGGCCCGTGAGCTCGGCCTGCCGGCGGTCATGGCCGTCCGCGACGCCACCAGTCGATTCACCTCGGGACAGAGGGTGACGGTCAATGGCAGCAACGGAACGGTGGCGCCGGTCTGAGAACCGCCTCGGCGAGGGATGACCACCTCTCCCGGCGCAGCTCGGCACCACACTGCGTGAACACTTCACTCTGATGAGGCGAGAGACACGTGTGGCCCGGAACGTGATGTTCCGGGCCACACGAGTATCAGATCAGCGCAGTCACAGCGCGCCGATGCGAATCAGATGAGGAATCAGTCCTCTTCTTCTTCCTTCTTCTCCACGACCAGTGTCTCAGTGGTGAGAACCAGTGCGGCGATCGAAGCGGCGTTGCGCAGTGCCGAGCGGGTGACCTTGACCGGGTCGATGATTCCGGCGGCGATGAGGTCGCCGTAGGAATTGGTGGCTGCGTTGTATCCCTGGCCGGACTCGAGGTCCTCAACCTTGGACACGACGACGTAGCCGTCCTGGCCCGCGTTTTCGGCGATCCAGCGCAATGGCTGGACGACGCCGCGCTTGACGATGTCGGCACCTGTGGCCGCATCGCCGGTCAGGCTCAGGTCGTTTCCGGCCAGAACCTTGGCTGCGTGGATCAGTGCTGATCCACCGCCTGCCACGACGCCCTCTTCGATGGCTGCACGGGTAGCCGACACTGCGTCTTCGACGCGGTGCTTGCGTTCCTTGAGCTCCACCTCGGTGGCGGCGCCGACCTTGATGACTGCGACACCACCGGAGAGCTTAGCCAAGCGCTCCTGCAGCTTCTCGCGGTCCCAATCGGAGTCGGTGTTCTCGACTTCGCTGCGGATCTGGGCGACACGACCGTTGACGTCCTCGTCGGAGCCAGCACCATCAATGATGGTGGTGTTGTCCTTCGTGACGGTGATGGTGCGGGCGTTGCCGAGCTCTTCCAGAGTGACCTGGTCGAGCTTCATGCCCATATCGGGGGTTACGACCTGGCCGCCGGTGAGGACGGCGAGGTCCTCGAGGATCGCCTTGCGGCGGTCTCCGAATCCGGGTGCCTTGACGGCGGCAACGTTGACGATGCCGCGCAGCTTGTTGACGACCAGCGTCGACAGAGCTTCGCCTTCGATGTCCTCGGCCACAATGAACAGTGGCTTTCCGGCCTGCTGCACCTTCTCCAGCACAGGGAGGAGCTCCTGGATGTTGGAGATCTTGCCCTGGTTGATGAGGATGAGCGCGTCGGAGAGCACAGCTTCCTGGCGGTCAGCATCGGTGACGAAGTGCGGCGAGAGGTATCCCTTGTCGAACTGCATTCCCTCGGTGATTTCGAGTTCCACAGAAGCGGCCTGGGATTCGTCGATCGTGATGACGCCGTCCTTGCCCACCTTGTCGAAGGCATCGGCAATGAGCTTGCCGATCTCTTCTGACTGAGCGGACAGACCGGCGACGTGTGCGATCTCCGAGGAGTCGGCGACATCGCGAGCGATGGTTCCGAGTTCGGTGGAGACAGTCTCGACAGCAGCTTCGATTCCGCGCTTGAGGGCACCTGGTGCGGCGCCGGCGGCAACGTTGCGCAGACCTTCGTTGACGAAGGCCTGGGCCAGGACCGTCGCGGTGGTGGTTCCGTCACCGGCGATGTCGTTGGTCTTGGTGGCAACTTCCTTGGCGAGCTGAGCGCCAAGGTTTTCGTATGGGTCGTCGACCTCGACCTCACGAGCGATGGTCACACCATCGTTGGTGATCGTGGGTGCGCCCCACTTCTTGTCGAGAACAACGTTGCGACCCTTGGGTCCCAGCGTCACCTTGACGGTGTCCGCGAGGATGTTCACACCCTTTTCGAGTGCACGACGGGCCTCGTCGCTGAATTCCAGATTCTTAGGCATTCGTCCTCCTGTCTGTGAAGTAGTTGGTCAGGGGATTCAGCCGATGACGGCGAGCACGTCACGAGCCGAGAGCACGAGGAACTCTTCTCCTGCGTACTTGACTTCGGTGCCGCCGAACTTGGAGTAGATGACCTTGTCGCCGATGGCCACGTCGACTGGGACGCGGTTTCCGTTGTCAGCAACGCGGCCTGGGCCCACTGCGACAACTTCGCCTTCCTGAGGCTTCTCCTTGGCGGTTTCGGGGATGACCAGACCACTGGCGGTAGTCTGCTCTGCTTCGACCTGACGGATGACAATCCGATCTTCGAGTGGCTTGATGGATACCGACATATCGGGCCCTCTCCCTTCGCTGGGTTCAATTCTTCTTTGAGTCAGACGGCGGCGTATGCCATGATCCCCTCGTCGTCGCGGGTGCCGAGCGGATCGACCGTCTCATAAAACTGGCACTCAATGAGTGCTAGTGCTAATTCGACTTTAGAACGCTCTTAGCACTCGGTCAACTCGAGTGCCAAGGATTGTCCACGCTCTGGGCGAAACCCCAGGAAGATCGACTCCGGCATGGCTGCAGAGGGGTCCGCGAGCGGTCACGCCGGGGACTGCACTCCGCGCCCACACAGCCTGCAAACCGTTGGGACCTGCCCCTCGCCCGAGTGAATACAAGTGCGGACCTGGGGTGCTCCCCGGGTCCGCACGTTCAGCTGATCAGGTCAGCTCATATGTCTGTTTCTATCAGGCACAGGCCCACTGTCCCCAGCCGGCGGCAGCCTTCAGCTTCTTGGCACGGTCAAACTGCTCCTGCGGGCTGGCATCTATCGGATTGCCGCTGCCACCCATGGACTGCCACGTGGCGATCTTGAACTGGAAGAGACCGAAGTGAGCGCGGTTCGACTGGTTCACTGCGCGCGGGTTGAAGTTCGACTCGCACTTAGCGACCTGGTACCACTTGGATCCCGGTCCACCGAGCATGTTCTTGATTTCCTGGGTGCTCATGTCGCCACCGCTGGAGCCGGAGCCGCCGCCGGTGGACTTATCATCAGAGCCGGAGCCGCCCGAACCCTTGTCAGAGCCGCCGCCTGTGGACTTGTCACCTTTGTCGGAGCCGCCGGTGCTCTTGCCATCAGAGCCGCCGGTTCCGTTGTCAGAGCCGCCTGGGTCCTTCGCGGGAGCTTCCTTAGTCTTGGTGCCCTCGATGATGACCTTGGCCTTGGGCTCGGAGAGGACCTTCTCGTCCTTCTTCTCCTTCTTCACCTGTTCGCCGTTGACGGTCTTAACCTTGTACGAGATCTCTTTCTGACCGTCCTTGCCCTCAGCTTCGACCTTGGTCTCACCCTGGTACAGGGAGTCAGACTTCTTCTTCTCGACCTTGGCCTTGATGGCCTCCTTCTCCGTGACCATGTCGTTCTTCACACGGTTCACGGTGAGGACCTGGCCATCAGAGACCTTCGAGCTGAGGGGGACGGAGAGGAAGTCGTCCTTATCGAGTTTCAGCTTGGTCTCGCCGAGGGCTTCCTTAGCGGTGCCCGCTGCGGCCGAGACCTTGTGATCCTTGCCATCGGCAACGATGGTGAGATCCTTGGCGGTCGTCACATCGATGTCGTTGCCTTCTTCTTTGAGCTTCTGATTCGGCTCAGTGCTGAGGTCGGCGCCCTTCGCGTCCACACCGAGGTCGGCCAGTGCCTGACCGACGGTGTTCGCGTTGGTCCACTCATCGCTCTTCTTGCCATCAACGGACAGTGAAAGCTCCTTCGCGGTATTGACGGTGATCGTCATATCCCGCGAGATCTTCTTGTCTACGCCTGGCTTGATCTGGTCGCGCTTCTCGATGTCGAGGTCGCGGCTGTCGAGGACATCCCCCACGGTACCGCCGAAGGTCCGAACTTCTTCGGACTGTCCGTTGACATCAAGGGTCACGGGCTTGTTCATGGTAACCACGGCACCCGTGCCACCCACGAGTCCGGTAATCACAACCGCCTGTGCAGCAATTTGCACTTTGCGGTTCTTGAGAAAATCAATCACAAAAATATCCCTGGGGCAGAGGTCATCAACTCGTCTACTGTAACCGATTCGTTACACGGTTCGCAAAATATCACGAACATGTAACAGCTAGGCTGCCAGAGTTGGCGCTCTGACCAGGACTTCCCTATGTTTCCGGGCTTCGTCACAGTCGTGACATTTGCCCGCCGAGGCCGCTGATCGTGCGTCATCCGCACCCTCGCGAAGGCGGTCGTTCAGGCCCAGCTTCGGCGGTCTTTCAGTCCCAGCTTCCGAGCGCGGTCTCCGCGTTCTTCCACACAGCGGCGCAGAGGTCCTCTTCGTTCATCCCACGCACTTCGGCGAGCATGCGTGCCGTGATCGCGGTCAGATAGGGACCGCCCGGCTTGCCGCGGTGCGGGTGCGGAGTGAGGAACGGAGCGTCGGTCTCGGTCAGCAGCCGATCCAGTGGAGCCGCTGCCGCCGCACGTCGGAGTTCATCCGCGTTCTTGAACGTGAGGTTGCCGGCGAAGGACATGTAGTACCCGTGATCTGCGCACTCGCGGGCCATCGCCTCGTCCCCGGAATAGCAGTGGAAGATCGTGACCTCGGGGGCGCCCTCCTCCCGGAGGATGCGCAGCACGTCCGCGTGAGCTTCACGGTCGTGGATCTGCAGGGCCTTGCCGGTGCGTTTGGCGATCTCGATATGAGCCCGGAAGGACCGCTGCTGTTCGGCGACGCCCTCTTCACCTGTGCGGAAGTAGTCGAGTCCGGTCTCCCCCACCACGCGCATGCGGTCATTGGAAGCCACGAGCGACTCGATCTCCGTGAGCGCATCGTCGAGCATGCCGCGTTGGGCCAACCTCGGTGCTTCGTTCGGATGCAGTGCCGCACCGCCGAGCATCCAGGAGCGGCCCTGTTCTGACTGTTGTCTGACCAGCTGGGTCGTCCACCGTGCTGCCGGCAGGTCGCAGCCGATCTGCACGATGCGCTGCACCCCGGCCGACTGGGCGGTGTCGAGGAAGTAGTCGAGGCTCGGGAACTCCTCATCCGCGTCAGGTCTCACCTCAGGCTCGGGCTCGCCGGCACCCAACGGCAGTCGCACACCCGTGCAGATATCGAGATGCGTGTGGGTGTCGACAACCGGATGGGCAAGCGGCTCAGGCACCGGAGGATAGGTTCCGGCGGCGCGAGAAGCCATTATTCGGTCTCCTCCACGAACTTGGGGAACACCGGGACCGGCTTCGGCAGCGGGATGCCTGGCTCCAACGGAAAATCGATCGCGGCGAATGAACGAGGATCCACCTCGGCGGCATTGACACCGCTTTCGGCCGATTCCGCTGCCATCGGTGAGATTCCCGCAGCGGCGGAAGCCGCACCTGCGGCGACGCCGACTCCGGCGCTCACGGTCACGGGAGCCATCGCCTCGGCGCCGGCGCCACTGTCAGTCGCCGTCGGCAGCACCTTCGCACCGGCTTCACCGACGCCCTCGGGCACGCCGAGAGAGTCGAGGATCTTGCCCGCGGATTCGGGCATGACGGGCTGGATGAGGATCGAGATGATGCGCACGACCTCGATCGTGACCCACAGTACGGTGGCCATGCGGTCGGTATCGGTCTTCTTCAGCTTCCAGGGTTCCTGGGCGGAGAAGTAGCGGTTGGCCTCGGTCAGAACCTTCCAGCAGGCCTCGACGTAGAGGTGGAGGGCCTGGGTGTCGACGTGGCGACGAGCGGTGTCGGGGACCGCGCGGGCCAGGGCCAGGAGGGCTTCGTCGTCCTCGGTGAGTTCACCGGGACGGGGAACCTGTGCCTCGCAGTTCTTCGCGATCATCGACAGCGAGCGCTGGGCGAGGTTGCCGTACTCGTTGGCGAGGTCGGAGTTCTTGCGGGTGATGATCGAGTCCTTCGTGTAGGACCCGTCATTGCCATAGGAGAACTCGCGGAAGAGGAAGAAACGCAGAGTATCGAGGCCGAATGCCTCGACGAGGTCGATGGGATCGACGACGTTGCCGACGGACTTCGACATCTTCTCACCGGCGTTGAAGAGGAAGCCATGGGCGTGGACGCGCCCCGGCAGCTCGATGCCGGCGCTCATCAGGAACGCGGGCCAGTAGACGCTGTGGAAGCGGATGATGTCCTTGCCGATGATGTGGACGTCGGCGGGCCACCACTTGTTGAGGCGCTCCTGATCATCGGGGTATCCGGCTGCGGTGAGGTAGTTCGTCAGAGCGTCGATCCACACATACATGACGTGTTTCTCATTGCCGGGCACCGGCACACCCCAGTCGAAGGTGGTGCGCGAAACCGAGAGGTCCTTCAGACCCGAGGCGACGAAGGAGGCGACCTCGTTGCGACGCGAATCGGGGCCGAGGAATTCAGGGTGAGTCTTATACAGTTCGAGCAGCTTGTCCTGGTACTTCGAGAGACGGAAGAAGTAGGACTCCTCCTCCGTCCAGGTCACCTCGGTGCGAGTCTCCGCCGACAGGCGAACACCGTCGACGACTTCGGTCTCGTCCTGCATGTAGAAGGCCTCATCACGGACCGAGTACCAGCCGGCGTAGGTGTCGAGGTAGATGTCGCCAGCCTCTTCGAGCTTGCGCCAGATCGCCTTCGACGCCTCGTAGTGGTCTTCGTCGGTGGTGCGGATGAAGCGGTCGAACGTCGAGCCGAGCGCCAGCTGGGTGTCGCGGAAGTTCTTCGCGTTGTCGTCGGCAAGCTGCTTGGGCGTGATGCCCAGCTTGTTCGCCGCCTGCAGCATCTTGAGACCATGCTCGTCGGTGCCGGTTGCAAAGAACACCTCATGATTGTCGAGGCGCTTGAACCGCGCGATCGTATCGGCGGCAATGTACTCATATGCGTGCCCGATGTGGATGGCCCCATTGGGGTAAGCGATAGCTGTCGTCAAGTAGTAACCCATAGGTTCCACAGTCTAAGGGACGCCGCGCCGCCGACGTGCAAAGCCCCGTGCGGCGGAGTGTGGGTGTGGGCGCAGGTGCGGGTGCGGAAATAGCCTCGTGTGGAAGTAGCCCTGTCTACGTTCTATAGCCCAACTTTGAATGTGGGCCCTGAAACTTCGATCGGTCCCCAACGCATCGTGACGCATCATGCAGCGCGTGCTGTCCCCTCCACGCTGGCCCCTCCGCGCCGGCCCGGTGCGGCTGCTGATTTCTGCCCACCGCGGGCTGGGCATGCTTCACAGCACCAGCTTCTTCCGGCACCGCGCCTTGAGTTCAGGCGCCTGGTCGAACAGCTTCCGGGAGAACGTCGCCACATTCATGACTTCCTTGAACTTGAACCGGATCACCTTGTATCCCATCGACAGCAGCCGATTGTGCTGCCAGCTCTCCTTGTTCATGACGTTGAATCCTCCATCCACATACTTCTGAGTTCCGTCGACGTACAGGGCAACACCACCGTCTTCGAAAAGAAGATCCAGCCGCGTCAAGGTCCGATGGCCCTCTTTGACGTCGACCTGCTGAACGAAATCGTGCAGACCCAGCAGGTGCAGATTGAAGGACGCTCGGCTCTCGGCATAGCTTTCCGAGAGCGGAGTGATCAGTGCAGCAAGCGTCCGCGCGCTCTTCTTTCCCCGGGACATTCGGGCTATCGGCGGGCCGAAGAGCCCGTCGACCGCACCGTGTACCAGCGACATGACCTGGGGCGGATAGCCGGTCTTGAAGATTGCCTCTTCATCCGTGCCGAGCAACGACCAGCGCAGCACTTGCTCCATCGCGGCGAAGGCGGCTGCCGGCCCCAGCGCTGTCTTCAGTGCCAGCGCGGTCTTCGCGGGCGTAGTGACCCTGATTCCGGCGACTTCGCTGACATCCTCGGTGCGCACCGATATGCGCCGTCTGATCAGCGAACCGGTGCGGCAGCTGGACACAGGATGGGCGACGTTGACCGGCTGAGTCGGCACGTCGAAGGTCCCCAATTTGTGAAGCCTCGCCGCCGATACTCCCCACACCACGTCATCAGGCCGATAGTGGGGATAGTGGAGAATCCGAAGCCGATCGAGATGTTCCCGGTACTTCCTCTGTTGGGAACGCTCTCTGTGACGTCCGGCCTCGTGATAATCCATCCACGCCTCGTCGAGCGCGAATCTGGTGAATCGCCGGTGCGATGAGACCTGGCACCTGCGTATGACCGAATAGACACCGCGATCAAGCTTCAACAGGCAGCAGCCCAATGCGCTTCTGATTTCCGGGGTGGCCGCACCGGCTGCCCTGAGGTCCTGGAAGTAGACGATGTTGTACATGCCCACACGGTGAAGGGCCAAGAGCACTGACTGCCAGCGAGCAAGAGGCACTTGTGGATCACGCAGGTCTGTCCCCAAGCGCATTACGCGTGAGTCTGCGCAGAACCCACAGCCAACCGTGACCAAGTGGGCCTCAGCTTCAGACAAGTGAACCAAGCTCACTGCGTGCAGCGCCGGTGCTCCTCTGTGCAGATCTCGCGCGGCCCCAGTAAGCAGCGTCTAGCGGACTGCGCCGAAACACAGAGGGACACAAGGAGAAGGGGACCGATCGAAGTTTCAGAGCCCCGCTTCAAAGGGGAGCCCTGAGACTTCGATCGGTCCCCAAACTGTCCACACCCTCATACGCTCAACTCGGCGGCGCGCTCTGCCCTCACACCCGGTGCAACCAGGCCTCGTAGACCTCACGTTTGGACAGCCCGAACTGCTTCGCGATCTGGCCGGCAGCGTCTTTGGCACGCACTCCAGACTCCACGAGTTCACCGACGGCGTCGAGGTGATCCTCCGGGGCAGTCTCGACCGCGGTTCCTCCGGCGAGCACGAGGGTCAACTCCCCTCGCAGACCGTCAGCAGCACGGTCGCGCAACGAGGACACAGTCCCTCGCAGCGTCTCCTCATATGTCTTTGTGAGTTCGCGGCTGATGGCCATGGGCCGGTCGGGTCCGATCACGGCGAGGAAGTCGTCCATGGTGGCCGCGATGCGGTGGGGACTTTCGAAGAACACCATGGTCCGCTTCTCGGCTCGCAACTCTTCCAGGAGGGTCTTGCGTGCCCCGGACTTTCGCGGCAGGAAACCTTCGAAGCTGAATCTGTCGCTGGGCAGCCCGGAGACCGCTAGTGCCATGAGCACGGCTGACGGTCCGGGTGTGGAGGTGATCGGTAGGCCTGCCTCAGCGCAAGCCTTGACAACCCGATAACCGGGGTCCGAAACCGCCGGCATTCCCGCATCGCTGAGGAGGACAACCGTCTGACCGGAGCGGATGAGTTCGACGAGCTCGGGCGCCCGAGACTGTTCGTTGTGGTCGAAGACGCTGATGACCCGTTTGGTGTGTGTCAGTTCCAGGCGCTGCGTCAACGACAGGAAGCGGCGAGTGTCCTCAGCGGCGATGACATCGGCCGCGGCGATGGCATGCTGCATGCGCTCACTCGCATCGCCGAGGTTGCCGATCGGAGTCCCTACCAGGATGAGCTTGCCGCCGGCTGGGGTCGACGCAGGGTCGGAAGCTGCCGAATCGATGTCACCCTCCGCAGCGCCAGGGTTGTCCTGCACAACGTCGAAATCGTCCTCCGCAACCGGGAATGAGGCCGCGTCTTCGACCACGTGGTCATAGTTGCCGTCGGCATCCGGGCTTCCGGACATCAACCGGCCGACCCCGCACCGACCATGGCGACTCCGAATATGAGAACCATGACGCCGACATAGCCGACCCAGAACAGAACCCACAGCGCGGTGCCGATGTAGCCGACCCACAGTGCGGCGACGGCCATTCCGTCTCCGCGCTCTCCCGACTGCCGAATCCGGTTGCGGGCCATATGGCCCATCACGATGCCAGCGATGCCAGCAAGGAAGAAGGAACTGATCACCCCGAAGATCGAAGCAACGAGAGCGATAATCGCCAAGGTGTTCGTGGGTGGCAGCGGCTGGTAGCCGTACCCCGGTCCCCCACCAGCGTATTGAGCGTTGGCGCCATATGCGGCGTTGGAGTTATAGCTCGCGGCGCCGTAGCTGGCATTCGCAGTATTGTAGCCACTGCCAGTCGCGGGGCCCGACTGCGGCTGCTGGTAATACATGTCTGGATTGTTCCAGTTGTTCTGACTGCTCATGGTGAGATCTCCTTGCGTATGCCTACAACGGTACCGAGTCGTTCATCGTGATAAAAGGCTGGGTTGTTGCAGCTCAGTCTCAGTTGCGCGATCTGAGGCGGCAACGCCGCCAAATGGTCCTCAGTCAGCTGACTGAACCTTCGGCGACTCCCAACCCGACTGCGAGCACCACCAACAGGATGTAAACAATCCAGAACAACGCCCAGAACCCGGCGCTGAGGTAGCCGACCCAAAGGGCTGTCAGCGCCATTGCGTCCCCACGCTCTCCACGCTGGCGAATCTGCTTGCGTGCGATATGGCCCATCACGATCCCGGCAATTCCCGCTGGAATGAACGAGGACAGCGCCCCGGCAAGTGCGAGCACCATTCCGATAATCGCCACAGTGTTGGTCGCAGCGATCGGCTGATAAACATAGGCCACGGGGCCTGCCCAACCAGGATTGGCAACGTATGCCGCGTTGTTCGGGAATCCACCGTTGCTCGCCGCCCCACCATACGGCGAACGGTCCGATGCTCCGTACCCGCTGCTAGCGGGAAGTTGCCGTGTGTGCATGAATGGTTCGCTCCTGTTGCTGTGGCTGCTCGTGGGATGATCCCTGCTGAAGGGATGTTCCCCGTTGCGTCTGACACCAACGCTACCGAGCCGCCCAGCTCCGAAAAAGGCAAACCTGTTGCAATCCTGCACCACCGGTGTCAGGACACCACAGGCGTCAGGGCAGAAAATGGGCCCTCACAAGCCCGTCCTGCAGGAGACGATCCCTCAGTAGCTCATCCCCGCAGCGAGGAATCCGAGTCCCAGAACGCCGATGAAGATGACGATCATCAGCAAAGCAATGCCGATGCCGATGTAGCCCATGACCAACCCGGCGGTCGCCTGGCCTCGGCCGTCTTCACCGGTCTTTCTGATCTGGCCGCGTGACACGTGGCCGAAGATAACCGCGAGGATCGGAGCGATCCATAGAAACATCGCCACGATTGAGAACAGTATGCCGACAATGGGGACCAATGAGAGGAGGCTGCAGACCAAGCCACCGGCGAGCCCGATGATGCCCATCCACATCGCCCAGCCCGACAGGGAGTTCACTGCTGGCCGCACCGTCATCGTCGGTGCACCGTAGGTCACAGGCTGGCTGTAGGCGCCCGGCTGACTGTAGCCATAGGCGTCCGGCTGGCTGTACGCGTCCGGCTGACTATAGACCACGGGGCCGGACTGGGTCTGCTGATACTGGTTCGGATTCGAATACTGGCCTTGGTCCTGATACTGGCCCGAGCCGTATCCCGGCTGAGGCTGTGACCCGCCGTATCCATTGTTGAACTGCTGGGATCCGACCTGCGGTGGATCGCTCGGGCGATAGTTCGGGTTATAGGACACGCTCATCACCGTTTCATTCGTTTGCTGCCTGTTGAGGACTACCTTAGTCGTCCCGACGGCCCCAAGGACAATACGCCGACGTCCCACCCCGACCCGATCTCCCGCTGCACGTGAACGACTCACCCTGAGGATCAGATGGGAACAAGCGTCTCATTCGACCTTAAACTTGACGATAATGACTCAACCCGAAGATCCCCAGGCGCCGAGGCGGTCCACCGACCCCATGGATGAGTCGACCGACCCCACACACTCCCGAACCGACCAGCCCTCCCCCACGAGGCCCGCACCCACCAAACTCATCGCTCGGGAACGTCGCGCTCACCGGCGCGAATCGATCCGCGCCAATGCCGCTGGCATCCGGAGGCGCTCCTTCACCACCGGAATGTGGGCGACTCGCGCACCGGTCTGGATGTGGCCGGCCCTGCTGCTCATCACGGCGATCGGCGGTGTCCTCCGACTCTTCAACTTGGACTTCCCCCACCGCTTGATCTTCGACGAAACCTATTACGTCAAGGACGCCTACTCGGTCTTCAAGTTCGGCTACGAACGCTCCTGGCCGGAGAACGCCGACGACTCCTTCAACGCCGGTGACCCGAGCGTCATCGAGTCGACCCCCGAATATGTCGTCCACCCGCCGTTGGGCAAATGGATCATCGGCGCCGGCGTCCACCTCTTCGGCGCCGACGACTCCTTCGGCTGGCGGTTCTCTGTGGCGATCGTGGGAACGCTGACGATCTTCCTCATGGGCTTCGTCGCGTGGAAGCTCTTCCGCTCCGCGTTCTTCGCCTGCGTCGCAGCCGGTCTGCTCTCGATCGACGGTGAGCACTTCGTGCATTCACGCACGAGTCTGCTCGACATCGTCCTCATGGCCTTCGTCCTCCTCGCCTTCGCCTTCATCGTCCTGGACCGGGAGTTCGTGACGAAGCGACTGGAGAAGTGGGCGAAGGCCCCACCGCCCACAACCACTCCTCCCACCGAGGCGGTCGCCGCCTCGACCGCTGAGCCAGCAGCTGCCGCGCCCGCACTCCGAGCACCAGAACGAGTTCGCGATCGTCGCCCATCGCGAAGCAAGGACCTGGTCAACTTCGGGCCCCGCCTCGGCGTGCGTCCCTGGCTCATCGCCGCAGGCATCAGCCTGGGGCTGGCAATGGGCGTGAAGTGGTCGGGGCTCTATGCCGTCGCCGCATTCGGGATCCTCGTCGTCGCCTGGGACGTGCATTCGCGCCACCGTGCAGGCATCGTCCACCCCTGGCTCGGCATACTCATCCGCGACAGCATTCCTGCGTTCATCAAGTTGGTGCCGGTGGCCCTACTGACCTACCTCGTCACCTGGACTGGGTGGATCCGTTCCGCCGATGCTTGGGACCGGCAGTGGGCCTTCGACAACGCAGGCTGGTGGAGCGCACTGCCCGACTGGCTGCTGTGGCTGCCGTCTCTGGCCCACTATCACTACACGGCGTATTCGTTCCATGTCGGCCTCGATTCGGAACACCCCTACATGTCGAACCCGTGGGGTTGGATTCTCCAGTGGCGGCCGACCTCGTTCTACTACGAATCCCCTGATCAGGGAAGCATGGGCTGTGCCGTGGAGCACTGCTCCTCAGCGATCACATCGGTCGGCAATCCCGTGATCTGGGGACTGGCACCCATCGCCATCCTCGTCGCACTGGTCGCCTGGATCATCCGCCGCGACGTCCGCGCCGGAGTCATCCTGGCCGGACTCGCCGCCACCTGGCTGCCGTGGTTCGCGTACCAGGAACGCACCATCTTCACCTTCTACACGATCGTCATGGTGCCCTTCGTCGTCCTCGCATTCACCTACTGCCTCACACTCATCTGGGGCCGAGTCCCCAACTCCCGTGGCCCAATATTCGCCGGTCGCGGCACTCGAATCCCCTGGTCCCTGTTCGGCCGTCGGATGTCCGTGGGCCTCATCCTCGTGGCCGCGATCATGGCCTTCGCCTACTTCTGGCCGATTTATACAGGCGAAGTCATTCCCTTCGAGGCGTGGAACAACCGCATGTGGAACGTCACCTGGCGCTGACCACCCACAGGCACACCGACCTCACCTGACACTGACCATTCAGCTCCATCACGGGTGACCACCCCCGCCCCACGGCACCTCGACATACACCCGCCACGAAGCCGTCGCCTCGGCGACATTGCTCGTTCACTTCAAGGCCACATGCCGTCGTTAGCGTCGAATCATTGTGAATGACCAATCGATTCTGACTCCCCCAGCGCCCACCGATCACGTGGCCGCGACGCCCACTGACCAGGTGGCCACGGCCCCCTCCGAGAGCGCAGCACGGCCGCATCGGGCCGTGGCCATCATTCCCGCCCGGGGCGGCTCCAAGGGAATTCCGCTGAAGAACCTGCAGAAGGTCGCCGGCATCTCTCTTCTGGCACGCGCGATCAACGCGGCCAGGTCGACCCCGAGCATCGACCGCGTTGTCGTCTCGACCGACCACGAGGGCATCGCGGCTGAGGCGATCCGATCCGGCGCCGAGGTGTCCCACCGTCCCGCTGACATCGCCGGTGACACCGCGAGCAGTGAGTCGGCGCTGATCTACACGCTGGCCAGCCTCGGCGAGGAATTCGACACCACCGTGTTCATGCAGTGCACCTCACCGTTCATCGACTCGGCCTCGATCGACAACGCGGTCACCGCCGTCCGTGACGGTGATGCCGATGTCGTGTTCTCCGCCGTCGAGGACCATTCGTTCCTGTGGCGCCTCGATGATGGCGCAACGGCAGTGGCCGTTGGTCACGAAGCCAGCTTCCGGCCCCGCCGCCAGGACCGGGCCAAGCACTACAACGAGACCGGCGCGTTCTACGTCATGCGCACCGACGGTCTCCTCGAACATCAACACCGTTTCTTCGGTCGCATCGCAATCGAAGAGGTCCCACCCGAGCACGCCCGCGAAATCGACGACATGTCCGACCTGTCACTGGTCCGCGCGATCGCCTCCACACAGGAAACCGCGCAGGTCATCGACGTCGACGCCCTCGTCACCGACTTCGACGGAGTCCACACCGACGACGGCGCCTACGTCGACGAGGACGGCAACGAACAGGTCCGGATCCACCGCGGCGACGGCATGGGAGTCTCACGCCTGGTGAGATCAGGGCTGCCTGTCATGATCCTGTCGAAGGAACGCAACCCAGTTGTCACCCGCAGGGCGGAGAAACTTCATGTGGACGTCACTCAGGGCATCGACAATAAATCCCAGGTCCTGCGGTCATGGATCGATGACCAGGGCCTTGACCCAGCCCGAGTGGCCTACGTCGGAAACGACATCAACGACCTCGAAGCCTTCGACGTCGTCGGCTGGCCCATCGCGGTCGCCGACGCCCATCCCAAGGTGCTCGCAGCGGCTCGAGTCGTCCTCGATCGGCCCGGAGGAAAGGGAGCGGTCCGCGAAGTCTGCGACCTCATCCCCGTGTCGAACCGGGCAACGCAGCAGCTGCCGACGCGAGCACTGGCATCGGTGCTGGGCTCCGATCCGTTCGGCTCCGCTGGCCACAACGAAGACGCACCAGCCGCAGCAGACGCACACCAGACACCCACTTACCGACCATCCATCCAGCAGCAACAGCCGTTGCTCACGAATCACGCAGAAGGTTTGCGTACCAATCGAAAGCAGGTTTCATGACTGATCAACTCGCCCCTGTGGCCATCGGCAACCACCTCGTCGGCCCGAATCAGCCCGTGTACATGATCGGCGAAATCGGCATCAACCACAACGGCGACGTCGAGATCGCGAAGCAGCTCATGGATGTCGCCGTCACCGCCGGTGCCCAGGCTGTGAAGTTCCAGAAGCGCAACCCCGATGTGGCTGTGCCCGAACACCAGAAGTCCAAGATGCGCTCGACCCCATGGGGCGAGATGACCTACCTCGACTACAAGTGGCGCGTCGAATTCGGCAAGGACGAATATGCCGAGATCGACCGCTACGCCAAGGAAGTCGGTCTGCAGTGGTTCGCCTCCCCCTGGGACACTGACTCCGTGGACTTCCTCGAAAACGAGTTCGATGCGCTGACCTACAAGGTCGCCTCGGCCTCGCTGACGGACTTCGAACTCCTCCGTGCCATCGCCGCGACCGGCAAGCCCGTCCTGTGCTCCTCGGGCATGTCCGACTGGGCCACGCTGGATGCCGCCGTCGAGGTCTTCGACCGCGAAAAACTGGTCCTCATGCACGCCACCTCGACCTACCCGCTGCCTCCCGAAGAGGTCAACCTCAAGGCGATCCCGGCCATGCGTGAGCGCTACGGCGTGCCCGTGGGCTACTCCGGCCACGAGCTGGGCCTCGAGATCTCCTTCGCCGCCGCAGCACTGGGCGCCGTGACCATTGAACGCCACATCACCCTGGACTCCTCGATGTGGGGCTCCGACCAGTCCGCATCGATGGAACCGCGCGAGTTCACCTCGCTCACCAAAGGCGTGCGCGTTCTCGAAACTGCCTTCGGCGACGGCGACAAACGCGTCATGCCGGGCGAGGAATCCAAGATCGATTCGCTGCGCAAGGTCAGCGTCTGACCCGCTCTTGGTCTGGCCTGATCGTGTTCTGGCCTGATCGTCTGACAACGGTCCCATCACCTCGCCGAGGTGGTGGGGCCGTTGCCGTGTTCCCTCGCCGAGGTGGTGGGGCCGTTCCGAGATGATCGTGCCGTAGGTCAGCGCCCGAGTTTGCGCTTGATCCTCCGTACCCTCCACGCCAGCCCATGCGCCGTCTTGTCGAATAGGACCTTCGCTTCGGCGGTGGCTGTACGGTCGTTGACCGACCTGAGCTGGGCATCGGATTCGTCGAGCTGCTTCCGCAGGCCGGCGGCATCGACGGCGTGCCGATTCTTCTCCGCAGTCTGAGCGTCGAGTTCCGTGGTCTGCACGTCAAGCTCTGCGGACTGCCACTCGAGCTGAGTCTCCTTCTGCTTCAACTCCGCACGGAGGCTCTCCCGTTCCGCTTCGCGGTCCTTGCGCTGTGCGTTGGCGCTCTCGAGTTGCTGCTTGTGCTCACGGCGCAGCTTCGTGCGATCTCGCATGTGAGCGGCGCTGAATTCCTCGGCCTCGGACACTGCCGCGAGGTGGAATTCCTCGGCTCGGATATCGGCCTGGGTTCGAGGAACTAGGTCGGTTTGAGGAACTAGGTCGGCTCGGGGAACAACTTCTGCTGGGAGCCTCCGGACGACTGCAACCAACCGCTCAGTGCCCGCACCGGAATTCCCCGTGCCCGACGAAGGCCGCAGCGCATCGCGTATGTCGGCGTGGTTGTCCGCCGTGATGTCGAAAAGTTTCTGCCAGGTAGCTGCGAGGTCGTCCTGCAGGTCATTTCCGCGCGCATAGGCCTGCTCGATCGTGTCGACGATCCGCTGGGCAAGAGCGTGGGCTCGCTGAACCACATCCGCGGTGATGCCAGGACCGTCGCCCGTATTGTCCGCCGCCATACCCTCAGGCCCAACAGGCACGATGAATTCGGGATGTCCGATGTCCTCGGCGAAGTAGCCCAGCTTGGCGTGCAGATCCAGGGAGATCGGAATCGAGCCGACGCCGAAGGGGATCATCTGCGCATGCCCGCGACCACCCAGCACATAGGGAATGGAGACGAACAGATCGAGACCGGCGAAGAACCCGATGTCGGAGCCATACAACCCGATCTCTTTGACCTCGGGCACCTCAGCGACCAACTGCCGCGACACCTCGGCGCCATCGGGGTGGAAGGGAACGCTGAGGATAGTCCATCCGCCAGCCAAGAGCATTCGGGCGGCATCGATCGTTGCCCGGTGAATCACCTCGGCGTCAAAGCCGGCGGCCTGCTGACGTGGGTGAACGAGCATCTGGATCGCCAGGACCTTCTGACTCGGATCGGGGCGACGGCCGATCAAGGGCTCGTAGAGCAGGCCCGCGATGGTCGTCGGGCACGGCTGGAATCGGATTGGTCCTGACCGCGAGATCGTCCCCGGCTGCGACTGCAGAGGCGGCGCCGCCTGCGAGTTCGCGGATGCTCGTGATCGCTCGACGTCTCCCCCGTCGACACCGAGGAATGACGTCATCGTCTCAATGCTGCCGGTGTTGCGCAGGCCGAAGAACACAGACTGGTCGAGGACCTGGCTGACATGGGTGTGCATCAGCTCGTCGAACTCGGGCTGGCCGGGGAACCGGTTGTCCCCGAGCGCATAGATGATAAGCGGGACTTCGATGGCGGCGAGCGCTTCGGCGGAGATCTTCCACTGCCATCCCGACAGCCGATTCGGGTTCGTGTCCTGCAGGAACAGCCCGCCTCCGCCGACGACAACAGCATCTGCCGATGAATTTATCCGCTCGACGAGGGCCAAATCCACTTCGCGCCGCAGGGCCGCCGCCGATGTGAAATCGACCTCACCGCCCGACCGAGCCGAAGCGGTCGAGCCACCAGAACCCATCACTCGGAAGACGTCCCTGACCACGGGGAACAGCGCCTTGTCGCCGTAGTTTCCCCAGGTCGGGATGTCGAAGTGGAACAGCTTCAGGTGCGGCATTGCACAAGGCTATGGGCGATGGGCAAACACTTGGTGAACTTCACCTGTCCGAGGCGTCAACCTCGGCGCAACCCACCGTTCGCTTAGGAATTCTAAGATCAATCGAATGCAAACAACACCGCCCGTCCCACCAGGAGAACGCGTGCACGCACCAGCGCACGCCACGAGCTCCACGAGACCTGAGCACCCCTGCGAAAGGACCCAATGACAGCGCCAGTCGTCAGTGTCATCATCGCCGCGAAGAACGCCGCGGAAACGATCGGCGGGAGCCTGAAGAGCCTGGTCAACCAGCGCTTCGGACGTGACGAACTGGAAGTCATCGTCGTCAACGACGGGTCCACCGATGACACGGCGGGAGTCATTGCCGAATTCGCCGACCGGCTCAACCTGGTGACCATCCACAACGCGGAATCGCGCGGCGTCTCCACGGCACGCAACACCGCGCTGGAAGCTGCCACCGGTGACACGATCACCTACCTCGACGGTGACGACTGGTACGCGCCTGGCCATCTGCGGTCCCTGACGGACTCGATCACCGGTCTGGGCGTGGACTTCGTCAAGACCAACTACCTCATCGTCAACGGCTTCAACCGCAAACTGCGCAACGCCCCCTGCTTCACCCACAACACGGCGCTCAACCCCCGCGACTACATCCTCCCCCACGACGCCTCGACCATGGTCGACTTCCCCGAGTGCTGGACCGGCATCTACTCCCGGTCCATGGCTCAGCGTGGCCTGCTCGAGTTCAACCCGGAACTGCGCACTTGTGAGGATCGTCCCTGGACGTGGCGCCACCACCTTGAGACCGACAGCTTCGCCGTCGTCGACACCGCTGGCCTCTGCTATCGCAAGGGCAGCGCCACCTCGTTGACGGCGATCTTCGACGAACGCCAGCTCGACTTCATCCCCGCGTTCAGGTCCGTGTTCGCCATGCTCGAGGCCAACCCGGAGTTTCGCCGCTTCGAGCAGAAGGCCGTGCGCAACTTCCTCTCCATCCTCTACTTCCAGATCCACAACCGCGGCGCCTCAATGAACCACCAGGTCAGGTCGCAGCTCAACCTGGGAGCGGTGAACACGCTCAAGGGCGTCGATGACGACATCATCGACGCTGCCCTGCACAACTTCGGGGAGCACCGGCTGCCCGTGATCGAGTCGATCGTCAGGAGGGCACGCTGATGACCCAGATCATCCAGGTCTCCACCCAGTACCAGCTCGCGAACATCGTCGCCCTGATCCGCGCCGGACACCTCGGTGGCACCGAGATGCGCCGGATCCTCGTCATCGCCAACAACTCCTTCGCTCCAGAGCTGACTCCCGCCGCGGATGACATGCCCGGATCGGCCAGCCTGCTGACCTGCTTCGATCTCATCGTCGACTGGAATGCCACCATCTGGCCTAACCACCCGAAGACCTTCGGGATCTCCGGCGAACGTGCCCCCATCATGGCGAGATCGCTGCGCTCGGAATGGGCGATCGCGGAGAACGAGCCCATCGATCTCATCGTCGAGTCCCTGCCCGGTCATCCGGCCGGTGTGCTCACCCAGATCTTCACCACCGCGAAAATTGCGGTGCACTCCGATGGGCTGATGAGCTACGGCCCGATCCGCAATCCGCTGTCCCTGCCGCAGTACCAGCGCCTGCAGGCGATCTACTACACCGACCTCCTGCCGGGCATCACCCCACGTCAGCTAGCCGAACACTCCCCCGACCGGGTCACCCTGCCGGCCGCGGACCTGAAGTCGGTCATCGAGGATATGGCCGCCGAGGTGGCCCCGGAGTTGGCGGCGGCCGAACTCTGCGATCCGATCCCCGAGGCTGGAATGGTCCTGGGCCAGTACCTCGCCCAGATCGACCTCATCACTGCCGAGGAGGAGCTGGATCTGCACCTGCAGATGATCGATGAGGTCAAGGCTCGCGGACTGTCGGCTGTCATCTTCAAACCACACCCCACCTCGGCGCGGACGACGATCGAACCATTGCGTCAGCGCAGCCTGGAACTGGGACTGGAATTCGTGCTCGCCGATGTGCCGCTGCTGGCCGAGATCGTCATCGCCACCACCCGACCACGCCTCGTCGTGTCCTGCTATTCCACCGGGCTCGCGACCGCTCGTGCCCTGTTCGGGACCGCCACGGCCGCGATCGGCACCTCGATGATGCTGCAGGTCCTAGCACCGTACCAGAACAGCAACCGGATCCCGCTGACCATCGTCGATGCCCTGCACACGGGCGGATATGTCCTGCCCGGCGAACTCGCCGAGGTGGCACCTGGGCCGCCAGCGGCCACCCCCGTGAACGCGGAGGCCGCCACAAAGCCCGCCCGCACAAAGCCCACCGGCACGAAGGACCTGGGACCCCTCATCGACGCCGTCACCTACTGCATGCAGTCCGAGACGGCCTCCCACTTGCGGGGCAACGCGAGCGAGTTCCTCGAATCCGCCGTCGGCGGTCAGGACATGAAGTACTTCAAACGCAAGCGTCTGACGAAGCTGGATCTGCCCGGACGCCTGGAGATTCCATCGCATCGCAAGGGGCTCAGCTCAGCCAAGCGACGTCTGCGCACGCAGGCGAAGCACGCTCAGCACACCCTGAAGACCTACGGAATCTCCATCGACGCCCCGAAACTCGTCCCGAAGATGAAATCAACACTGAGCTCACGATTTGGAGGTGGCCGAAAGCAATGATGGCCAAGAAGACTCAACTCACCTCGATCGCCTTCGTCGAGTCGCCCCTGCAGTTCCTCTCCGCACTCGAAGCCCACGAACCTGCTGAAGACCTGCTGATACGGGCGCGTGCCAATGCGAAGGGCATGACGTCGTTCCTCGACGCCTTCGACTCCGCCTGGCTGCCCAAGAACATCTCTCTCGAACGCGTCGGGGCCAAGCCCGGAGTCCTGCGCAAACAGAACTTCGATCGCATCTACATCGGCGATGCCTGCTCCGGGCAGGTCCACAAGGCACTCGCACTGGCCTACCTGGAGCGTCGCATGCCAGACGTCGTCATCCTCGACGACGGTCTGGCCACCTATTCGACCATCGAGATCCTCACGGCCAAGCGCGGACCCCTCGTGCGTCCGCGGCAGAAGCTCAAGGCTTCACGTGCGGTCATGTCCGCACACGTCGCAGACCGTCTGCGTGGGCTGGCACCGGCAGGGAGGCTGCGCTGGCACACCGCATTGCCGGTGTCGAAGACCATGCGCAAGGCCTTCCTCAAAACAGGCGCGGAGATCACCCGCCATAAGTTCGAACACCTGCAGACCCTGCCCACCGGCGGCAGCCACCCAAGAGACAACCCGGTCATCGGCTCGGCCCTCGTCGCCGACGGGCTCATCCACGCAGACTCCTACCGCACCTGGCTCGAGGAACTCATGGCCGACGGTCCGATCACCTATTACCCGCACCGCCGAGAGACCGACGAGTTCCTCGCCGAGCTCAGCCGTGACGAGCGTGTGCGCATCAAACACGTCGGCCTGCCGATCGAACTGCGCCTGGTCAATCTGCCGCCGAATTCCACCATCCGCAGCCTGCCCAGCACCGCGGCGATCTCCTTGGCAACACTGAACCCGGACGTGACGATCGCCGTCACCAAGATTCCGGCCGAATGGTGGACCGGCGCCTCAGCCGATAGTCTGCGTAAGTCCCTCAATACCCAATCGGTCAAGGCAGATGTCGATACCTGATGCACATTCGGTCGAGCCGATCCGGATCGTCTCCGTCTCCGACTCCGAGTCCTACCTCAAATGGGCGACCCAGCTGCTGAGTTCCCTGCCCGGCGTCGAAGCCCACGTCTACCTCATCGACAGCCCGATTCTGCCCACCGCAGAGCAGATCACCCACGCTATCGCCGGCACCGCCTGGGCCGGCCGCACCATCCCCGTTGTCACCCGCACCGACCTGGCCCACATCATCACCGACCATCACGCCGACATTGTGCTCGGGGCCGCCACCGGGCCGATCGTCGCCCAGCTCTTCCTCACCGCGCACCTGCTCGATCACCGCCCAGCCCTGGTCTCCGGCCTACCCGGAATGGGGCTGCCCGCCAGCAAGAAGGGCATGAACTATCGCCGCCTGATGGATGCGTTCATCACCCATTCCTTCGCCGAGGTGGCCCAGTACACCGAGGTCAGTGCACTCACGCAGGTGCCCTGTGAGATCTACCTGACCCGCCTGCCCATGCTGCGCTCGACGTGGATCCCCCAGCTTGTCACTCCTGCGAGTGCATCCCAGCCCGACGCTGGTGAAGCATCCAAGCCTATGCAGACCGAAGTCCCCCGAACACTTGTGTTCGCTCCGCAGGCCAAGGTGCCCGAGGCGCTCGGTGATCGAGAAGCAATCGTGGCCGCGCTCGCCGAGTTCGCCTCACGTCACGCAGACTCGAACGCGGTCATCAAGATGCGTTCGCGGCCCGGTGAGCACGAAACGCATCACGAACAGCACTCGTACGTCGATATCCGCAAAGGCCTGCGTGATCTGGGTGTTCCTGGTACTGAGCGTATCGAGCTCGGCTATGGTCCACTGGACGACTTCCTCGTGCCCGGTGCCGCGCTGGTGACTGTGTCATCGACGGCGGCGTTGGAGGCCTTCGACCGCGGCATCCCCACCCTGCTGATCTCGGACTTCGGCTTCGACAGGAACCTGCTCAATGAGGCCTTCGCCGATTCCGGTGCCACCGGCAGCCTCGCCGAGGTGACGGCCGGGACCATCGGATTTCCCACCTCGGCGTGGCTGGCCGAGAATTACTTCCACTCCGACGACGGCAGACTTCGTCACCATCTGGAGCTCCTGGCCACACGTGCCAGGGCAGGTCAGCTGCCGAACCGGCGCAGCGCCGTGTGGAAGCAGAAGCGTCTGCTCATCCGCGCCGAGCTGCGCACCATGGCCCCGGCTCCGGTCGTTCGCGCCTACCGAAAACTGCGCTACGCGAGGTAAATGAGGCTGGCCCGCCGGCTGCCTTTTTCAGTTCCGGTCGTCGGGAACCCTGCGGGGCTCGTCCATCTCGACAACGACCTCGGCGGCCGGTGATGCTTCCTTGAATACCCACGTCCGGTAGGCGTAGAAGCGGAAGAACATCGCCAGTCCGACGCCGATGATGTTCGTCGAGATGTTGTAGGTCAGCTGGTCACGCATGTCGAGCAGGTACCAGGTCACACCCAGCGGGATGACGGTGATGATCATTCCGGCCATGTTGACGGCGATGAAGAGCGAGATGCCGCGCAGATTCGAGCCGGTCGTCCGATCCCCGTAGGTCCAGAGCTTATTGCCGATCCACACAACGACCATGGCGATGATGGTGGAGACGATCTTGGCTTTGATCGGACTGCCCTCGAGCAGCGGAGGGATCGAGCCCAAGCCGTAGGCGAGGACGTTGGAAAGCCCCACGTCGACGATGTATCCCAGACCACCGACAGTGAGGAATTTGAACGCTTCCGCCGCGAGGCGCCGCAACCGGGCCGACAATGACTCTTCCATTACAGGCATCGAGTCTAATCGGCCAGGTTTCGGACTCGCTGAATGCCCCCGAACGCGGCGTGCCCGGCGATCACGAGGTCTCTCAGGGCCCCGGCTCCGAAACATCCATGGCTGTCGGGGCTCGCTGGGTGTGCCGCATTGCCAGGACGAACAGCAGTGCGGTGGTGACGGCGAGCGCTGGCCAGAACGTGTACCGGAAATGGTTCGACGGGACGATGGGTAAGTATCCGAACACATAGAACAGCGCCGAGGTGGCCAGCATCGTGATCTCGGGCCAGAAGGTTCTCGCAGTCGCCGTCCGTTCAGCAGCGCTCGTGTCGCGATGTCGCGCGCGGTATCCGAAGGCCAGAAGGACACCTGCCAGAAGGGTCCAGAACCACGGTTTGAAGAGCATCGGGAACGTGTCGAGCGCGAAGTCCTCAACATAGGGCTTGACGATGTAGTCGGCCTTGTCATTGCCCTGCTCGAAGCCGACCCGTGCAGCGGCATGGTGCCAACCAGCCGGCCAGTACTCCACGGCCGAGGTGAAGAAGTAGAAGGAGAACACTGCCGCCCGGTACTCTGCATAGCGGAGCGGATGGGTGATCACCTCGCTCAGCCACAGGTCCTTCAGCGCCTCCTGCTGGGCCATCGGCGAGAACGGCTCCCCAGTCGCGCCCTTGCCGTAGCAGTTCCAGTAGGCGTCCCAGATCTCGCCTTTCTCCAGGCATTTGTCGCGAGCTGTGCTGATCTTGTCCTTGAGCTCGGCCGGGGCATCCGAGGCCTGGAGAGCGCCGTTGGGCACGGAGAACATGACGTCGTCGAGGAAGATCTGCGAGATCTGACCGGTGGCCGCCACGTCCTCCTGCGATTCGATGGCCGCATCCGTGGCTTTGAGGCCCGCACCCAGGACGACGAGAACGAGCAGAGAGGCCATAGCCGTCGCAATCGCTTGCCGAGCGGCGAACCGAGCGCCCACCCGCGTGCCGAACCGTCCCGCGATCGTGGAGAAGCGTCGACTGCTGCGCAGCCGTTTGACCAACAAGTATCCGATATAGACCGCGATCGGGACGATGGCGAAGATGGCGTTCTTCCGCAGCCCGAACGCATACACGAGCAGCCCCAGGGCCGGGATCCAGAGCGGCCACGTCTTCGGGACGAAGCGGGTGATGATGAGGAGGACCACGGCCAGCAGGGGGACGGCCGCCTTGAGGTCGCCGACCACCGTCGCCACCGTGATCTCCTCGTTGTGGCAGGGAACGATCGCAGCGATCCGAATGGTGTCCTCGAACATGCGGTGTTCCCATCGTCGTTCTCGCCCGACCACCGGGCCGAAATCACGAATGGTCAGGACCTTAGCTACTCAGTGATACGGGTGCGACGTGACAACGAAGTGGCGAGAATGCGAACTGCGATGCTCCGACCCCACGGCTTCTGACAGAGTTCGCCCGTTCGTCACCTTTTCAACGAGGTGGTGCGTTCGTCGGCAGCTCCGAGTTGCGGAAACTTCGGTCCGCTTCAGGACACGAGAATCGGCCCAAAACTTCCTCAACTCGACGGACGACTCGAGCACCGCTTCCGCAACGAGGTAGATGACGTTCGCAGCGAACCCTCGTGTCCTTGGTCACGAACGCCCAGTTGTGCGTCCCTTTATGACACCCGCATAAAGTCAGGCGCCGCCATATTGGGATGCTGAATCGTCGGCTTGCTGCTCTGTGGTCTCATGCCGTCCGTCCCCATCCCACCCACACGAGGAGGCGCTTGTGATCGAACTGCGCAGTCTGCGGAAGGTGTTCTCAGGCACCGTCGCTCTGGAAGAGATCGACCTGTCGGTCCCCGCCGGAGAGATCCACGGCATCGTCGGCCGCTCCGGCGCCGGCAAGTCCACACTCATCCGCTGCCTGACCGGACTCGATTCGCCGACGTCGGGCACGGTCGCCATCGACGGCGTCGACCTCACCGATCAGTCCGGCTCCGGTCTGCGCCAGGCCCGTCGCAGCATCGGCATGGTCTTCCAGCACGTGAATCTGCTCGATTCGCGCACCGCTTTGCACAATGTCGCCCATCCCCTGCAGATCGCCGGGGTCTCCAAGACGGAACGCCTGGCGAAGGCTCGCGAGCTGCTCGAGATCGTCGGCCTCGGCGACCGTGTCGACAACTATCCCGCCCAGCTCTCCGGGGGACAAAAGCAGCGCGTGGGCATTGCCCGGGCACTGGCCGCCGAACCCAAGGTGCTGCTGTGTGATGAGCCCACCTCGGCGCTGGATGCCACCACCACGGACCAGATCCTGGGCCTCATCCGCTCCCTGCGCGATCGCCTGGGCATCACCGTCCTCATCATCACCCACGAGATGTCCGTCATCCGCGAGATCTGCGATTCGGTGACCCTGTTGGCCGATGGTCGGGTGGCCAAGACAGGCACCCTCGCCGAGGTCATCTCCGAGCCCGGATCGGACCTGTCCAAGGATCTCGTCCCCCTTCCACCCATCACTTTGGACGAGGCGGACACCGCCCTCGTCGAGGTATCGCTGGCCGGTACCAGCCTGCCCAAGGTCCTGACCAGTGCACAGTCGGTTGGGGTCGGCGCCGAGGCGATCCTCGCCGGTGCCGTCGAAACCATCGAGGGCAGGCAGGTCGGTCGGATCCGCTTCACGGTCGCAGGGCCGGCCCAGTCGCAGGAGCTCATCGCCGCGCTGGACGCGGACGGAATCTACGCGGAGGAGGCAGCCTGATGAACGATCCCACATGGTTCGACAACCCGGCGATCACGCAGCAGATGCTGCCCGCCACCATCGAGACCCTGCTGATGACCCTGTGGTCAACCGGCCTGGCCGTCCTCATCGGGCTGCCCCTGGGGATCTGGCTGTTCACCACATCGAAGGGCGGACTCAAGGCTCGACCCACGCTCCACCGGATGCTCTCGCTCATCGTCGACATCACGCGCTCGATCCCGTTCATCATCCTCATCATCGCCCTCATCCCCTTCGCCCGCTTCGTGGTCGGTTCGGCCCTGGGCTGGCAGGCGACCGTGGTCTCACTGACCATCGGTGCGATCCCCTTCTACGCCCGCCTCGTCGAGAACTCGCTGCGTGAGGTCTCCGAAGGCAAGGTCGAAGCTGCCCTGATGATGGGCGCCTCGAACGGTCAGGTGATCCGGCAGGTATTCGTCCCCGAAGCGAAGCCCGGGCTCATCGGGGCCGCAACGGTGACCTCGGTGACCTTGGTGTCCTACACGGCCATGGCAGGCGCCGTGGGCGGCGGCGGTCTGGGAGCGCTGGCGATCTCGTACGGCTACCAGCGGTATCAGGCAGACACGATGCTCGCGTGCATCATCGTCCTCGTCATCATCGTCGCGCTCATCCAGTTCATCGGCGACCGGCTCGCTCGCGTCGTCGACCACCGCTGAGGCCGGCCCGACAGCACACGGCCTCATCGATGAAGACTCACCGCATCGAAATTCTCGTCACACCAACGACACACATCACACAAGGAGAACCATGAAGATCAAGCTCACCGCCCTCGCCGCGAGCGCGACCCTGCTGCTCACAGGCTGCGGCCTCGTCGGCGGCGACACCGATTCCGTGGGCGAGGAGGACGGCGGCATCACCAAGCTCACGATCGGCGCCACACCGGTGCCCCAGGGCGATGTCCTGCGCTTCGTCGACGAGAATCTCGCTGAGGATGCCGGTCTCGATCTCGAAGTCACCGAGTACACGGATTACACCCTGCCGAACAAGGCCCTGTCCGACGGTGACATCGACGCCAACTACTTCCAGCACAAGCCCTACCTCGACTCAGAGGTCGAGGGCCAAGGCTACGAACTCACCGCGTTCGACCCGATCAACCTCGAACCCTTCGCACTGTTCTCGAAGTCCATCAAGGACGTAGACGACCTGCCCAAGGGCGCAAAGGTCGGCATCAACAACGATCCTGCCAACCAGGGTCGTGCGCTGAAGATGCTCGAAGAGGCCAAGGTCATCACCCTCAAAGATGGCGTCGACGCGGTCGATGCGAAGCTCTCCGACGTCGAGGACAACCCGAAGGACGTCGAGTTCGTCGAGGCCGATGCCGCACAGCTGGCTCGCACCCTCGATGACGTCGACGCCTCGGTCATCAACGGCAACAACGCTCTGGAAGCCGGACTCAGCCCTGCCAAGGACGGAATCGTCCTCGAGGACGCCAAGGACAACCCCTACGGCAACTTCCTCGCCGCGCGCACCGCGAACAAGGACGATGAGAACATCAAGAAGCTCGACGAGCTGCTCCACTCCCCCGAGGTGAAGAAGTTCATCGAAGACAAGTGGTCAGACGGATCGGTGCTGCCTAGCTTCTGAGTTCCGGGTGAGCGTTTCACGCTCCTGAAGCCCGTCAATGTGGACCCGCGTGCGATTTCTGAGTCAGAATCGCACGCGGGCCCACATTCATGGGTGCCGCTGTTGAGCTTTCTGAGGCGGTGAGGCCACGACGTTCCGATTCCCTCGCTATTCCGAGTTCCGATGGCACAATGCTGAAAGGGGGATTTCCCTCATTCGCGAACGCATCAGTGTCGTTGGGAGCGCAGCATGAGCAGAACAATCGGAATCATCGGAGTCGGAGAGATCGCCTCGGCGATTGTGGAAGGATCGTGTGCCGGTGCCGACCACCCGGACTTCCTCCTCTCTCCGCGCAATGCTGAACGCTCGGCCCAGCTGGCGAGTGACTTCGACAGAGTGGAGGTCTGTGAGAGCAATCAGGACGTCATTGATCGCAGTGAGCACATCATCCTCTCCGTCCTGCCCCAGCAGACCGAGGCTGTGCTCGCCGAACTCGACATTCCCTCTGATCGCACGGTGATCAGCGCGATTGCGGGAGTCTCAACTCAGACGCTGTCCCCACTCCTGCCCCAGAACCCGACCATCGTTCGGATCATCCCGCTGCCGCCAGTGCGCGAGCGCCGCGGCGTCACCGCGGTCTTCCCCGCTCACGCCGAGGTCGAAGACTTCTTCAATACCCTCGGCGGGAGCGTGGTCGCAGAGACCGAGGAGCTCTTCAGCACCCTCTCGGCCACGACCGCGACGATGTCGGCCTACTATGTCTATCTCCAGACGATCGCCGATTGGCTCGTGGGACAGGGATGGGACCGGAACGACGCCGAGCGCATCGTCCGCGGACAGTTCGCCGGGCTGGGCAACACCCTGACAACCACCGACGCCTCGTTCTCCGCCCTGGTCGCCGGCCACGAAACTCCAGGCGGACTCAACGAGATGCTCCACCGCGAGTGGCTGGATGAGGACAATCGTGATGCGCTGGCGGCATCACTCGACCGCGTCTTCGCGCGGGTGACCGGCGCCGAGTGACGCAGGCGGACTGCCCGAGGCTCTCGAGACCACACCCGCCCCCAGCACATAGACGGTCGTGGGATTCGTTAGGATCGCACCTATGCCTCAGCACTCTCCGATCACCGTGTCGATCTCTCGCACCGTCCTGCCCGAGCACCACCGCCGGTTCAATGCGTGGGTGCAGGCGGGACAGGAACTGGCCCGCGAGCGCGACGGGTATCTGGGATCCGGGTGGGTGAGAACATCACCCGATTCGGACGAATGGCACGTGCTCTATCGGTTCGCCGATGCGAAATCGCTGCGCTCCTGGGACGAGTCCGAGGACAGGCGGTGGTGGATCGAGAGCGCATCCGAACTCGTCGAGACCACCCGGGTCGAACATCGGACGGGCATCGAGGGCTGGTTCGAACCGCAGGGTGAGGAGAGTCTGACGATCCCCGAAACGGTCGTGCCTCCGCGGTGGAAGCAGGCGGTGAGCATCTTCCTGCCGTTCTTCCCACTGAGTCTGCTCTCGACGCTCCTCCTCATGCCGCAGCTGGAGAGCTGGCCGACAGTGCTGGCCGTCCTGCTCAACATCTGCATCCTCACACCCCTGATGACCTACATCTTCCTGCCGGCGAGCACCCGATTGCTGCGACCCTGGCTGAACAAACCCCGCCAGTGAAGCAGGTGCCCATTGCCGAGGTTGCCCGCCGTCAACGTCGAACGCTCAGTCCCGGTCGCAGGCTCAGAACAGTCCGGTGATGTTGCCGTCCTCGGTGACGTCGATTGTCAGCGCCGAAGGCACCTTGGGCAGTCCGGGCATTGTCATGATGTCACCGGCGATGACGACCACGAAGCCGGCACCGGCAGAGAGCCGCACGTCTTTGACCGCGATGATGTGATCCTTCGGTGCTCCCCGCAGGCTGGCATCGGTGCTCAGTGAGTACTGGGTCTTGGCGATGCAGATCGGCGCATCGCCATAGCCTTCGTCCGTGAACTGCTTGAGCTTACGTTTGACCTTGGTCGGCAGGTCGACGTCGGCGGCACCGTAGATTCGCTGTGCGATCGTGCGGATCTTCTCCTCCAGCGGCCGGTCCAATTCGTAGCTGTACTGCCCCTGTGGTCCTGGTGCCGAGGAACCCGCCGCGGGGGCCTCGGCGTCGCCGGATGCAACGCCTCCGACGAAGAACGAACCGTCATCGACAGCCGCACCTGCATTTCCCGCACCTCCGGCAGCTTCGACGACCGCGGCGGCCAGTGCCAACGCGCCCTTGCCGCCATCGGCCCAGTGGGTCGACTCGACGGCTGAGATGCCCTTCGAGCGCAGATGGCTGATCGCAGCGGCCATCTCCTCGTCGGTGTCTGTGGGGAACCGGTTGAAGCACACGACCGGGGTCAGCCCATAGATATTGAGCAGATTGCCGCAGTGGTGCTCGAGGTTGACCATACCGCCGAGGACCGCCTCGGTGTTAGGCGTCTGCACGTCCTTGACCTCGACACCACCGTGGTACTTCAGCGCACGCAAGGTGGCCACGACGACCACGGCCGAGGGCCAGATACCTGCGGTGCGGCACTTGATGTCGAGGAATTTCTCGGCACCCAGGTCGGCACCGAAGCCGGCCTCGGTCACGGTCCAGTCGCCCAAAGTCATCGCCGCCCTCGTCGCCAGCAGGCTGTTGCAGCCGTGAGCGATGTTGGCGAAGGGACCGCCGTGGATGAACGCCGGCGAATGCTCGAGGCTCTGGACCAGGTTGGGCGAGAGCGCATTGCGCAACAGTGCGGTCATTGCCCCGGCAGCACCGATGTCGGAGACCGTGATGGGTTCACGTGTTCGGCTGTGGGCGAGGACGATTCGACCCAGGCGCTCCTTGAGGTCGGTCAACGAGGTGGACAGGCAGAAGACCGCCATCACCTCGCTGGCGACGACGATGTCGAAGGCATCCTCGCGGGGCACTCCCCCGTTGATTCCACCGAGTCCGACCACGACTCCGCGCAGTTCCCGATCATTGAGGTCGACGACGCGGCGGATGTGGATGCGCCTGACGTCGACGTCGAGTTCGTTGCCGTGGTGGATGTGGTTGTCGAGCATGGTCACGGCCAGGTTGTTCGCCGCGGCGATGGCCGCGAAGTCGCCGGTGAAGTGGAGGTTGATGTCCTCCATCGGCACCACCTGGGCGTATCCGCCGCCGGCTGCTCCGCCCTTCATCCCGAAGACCGGACCCATGCTGGGCTCACGCAGGGCGAGGATGGCCTTGCCGACTTCCGGTTTCGAGCGTGCGAGTTCGTTGAGCCCATCGGCCAGTCCGATGCTCGTCGTGGTCTTGCCCTCGCCCGCCGGTGTTGGGCTCATGGCGGTGACGAGGATGAGTTTGCCGTCGGTGTTGGATTCGGCTGCTTTGTCGAGAACGTCGATGGGGACCTTGGCCTTGGACCATCCGTAGGGGACGATGTCCTCTTGTGCCAAGCCCAGTCCAGCGGCGACATCGACGATGGGATCGAGCTCGGCGTTGAGCGCAATATCGAGATCTATGGTCATAGTGCCATCATGCCGCTTCCCAGCCGGTTTGTGACCAATCGGGAGCTATGAATCTGCGCAATGAGCACCCAGTTCCGCCGACCGCAACAACGCCGTCTAAGAAAGCTCCGCGCATTCGTTCGCCGAGTGCGCGGCCAGAGTCACTAAGGTGCAGTGTCGCTAAACTCTCGTCACCCTGCGGCTCGCTGAGAACCACTCCCATTGGGTGTCGACGCCTGGGGCCGAAGTCTTCACCTCAGGAACGATAGAAGTTCCACGCATCGGTCACGATCTGTTCAAGGCCGATTTCCGGCATCCAGCCCAGCTGTTCTCGCGCTCTCTCATTCGAAGCGACGAGGGACGTGGGGTCCCCGGCGCGGCGCGGGCACTCCTCGGCGGGAATCGGGTGACCAGTGACGGCTCGGCACGCCTCGAGCACCTGCCAGACCGTATACCCAGTACCGGACCCGAGATTGATGATGCGGTGACTGCCGGCTTCGGAGTGCTCCAATGCCAGGAGATGGGCTCTGCCGAGATCGACGACGTGGAGATAGTCGCGCAACGCCGTACCGTCGGTCGTGTCGTAATCGGTGCCGAAGATCTTGCCGGATTCCGTCTCACCTGCAGCGACCTTCAGGAGGTTTGGAATCAGATGCGTTTCGGGGTTATGCCTCTCACCGAATCTTCCACGCGCACCGCCAACGTTGAAGTAGCGCAGCGACGTCGCGCTGATTCCGTATGCCCTGCAGTACGAACTCAGCATGAGGTCGACGGCCAGCTTCGAGGACCCGTAGGCGTTCATCGGGCTCGTGGGAGTGACCTCGGTGATAGGAGAATCATCCGGCTGACCATAGGTCGCCGCAGTCGACGAGAAGACGATCGTGGGGATCTGTGCCATGCGCATAGCCTCGAGCAGTGCGAAGCTTCCGACGACGTTGTTCTCCCAATACAGTTCGGGCTTTTCGACAGATTCACCAACAAGCGACTTCGCTGCAAAATGGAGCAGACCGTCGAACCGCCCTTCGATCAGGACTTCCCGACAGTCGTGAATCCGCATCTCGACGAAGTCTGCAGCTTCGGGGACGGCGTCACGGTGCCCGGTTGAGAGATCGTCGATGACGGTGACGTCGTGCCCGGCGACCACAAGCTGGGAGGTGACTACTGATCCGATGTATCCCGCACCACCGGTGACGACCAACTTCACAGCCTGCTCCTTCGGATACAATCGCTCAACCACTAAATACTACGACGCGCGGTGCAGCGACCGCGAATCCGACGTCGACTTGCAGCCTGGAGGAACGGTGCCCGCAACATGAAGACCATCATAGTCAGCCTACGAGATCAGTTCGTGTGGCAGGGGCGCGCGCACCGTTCGTTCATGGTGGCCATCCTTGGTCTGGTGGCCGGCACTCTGCCGATGATCTCCTGGCTTCCCCGCTACCTGATCTTCGCGATCAGCTTGCTGGGGGTGATCATCGGCATCATCTCACTCTACTGGGAAGGCTCGAGCCTCAACCGTCGATACCGGTCCTTCGAACTGGTCGAACGCAATCCCGTATTCGGCAGGAAGCTGCCACATGATGATGACCTGCCGGACTGCTATCAGTCGTCACGAGGGACGATCCTCTTCGACAGAAAACTCAACGACGATCTTCGAACACAGTCCGATTGGTGTGTCGGAATCCGCTCCCGATACCGCCTTCCCGAAGAGTTGGAGGAAATTGCTCCCTATGTTCTCAGACGGACCAGTGGCGGCAAATGGCATTTCAACGGCCCCTGTGTTCGCATGGCCGGCGACTGCCGCCTGGACGGAAGTCGGATCATTCCCTTTCAGGAGGCCTGCTTCTTTGACCACCTCTGTTCCAATGAGCTGATGAGATGGCAGCCGCATCTAGGCGCAGAAGTCTGGGACCTGCGCCGGAAGTACCTCTACGACACCGACCGCAGGCTCATCCCCCTGGCCAGCAGCGAACTTGCCAACATCGTCGGAGTCTCGACGCTCGCAATCAGCGCAGACCGACAGGTCCTGATCGTCGACCAGAGCTCTCGCAACCATTCCAGTCAGGGATTGAAGGCACCGTCAGGCTCAGGAAGCCTCGAGATGCGTGATCAAAGTGACGATCTCGCGGCTTTTGTTCTCAATGGCGCGAACAGAGAGCTGGAGGAGGAAACCGGTGTCACCGAGGACATGATCGCCTCGTCCCATCTCCTCGGATTCGGCCGATGGTTGGAGCGCGGGGCGAAGCCCGAATTCTTCGGGGTCACACTCCTCACGGGCACTGCGGAGTCGGTCGATCGCGCTCGGAGACAGGTTGCTCGCAGCGAGACTCAGTACACCCGCGATTCGGTCTGGATGGATCTGCAGAACATGATCGAGGCAGATGAAGACTTCACAGCGGTAATGAGCGTTCCACTGGGCTACGGAATTCGGGCCCTGAACGATGCTTTGGAGCAGGACCCATCCCTGCTCGATTTGAGTTCTACGAAGGAATGACGCCGAGGACGGCGCAGACAACAGCGGCCCTGCCAACCGGTCGAACTCGAACTGTGCAGCGAGATCTTCCGTGTGCAGCCGGACCATCAGTTGGACATGATGACACTCGATGACCTCGGCGTAGGTGGCGACGTTCGCAGCCGAGTCCGACGCGGGTAAAGCGGTCATGGGTGAGCTCTCCAAAGTCGCCGCCGCTGCAACAATCCAGCGGTTCCCGATGCACACTGTCTGACCCGGCCCCCTCGCTGCACGCCGTCTACTCGGCCGCGAAGAAATCGACGAGGTACTCCGCGATCGCCAGCGCCGAGGTGGCCCCGGGCGAGGGCGCATTCCGGACGAACATCGTGGCTCCCGCGCGATCGATGACGAAGTCATCGACCAGGGTTCCATCCCGGTTCATCGCCTGAGCCCGGATTCCGCGGGTGGCTCGGTGCCCGCCGGCTCCGTCGAGTGCGGGCACGTAGCGAGCGGCTTCGGCGACGAATTTTTCGATCGAGAACACACCGCCTATCTCGCGGGCGGCCGTTGCCATGTTGCCGGCTGCGAATTTCCAGAATCCCGGGTCAGTCGCGACGGCGAGGGAGTCGGGCACGTTGAGACCAAGTCCCTTGTATCCTTCCCTGGAGAAGGACAGGAAAGCATTGGGGCCGATCATCAGGCCGCCATCGATGCGGCGAGTCACGTGGACGCCGAGGAAGGGGTATTTCGGATCTGGGACGGGGTAGATGAGGCCGTTGACGACGTCGCTGAAGCTCGGCTCGAGGATGAAGTATTGGCCGAAGAACGGCACGACACTTGGGTTCCTGCCCTCGCCTGAGCGTGCGGCCAGTCGGTCCGCTTGCAGTCCGGCGCAGGTGATGACCTGGTCGTATTCCTGAGAGTCGAAATTCGAATGGACGATCGCAGTGCTGCCGGCGCTCCCACTGCGCGCCTCGATCCTCTTCACCTCTGTGGAGAATCGGACCCGGCCACCGCCGCGGCGGAAGTCTGCGACGAGGGCTTCGGTCAGGCCCTGGTAGTCGATGATTCCGGTGTGTGGTGAGTGCAGTGCTGCCACGCCTTCGGCATTCGGCTCCACCTCGAGCAGTCCGTCGCGGTCCAGAAGTTCGACATCGGGGACACCGTTCGCTCGTGCGCGAGCATGGATCCCGTCTAGCCGCTCCACTTCGACATCATTGGTCGCGACGACGACCTTTCCACACTCTTCGAACGCGACATCGTGTTCGCGCGCGAAGTCAAGCAGCAAAGAGACACCACGGCGGCAGAGCAGTGCTTTGAGACTTCCGGGCTCATAGTAGAGACCTGCATGAACGACCCCAGAATTGTGGCCGGTCTGATGCGCTGCGGGCCGGTCCTCCTTCTCATACAAAGTCACGTCTGCACCGTCGTGCTTCTGGATCAGCCCTCGAGCCACGGCGGATCCGATAATTCCCGCGCCGATGACGGCGAAACGCTTCTTCACGCCCACACTTCAACCCCTTAGTCTGCTGCTGCGGATGGTCCGAGACTATTGCACTTTTGCACAACCTGCATAAAGGTCTCGTTGGCAGCAGTCAGCGGGCAGCCATCCTGTCGGGGACTGTCCGCCTGTTCACACGGTCACAGTCCCCGTCCGGCCTCCCAAGGTTCTTCCGAGGCCCCAGTGATCAGTGCGTTGACGGACATGGCCTGCGCATCGGTGAACGAGGCGATGTAGTCGACGACCGCGCGGGCCCGCCCCAGTCGGACGATGGCACTGGCTCCCTCTTCACCGAGGCTGGCCGGATCCCTGTCGTAGAGTTCCTGGTACTCCTCGGTGGCGGCCTCGACCGAATCGAGCAGGCGGCGAGGGATCGTGGTCGCCTCGTCGGGGTCTCGCAGCCATTCGTGGAAGCCCTCCACGAGCGAGGCGATGATCCTCGTCTGCCCACGCTGGTAGACGGCGAGGTCAGAGCGTTCGAGCACGAACCTCGAGTGGACGAACTTCAGCACCACCACGTCGTGCCAGGCGGTGTCTGACAGACGCACATGCCCGCTGCGGATATGCGGTTCGGAGTCGACGACGATGGAGGCCTTGAGCCGATCGATCCACCGCCTGGTGAACGCGGTCACGGCCCGGTCCGCCTCCAGTCCCCCGTCATAGGGCACGGCCAGCAGACCCTCGACAAGATCCCGGTTGACCCGCTGCACCGACTGCCGGAACGCATCTTCGTCGGCGATCCACGGGTCCTTCTCCTGAACGTGGCGCCACATCGACTCGAGCGCATGGCCCGGCCTGCGACGGTCCAACTCCGTGTCGTGCAGCCCGGCAAGCTCGCGGCAATCGCTGAGCCACCGGGTCATCTCGGCGGAGACGCTGGTGTACTGAAGAATGTTCGACCGGTAGAAGTCGTCAAGGTCATGGACCGCATAGGCGATGTCATCGGCGACATCCATCACCGCACACTCCAGCGTCTGCTGGTGCCGGCCCATGCGCGGGAACACCGACAGCGCATCGTGCATCTCGGCGGTCTCGGTCATGTAGGCAGAGAACTTCATCGCCCCCTGCGACACCTCGTCGCCGACTCCCCTGGGCATTTCGGCCGAGCTCAGTCGCTGATGCTGGGTCCAATCGCTGCGCGCCCACGGGTACTTCAGCACCGCGGCCTTGACCGCCCGGGTGAGATTGAGCCCCCGCGCCGTGGCGTCACAGCTGTCCAGAGCAGTGAGGATGCGGAACGTCTGCGCATTTCCCTCGAAGCCGTCGGGCAGGCGCAGCACCGACCGCGAGACACGATCGAGTTCCTTCTCGCCGAGGTGGCCGAACGGAGGATGGCCCATATCGTGGGCTGCGGCGGCAGCCTGGACCACGACCGGATCGCACCCCCCGAGTTCCTCAAGCAGTGAACGGGTGCGTTCGTCGGAGTTGTTCAAGGTGATGGCGATCGAACGGGCCACGGCAGAGACCTTGAGCGAATGCGTCAGCCGGTTATGGATGACGGTGCCCGAACCCACCTGCGGGATGACCTGGGTGACGGCGGCCAGCCGTGAGAAGAAGGGGGAGAATCGGATCCGCTCGATATCGACACGGAATTCGTCCTCGCCGGGTTGACCCGCCTCGGCGACGTCACGGGTGCGTCCACCGTCGTTGTGAAGTTTCAGTCTCTCCGTCATGATGGCCTCCAGCCTACAGAATCGCCGACCCTACGCGGCATAACAAGTGGCCTTTGGCTATCATGGAGTGTTTCGCCTTCTCCGGCACCACTGACTATTCAGGAGACTCTCCGCATGGCCACACCGAAAAATGACGTCGACGCATGGGCAGCAACCCTCGCCCGGGGGCAGTCCGTTCCCTTCCTGTTCTCCCGCGGCAAGACAGTGGGGCTCATCATCGTCTGCCTGGTCTTCGTGTTCATCGGCCTCCTCATGGCAGGCAGCGATAGCCTTGCGTGGACGATCATCGGCTGGGTCGCCGTCGTCTTCTTCCTGCTCGGGTGCGTCGTTCAGGTTCGCAGGCTCTTCACCCGCGTTCCCGGCTTGACAGTCTCCCCCGAGGGAATCGCCATGAAGACCGCCAAGGCCGGGGTCGTCCCCTGGTCGGAGATCCTCGAGATCCATCCGGTGAAACAGGCCTCGAATGTGTACATCCAGATGGTCATCACCACCGAAGAGGCTGACCGGCAGGCGGCTGCCGGCCTCGGCGTCGGAAAGCTCGCGACCGAGGACGGCGATTTGAAATTGGTGCTGTGGGCCCCCAACGGCTTGGCTGTGCGCAAACCCGAGCTGTGCTTTTGGCTCGAACAGGAACGCGAAGCACGTGCCACCGTGTGAGTGACCACCGAATGACATGACAGAACGGCCCGCACGATGACGTCAGTCCACGCGCTTGAAGGTATTGCGGCCGGTGAACGCCAACCACAGTCCGCCTGCGATCATGACCACGCTGGCGACCGCCATGACGACATCGCTGACACTGGTGATCCCGTCTTCCTTCAGCACAAGACCAACGGCGAGCGCACCGGCAAGTCCGAACACGGTCACAGCGGCTCCTATGACCTTCAGTGTGAAGGCACTTCGCCCCCGCACGATGAGGAGCAAGTATGCGCCGAGAAGGCCCAGCGACCCGATGCCCGCTAAGACCTTGAAGGTCTCTTTGCCTGGATCGCTGGGCGCGGTGACCAGACAGAAGACGCCCAGACCTCCGAGCATCGTCACTGGAATACCGATGAGGAACGTCAGATTTTCGACGGTGGTGACGAAGGTATGCAGCGGGTCGTGGACGGTGACTTCCTCGACGGGGGCCCCTACCTGGGTGATGCTCACGGGTTCTGAGTCCCGCTGCCGCTCGGCCCGCTTGAGTCTGCGTTCGTGTCTGATGTGGACGGTGATCGTGAAGATCGGCCACGCAATGAGAAGCAGGAATCCGACGCTGCCCAGAGCAACGCCGAAACCGTGGAGATAGTCGATCATTGCTCCGCCGATGATGACCAGCAGCCCACCGGGGAAGAACATGCACACCAGTTGTCCCCTGAACGTCACTCGTCCACCACGATCCCTTCAGTACTGTGTCCCTCTGTCGAGCGACCTCGCACAATGCTAACCGCACTGCCCACCTGACCGTGGAACTGGAGCACTACAGGCAGAGCGCCGGCCCGCATCCTTGAGACTTGCATCACAGTGGCGTACGGTCATAAGCACTACAGGAGGTGAGACCGATGACTGGAGTCAACGACGATTTCTATCAGCCCGGGACCCATCCAGGCGACATCATCGACGTCTGGGATGAGGAAGCCGGCGAGATGGTCAAGCACATGATCGTCCTCGACGAGTTCGGAAACGGCACCAAGACTCGTCCCCTCTACGAGGACGAGAAAGAGGAAGTCGAAGACGCTTCAAACAGCTGATTGATCAGCAGCTCAGCCAGGGAGCGAGGCCCCTGTCAGGGACCAAAGCACCTAGGGGTGGACCGCCCGAGTCTCACCCGTCGCTACTCAGGCTCACGTCGGCGCCTTCAGCGGACAGTGCCGGGATCTCGATGGTTGCGCCCATGATCGACTCATATGTCTCAGTGCCTTCAGACTTCGCAACAAACGTGATGATGTCGTCTTCCAGAAGCTTCGTATCGGAGGCGGGGCTGATCGTGAGAAGAACGGTGTCTTCCCAGAAGTTCATCGTGTAACCGGGCTCCTTGGTGACATTGACCCGATACACTCCGGCGCCGACGTCCTGAACGATCTCGCCCTCGAAGGTGAAGAACTCGCCCTGCAGAGAACTTCCCGCACGAAACAGCTCCTCATATGAGATGGACGATGCCGACTCCTTGGCCTTCTTCTCCTGCTCGGCAGCCCGCTCATCCGCTTCGATCTGCTTCTTTGCCCAGAAGCTGTCGTGGACTTCCTGATCAGCACTGTCGAGGATCTCAGCTGCCGCCTTCATCTCAGATGCAGCGCCATCCATGGCCTCGACCTCAGCATCCAGCTCGTCGACGGAACTGCCCACAGCATCGAAGTCGCCTCGGCTTGCATATGTGTCGAGGACTTCTTGCGCAGCAGTATGCTCACTGGAGAGGTCCTCGACGAGGGAAGCCTCTTCAACATCCTCTGCTTCAGTGGTGTCCAATGTGTCCTGGGCGTCGGCAAGCCGCTTCGACAGCCGGTCCTGCTCCGACTCATAATCGTCAAAGCTGGACTGGTAGCCGTCCCTGGCCGCCTCGACGGCAGCCCGATGTTCTCCATACATGTTGAGTCCGATGACTGCCACGACGCCCACCAACAGCACCGTTACGAAGCTCGCGAGAGAGATCGTGACCCACCTCGGCATTCCCAGCAGTTTCTTGCGATGCGGCCGACCTGCCGGTGCTGACGGATAGTGAGGAAGGTCGCGAGGAGGCTGAGGAGGATATGAGGGAAGCGGTGGAATATCTGACACTTCTGGCCTTCCGGGAGAGAGAACGAGAACCGAGGAGATCTCGAATTCGTACCCCGGAACAACACCCCTAGTTTACGAACCGTGGATTGGCGACTCAAACCAGGAGCGTCGATGTCGCTGATTCGTTATAAATATTGAATGGTGAACTACCAGTGCCCACCGAACAGGAGAACGTCACCGACGTCGATCGTCTCCATCACCGGTGTCGACCGACCAGTATCAATGTGCCGGTCTGGCCGGTATGCCTCCACTCACCACCACGCACGCACGGTCTCGGTGGGACCGTCGACCTCGGTGAAACCCGCGTCTACGACGCTCACGGGTCGATTCGTCTTCACCCACTCCGCCTTCGTCGGTGTGACCACGCGCAGATCGAATCCTGCTTCGCGCCACCGTTGGCGAATCTCGGCGGGCATCTGCTCGTAGGCCAGTTGTGCGCCGTGACCGCACTGTGCCGCAGCCTTCCCCGTCGTCAGCATCACCAGCGGTGAGAGCTCGATCGTCACAATGGCCTGATCGGCGGTGACCGACGTGCCGCCCTCATCGGGGAACTCGGTACCGCCCACCTGCAGCTTCTTCAGCTCCTTCGGCAGGGGTTCGACAGGCCCGGGTGGGAACACGAGCGCCTCCGCCGGACCGAATTCTTCTGTGCCTCCGAAGGTCACCGACACGCAGCCAAGGGCCCGTGCATCCTCGAGCTTCTGACCGTCTCCGCGGCGAACGACCTTGCGGATGGCGCCGTCGCGCCAGTACTCGACCGCTTCGTACCACTGGCCCTCCGGTTGCGTCCGGGGGTCGTCGAGGAAGGTGACTACGGCTCGGGCGGTGGCTTCGACGACGTCGATGTGGCGGGCGATGTTCGTCTTCGACCGCCGAACCACGATCGGCAGGGACCACGGAACCTCATGGTCATACTCGTGTCTGCGCATGTGGACGGTCATGGTGACTATGCTAGCCACTGATCCCGTGCGTTCAGATCAGTTCTGCCTGCTCCCGGGCAAAGTTCAGGTTCTCAGTCGCAAATACGAGGTCACTTTGGGATTTGATTCCAAGTGCGTCAAGACGTTCCAGGTCAATGGTGTTGTCGAGCATCTCGAACTTATTCAGCACACCGGATAGTTCCAAAGCAATCTTGGTGCGGATGCACTTGCTGCACTGCCCGCAGTTGTAATCGCCCTTTTTCTGAAAGCAGATTCGCAAATGCTGTTGGGCTGATGGATTGTCGGAGATCCTCTGCGTCTTTTCCACGCGCGTGGCTTCTGCGCCATCGTGGACGACTTTCAAATACTCTGTCGACCACAGCGGGTCAAACAAGGGATGGCTCCCCCACGGATACTGATCGGCGTAGGAGTAGGTCGCCGGGAGGCGATACCGGAGTGTCCCCGACGGGGTGATTTCGGACAGGCGGGCTCTCACGACAACCTCGTCACCCTCATGCTTGAGCTCTGGAGTCTGAATCATAACCATAGAAGCATTTGACAGAATGCCGAGCACGGCTGTTCGTGCCAGCTGCCTGGTAGTCGGACCAAGCTGTTCGCAATCCATTGAAAACCGGGCCAAGAACGAGACCGGTCAGCAAGATTCCTTGACCATCCGATGAGCGTAGCCACCTATGAACTTGGTACGACGGTAGGTTTGAACTGCGAGTATCCGCCGATGAAAGCAGCCCATCATTCCTCACCTTCCTTCCGACGATGACCTCGCTGCGGCCCTCATCGCCACGATCCCTGATGACATCGTCGATGCGATGTCTGCCCAGATGAAAGATGTGCTCGCAGTCCAAGCCGCGCGTGTCGAATTCTGCCGACAGGCCGGCGAAGATGCCGCGCAATCAATCGCGAGCCAGTCCGACACTCCAGGCCACCTGGAAGAGACCCGTGCGGAGTACCGTGCCGAACGCTCCTACTGGAACGAGGGCGGGCCGACGATGGCCCGCACCGTCGATGACACCATCTCCACTGCCGGAGTCGACGTGTCCGTTCGGCTCCACCATCCCAACGCCGAGGCTGGCCTGCCTGGCATCGTGTTCCTCCACGGTGGCGGATTCACTGTTGGCGACCTCGACACCCACGACCGAATCATGCGCGTCCTCGCCCATACCAGCGGAGCAGCCGTCATCGGCGTCGACTATTCCCTTTCCCCCGAGGCGAAGTTCCCCCAGGCGCTGCACGAAAGCGCAGGCGTCGTCGACTGTCTTGTTCGCCGCGGCAAGGAGTACGGCATAGACGGTTCTCGCCTTGCGATCGCTGGGGACTCCGCGGGGGCAATGCTCACGGTGTCCGCTGCCGTTCTGCTCCGCGACGCCCCGGAGCGAATCGGGGCGTTGCCCGAAAGCTTCTCAGCAGTGAAGGCCCTGATGTCGTTCTACGGAGGTCATGGGCTCACCGATTCGGCTAGTCGGAGGATGTTCGGCGGAAGCTGGGACGGCATGGGCGCCGACGACCTCGGCAGCATCATGTCCGACTATTTCGCATCGACCGGAGACGCCAGGTCGCCCGCCTATGACCATCTCGGCGCTGACCTCGCGGGCCTGCCGCCGGTCTTCGTCGCTGCGGCAGGTCTCGATCCGCTCCGTGATGACAGCCGTGCATTGGCGGTGAGGCTGAGACGTGCAGGTAACGACACGGTCTTCGAAGAATACCCACATGTGCTGCATTCGTTCCTCCATTTCGCCCGCATCCTCGACGACGCCACGGATGTGCTGACAACCACGGCAGCTTTCGCCGCCGAACGACTGCAGCCGCAACGGTAACCCATCCTGGCCGGCCGCCCCCTGCGCATTCGCCGGCCACACTGTTCGACCAGGGGCCCAGATTCGATACGCCGAGCAGTAACTTGGTCATACTCCATTGATTTCAACTGCGAATGTTCGATGGGTTCGTGCAACTGCACCAACTCAGAGGGGCTGAACTCTGATCACAGAAGTTCGGGTCCGGGCCTTGTCGAAAAACATCGAGGTGTACCCACCTGGAGTAAGAAGAGCCATCAATTCCCGGTGAACTGTGCGTATTCTTCTCCCGCGTTCAGCTGTCCTTTGAAGCAAAGTGATCGTCGGAGAACAGTAGATCTCGCCCTCTGACGCTGACGAACAGATCCGGTTCCATCGGCGGATCCTCGGGGGCTTTCACGAGCACCGACACGTCACCCGTCACCTCCAGGATCACCGCTCCGACTTGGTCATAACGGGTCACGCCAGCTAGTCGAAGTTTCGACCGTAGGTCACTGCGCGTCATCTGAGCAATTGTCAGATGTTCCGATAGCACTTCGCTTCCGCTCATCAGTACCAGTGGGCTATTGTCCACGAGCCGTCTTGGCCCGCGATAACGTCGTACCGTTGCCGTCACCCATTGGATGGCGAACAGGACTGCTAGACCGACGACTCCAACCAGGAGGGGAGTGCTGCTGCTCAGCGCTGTGGTGGCCAGCATGGAGCCGATGGCCACAGTTGCGGCCATGTCGAAGTTCGTCATCTGTGAGAAGGACCGCAGACCGGCGATCCTAGAGAATAAGATCAGCGCTAGATAGATACCGACCGTAGAAATCGCAACAACGACGAGCGTCTGCCACGTCGCACCAAGGTCGCTGACAATAATTGGGAACACCTGCTCTTGGTCGGAACGAACCGAGGCGAAATCTTCGCCCTGGATAATGTACTTGCTTTACGGGATCCTGACGGCGGTGACGGGTAAGAACACCGCGTCACAGCTGGATAGCGCGCAGCAGCGTGTTGGCGAGGGCTTCGAAGTTGTGACGTGTTGTCCATCTATGAGTGCCGCACCCACGATGACCGACTTTACGTGCCGAACTCCGAAGTACGCCAACGGTCGTGCCTGCGGTCATCAACGTCATCGCGACATTCCTCGTCATCGTCACGTTCATGCTGGCGAACCGTATCGAAGGCAACGCCGCAACAGGTGCGTTGTGACAGGGGCCGCGCAACAGAGGCTTAGTGACAATGGACGCAAAAGCGAGCTGCGCTACGAGGATCGTCTGCCGTCGGGCGGCACGGCTGGATGCCTCACATAGGTTTTCCCAGCTGCGGGCCCGGGAGGGCGCGGACTTCGGACCGTTTCCGCCCCCACACGCCTGCGACAAACCGCCGACGTCGAACCGGCACCTCTGAGGCATGTATGCTGGTAATACCTGCGAACCCGTCCTCGGGTTCCCTGCGTCGACAGTACGCCTCGTCTCAGCAGCCGTGAATGATTTCCGGCGCATGATTCTGAAGCCGTTTCCTCTCGGCGATCGAGAGCGCCAAACGGCGTTCCCACACCTTGACCGGAAGCGGCTCCCGTCACCATTTGGTGGCATCGATGAGTTCTCCGGCATGTCGAAGGGCTATTCCATTACTCCCCCACATGACTCCAGCACCAATCACGTCTCCTCCTCCACGAGGCAGAGACGACCATCCACGCCGAAGGCCACGAGCCCCGAGCCGAGGAATGCCGTCGCGGACAAGACAGATGCCGCTCCCGTCACCTTCACCGAGCTCGGTGTTCCCTCTGCTTTGACCGATCGCCTTCGTGCGGAGGGCAAGACCGAGGCCTTCCCCATCCAGCAGGACACTCTTCCGGACACACTTTCCGGCCGGGACGTGCTGGGCAGAGGCAAGACCGGCTCCGGCAAAACACTCGCCTTCGCCATTCCTATGGTGACGCGTCTGTCAGAGTCCGAATCTGCCGGCCGGAAGAAGGGCCGCCTACCACGGGGCCTCATCCTGGCACCCACACGTGAACTCGCAACTCAGATCACCAACGTGGTCGAACCGCTGGCCCAGGCCTACGGAATGTCGACCACAACCATCTTCGGCGGAGTGAAGCAGAAGCGCCAGGAGATCGCCCTCAATGCAGGCGTCGACATCGTCGTCGCCTGCCCGGGACGGCTAGAGGACCTGCTCCAGCAGGGCCTGGTCTCCCTGGACAACATCGAAGTCACAGTCCTCGACGAGGCCGACCACATGGCCGACCTGGGTTTCCTGCCCGGTGTCACCCGCATCCTGGCACGGACTCCGGAAAACGGCCAGCGGATGTTCTTCTCCGCCACCTTGGACAACGGCGTGGACAAACTGGTGCGCCGGTTCCTCCACAACGAGGTCCACCACTCCGTGGACGATCCCAATTCCCACGTCTCGGCCATGACGCACCACGTCTTCGAGGCTGCCGATGAGGACAAGAACGATCTCATCCAGCGACTGGCCTCCGGCACCGGGCGCCGCATCCTCTTCACCCGCACCAAGCACCGAGCGAAGAAATTCGCCCGGCAGCTCACCGCTCAGGGCATTCCCGCCGTGGATCTTCACGGCAACCTGTCCCAGGGGGCACGAGATCGCAACCTCGCAGCATTCAGCGAAGGGAACGTGCGCGTGCTCGTCGCCACAGACGTCGCCGCCCGAGGAGTGCACGTCGACTCCGTCGAACTCGTGGTCCACGTGGATCCGCCCACCGAGCACAAGGCCTACCTGCACCGCTCGGGCCGCACAGCACGCGCCGGCAGCTCCGGCGACGTGGTGACGATCATGCTGCCGAGCGAGAGCAAGGACACGAGGGTGCTGCTGCGCAAGGCCGCCATCAAGGTGACTCCGCAGAAGGTCACGGCCGATTCCCCCGCAGTGGCCGAACTTGTCGGCGAGATCGCTGACTACGTGGCCCCGCAGCCCAAAGAAACGACAGAGCCGGCACAGGGACAGAAACGCTCATCTGCCGGGCGACGCAGCGGAGGACGCCGGGGAGGCCGCGGCGGAGAGAACCGACGCGGTGGTGAAAGCAGCCGCAGTGGAGACAACAGCCGCGGCGGAGAGAAGACCCGGTCCGGCCAATCAGGCAGCCGCACCGCCAGGAGCGCTCCGGGCGGTCGCTCGGCCGGGAACGGCCAAGAGGGACGCCCATCTGCGAACGGCCGAGGCGGCCGTTCAGGTGCAGGCGCTGGAGGCAACCGCCGCAGCGAAGGCACTCGCGTCAGCAGTGGCAGCCGACGCGGATCCGACGGACGGGGCACGAGCGCCGAGACTCGCAATCGCCGCCGCAGCCAAGGCAGTTCGGCCGGTTCGCGTACGGTCTACTCAAGCAACAGCTGATCTGACCGAGCTCGGCAGGCGAGGAACAGACCGCACCGACGGTTTGGCCTCGCCTGCCGGGAACTCATAGAGCCTGGGCGTGCTTCAGCGCCAACGCTGCCAGGCAGCCTGCCGGCTGACATCGGCGATCTCGGCCACTCGTGCCCAGGAATTGTGCTCGGCGAGTATCCGTGCGCTTGTGCCGAGTGCCTCTCCGACCTCGGTGGAGAGTCCGATGAGCGCCGAGAATGCGGCCGGGTCGTGCGAGTGGGCAAGATCGTGGATCGCCTGGCTTGCGGTGGCGCTGAGTTCCGCCACGGTGCCGGCGACGGCTTCGATCGGGTCGGACCCCGTGCCATCTGCGTCGGAGGCCGAGCCTTCGGGCCTGCTCACGCCGATGGGGTCCGGGGTGCCTTCGTCGAGTGCCACGATGATCATCTCCTCTGTAGAGGTGAGGCTGCGGGTCCAGCTTCGGGAGTGCCAGCGGTATTCGACCTCGCCGCGCAGGGGCCGATACACGGCAGTGTACAGGGTTCCGAATGCGTTGTCGTAGTCGCTGCTGAAGACTCCCGGACCGAGCATCGCGTCGGCCATCTCCTCGACGTCGCACCCGTCCTCTACTGCCTCGGTGAGTATATTCTTGCGCTCGACGCTGCGGAAGCGACGTGCGTGCTCGGGATATTCCGGACTGTGCCCTCGATGGTTCGTCGCGACTGGATCCTGGGTGACTTCCGGGGCCATCCCGGGACCGACGTAGGCCGTCACAGCATTCCCCTTGGTGTCGAGCAGGGTGAGGTTGTAGTACATCGAAACCGGTATGCCTTCGAGCCGGCGGAGTGCTTCGGGCACGTCACCTGCGACTTCGAGGAGGAAGCGCACGACCAAGGGAGCGGCGAATCCGTCGCCGTCGCCCGGACGCCCGCCGAAGGCCAGTGAGACGGCCAAACCGTCCTCATTCATCCCGTCGAGCAGTCCCCAGAGACAGTCCGAGGTCCCGATCACCCGGCGCGAGCCGTAGCGGGTTGAACTGTGGACCTGTTCGAACAGTTCGAGCCCATAGTCGTAGTTGCGCAGAAGCGCCGGCTCCGGCGAGCGCAGAGCAACCTGGGAACAACCAGGCAGAAACTTGGGTGGGTTCCACAGGGTGAGCATTCTGGCGGCAGTCTCATCGCCATCAGCGAGTTCGACCAGCCGCCGCCAGGTGGGGACGAGCTCGGGCATGTAGTGGCACAGCTTGCCCTCCGCGGTCGCAAGGTCCGGACGGGCCCAATCACCGTCGCGCACATACCACGCGCGGTAGCCCGGCCAAACGGTGTCGAACAGTTCCTTCCAACGAGCTGAGGGACGGTCTTCGGTGATTGCGTAGAAATTGAATGAAGTCATGCGTCAAGGTTACGTTGACACTTTTTCATTTGTCAATGAAAACTTGACATAGACTTCAGTGTGCCTGGGTGCCAGGGCGCCAGTCAGGCAACGCCGAGTTGCTCTTGAGCCGGTCCGACGCCCGCCGAGAACGAACGAGCCGACTTCAGAACTTCGGCACGTCCGCGATCATCGTGCGCGTGTACTCGTGCTTCGGGGCCTCCAGAACCTGGGCAGTCGGCCCGTAGTCGACGATTGTGCCCTTGTTGAGCACAGCGAGGTTGTCCGCGATATGGCGCGAGAGCGCAATGTTGTGCGTGACGAACAGCATCGCCAGCTGGTGTTCCTTGCGCAACGTGCGCAGCAGCCCGATGATCGAGGCCTGCACGCTGACGTCGAGCGCTGAGGTGATCTCATCGCAGACCAGCACCGAGGGCTGGTTGACCAATGCTCTGGCGATCGCGGCTCTCTGCCGCTCACCACCGGACAGGTCACCTGGCCGACGGTGATAGAAGCTGCGCCCCAGACGCACAGAGTCCAAGGCTTCTTCGACCTTCGCCTTCCGGCTCGCGGCAGTGCCCTCACCGCTCATCTCCAGGGGAACGGTCAGCGATTGACCGATCGACCGGCGCGGGTTAAGGGAAGAGAACGGGGACTGGAACACGTACTGAATGCCGACCCGCTGCTCGTTCGTCCGCTTCCGCGTCGACTTCGCCAGCTCCTGACCGCGCAGCCGCACGGAACCGGAGTAGTCATCGTTGAGCCCGGCGACACAGCGGGACAGAGTCGTCTTGCCCGACCCTGATTCCCCCAACAGCAGCGTGCAATCGCCAGGTTCCAGCGTGAGGTTGATCCCGTCGAGGATCTGCGCCTTCCCGTAGGCCAGTGCCACATCCGTGACCTGCAGCAACGGTGCACTCGCCGAGGCGGCTGCACCGCCCGCGGAATCCGCAGACCCCAGCGCCTGCGCAGCTTCGCTCGAGTCCTCAGACTTCGGCTCCTTGTCCGAGACCAGAATGTGCGTGGCCTTGGATTCGGGCTCCGGTTCCGCTGCCGCACCTTCGCCGATGGTCTTGCGACCGGCAAGGTCCGGCACTGCGGACATGAGCATCTTCGTGTACTCGTGCTGCGGGTCCTGGAGCACGGACTCCACCGGGCCCTCTTCGACGAGGTCACCGCGCAGCATCACTGCCACCCGGTCGGAGATGTCCTTGATCACCGCAAGGTCGTGGGTGATGTAGAGACCGGCGACATTGTTCGCCACAGTCATCTGCCGAATCGTATCGAGGACGACTGCCTGCGTGGACACGTCGAGACCGGTCGTGGGTTCGTCGAGGATGAGCACATCGGGGTACATGGCAAAGGCCATGGCGATGCCGATGCGCTGCTGCTGACCGCCGGAGAGCTGATGCGGCCACCGCTTCTGATAGGCCTTGTCACCGGACAGTCCGACATCGACGAGCACCGCCGCCACCCGCTCGGAGCGTTCGGCTTCAGAGGATCCGAACTTGTGGATGTCGAGGACCTCACGGATCTGCTCCCCCACTCGCATCGCAGGATTGAGCGAGAGTGCAGGGTCCTGCGGGATATAGGCGATGCGCGATCCACGCAGGGACCGCACGGCCACCTCGTCGAGTTCGACCACCTCGACGGCCGTGTCATCTCCACGCGGCCACAGGCTCACGGAGCCGGAGGCGAATTTCAGGCCCTCTCGGAAGTGGCCCATGCAGGCCAGGCCTGCCGTGGTCTTACCCGATCCCGACTCCCCCACGAGGCCGAGGATCTCGCCGCGACTGAGTGCGAAGTTCACTCCATGGAGGATCTCGTCGCCGGCGTTCGTCGCGATCTTCAGATCGGTCACGCGCAGGACGATCTTCTCGTTGGGCAGGTTCGCATCATCATGGCGGACGGTGGTTGTCTCGGTGGTCATCATGCCTCCACTGAAGTCGATGCGGTGGCCCTGGCGAAGGAGTCCGCGAGCAGGTTGGTGCCGATGGTCAGCAGCGCGATGGCGATCACCGGCAGCAGCACACCCCAGGGTTGGATGCTCAGCGCGATCCGGTTCTCGTTGATCATCAGACCCCAGTCAGCCGCGGGCGGCTGCAGGCCCAGTCCCAGGAATGACAGGGACGCGATGTAGCCGATCGAGTAGGTCAGGCGCAGCCCGGCCTCAACGCTCAGCGGGCCGGTGATGTTGGGCAGCAGCTCTCGCAGGAGCACCTTCCACCGCGGCATCGCATACATCTCCGCGGCGAGGATGTAGTCCTCGGTGATGACGCCCAGGGTTGCCGAGCGTGCGACTCGGGCGATGCGTGGGGCGTGGGTGACGCCGATGACGGTCACCAGAACCCACCCTTGTGGTCCCAGTACTGTGATGGCCAGCAGCGCGAACACCAGCTGTGGGACGGCGAGGATGACGTCGTTGAGACGCATGACGATGGCGTCGAAGGTCCCGCCCACATAGGCGGCGAGCATCCCGATGATCGCGCCCAGAATCATGCCCAGGGCCGTGGCGAGCACCGAGTACACGATGAGGGTGAGTCCACCGGCGAAGAACCGGGAGAGCACATCGCGGCCGAGGTTGTCTGATCCGAAGAGCCCATGTGGGCTGAAGGGCTTGGCAACGAATTCGGTCGCCGTGTTGCCGGTCGCCCACGGCAGCAGCAGTGGTCCGCAGAAGGCCAGGAGGAGAACGATGATGGTCAGGACCAGACCGATCTTGCCCTGTTTCTGTGCCAGCACGCGCTTGAAGAACGGGGTGTAGGTGGTCTGTGATTCCTTGGGCACCTCACCACCGTCGACGGCGGCGGATTTGAGGTCGTCGAGGCTATTCGTGTTCGTGCTCATGCTGCACTCCTCAGCTTCGGGTTGGTGAGGATGCCGACGATGTCAGCAGCCAGGTTAACCACAACGTAGACAGCGGCGACGAGCATGGAGATCGCCTGCACGACCTGCACGTCGCGGTAGGTCACCGCGTCGATGAGTGCTTGGCCCAGCCCCGGATAGCGGAACAGGAACTCGACGACGACCACGCCGCCGGCCAGCCACGCCAACTGGATGGCTACGACCTGGGCGACTGGTCCCAGCGCATGAGGCACTGCATGGCGCATGATGACACGCGTCTCGGGAACGCCCTTGAGCCTGGCCATCTCCACGAAACCGGAGTCGAGGACTTCGATCATCGTCGCGCGCATCATCCGCACAATGTAGGGGGTGACGACGAGGATGAGGGTCAGGGTGGGCAGGATGAGCTGCTCGGGTCGGCCCCACACTGGTTCGCCCGGCGGAGCCAGGGTCACGGCCGGCAGGATCTGGAAGACCGAGGTCGCGAAGATCGCGATGAGGCCGATGCCGATGACGAACTCGGGCATGGCTGCGAAGACGAGGCTGAGGCCCGTCATGGCCTGGTCACGTCGGCCGCCGCGGTGCAGTGCCTGGTAGACGCCCAAGCCGATGCCCAAAGGCACCGAGATGATAGCGGCTGCGGCCATGAGGATGAACGAGTTTCCGACTCGGTCGCCGAGAAGCTCCGCGACGGAACCGCCGCTGGCTGTCGAGGTGCCGAAGTCGCCGACGAAGAGGCCGCCCAGCCAGGAGAAGTAGCGTTGCCAGGCGGGCTGGTTGAGACCCAGCTGTTCGTTCAGGGCTGCGATGCGCTCCGGGGTGGCCTGCTGGCCCAGGATCGCACGGGCGGCGTCGCCGGGCAGCAGCAGGGTGGCGCCGAAGACGATGAGTGAGACCGCGAGGAGGATGAAGGCGGAGAGAATCAGCCTGCGTCCGATGACTTTTGCAAACATGTCAGACCTTTCCGATCCATACGCGATCGAGACGCCAGCCGCTCAGCGGGCGGCCGGTGGCGTTGGGTACGAGGCCTCCGACGTATTTCTGATAGGCGTCGACCTGGTTGGCGTAGCCCCAGATGATATAGCCGCCTTCGTCGTAGAGGACCTTCTGAGCTTCGTGCTCGAGGTTCTTGCGATCGGCGCTGTCGGGAATGCCGCGGGCCTTCTGGACGATCTTCGTGAAGTCAGCGTCGTCCCAATGGGTCTCGTTGAACGGGGACTCGTCCATCGAACACGACACGCACTGCGGCAGGAAGTCGCGGGTGTACCAGAAGTCCTGGGCGAAGTCCCACGACAGGTATTCGTCGCCGAAGAACGTCGTCGCGTCGACCTTGCGGATCTTGACCCGGATGCCTGCCTCGGCGGCTTGTTGGGCGAAGACCTGGGCGGCTTCGACGACACCGGATTGGATGGGGGCGGTGACGAGTTCGACCTCGAGGCCATCGGGGTAGCCCGCCTCGGCGAGGAGTTTCTTGGCCTTCGGGATGTCCTGCTTGCGCTGTGGGAAGTCGGGAAAGTTCTCACTCAGGGGCCCGAACATGTCGTTGCCCACGGTGCCGAAGCCGGAGAGGACCTGTTCGATCATCTGATCGCGGTCGACGACGAGACGGAAGGCCTGGCGGACCCTGACGTCGTCGAAGGGCGGCCGGTCGACGCGCATTGTGAACGGCAGCCACATACCGGTCTTCGAGTTGAGGATGTTCATGCGCTCGTCGGCGCCGATGACCTCGACCAGGGCCAGCGGGATCTGGGCGATTGCGTCGACCTGGCTGGAGAGCAGGGCGTTGATGAGGGCATCGGAGTCGTTGAAGTTGAGGATGGCGGCCTCATCGAGGAACCCTCCGTCCTTGCGCCAGTAGTAGTCGTTGCGTTCCATCACCGTCGACTGGCCCGGGTCATGGGATTTGAGCTTGAACGGTCCCGAGCACACGGGGTTCTTCGGGTCGTAATCGCTTGGCACGATTCCCGTCGTGTATTCGGAGACAGAGTCGTTGAGGAGGCCGTTGGGCTCGGAGAGGCGGAATTCGACGGTGCGTTTGCCGGTGGCCACGACCTTGTCGAGCATCGTGAAGCTTGCCGCTGCCGCCTTCGGGTCGTCGGGGTCGTTGATCCTCTCGAAGCTGAAGACCACATCATCGGGAGTGATGTCTCGACCGTCGGAGAACTTCGCGCCTTCGCGGATGGTCGCCGTCCACACGGTGGCATCACCGTTGGGTTCGAAGGACTCGGCGAGCTCCGGTTGGATCTTGTAGTCGTCGGTGCGGGAGAGCAGGCAGTTGTAGAGGTTGACGGTGCGGGCGATGTCGCCGCTGTTGACCGGGATGTGGGCGTCGACGGTGTCAGCGGCGTTGCCTCCCGTGACGCCCGCGCGCAAGGTCCCGCCCTTGACGGGCTTGCCGGCGTCGAGCGAGGCTCCGGTGGCCGTGCCGCAGGCGCTGAGGCCTACGATCGCGCTCACCGACAGCCCTGCGCCCAGCGCTTGTCTTCGGTTCGGTGTTCTCATTCTTCCTCTTCCTGCGGCTCCAGGTCTTCGCGGCGGACTGTCTCAACGGGTGGGCTCACGTCAGGTTCCTACGGGGGTGAGGATGTGGGCGACGAGGTAGTCCTCGAGCATGCGCAGCGCTTCGTCGTCGGTCACCGCCATCTGGCGGGTGCTGCGGGCCACGCCCAGGCCGTCGATGAAGATGGACAGGGACTTGACCATGAGCACGGTGTTGCCCATGCGGATCGTTCCCCGGCGTTGGCCGGCGAGGATGACCCCGGTGATCATGTCCAGCCATTCGGTGTAGACGGCGGTGAGGTTGAGGCGGGTGTGCTCGTCGGCGGCAGCACGAGCCCAGCTCTGGATCCAGATCGACCACACACGGCGGACCTTGTCGTCGACGCCGGCGTAGATGCGGGCGAAGTGGCGCAGGGCAGCGACGGGATCCGCAGGATCGTGGAGGTCACGGGCGCCGGCGATGATGTCGAGAGAGTGCCGCAGGGCGGCCTGAAGCAGCTGGGTCTTCGTCCGGAAGTGGTAGTTGATCGCCGAGGCGCTGAGCCCGCACGCGTTCGCGACGTCTTCAGTGCGGACGTTGTCGATGCCGCGGTCGGCGTAGAGCTCCCACGCGGCGGCGATGATCTTCTGTCGGTTACGGGTGCCTTTCGACATCCAGGCCGACGCTGGGCGATCGGCCGGATCCGGCAGGGATCCGATATCCCCCAGGAGATCCGATCGGATGCCGGCTGCTGCGGGATCGTCCGTCGGTTGGGGCAGAAAGTGCGAAACAACCCGGCGCCGAGGCGGCCCCACCGACCGTCCGGTCGTGAGCCAGTCCGTGGTGACGTTTGTCAGGGCCGCGATGGAGGAGATCTCCTCGACGCGGAACTTCCGTGTTCCGGCCAGTGATTTTGAGAGTTTGCTCGGTTCGATACCGATATTGCGGGCGACTTCGCTGTGGTTGATCCCAGCGGCCCGGATCGCGTCGCGGACGCGGTTGGCCAGGGACAATTGACTGCTGTCTGCACCTTCGCTCGCCTCGCCCACTTCCTCAGTATCCACAGGAGTTGCGATTTTGGCAAGAGTTACTTGGGTTTTGAGTAGTTTTTCGCAACAGTGCGTCATTCCGGATCGATGCGCGGTTCGCGGGCACAGCTATTGATGAACTTCGGTGCGTTGCGGCGATCATCTGCCCTCGCCGAGGATAGACTCCGAGGCAACAGGACCACGACTGCAGCGTTGCAATTGCTGGTTTGTCCGCACTTTGAGGAGGAAGTCACCTTGTGGCTCTCACCGAAAGCAGCACGCTCTGCAATTGCGAGGCGACTGACACCGAAGCTCAAGCTCCGGATTTCGAAACTGCGCCACGGCGAACTTGCCTGGCAGCGATCGATCAACACCCGCCCTATTCGACCCGCGCACCGCATCAATGATGTCTACGACGCCCGTTCTGCACAGGCGTCCAGCTTGGCAGATGTGCGCCGCGCCTTGGAGCAGTTCGAGGTCGACTTCGTCGAGCTGCCGGAGCCAAGTGCCTTCACCCCATTCGTCGTCGTTCCCGCCGCTCAGACCGAGGCGGCGCTGTCTGCGATCGCTCGTGGACTACTCGCCCCGAATGCCGAGGAGTCATGGAGCCTGAAGCTGCTCGACTCTGCTGGAGTCTCGGTCAGCCCCGGGCAGGGGGAGAAGGACCCGAGCAGGATCGCCGCCGCCCGGTGCCTGCGTCACTGCGTCGCGTTCAACGGCAGAGAGCTGAGCACTCCGAGAGAAGCAGTGACCGTTGAGTTCTGGGACAGGCTCGAACCAGACGTCCCGCGCGCGGATGGTGCGGTCCATCTTCCCGGCACTCTGCGTCGCAAACTCACCGGGCATGATCTGTCGCTCGACTACATCGAACCCGCCGTCTGGCAGCATGCGCTCACCAATGGCTCGCTGCTGCGCCTGCCCGCTCCGCACCTGAAGGTGCTGCATGAGCCGGTCGACATCGTCTATACCTGGGTGGACGGTGCGGATCCCGCATGGCTGCGCAGGATGCGAAACGCACGCGGACAGGTCGACCTCAACTTCACCGAGCCCAGCGCGCTGGCTGATTCACGGTTCACCAACAGGGACGAGCTGAAATATTCACTGCGGTCGCTGGAATACTACGCGTCGTGGGCACGGCACATCTTCATCGTCACCGACGACCAGGTTCCTCCGTGGCTGAACGTCAGTCACCCGCAGCTCACGGTTGTCGACCACCGTGACATCTTCACCGACCCCACCGTCCTGCCGGTCTTCAACTCTCACGCGATCGAGTCCCAGCTCCATCACATCGCGGGCCTGAGTGATCGGTATCTGTACCTCAATGACGACTGCTTCTTCCTTCGCCCCTCCGATCCGGAACTCTTCTACACCGGCAGCGGTTTGGCGAAGCACTTTCCCTCGGTCGTTCCGTTGGACATTGACGGATGGTCGCCACGTGATCTGCCGATCATCTCGGCGGCGAAGCAAGGACGCGACTATCTGCTCGACAAGTACGGACGAACCGTGACGCATCGGTTCAAGCACACGCCGCACGCGCAGCTGCGACCCGTCCTCGAGGCCATGGAGCGAGAGGAGCCTGCCCTGTTCGCTCAGGTGGCGGCCTCTCCGTTCCGCTCCCCCATCGATTTCTCCATCCCCTCATCGCTGCATCATTTCGATGCGTATGCGCGGGGCAAGTCCGTCGAGGGCGACATCGGGTACCAGTTCGTAGATCTGTCTCGGGAGGATTTGGAACTACAGCTCGGAAGGATTGCCCGGCGAACCGATCTCGATGTCTGCTGCCTCAATGAGACGTATATTCCGCAGGAGAAGCAAGCCTCGATCGAGACGGCAGTGCGGAGCTTCTTCGATGACCGATTCCCTGTTCCCTCGAGCTTCGAACTGCCTTCGCCTGATCGCAGCTCTCAGCTGGCCGGCACCGGAAGCCGAGACCGGACTGCGGTCGACGTGGTCTGATGCAATTCGGAAGAAAGTAGGACACTATGCGAAACGGACTGGGCGCAACCCTCGTGGGCCTGGCCAAACCGGTGATCATCAGAGCATCGGGAGAGCAGAGATATCTCAGACTGCGTCGGTCGGGTCTCAAGGCCCTCAGGACAGTGAACCGACGCCGAGGCCAAATGCAGAGGCGGCGGTCGGAGAAGAACGGGTTCGCTCTCACCGAGGAGATCGGTCGACATGGAGACCTCCTCCACGAACTCGTCGACACGATGTCGCCGCCGCAGGCTGCGCAGAAGAATTTCGACTTCGTTGCCGACGCTTTCGACGCACGAGACATCGAGTGGTGGCTGGTCGAGGACTATTCCGGTCACGGATATCGCATCGGCGTCCGAGACGAGTCGAAGGCTCTGGTCGCGTCGGCTCTGATGTTCCCCAGCGCTTCGACTCCCGCCTACGTCAAGTCACAACAGTCGACTGCGGTCGCCCTCGCAGAAGTGAAAGGCCTCTGCGAAGATCCTGACGTCCGAATCATCACCGTTGTATCTCCGAAGAAGGTCAGGGACACCAACTGGGCGTTCGGATTTCGGTACGGATGCACGATCGAGTTCTGGACGAAGACCGCCACGGAGTCGCGAGTGATCATCGAGGCGCCCACGGAGAACCGGGCGGCGAAGTTGATGTCCGAAGACGAGTTCACACTCCAATCGGCAAGCACCGAGGCAGGGAGATCGTGCCGTGTCCCTTCAGTGCTCAACCGAACCATGCTTGAAGACATCACGTTCCCGATCGACGCCGTCTACACCTGGGTCGATGGCGCAGACCCCGAGTGGATCGAGTCCAAACGCAGACTCGAGGCTCACCTGTCTGGCAGCGAATACCATCCCGAAGCGAATCATGAGGCCCGCTTCGAATCCAAAGACGAGCTGAAATACTCCCTGCGTTCGGTGGAGTACTTCGCCCCCTGGTTCCGTCGCATCTACATCGTCACGTCCGGACAGGTTCCATCATGGCTCAATCTGGATCATCCAAAGCTTCGGATGATCAGCCACAGCGATATCTACGACGCTGCCGACCACCTGCCGACGTTCAATAGCAATTCGATCATCTCGCGACTCCATCACATCCCCGACCTCAGCGAGCACTACGTCTACCTCAATGACGATGTGATGCTGGGAAAGCCGGTTCGCCCTCAGGACTTCTTCCTGCCCACCGGGCTGGCCAAAGTCTTTCCGTCGAGGAATCACCGCCCTTTCGGCGCACCCACAGCCGAAGACGGTCCGCACTTCAATCTGACCCGGAATATCCGTAGTCTGCTCGAATCCGAATTCGGAGTCACTGTGACACGGGCGATCAAGCACACACCGTATCCCATGCTCAAAAGCGTCCAGTTCGAAATGGAAGACAGATTCCACGATGCTTTCGAACGCACATGGTCGAGCCGCTTCCGGCATCACAATGACATCGTCTCCGATCAGCTGCATCATTATTACGCGCAGATCGTCGGGAAAGCCGTGGCGACTTCGATCAGCTACCGGTACATCAACATCCGAGATCAGAGCCATCGGTGGATCATGCGAGACACACTGCGGCTGAGGGACCGGTCAACGATGTGCCTCAATGACGCACCGATGGATGATGTGGAGCCCCTCCCCGATGATGAGGTCGCTCATTTTCTGGAGTCGTATTTCCCATGCAAAAGCTCCTTCGAGGTCTAGGTTAAGACTTCGGCGGCACCGCCTGTAAAACTTGACCATGACGCTAAACCCTGCGCCCATCGCTCACGCTCCGTTCAGTCATGTCCGGATAGAATGACAAGTGATACCGACTGCCTGGAGCAGCTGCTCACCGAATGACCATCATCGAAAGGCCCACCTTGAAGAACCTGATTCGCAACACGGCTCTGGCAGCCGTGAGATCGTCTGCGTGGAAGAACACCAGCAGGTGGATACGCGGATCAGAGCGCTGGGACCGACTCGAAGCAGAGTACGACGGAAGTTACGTCAAAGCAGAAGTCGTCGTCTATTTCGGAGACACTCGGTCCAAGTTCTACCAGTTGGAACAGTGGATACCTGTCCTCGAAGAACTTGATCGGCACCACAAGGTGGCGATCGTTCTCCGCAAGCCCTCGGCATTGCTTGAAGCCATCGAAGTCACACACCTTCCGCTTGTACTCAAACGCAAGTTCGATCCCCTGCATACCTTTTACCATGCGAACAGTTTCAAGCTTGCCCTCTATGTCAATAACGGGATGACGAATTTCCAGTCGCTCGGATATGCGCCGATGGTGCATGTTCATGTCAATCATGGAGAATCCGACAAACTGAGCATGGTTTCGAATCAGGCGAAGTCGTACGACAAAGTCTTCGTAGCCGGCGATGCCGCCATCGAACGGCACCGGAAAGCGCTCTTGGACTTTGACGAAAGAGCACTGATCAAGGTAGGACGGCCTCAGCTCGACATCATTCGACCGTTGGAGCTCGAACCCACTTCAGCCCGAACGATCATGTACGCGCCCACTTGGGAGGGCGAGAACGACTCCAACAACTACACATCGGTTGATGTCTACGGACCTCAGATCATCGAATCCGCACTTGCGCTGCCGAACACACGGGTGATCTACAAACCACATCCCCGCGTCGAGTCGTCGAAAGACACTCAGATGCAGGCGGCCAACACTCGCATTCTCGATTTGCTCGAGGAGGCGAATCAACGCATCGACGTAGCAGCTGAACCGCATCAGGTCCTGATGCAGGGCGACATCCTTGCAATGTTCGATGCCGTCGATATGCTCATCACAGATGTCTCGAGTGTCGGGCTCGACTTCCTCTATCTGTGCCCGCAAAAACCTCTCGTTCTCACCGATCGGCGAAACGACGAATCGATTCTGAACGAGGAAGCTCCGATCAGCCGAGCAACCCCGGTCATCGATTCGACGACGGTCAAGCACGCTTTCGACATGTTCGAACGAGCTTTGAACAAAGATGAAAAAGCGGATGCTCGGCAGCTTCTGCGCACCTTCTACTTCGGGGAAGGCAGCAGGGGCACCTCAACGAAACTGTTCACTGCAGCAATTTCGGATCTGATTGCCCACCGAGAATCGGATCTCGTCGGCTTCCATGACACGAGCACAAACGCCGAATCAACAGAGTGACATAGGAGGGCTATAGATTGCCCACCGCATTGCAATCTGTGGCGCGCGTATTGATTAAAATTCAATACATCGACAACGCGACGAGAAACAATGCTGGCACTCCGCGTACGCTGTGCAATTTTCACCTTTGCACCTAACGTAACCAGTCTCAAGCATGAGTTCCACATGAAAAAACGGCTCTTCACTATAGATTTTGTGGACTAGTTAGTCTGACTTCTCGAAGGATGTGGCGGTCTCTACCAAACGGATCGATGATGGTCTTGTGGTCGGGTCTGACTCATGGCTCTTCTGACACCCCGCTGTCTGGGGGTTGTCCTGTTTACGACGTGTCGACTGGCTCGGCTCACTGTAATAAGTGCAGCCCAGCAGGCCGTCATGTCCTGATAGGAGTCTGGCGTGTCCCCGATAGTGAACTGACTGACGCCGGCTGAGCTGCGCACCCGAGAACTCGAAAAGAAGAGGCGCAGTTCCCATGATGAACGATGAGCAGGTTAAGGTCTACGGCGGGATCGACACGCACGCGGACACACATCACCTCGCGGTGATCGACCAAGCCGGACGCCGGCTGGCTGATGCCCAAATACCGACTACCGTGACTGGATACCAGGCAGCATTGCGGTTCTTGGGTTCCTGGCCTGGATTGGTCAGCGTGGGCATCGAATGCACCGGCTCCTATGGAGCCGCGGTCACCCGAGTTGTGCGGGAGGCAGGCATCACAGTGTTCGAGGTGAATCGACCTAACCGGTTCGACCGGCGACTCCACGGCAAGAGCGATCCCTTCGATGCTTATTCCGCCGCTGAAGCTGTGCTGGGTGGCCGAGTCAGCGCGGCGCCCAAGGGTGGGGACGGGCTGGTGGAGTCGCTACGAGTACTACGGACCTCAAGGTCCTCGGCGCTACAGGCCCGGACTGCGACGATCAATCAGATTAAGGGGATGCTGATCACAGCCCCAGAGGATCTACGTACGCGTTACAAGGGCATGTCGACCCCCAAACTGATTGCAGCACTGGCGGCATCGCGACCCACACCGACACCGGTCACCGCCGCCGAAGCCACGGCCTACAGCCTGCGGCTGCTGGCCAGGCGCTGGCAAGCACTGACCGGGCAGATAGAGGACTTGGCTGGGCACCTGCAGCGACTACTAGACGACCACGCCCCGACCTGATGAGGGTCTTCGGCTGCGGCCGAGATACCATCGCGCAACTGTTGATCACCGCCGGGGACAACCCTGATCGGCTACGTTCAGAAGCCGCGTTCGCAGCACTGGCCGGGGTCTGCCCAATCCCAGCATCGTCGGGTAAGACTAAACGCCACCGACTCAACCGCGTGAGCTTCCCCGCAAGTCGTGGACACGTGAACCACGTCACGCAGCCTGCGTAGACGCTTCCTCCTGAACCGGACCAGCACTCTGGCCAGCCCGGAACTTCTCCTCAAACTCCACCGGCGGAACCATCCCCAACGCCGAGTGCAACCTCCGCCGGTTATAGACCACCTCGATCCACCGAGCGACTTCCCGCATCACCTCAGCCCGAGTCTGCCAGACTCGCCGCTCGAAGAACTCAGTCTTCAATGACGACCAGAACGACTCCGACATCGCGTTATCCCAACACACTCCAGTCCGCCCAACAGACTGCTTGAGCCCCAGCTCGATAGACGCCTGATGCAACTGCGCCGACGTGTACTGCGCTCCTTTGTCGGCATGAAAAATGACGTCACCTGGAACCATTTCGCGCAGCGTATGAGCCATCCTCAACGCCCGCTCGACGAGGTCGGAATCCTGCCTGGAATCCATCGCCCAACCAAGCACTCGACGTGAGCACCCATGGTCAAGTCCCTTTTCGTGGTGTTCTTCGGTAGTTCCTTTAACTTGGTATTAAGCAGCGGGGTCGGGCTACGAATCACGCGGTCAGCGGCATCACCACCCCGACCGGGTCGACCTCGGTCTGCCCATGCAACACCGTCACGAGTTTGCGCATCGAGATCTCCGACAAATAGCGTCGCTCACCGTACTGCCATTCCTCGTGCTGTTCCTGCAACACGGCCCCGATCAACCGAGTCACCGACTCCCGGTTCGGAAAGATCTGAACGACATCAGCACGGCGTTTGATCTCCCGGTTCAACCGCTCGATCGGGTTATTCGACCAGATCTTCTGCCAATGCTCCCGCGGCATAGACGCGAACGCCGTCAAGTCCGGTAGCGCAGCATCGAGCATGTCGGCGATGGCGGGAAACGACGCCCGCAGACTCTCAGCGACTTGCTTGTACTGGGCAATGACGGACTCGGCTGTGGTCTG
>NZ_FXZD01000038.1 GCF_900169145.1 Brevibacterium antiquum CNRZ 918 | reverse complement strand
TGACCGTCCTTCCACAGCTCCCAGACTCTTCGGCGTTCTTCTTCGGGTAGGCCTGGTCGTCCAATCTTGGCCATGTTCGCCTCCTGGCTGACGGGGTGTTGCACTCACGGTTTGAGTCTAAGGCCGCCTTCTTCGCGTCGAAGCCTCGAAACAAGAGAAGTTCGAACTGATGCATGCGGAGAAGGCGAACTACTCGATCCGCCGCATGGCCAGGTTGCTTGGCGTGACGAAGTCCGGGTTCTATGCGTGGATGAAGCGACGCGCGCAAGGCCCGTCGAAGCGGACGAGGATGCAGCGAGACCTCGATGCCCAGGTCCGTCGGGTCCACACGGCTTCAGACGCTGTGTACGGGGCACCGAGAGTCAAGGCTGGTCTGGAGCGCGAAGACGTGTGTGTTGATGAGAAGACGGTCGCGAGGTCGATGCGTCGGCAAGGTCTTGAGGGAATCAGTCCGAGACGGTTTCGGCCAGTGACAACGTTGCCGGGCGTGGAGACCTATCACATTCCTGACCTCGTGAAACGAGTCTGGGATCAGGGTGAGCTGGATGCAGTATGGATCAGCGACATTACGTACTTACGCACGTGGGAAGGGTTCGTGTACCTGTGTGTGATCCGGGACGGATGCTCCAGGAGAGTGCTGGGGTGGGCGATGGATGCTCGCCAGGATGGTGACCTCGTGGAGCGAGCATTGCGGATGGCTCACACTCTGCGATCAATGACTCCTCATGACGTAATTTTCCATGCCGATCGGGGTGCCCAGTACACGTCTGCGCAGTTGCATCAGGCCTCGTCACAGCTGGGGTTGAAGCAGTCGGTGGGGCGGACTGGGGTGTGCTGGGACAACGCGATGTCCGAGTCGTTCTGGTCGTCGTTGAAGACGGAGTTCTTCGATCGTCGTGTGTGGCAGACGCGGGCCGAAGCGATGCGTGAGGTCGCGCGGTGGATTGAGGTTGTCTATAACCGGCGACGGTTGCATTCGGCTTTAGGGATGGTGACGCCGGTGGAGTTCGAAGGGAAGTTCCAGGCTGGTCGGGAGGCTGGTCGGATGGAGAAGGAAGCGTCTACGCAGGCTGCGTGACGTAGCTCACGTGTCCACGAGTTGCGGGGAACCTCATATCGGCGAAGCCATAGTGGACGTTGGCTGGAGTATGGAACCCGATGCCAGAATGCTGATGAGCGTGATTGTACCAATCCACGAATTCACTGATGAAGGCCCGCGCGTCGCTCAGGGACGCGAAGCGATCGGGGAAGGTTGGCCCGTACTTCATGGTTTTGAAGAGACTTTCGCTGTACGGGTTGTCGTTGCTCACCCGGGGCCTGGAATGGGATCGGGTGACCTCCAGATCCGAGAGCAGTCCGGCAACGGTCTTCGACGTCATCGAGGTCCCGCGGTCGGCGTGGACGATTTCGGGGATGCCGTGGATGCCGAAGATCTCCTTCATCATCTCCATCGCCAGGACCCCTGATTCGGTGGCGTGCACGTGCGCGCCGACGATGAACCTCGAATGGATGTCCACCATCAGGTAACAATCGAAGTACTTG
>NZ_FXZD01000016.1 GCF_900169145.1 Brevibacterium antiquum CNRZ 918 | reverse complement strand
ACTGCATTCGGCGATCGGATATCGACCTCCGTTCGAGGTCCAAGCTGAGTGGACCAACCAGGGTGCGACCGCGAGCGTAGCTGCATAGAAAACCAGGAAAAACAGCCTCTATGAAACCCGGTGCTTGACATCTTCCTCATGGGTCTGCTCATGGCCCAGTACACGTACACCGGCTACGATGCCTCGGCACACGTGGCCGAGGAGACCAAGAACGCTTCGACCGCCGCACCCAAGGGCATCGTCATGAGCGTGGTCATCTCGATCATCGGTGGTTGGATCCTGCTGTATTCGATCACGGCAGCGATCCAGGACGGTTCCGAGGCTGGACTGACCACGCTCAATGCCACGGCAACGGGCCTGCCGCCGGCACAGGTCTTCCTCGACGCCCTGAACAACCCGACGATGGCGAAGTTCCTGCTCTTCATCGTCTGCGGCGCTCAGTTCTTCTGCGGCATGGCGTCGGTGACGGCGAACTCGCGGATGAGCTACGCATTCTCCCGCGATGATGCGATCCCCGGCTCCAAGCACTGGAAGAAGGTCAATCCACGCACCGGCACACCCACGAACTCGATCTGGCTGTGCATCGTGCTGTCCTCGATCCTCACCGTGCCCGCACTGTTCAATGAGACCGCCTATCTGGCGGTCACCAGCGTGGCGGTGATCGGGCTCTACATCGCCTATGTCGCTCCGGTGCTGCTGCGCCGGCTCAAGGGGGATAAGTTCAAGCCTGGTCCGTGGCATCTGGGGCGCTGGAGCGCAGTCATCGGGTGGATCGCTGTCGTCTGGGTGATCTTCATCTGCATTCTGTTCGTGTTGCCGCCCACGCTGCCGATCACGATCTCGACCTTCAACTACTCACCCATCGCTGTGCTCGCAGTCCTCGTCCTCAGCATCGTGCTCTGGTACGCCCGAGGCAAGAAGCACTTCATGCAGCACCTCGACAAGGAGCAGCTGGCCACCGACGAGAAGAAGCTCCTCGACGAGATCGATGACTAAACGGTCCTGGCCCACAGCTGGTCGGCTCTCAATCAATGCTGAGTTCGAAATTGTCGGCGCCAGTGACGACTTTTTCGACCTCAGCGTTGATCGACGCAAGGAGACCTAGCCAGATGAGCGCTCTCTCCGCCCGCTGGCGGGAGACACAGCGCGCACTCCGGCCGCCCACCGTAGCTGGAGCCGCAGACGAAAACGACCCGGGTGCCTCAACTTGAGGCACCCGGGTCGTCAACATGTCTGGCCGCTAGCGGCCGGGTGAGGGCATCAGCTTCGCACCGATGCTCACACCACCCGACTCACTCCGACTTCCGGATCACGCTGTCTCGGACTTGTACTTGTCCTCGATTGCGCGGCCGACCTCGTCATCGATGTTGCGCCAGTACTGGAAGACGTTGGAGAGCACGGGCTCTTCCACGCCGTCCTTCAATGCACCGACGACGGTTTCGATGAGGCCCTGGCGCTCCTCTTCAGAGTAGACCTCGCGAATCAGAGTGTGTGCCTGGCCGAAGTCATCGTCCTCCGCGTGGAGCGTGGCGGCGCTGCGAACGAGCTCACCATCGGATTCCCACCGTGCCTCAACCGGAGTCTCCGCGGCCTGGTACGGACGGCCGTAGGAGTTGGGTGCATAGTTCGGAGCATCACCTGAGTGGTGGTACTCCATCTGACCTTCCTTGTCATAGGAATTGGTCTTCGTAACGGGTGCGTTGACCGGCAGCTGGTTGAAGTTCGTGCCGATGCGGTTCCGCTGTGCGTCTGGGTAGGAGAATACGCGGCCCATGAGCATCTTGTCGGGCGAGATTCCGGTGCCCGGCACGGTGTTCGAGGGGCTGAATGCAGCCTGCTCGATCTGGGCGAAATGGTTCGACGGGTTCTTGTTGAGCGTGAACTTCCCGATCTCCATGAGCGGGTAGTCCTTCTTCGACCAGGTCTTGGTGAGGTCGAAGGGGTTGAAGCGGTAGGTCTTGGCCTCTTCGTAGGGCATGATCTGGACGCTGACGGTCCAGGACGGGTAGTCGCCGCGCTCGATCGCGTCGAACAGGTCGCGACGGTGGACGTCTCCGTCCTCGCCTGCGAGCTGGCCGGCTTCCTCGTTCGTCATGTTCTCCACACCCTGATCGGTGTGGAAGTGGTACTGGACCCAGAAGCGTTCGCCGGCGTCATTGGCCCACATGTAGGTGTGTGAGGAGTATCCGTTCATGTTCCGCCAGGTCTTGGGCAGACCACGCGGTCCCATGAGGTAGGTGACCTGGTGTGCCGATTCGGGCGAGAGCGACCAGAAGTCCCACTGCATGTTGTTGCTGCGCAGGCCTGAATCAGGGGTGCGCTTCTGCGAGTGGATGAAGTCGGGGAACTTCATGGGATCACGGACGAAGAACACGGGGGTGTTGTTGCCCACCATGTCGAAGTTTCCGTCTTCGGTGTAGAACTTGAGCGCGAATCCACGCACGTCACGCCAGGAATCAGGTGAGCCCAGCTCACCGGCGACGGTGGAGAACCGTGCGAGCATCGGGGTCTTGGTGCCCTTCTGCAGGAACTTCGCCCGGGTGTAGGCGGAGACGTCTGCAGTGATCTCCAGTTCACCGAAGGCACCGGAGCCCTTGGCGTGGGGGCTGCGCTCGGGAACGCGTTCGCGGTCGAACCGAGCCAGCTTCTCGACGAGTTCAACGTCGTGGAGGAGGAGGGGGCCATCTGCTCCGACGCTCAGCGAATGCGCGTCGGACTCTCGCGGCTTACCTGCCTCGGTCGTCGAGGGCTTCGTGCCGTCGAATCCTGGGTGTTCATGATCAGCGTGTTTCGTCATTGCTTCTCCTTCAACCGATTGAGCGACGGGGAGTCATTCTTCCCGGTCCACTTCATCCATCATAGGACGAACATTGCTCGTCTGCGTCCGATGAGGCGGAGGGCCGATCACGGCTCCCGTGATATCGAGTTCCTGGCAGCGTGCAGAAGACTGTCGCAACCGATTTTCACGCTAACCAGGTTCCTTATCTGGTACAAGCAAGGCCACCCTCCTCAATATTCCGGCCCCTCATCCTTCGGCTGTCGCGGCACTTGAACCGCCTGCCGAGCTCGAGCCGGAGCTTCCGGAGTCAGAGCTTCCCGCGCTGCCCTGCGAGCCGGAACCTGAACTTCCACCCGAGGACGTTGCTCCCCCGCCCGAGGCATCCGCTCCTGCACTGCTGGATCCGCTCGAATCGCTGCCGGTTCCGGCAGTATCGTCACCGGTGGCTGCAGATGAGCTGGCATCAGTGCCTTGGTCAGTCCCCGTCTGATCGGCAGTCGAGGAGGCCGTCGAGCTGCCTTCGTTCGCCGAGGTGGACTGCCCTTCGCTCGTCGTCGAACCCTCGTTTCCGCTTCCCTGATTCGGGTTCTGGCCGGGTTGGGAATCTGCCCCGGAGGAGCCGGATTCGGAAGTGCCGCCACCGTCTTGTGAGCTTCCGGAGTCATCCCCGGTGCCGGAATTTCCCGACACGGATCGTGAGATCTGCGAGGTCCCGGGCGAGATGTCGGCATCGGTGAATGATTCGGCCATGACCACGGCACCCAGGCCGATTCCGAATGTCGCCACCCCGATAGCCACCGGGTAGAGGACTCGTTTGCGGCGCAGCTTCTGCCACCACGATTTGGGTTCGTCGCTGGATCCCTCGGTGTCGGCGGATGACGCGGCATCGGGGGTCGTGCCTTCAGCTGCCTCGCCGCTCAGGCTCCCGAAGGTTCCAGTGACCCGGGAAGGTCCTGTCGCTTGGAACGCTTCAGCCGCGGCGGATCGCTGCGTTTTGGCATCGAGTGACTTCGCTTTTACGGCCGGAGCGAGCTTTGTGCCGACTTCTTTGATCTTCTCTTTGCCCTTGTCCAGGCTGCTGGTATAGAGCGTCACCGCGAGTCCGGTGATGATGCTCGCGACCCCTGCACCGACGACCGTTCCGGCGACACCCAGTTGTCCGCCGATGACCGAAGAGGTGGCTGCGGCTGCGGCACCGGCGAGGAGCTGAGTCGCGGAGACCCTGCTTTCGCTCTTCGTCTTCTTCTCGGCTTTGTCATTCGTTTCGGTGTCCAGCGGTGCCGATTCACCGAGATCAGCAGTGTCGTTCACCACCGTCGTGTTCGCCTGCAGCATCCGAGTCGCCGACCTCTGCGATTCTTCGCGTCGGATCGGATTCGGCGGCATCACCGGTGTCGTCACATGCGGGGTCGTCGGCGGCGTCGACTGGGTGTTACTGATGTGTGCGGCTGCGTGTGTGGCTGCGAGTTCTTCGGTGATCAGAGGCAGGGTCTGAGACGCCTGCACGATCGTTTCAAAGTCGCCGTCTCGTGATGCTGATCTGTCGTGACCGGACGCTGCGCCGTCCTGCCCGTTCAGCCTGCCTGACTCATTCTGATTCGACCCCAAAGTTCCTCCGATGACTGGTCCCTGAGTCCAGTATCGGCCGTGGGTTTACGGAGTTCCTGACCCACCCCCTCAGAAGCTGGGACAACGCTGTGAGCAGGCAGCATCCCCATGCTGGCTGACCTGCGATGATGTCGTTTCATGTGACGCACGGGACAAGCGCTTCGCAGGATATTGGCAGGTCCGGATTCGGCGCCTGGGACGGCCCCTGCCTCAGTGCAGAATGGCCATGCCGAGGTGGTCCGGAAGTACATCCGATTTCTCGAGTTCCAGCAACTGGAATCTCGGTTGTCCGGGACCCGAATCCAACGTCACCGCAAACAGCCCGGAGCCGGTGAACCGAGTCGACATCTCCAGCTCACGTGGACCTGTGCTGGCCCCGTCATCGATCTCGACCATGAGGTTGAGCGCGAAGCACGGAGAGCCCAGTTCGACGAGCGAGACGTTCTGTTCCCCACGGAACCTCTGGGGTTCGTCTTGGGCGACGAAGTGCAGCTGTCCATCGATCTCAAGGCCAACCTCGCCGCCGATGGGAAGAAACGTGCGCGCCAGGCCCGGCAACGGGGAGAACACAGCCGGGCGGTCCAGACGCGCGATGCTCAGGCGCCACCGCCGAAGGCTCGGGGTCAGTGCCTGGGAATCTGTGAGTGAGACGAGCTCGGTCGTCTCCCCCGCACCGTTGGCCCACGGAACCGGTTGAAGGTCGTCGAAGGAGGCGATCACGTGCATGTGATCACTGTATCCCCGGTCAGAAGCTCAGTTCAGAACGATGCAGAACGGGTGACCTGCCGGATCCAGGAAGACACGGAAGCTCTCACCCGGCTGTTCGGCTGCCTTTCCTGCACCGAGTTCAACCACGGCCGCCTCGGCGACATCAAGGTCATCGACGACGACGTCGAGGTGCATCTGCTGCGGGTGGGCCTGGCCCGGCCAGCTGGGTGCATGGTAATCCTCGACCTGTTGGAAGCAGATCGGCGGCCAGGAATCGGATGTGATCTCTGCCCAGGTGCCGTCGTCATCGACTCTGACCTGCCAGTCGAGGAGTTTGCCGTAGAACTCCGCGAGTTCGCGTGCGTCAGGAGCGTCGAGAACGACGACGGGCTGCTTTGCGATTGCCATATGAGAAGTCTACGCGCCGCCGATGACACGGTGAAGAGCTCAGGTGCTGGGCTGGTGCTAGTCTCGAAGCACCACAGGGGAGCGCCGCGACAACGGCGCTGAGAGTGCGCAAGCAGACCCTTCGAACCTGATCCGGTAAGCGCCGGCGGAGGAAGTGAGAAGAGACAATGATGAACGATGTCCACACGAAACAGCAGGCCAATACCAGTATTCGCCTGAGTCCAGACGGGCCGGCAGCAGCCTTGCGAGCGGAGACCGCCGCGACCTGGGATGCCGCGGTCGGGCACAGGTTCGTCACGGAACTGTTCGCCGGGACCGTCGACGATTCTGTGATGAAGAAGTACCTGATTCAGGACTATCAGTTCTTCGAATCGTTCCTGTCGATGCTCGGAGCCTGCGTCGCCCACACCGATGACATCGGCCCCAAACTCCGGTTTTCCAAACAGCTCGGAATCCTCGAAGCAGACGAGGATTCGTATTTCGTCACGGCGTTCGCCGAGGTGGGTGTCCCGGAAGCCGAATACGACGCCCCGGAACTGACCGCCGCGACCGCGAGGTTCCGGGATCTCATGGACGAAGCGGTCGCTTCTGCCTCTTACCCGGACCTGCTCGTCGTACTCGTCATCGCCGAATGGCTCTACCTCGATTGGGGCGAACGCGAGGACCCGATGCCCCATCGTCACGTCCACGCGGGGTGGATCGACCTGCACCGTGGTGAGGACTTCCGGGCATGGGTGCAGTTCCTCGTCGACGAACTCGAGAGGGTCTTTCCCATCGGCGACGATGCTGAATCCGCCGCGGTCAGGGACCGGTTGACTCACCTCTGGCGGACGACAGTCGGCGTGGAGTTCGCGTTCTTCGATGAAGCGTATGTGTCCGGCTGAGGATGGCACCTGGTGAGCACCCGCCGTTCGGTTCTGCAACAGTTGCTTGCACAGATCCGCGAGATCAACTCTGGCGGGCGGGGCCTCATTGCCATCGACGGGCTCGACGGTGCGGGCAAATCCGTTCTCGCCGAAGAACTTGTCCAGCTGGCGGCCCAGGACGGACTCCGGCCCGTTGCGTCACTGAGCATCGACGGATTTCACCACCCACGTTCGGTTCGGTACGCGCAGGGACGTGGACCTGAGTCATTGTACCGTGACTCCTACGACTACACGGCGTTCAAGCGGTCTGTTGTGACTGCGTTCAAGCAGGGACTGCCGGTTGTTCCAGCCGTCTGGGATGTTGTTGCCGATGCCAGTGTCGAGGGCGCACATTCCAGTCTCGAATTGTCACAGGACTGCGTCCTCCTCGTGGATGGCATCTTTCTCCATCGGCCAGAACTCCGCGAGGTGTGGGACGCCAGCATCTGGGTGCAGGTACCTTTCGCAGTCTCTGTTCCGCGCGGGAACGAACGCTTCCCCGGGCAGTACGATCCTGACCCCGAGGCGGAATCCAATCATCGCTATGTCGGCGGACAGCGGCTCTATTTCGCGCAATGCTCGCCGTGGGAGACTGCGACGTGGGTTCTCGACAACGAAGATCTGGCACACCCCACTTTGCGGCCCCCTCCCAAGGAGGCCGCCATTAACTCAGTGTCCGAGAACTAGAAAGAGGTCGACGGCACACGACCTGCCTCACACAGGCGCATGTTGATTGTGCTGGACGATCTTCGCGACGACCGCACCAACGGCGCAGCCGACTGCGACGAGGAACGGCACACCGACGACCACCGCTTCGACGATCATGATGAATGGGTGTTGGAACATGTTCGCCAGGATATTCACCGCAGCGAATGTCACCATGCTGATGGCGAGGAAGAGCCCGGCTGTCTTCACCAGTCGAGCCGGCAGTGTCCCCGGACGCTCACGGACGTTCGATGTACTCATCGCCGATCACCTTCGATCCTGATCACTGTAGACGCCGTCTGCGCCACTTGCGATGTGCTTTGAGGCTACGCCTGAAAGCTTGGCATGCCATGGGGGCAGCTGGGATGTTCGATGTATGAGAGGGCTGTCTCCTCTGCACCTAGACTGAGTCCATGAGCAATCCCCAGGTAGATGTCGTTGTCGTCGGTTCCGGACCCAACGGCCTGGCCGCAGCGGTGACCATGGCTCGGGCCGGTCTCTCGGTCCAGGTCTTCGAGGCCCAATCCACCGTCGGTGGTGGCGCCCGCACCCTCGATCTCGGGCTGGCACCCGGGATCACTCATGACATCTGCTCGGCCGTGCACCCGCTGGCGATCTCGAGCCCCTTCTTCGTCGACTTCGATCTGCGTTCCCGGGGCCTTGAGTTCACCACCCCGGAAGTCTCCTATGCCCAACCCCTCGACGATCAGCCAGCCGCGCTGGCATTCCATGATCTCGAGGCAACGGTCGACCACCTCGGCGCGGCCGGGCCAGAGTGGCGACGCTTCTTCGCCCCGCTCCTCGAACGCGTCGATGATGCGATCTGGTTGTCCCTGGGCGACAAACGATCAATCCCGGAGACCCTGCGCGATGTCCCCGGTATCGCGAATGTGGTGAAGTTCGGGATGCGCCTGCTGTCCCAGGCGAGCCCGGCGTGGAACATTCCGCTCTCACATGAGACGTCCCAGTCCCTGTTCACCGGCGTCGCCGCACACGCGATCGGTGGGCTGCCGAGCATGGGCACGGCAGCTACGGCCACCATGCTCGCAACCGTCGCCCACGCCGGTGGCTGGCCGTCACCTGTCGGTGGTTCGCAGGCGATCATCGACGCCATGGTCGCCGACCTCGAGGCCCACGGAGGGTCGGTGACCACGAATGCGCGCATCGATCACGTCTCCGATATGCCCTCAGCCCGCGCATACCTGCTCGACACCTCGGCGCTGAATGCCACACAGATCTTCTCCGGCCTCATCCCGGCCCGCGTCGACAAGTCGCTGCGCAGCTTCAAACAGGGCAATGCCGCGGCCAAGGTCGACTTCGTCCTCAACGGGCCTGTGCCCTGGGCTGATCCCAACATCAACCGTGCCGGCACCATCCACGTCGGCGGAACCCGGACGCAGATGGCCGCCGCCGAGGCGGATGTCCTTGCCGGACGCATGCCGGCCCACCCGGTCTGCCTGGTCTCCGACCCGACCGTGTTCGATCCCTCGCGTGAGGTCAACGGATTGCGCCCACTGTGGACCTACGCTCATGTGCCCTTCGACTGTCCGCTCGATCCGACCGAATACATCATCGAACAGATCGAGCGCTTCGCCCCCGGCTTCCGCGACACCATCGTGTCCTACAACTCGATCCCCGCTTCGGAGATGGCCGGACACAACCAGAACCTCATCGGCGGCGACATCGCCACCGGACTCGTCTCCTTCTACCGGATGCTGGCCAGGCCGCGGGCCAGCTGGGACAACTACGGCCTCGGCGTCCCCGGTGCCTACCTGTGTTCGGCCGCGACCCCACCGGCGCCCGGCGTGCACGGCATGAACGGCTGGTTCGCAGCCCGGCGGGCGCTGAAGACGCAGTTCGGCATCACCGAGGCGCCGAGTCTGGCCCCCTGAGAACCTGTCGGCGCCGGCGCGAACGCATCTGCCACACTCCGTTGGCTACGGCCACCGCCACGACAACGAGGCCTGCCCCCAGCGCCTGTCCCACGGTGAGCGTCTCCCCGAGGATCAATGCAGCGAGCACGAGGGCGAGCACGGGTTGGATGAGCAGCAGACTCGCTGTCATCGACGGCACCAATCGGACGCTTCCCCTGTTGATGAGCAGCCACGCCACCACCTGCCCCAGCAGGGCCAACGCGATCAGGTACATCCACGAGCTCGGACCGATCCCGGTGAAGCCGATGCCGCCGGTGAACTGGGCGATGATTGCCGCGGTCACCGCCGCCGAGGCGGTCGCCCAGGCCAGAGGCTGAATTGTTCCCTCGGCCTTACGTCTTGTTCCCCGGCGGGTGAGAAACATGTACACCCCGTATCCGATCCCGGCGATGAGGGCCAGACCGGTGCCGAGAACGGCGTTCTCGCCAACCTCGGCGAGAGACACGATCCCGCCCACCAGGCCGACGCCGATGAGCATCAGCGGCAGGGAGATGAGGAAACGTGCGCTCACACGCTCACGGTCGATGACCAGCGCCAGCAGGGGAAGCACGATGACCTGAACGTTGACGAGCACGGTCGCAACGCCAGCACCCACGAGGTAGATCGAGGCCGTCCACGCAATGTAGTCGATGCCCAGTGCCACCCCGGCCGCGATCGCCCAGAGGACCCCCGCCCGGGAGAGCCCGCCTCGGCGTCGGCGCTCAAACAGAGCCAGGGGCACGAGGGCGATGACGGCGATCGCGCACCGCAGCACGGCCGTCGTCGCCGCATCCACGCCTGCAAGTTTGACCAGGATCGCCGAGATCGACAGGCACAGAGCACCGGCAAGCACAGCCGTCGCGGCGAGCGCGGTCGATGGGTTCGGCTCCGGAGCGACCCTGGGTGCGACGGTCATATGTTGACCGTAAGCCCGCGGGTCCGATTTGGCACCACCTCCGGGTCATGTCGCCGCAGCCTCAGGCCACCGCGGTGACGATCAGATGTGATTCTCGTTCAGATGTGCTCGTTGAGGATCGCGCCCAACCGGGTCAGGGCATCGACCATCTCCTCATCCGACTGGCCCGAGTAGCTGAACCGGGCGAAGTTGCTGCGCTGCTCGGTCGGGAAGAATGATACCCCGGGCACGTAGGCAACCCGCGCTTCGGGCAGAGCATGATCGGCCATGAAGACGGTCGCGTCGAAGCCTTCGGGGAAGGGCACCCAGGTGAAGAGTCCGCCTTCGGGTTTGGTCACGGCCACCTCGGCGGGGAAATGCTCGGCCATGGTCGAGAGCATGAGGTCACGTTTGGCACGGTAGACGCCACGCATCGCCGAAATGTGGGCGTCGATGTCGTAGGTCTCTAGGAACCGCGTCACCGCAGTCATATTCAGGGTGGACGACTGAGTGTCGGCGGCGAGCTTGAGCAGGCTGAGCTTGTCGAGGATCTCCGGTGCCGCACTCACCCATCCCAGGCGCACTCCAGGAGCGAGGATCTTCGAGAAGCTGCCGAGGTGGATGACCCGGTCCTCGGTGTCCAGTGAGGCCAGGGTGGGCTGTGCTTCGCCTTCGAAGCGCAGCTCGCGGTAGGGCGAGTCCTCGAGGATGAGCACATCGAATTCGTTGGCCAATTCGATGATGCGCTTGCGGCGCTCGAGGCTGAGGCTGACACCGGTCGGGTTCTGGAAGTCGGGGATGACGTAGATGAACTTGACGTTATCTGTCCCCCGCAGCGTTGCTTCGAGGGCGTCGACATCCATGCCGTCGGAGTCCATCTCGACGGCCGCGTACTCGGGTTGGCAGGGGTTGAACGCGATGAGGGCACCGAGGAAGGTCGGATTCTCCGTCACGATGACATCGCCCGGGTTGATGAGCAGTTTTGCCACCAGATCGAGCCCCTGCTGGGCGCCATGAAGGATGAGAACATCATCGGCATCCGTCGCCGCACCCGCAGCCGACATGCGTGTGGCGATCTGCGCGCGCAGACCTGGCAGCCCCGCCGAGGCGGTGTACTGCAGAGCGGTTGCACTGTCCGTAGTCAGGACCTCGGTGTAGATCCGCTGAAGCTCGACTGCCGGGAATAGTGATGCATCCGGGTACCCACCGCCGAAGGAGGTGACGGACGGATCGTCGCCGTATTTGAGCAGCTCACGGATGGCAGACGGCTGGACGCGAGCAATGCGATCGGCGAACTTCGATGACACTGTTTCTCCTTTGAAGACTCAGCCATGAGCACTGGCGACATGACAGGTGCTGACGGTGCGGACACCACCGGTGATCCGCTGAGCATACAGCCGAATCATGGTGCCCGGGTGCGGTGTCCGTGGAGCACCGCCGGAGTCGATATTCACAGCGCTCAGATCATCGTTCGACGCGTCCCCGCGGGGACGTTTCTGCTCGCCGCCTTCACTGTGTCGGTGTCCGCTGCCACGCATCTGCATCGTTGTCGTAGACCCACTCGACCACCTCGGTGACAGTGTCGACGACGTCATTCAGCCAGAACGTCATATCCGGGTGCCAACCCGCCATGAGGCTCGCGGTGGCGTCATCGGTGTTCCCGATCGTGGGCAGGGACGGTGAAGTTTCCACGAGGCTGTGATCGCCGACTTCCACGACGGAGCCTGCGGTGCGCAGATAACCGGCCAAGCTCACGTGTACCCCGTCGAATTCCTCGCCCACTCGTGACCAGTCGGGAATCACCCACTGGCCCTTGCGCCCGGTCGTCTCTGACCACACATAACGGCGCTGAGCAGTGACGTCGAGCGGAAAGCGCCGACACAGCTGCGCCCAGTCCTCGGGGCAGCAGATCTCAGCGATACGGGCCTCCGGGCGCAGTCGCAGGCGGCAGGCCCGGGCGCGTTCGAGACCGAAATCGTCTTCGACGAGTTCGACCCCGATCGGGGTCTGGTCCGGCCAGGTTGATGTTGAGGTCCAGAGCCCATCGGGCGGGGTCGACCACCATTCGCCGCTGAGCTCGTCATTGGGGTCTTTGACCAAGTCGTGACGGTACTCGGTTTCCGTGGTGAGGATGTGGCCGAGCCACTCATCGAGGCCCCATGGCAGTTGGGCCCCGTCCCCGTCCGCAGGTGGGAAGAGATCGGCGAGGGAGATCGCGGGCCGGCTCTCTGCTTGGTCGACAGGACCTGTCGGGTGCGTGAAAATCGCCGGCAGACCGCCGCGATGTTCCTCATCGTCCCAGGCCAGCGCCCATTGGTTCTCCATGTCGAATGGGCGGGACCACGCGTCGAGCAGACCGGTGCCGATGAGCACCTCTGCGAAGGGTCGCAGGGCCTCACGCACCTCGGGTCCAGCGGCGATATGATCGGCCCCGTGCGGAGGCTGCCAGTACATGGCGCCTCCGATCACTTCGGCCATCGCGTGCTCGAGCTCGGCCTGGCTCGGTTTAGACGGTGTGACGAATCGCAGCTTCTCGGCGACGTCGCCGGCCGTCACGGCACCGGGTGCCGGTTCCGAGTCACTTTCACCGAGGTACATCGCCACCGCGGCCCCCTGCGCTTTGTCGGCAAGATGGCCGGCGATGAAGACAGCGCTGCGAAACTCGTCCAAGGCACGCGCCGACGCTGTGAGGGGCTGGCCTTCGTCATCGAATTCGTCCTCACTCCCGCTCAGGGCCAGTCCGAATACGAGCGAGCGTCCCCGTGGGGACGCCAAGAGATCCTCAGCAGTGAGCGGGCGGTGATGCGACGTAGTCATGGGCACAACACTAGTTCGGTGTCGGGGGCAGCACCGTCAGGACGTCCCCGCGGGGACGTCGGCCACGTCTTCGACGTCTGTGGGCACCACCTCGGCGAGGATCTTCGGCCCCTTCGCAGCGCGCATGCCTGCTCCGAGGACGCCGATGATGACGAGGACGGCTCCGCACATCTCCCCCAGAGACACCGTCTCGCCGAGGACAAACCAGGCCGCACTCATTCCGACGATGGGCACGAGCATTGAGAATGGGGCGACCACTCCAGCGGGGTTGCGCGACATCAGCCACGACCAGATGCCCGAGCCGAGGATCGTGGCGATGACGACTGTGTAGGCGAGGCCGGCGAGGCTCAGCCAGCCGGTCGGGGTCAGCAGCGTCGTCAGTGAGTGGCCGATCGTGGCCGGCCCCTTGACAATGAGGGCGAGAAGGAGCATCGGCACTGGTGGAACCACCGACATCCACATCGTGAACTTCACCGGCTCGACCGAGTGGGCCTGACGGTTGCAGATGTTGCCGATCGCCCACCCGAAGGCACCGGCGAGAGTGAGCAGGAACGGCAGGAGGCTCGCGCTCGAATCCAGCCTCTGCCAGCCCACGACGCCGAGTCCGGCCATGGCAACGAGCAGGAATGCCATCTGTGATCCGCGGACCCGCTCGCGCAGGAACGTCATGCCCAAGAGCACCGTGAACGGCCCCGAAGCCTGGAGCACAAGTGAGGCCAGACCTGCAGGCATCCCTGCCGCCATCGCCCAGTAGAGGAACAGAAACTGCAGGAGCCCGAACCCGAGCCCGTAGCCCACGATCCAGCGGAACTTCACGTCCGGTTTCGGCACGAAGAGCAGAGCCGGAAGAGCCAGCACGGCGAAGCGCAGGGCGACGAGGAAGAAGGGTGGGAACTGTTCGAGCGAGAAATCGATCGCCAGGAAGTTCAGTCCCCACATCACAGCCACCGAGGCGGCGAGCAGGCAGTGTTTGAATGACATGCCTCTATTCTCGAGTCGCCAAACACTTAACACAATCGAAATATTCTACACATACCTTGTAGCCAGGCTTCATTCTTGTAGCATTGGCCCATGGACCCCAGGCATCTAGAGCTGCTGCGCCGGCTCGACGAACTCGGCAGCGTCACCGCCGTGGCCCAGGCGACGTATCGCACGCCCTCGGCAATATCACAGCAGCTCAAACAGGCCACCCGGGAACTCGACCGAACTCTCGTCGAACCCGAGGGCCGCGGACTGAAGCTGACCACGGCAGGCAGGCTGCTGGCCGCAGGAGGCAAGGACGTGGCCTCAGCGCTTGCCCGCGTGCAAGCCGATTGGGAGGACTACCTCGGCGATCCCTCCGGAGAGGTTCGGATTGCCGGGCTGCCCAGTGCGCTGACCTACCTTGTGCCCTCTGCGCTGCGACAGCTGCGGGAGACGAGCCCGAAGATCATCCTGCGCACCGTCGACATGGATCTGGCCGAGCACGAATTCGGGGGCCTGACCTCCGACGTCGACATCGCCATCGCCCACAGCCTGATCTCCGAACGACCGACCGGGACCGAAGGGCTGAGGGTCGAATCATTGGCCAGGGAACGCATCGACGTGGCCGTGGCTGACTCCCATCCGCTGGCGCACCGGAACGAGCTGACGCCTGAGGACCTCGTCGCTGCTCAGTGGATCGGCGTGCCCCACGGGTTCCCATTCGCCACGATCATGTCCTCGATCGAACACGTCACAGGACGTGAGCTCGAGGTCACTCAGCGCATCCGGGACAACCGACTCATCGAGGCGATCGTGGCCTCGAGTCACCAGGTCGCCCTGCTGCCGCGTTTCACGACCCCGGAGGACGCCGGGGTCACACTCGTCCCGCTGACCGGAGTCGCGACCACGCGTTGGGTCGTGGCGGTCATGGCCCCCGATACGGCCGAGCGCGCCGCGATCAAACGTGTGCTCGACGCCCTGCGCCAAGACACTTAGCGGGGCGCGGCGAACTGCTCACGCCGATGCGGTGAACCGCTTCGGGATCAGCTTCTCCAGGGGCAGGAACGCCGCCCAGCAGATCACCGTCGGCAGGAAGTGGATGCCCAGGGCGATATAGGTCATGAGGTGGAAGAGCATGAAGACGATGACGGCACCATCGAGCCATCTGCCCTTGAGGAACAGTACGATCGGCGAGAGGAACTCGAAGACCAACGTCGCCCACTGCCCGGCGATGAGCAGGCCCGGCATCTCGAGGAACGGCTTCGACCATTCGGCACCACGGCGCATGAGCGCCCAGATGATCACGGCTCCGTTGGCCCAGTGGGTGATGTTGCCCGAGGCGATCCACTTCATCACCACAGAGTAGAAGTAGGTGAGAACGACGGAGATCTGCACGACCCGCAATGCCCATCCTGCCTTCGCCGAGGTGGTTCCCAGTCTTGGAATCGTGCGAGACCGACCGTCGGCAGCACCACGACGGCGACGACGAGTGCCATGTGGTCGTGGGCGACGTAGCCGTAGCCCTGCGTGTAGAACATCCACAGCCCGAAGGTGATGGCGACGAGCCAGCCGCTGAGGCGCTGGAGGATTCCAGCGGCTGCCATCAGGGAGAAGACGATGATCGCGGCAAGCAGGATCTGTGCGGCGAGGACGCTGACCGGAGGGATGTGGAGGAATCTGGCCAACCACAGCGGCTGATAGAGGCCAGGTGTCCATCCGTGTGGGATGACATCGGCGGAGATGGTCAGCACGTCGACGATGACGAAGAGGTAGATGAGGACGCGGAAGACCGCGACCCGGGCCAGGGAGATCTGGGGCGTGAACCAGGCGATGAGCGGATTGCCGGCCTTCACCTCGGCGGTGGTGGGCTTGTTCACTGCACCTCCCAGGTCGCCAGGATCTTGTGTTCGGGTTCGCCGACGCTGCGGCCGTTGTCCAACTGGGTCACTGTGCGGCAGAGGATCATCGCCTCCGGTTTCGGCTCATCGGGATGGAGGCGCTCAAAGGAGTCGGCCAGGGTCTGCAGGAGTTCGGGGTGGCTGATGACCCGGTCGAGCTGAGACTCGATGTCACCGCGTTCGATTCCCACTGTCGCCGTGTTGAAACCGAGCCTGCGTGGTTCGTCCTCGCCGGGGAACTGTGCTTCGATGCACGTCGAATTCACCGTCCCGTTGAGGTCCTTGGCGGTGGCGTACTGGGTGAGTGAGCCGAGCGGGAAGAAGTCATTGGTGTTGAGGAACTGTCCGCAGGTGAGGACGATCAGCGCGATCGCGGTCGCTGTGAGGCGCCAGACGATCGACCACGTCGTCATCGGCCTCGGCTTCGTCGCAGACTCGGCCGCAGACTCCGACGGCGGTTTCCTCTTCGTCAGAAGTCGACGCTTCTTCTCATCCATGCGCTGTGTGGTTCATTCTCTCGACGCCGCGGGTACGCAGACCATCGTAGCCGCCTGCCTCCCCCAACTACCTAGCGGCGCTCCAGCAACCTCGCGCGGGGTGCCTGGGCCGCCGTCAGGTAGTTGGAAGGGCTCAGGAACTGCGAGCGTAGAGATTGAGCTGTTCCCACATCGCCGCGTACTTCTGGAAGGATGCGACCGCGGTTTCTGGATCGTCGTTGCTCAGCGCGGTCACCCACGAATCGACGAGCTCCGGTGTCTCGTTGGGCCAGAGCACATCGCTCATCCCACCCAGGTCGAGTTCGAGTACGGAGTTCATGTCGAAGCCGTCGACCCATTGCGCCAAAATCGATGTCTGCTCGACCATGTCGACGACCTTGGACTTGTCTGCCACGGTCTCCGCAGCCCATTCCATTCTCGCCGAGGCTGCCAGGATGTCCGTACGAATGAGGACTCTGAGCCCGGCATCGGTTTCGTTCGTGATGATCTGGTCTTCGCCGAGCGAGAAGAACAGCCACCATGACGGCGGCACATCCCAGGCCGAGACTCGGGTGAAGACCCGGGTGTCCTTGGCGTCCTGGAGCCACTCGGCGCGACGACTGGCTGCACGCCTGCGCACCGACTTCGGAGCGATGATGTCCAGCGTCGCCTTCGAGGTGTGCTCGCTCAATGCTTCGAGCGCTTCCCACCCGCGGATATCCTCCTGGGCGGGGCAGCACCGATCGACTCCGTCCGAAGTCTGAGACGCCGGAAGGAAGATCGGGGTGCTGCGAAACGATTCAGCCACAGGGCTCGGCGGCAGTGAGATCAAGCGCTGGTCGGCGTCATCGGAGACCTCCTCCTCGACCCGAGCACGGTTGTCTTCCACCTGCTCGTCTTGCAATGCGGAATGAACCACGATGGGTTCGAAGATGCGCAGAGTGACAACATAATCGCGACTGTAGGACATGGGTTCAGCCTATCCAAGGTCGGGCCTCAAAATGGAACTTCCCACTGCGAACAGGTAGGATTTAAGCGCATAGCAGAGATCTAGTCCGGGGCGCTTCGCCCCACATGACGACGGAGGGGGTCACGCCAGTGGGTCGCGGCCGCGCAAAGGCAAAGCAGATCAAGGTAGCCCGGAAGCTGAAATACTACAGCCCGGACACCGACCTGAATAGACTCCAGCAGGAACTGGGTTCCGAGTCGCAGGCGTCCGGTTCGTCAGATCCGTACGACAACGAGCCGGACTATTCGGATTACGCCGACAAGTACAACGTCGACGATGACGACGAAGACGACGACTATACACAGCGCGAATCTTGACCGATCAGCACTGATATGATCGATGCTCGGGCACCTGAGCATCGGATTCGCTCAAGCACGAAGGCGGAGGCTACGGCCTCCGCCTTCTGCGTTGCCTGGTGGCTGCGTTGCCTGATTGCTGCGTTGCCTGGTTGCTGCAGGAACTGTCCAGCCGAAGGGGTTTCGCCCTGGGTGTGTTCTGCCCTGAGGGTGCTCGCCCTACAGTTGCTTGGCCATCACACCCCGGCAGGTTCACTGACAACCTCAGCAACGAGGCGTTTTAGAGCCGAGGGGACGTTTTGGAGTTTCCGGGACGACTCGCGAGCCGATGGGAGCCGAGGCGAAGCGCGTGAGCCGGCAAGCGCGTGTGCCGCGAAGCGCATGAGCCGGCACGAAGTCCGCTCACGCCACGCCCATGCCCTCAGCCGAGGATTGCGGCTCCGCCGTCGACGCCCTTGGCGCCTTGGACATAGTCGAGTTCCGAGGCCAGTGAACCGTCGTCGACGCTGACATCGCCGAGCACCCATGAGCCGGGGCAGGCTGCGAGCACACTGTCGACGGACGCAGCAGAGGACACGAGGACCATGCCGACGCCGAGGTTCCAGGTCCGCTCACGGTCTTCCTGTGGGACTCCGCCCAGATCGCCGAGGGTGGAGAAGACCGGAGGGATCTCCCACGACGCCCGCGACATCTTCGCCACGAGGCCCTTCGGCAGCACGCGCGCCACATTGGCAGACAGTCCCCCGCCGGTGACGTGCGAGACCGCATGCACGGCATCGGGCAGAGCAGAGAACAGGGCGTTGAGTTCAGCGGTGTAGACGTGGGTGGGGACGAGGAGCTCTTCCCCCAGAGTGCGACCGAATTCCGGCACGTTGCGATCCAGTCCCCAGCCCGCCTCGGCGATGATGTGTCTGACCAGGGAGTACCCGTTCGAGTGGATGCCAGAAGATGGCAACCCGATGAGCACGTCACCGGCTGCGACCTTCTCAGGTCCCAGCAGTTTGGACGCTTCGACGACACCGGTCGCGGCACCGGCGACATCGTAGTCGTCGACTCCGAGCAGGCCCGGGTGTTCGGCGGTCTCCCCGCCGACCAGTGCGACATCGGCGCTGGCGCACGCCTCGGCGATGCCCCGCACGATGTCGGCGATGCGTTCGGCCACGACCTTGCCGCAGGCGATGTAGTCGGTCATGAACAGAGGCTTGGCACCGCACACGATGATGTCGTCGACGACCATGCCCACCAGGTCGTACCCGATGGTGTCGTGCTTGTCGAGAGCCTGCGCGATCGCGACCTTCGTGCCCACGCCATCGGTGGATGAGGCCAGCAGCGGACGTTCGAAGCCCTTGAACACTGAAACGTCGAAGAGTCCGGCGAAACCGCCCACCTCGCCGACGACATTCGCGTTGTGGGTGGCTGCAACTGCGGACTTCATCAGTTCGACGGCGCGGTCACCGGCCTCGACGTCGACGCCGGCAGCGGCATAGGTGGTGGACTTAGCTGGATCGGTGCTCAACTCAACATCCTTTGTCGGCGGGGGTGTTGTTGACAGGAATCGGGTAAACGCCTGAGAAGCAGGCGGTGCACAGTTGGCTGCGCTCCTGCTGGGTGGCTTCGATCATCCCATCGAGGGAGATGTATCCCAGGGAGTCGGCGCCGAGGTTGTCACGGATCTCGTCCATATTCAGGCCGTTGGCAATGAGCTCGGCCCGGGTCGCGAAGTCGATGCCGTAGAAGCAGGGCCACTTGACCGGTGGCGAGGAGATGCGCACATGGATCTCCTTCGCTCCGGCTTCGCGCAGCATCCGGACGAGAGCACGCTGGGTGTTTCCGCGCACGATCGAGTCATCGACGACGACGAGCCGTTTGCCTTCGATGTTCTCGCGCAGCGGATTGAGTTTGAGTCGGATGCCGCGCTGTCGCAGGGTGTCCGAGGGCTGGATGAATGTGCGGCCGACATAGGCGTTCTTCATCAGCCCCTGACCGAAGGGGATGCCGGAGCGTTCGGCATAGCCGACGGCGGCCGGTGTTCCCGATTCCGGGGTGGCGATGACGAGATCGGCATCGACGGGAAACTCGTCGGCCAGCTGGCGGCCCATCTGGGTTCTGGCTGCATGCACGGTCTTGCCGTTGAGCACACTGTCTGGCCGGGCCAGATACACGTATTCGAAGACGCAGCGGGCCTGGTCCTGTTCGGCGAATCGGAAGGAACGCAGACCATCTTCGTCGATGGCGATGAGTTCGCCCGGTTCGACGTCGCGCACGAAGGAGGCGCCCACGATGTCAAGCGCCGCGGTCTCAGAGGCCACGACCCAGCCGTTCTCCATTCGCCCCAGTGACAGCGGCCTGACTCCGTGGCGATCACGTGCAGCGTAGAGGGTGTTCTCGTCCATGAAGGCCAGTGAGAACGCACCTTCGACCTTGGGCAGGAGGTTCAGTGCCGCTTCGGTGAGGTTCTCGCCCTCTTCGGTGGCGAAGAGTTCTGTGACCAGGGAGGTGTCATTGGAGGAGTCGCGGAAGGGCCGAGTTCGGGTGACCTTCTTCGTCGCGTCCTTGACGACTTTGTCGGCATCGTCGCGACGGCTGTCGGCCAGAGCCTCGAGCTCGTCGAAGTTCGTCAGGTTGCCGTTGTGTGCCAACGCCACGGTGCCGAACGGCGTGGGGCCCAGCGTGGGCTGTGCGTTCTCGAACGACGGCGAACCGGTCGTCGAGTAGCGCGTGTGCCCGAGTGCGATGTGGCCCTGCAGAAGTTCGAGATCGCGTTCGTGGAAGACCTGTGAGACCAGGCCCATGTCGCGGTAGATCAGGATCTGCTTGCCATTGCTGGCAGCGATGCCCGCGGACTCCTGTCCGCGGTGCTGCAGAGCATAGAGCCCGAAGTAGGTGAGTTTGGCGATCTCCTCGCCTGGTGCCCAGACTCCGAATACTCCACAAGCATCCTGAGGTCCGCGGTCCAGGGGGTCGATTTCGTGCGTTAGTTGCCCGTCTCCTCTTGCCACACGAAGGATTATGTCACATCGGTGAGCCCCACTTCACAAGTTGATCAGACTCCGGTACTCGAGGATCCGTTCCGGGGCTCGTCGTCAGCACTGTCATTGGCGGAGCGATTGCCTCCGAGGGCCTCCCCTGCCGAGGTGTCGTCCGAGGTGACACTGGCGTCGGGATCTTCGCCGTTGGCTTCGGCGATACGACGACGCGCGATCTCCTTGGGATCGTCGACCATGTCGATCTCCGCGTCGACGCGGTACTTGCGTGCCTTCCTCCGACCCAGCCAGTCCAGGATCACCGCCAGAAGCCCGCCGAGGAACAATCCGCCCACGGCGAGGATGAGAAGGAGCAGTCCCGCTCCCTTGGCCACGGTGTAACCGGTGGGTATCGCTTCGGGATCGACGAGGAGCGTGAGTACACCTGCGACGAGGACACCGAGGATCGCGCCGAGTCCCATGAATACCGAGTACTTGGGGCTGCGACGAACGGCGACGTCGATCTGGTCCTTCATGATCTCCTCGAGCAACGGTGTCGGTGGCGGGCCCATAGTGCCCGCACCTCAAGTCGCGGACAGTCTAGTCGAGAACTCTTCCGCCGGCTCCCAGGCAGTTATCCGGGCAATCCCATAAGGTGGAGACAAAGCACAGTACGGCTTCTCACATAGGGGTGGACATGTCCCATACGATCATCGTCGGAGTCGACGGCTCCGCCAACAGCCAAGGCGCACTGCAGTGGGCGATCAGACATGCGCAGCTGACCGCTTCTGAGATTCGCCTCGTGGCGGCGTACACCGTTCCCGGTGTCAATATGACCCAAGCGGACATCGTCTACCCGGCCGATTTCGACACAGCAATCAAGAGGTCGGTGCAGAAACTCGTCGATGACAGCGCCCGAACCGTCACCGACGCCTCGGTGCCGGTATCGACGGTGGTTTCTCCCGGGGATGCCTCTGGAGCGCTGGTCGACAACTCGAAGAACGCCGATCTCGCCGTCATCGGCGCCCGCGGTCGTGGTGGTTTCGCCGGCCGTCTGCTGGGGTCCGTGGCCCTGGCGATGCCCGCGCACGCTCATTGCCCCACCGTGGTCATCCCCAGCACATGGCCCCAACGCCCGAAGCCCGAGAGGCCCCTGTCGATCGACCCGCCTGTACGCTCCTCCGGCGCGCGGGCAGCCACCGCCGAATCCGGCGACAGCGGCCCCGACTTCAGCGGTGAGGTCGTCGCCGCGATCGATCCTTTCGAGACCGACGGCCCGGTCCTGCGCGACGCCGCCGTACAGGCTCGGATCTATGGCCTGCCCCTGCACCTGGTCGGCATCACGGCCGCCCACGTGCTCTCGCCGGAATGGATGCCCAGCGAAATACACCTTGTGAAGATGTACGACGAAGCCGTGACCTCGCTGGAAGAAGCCGTGAAGTCCCTCAGGGAAGAGTTCCCCGAGGTTGACGTTCAGTGGTCGATCTTCGATGCCCCCGCCACCGAGGTGCTCATCAGTGCCACCTACAGCGCCGAACTCATGGTCATCGGTTCCCGCGGTCGCGGCGGTTTCGTGTCAACGATCCTCGGGTCGACCTCCCAGGCCGTACTCTCACACTCTGTGTGCCCCACACGAGTGGTGCGCGTACTCCGCCGAAAGCCGGCGAAGAAGCGCTGACAACGTCCCTGCCATGACGCTGGGACGCTGGCTGCTGGCGCGTTGAGGCGCAGCACCACTCCCCGTCACCGCTGAGCAGAAGTGCCCAGCGGTGACGGGGAGGGAACTCACCCCAGCGCGATGAGACCGATGCCGGCGACGACGACCACCGCACCGGTCAGCTTCATGCCGATGTTCTTCTCCCCGAAGAACCACCAGGCCAGCAGTGTGCCGACGATGATCGAGGTCTCCCGCACAGGAGCCACGAGGGACACCGGTGCCTGCTGCATTGCGAAGAGGACGAGCAGATACGCCAACGGGGACAGGATGGCCACGGTGACCAGGGCTCGCTTGTGCTCGGCCAGGATCGATGTGACGTCCCCGCGACGCCCCGCACCGCCGGGGAGCGTCACGATGCCCAAGGCCATGATGGTTGCGACGCAGGCTTCGGAAACAGCGAAGTAGAGCAGCGGTGAGTCGGTGATGTGGTTGACGGCGAAGTCATCCCACAAGGTGTAGGAGGCGATGAAGGTTCCGATCAGCGCGCCCCAGGCCAGACCGCGCCCTATGCCGTGGCTATGAGAGCCGTGGCTGTCTGCCCCGAAGCCTGCACCTCGCGGTCGCACCGTTACGACCGCGATGCCGGCCAGGACGATGAAGGCGCCGATGGTCTCCGGCGGGGTGGGCCGCTCACCCAGGAACAGCACCGCGATGATGATCGTGATGATCGGACCGACCCCGCGCGCCGTGGGATAGACGACGCCCAGCGGAGCATGGTCGTAGCCGGATTGCAGGGCCACCGAGTAGGCGATGTGGAAGCTTGCGCTGAGCACTGCGGCACTGAGGAGTCCCAGGCTGAACTCGTGTGTTCCGGAGACCAGCAGCCAGACCGCGATCGGGGCCAGGAGGATCGCCGACAGCCCGTGATAGGCCAGCACGAAGGCGTAGCCCTTACCGGAGACGGACTTCGCAGCAATGTTCCACAGGGCATGGGCCACCGAGGCGAACAGCACCAGTCCGAGGACTGCAGGAGTCATCGACGACCGCGATCTGCCCGTTTCACAGCGTCACGATTTCACAGCTTCACGACGACGGTCTTCGTCTGCGTGTACTCGTCGAAGGCTTCGATGGACTTCTCGCGGCCGTAGCCGGACTTCTTGAATCCGCCGAAGGGCAGTTCCACTCCCCCGCCGGCACCGTAGGTGTTGACGAAGATCTGCCCGGCCTCCACCTCGGCGGCGACCCGATGAGCTCGGGAGATGTTCTGTGTCCACAGGGCCGAGACCAAGCCGTAGTCGGTGCCGTTGGCCAGGGAGATCGCTTCTTCTTCGTCGTCGAAGGTCATGGCCACGACGACGGGGCCGAAGACCTCCTCCTGCGCGATCCTCGAGCCCGGGGACACATTGTCGACAAGCGTCGGAGTGATGAAGGCGCCACCGACGAGGTCCTCGGCGAGGCCCTCGGGCCTGGTCCCGCCGGTGACGATCTGGGCGTTGCCGATGTCGGAGAGGAACCCTTCGACGCGGGACTGCTGCTTCGTCGAGATCAGGGGCCCGAGCATGGGGTCGTCGATGCCGTAGCCGATGGTCACCTTCTCCATCGCGGCCGCCATCTTCTCGACCACCTCGGCGTGGACGTCCTGGGCGACGATGAGTCGGGAACCGGCCGAACAGGTCTGGCCGGCGTTCTGGATGACCGACCGGACCAGGGACGGGATGGCTGCGTCGACATCGGCGTCGGAGAAGACGATGTTCGCCGACTTTCCGCCCAGTTCGAGCACCGTCGGGATGACCCGATCGGCTGCGGCGTGAGCGATCTGCGAGCCGACCTGCGTCGAGCCCACGAAGCCCAGATGCGCGATGCCCGGGTGGGCTGCCAATGCCGCGCCCGCCTCACTGCCCTTGCCTGTGACCACGTTGAACGCGCCGGCGGGAAAGCCCACGGAATGGATGAGTTCGGCCAGGCGGACCGTGGAGCGCGGCGTTTCGTCGGCGGGTTTGGCCACGGCACAATTGCCGGTGGCCAGCGAGGTCGCAGCGGCGCGGCCGATGAGCTGGAGCGGGTAGTTCCAGGCCACGATGTGCCCGGTCACGCCGTAGGGTTCGCGGCGGGTGTAGACGTGCATGTCCTCGGCCATGGGGATCGAGTGCCCGTGGTAGGACTCGATGGTGTGACCGTAGAACTCGAAGTAGCGGGCGCAGACGTCGACGTCGGCGTAGGCCTGGGTCAGGGGTTTGCCGGTGTCTTCGGATTCGAGGGCGGCCATCTCATCACGGTTGGCCCGGATCACCTCGGCGGTGGTGACTAGCAGTTTCGAACGCTGCTCGGTGCTCGAGCGCTTCCACTCCCGCTGCGCCCGGGCCGCAGCCTTGACCGCACGGTCGACCTCGTCGGCTCCGCCGCGGGACACATCACCGAGGTGCTCGCCCGTGGCCGGGTCGACGTTGGCGTAGGTGGTCAGCGAGGGGACGTGGCATCCACCGATGAATGAGGTGGTCTGGGTGATCTGGGCGTTCATCGCCGGCCTTCCAATTCTGCCGATGTGTACAGAGGGACGAAGTCGCTGATGTCCGCGCGTGTGCCCGAAGCGTCGACCGAGCCTTCGGCGAGCGCGGCGGAGAATTCGGTCTGACCGGTCACGATCTCCAACCACACCTGCGCCGAGGTTTCGACGACGTTGGGCGGTGTGCCGCGGGTGTGCCGGGGCCCGGGAATGCACTGGGTGACTCCGAACGGCGGGACGCGAACCTCGACGCTGTTGCCCTCAGCACGCGACGCCAGTTCCTCGAGCGTGAATCTCACTGCAGTGGCCAGGGTCGGCCGATCTGCCGGTGCTGCGTCGGCGTCTGAATGCGCCACCCACATCTCAAGGGCGTTGCGCCCCTCGTCGGGGTCAATCCTTCTGCGAATCGCCATCAGTGACTCTCCCTCTTACCTGATCCTCGCTACATCTTCACCCACGATGACCCGACCGACAACTGCCGTCCGCCCCTCGGAATCGATGCCCCCGGTGACGGGCCCGGTGATCGCTGCGCTTAACTCGTCGAGGAGTTCGTCGTCGACGTCTGGAAGGGCTCCGGCCTTCTGCAACAGGGTCAGGGCCACGAGACCCGTCGCCCGTGACGAACCGTCGAGGCATTTCAGCGCGACCGAGTACCCGGATTTCGTGGCCATGACGATGACGCCTTCGGCCCCGCCCTTGGCGAAGACACCGAGTCGGTCGATGACCGTTGTGTTCGGTTTGCCGTGGCCTTCGATCGCCCAGGGTTCGGCGAAGACAGCATCCATCAGGGTGCGGGCCTCGCTCGCATAGGAGGCATAGGGCTCCGCCGCCGAGGTGGTCATCGGGTTCGCGTCTGCTGTGGCAGGATCTGCACTGCCCAGCCGCACCACGCGGCCGATCGCCCGTGCCAGGCCGACCAGGCTGAGTGCGAAGACGGGGGCCCCGCAGCCGTCTGTGCCCACTGCGGCCGGGCTCTCGCTGGCAAAGGTCTCGACCACCTCGGCGACCTTGGCCTGCACCGGATGAGTGGGCTGAAGGTAATTCGTGGTGGTCGCGCCGATGGCCGTGGCGGCCATGAGGAACGCCACATGCTTGCCGGAGCAGTTGAAGTACAGGGGCGACTTCGGGTCGCCGCCAGCTTCCTGCAGGCTCCGGCGGAAGGCCCCGTCGGCGGGGTGCGCGGACGGGCAGTGCAGGTCATCAGGGCTCAGCCCGACGGAACCGAGCATCCCGGCAACCGCCTCGGCATGGCCGGCCTCGCATTGATGGGACGCGGTGGCCAGCGCCGCCCACGTGCCTCTGATATCGGCGCCGAGATTCATTGCGGCGATGGCTTGGAGGGGTTTGAGGCTCGACCGGGTGAACCCGGGAACTTCGGGGGCACCCAGGCTGATCAGGGGCGATCCATCCGGGTCGAGGACGACGGCGGAACCGATGTGGCGGGATTCGACGAACCCGCTGCGCTCGACGAAGGCCAACTCGGCGGCGTCGGCGGAAACGAAAGTGGAACGAGTCACGCACTCAAGCCTACGACCTTATAGTCTGGTGGGGTGAAGGTTCTTGTCATCGGTTCGGGCTCCCGCGAACACGCCCTCGTCCTTGCTCTCAGTCGCGACCCTCAGGTCGACGCCGTCATCGCCGCACCCGGCAACCCGGGAATCGCAGCGATCGCGCACACCGAAGCCGTTGATATGAACGACGCCGCGGCAGTCACCGCTCTGGCGGAGACGCTTGACGTCGACCTCGTCGTCATCGGCCCCGAGGCACCACTGGTCGCCGGGGTCGCCGACGCCCTGCGTGAGTCCTCGTTCCCGGTCTTCGGACCCAGTTCCGAGGCCGCGGTCCTCGAGGGATCGAAGGCGTTTGCGAAGGAGATCATGGAGTCCGCGAACGTGCCCACCGCACGCGCCGTGGTCGCCTATACCCCCGACGAGGCGGCTGCTGCCCTCGACGAATTCGGCGCCCCCTACGTGGTCAAGGCCGATGGCCTGGCAGCGGGCAAGGGCGTCGTCGTGACCTCGGATCGCGCCGAGGCTCTGACCCACGCCAGCTCCTGCCTCGAGGTCTCCGACCGGGTCGTCATCGAGGACTACCTCGACGGTCCCGAGGTCTCCCTCTTCGTCCTCTGCGACGGCCAGCACACGCTGCCGCTGGCTCCGGCCCAGGACTTCAAACGCATCGGCGACGGTGACACCGGACCCAACACCGGCGGCATGGGCGCCTACTCACCGCTGCCGTGGATCCCGGCCGGCACCGTCGACGACATCGTCACCACCGTCGCTCAGCCTGTCGTCGATGAGATGACCCGCCGCGGCACCCCGTTCGTCGGCCTCCTCTACTGCGGACTCGCCCTGACTTCGAAGGGCATGCGAGTCGTGGAGTTCAACGTGCGCTTCGGTGACCCCGAGACCCAGTCCGTGCTCGCCCGCCTGCGCAGCCCGCTGGGACAGACCATGCTCGCCGCCGCCGAGGGTCGCCTCGACGAGGTCGGTGACCTCGACTGGGATCCGCGCACCTCGGTGACCGTGGTCATGGCCGCCGAGAACTACCCGAGCACACCCCGCACGGGCGACATCATCCGCGGCCTCAACACGGCCGATGACCTCGACGACGTGCACATCCTCCATGCCGGGACCGCCCGCGCCACCGATACCGGCGCCGGGTTCGCTCCCGAGGACACCGTCATCTCCGAAGACGTCGCCGAGACCGGAGACATCGTCACCGCCGGTGGCCGCGTGCTCTCCGTCGTCTCGCTCGGCAACGGCCTCGACGAGGCACGGGCTAAGGCCTATGCCGCCGTGGACGAGGTCAAATGGGACGGCGAACAGCACCGCACCGACATCGCCGAGGTGGCCGCCCGCGGGCAGATCGCCGTGGCCGACATCTACCCGGCCCCCGCAGAGGCACCGGCCTCGGCGGGACTCGACTCCACGGCTGCCGAACTTCCGGGCTGGAGGCACGTGTACTCAGGCAAGGTCCGCGACCTCTACATTCCCGACACAGCCGCCGATGCGGCTTCGGCGAAGCAGCTGCTCATGGTCGCCTCGGATCGCATCTCCGCCTATGACTGGGTTCTCGACTCCGAGATCCCGGACAAGGGCAAGGTTCTGACCGGGCTGAGCCTGTGGTGGTTCGACCAGCTGTCGGAGATCATCGGCAACCATGTCATCAGCTCCACCGTTCCCGAGGCTGTGGCCGGTCGCGGTCTCATCGTCAAGAACCTGTCGATGCTGCCCATCGAATGCGTGGCCCGCGGCTACCTCACCGGCTCGGGAATGGCCGATTACAAGGCCACTGGCTCCGTGTGCGGAATCCAGTTGCCGGCCGGTCTCATCGAGGCCGACCGCCTGGAGCCCGCTATCTTCACTCCGGCGACCAAGGCGGAACTCGGCGACCATGACGAGAACGTCAGCTTCGCTCAGATCACGGAGACCATCGGCGCCGAGGCGGCCGAGAAGGCCCGTGACCTGACGATCGAGATCTACCAGCGGGCCGAGGCCATCGCCCGCGAGCGCGGCATCATCCTCGCCGATACGAAGTTCGAGTTCGGGACCCTGCCCGACGGGACGATGGTTCTCGGCGACGAGGTGCTCACTCCGGATTCATCGCGCTTCTGGGATGCCGAGAGCTACGAGGCAGGCCAAGCGCAGGAGAGCTTCGACAAGCAGTTCGTCCGCGACTGGCTGACGAAGGAGTCCGGTTGGGACAAGTCCTCGGACACTCCCCCACCGGCGCTGCCCGCCGAGGTGGTTGAGAAGACCCGTGCCCGCTACATCGAGGCCTTCCAGAAGCTCACCGGCCAGAAGTTCCCCGGCTGAGAGCCCAACACTTCGCCGAAAGATGACATTGGGCCAATGGCGCCTGCGTCGAACCAGACCGATCCACGGAATACGCAAGCATCGGCACTGTTTCAGTACGCCTGGTACGTATTCCAATAGTTTTCTCCACTCACAGCCATCTCACGCAACGGAATCGGTGGAATCTGCCCAGTGGTTCCGCTATGGTGTGGTGAACAGTGACCGGCGACACATCTGGTCGCCCGAAACCACACACTGACGTGCAACTCGGTTGGAAGTGACACTATGCATTACTGGAATGGCAGCTATCACGAAGGCCGCGGCGACTCCTTCACACTCGTCAACCCCGCCACGGGTGAGAGAACCGGTGAGTACACTCTCGCGAACGCCGCCGACGTCAACGAAGCGGTCGCCTCGGCGAAGGCCGCCTATCCAGCCTTCAAGGCGCTGACTCCCGGAGAACGGGCAGAGCTGATGCTCGGACTGGCGACGCAGCTCGAAGCCCGTGCCGAGGAGCTTGCCGAACTCGAATCCCAGCAGACCGGCAAGTCCATTCGCCTGGCTCAGGGGTTCGATGTGCCCGGCTCGATCGACACTGCGAAGTTCTTCGCCGGAGCCGCGCGGCAGCTGACAGGACTGGCGGCCGGCACCTACTGGGAGAAGTCGACGTCGATGACCAGGCGTGAGCCCCTCGGCGTCGTCGGTTCGATCGCCCCCTGGAACTACCCGCTGCAGATGGCCGCGTGGAAGATCTTCCCCGCCGTGGCTGCCGGCAACACGATCGTGCTCAAGACCTCGGAGATGACTCCCGGAACCTCACTCATCCTCGCCGAGGCTGCCACCGCCGCAGGCTTCGCCCCCGGTGTCATCAACGTCATCGCCGGTGACGGGCTCGAAGCCGGAGAAGCGCTCATCACCCACCCCGACGTCGTCATGTCCTCCTTCACCGGGTCGACGAAGGTCGGTCGGCGCATCATGGAACTCGCCGCGGCCAAGGGGTCCCGCGTCCACCTTGAGCTCGGTGGCAAGGCTCCGTTCGTGGTCTTCGACGACGCCGACATCGAAGCCGCCGCACGCGGTGCCGTGGCCGGGTCGCTCATCAACTCCGGACAGGACTGCACCGCGGCCACCCGCGCCATCGTCGCCCGCGAGCACTTCGAGGCCTTCACGAATCGGGTCACCGAACTCATGGACGGCGTCCGCGTCGGCAACCCGTGCGAGCCCGCCACGGACATGGGGTCCCTCATCTCGCTGACCCACCGCTCACGAGTCTCCGACATGGTCGACCGCGCCCGTGAAGCCGGGGCCACAATCCACTGCGGCGGGCAGGTCCCGACGACGAACCACCTCGGCGAAGCCCTGCCCGGTAACACCGAGTCAACGGCCTACTACGCGCCCACGCTGATCAGCGGAATCGACACCGACGCCGAGGTATGGCGCGAGGAGATCTTCGGTCCTGTCCTCGTCGCGATCGCCTTCGACACCGACGACGAAGCCATCGAACTGGCCAACGACACCCCATACGGGCTGGCGGCGAGCGCCTGGACGACGACCACGAACCGGACGATGCGTGCCGCGGCCGACATCGAGGCCGGATGCGTGTGGATCAACGAGCACATCCCGATCGTCTCCGACATGCCTCACGGCGGGTACAAGGCCTCTGGCTTCGGCAAGGACATGAGCCAGTACTCATTCGATGAGTACACGCAGGTCAAGCACGTCTTCATCGACCAGCACGAGGACCCGCACCACGAATGGCAGGACACCATCTTCACGTCCTGACACATCGCGAGGGGCCGTCGAGTCACCAGCTCGGGCACGAGCCGATAACAGCTCACCCGAAATCCTGTGGCCCGATGCCCCGGTGCACATACAATGACATCCTGGCCAGCGCGTCCGGCGCGCTTGCCTCACCTTCGACAAGGAAGTCGGGAGGAACATGAACCTCGATATTCTCGACGTCAGCATCTTCGACGGTCACTCCATCCTGCCTGCGAACCGCATCAGCATCCGCGATGGAATCATCACCGAGATCGGCACCGGCGAGGCCGCAGACCCTGCCAAAGACACCATCTTGGCCACGGGGAAGCTGATCACGCCCGGATTCGTCGACGCCCATGTGCACACGACGTTCGGCGGGCAGGAGTCTCTGGCCTGCGATCTCAGCCGAACACAGGGCCTTGAGGCCTCACTCGAGGTGATCGGCGACTATGTGGCCGCAACCGCCGCTGGCGCCTGGGTGACCGGAGGCGGGTGGTCGATGGCCGACTTCCCCGGCGGTGCGCCGTCCGCTGCGATTCTCGACGAGCTGAGTCCGGACCGGCCCATCATCTTACTCAGCGCAGACCACCATTCAGCCTGGGTGAATTCGAAGGCCATGGACCTCGCCGGCCTCGACGCCTCCACGCCTGCCCCACCCGGGGGCGTGATCGAGCGGGACGAAGCAGGAGCACCGACCGGGTGCCTGCACGAATCAGCCATGGATCTCGTCTCCGCCCACGTCCCGGCCGCCACCGATGCTGACATCCGCGCCGGTCTCCTCGCCGGGCAGTCCTACCTCCATGGCTTCGGCATCACCGCCTGGATGGACGCCATCGTCGGCGACTACTCCGGCCACCGCTCCCCCTTCGACGCCTATGTCGAAGCCAAGGACACCGGCGAGCTGTCCGCCGAGGTGGTCGGCAGCCTGTGGTGGCCCCGTGACGTCGACGACATCGACGCCCAAGTCGCAGCCCTGCTCGAGCAGCGGCGCACCCACGGGGGCTTCCGCACCACCTCGGTGAAGTTCATGCTCGACGGCATCGTCGAATCCCGGACTGCCGCGATGAGTGCTGAGTACAGCTGCCCCTGCGGCGGTTTCGGCACCAGCTACTTCACCCGCGAACACCTCCACCGATCCTTCGCCGCCCTCGACGCGGCAGGCTTCGACATCCACTGCCATGCGATAGGCGATGCTGCCAACAAGGCGGCCCTCGACGCCTTCGATGCCATCGGGACCGGCCCAGGCGACTCCGAGGTCAAGGGCAGAGAACGACGGCATCACATCGCCCACGTGCAGGTCGTCGACCCCGTCGACATTCCCCGCTTCGCTCAGCTCGGGATCACCGCGAACCTGCAGGCCCTGTGGGCCTGTCACGACCAGCAGCTGCTCGACCTCAACCTTCCCTACCTCGGCGCCGAACGCTCCCGCTGGCTCTACCCGTTCAAGTCCTTCGCCGATGCGGGCACGCACCTGGCGATGGGGTCGGATTGGCCGGTGTCGACACCGAACCCGTGGGAGGCCATCCATGTGGCAGTCAACCGTTCGCATCCCGATGCCGGCGACCCTGCACCACTCCTGCCCGAACAGGCCATCGACCTGTCGACCGCGCTCAGCGCCTACACCTCCGGTTCCGCGCACCTGCTGCGCTCGAAGATCAACGGAACCATCCGCGCCGGCCAGATCGCGAACCTCGCGCTGGCCAGCGCGAACCCCTTCGACATTCCCCCACAGAGGCTCGCCGAGGTGCACAACCAGCTGACGATCGCGGGTGGCCGCATCGTCCACGACGTCACCACCGCAGCGCCCACCACCGCAGAGCCCGCCACCACCGCAGAGCCCGTTGCAGACACACACGCTGAAAGGCAATCATGACCACGACAGCCACTGCCGACACAACGGCGCCCACCCAGCTCGAACACCTGGAGATTCAGGGAGTGAAGAAGGTATTCGGGGACAACACCGCGATCGAGAGGCTCGATCTGTCGGTGCGCAAGGGCGAGTTCCTGTCACTGCTGGGCCCCTCGGGCTGCGGCAAGACGACCCTGCTGCGCATGATCGCCGGGTTCGAGGTCCCGACCGACGGCGCAATCCTGCTTTCCGGCAAGGACATCGTCAGCCTTCCCCCGCACCGGCGTCCGGTCAACACGGTGTTCCAGTCCTACCTGTTGTTCCCGCATATGAACATCGCCGACAACATCGCCTACGGGCTCAAGCAGTCCAAGACTCCGAAAGCGGAGATCGCCGATCGCGTTCGTGAGGTCCTGGCGCTCGTTCAGATGGAGGACTTCGCCGGCCGCAAACCTGAACAGCTCTCGGGCGGTCAGCAGCAGCGCATCGCTTTGGCCAGGGCTCTGGTCAACCGTCCGCAGGTTCTCCTCCTCGACGAGCCGATGTCTGCCCTTGACCGGAAGCTGCGGGAGGAGATGCAGCTCGAGCTCAAACGCCTCCACACGAAGCTTGGGACGACATTCGTCTTCGTCACCCACGACCAGGACGAGGCACTGGCGATGAGTGACCGCATCGTCGTCATGTACGACGGAGTCATCCAGCAGATAGGCAGTGGGGAGGAGATCTACGAGGAGCCGGGCAATCGGTTCGTCGCGAGCTTCATCGGCAAACAGAACTTCATCCCGGTCACCGTCTCCGAAATAGGAGATTCAGGTGCCACGCTGCAGAGTAAGAACTCGGTGATGCACACGAGTGCGGTTGAGGCCAAGCCTGCCACAGCACATTCCTCCTCAAGCGGTGGACCGCTGCGTCAGGGCTCTGCAGTTCAGGCCGCCATCCGGCCCGAGCGAATGCGAGTCACCGGAGCCGATTCTGCCGCCGGAACAACGCCGAACACCGCACCCGGCATCGTCATCTCCACCTCGTTCCTCGGCGATGTCGTTCAGTACATGGTGCGTTCGGGAACGAACGACGAAGTCCTCGCTCGAGTCCCGGCGGCGGGCGCTCAAATCTTCGACCAGGGAGATGAGGTCGCGCTGGCCTGGGACTCAGATGCGGTGGCGGTGTTCGCTGATGAATGAGCACTCCCCGATCAATGTCCTCGCACCGAACCACAAGGTCGACGCGATCACGCGCCGAGCAGCTCTGGCCGGGTTCGGCGTCCTCGGCCTCGGGGCACTGACCGCCTGCGGGCGGAATACGTCGATGGCCGCCTCGCCGCCGATCGACGGTGAGATCGAGTCAAAGCTCAACCTCTACACATGGGGCGACTACGACTCTCCAGATCTGCTGGGGCAGTTCCGCGACGATTTCGACGTTCTCCTCCAAGTCGACTCCTACGGGTCGAACGAAGAGCTCATCGCCAAGCTGTCCTCGAGTCGCGGCACTTCCGGCTACGACGTCGTCGTCCCGACCGGGTCCCAGATCGACAGATTCGCCGGCCACGACCTGCTCCAGCCCCTGGACCTATCGCTGATTCCGAACTTCTCCCACATGGATCCGAACTTCACTGACCAGGATTTCGACCCCGGCAACAAGTACACGATCTGCAAGGCCTGGGGTACAACCGGCTATGCCTACCGCACCGATGTCATCTCCCGTGAGATGACCTCCTGGCAGGACTTCATCGACGCAGCCGGTGGCGAGGCTTCCGGACGGACCTCGTTGCTCTCCGACCCCTGGGAGCTCGCAGCGATCTCGCTGGCCACCCTCGGATATAGCCTCAACACGACCGACGACAAGGAGCTTGAGGAAGCGAAGAAGATCATCGTCGATGAGGTCGCACCCCACGTCCGTGCGTACTTCGGCAGTGCATCGACGGGCATGATCCAGGGCAGCTTCGACCTCATGCAGTCCTACAACGGCGATGCGCGACAGGGGTTCAACGAGGTCGAAAATCCCGACGACTGGGAGTATGTCTTCCCGACTCCCTCAGCGAACCTGTGGATGGACTGCTGGGCGATCGCCACCGGGGCTCCACATCCCGATGCCGCGCATGAGTTCATCAACTTCATGATCTCCCCCGAGAACTCCATGCCTCAGATCGAATACATCGGCTACCCGATCGGGGTCAAAGGCTCGGAGGAGAAAGCGAGGAAGGCCAAGTTCGACAATATCGATCTCATCTTCCCCGACCAGAAGGTCCTCGATCGTCTCGAGGCCAGCATCTTCAACGAAGGCATGGCGGCACGAGTCGACATCCTCACCGAGGCCAAAAGGAGGTCGGGAGCAGCATGATTCCACTTCGCAACAGAGTCTTCGGCCCTGCAGCATTGTCGTTCCCCACGTGGGCATACGTCGTTTTCTTCTTCATCATCCCCGTGGCGATGGTGATCTTCTTCAGCTTCGGCTACAAGCCCGACATCTACACTGCAGTGGCCACCGACAAACTCAGCTTCGACCGGTTCCCCGAAGCGATGACCCCGGCCTTCATGTCGACCTTCTTCGCGACCCTCCGGATCTCGCTCCTCGGCACGTTCTTCTGCCTGCTCATCGCTCTGCCCTTCGCCTACTGGATCGCGGTGAAGATCGCACCGGCGCGGCGCAGCCTCGCACTAGCCTTGGTCATGGTGCCGTTCTGGACGAACTTCCTCGTCCGCACACTCGGCTGGCAGATCATCCTCTCCCCCACCGGATTCTTCTCCGAAGGACTGCTGGCACTGGGCCTGACCCAGGAGAGGATCGACATCCTCTATACCCACACAGCGGTCCAGATCGGAGTCGTCTACAACTATCTTCCGCTCATGATCCTGCCGCTCTTCGTCGCCATCGACCGTTCGGGCACCAAGCTGCGCGAAGCCAGCTACGACCTCGGCGCGAACAAGGTCAAGACCTTCCTCAAGGTGACCCTGCCGATGGCGATGCCGGGTGTCATCTCGGGCTGCCTGCTCGTGTTCATCCCACTCAACGGCGACTACATCACTGCCACCGTGCTCGGTGGAGCAAGCGGGTCGATGATCGGCCAGCTCATCGCCGAACAGTTCAATTCCGCTCAGAACTGGGCACTCGGTTCGGCCATGGCTGTTGTCCTCATCGCCGCAACCGTCATCGTCGTGGGTTTCGGCTTCGCTCTGCTCAAGATCGGGCAGCTCATCGCGGCGAAAGCCAACAGTATTCCGATCTCGAACGGGAGGGTCTGACATGGCCTACACGATCCGCAAGCCGCTGACCGATAGGCTCCTCAACGCTTGGGGAATCCTCGTCTTCATCTACCTGTTCCTTCCGATCGCTGTCATCGTCGCCTACTCGTTCAACAACGGCAAGGTTCTCGCGAACTTCCAAGAGTTCGGCTTCAACGCCTACGTCAGCGGCCTCGAGAACGACGTCATCGTCGCCACCGTGTTAACGAGCCTCCAGGCTGCTGTCGGGTCGGCGATCGTTGCGACGATATTCGGCACCATCGGCGGTGTCGCCCTGGCCCGGGCCAAGCGTGGGGTGTGGTGGGCAGTGGGACTCACCGTCGTCCTCGGCGCGACGCTGTTCACCCCGGAGATCGTCGACGGCATCGCCTTCTTGCCTTGGTTCGTCACCCTCGGTGTCGATTGGGGACTGACTCCGTTCAATAACGGCATGGTTCGCCTCATCATCTCGCATGCGATGTTCTCAATGGCGGTCGTGACCTTCATCATCCGTGCACGGCTGGCCGGCATGAATCGTCAGCTTGAGGAAGCTGCGGCCGATCTCGGTGCGAATGTGTGGCGGAGGTTCCGAGATATCACTCTGCCGATAGCGGCTCCCGGCATCTTCGCCGGTGCCCTCATGTCGTTCACGCTCAGCCTGGACAATACGATCCTCTCGAGTTTCGTCCAGCTGCCGGGTTCGACACCTTGGCCGGTCTACATCTTCGCTGCGGTCAAGGTGGCGCTGCGGCCCGAGATCGCCGCGATCTCCACTCTCATGTTCCTGCTCACTCTCATCGCGCTCGGCGTCTGCGCCCTGGCTCTGCGCAAGACCGGGGGCAGCTCAACGGAGATCATCAAGACCATGGCCGGATGATCCCCAGGGCCCGGGACCCGGGGCCCCGGGCCCTCGCCGAGGCTGGGCTCAGGTTTCGTGCGGCCCGCACCGGGGCGCAGACTTACTCACATTTACCGACAGACAGAAGGAGAATAGACATGGACGTCACAGCCGCATTGGCCGACGCTTCCACCGTGCCGTTCTGGCTCGATTCCGAGCAGCGCCCGAAGCACCTGCCACCGTTGGCCCGCGACCTTGAGGCCGACCTCGTCATTGTCGGGGGTGGCTTCACGGGATTGTGGACGGCGTTGCAGGCCAAGGAGCGTGACCCTAAGCGCCACGTTGTCCTGGTTGAGGCGAACTCGATCGGGTGGGCCGCCTCTGGCCGCAATGGCGGGTTCTGCGCAGCCAGCCTGACCCACGGCTATGACAATGGCGAGTCTCATCTGCCGAAGGAGAACGAACGTCTGGCGCAGCTGGGGCGCGAGAACCTCGCTGCGATCGGGGAGGCAGTGACCAGATACGAGATGGACGTCGAGTTCGAACGCACCGGTGAACTCGATGTGGCGACAGAGGACTACCAGGTCCCTGAGCTGCGGGAGGCACACGACCCAGAGGCCGGTTTCATCTTCTACAACCAGGAGGAACTGGCTCAGATCGTGAAGTCCCCGACCTACAAGGGTGCCCTCTGGGACTCTCGTGAGGTCGTCCTGGTCAACCCTGCCAAACTGTGTTGGGAGTTGCTGCGGGTCATTCGTGAGCTCGGTGTCGAGGTCTTCGAAGGCACGAAGGTCACCGATGTCAGTGACCGGAAGTCCACCGTCCAGGTCACAACCTCTTCGCAGGTCAGCGGCCAGGACGCCGAGGACTCGGCGACGATCTCGGCGAAGCGCGTCGCCTTGGCGACGAACGTCTTCCCCTCGCTGCTCAAACGGGCCAGTCTGCACACGGTCCCGGTCTACGACTACGCCCTGATGACCGAACCGCTGGATGATGAGCAGCTTGAGTCCATCGGATGGGGCGGGCGGCAAGGCATCGGCGACTGCGCGAACCGGTTCCACTACTACCGGCTCTCAGCCGACAATCGGATCCTCTTCGGAGGGTGGGATGCCGTCTACCACTACGGTCGGCAGGTGTCGTGGAAGTACGACCAGCGACCGGAGACCTTCGAGACCCTGGCCGAACATTTCTACGAGACCTTCCCCCAGCTGGCTGACCTGAAGTTCAGCCACAAATGGGGTGGACCGATCGACACCTGCTCGCGGTTCTTCTCCTTCTTCACCACGGCCTACGGCAAGAAGGTCGCAATGGCCGCCGGCTTCACCGGACTGGGTGTGGGCGCTTCGCGCTTCGCGGGCACCGTCATGCTCGATCTGCTGTCTGGGCAGGACACCGAGCTGACGCAGCTGGAGATGGTGCGCAGAATGCCTCTGCCCTTCCCACCCGAGCCGGTGGCTTGGCTGGGCATCCAGATGACGACGAACGCACTCATCAAGGCCGACGGCAACGAGGGCCGGCGAGGTCCACTGCTCAAGGCACTCGATGCTGTGGGCATGGGCTTCGACTCCTGACACTGCCGGTGACGTCCGCAGCTCGGACCGAAGGCGGGGGCGCCTTCCGCGCTTGATAGACTTTCAGCGAGCGCGGGAGGAACTCCCGAACACTTTCTTGAAGGAGCAGAACACGCATGGCACGTGTCGTCGTTGAGGTGATGCCCAAACCCGAGATTCTTGACCCTCAGGGGAAGGCGATCTCCGGTGGAATGTCCCGACTCGGCTTCACCGAATTCGGTGAGGTCCGACAGGGAAAGCGCTTCGAACTCGAAGTCGACGGTGAGGTCACCGAGGAGGTTCTCGCACAGGCTCGTGAGGCCGCGGAGAAACTTCTGTCCAACCCAGTCATCGAGAACGTTGTGGCCGTTCGCGCCGTCGAGGAAGCCTGATGACGGCTGTCATCACGGATCCCACCACCGCCGAGGCGGGTGCCGAGTCGGGAGTCTCGATCGGTGTCGTGACATTCCCCGGGACACTCGATGATCGGGATGCCGCACGTGCGGTTCGCTTAGCGGGAGCCAAACCAGTCAACCTGTGGCACGCCGACTCCACCCTTGCCGGTGTGGACGCTGTGATTCTGCCCGGTGGGTTCTCCTACGGTGACTACCTGCGCTGCGGTGCGATCGCGGGCTTCGCCCCGATCATGGAGTCAGTCGTCTCCGCCGCCAATGCTGGTATGCCGGTCCTGGGCATCTGCAACGGGTTCCAGATCCTCTGCGAATCACACCTGCTGCCCGGTGCCCTCATCCGCAATGACCACCAGCATTTCATCTGCCGTGACCAGGAACTGGTTGTGGAGAACACGGCTACTGCCTGGACCGGTGACTATGCACAGGGACAGACCATTCGCATTCCGCTGAAGAACGGTGAGGGCGGATTCGTCGCCACCGACGAGGTCCTCGACGAGCTCGAAGGCTCCGGTCGTGTGGTCTTCCGCTACCAGGGACTCAACCCCAATGGTTCTCTGCGCAACATCGCCGGCATCACGAACGAGGCCGGAAACGTCGTGGGCCTCATGCCCCACCCCGAACACGCCGTCGAGGCCGGGTTCGGCCCCGAAGACGGTGGCGGCATCGACGGTCAGGGATTCTTCTCCTCGGCGGTGCGCACCCTCGTCAACGGGCGCTGATTCAGACAATAGGTCGCACCCTGGCACTTCGACTTCATGTCTCAGTGCCAGGGTGCGATTACTATCTGGAGTCACGTGGTTCGCGCCGTCGGGCCGGGAATGTTCACCAACCCGACGGGTCACCCATCATGACCCCAGCTGTGCACGGCGCCGGGCGAAGATGATCGTCGCTGCGCCGGCCAGTATGAGAGCCGCTCCTGCTCCGAGACCGGTGAGTTCGGCACCGGTGCGCGGCATCGAACCGGCATCGCCGGAATCGTCTGGCCCCGCATCAGAACCACCCGCGGCGCCGCCACCGGAAGTCACCACGAACTCGGCGTTCATGGCGTGCTCCATGCAGACCGTGATCACCTTGTAGGTGCCGGCATAGGCTTCGGGTCTGCTGTCGATGCCGTAGACCTGGACCGACGCGGCACCGTTCTCGTTCGCCTCCGCCGTCTGTTCGTAGAGCTTCTCACTGGGTTCGAACCCCCAGACTTCGAACTGGACGTCGCTGCCCGGCTGGCATTCTGTGACGGTGATCGTCACCCCTTTGTCCCGCTTGATGAAGTCCTCACCAGAGATCTTCTGCGGGTCGATGGAGAGTTTCGGGTCGACGACGCCCTCGTCAGCGGTGACCGTGAAGGTCGTCTTCATGCTCACATCTCCGCAAGAGGCCATCACGAGGAACCCATCGACCCATCCCGGGCCGCCGTCTCCTTCGGGGACGAAATTGGCATATCCGGCTGCATCCTCACCGGCCCTCTGCGTTTCTTCCCAGATGGTGGTGTCCGGGTCATGCTTCGTGCTCACCCTGAATGTCACATCGTCATCCATGACGCAGTTGACGAGCGTGATGTTGACTCCGTTCTTGAGGAACTCCTGCACGCCCTGAGTCTTGGGCGAAACGGTGAGAACTGAGTTCGAATCCTCGCCTTCGGTGTCGGTCACGGTGAAGGTCGTCTCCGCGCTTGTGTCTCCGCAGGAGGCTGTGACGACGAAATCACCGATCCAACCGCTTCCACCCGTGTCGGGGCTGAATGTGGTGAGCCCGGCAGCATCTTCACCTGCCGCCCTCTGGGTGTCCTCCCAGATGACTGTGTCTGAGTCGTCCTTGCCAGTGATGCGGAAATTGACCTCGTCATCCATCGCGCAGTTCGCGAGAATGATCTGGACACCGTCGTTCATGAAGTCGTCCAGGTTCTGAGTCTCCGGCGAGACCGTGAGGTCAGCATCCTCATCATCGGCAGCGACGACCTCGACGCTGCTGCTGAAGGTCTTCGACTCCTCTCCGTCTCGTTTGACGGTGACCCTGACTTCGAGGGTGTCACCGGTCTTGAGCTCGGTGTTGCCGAGGATCGTCCCGGTGAAGGCACCATCGCTGACGACAGTCGTCGACGTGGCCTCGCCAGGTTCGGCGGTGACGACATCCCCGGCTTTGAGGGAATCGACGGTGTACCGGATCCCCTGGCTGGGGTCACCGATCTCTTCAGCGGTCATCTCCGTCTTCTCGAGAGAGAAGCTGGCATCGATCGCCTCGGATTCCTCTGCGCCGTCGATGGCACCGTCTTTGCTCGCACCTTCCTCATCGGCGTCCGGAGAGGCCGTCTCGTCTGCGGGCGGGCCGGGGACGTCGGGATCGCTCGATTCGCGTCCGTCATCCTGCCCCGCCTCGGCGTCGCCCTCGGATTCGGTCGCGCCTGTGTCGGGATCGGCGGCACCGTCGCTCGCGGACTCTGCGCCTTCCTGCGCAGCCAATACTTCGGTTGTGGTCAATGTGTTCGCGGCGGCCGGACCGAATCCGATGTTGGAGACTGCCAAGGCGATGCTTGCTGCGAGTGCCAGCCGTTTCATGATGATCCTTCCAGAGGGCCTGGGTGGCTGCCGTGTGCCGGTGTGGAAGTGACCTTACGTTCGTAGTGAGTGGGTGGCGACTTTTGGTCTTTTAGTTCATGACGGAAATGTGATTGGGATATTCCAGAATGTTTATCTCGTTGAGACATCGTCCTGGCACTGGAAGCAACCGGTCATGCCTGTTCAGGCGCCTGCTCCCCCAGCCACCACGTCTTTCTCTCCCGGCACAGCACCGGGAACAGTGCGAGAGCAGAGACGAGCCCATGTCACGATTGTGCAGATACGGTCGTATGCGGCCGAAAATCGTTATCCTCGATGTCAATGATTTCGGCTCCCGCAGTCGCAGCTGGGTCAGGAGTCCGTGACTGTGTCCTCGCCGGGCACCCTCGCGGCCTGCCCACCATTATCGCGTCTTCCTTCAGCGGACTCAGCGTCGTCAACGTCATCTGTCTCGGTGTGATCCTCGATGACGATTCCGATCTCGGTCTCTGACTCAGCGAGCACCTCGGCGGTGAATTGCTCTTCCGCATCCTCCCCACGGAACTGTGACATGTAGAGGCGGTAGTACGCTCCTTCTGCGTTCAGCAGCTCCTCGTGGTTGCCCTGTTCGACGATGGCTCCGTCCTCCATCACCAGGATGGTGTGGGCATCACGGATCGTCGATAGGCGGTGTGCGATGACGAACGATGTTCTGTCCGTGCGCAGAGCGGCCATGGCCTGTTGGACGAGGACCTCGGTACGGGTGTCGACCGAGGAGGTCGCCTCGTCGAGGATGAGCAGTGACGGATCGGCGAGGAAGGCCCGCGCAATCGTGATCAGCTGGCGTTCACCGGCAGAGACGCTGCCACCGTCGGAGTCGATGACCGTGTCGTATCCATCGGGGAGCTGTCGCACAAATCGATCGACCATGGTTGCCTGGGCCGCAACCATGACCTCCTCGTCGGTGGCATCGAGTCTGCCGTAGCGGATGTTCTCTCGGATGGTGCCTTCGAACAGCCAGGCATCCTGGAGCACCATGCCGACGTGGGATCGCAGGTCTGCTCGGGTCAGATTCTGGATGTCGGTGCCGTCGAGGAAGATGTGGCCACCGGTGATCTCGTAGAAGCGCATCACCAGGTTGACCAAGGTGGTCTTGCCTGCCCCGGTCGGTCCGACGATGGCCACGGTGTGGCCGGGCTCGGCCGTGAAGGAGACCTTCTCGATGAGCGGAGTCTCCTCGGTGTAGCGGAAGCTGACCTCACAGAACTCGACCCGGCCCGGAGTACGCTTCGGCAGCGACTCCTGTGCGTCATCGGGTTCTTCCTCCTCGGCATCAAGCAGTTCGAAGGTCCTTTCGGCCGAGGCGACACCCGACTGCAGCATGTTCGCCACTCCGGCCATCTCCGAGATCGGCTGGGAGAATTCGCGGGAGTACTGGATGAAAGCGGTTGCGTCGCCCAGGGTCATCTGCCCCGAGGCCACCTTCAGGCCGCCTGCGACGGCGATGAGGACGTAGCTGAGGTAGGACACGAACTGCATGGCGGGCATGATCATGCCCGACACGAACTGTGCACCTGCCGAAGCCTGGTACAGGGACTCGTTGCGGCGGTCGAACTCTTCGAGCATGACCTCGTCGCGACCGAAGGCGCGGACCACGTCGAGACCGGAGAACGACTCTTCGACATGCCCGTTGACCTCACCGGTGTGCTTCCACTGCGCCTTGAACATCCTCTGCGACCGGGTGCCGATGACACCGGCGATGAGCGCCGAGAGTGGGAGTGCGATGAGAGCCAGCAGCGCTAACTGCCAGGACACGATGAACATCATCACGCCGATGCCCACAATGGTCAGTGCGGACTGGACGAGCTGAGAGAAGGCCTGCTGCAGTGCCTGCTGGATGTTGTCGACGTCGTTGGTCACGCGAGACATCACATCTCCGCGCTGCCTGGTGTCGAAATACCGCAGCGGAAGCCTGTTGATGGTGCGCTCGATGTCTTCGCGGAGTCTGTAGACGACACGCATGACGAGGGCGTTGAGGATGTAGCCCTGCGCCCACATGAGCATCGAGGCCACGAGGTACATGAGGAGGACGATGATGATGATCTGGCCCAGTGCGGTGAAGTCGACGCCTTGCCCGGGAACAACGTCGGCGGTGGCCAGCATATTGGCGAAGTCGTCTCTGCCTTCAGCACGAGCACCGGCGATGATGTCATCGATGTTCGCACCAGCGGGCATCTGTGACCCGATGACACCGGAATAGACGATGTCCATCGCCTTGCCCAGCACCTTCGGCGCAATGACGGTGAGAACTACCGACCCGATGACAAGCAGAACGACATTGATGAGCCCGAGCTTCTCCGCTGCCATCAGTCCGAACAGTCGTTTGACTGAGGGCCAGAAGTGCTTCGCCTTCTTAGCAGGGGTGTCGCTGAACATATCCCCGTCGTCGCCCTGGGACAGGTATTCCTCGTCAGTGGTCTGCATCGTGTCGGGGTCAGCGGCTGTCGTTGCCGCGAAGGTGCTTGACGTGGTTGACTCGCTGGATTCCTTGCTCGTCATGTCAGTTCACCCCTTCCGCGGCCAGCTGGGATTCGACGATCTCCTGGTAGGTCTCATTGGCATCCACGAGTTCCTCGTGCGTTCCCCGGCCGACGATCCTGCCTTCGTCGAGGACGATGATCTGGTCGGCATCTCGAATCGTCGAGACTCGCTGAGCCACGACCACGACTGTCGAATCGCCGGTCGTGTTGTCCAGGGCACTGCGCAGACGGGCGTCCGTGGCCACATCGAGAGCAGAGAACGAATCGTCGAAGACGAAGATCCTCGGCGCAGCCGCCAACGCTCTGGCGATGCAGAGTCTCTGTCTCTGCCCACCCGAGTAGTTCGTGCCGCCCTGGGCGACTCCTTCCTCGAGCTGATTGGTCTTGTCCGCAACGAAGTCCGCGGCCTGAGCGGTCGTCAGTGCCTCCCACAGATCAGCATCATCGGCGAATTCGTTTCCGAAACGGAGATTGGAGGCAATCGTGCCCGAGAACAAGTACGGCTTCTGCGGCACCAGGCCCACCAACTGTGCCAGCTGATGTCTGTTGAAGGCGCTGACGGGCACACCGTCGATGAGCACGTCCCCCGACTGCGGGTCGAGCAGACGCGGGATGAGATTGACGATGGTGGACTTGCCGGCACCAGTAGCACCGATGATCGCAGTCGTCGTACCCGGCTGCGCGGTGAAGCTGAGGTTCTCGAGGACGGGAACCTCCGCCCCGGGATAGCCGAAGGTGACATTGCGGAACTCGAGCTCACCTCGGCGAGGGAGTTCATCGACGCCCTTCGGAATGACCATGGACGTGGTTGAGTCGAGGACCTCGGAGATGCGTTCGGCACAGACGACTGCGCGAGGAATCATCATCATCATGAACACGCCCATCATGACGGCCACAAGAATCTGCAGGAGGTACTGCAGGAATGCGGTCAGCGACCCGACTTCCATCTGACCTGCGTCAACACGGTGGCCGCCGAACCAGAGCACGGCGGCGGTGGCGAGGTGGAGGATCATCATGATCGCGGGGAACATGAGCACGAAGAGGTTGCCGACCTTGACTGAGGTCTGGGTCAGGGCCCGGTTGGCGTCGGCATAGCGATCGGTCTCGAATGGTTCGCGCACGAATGCGCGGATAACTCTGATGCCGGTGATCTGTTCGCGGAGGACTCCGTTGATATCATCCACCTGTCCCTGCATCCGCCGAAACAGCGGCATGAGCAGGTAGACGAGGATGCCGACGACGATGAACAGCAACGGCACGGCCACCCACACCAGCCAGGAGAGTCCCACGTCCTCGCGCAGTGCCATAATGATTCCGCCGATGCACATGATCGGCGTGGAGACCATGAAGTTCAAGGTCATGAGCACCAGCATCTGGACCTGCTGGACATCGTTGGTGTTGCGGGTGATGAGGGTGGCGCTGCCGAATCTGCCCACTTCGAGTGTCGAGAGCTCGTCAACTTTGCTGTAGATGGCACGCCGCAAGTCCCGCCCGACACCCATGCCGGTGCGGGCGCCGAAGAAGATGGCGGTGACGGCAGTGACGACCTGGACGAGGCAGACGATGAGCATTGTCATCCCGGTCGACCAGATGAAGTCAGTATCGCCTTTGGCGACTCCCTGGTCGATGATCTGCGCGTTCAGGCTCGGCAGGAACAGTGCCGCAATGGTTGCGGCCAGCTGCAGGACGACAACCAAAGCGATGTAGAGCCGATAGGATCGAGCGTATTTCAGGGACAGGCGTAATAAAGCCACGGTGGACGTCCAGAAAGGTTAGTTGTTCGCGAAAAGACGTTGAGATATTCGAAAGCGCAACAGACTATCTTACATTCATTTCCCTCTCGAACAATAGGTCTAGCCAGTCTCCCATCTCTCTGCAGTCCACCATGCGCCACTGACACGGCCGGGCAGAACCCGCTCCGACCTCGGCGGTGGCTCCGCGTGCCTCCTCGCTAATCGGACGGACACCTCTAGTCTTGAAATCATGAGCACAACTTTGCAGGACCTCGTCAATCGCGCCGTCTTCTACTCCACAGAGATGCAGACGCACTTCGGCGCACTCATCGCCGATGCCGAATGGGAGGTCGATTTCACCTCCGACCCGCATCTGACGTTCACCTCTGCTGAGGGGACTGTCCTGCGTGGTCGCCCGCACCTGCTTGGCTCGGAGTCGAACGGGCAGAGCACGTGGCTGTGGGGTTGGGAGAACATCAACGAGTTCCCCGAACCCGTCGTCGGTCTCGCCCACGACGTTCGCAAGTTCGGTGCCGCCGAGGATGTCACTGAGTTGATCACCGAAGAGCTCCCCCTCGACGAGGAGCTGTCGCTGCGTCTGACCTTGGCAGCGAAGGAGGTCACCGGGAAGTGGGCTCACTACCCTGCCGCAGCAGGTGCCGGCACGACTGTCTGGCTGCTTGTCGATGCCCCTGAGCTCACCCTCCCCGAGCCTCAGGTCAAGACCACTGTGCGCGCCCTCATGCAGGGGCTGACGCAGACTACGGTGACCGATCATCGCGGTGCACTTGAGGCGTATGTGGCCAAGCGAGGCATTCCCACCGCGGAATTGCCTGAGGACGGCCTGCGTCTGCTCTTCGCCGATGGTTCAGCTGACCTGTCCTTTGACGAGGAACGCCGAATCTCCAACTGCGAAATGGGTGCACCTCTCGAAGGCGAGCCCGCGAAGCAGTACGCACAGGCCACCGGGTCGTCAACGCCAGCTGCAGAGACTGTTGACACTCCAGCCGCAGAGACCTCTGCGCAGCCGGCAACAACGACGCCGAGGCCAGTATCCGAACGCGCTGCCACCGATACGGGCGCGGGCGCCTCCACGTCGTCGGAGCCTACCGCTACGCCGTCGCCAGCAGAGCCCACCACCGAAACACCTCGCTCGACCACCCCAACCCCATCCCCCGCCGAGGCGGGTACCGGTGACGAGCGCGACTCCGCTCCCGTACGTCCCACACCTGAGACCGGGTCCGAGCAGACGCCGGTGTCCGAGCCACAACCTGCGGACTCAGCTGCGGACGAGGCACAGGACAACGATCGTCAGCCAGAGGCGCCAGAGACTAAGCTTGAGGAGCCGAAAAAGAAGAAGGGGCTGTTCTCGAAGCTCTTCGGACGTTGATCTGCGGGTGCTGCGTGCCCATCACCGGTTGATGGGTGTGCGTGGTTCCCAGCTGAAATCGCGGTCGAAGAGGTACCGTCTGCTTTGAGTAGAGTCTGAACATCAGCTCGTTGTCGCCTGCAACGCTGTAGGAACCCTTCTGCAGGCTGCCATCCCCGTACCGCAGGCCGACAGCCGCTGATCCTGCTTTCGTCAGTTGACCGAAGGCTGCCTGGGTGAGTTGGGCGCCGCTGACGTCCGGTCTGCTGTCGCCTGAGACCGTGTAGACACCAGCGATCTCGCTCGGCTGGTCGAACCTGGCCCAGTCGGTCATATCTCCCACTACGGCGCCCGAGCCGACCAGCATCGCGATCGCGAGCAGGGGTCCGGTCCAGCGTGTGACTGCCACGAAGCTGCGGTTCGTCGATATCCGCCGCGCAACAATCGCCCCAGTAGACTTGCCCACCAGGAAGCGGCAGAGGCGGGGCAGGGTGGGGATGAGGAGGATGATTCCCGCCACCGCCATGATGCCTGAGAGCTGTTTGACGGGCACATCGAAGGTCAGGTTGAGCAGGAACACCACAGTCAGGTCGATCGCAGCGAGAAGGGCGCCCAGCCATGCGGTGCGTCGGAACAGCAGGAAGGCTGCGGCTGCGACCTGGGCGAGGCCGGCGAGGACCTGGACAGTCGGGGAGAAGGCCATGAAGCGCCAGAGCAGGCCCATGCGGCTGCGACTTTCGCCGATGAATGGCGGTGTTCTGTCGACGCTCCGTGGCGGTCTCCGCTCCCGGAGGATGCGGGCGGGGCTACGCTGGCACGTTCCGTAAGCCGGTCTCTAACCGGGCACCAAGTGCTGGACGGAGCCGGTTGCGCTCGGAGCTCAAAGTACCGGCATCCTGCCCAAGCCGGTTCACGTAAGGGCAGATCGCCGCGCCACGGTGTGGCGTACCGAACTCAGGAGCAGGCCGGGCTCGATGACGAGATTGATCGCCACGTGAGCGACGACGGCGGGCAGCACCACCCGCCCGGACGCGAGATACACCAGCGACATCAGCACGCCGAGCCCGAACGTCGAGAGCAGAATCGGCAGCACCGCCCTCCAACTGCGTCCGAATACCACCCAGACCGTGTGCACCGCGGCGAAGATCAACGCGGAGACGACAACCTGCAGAACCGTACCGAGACCGATCGCAGAGAACCATGACATCAGCCAATGACGGAAGAACATCTCCTCGATCAAGCCTGACCCCAGCGCCAGTGGCACCGCGAGAGCCCGGAACCAAGACGCCTCGAGGACCACGGAACGAATCTCCGGCACCGCCCACAGCGTATAGACCGCGTAGACGGCCGCCGCGAGACCCGCGGCGATCCAACCGGATGGGGGAATGTCGGCACCCAGACCGACTTCAGTCGCAAACGTCGCAGGATCCTGCCCGGCCCAGATGAGCAGAGCGAGCGTGAACGCTGCGATCACGCCCGCGGACAGCCGCACTGTACGGCGGCGGGCATCAACCCCCGCCGCAGCCGTCGAATTCGTCGCCATCATTTTTTCAATTGTAGTGTCAGCCAGGTCGTTCACGGCGGTCCGCGATCGCTTTAAGCCCTCAGCACCCTCCCGGTAGACCAGACCATGGATCGGCAGCCGCCATAGACACCTGCACTCGCCTACGCGTCCCGCAAGGGGTGTCCCATATAGAAGGCCGTAGCCAGTTCCGTAGGAGGAACCCTCACCGGACACGCTCGGCCTTGACCCTGACTGTCATTTTCAGAAGCTGGTTGCATAGTGTTGCCCGGAACGACGGGCCTTGTGCAGCCGACTATTGAAATCGGAGCAGCAGAAGCCCACTGCACAACCGGATGATGACGATGCTTAATCGATCAATATTCACTACGAGAATGTCCGGCGCGGCTTATGAAGCCTGACGGAGAAATCATGGCAGTTCTAGAAGCATAGGACTCGACTGGGTCATATCGGGCCGCGGCCGAACTGGTGGGGTGCTCCCATCACACGATCAAGGTGCACGTTGACGCCCGCGCCCAGGGTCGGACCGTGGGCACACCCATCCGCCGCGACCCGGTCACCGACGAGTTCATGGACAAGATCACGGAACTCGTGGCCCGTTCGGGCGGCAGGATCCGGGCTGATACGGTCCATCAACGGCTGACCACTCTCGGCTACCAGAGATCGGAGAGGTCGACCCGCCGCGCGGCCGCCGAAGCAAAACAAGTCCACGAGAAAGCCGGGCGTCGGGTCCACCTGCCTGGATCGCTGAGCCGGGATTGTGATTGCAGTACGACTATGGTGACCGGTCCGTCACCCTCTCATGGCCGCGTGTGGGCAATACCTAATGGCCGTTGACAGAACATGGATACGTCTGTCATTTGCGGAAATCGAGGAGTGCCCCCAGCGACCACCGCTGCCATCAGGCACGCCTCTCACGCATGTTGGGCCTATTGAGCATGGAAGTGAATAGCAGAAAGGAGGGAAGCCCCCACCAGCCCAAAGGCCAACCGGAACTACCCTCCCCAAACACAAGGAAGGGGCCACCCCACCAAAGTGGAATGACCCCTCCCAAAGAATATTGCGGCAGTCACTTACTCTCCCACAACCACCAAGTTGCAGTACCATCAGCGCGAATGGGCTTAGCTACCGGGATCGGAACGGTTAACCGGGCGTTTCCCCACCACTATCACCACCGCAAAACCAACAAACCAACTACCACCCCAAGAACACACAGTCCTCAAAGAGTCAGTAGCGGTCCAAGAACCGTACAGCGAACGCGAACACCACACATAACGTGACTCGTTAAAAACGTCTCGTGAAATCCTATACATGTTACTCACACACACCAACCACACTTAAGGGTTGTATGAGTGATCGGCGTATTAGTACCAGTCAACTCCACACCTCACGATGCTTCCATACCTGGCCTATCAAACCCATAATCTATAGGACACCTCACCCCCAACAAGTGGGGTTGGAAATCTCATCTCGAAGCAGGCTTCCCGCTTAGATGCTTTCAGCGGTTATCCTTCCCGAACGTAGCCAACCAGC
>NZ_FXZD01000046.1 GCF_900169145.1 Brevibacterium antiquum CNRZ 918 | reverse complement strand
GCATAGACGCGAACGCCGTCAAGTCCGGTAGCGCAGCATCGAGCATGTCGGCGATGGCGGGAAACGACGCCCGCAGACTCTCAGCGACTTGCTTGTACTGGGCAATGACGGACTCGGCTGTGGTCTGAGCGAAGATCGTTGAGATCAACGCGTTGACCGGCTTCGAATGCGCACTGCCAAGGCGCTGGGTGACGTTACGGGCGAAGTGGACTCGACACCGCTGCCACCCAGCACCAGGCAGGATCGCTTTGACCGCGGCCTTAATCCCCGAATGAGCATCAGAGATCACCAGCGCGACACCTTCGGGATCGGTCTCGGTGCTGACTTTCAGCCCCCGCTCACGCAGCCCACGCAGGACTTGTGTCCAGAAGTCCGTGGACTCGGCATCCCCGACGCTCATGGCCAGGATCTCCCGCCTGCCCTGTGATGAGACTCCCGTGACCACAGCCACGGCCTGAGACACGACACGACCCCGGTGGCGGACATCGACATAGGTGGCGTCGACGAAGAGGTAGGGAAACCAGGTGTGGTCGAGTCGACGGGCCAGGAACTCAGCGACTCCCTCGTCGATGTCGGCACAGATCCTCGACACCGTCGACCGAGAGATCCCGGACTCGTTGCCCAAAGCACGCACGAGGTCATCGACCTTGCGAGTTGAGACACCGTCGATCCAGGCCTGGCAGATAACGGCGTAGAGGGCCTTATCGACCCGTCGGCGGGGGTTGAGTAAGGACGGGAAGAACGAGCCCTTCCGCAGCTTCGGGATCGCCAGGTCGACTTCTCCCGATGGCGTTGCCAGGGTCTTCTTCCGCGACCCGTTACGGCGTGTGGCCCGGTCTTCGCTGCGTTCGTAGCGGGCGGCACCGATCGTGGCGGTGGCTTCGGCTTCGATGAGGTCCTGGAGGCCGGCTTGGAGCATTTGCCTAAACACGTCGGAGTGGGCGAGGTCAGGGTCGGTCAGGACTTGGTTGATGAGGGTCGACACGGCAGAATTGGGGTCAGCCATCGTGGGATGCCTTTCGTGAGGTTCTTGGCGGAACTACTAGCGGGATCCCACGATGGTTCTTCACATTTTTGGGGGTAAAGTCCCTGGTGGGAATGCCACCACTCTATGGGACTCACCC
>NZ_FXZD01000015.1 GCF_900169145.1 Brevibacterium antiquum CNRZ 918 | reverse complement strand
CGTGTCTCAGTCCCAGTGTGGCCGGTCGCCCTCTCAGGCCGGCTACCCGTCGTCGTCTTGGTGAGCCATTACCTCACCAACAAACTGATAGGCCGCGAGCCCATCCCCAACCGAAAAAACTTTCCACTCCAACTCATGCGAGTTGGAGTCATATTCGGTATTAGACCCAGTTTCCCGGGCTTATCCCGAAGTCGGGGGCAGGTTACTCACGTGTTACTCACCCGTTCGCCACTCATCCACCCCAGCAAGCTGGGGCTTCAGCGTTCGACTTGCATGTGTTAAGCACGCAGCCAGCGTTCGTCCTGAGCCAGGATCAAACTCTCCATAAAAAAATTATGTTGCGTTTATAACCCCGGCAAGACAGTCAATCAACGATCACGGGGTGATCGCTGTTGACCTAAAAATTTCATGCCCACACACAACAAAGTGTCCATTCCCGGCGAGGGGAGTGAACACTGGTGTCTGGACATGTGATTGTCTTACCAGAAAAAATGTTTCTGGCATCACTATCTGTTCAAACAAATACGCTATTGGATTCTCAAACCACACACACTCACCCGTCACCACACACCATCAGAAATGGGCGTGTACACCAGGGGTGTCAGTTTCAATTATGTTGTCGCTACCCGCATCCTCGTGTGAACCAAACCCAAACCCTGTTTGTGCTGGTCACACCCGGTGAAAACTGTTCGAGAAGAACTCGTTTTCGTCCGGGGCAACGAGATATAACTCTAGACCAGGCCAGGACTGCCACGCAACTCGAAATCGGAAAACCGGACGTGACGCCCGTCACCAGGGGCTATATGGCCGCATCGTTCCCCGGATTGGCGGGGTTCGTCGACTGTACGAGCCCCGCCGGATGGTCCACAGACGATCAGGCTCCGCGATATCCCGGCATCAGGGAGTCGCTGTCGACGATCTCCTTGCCCAGTGGCATGAGGGAGACGGGGATGAGCTTGATGTTGGCCCATCCCAGGGGGATTCCAATGATCGAGGCGAACAACGGAATCGATGTCACCACGTGCCCGATAGCCAGCCAGACTCCTGCGACGACGAGCCAGATGATGTTGCCCAGAGTCGCTGCGACACCGGCTGGTTTCGTTTCGATGACCTCGCGGCCGAAGGGCCAGAGGGCGTAGTTGCCGATCCGAAAGGCTGCGATCCCCCACGGGATGGTGACGATGAGGAGGCAGCAGATGATGCCGGCGAGATAGTAGCCAAGTGCCAGCCACAGCCCGCTGAAGATGAACCAGATGATGTTGAGCAGTGTTCTCATTGCGATGGCCTCGTTTCGACGTGGTGACTTGCGTGGATACGACAACACCGTGCCCTCGAACTGCTCAAGGACACGGTGTCGGTGGAATGCATGATGCTCAGCTGACGATGTCAACGGCTCCCAGGGTCTTCTTACCCCGACGCAGAAGGATGACTCCGCCACCTTCGGTGGTAAGCACCTCGGCGGGGGTCAGGGTCTGGTCCTGCTCGGTGACCTTGACATTGTTGACGTAGGCACCGCCGTCCTTGATGGCACGACGAGCCTCACCCTTGGATTTCACGATGCCCGCTGCCACGAAGGCATCGGCGACCGGCAGCCCCTCTGCCAGTTCGGTGGTGCTGACGTCGCCGCGTGGCAGTTCGGCCGTCGCCGCTTTCAGTGTGCCGGCGTCGAGGCTGGCCAGCTCTCCCCCACCGAAGAGCGCTGCGGCTGCTGCGATCGCCTGCTCGTAGTGCTCCTTGCCGTGAACCAGCGTCGTCACATCCTCGGCCAGCACCTTCTGCGCCAGGCGGGTATGTGGTGCCGCGGTGAACTCGGCCTCGATCGCTTCGATCTCCTCCAGTGGCCTGAATGAGAACACCTTGAGGTACTTCACGACGTCGCGATCATCGGCGTTGAGCCAGAACTGGCTGAACGCGTACGGGCTGGTCAGGCTCGGGTCCAACCACACGGTGCCCGATTCGGTCTTGCCGAATTTGGTTCCGTCTGCCTTGGTGATCAGCGGTGTCGCCAAGGCGTGGACACTGTGCGACTCCACGCGACGGATGAGATCGACGCCGGAGGTCAGGTTGCCCCACTGATCGGATCCACCGGTCTGCAGGGAGCAGCCGTACCGGCGGTGGAGCTCGAGGTAGTCGTTGCCCTGCAGCACCTGGTAGGAGAATTCCGTGAACGAGATCCCGGCCTCGCTGTTGAGCCTGGCAGACACAGATTCCTTGGCCAGCATCCGGTTGATCGGGAAGTGCTTGCCGACGTCGCGAAGGAAGTCGATCGCCGACATCTCGGATGTCCACTCATAGTTGTTGACGATCTGCGCGGCATGCCGGCCGGAGAAGTCGAGGAACTTCTCGACCTGTGCCCGGATCTTTTCCACCCACTCTTCGACGACTTCCTGCGGGTTGAGCGTCCGCTCCCCCGACATCCGGGGATCGCCGATGAGGCCGGTCGCGCCGCCGACCAGAGCCAGTGGATTGTGCCCGGCCTTCTGCAGTCGAGCGGCTGTGATGAGCTGGACCAGGTTGCCCATGTGCAGGCTCGGGGCGGTGGGATCGAAACCAACATAATAGGTCAGCGAATCCTCGTTCAGAGCCTTCTGCAGGGCAGCCTCGTCGGTCGAAACCGCCACGAGGCCACGGGCCTTGAGTTCACTGAAGATGTCGGTCACTTCGGTCCTTTCGAATCTGTGTGGTGCGTCGGTGCGGCACCGTCGGGGTCAATTCTACGGGGTCGCCGATCATGGTCACGGACCTGCCTGCTCAGCGGTCGGCTCAGGAGGCCGAACATGGCAGCGGCGGGGGTGACCCCGATGGCAGAGGGTCACGCTCCGCCGGTGCCTGCCACCCTCCAGCACTGGGTTGCCACGCTCAAGCACTGGGCGACGTCAGCTCTCGACTATCTGTGTCACCGGCACAGTGAGTTCGCTCTCCGATGCCTCGTGCGGCTCATCGAACTCCAGAACCAGGTCGTTGTTGTCGAACATCGGTTCCGCGGAGGTCTCATCGAAAGGGCGTCCCACGGCCACTGCCACGATTCCGCCGAGGGCCACCAGCGACCAGACTCCGCCGATGAGGTCAGAGCCGGTGCCGGGGATCATGATGAGCGCCGAGGCGATCATCGGCGAGAGTCCTGCACCGCGGGCGGCCGCGATCGGCCCGAAGCACATTCCCTGGACGATTCCGTTGCCGAGGAGGATCGCGAGTGCGTAGTGGTTGATGTCACCGCTGACGATGGGCAGCACCAATGGCAGCGCAAGAACTGCGGCGATGGAATGAGCACTGATGAGCGTGCGCTTGCGTCCGAACCTGTCACTGAGGCGGGCAACGACGAATGTGACGATCAGCGGTGTCAACGCTCCGACGGCTTTCCAACTGAGGCAATCGGATTCGTCCTCTCCGGCCGCCACTGCAACTGAACCGCCCCAAACCGTCGTCAGACCCTGGGTGCCCTGGATCGCCATCGTGGCGAAGAGTGCGCCGAAACCCTGACGCTCGTATCGCTTGAACACCGTCAGCAGCGGAACCTTCCTCTCCCCGTTCTCGTCTTCGAGGGGTTGGAACGCAGGTGTCTCGCTGACCTTGAGACGGATGACGAGGTCGACGACGATGGCGGGAGCACGACTGTCGAAGAAGCTGACGGCCGCGTTGGAGAGCCTGTGCACGACCGCCGCCACGACCGATCCTCGCCGGTGGAACAGACAAGGCGGCACAGAGCAGCCGCCGCAGAATTGCGGATTACCGCAATCCTCGTCCGGGATGACGTGCCCCGATGACTGCGAGGAATAGACTGCCGATCAAGGCACTGCAGTCCGCGCGGTGCCGCTGTTCAACGATCGTAAGATGCTCGCTGGCCTCGTTGCCCTGCCGTCACCGTGCGTCCGTCGGCACGATCACTGGGCGACACGTCGAAGCGTCGTTCACATGAGAGGCAGTGCGCATGAGCATCATCGGAGTCCGCAGGGAGGGTCTTCGGCGAACCGTGTTCGTCCTCGTGCCTCTGCGCGTCTTCGCCCTCTGCTGCCTGGCGCTGCTAGGCGCATCCGGGTATTTCGTCATATCGGCACGGTACGACTACGCGGCGCATTTCGTCGCCGGTGCCGGCGGCGGGCTGATCCTCCTTGCCGTGTTCACTTCTGCAGCTGCGGTGCTCCGCTTCCGGCGTTCCCTCGAACCGAAGACTGCCGACCTGCCTGTCGTCCTCGCCACACTCACAGCCATCGGCGCAGGCATCGGCGTCGAGTACTTCTTGTTCGGCGATCCGAGCGCGGATCTGCTCGATATCGTCCATCAGTCGCTGGGAGCGGCGTTCGTCGGACTGATCTGGACCCTCGCTCCCACTGTACCCGGCAGTGTAGGCCGAGTCCTGGCCAGGGCATCGGGTCTCGTTGTCCTGGGTCTGGTCATGATCGCGATGGGGGCGAAGTTTGTCAGCCTCTTCTGATCACACTGGGGCAGCCGGCAGACGGCCGAGCGCTGCGCTGCTCATCCACCTCCTGCTCTGTGCGCTCTTCATCGTCCTCGGCATCGTCGTGGCCTGGCAGCGCAGCCTGATCCCGTTCGAACTGCACGGCAAGATCACCCAGTTCGTGGCGGTCGAAGTCGAACAGCCTGGTGTCGACGATTTTGTCGAATTCCACATCGGCGCTGACCGGTACCCGACCATCAACTCCTCTCTGAGGTGCATCGTCGACGGCGCCGAAATGAACAAGCCAGCATGGACCCGCGATCTCATCGTCGATGGACGACCGTGCACGCTGCCCGTCCCGCGTCAAGCCCTCGCCGATACGGTCATCCCGGCCGGGCTGCTCGTGCTGACAGTTCTCATCGTCCCCGCCGTCTCCAGACGCGCACGCTCGATCGTCGACCCACCCGATCGGGATGAGACCGTGAATTTGGACAATAAGACCCAGCAGTCGTAGCTGCTGGTCTCACACGCTGCGAGCAGACCCCGCGAACTCACGCAGGCGAGCGACCTCGGCCTTCGCGTTGGCGATCTGCGCCTCGACGGCCGACCGGGCCGTCCCACCCTTGGCGTTGCGGGAATCGATCGAGCCCAGAGTCGTGAGCACCTCACGCACGGCTGGGGTGAGATGTTCCGAGATCCCCGCGAAGTCCTCATCGGAGAGGTCCCACAATTCGACGTCGCGCGATTCGGCCAGCTGCACGCATTCTCCGGAGAGTTCGTGCGCCACCCGGAATGGCACACCGTTGCGGACCAGCCATTCGGCGATGTCCGTGGCCAGGGCGAAACCGCGCGGGGCCAGGTAGGCCATACGTTCGGTGTCGAACTTCAGGGTCGCGACCATGCCGGTGAAGGCCGGGAGCAGCAGTTCGAGGGTGTCAGTGGCATCGAAGACCGGCTCCTTGTCCTCCTGCAGGTCACGGTTGTAGGCCAGTGGCAGGGCCTTGAGGGTCGAGAGCAGTCCGGTGAGGTCACCGATGAGGCGCCCGGACTTGCCGCGGGCCAGTTCGGCGACGTCGGGGTTCTTCTTCTGCGGCATGATCGAGGACCCGGTCGAGTATGCATCGTGGAGGGTAACGAAGGAGAATTCCTTGGTCGCCCAGGCGATGACCTCTTCGCTCAGACGGGAGAGGTTGATGCCGATCATCGTGGTGATGAACAGGTATTCGGCGAAGACGTCGCGACCTGCGGTGCCGTCGATCGAGTTCTCTGCGGAGTCGTTGAAGCCCAGATCTGCGGCCACGGCCTGTGGGTCGAGGCCCAGCGAGGATCCGGCCAGGGCACCGGAACCGTAGGCGGAGATGCCGGCGCGCTCATCGAAGTCGACGAACCGGGCGACATCACGCAGCAACGGCCAGGCGTGGGCCAGGAGGTGGTGGGCCAGGAGCACAGGCTGTGCGTGCTGCAGGTGGGTGCGGCCGGGCATCGGCGCTTCGGGGTGCTCTTCGGCCTGGGCGATGAGGACGTCGACGGCGTCGAGAACCAGGCTGGCCAGATCACGAGCGTGATCGCGCAGGTACATGCGTCCCAGGGTCGCGATCTGGTCGTTGCGGGACCGGCCGGCACGCAGTTTTCCGCCAAGGTCGGGTCCGGCGATCTCGATGAGTCCGCGTTCGAGTGAAGAGTGAACGTCCTCATCCGATTCAGCGGCAACGTATTCGCCGGTCTCCACGCGGCGGCCGAGTTCATCGAGTGCCTCGGTCATGCCCTGCAGCTCATCATCGTCCAGCAGACCCGAGCGGTGCAGCACCTTTGCGTGAGCCTTCGAACCGGCGATGTCGTAGTGGGCCAGGCGCCAGTCGAAGTCCGTCGACTTGCTCAGCGCGGCCAGTGCATCGGCCGGGCCGTCCGAGAATCGTCCGCCCCATAGGCTCAGTCGTTCGCTCACAAAAGGTCCTTCCCCACCGTCGGCGCTTCCACGCTGCCGGTTTGAATCCATCGGTTCGGTGTTCCAGTTCCCGGTCGGCCGGGTCTGCGTGTGTCTCAGGTCTGGCTGTGTGTTCCAGTCCTGTGTGTATCAGTCTTCCGTGTATCGGATGTATCAGCTCTCGGGGGCGTTTCCGGCCGCATATTCGAGGAATGTCTCGGCCAGTGCCGCTCCCCCGACGGAGGACATCGCGATGACGAGAACAGTATCGTCTCCTGCGATTGTGCCAAAGATCCCGGTCATCGAGGAGCGGTCGATCGCCGAAGCCAAATACTGGGCGGCTCCGGGTGGGGTGCGCAGGACCACTGTATTGTCCTGTGCCGCCGCGGAGACGAGGAGCTCTTCGAGCAGCCTCGGCAGCTTCGCATCGAGGCTGTCACCCGTGGACTGCTGCAGGCTCCGGTCCCCGCCCTCACCGGGGACGGCGTAGAGGGATCCGGCGGTGGACCGGATCTTCACGGCCCCCACCTCGGCGAGGTCGCGTGAGAGTGTCGCCTGGGTGACGGTGATGCCCATCGTTGCCAGGTTCTCGGCCAGGTCGATCTGGGAATGCACGGATTTGCGGGTGATGAGATCGATGATCTTCTGCTGCCGCGCAGTCTTGGTCAGCGGCGCCGAGTTCGCCGGTGGAGTGGCGTTCCTCGGAGGGGTGGTGTTCTCGCTCATCGCTTCTCCAGCAGGAAGGTCATGAGTGCCTTCTGCGCGTGGAGACGGTTCTCGGCCTCATCGAAGACCGCCGAGGCGGGACCGTCGATGACCTCGGCGCTGACCTCTTTGCCCCGGTAGGCCGGCAGGCAGTGGAGGAAGATCGGGTCGTTGCCCAGGTTCATCAGCTCCTGTGAGACCTGGAATTTCGCGAAGGGTGAGCCTTCGTCGTCGCGGCCGGCGGCGTCCTGTCCCATGGACACCCAGGTGTCGGTGACGAGGACATCGGCTCCCTGGGCGGCAGCCACGGGGTCGTCGTTGACCATGACGGATCCGCCGGTGGTCTGGGCAAGTTCGTTGGCCTCGGCGATGATCTCGGCAGCCGGCTGATAGTCGGCGGGGGCGGCGATGCGCACGTGCATGCCGGCGTTGACTCCGCCGAGGACGTAGGAGTTGGCCATGTTGTTGGCCCCATCGCCGTAGTAGGTCATGGTCTGACCGGCGACGTTGCCGCGGTGTTCGCGGATCGTGAGAAGGTCGGCCAGGATCTGGCAGGGATGGTAGTCATCGGACAGCGAATTGATGACCGGGACGGATGAGTTCTCGGCCATCTCTTCCAGACCTGCCTGGGCATAGGTGCGCCAGACGATGGCCGAGACCATGCGCGACATCACCTGGGCGGTGTCGGCGATGGATTCCTTGTGTCCCAGCTGCGCCTCACCGGGGTTGATGATGAGCGGCTGCCCGCCGAGCGCGGCGATGCCGGCGGCGAAGGACACGCGAGTCCTCGTCGAGGTCTTGTCGAAGATGACTGCCGCGGTCTGCGGTCCGGCCAGCGGGGTGCGCGAGTACGGTGCGGCCTTGAGCTCAACCGCGAGGTCGAGGACTTGTGCTTGTTCGGCCGGGGTGAGGTCGGTGTCCTTGAGGAAATGCCGTGTCATGGTGTGTCCTTTGTCAGTCTGTGTGGGGCAACCGGGCGGTGAGGGTCGATGGGCCGTTCGCCGAGGTGGCCGCTAGGTGGGCGGCGGACGTGTTCAGCCGTGCAGCAGTCCGGGCAGGGCGGTCAGGAACGGTGCGAGATCGTCTTTCGTGATGATCAGCGGCGGTGCCAGGCGCAGACGTCCCGGGGCCACGGGGTTGATGATGAAACCTGCCTCGAGCGCGCGGGCGACGATCGCTTTCTCGTCGAGTCCCTCGGCCAGTTCGAGGCCCAGTAGCAGTCCGGTGCCGGTGACCTTCTCGATGCCGTCGATGGTCAGTAGCTGTTCGCTCAGCCAGGCCCCGGTGTCGCGGGTGTGGGCGAGCAGGTTCTCGGTCTCGATGGTCTCGAGCACGGCCAGTCCCGCCGCGCAGGCGATGGGGTTTCCGCCGAAGGTGGTCCCGTGCTGTCCTGCTTCGAGGAGTTTGGTGTTGGCATCGCCGACGGTGATGGTGGCCCCGATCGGCATGCCACCGCCCAGGCCCTTCGCCGAGGTGATGATGTCGGGGACGACGCCTTCGCCGATGTCCGGGTTCTGGTAGGCGAACCACGATCCGGTCCTGGCCACACCGGACTGGACCTCGTCGAGGACGAGGAGGGCCCCGGCCTCGCGGGTGAGTTCGCGGACCTTGGTGAGGTAGCCGGCCGGGTGCTGCCGGACTCCGACCTCGCCCTGTATGGGTTCGATGAAGACGGCAGCAGTGGTGTCGTTGATGGCGGCGGCGAGCGCGTCGACATCCCCGTAGGGAATATGGACGACGCCGGGCACACCGGGTGCGAAGGGTTCGCGGTAGGCGGACTTGGCCGTCAGCGCGAGGGCGCCCATGGTGCGACCGTGGAAGGCGCCTTCGATGGCGATGATGATCGGGCGTGATCCACCTCCTGCACGGCGGGCCATCTTGAAGGCGGCCTCGTTGGCCTCGGTGCCGGAGTTCGAGAAGAACACGGCCGAACCGCTGGGCAGGTCCAGGACCTCGTGAAGTTTCTCAGCGAGCGCGATCTGCGGTGGTGAGGTGAAGAAGTTCGAAATGTGGCCCAGGGTCGACGCCTGCTCCGTGATGGCCTTGACCCACGCTGGGTGGCAGTGGCCGAGTGCGTTGACGGCGATGCCGGCCAGCAGGTCGAGGTATTCCTTGCCCGAGGCGTCCCACGCGTGCACGCCCGCTCCGCGGACGAGGTCGAGCTGGGGTGAGCCGAAGACCGGTGAGAGGACGCGGGAGAAGTCGTCGCGCCAGGTCTGGGCCTGGTCTGTCACAGCGTTTGTCTCATTCATCGTTCGTCTCCTCAGTGCTTGTCTCGTGTCCCTCGCCCTTGTGTCCGTCCCCCAGTGGTGCGGGTTCGACGACGGTGTCTTCGACCATGGTGCCGATGCCCTCGGAGGTGAAGACCTCGAGGAGAAGTGAGTGCGCCATGCGGCCGTCGATGATGTGGGCCTGCTGCACTCCGTGTTCGATGGCCTCGAGTGCCGCGGTCATCTTCGGGATCATTCCCGCGTCGAGGCTGGGCAGCAGTTCGCGCAGCTTCTTCGGTCCGATGCGTGAGATCAGGCTCGAGGTGTCGGGCCAGTTGGCGTAGAGGCCCGGCACATCGGTGAGCATGATCAGTTTGTCGGCACGCAAGGCTTTCGCCACGGCGGAGGCGGCGAGGTCGGCGTTGATGTTCAGGGGCTTGCCTGCTTCACCGTCGATCTCCGAGGCGATCGAGCAGATGACGGGCACCCGCCCGGCGTCGAGGAGCTCGGTGAGCACGGTGGTGTTGACTTCGGCGATCTCACCCACCCGACCGAGGTCGATGACTTCACCGTCCACCTCGGCGTGGGTCTTGTTCGCCAGGAGAAGGTCCGCGTCCTCACCGGAGAGCCCGATTGCGGCGTTGCCGTTCTGGTTGATGCGGGAGACGATGTCGCGGTTGACCTGGCCGGAGAGGACCATGCGGATGACCTCGGCGGCCTCTTCGCTGGTCACGCGCTGGCCTGCCTTGAACTCGCTTTCGATCCCCAAGCGGGAGAGCATCGAGGTGATCTGGGGTCCGCCGCCGTGGACGACGACGGGTCGGATGCCGGCGAAGCGGAGGAACGCGATGTCATCGGCGAAGGACTGCTGCAGCTCCGGGGAGATCATCGCGTTGCCGCCGTACTTGATGACGATCGTGGCGCCGGCGAAGGTCTTGATCCACGGCAGCGCCTCGGTCAGGGCCTCGGCCTTGACCTGGGCGGCGGCGAGCCGGGCTGCCGTGGACTTCGTGGACATGTCGTGTGGGTTGCTCATGTGGAGTAGGCGCTGTTCTCTTCGACGTAATCGTGGGTGAGGTCCGAGGTCCACACCGTGGCGGTGTGATCTCCTGCGTGGAGGTCGATGACGACGTCGACGTTGCGGTCGAATGTGACCTTCTCCGGGTCCTCATAGGGACCAGAGGCCCGGCACACCTCGGTGCCGTTGATGATCACGTCGATGGCCGTGGGGTCGAAGGTCGCCGAGGTGGTTCCGACCTGGGCGACGACGCGACCCCAGTTCGGGTCCTGGCCGAAGATCGCGGCCTTGAACAGGGCCGAGCGTGACACTGAGCGGGAGACCTCGACAGCCTCGGCCTCGCTGGCGGCACCCTGCGTGGTGATCGCGATGTCGTGGTGGGCACCCTCGGCGTCGACGTGGAGCTGGTGCATGAGGTCGAGGCAGAGTTCGCGCAGCAGACTCGTGAACTCGTCCGTATCGACGGCTGCTTCGTGGGCGCCGGAGGACATGAGGATGACGGTGTCGTTCGTCGACATGCACCCGTCCGTGTCGAGGCGGTCGAAGCTCTGACTGGTTGATGCCCGCAGCGCCTGATCGAGCACAGCCTGGTCGACCTTCGCGTCGGTGGTGATGACGACGAGCATGGTGGCCAAACCGGGGGCGAGCATGCCCGCACCCTTGGCCATGCCGCCGATCGCGTACCCGGAGCTGCCTTCTCGGGTGGCGGTCTTGGCCACGGTGTCAGTGGTCATGATCGCCTCGGCGGCGTGTTCGCCACCGGCCACGGTGTCCTCGGCTGCGGCCACCAATGGTGGGAGGTGGTCGATGATGGTGTCGCGAAAGTCCTGACCGCCGACGCCGATGAGTCCGGTCGAGCAGACGAGAATGTCTTCGGCCGCTGTTGCGGTGCCGGCCTCGGTGAGGAGTTCGGCAGTGGTCTGAGCCGTCAGCGTCGTCGTCTCGTAGCCGAAGTCACCGGTGTAGCAGTTGGCTCCCCCGGAGTTCAGCACCACGGCACGAGCCTGACCGTTGGCGGAGACCTTCTGGGACCACAGGACGGGGCTGGCCTTGCAGCGGTTCGAGGTGTACACGGCGGCGACGGCAGTGTCGGGGCCGGTGTTGATGACGAGCGAGAGGTCTTTGGTCCCGCTGGGTTTGAGTCCGGCGGTCAGGCCGGCGGCTGTGAAGCCGAGTGGTGCGGTCACGCTCATGGTGCGACTCCTTCAAGGGGAAGTGCGATGGTCTCGTCGAGGCCAAGGGCAAGGTGAATGGACTGCAGTGCCTGGCCGGCGGTACCACGGACCAGGTTGTCCAGGGCCACGACGACGAGGATTGTGCCGGCCCGTTCATCGACGGTGAACTGGATGTGTGCGAGGTTCGATCCGGTGGTCGAAGAAGTTCGCGGCCATTGGCCTTCGGGCAGGACGCGGACGAAGGGCTCGTCTGCGTAGGCCTGGTCGAAGGCCTGGCCCAGCTGGTCCTTGAGTGCTGCAGCGTCGAGGAGTCCCTCGGCGGTTTTCGGTGCGGACTCCCCCGGCTCGGCGGTGATGGTGGCCAGTATCCCCCGGGCCATGGGCACGAGCGTCGGGGTGAAGGAAATACGTGTCGGTCCATCTGCGGCATCGGCGCCGAGGACCCCGTTGAGGTTCTGCTCGATCTCGGGCACATGCCGGTGGATGCCGCCAGTTCCGTACGACGAGGCATCGCCGAGGACCTCGGCGGCGGTCAGATGCGGCTTGAGCGCCTTACCCGCTCCGGAGACGCCGTTGGCCAGGACCGCGTTGAGCCCGGCGGGGGCGGCAAGACCGGCCTGGACGAGCGGGGCGAGGCCGAGGGTCACGGCGGTGACATTGCAGCCGGGCACGGCGATGCGCTTCGTGGTCTTGAGTGCTTCGCGCTGCTTGGTGCCGTCGGCGGTGAGCAGTTCGGGCAGACCGTAGGTCCAGGTGCCCTGGTGAGTCGAGCCGTAGAACTTCTCCCAGGCGGTCGCGCTGATGAGGCGGTGGTCGGCGGCGAGGTCGACGATGAGCGTCTCGGGACTCGACTGCTCGAGCTCTGCGGCGATGGCTCTGGACTGACCGTGCGGGAGTGCAAGGATGACGACGTCGTGGCCGGCAAGCACCTCGGCGGTGGACTCCTTGACAACGAAGTCGGAATATCGGGCAAGATGGGGTTGATGTCGGCCGAGCGTCTCGCCCACGGAGGAATGTCCGCACACCGTGGTGACGTTGAGATGAGGGTGAGTGCTCAGCAGCCGGAGGACCTCTCCCCCGGCGTATCCGGTAGCACCGGAGACGGCAACCGTAAGATCATTCATATGTATAACTATACCAGCACATTAAATTATATGCAGGAGGCGTGATGACCCAGGCTATTCAGGCGATGCGAGCAGGTGGACCCGAGGTTCTCGAGTTCAATGAGGTCGATACCCCTCAGCCCGGTCCTGGTGAGGTCCTCGTTAACGTCGACGCCGCGGGCGTGAACTTCATCGACACATACCGTCGTTCGGGCACGTACCCGATGAGCTACCCGCACATCGTCGGCTCCGAGGGCACCGGTCACATCGCCGAAGTGGGCGAAGGTGTGGCGAGCTGGTCCGTCGGCGACCGCGTCGCCTGGCACGAAGGCCCGGGTTCGTATGCGACCCAGGTCGTCGTCAAGACCGACAACCTGCTGCGTGTACCCGAGGGCGTGAGCACCGAGGTCGCCGCCGCAATGCCGCTGCAGGGCCTGACCGCCCAGTACCTGGCCACGAGCTCGCATGAGATCAAGCCCGGCCATACCGCCTTGGTTCATGCCGGCGCCGGTGGTGTCGGACTCCTGCTCACCCAGATCATCAAGCACCTGGGCGGCAACGTCATCTCGACCGTGAGCACCGAGGAAAAGGCTGAGCTGGCGCGCAAGGCCGGCGCCGACGAGGTCTTCCTCTACGGCGAGGGCGTCGACATCACAGCGAAGGTCAAGGAGCTCACCGACGGAGAGTGCGTCGAAGTTGCCTACGACGGCGTCGGCAAGACCACCTTCGATGCGTCGCTGGCATCGCTGAAACCACTGGGTTCAATGGTGCTCTTCGGCGGAGCCTCCGGTCAGGTGCCGCCGTTTGACATACAGCGGCTAAACTCCTCGGGCGGCATCTTCCTCTCGCGGCCGTCGTTGGCGTGGTTCGTCCGGTCGTCGGAGGAACTGGCCAAGCGTTCGTCCATGCTCTTCAACGGCATCGAACACGGCTGGCTGAACTTCCGGGTTGGCGCGACATTCTCGTTGGCTGATGCTGCGGATGCTCATCGGGCGCTTGAGGGGCGGGAGACTACGGGGAAGGTTGTGCTGACGGTGTGAATAACAAACAGGACACAACAGGACCATATGCTCTCAATTTGCCACGATTCGCTCTGAAGCACTTGTAAAGTACTGTTTGCGACAAGTGAAGTATGGGAGTAGCGCTTCAGGCGCGGAGGGGTTCAGTCTGATGCACTACGAGATCACACATGGGTTTTCGGAAGAAGCCCTGCCTGACAACGATGGCCAGCACGAACTTCACGACGACGCACAGAAATACATACCACTAACCGACTATCAGTCAAAGTACTTCGCACATGAGCTGCAACGCAGCTACTCAAACGATCACGTGGGCAAATTGGCAGGACTTTTGTTCGATGCGCAAGTCGAACCAAAGCCACATCAAATTGACGCGGCGTTGTTCGCGCTCCAAACACCGTTTCTGCCGGGCGTAATCCTGGCGGACGAAGTGGGCCTCGGCAAGACGATCGAGGCAGGCATTGTCATTTCGCAGTACTGGGCTGAGCGTAAGCGCCGGGTTCTCATTGTTGCCCCTTCGAGCCTGCGGCAGCAGTGGCAGCAGGAGCTGTATGAAAAGTTCCTGATCCCATCCTTGATCCTTGACGCCAAGACAAAGAACACACTGCTCGCCGAAGCCGACACACGATCACACGAAGTACTGATCTGCTCCTACGATTTCGTCCTCCGCCACGAGACCTCACTGCTGAAGGCATGGGATCTCGTAGTGGCAGACGAAGCGCATCGGTTGCGCAGCTACTGGAATGGCAAAGCAAAAGTGGCGAAAGCCGCTTCGCACGTAGCTCGCGGCGCTCACAAGACAGTACTCCTGACAGCGACACCGCTCCAGAATAGACTCGAGGAGCTCTACGGCTTGGTCTCCGTTTTCGACCCGGACTATTTCTACTCACTCGATGCATTCCGTGAACGTTACATCAAGAACCGCGATCTGACCGGGGACGACGATCTCGCCGAGCGCGTGGCGTCTGTCTCGAAGCGCACTCTCCGAAAGAACGCGAACAAATATATCCGGTTCACACAACGGATGCCTTTGACGATGGAGTTCACTCCGTCGCCCGACGAAGTGCGTCTGTACGACCGCGTCAACGACTATCTGCAACGTGATGAACTATTCGCGTTTGCCGACTCTCAGCGTCACCTCTCTGCCCTGATCATTCGCAAGCGGCTCGGCTCGTCTACGTACGCCGTAGCCAGCACGCTCGAAAACATCGCCAATCGTCTTTCTAACGAAGTTGCTGCTGGCAAACGTCGCGACAACCGCGGCGGGCTTTTCATCGCCGACTTCGAGGTGGGAGACGAAATCGATGAAGAGATCGTCGAGGAAGCCGAAGAGACTGTTGCTCAGTCAAACTCTGCACTTGATGACGACACGCTCAAGCGCATGCGTGCCGAGGTGAACGAACTCCGCGAGTACGCTGGACTCGCACGATCGATCACGGTTAACCAGAAGGCTGTCAAACTCGGCGAAGCACTCGACATGGGCTTCGAGCGGCTCCGTGAGCTCGGCGCTGCCGAGAAAGCCATCATCTTCACCGATTCAACCAAGACGCAGGAGTACCTCGCGCGGACGCTCACAGAAGCAGGCCGCGGCGATGGGCTCGTGCTCTTCAACGGCTCAAACGACTCGACCCAACAGACTACGATTTACCAAAAGTGGCAAGAGGCGAACCAAGATAGCGATCTGATCACCGGCATCCACGCGGTCGATCGGCGTAAAGCACTCGTGGACTACTTCCGCGATCATGGCACGATCATGATTGCTACCGAGGCGGCGGCGGAGGGCATCAACCTGCAGTTCTGCTCGATGCTCGTTAACTACGACCTGCCATGGAACCCACAGCGCGTCGAGCAGCGCATCGGTCGCGTGCACCGCTTCGGCCAGAAGCACAATGTCGTCGTCGTGAACTTCAGCAACAAGGGCAACGTCGCTGAGCAACGCATCCTAGAACTACTGACCACCAAGTTCCAGCTCTTCTCCAGTGTGTTCGGCGCGAGTGACGAGGTGCTCGGTGCAGTAGAAGACGGTCTCGATTTCGAGAAGAGGATCAGCGACATCCTTACTCGTTGCAAGACGGCAGGCGAGATCGATACCGCATTCACGGAGCTGGAGAACCAGTTCGCGGGGGAAATCTCGAAAGAAATGGCCAGTGCAAAGGCGAAGGTCTTCGACTATCTCGACCCACACGTGCAAGACCGCCTCAAGGCATACGACGAGCAGGCGGGCAACGTACTCAACAAGTTCGAGCGACTCCTGCTCGCGATCACCCAGCATGAGCTTCGCAAGGTCGCGACGTTCGAAGGCGACGGCCGCACGTTCGTCCTGAACCAGGCTCCGACCAAGGACGCACCGACGGGCCGCTACTTCTTCAAGTCGAAGCCCCTCCCCAACGCGCATCAGTACCGCTATGCGAGCCCGCTCGCGCAGCACGTTGCCGATATAGCGAAGTCGCACGACACTCCGCAACGCGAGCTGACGTTCTCGCTCGGCCAGTCAAAACGTGCCACCAACGCGGTTAGGGCGCTCGAGGGCATGAGCGGCGAGCTAACGGTCAACCTGCTGACCTTCACGATGCGGGCGCGCGACGAGGACATCTCCGAGTCGTACATGCTCGCAGGTGGCATGACCGACGACAGCCGGTACCTGGACGAAGAATACGTCGCCGACATCCTCGACCTCGCCTGCCTCAACGTTGGTCAACAACCTGTCGCGGTCGACATCACGAAGGTCAAGCCGCAACTCAAAACGCGGCTCAGTGAGCTGGAGAAAGAAGTCCAGGTCCGCAACTCTCGCCACTACGACCAGCAGGAAGAACTGCTGTACCGCAACCAGCAGGATCGCAAGGCTGAGCACGAGGGCAAGATCCGCGAGTACCGCGCCAAGGAGAAAGAAGCCCGCAAGGTAGCAAAGCGGACGGACGATCCGATGGAGCAGCTCAAGCTTAAACGCGAGGCTCGTAAGTGGGAACGCCGGGCGGATGAGGCCGACGACGATTTCCGCAATGCGCGCCGGAAGTTGCAAGACGAGATCGACGAGAAACTCGATATGATCGAGCAATCCTTGAAAGGCACCCAAGACAACCAACACCTGTTCTCAATCCGTTGGCGCATCGTTGCCTAATGGCGAACAATCGCCTTCCAGTACTGACCATATTCCCCGACGCAGAAAGAATCATGATGAGCGACGATATCCACGAAACACCATCCACCACCCCGAACTTCCAGACCGAGCTGGCGACACAGCTTGCCGAGCTGATGCCCGAGGTTATTGCCGATGGCAAGGTGGATGTGGACAAGCTCAAGGAACTGCTCGACAGCGACGCGGCCGACACTGCTGAGCGGTTCGGCCTGTTCTGGCCTGGTAAGAAGCGTGCCCTGCGTGCGGCTCAGGAGCCGACGACGGCGACACTGCGACCCGATATTGAGAACTCGAAGGATTGGGACACAACGAAGAACGTGTTCATCGAGGGCGACAACCTTGAAGTGCTCAAAATCCTGCAGAAGCATTACCACGCGAAGATCAAGATGATCTACATCGATCCGCCATACAACACCGGCAAGGACTTCGTATACCCGGACAACTACGAGGAAGGCCTGGACACCTACCTCGAGTGGACGCGCCAAGTCAACGAGGAGGGCAAGAAGCTCTCGACTAACGCAGATACCGAAGGGCGCTACCATTCCAACTGGCTCAACATGATGTATCCGCGACTGAAGCTCGCGCGGAACCTGCTAACGGACGACGGCGTCATCTTCTTGTCCATAGATGAAAACGAAGTTGGCCTTCTCCGTCAGATGCTGGACCAAGTGTTCGGGGAGTCGAACTTCGTTGCTCAGCTTGCAGTTCTGAATAATCCACGCGGTCGAGCGCAAGATAAGCACTTCGCGACAAATCACGAGTATGCGCTGGTCTACTCCAAGCGGGAGCTGCCAAGCGGTGCGCTGTCGATTGCGAAGCCACGGGAGCAGTTGCAAGCTGAGTACCCATATGAAGACGAGCGCGGGATGTATCGAACGCTTGGCCTGCGTAACTCGCATCGGGAGTTTGGTCGTTTTAACCGACCGAACCTCTACTATCCGCTCTATGTCGATTCAACCGGTCAGGTGCACACGGAAAAGTCTGCTGAACGTACCGAGGTCTTCCCACTCTGGAACGATGACTTCGAGGGTTGTTGGACGTGGGGGCGACCAAAAGCAATTGCAGAGTCGGATTCACTGGTTGGGCGTGTGGCAGGCGGGCGAATGCAGATTTTTGTCAAGGAGTACGCTGAGGGGGCGCGGCGAAAGCTAAAGTCGCTGCTCTCTGAGAAGGAGCATACGACCGATTCCGGCCAGCGCGCGTTCAACGACTTGTTCGGTGGCACGGGAAAGATTTTCCAGGCGCCCAAGTCACCCTTCTTGCTTGCCGACTTTATTGAAGCGGGCAGTGGAGACGGTGATATCGTCCTCGACTTCTTCGCCGGGTCGGGAAGCACGGCTCATGCGGTATGGCTGGCGCAGCTCCGAGATGGTGCCGTCCGTAGGTGGATTGCCGTACAACTTCCGGAGCCGACGCCCACTGGCTCCGTGGCGCGCAACGCTGGGTTTGAGACGGTTGCAGATATCTCCCACGAGCGCCTACGACGCGCGGGAGAAGCAGTATCCACAGACCTGGCCCCAGGGCAATCACTCGATTCAGGATTCAGAGCGTTCGTGCTCACTAGCACGAATTTTTCAAAGTGGAATGTGTCGAGCAGGGTCGATCGCAACCAGCTCGAGCAGCACCTCTTCGACCTTCGTGAATCGAGCAGCGCGGATGGCGCATCAGCAGACGACCTCCTTTCTGAGATTCTCCTGAAGCAGGGCTACTCGCTGACCGAGCAGATCGCTCCGGTCGACGTGGCCGACCTAAACCTGCGCTCGGTGGGCGATGGCATCGTGCTCGCCTATCTGAACGAGCACGTGAAGCCGGCACTCGATCAGCTACGTGCCGTCGTGGATGAAGATCCTGCCCGTCTGATCGTCCTTGAGGATGCATTCCAGGGTGACGACCAGCTCAAGACCAATCTGGCTCAGCTCTGCAAGAGCAAGGGCATCGAGCTCTGGACGGCCTGATCATGGGAGACAATACAACGAGCAGCGGCTTCAAGTTCGACGCCAGCCAGCCCTACCAGCTGGACGCGATCAATTCGGTCATTGACCTGTTCGACGGGCAGCCGAACGACGCCGAGAAGCTGGAGACGAGGTTGCGCGGCCAGGTGGCCGCTGCCAACTCAAGCGACAACACGACGCTCGACCTCGACCTCTCGCAGGAGGTCGGCGCAGTCGGGAACCGCCTGGTGCTCGACCACGACACGGTGCTCGCAAACCTGCAGCGCGTGCAGGATAAGAATGGCCTCGAGGTTGCCTCGAAGCTGTTCGATGACTCGGCGCTCGACTTCGATATCGAGATGGAGACGGGTACGGGTAAGACGTACGTGTACCTCCGTACCGTCTTCGAGCTGGCGGAGAAGTACAACTTTACGAAATTCGTCATCCTCGTGCCAAGTGTAGCGATCCGCGAGGGCGTGAACACCAGCATCCGCCTGATGCGCTCGCATTTCGAGAACCTGTACAAGAAGCGCAACATCACCTTCGATTCGTCGGTCTATAGCGGTCAGAACGCGGAGGAGGTGCAGTCGTTCGCAACGTCGACCAACGTGCAGATCATGGTGATGACGATCGCTTCCCTTCGCGGCGATAAGAACACGCGCATCATCCATCAGACGCGCGACAAGCTGAACGGCCTGAAGCCGATCGATTACCTGAAGGCGACTCATCCGGTCGTCATCATGGATGAGCCGCAGAACATGGAGTCACTGCTCTCTCAGTCGGCCGTGGGCGAGCTCGACCCGGTGTTCACGCTGCGCTACAGCGCGACGCACAAGAAACTCCGCAACGTCGTCTACCGGCTCGACCCGGTCGACGCGCACGACCTCGGACTGGTGAAGCAGATCGTGGTGGCGGACGTGCAGCAACAGGGTGCCGACGCGACGCCGTACATCAAGCTGGTCGAGGTCAAGAACGACAAGGGCTGGGTTGCTCGGCTGGAGTTGTCCTGCCGCAAGGCCGACGGTCTGCTCGAGCGCCGGGTGGTGAACGTCAAGCAGAACCAGGAGCTATCCGATCCTCGTCTGACGAACAACGCGAGCTACGATGGTTGGCGCGTCAACGAGATGAGCATCGAACCCGCATACGTCGACCTGACGCTGCACGGCTATCTGTATCAGGGCGAGAATATCGGCGGATCGTCGGGCGCGATCTACAAGGAGATGATTCGCGAGACGATCAAGGAGCACCTGCGCAAGGAGACGCAGTTGTGCGCCAAGGGCATCAAGGTACTCAGCCTGTTCTTCATCGACAAGGTCGAGAGCTTTCTCGGTGACGGCTCGAACAACAATGATGCGAACGGTCAGTTCGTGCAGTGGTTCGACGAGCTGTTCCATGAGGAACATGCCAAGTCGCCGCAGTGGCAGGAGCTGCTCCCGCAGGATCCGGCCGAGTTGCGTCGCGGTTACTTCTCTGTCCTCAAGGGCAAGAAAGGCGCGGCGGACAAATTCCAGGACACCTCCGGCACCACCAAGGCCGACGATGACGCGTACGAGCTGATCATGCAGCAGAAGGAACGCCTGCTCGACGGGAACGAGCCAACGCGGTTCGTGTTCAGCCACTCTGCCCTGCGCGAGGGCTGGGACAACCCGAACGTCTTCCAGATCTGCACCCTGCGTGAGATGGGGGCAGAGACGGAGCGCCGCCAGACGCTCGGCCGTGGTCTGCGCCTGCCTGTCGCAAAGAGCGCGGGTGGTTACGAGCGCGTAGCCGATCGTGGCGTCGCAACGCTGACGGTGGTGGCGAACGAGTCGTACAAGCAGTTTGCCGATGCGCTCCAGAAGGAGTACAAGGACGCTGGAGTCGAGATCGGGCGAGTGCGCAAGGCGGAATTCTCGAAGATCCCGCGGCAGAACCCGGACGGTTCGCTCACCGATGAAAACCTCGGCTACGAGGGATCCGTGTCGATCTGGGAGCATCTGCTTGCGCAGAAGTTCATCGACAAGGACGGCGTTGTTCAGCCGAAGTTCCAGCCGAACACGCTCGACTTTGGCCTCAACATGCCCGTCGATTTCGTGTGGGCGGAGCCGTTCGTCATCGAATTGGTCGGCCGCGCCAACATCGGCAAGTACGTGAAGCCGAAGAGCAAGCGCCATTCCCGCAAGCTCAACAAGGAGCTGTTCGCGAACCCGGAGTTCGAGAAGTTCTGGGAGACGATCAGCCGCCGCACGACGTACCGCGTTGAGGTGAGACGCGACAAGATCATCGAGAACTCGGTCAAGGCGATCAAGGAGGCACCAGACATCGATCCGCTGCGTATCCAGGTCACCCGCGCGGGGGTGAAGGTGCTTCGCGGCGGCGCGAAAGGCCAGGAACTCGGGTCACGTCAGCAGGAACTCCGAGGCAGCTACGACCTGCCCGACATCATCGGAGAGCTGCAGGAGGCCACTTCCCTCACCCGCAAAACCATCGTCGACGTCCTCGTCGGCAGCGGCCGGCTGGGCGAGTTCATCGCGAACCCGAACGACTTCATCGCAATGGCAAAGCGCCTCATGCAGACCGAGCTCGCGAAGCTCGTCGTCGATGGCGTGCAGTACGAGAAGATCGCAGGCTCCGTCTACGAGCTGCGTGAACTGCGCAAGGACGGCGAAGAAGAGAAGGAACGCTTCCTCGACCAGATGTACAAGCTGGAGAACGCGGACAAGTCGAACTTCGACTACGTCGTCTACGACTCCGACCCTGAGCGTCAATTCGCGGAGTTACTCGACAGTCGTCAAGACGTTAAATTGTTCATGAAACTTCCGGACAAGTTCAAGATCGACACCCCTGTCGGACCGTACAACCCTGACTGGGCGATTATGAAGCATGAAGACGGCGAGGATCGTGTTTACATGGTCCGTGAAACGAAGAGCACCGACGACGAAGCGAAACGTCGTCCGACAGAGAACGCCAAGATCAAGTCCGCCATCGAGCACTTCAAGGCTATCGGCGTAGGCAACTACGCGGTGTCAGTGCCGGGGAAGTGGCGGGTGTAATGAACAGCAGGGCCCGCTTGTGAAACACCTTTTCAGTAGAATCCAACGCTGGCTAAGGCATATTGTGCTCGTCCGGATGGACGTCGTGCAAGCACGGATCGAGTCCTGGGGACGGTCCGCATCGACGGTAAGCGTGCCAGAGTTGATGCCGCTCGCCCCAGTCTACGATCCAGAGACGCACGCCTTCTACGTCGACCTTGTGGAGAACGCGCTCACGAAGAGTCACGACGGGGTGCTAAATATTGCGCTCAGTGGGGGATACGGCGTCGGCAAGAGCAGCATCTTAAGTGAGGTGGCGCGCAGACACCGCGGAGAAGTCATTTCAATCTCGCTCTCAACATTGGGTTTCCCGGAGGATGAAACCCAGCCCGGAGGCCCGACGGCACAAGTTGCGGCAGCGAAAACGAATCGGGTTCAGAAGGAAATCGTAAAACAGCTTCTCTACAGCCGGCGACCAGCGAAAACTCCTGGGTCGCGCTATCGACGTGCGACTCGGCTGCCTGTCGCACTTATGGGCTTGTACGCGGCGCTGGTGGGCGTCTTCGTGACTACAGTCTTTTTGCTCACGGGCTGGGGAGTGAAGGTAGCGGAATCGCTCGGCATCGAAGCAGCCATGTGGGTAATCAGCTTGGTGATTTCCTCCGTTACCGCGGTGACTGCATTCCCAATCCTCGCGCTTTTCCATCATCAATTACAGCTGACCGCGCTAGGTGCTGGGGGTACGACCATCGCTCTGTCCCCAAAGTCGGCGACATATTTCGATGAGTACCTTGATGAGATCATCTACTTCTTCGAAATGGTCAAATCGGACATCGTGATCTTCGAGGACATTGATCGCTTTAACGACCCTCATATCTTCGACACTTTGCGTTCGCTAAACGCGATCCTCAACGGAGCCGAGCAACTCAACGGTCGCCGTATTCGTTTCATCTACGCCGTCAAAGACAGTATCTTCGACAGTCACGGAGGGCGCGCTAAGCCAAGCGAATCATTGACGAAGGCACCCGAGCAAGAAGAAGAGAAGCAAGCTGCTGAGGAAGAGTCTGGGGCCGCTCGGGCAAACCGTACGAAGTTCTTCGAAGTCGTGATACCAGTCGTGCCTTTCGTCACCCACCGCAGTGCCCGCGATCTGCTCGACGACACGATAGGCGACGAGTTGAAGGGCGGAATCTCCAATGACTTGATCGACCTCGCGGGCAAGCATGTGGCAGATATGCGGCTCATCAAGAATATCCGAAACGAGTATGCAATATTCAAAAGACGAGTCTTGGAGGCTAGTCAGCTGGATCTCGACGAGAATCGCATGCTCGCTATGATGCTTTACAAGAGCATCCACCTCCGCGACTTTGAAAACATCAAGTTGGGCGAAAGCCAAATCGATGAGTTGTACCGTAAGAGTCGAAGGCTGATCGATGTTTCCATCGCTTCCATTGACACCCAGCTACGCGAGAAGCGGCGGCGGCGGCGCCAAGCCTCGATCCCGTCCGACCGAGCAGAAGCGTTTGGCGCAGCACTGGTCGAATACGTAGAGCGGGTTCTTCGTCACGCGCCATCGGTGCTCAAGTTGCGGGGCGTCGCCGCGTGGAAACTCGGCGAAATCACTATTGACGTGGAGAAGATTTCGGGACCTGCGTTCTGGGAAGATCTCGGGACATCAGACGAGCCACTCAAAGTGATTGTGTACCGCAACGGAACTTCCACGCTCCAGTTTGAGTTTGAAGTCGCCGATATCGAGAGGGTGTTGGGTACGCAAATCGATGCGAAGAATGTCGTGGAGGCGGAGCTTAAGCAAATCGACGCGGATATTGCGAACCTCGAAGCCGAACTTGTTTCGCTTCGTGGTGCCGACATGACCGAGCTTACGAAGCTCGAACGATTCCGATTAGCAGACGGTAGTGATGAGTCGACGTTTGACGAGCTCGTCGACAAACATCTAACATCATCGCTCGCTCGTGAGCTTCTGCGCGCTGGATACATCGACCGAAACTTCACGCTGTACACATCGCCCTTTTATGCAACCCGGCTAAGCGAGGCGGCGGCGAACTTCCTCATGAAGAACGTCGATCGAAATCAACCGGACCTGAATTTCGAGCTGAAGGAAAAAGACGTCCGACTCCTCATCGAGGAGCGTGGGTATTCGTTCCTCTCGACGCCTGCAGGACTCAACATTTACGTCCTCGATTACCTGCTTTCATCAGAGGAGGCTGGTGCAAGGGCCGTGGTTGAATATTTGCTCACAATTGGCGAGCAGGGAGAGCAGTTTGTTCTCTCCTACTTCGCATCTGGAATGGCACCAGAACATCTCGTTAAGATGCTTACCCCTCGTTGGAGTAAGATCCTTTTGTTCCTAGTGACAAAAGCTGACGTAGAAGAATCACGACGAAACACTCTCATCGATTCAGCACTGAGAGCGGTTGCACCAGACGTTGAATACGTCATCAACGACGCAGTCGCCTCCGAGCTTGCGTCGCTGTACGAGGCATTTTCTGTCTTCACTGATAAAGATGTAACGGAGGCAGAGGCCATTGCGGTTAGCTCAATCGTGAAGTCCTCTGGCACAAAGATAGATAACCTGTCAGTCCTGGGTCCGCCCATGCGCCGGGCGATCGTTCAAGACGGAGCATATAATATCGCTCGCGATAACCTGTTGTTGGCGATTGCTGGAGCCGGCTCCAACTTGAGCCTAGATGCCATTAAGGAAGCGAACATCCTCGTTTACGAACGCGTGTTCCAGGATATCGAAGCGTATCTGCGAGCGATCCCAGAGACGGAACCAACGATTGCGCACGTCGAAGCTTTTCCAAGGATCGTGAGAGATATCGCGGTAGCAGCACCATCGCGACTAGAGGCAGTCGTGAACCGCGCTGCCGATGAATGCATCGTGGAGACCCTGGAAGATGTGGAAGAGGACGTTGCTGCGCCTGTCTTGGCTCGGCTTGGTCGTTTCGCCCCCTCCTTCGACAACATCATGACGTACCTGGGTTGGAGCGAAGTCGTAGACAAAAGTTTAATCACGTTCCTCGGAGACATTGACATGATCTCCGAGACAACAGACGCCGACGAACCTGAGAAAGTTGCGCTTGCATTGCAACTCGTGCAGGCGGAGGGACTAAAGCCTTCGAAACGCGCTGCTCTGGTCGACTCGTTGGCTCTCGGAGACCGACTGGATGTAGAGCAGGTGCCGGTCGAGGAGGGGGAACTTTATGGTGAACTATTACGCTATCGGCTGATTGCAGACGGTGCAGATACTTACGCCGCGCTAGAGGGCACGAGCTGGGAAACACGCAAGGCATATATCGTGTCCTCCAGCGAATTCGAGAACTTCGCTACCCCAGAGATCGTTGGAACCGATCTCGCTAACCTTCTTGCGGATCAGGATATCGACATCAGCGTGAAGAAGGCCATCACGGCGGAGGCGGAGGCGTACGCCTCTATTGCAAATCGATCAGGGTTGAAAATGCTCGCAACCTGCGTATTGGGAGATGGCGGCGCTGTAAGTATCGACACACTTAAACGCTTCGCCGAGGCCGGTGTCGCGACGGACACTCTGCTCGCGCTGCTCGTTCCGATCCTGCCTGATATTAGTATCGCCGAGCTCACCGAACTTCTCAAGGAAATCGGCGGCGCCTTCGCGAAGCTCGCGGGGGCGACCGGCAAAAGACCTTTGATCCAAAGGACCGACAGTGCAGAGGCTCTCGTCGCACGGCTTACTGAGCTGGGCGTTGTTTCGCAGGCGACAAATGTAGGGAGTAAGATGCGAGTCAACATGAAGAGGTCATGATCTTGAACATGACCTCTACAGTGCGCCAAGTTTCGTAAATGACTTTCGAATCTTCCCATCCAAGTCACCACCGTGCGGTCTACTACGTAACCTGGCTCTTTGTAAACGAGAGTGTAGACCGATGAATTTCAAACAGAGCGAGTCGCTACCCGGATAGACGTCGAGGTCTTCCGATGATGGAAGTTCTCACACAAGCCATCCGAAAGACCTCGACGTGGACAAGCCTATATTCTCGACGCCTGACCCTGCATCAGTCCCACATAGGCTGACCTTTTGGGAGCTAGCGCATCATGTTCGCCAGACTATTCTGACTCGATTCAAATCCAAGACGACAGCCCAGTTAGCTTCACCTCCGCGATCGTTCCCAGTAGCGGTAGGTGAACGATGAGCCGAGGCGCCCGGCGGTTGGTAGCTCTTTCCAGTGAATACGAATAGGTCGCCAGCTGCCCGAGGTAGTTCTCGCGGATATGGCCGATCGGGTCGGTCCCAGGATAAGTCTTGTGATCGACGAGAACGTGCTCGCCGTTCGGCAGCTTCAGCAGAGCGTCGATCCACCCTTCCATCACTTGTTCGCCATCGTTACGCCAGGCGATCGGCTGCTCGGTGAGCACCTCGGCGCCGGGGAACGTTGCCTCGATCCACGCGGTCCAGCGTCGACCGATCTCGACTAGTACCTCTGCCGAGAGCACTGTGCCGGCATTCCACCGGTCGAGAATTCTTTCAGCGGCCTCGCTCGCTGTCGCCTCTGCCAAGGATGCCAACGGCAGGCCAAGATAGGCATGCACCGCATCGCCGATGCGATCCCAGTCTCTCCCGCCCTTGTCGACGAGCGGCTCCCCCAGATTCGCGAGGACACTCACCTCGGCGTCGATACCCTCGGAACCGACGCTGCTGGCAGTGAAGTGGGCAGGAGGACCGACAACTTCCTGTGCGAGCCGGCGCACTGGGACATCGGTATAGGCGTAGAAGGACTGCGGTGGTGGCACCGTCTCTTGTGGAGCTTCGGAAGAAACTGGATATGCACCGATTCGGATCGGCAGACTTGTATGGACCGACTCGCTTCCGATTCCTGTTGCACGACGATTCGCGATCCGCACCTCCCCTGCTTCATTGGCAGCGGGAGTTGATTCATCGCCGATTTCCGGCAGATCCCAAGTCAGCAATTCATCGTCAACTGCCACGCTGAGCACATTGTCCTGACCGGTGGGATCACCGAAGGCCATGATGCTGTGGCATTCGGCTCGGGTCAGGGCGACGTAGAGCAGGCGTGCTGTCTCGTTGCGTTCGGATTCGGTACTGCGACGTACCGTTCCGGTCTGCCCCAACTGCTCCTTCAACGGCCCGTAATTGCTGAGGATTCTCGGCAACAGCCGCAGGGATCGGTTCGCGAGCGGATGCCTGGCGTCGAAGACCGGGGCCTTCTCCACAGTGACCTCGCGGTGCCCGTAGTCCTTGGCAGCGGAGACTCCGACGATGACGACGGGCCACTGCAGGCCCTTCGACTGGTGCATCGTCGTCACGAGCACGGCATCATGAGCTGTAGTCTGTTCGTATGCTCGTGCAGACTCATCGAGGTGTTCGAGCAGTCCTGCCGGTGTCACCGGCATCCGTGTTTGGTGAGAGGCATCCTCGTATTCCGCAGCGATCTGGCTGAGCGCATCGAGGGTGGCAAGCCTCGTCTCCGGGGTCGACCACGCCTTGATCCGCTGTGGCAGATCGAGCGCATCGACGACGGCGAGCAGCAGCTCGACCGATGTGTGCTGAGAGGCATGAGTTGCCAGCTCTGCCAGTGCGGCGAGCGCAAGGTCGAACCACCAGGTTGCCGGTTGAGCCCGGCGCTGCTGCTTGTCGGTGATGTGGACTGCGTCGTCGAACCAGGTGTCGTGCTTTTCGTGATCGGCCAGGAGCGTGACGAGTTCGGCGAGCGCAACGCCGTCCTCGGGATCGACGACGGCGGCCAGGCCGGCGGCGACGAGCTGGCCTTCCCTTGTCGCGAGGAGATCGGTGGTCGATCCGACGGCGGGGATTCCTCGCGTGTGGAGCTCGTTGACGACGTTGCCGACCTGAGTGTTCGTGCGCACGAGGACAGCGATGTCACCGACGCCGACGTCACGGTCTGGCAACCGTGGTGAGCGGGAGAGGAAGTCGGCGACACCCTCGGCGATGGCCTGCACCATTCTGCTGTTTGAGCGTGTGGCCCCGCCCTTGTCCGTATTCGGCACCCAGAGCTCACGGCCACCGATCGCTCGGTGGGCCTGGCGCTGAGGCGGAATGCTGAGGACGACTTCGTCCTCGGATTGTTCAGCGAAGACTGAACTGAAGAGCGCATTCGACAGATCCAGCGGCGGATCGCTCGACCGCCATGAGGCGCCGAGGTTCTCCGTCGTTGCCGTCCCCAGTTCGGTCTCTCCGTCGATGAGGGCGGAGAAGACGTCGTTCATCAGCTCCGGGTCCGCCCCACGGAACCCATAGATCGCCTGTTTGCGATCGCCGACCCAGACGACTTCGTCGACGAGCTCGGCCAGTTCCATGAAGATCGCCAGCTGGATCGGCGAGGAATCCTGGAACTCATCGACCGCCAGCAGCCGAAACCGGGAAGCGACGGAACGCCGAACCCGGTCATTCGTCCGCAGCAGGTCGAGAGCACGGACCTCCTGGTCGACGAAGTCCATGACTCCCAGCCGGTTCTTGTGCTCCTCATAGGCGGTCAGTGAAGCGATCGCAGTGTCGATGACGAGGCGAATGAGGGCCTCGGCATCGTCCTGGAAAGCAGCGTTGGCCAACAGTTCACCGCTGACAAGAGCCGCACTCGATGACTCGAGCACCTGCTTGGGGACCTTGCCCGGCTCTTTTCCACCAGGGGCCTTCGGGTATTTCGCTTCGGCGACCTTGGCCCACGTCGACCAGGGAACCCGTGCGAAGGGATCGCCAGCCTCGGCGTGGGTGTCGAGGTCGCGGAGGAAACGGTCAAGGGTGATGATGCTGCCTTCGACGTTGCCGATGCTTCCCTTGGCCACCGTCACCCGTGGCTCCACTGTCGGGTCAGACTCTTCGCCTTGGGCGATGCGTAGTGCACCACGGAGCTCGTCGATATCGCTGGCCAAGCAGTCTCGCCAGGTTCGTCGACCATCACTCCGTCGCTCGGGCAGCGCCGAGAGGAAGAGCCCCGCCGAGGCTTCTGCGGACTCTCGCAGTTCTGCCTCGCCGAGGTGGTTTGCCCGTGCGGCTGCGGCGACGGACTTGACGAGATCGGACCACACGACGGGACCGTGTCCCCACTGGTTGGCCTCACCTGGGCTGCCATTGTGACCGGTGCGCAGAAGAAGATCCCGGTGGGTCGCCTCGGCGCCGGCAATGACGTCATCAACGGCCGCGGTGAAGACCATTGCCTGCTCGGTCTCGTCGAGCACGCGCAGCTCGGGAGAATACCCGGCATCGATCGCGTAATCGGTGACGAGCCGGCCGGAGCACGAGTTGATCGTCCCGATGAGTGCCGTGCCGATCTCCTCAGCCGCGGTAATGTTCCCGTCGTCGAGGAGCCGCTTCTGTGTCTTCTCAACCAGATCCGCTGCGGCACGAACCGTGAAGGTGGTTGCGATGACCTCGCTGGCCCGCAATGGGGTACCGCCATCGGCGGGTTTGTCCGTCAGCCGCGCAGAGAGAACCTCGGTGAGTTTGTAGGTCTTTCCCGAACCGGCCGAGGCGGTGATGACGTGAACGCTCATGAGTGGTCTCCAGCGATGCCGTAGATGAGGTTGAAGGCGCTGAACGTCTGCGGTTTGTCGATGAAGAGTCGGCCTTCTTCGTTGATCGCGTCTTTGATCGACTTGATCGCCTTGTTCAGCTCCGTGTTCTTCTCCCCCGGCTTGATGCCGAAGTCGGCGTAGACATCGGCACTCAACGATTCGAAGCGTCCGGTGGCGATCTTCGTCAGAGCGTCTTCGACGGAAGCCTCAATACTTGACCACAGGCCAGTCGGGTCCCCGCCGAGGTCGGCCCCGCTATCGTCCGTCTCGTCGGGTCCGCCGGTGTAGTCCGGATCAAGGGCGGAGTCGGTGGAGACGAAACGCCCCTGCTTGAGCAGGAAGTAGGCGGTAAGCGGGTTCCCCTCGCCGCTGCCTTCGGCTGTGTTTGAGTAGATGCTCAGCTGCACGGCTTCGCCTTCGTCGACCATGGTGCGGTATCGCTTACCCGAATTCGCCCATTTGAGATCGATGATCATGGGGCGGCCATTGTCGATTGCCCCTTCGAGGTCGCGCATGCCGCCCAACGCGACGGTCCAGGCCACGCCATCGACGGTGAGCTCCCACGCGTGAGTGAAGGCTGCCTCGGCGCCGGTAAGGGTGATGCCGCGTTCCTGCACAGTGGTGAACAGGGATGCCAGCGAGGCGAGCACGGTGGAGCGGATCGTCCCGAGCCGAGCTTTCTGCCCCGGGAGGAGCAGCTCGGAGGCGAAACGCGGAACGAACCGATCGAAGGTTTCACCAATCACCTGGGGTGACGGGACTGCTCCATCCGGCGGCGCTCCCCTGCCGACGAGTTCCTCGACGATTGCGTGGACGAACGTGCCGATCATGCGATTGCCGGTCGGAACGTCGAAAGAGAAACCGCGTTTGATACCGAGAGCACGCTCCAGCGTCCAACCCAGTGGGTCGCTCAGCAGCTGTTCGATCTGGGTGAAGGACAGCCTTTCGGGAAGGAGGTGGGTGAAGTCGCCGTCCAAGGAACGAGAAACGGTGCTCGGCGGGGTGATGGTCTGTCCAGCCACCTCGTCGAGGGGTGCAGAGACCTCACCCAGTCTCCAGATTCCGGTTTCGTGCAGTGTGGAAACCGGGCGGGTGATTGAGGCGTCGTCGAGAACTGCATCAACGCCTGTTGTGGTGAATCGCTCGGGGTGGGTGACGGCGATGTCTTCGGCCAAACGGGAGAGGGAGGGATGGAGTGACGTCTCCTGGCCGCGAATGCGATCGGGGCAGAAGCAGATCACCGTGGCGGCCGTGCGAATGCCACGCAGCGCAGCGGCTTGGTGCAGGCGCTCCCTTTCGGTCGCGGTCGAGATCTGAGCGCCGGCGCGGGATAGAGCGTGTGCCTCCTCGGGATCCCACACTTCAGTCTCATCGCCCTCGCTGCGGTGAGAGGACCACCAGAGGATCGTTTCGCTGTCGGCTGGGACTTCCGATGGGTCGTAGACCACTGTCCACTTCGCTGCGATCGCCTCTGCAGTGGTGTGTGGTGCTGTGGGGGCGCAGGCATCGGCGATGTCGAAGAGCTCACGCACACGAAGGTCGGCTGCAGGCAGGTGGGCAAGTGCCTCACGGAAAGAGTCAACGTGGCTGGCTACCTCGGCGATGAAGGCTTTGGCCCTGGTGCTGTCGGGCGTCGCGTCGTCGGGGTGGTGCGAGAGTGCGCGCAGACGATCTGCCAGCCAATTCAACGCTGGGTGGAGTGTTGTGAGAAGGACGAGGTCGTTGTCGATGACCGGTGGTGTCAGGCGGATGAGTCTGTCGATGGTGTGTGCGGTTTCTGCTGCCTTTGCTCTGGTTTCAGGTGCCGTGTCGGCGCGGTCCTGGAGGTCGCGCAGGGCTGTCATCCAGGCGGAGTCTGGGTCGCCGGAGATTCCCGGTTCTTTCGTCAGCGCGGTCAGGAGCGCGGTGGAGACCGAGCGGGGAATGAGAGCCTTCGCGGGTGATTCCGCGTCCGGGGTACCGAAGGAGAGGTCGAGGAACTCCGCGACGTGCCGGATGTCTGTTGGTGGCAGGATGGCGCTGAGGAAGACCGGCAGGACCTGGCCCGCCGGGCTCGTTGCCGAGGTGCGGGGAATGCCGAGTGTCGGGGTGCCTCGGCGGGAGAGCTCGTGGTCGAGGATGTTGGTGGAGTCTCCGGCGATGATGCAGAGCTTGTCGTGGTCAGAGGTGTTGGACAGCCAGCGCGCGGCCGCCTCGGCGGTCGACCATTCATCTGGCCCGCGGACGATGGTCAGCTCGGGCACTCCGGACTTTGGAGCTGCCTCGGTGATCGTCACGCCTGCGGCGTCCAGGACTTCGAGGATGGTCTGCCATGTGTTCGGGAGATCGGTCGCTCGGTCCTGCAACTCGATCGTGTCGATGCCCAGCGGCCAGCTCGAGCCATGCTGGCGGAGGAGAGTGAGAACTTCGCGCAGATCATCGGCCCTGCCGGGTGCGAGATTCGCGCTCGAGTCGTGGGTTGGTCCGAGGCGCACTAGTCGTTCCACCGCGGCCAGAGCGTCGAGTCGTGGGTGCTCGGTGTAGGTCTCACCGTCTGGGGTCGGCTGCCAGCCGGCTTCGACGGCATCATCACGGAGTCGTAGAAGATGGTGGGCGGTATTCCACGGATCGTCGGCGAAGGAACGTTGATACCAAGGGTGATCGGCCTCGGCCATGAGCGATCGGTACTGTGCAATGCGGATCGGACGGTTGACGCTCGGACGTGTTGTCCCCAGCCGGGTCTGCAGGATGCCGAGAAGGCCGAGCGGGCCTGTGACGACTGTCGTGCCGGTGCTGCGATCTGACGCCCATGGGGCCCTGTCGAAGTTCCAACCGAATTTGATGCGCATCCTTGCTCCTCCCCATCACACTGATCACGACAGTAGTAGGGTGGTGCGGTTTCACCAAACGCGATGGCTGTGGTTCGCCGACACACCAATGAGGCGCCGATTCGGCAATTACGCTCTCGCGTCAGAGGCCATATGTAGTGTTGCCGATAAATAGCTTCCAAGAGAATGGATTGAAACATGGTTGTCACCGATGCCGAGATCAAAACTCTGGTCGAGTACTGTGGGATCCAACTGACATGAACAATTTTGTGACGGCGGTTTTGCCAGTGCTCTCGAAGAGCTTGGCCGAGCAGTTCAACATCTTCCGGGTGATGCACCACGGTACACATGAGAAACAACTTTCGAATGTCTTTGCGTGGCTCCTAACCACCGACGAGACGCATGGTCTTGGAGACAGACTCCAAAAAGCGTTCGTTGCGAGAGTCAATGACCGAGTGCATAACGACAGTCAGTTGCCAACCACCGGATACCGCGTAGTTCAGGAAGTTGACACGCGTGTAGGTGAAGGCACCGATAATGACGAAAGCATGGACATCGCCGATATCGTCCTGTGGAGGTCTGATGCGGCCCTTGTCATTGAAAACTACGGAACGTCCGATGGACACGGGCATAGCTATCAGCGGTACCTTGCCCACGGGACAGCACATGGAAGAACAGCAGTCGTTGTCCTGCTGTGCCACCGTCACGAAGCTCATCTCCAGAAGGATGGATGGGATCTAGCCACCGTCGTGACCTATTCAGAAGTGCTGTCCGATCTGAAGGCCGACATGGAACATGACCCAGTGTGGTGCCGCGAGCACCCTGAGCAACTGTTCTTCATCAAGCAGATGTACCAGCATTTCGTGAAAGGCCCAGAAACAGTGAACGTCACCGACCAAGTGTCCTTTATCAAAGCCATGTGCGAGACCGGCGAGTCTGCACGATACGGCTACCGTCCCCGGGAACGGGCGACCCAAGAATTCGCTGACCTGGTCGCTGAGCATGCCCGAAAACAGTTCGAAGAGAGCCGCGTGACTCTGGCCAAAGTAAAGGACCGGTTGCGAAGTTTCGCACGATCGATCCTCATGGCGCAGGTGAATTCCGTCGTCGAGCGGGGCCGCATCGAGAAGGTCTTGACACGATTCGTCGGAAAATGGGAATGGTGCGTTGAGCTGCAGCGCGCTGATTCACAGCCGGCGATCTTTCTCGAATTCGGACCGACCGCAGTCGTGGAAAATGCACGAGCGGAAGAAGGCCTTGACGATCCTGACTATTCTCAGGTTTTTATAACTCTCCGAGATCTGGAAACCGACGGTATCGCAAGAATCGCTCAAACCCACGTGAGTCTTGCCGAAGTGATTGCTGGTGTTGCTCGAGACGACAATCGTCTGCGTGATGCAGTGCTATCTATCGAGGGACGTGGAATCTAGGTGAGAATAAGATTCGGAAACACCGGATCCGTTAGTCCACCGACCAGTCACTCCTAGACAAAACAGTGTTTGGGGTTTCGCTCCGGAACACCACCAGTGGTCACCACTACAGTTGAGGCATGCACACCGACATTGCTGCTTCCCGCCCCCAGCCGGACATGAACATCGCACACCAGGCCGGCGAGGTGCTTGCCCATATGCTCAGCGAAGGCCGATCAATCATCGATCCGAGCATGAAGATCTGGACAGCAGCTGCGGCTGAAGAACTTAGGGAACGGATTGAAACCGACCCTAGCTTTGCCAGCGACATGAGTCAGTGGGACAAGCTGGAAGTCCAGCTCAGTGGGGCTCCTCGCGAAGTTGTGTTGCTGGCAGCCGAATTGGTCTTCCTCCGCGAACACGCGTTACGTTGGATCCTTCCCTCGACGAGGCGAGCACACGTCGAACGTGTTCTAGCCCAGCTCGAGCCACCAATGGAAATCCCCGAGCCGATGTCCGAGTGGCTCGCGCGCGCTTCAAAGACTGCAGGATTCGAGCCCAGCACCTACTATCTCGGCGCGTTATGGATCCACCTCTCCTGGATGTCGACCTTCATCATCCACTGGAACGAGCTCTCCGGCGACGATCGTGCGGCCGCTCGATCAGATCCTTGGCAGTTGCAACAGGTGATGCTCAACTCCGGCGAGGACCGCTCCGATATGCGCAATACCCTCCAGTTCCTCGCCCACCCCGAAATTTTTGAGCCAATCCCATCGACAAATCAGAAGAAGCAGATTCGTGACTGTCTCGCCCATCGCATAGGTGGATCTACTGGCGATTCATCCGCTCAGTTGGATCGCGACCTACTTTCGATTCGGGAGTCACTTTCCAAGGAAATTGACGGGACATTCGACTTCTGGAGTGAGGGTATCGAGGAACTATGGAATCCTCCACAGTCAGCAGTCGCACAAGCAGGTGACGAATCCGCTGACTTAGCTGAGCCCCGACTGCGTCACTATTGGCTGTATGCTCCGGGGCCTCGCGCATCTGAATGGGACGAGTTCTCCTCCGCCGGAATCATGGCAATCGGCTGGGACGACCTTGGAGACCTCTCGCCGTATGCCAACCGGGATGAGATCCGACAGGCACTCGACATCGAAGGCACTGGAAGTTCGATGAAGAACGACGTGCTCGCCTTGTGGCAGTTCCAGAACGAAATGGAAATCGGCGACGTCGTGTACGTCAAAAGTGGACGGCGACAAATCCTCGGCCGTGGCGAGGTCACCTCGGCCGCTCGGTACGACCATGACCGTGCCATCTACCGACACGTGCGTTCGATGAAATGGACTCATCAAGGCGAATGGGAACTGACGCAAGATGCTCCGCTGAAGACGCTAACCGACGTCACCTCCCGACACGACTTAGTCGACCGTCTGGAGGCTCTTGTCCTCGACGAGGACGAAGAAGAACCGACGCCTCCTCCCACTACAGCGCTACCTTATGACCGCGCCGATTTCCTCAATGACGTGTTCCTACCCGAAGAGCGCTACATCAGACTGCGGTCGCTATTGATGCGGAAGAAGAACGTCATCCTGGCAGGTCCTCCTGGGGTTGGAAAGACTTACGCTGCTAAACGGCTCGCCTACTCCATCATCGGTGCGAGGGAACCCAGCCGCATCCAGACCATCCAGTTCCATCAGAGCTATTCCTACGAGGACTTCTTGATGGGCTACCGACCGACCGAATCCGGAGGGTTCACCCTCGAGGAAGGCCCCTTCTACCGGTTCTGCGAAGAAGCGCGTGCCGACGATCCCGACCGCCCATACTTCTTCATCATCGACGAGATCAACCGCGGCAACATCTCCAAAATATTCGGGGAGCTGCTCATGCTCATCGAAACCGATAAACGAGGGACTGACATTCGGCTCCTTTACAAAAACGAGAAGTTCTCCGTCCCCTCAAACGTCCACATCATCGGCATGATGAACACCGCCGATCGCAGTCTCGCAGTCCTCGACTATGCGCTGCGCCGCCGCTTCGGTTTCTTCGAAATGATGCCAGGATTCAGAACCGATGGGTTCGTTTCACGTCAGAAGAGCCTTGAGAGCGGGGCGCTCGACAACCTCGTTGACCGAATCGTCGAACTCAACTCCGCAATCGCCGAGGACCCAGCGCTCGGTCATGGGTTCGCTATCGGCCACAGTTATCTATCCATTCCCTCGGATGTCGATTCGGACGAGGACTCATCCTTCACGTGGCTGCAATCTGTAGTTGAGGACGAGCTCGTACCTTTGCTCCATGAGTACTGGTTCGACGAGCCTGCCAGGGCCGAGGAGTGGGCAGCGATCTTGAGAGCGGCGATCGCGTGACCAGTCGGTCGGGCGTCATTCGCAATGTGTACATCATGATGGCCTACGCTTTCCGAGCGATTCACAGCACCGGCAAAGACCACTTCGCGACCGAGTACTTCGATAGTCTTCACGACCTGTTGGCCGAGATCCTCCTTCGTGGTGTTGGTTCGCAGGTCAAACGCGGTCTCCACCGTGACTACCGGCGGCAGTCGGAAGAACTGGCTACAGTCCGGGGCCGAATCGATATTGCTCGTACCGCGGCGACGCGTTCCATGGTGCGTGGACGCCTGGTTTGTGAGTTCGACGAATATGAGCTCGACACCCTCCACAATCGGATCCTCAAATGCGCCATGGTTCTCCTCATTCGCAGAAGTGAGGCCTCTATGGTGCGTAAGGATGCTTTGCGCCGCTTACTCCCCTATCTCGATGCGGTTACTTTGGTTGCCCCGGTGGACATCCGGTGGGATCAGCTGAGTTTCAGTCGTTCAACTGCCTCGTATCGGATGCTGATGGGCGCGTGTGAGCTCTTGGTTCGCGGTCTTTTGCCCATAGACAAGACGGGGCAGGCCAGCCTGCTGACTTGGGTGTCCGACGAAGCAATGAACAGCTTGTATGAACGATTCCTACGGGAGTACTACCGAACTCATCATCCCGAACTCTCGCCTGCCGCCTCGTCGGTGAAGTGGGATTTCGAGGAGGAGACCGCGTTTGGGGCTGTTCAGCTCCCTGCGATGCGAACCGATGTCACTTTGCGACGCGGTCTGCGCACACTCATTATCGACGCAAAGTACTATCGCGACACCTTGCAGTCAGGGCAGTACGACAAGCAAACAGTCCATTCAGGGAACCTCTATCAAATCCTCGCCTACACAAAGAATGCCGACGTCCTCCGGGATGGATCGGCCAGCGGAATCCTGCTCTACGCCCGGACCGCCGCGCGGCAACAGCCTGACCTCGACGTCATCATCCAAGGCAATCGCATCGGGGCACAGACGTTGGATCTCAACCTTCCCTGGGAGGACTTGCGAACGCAGCTGGAGGAAGTCGTCACCTGGCTCGGGTGAGGCAATAGGTCAACCTCGGCGCCAATTCTGCCGATTCACTAGTCACCCCGTATACGCAGACACCGAATACACCTTGACCACTCCTGCCTCATTTCCTCTGAGCAGGAGATGTGCTGTGTACCAGCTGCCGTCGTCATCCGGATCAATCGTCTCGCCGGCTGATTTCAATCCGCAGATCACGTCACCGGCTTTGATGGAATCAGCTCCGTATCCGCCGATTCCTTCCATCAGAGGGACTCCATTGCTCATGGTGTAGTCCCCGTATTCCTCGGACACGACACCGATCAGCTCGCAGGTGTCGACCGTTGTCCCGTCTTGAAGGGCCAGGTTGCGATAGGTCAGCGGGTCGCTGGATGACTCGTCACCGATGACTTCATTCAGTCCTTGCATCACTTCTTCGGTGGCCATAGCACCGGCGGCATCGTCGTCACCCTTCGATGCAGCATCAACGAACTTCTGGACGTCCTCGACCTTCGGTACCCGAACAGTCTGTCCATCAGCATCAAACAGAACTTCTTGAGGCTCATACCCTCCGTTCGACCAGGCGAATTGCAGTTCCGCCGCACCTGTCCGTTCAGCGGCGTTGTAATCCTCGTCCCCGTAGACGGCAATGTTGCTCAGCGTCGCTGTCATATAAGGGCCGGTCATGTCGATTGCGGAGAAGATGCTCCGATTGAAGTCTGCCAGCTGGTGGAAGTCCGAGTCTTCGCTCCACGGTTCGATTGAGGTGACAAGGTCGAGATCCTGGCTATAGACACCGACCGAATCCGTCACCCAGTTTCCACCCGAAGAGCACACGAATTCGATGGCCACCAGCGGCTTCGTGGTAGCTGTCGATGGCGTGACGTCGTTCATCGCAATCGATTCTCTGAACTCTCCTTCCGCGGTCTTGCCATCATCGAAGGCCTGCTTCGCATCCTTGCGTAGAGCAAACTCTGCACAGGCTGAGGGAACCTCCAGGGTCGCGTTCCGGATGTCGCTCATCGATGGGAGCTTCGGGGTGGGCAACACCGGGAAGCTCTCATCGAATCCTGTGTCAGCAGACACTGAACTGTCTTTCGACGAGTCTGTGAAGTCGAAAGTGCTCACCGCCCCCTCGTGTTGGATCCGCAGCTGGCTCCCGGCGACCATGAAACCATCGGTTTGCGCAGAGACTGCCCAACGCTGGTCACCGGTGGAAAGGTCGAGACCTTTCACCCCGTCCGAACTACCGAGGATCAAAGTGCCGGCGACTACCGTCCAGGACGGGGTGACACGCTTATCGCCGAGTCCGGTCACCTCGGCGGCGGATGGATCGAGCTTCTGCGTCCAGAGAACGCTGTCGGAATCGACCGCGGCGAGGGTTTTGCCATCGGAGACCACCCACGGCCCGGCCTCCTCGGTCTGAGGATCTGCAATCTTCGAGACATGAGCCTCGGGGGCAAGTTTCAGATCGCCATAGGCCTTGCCTTCCGGCCCGTCCAGTGTTCCGTCATCCTCAACATCGACCGGAACACTCGACGATGAGGGGTCGGGATCCACATCAGCAGGTCGCTGCGTAAGAGCCATCGATCCATCGTCAAGAGAGATTGCGCGGTCCCCGCACTGCACTGCGTTGTCGGAGAGACGGCAGACGACGGGAATGCCCAACAGCTTCGTCTCATCTTCCAAGGTGTCTTCACCTTGGCCTTCGTCCGAGTACAGCGCTTCGTCCAACGGCTTATTGTCGCTGGCATCGATGTCCTGGTGTGGCACGGACACCGTCCAAGCAGACTCCCCAGTTTCGCTCACCCGCGTCAGTATCGACGTGGTGGAACCGATGAAACGCAGAATCTCAGGGGTGGCGTCAGCCGCATCGGCCGAACCAGACAGCGGGGCACCACTGAGTCTCATATCCTCACTCAATCCGCGGAAGTCCATGACATTCGACTGATTGGGTGCCTGGGCATAGTCAGGTTGTGGGTCACTGAAAGGGTTGTGCCCGGAGAAGAAGGCGAACGAGGTTCCGGCTATGAGAGCGAAGGCCACGACCGCAGCGATGCCAAGCAGAATGGGTTTGGACTTGGACTTCGTGGGCGGAGCGTGCTCCGGCGGGCGCGACTGCGGTGCAGGAGAATGTGGATTGTCACTCATACTGAGTGAATTTAGCAGGACGCCCTGACGTAGCTACACGAATTGTAGTAAATCACCGAAACGTTGTCAGATTGCAATTGTGATTGAAGAAGCCAGTTACAGGGAACTCATCCGCGCACCGGATCACACTGCTCCCGCCTCGTTCACCCCGACAAACTCGCGCATCGCCGGCAACTCACGGCGCGACTGGGACAACCCCATACGATGAGCGGCCGCGAGGCGGGAGAGGTCCCGGGTGCCGTTGTCGACCGGCATGCGCTCCGGGGCGAAGACGTGTGCCTTCCCCTCCGCTTCGAGGGCGAAGATGCGTTCGCGTGTTTCGTTGTACCTTTTCCAGCGAGTCAGCAGCGCCTCGCCCAACGCCGGGTACCGGCGGAATAGACCGCGATAGAACGCGGAGAACCGCTGCGGCGCTTTCGAGTACGAACGTTCCTGAGTGAGGACGATGACGAACTTCTCAAAACCTTCGCGCTGGGCCTGGCTCAGCGCGATTCCACCGTCCTGGCCCATCGCCCCGTCGACGTACACATGTCCATCCAAGTGAACCGGTGGCATGAGTCCAGGCATCGTCGAGGACGCACGAACACGGATCATCAGGTCTTCGATGTGTGGCGTGTCTTTTCGTGACCACACGACATCATCACCGGTGACCGCATCGAATGCAATGATCCGCATGTCACCGGTACTCGACTGGAACGACTCCCAGTCGAAGGGCAATGCCTGGTCGGGGCCACCAGCCTGCTGATAGATGTACTCCGCGTTGAACATGCCCTGCCCGCGGGCGAAGTAACGCAGACCTCCGAACTGCTCGTCCGCGGCGAAGTCGACGAACGACCGGCGGGCCCGACGTGCGTCACCGGACAGATAGTTCACCGCGTTCGACGACCCCGCGCTGATGCCGGCGACCCAATCGAAGGCCAAGCCTGCTTGAAGCAACGTGACGACCATCCCGCTCGTCAGGGACGCCCGCATGCCGCCGCCTTCGAAGATAAGGGCCGTGTCGCTGATACGCGTCGTTTCAGCCGTTCTTGTCACCTGGTCTGGGCTCGTCATGTCCGTCATCCTAACGAAGATGCCCACCGGAAACCGCAGAGGGCCTGTCTTTGTTCGCCTCCCCAGATGAGTACCGACCGCGTCGCGCAGGGTGTTGACACCGTCGATTTAGGTGCTCTGTTGACATCGGCTGATAGACCGGTAGCGAGGAATGAAATCGAACAAGGAGGACAACCATGAAACTGGAAAATGAGACTTTCATCGTCACCGGCGGCGCCTCAGGCATCGGACTGGGCATCACCCGTCGTCTGATCTCGGAGGGCGGACGAGTGGTGGCCGTGGACATCGACGCGGCGGCGGGCGAGCGCCTCACCGAAGAGCTCGGCGACAAGGCACACTTCGTCCACGGTGATGTCACCGAGGCACAGATCGCCACAACCTCAGTCGCCGAGGCACTCAACGTCTTCGGAGGCCTCAACGGTCTGGTCAACAATGCTCACGCCTCGCGGCAGAAGCCGTTCATCGAACTCGAGCAGTCGGACTGGGAACTGTCCTTTTCCACAGGCTTCCAGGCGACATTGAATTTCATGCGAGCCGCTCATGATGAACTGGCTAAGACCAAAGGGTCAGTGGTGAATTTCGGCTCCGGTGCCGCCATGAGTGGGCAGGTCGGTCAGGCTGCATATGCGGCAGCCAAGGAAGCCATCCGCGGCATCAGTCGTGTCACCGCCAACGAATGGGCCCCCGAGCGCATCCGGGTCAATGTGGTCTCCCCACTGGCACTGACTCCCGGGGTCGAGGCCTGGAGCAAGTCTCAGCCGGCCCAGTATGAGGAAACTGTCGCTAAAACTCCGCTGGGGCGCTTCGGAGACCCGGAGACCGACGTCGCTCCTGTCGTCGCCTTCCTCCTGTCCTCCGACGCGCAGTACATGACCGGGCAGACGCTCATGGCCGACGGAGGCACCCAGAAGCTCTACTGATCCAGAGGCCGAAGCGCACCAGCCGGACATGACAGCGAGAACGCACAGATAGTGGGCGTGAAGTCCTCTGATGATGTTCGGCCGGCGAGTGCTTGAGTCTCTAGCCCAACCCTTCCCACATCATCCGCTGCCGCAGCGCCGGCGCCAACACCAGAGCGGCGATGACGCTGCCGACAAGCAGCACCCATGCCCCGAAATACGTGAAGAGCTTGAGTTCGGGGGCAAGCGGCGGCCCGAAATTCGCGGCCATGAGAATGACCCCGCCGAGGATGAGTGCCGTGGATACGATCACCTGGATGAACTGCTCGACCGTGGACTTGAGCAGGTTCTTGATCGTCGAAATGTTCAATCCACTCGTCCCGACATCAAGAGTGCCGTCCTGCAGATGCCCGGCAATCCGGGAGAGTTGGCCGGGCAACTCCGCGATCTGGGGAGCCACAGCGGCCGCGTAGAGAGTCGCCTCCTGCCGGTCAACACCCAGTCCCCCGACCTCGCGCAGAAGGCCGCGCCCATTCTCCGTCACCAGGGCCAGCAGATTGAGCTCGGGGTTGAGCCTCGTGATCGAGCCTTCCAGAGTGCTGATGGCGCGGAAAGCCGTCGCCACCGACACCGGCATCGGGAACCCGAAATCTACGACGAAGTCGATGAGCTCACCGAACAGCGCCGCCGAGGTCGACCCGGGCATCCCATCCCCGTACTTGAGCAGGATCTGCCCGATCTCGCGCTGCAGCTCCCGCAGATTGACGTCGCTGGGAGTGCCGAGGAGATCGAGGATCGCGGCCGTCGCCGCCTGGGAGTTCTGCGAATCGAAGGCCATGAGCAGCAGCGCGATGGCCCGTCGGTCACGTTTGTCGATCCGGCCCACGGCGCCGAAGTCGACGAGACCAGCTCTGCCAGCGGGTGAGATGACAATGTTGCCCGGGTGCAGGTCGGCGTGGAAGATGCCTTTGCCCAACACTTGGCGAACGACCATGAGGAAGAGGTCCTGGGCGATCTCGTTCCTGGCCAACTCCGAAAGGCCGTCGACAACCTCGGTGGCGTGTGAGAGGGGAACGCCCTCGATGAGATCCATGACGATGACGAACTCGCCGGAATACTCCTTGTATACCCGCGGAATGGTCACCTTGGAGTCCGTCCCCGAGGTGGAACGGCCGGTCTCGTCGGCCTTGCGTAGAGCTTCGATATGGGCAAGCTCCCCGCGATAGTCGAGCTCACCTTGGAGGGAGTCGACGAAGCTGTGGGCCAATTTCCCAATGCCGACCTTGCTTGCCCAGTCAGTGGAGCGTTCGAGTCGTTCGGCCAAGGTCAGGACGATGTCGCAGTCGGCCCGCACCTGTTTGCGGATCTTCGGTCGTTGCACCTTCACGGCGACGACCCGACCGTCCCAGGTCACGGCGCGGTGGACCTGCGCAACCGAAGCGGCGGCGAAGGGAACTTCGTCGAATTCTGCAAACACCTCGGCGACGGGCCTGCCCCACTGGGTCTCGAGCTGCTCCTTCACCTCGGCGAACGGCACGGGTGGAACACCGGCCTGCAGGGTGGAGAACTCTTCGACGAATTCGTGGGGAATCATGTCACCGCGGGTGGCGATGAACTGTCCGAGCTTGATGAAGGTGACACCGGCCGCCGCGAGCGCATCTCGGGTCGTCGATGCGATCTCTCGCAGGGAGACCCGCAGGGTGGGGATCCGCGGTTTGAGGTAGCGGGAGAGACCGAACTGGATGAGGATCTTCTGGATCTGTGCCAGGCGGCTGAACCGGCGGTACCAGGTGGGAATCTTCGGCGCTGAGCGCAGCAACGACGTTAGAGACCCTGTCGGCATGACGAGTTCGATGGCGAGCAGGACGAACATCTGGATGACGATGAACCAGGCGAAGAGGAGGAGGAAGATCATGATCGCCGGGAAGCTCATGTCCAGCGTCGGATAGCTGCCTCCTTCAGCGACACCCAGCAGTCGGTAGGCCTGCAGGGTGATCGGCCAGATGGAGAGACCAATGGCCAGGGAGACGATGATGTTGCGGGCGGCCCCCGTGCCGGTGAACATCATGCGCCGCACGAGGAACCCGACGATGAGCGCGTTGATGAGGCCCAAACCGATGGAATAGAGGATCGTCACCCGTCAAGCCCTTCTGTCGTTCGATCAGATGTGCGCTCTGACTGTGGCCGGCGGGCCGACTCAGTTGTGCACCGCCACCAGCCTAATTGATTGGGCGGTTGTGTGATTGAGAGTTTGCAGTGCATCGGGGAGCCAAGGAACTGGCCCCGAGTCCTATTTCAAAGCCGGTCAGTCGGCGCTCCAACGCTGCGACAGCTCGACTCTAGATGTACTGGCTGGGGAGGTTAGCTAATCGTCGAATCCGGCGCATGCCATGCCACTGGCGCCTTCGCAGGAATCACGGACACAATGTCATGAGCAGCAACAAGGGCACGCAGGTCCCAATCCACCCCCTTTATATCTCTAAGGACAGCACAGCATCCCGCAGTCGACCATCCTCTCGCGAAAGGCCACCAATGACCTCGGCAAGTCTCACCTCGGTCTGCACCATTCGACTAGTGCCGCCCCGCTCTTCGTCTCGAAGCGAGACGAACACCCGAGAATAGTCAGGGTCGTGAATTGGGTCTGCCACTCGCTCGTTCTTTACGGCGGCGGTGGGTCCGAACTCAAGATAGATCACTGGCTGTGCATCAGCACGTTGCAGTTCAACGCACCATTCCCACTGTCCGACGAGCTTGGTCACGACCTTCTCAATTCGCCCTTTATCGACCGCCCCATTCACTTGCTCCACGAGGACGGACCGTGCGAAGCGCCGCAACCCATCTTTCACTGTGGCCAGCGTGGTGCGGCTGTCTTCGAATTGTCGCCGGGCATGCTCGGCCACTAGCTCTGCAAACTCTTGCGTTACCCGGTCCCGCGGCCGATACCCATACCGTGCAGACTCGCCGGTCTCGCACATGGCTTTGATGAAGGAAACTTGATCGTCGACGTCCACTGCTGCTGGGCCTTTCACGAAGTATTGAATCATCTGTCGGATGAAGAAGAGCTGGTCTGGATGTTGCCGGCACCACGACCCATCGCGTTCAACGTGGGCTTGCAGGTCGGAAAGAACGTCGGCATAGGTCACGACGCTGGCTTGTTCCCAGCCGTCTCGTTGCAGGTGGGCTTCGTGGCGATGGCAGAGCAGAACAACGGCTGTTGCCCTGCCGTCGGTGGCCCCGTGGGCGAGGTACCGCTGGTAGTCATGGCCGTGTCCATCCGAGGTACCGTAATTCTCAATGACGACCGCCGCGTCAGACCTCGAGAGAACGATGTCGGCGATATCCATGCCAGCTTCGCCAGCGATGTCCTCACCCCCTAGGGTGTTGACTTCCTGGATTACGCGGTAGCCACTGGGCGGCAACTGCGCGTCGTCCCGTAACTGGCCATTGACCCTCGCGAGGAAAGCGCGCTGGAATACATCTCCGAGCTTATGAGTGGAATCGGTGGCCAACAGCCAGGCGAAAATATTCGAAAGCTGCTTTTCGTGGGTGCCATGGTGCATCACTCGAAAGATATTGAACTGCTCACCTAAGCTCCGAAAGAGTCCAGGCAGGAGCATCGTGACAAGGTTGTTCATGTCCGTTGGGAGTCGGGCCATAGCCCAATGCTAAGCCACAGGTGATGCCTGTGTGGGCCGTTGACATCAGGACATTATCGACAAAGTCGCTAGGCAAGAGATTTCACTGTCAAGGTAACCCGCCTGTATAGAAGTCCAAAGATAAACAGCGGCGCTCGTAGGAATGGAGGTTGCCAACCTCTGCATCAGTCCCGGTCGGTGGCCCAACGGCTCATGTGCCAGACCACGCAGAACAGAGTACCGAACCTCACGATAGCCACCACACTGCCGGCACCAGTCATCAGGAGAGTTTGGTCGGCGCTCCAGGACTGCGTTGGTCGCGGTTATGTGTTGACCGATACAGAACAGATCGAGGGAGTCGAGTCGGCAGAATATCGTGAGGTCAGGGGTCGAGAATATAGGACTAGCTACATCGAGGTATTTCGTGAGGATTGGGTGAGAACCTCTCTCATCGGAAGGCCTCGACGTCTGTCTGTGTAGCGGCACGCCCTATTTCAGTCTCACCCACTTACACCCTCGTTGACGAAGAGCCGGATGAGACCATCACCGCACTGCAACCGCTACGCGAGTTCGCAGACGAAGTTGAAGGACACGACCTCGTGTCCCTGCCAGCTATTCCGCCGCAAACCGCCGAGCTCGTTCGCAACGTCGAAAATTTTGATCCTGCGGTGAGACACCCAACTTGTTGCAGTCAGGAAATCGATGATGTGGCTGGGACAGCCGGTCACCTCGGCGTCGGTGATGAGCACAGGGGGAAAGGCATTGACCATAAGAGCGATGCCAAGGACAAACATCGTCCTTGATACTCGCGGGATCGGCCACCCTCAGAGGCGCCTGTGTGGACACAATGCCATCAAGCACCGCATCAATCCCCCACTCACTCCGGACGGTGCTTTGCCATGGCCGTGTCGAAGAGCTCATCGCCGAGCTTGTCGTAGGAGACGTCCTTCGGGTACCACTGATCGAGGTCGGCGAAGTCGCCCTTGTCGTCAAGGCCGAGTTCGGACACGCTCTTCTGCCAATCGCTCGCCGCAGTATTCAGCGTCGATGGGGCATCTGGAACTCCAGCCGTCTTCGCAGTCTTCTCCGACAGGGTCTTGGCATACTTCGCCATCTGCTTCTGAACGTCATCGTCAAAGGGTTCGACCGATCCGTCGTTGTCCTTCGCCTGCTCCACAGCCATCGCCTTGGCACCGATGACGACCTCCATCATGGTGCTGAAGGTCGTGGACATCGAATCGAAGACGACCTGCTGGTAGGCAAGAGGCAGTTCCGAGTACTTCTTCCCGGCCGTGATCGCACCGGCCGAACGCGCGATTCCCGCATCGGAGGCGACTCCGATATTCGGAGCGACTTCGAACGTGCCGGCCTCGACGTTCGGGGCGAGCTGCCCGAGGTCGCAATCGACTGTGCCACGCTGGAGTGCCTCATAGGTCTCGGGGAAGGACAGCGACACCGGCGTCGCGCCGAGATCGGTGACCTGCTTGCCTGCGGCGGCCGAACCGACCCGCAGCTGCTTGCCCTTCCAGTCATCGAGCGACGTCATCGGCTTCGAGCACATTGTGGAATACCCACCGGCGGCGAGCATCGGGATGAGCGGTACGAGGTCCTTGTCCTCGAACTCGGCAAGGACTTCCGGCGTCTCCCATGCCGCTTGAACACCGGCCGCATTCGCCGCGAGGTCACTGGCCACCGGCGATGACGGCAGCGTCGACATGGCTGTTCCAAGTGCGTCGAAGGCCGGGTACTCGGCAGGAGTGTAGGACGGGAGGGTGAAGGCGAGGTCGACGCGTCCGTCGGCCAGGGCATCATCGACGTCGGCGTAGCTTGCGATCGCCTGCCCCCACACGATGTCGACGGTGATCTTCCCGCCCGAGCGTTCCTCGATCGCCTTCTTCACATCGAGCCCGTTCGGCGCGAGGATCGACTTCTCCGACATCGACGAGGGCTGGAACTTCAACGTCACCGGGTCAAGGTCGGCCAGTGCCTCATCGATCTCGCCCTGCGAAGCGTCACCAGCGAAACCCTCGCCTGCCGCGGTGTCCGAGTCCGTACCGCTGCCGCCGACGGATCCGGCACATCCGGCGAGCAACGCCAGCGACGCGAACATTGCTGCGGTCTTCGTGGGGCGGATTGCCGCCGAGAGGATGCGATTCATGGGACTCCTTTGAACGGCGGCTGTGAGTTCCCTTCGATCATAGATCCGAATGAGTCCGCCCTCACCATGACTCCCCTCACACTGTGCCGAAGCCACGCAACGGCGCGGTCGACGACACGGTGGGGCCACCTCGGCGAGGCTCAGCCCGACATTCCTCCGCTGGTGCGTTCGATGAGATCGGGCAGCCATTCGGTCATTCCGGGAACGGCGATCATGAGGACGAGGAAGATCACGGCGACGGGGAGGAACCACAGGAGTGAGACGAAGATGTCACGCAGTGTGATGGAGTGCCCAAGGTTGACGTCGGAGTCCTTGACGATGCTGTGAACGATGTAGGGGATGATGCCGACCGGTGGGGTGACCATGCCGAACTCGCCGAGCAAGACGACGAAGACCCCGAACCAGAGTGGGCTGACCCCCATGGTCTCGAGCGTCGGCAGGAGGATCGGGATGGTCAGCAGCATCATCGACATCGTGTCGAAGAACATGCCCATGATGACGTAGAGGACGATGAGCACGAGCAGGAAACCCACCGTTGACAGGCCCCGGCCGGTGATGAATCCGGTGAGGATGGGAGCGAGCCCGGTGATGGCCAGCAGGCTGGTGAGCATCGTCGCGCCGATCATGATGAAGAAGATCGCCGAGGTGGCTGACACCGTAGCCATGGCCGACTCCGCGATCTTTCGCCAGGGATGGTCACCCCGTTTCTCCCACAGGCACAGCAGAACGGAGCACAGCGCGGCTGCGGCTCCGGCCTCGGTGGGGGTGAAGATGCCGGAGAACATGCCGCCGAAGAGAACGACGAGAATGACCAGGAAGCCCCAGACTCCGCCGAGTGAGGTCAGCCGTTCGCGCCAGGTGGGTGTCGTGCGGTCTGCGGAATCGACGCCGCGGCCGACGAGTTTCGGAGCGATGACACCGATGGAGAAGATGAAGACGGCGAAGCACAGCGCCAGCAGAATCCCGGGCAGGGCGCCGGCCATGAGTGCCGGGCCCACGGGCACCGAGGCGATGCCGGCGTAGATGACCATGAGGATCGACGGTGGGATGAGGTTGCCAGTCATGCCCGAGACCATGATCGTCCCGACGGCCATGCGTTTGTCGTAGCCGGCCTTGAGCATCTCGGGAATGCCGGCGCGGCCGAGCGCGTAGGTCATGCCGATGGTTGATCCAGTCACTGCTGACAGACCCGCCCCTGCGAAGTTCGTGCCGATGCCGATGCCACCGGGCAGCCAGCTGAACCAGTCATCGGCGACGCGGTAGATTTTGCCGGAGAGGCCGGACTGGGTAAGCAGCATGCCCATGAAGATGAACATCGGCAGCACGCTCAGCGTCCAGTCCGAGACCGCGCTGAAGGGAGCCGTCGAGAGGATGTTCATGGTCGCAGGGATGCCGCTGACCGCGTAGACGCCGATAATGGAGGGCACGGACAAGGCGATGGCGACGGGGACGGAGTGGAACAGCAAGACAAGCATCATGGCGATGCACCAGGCGCCGCCGATGGCTGCCGTTGGGCTGGTGAAGAGGCCGATCAGGCAGATGGCGACCAGGCCGAAGCCGATGATCAGAGCGAGGGCGCCGGGCGGTTTCCGACGTGAACCCGAGGGCAGCAGCTGGGGGCTGTTCTGCGGGCTGCCGTCCGGCGTCGGGCCGGTTGCGGAGGTATCAGTATTTGTGTTCACAGGTCGTTTCCGTCGGCGGCTCGTCAGTAGGTTCTGGTGTCAGCATCGTGCTCTGCCAGTTGGCCTGTGGCACGGTCGAGCTCGGGTTTGCCGGTGCGGGCGATGAGTACGGCGTCGAGGATATAGAGCGTGGCCAGGAGGACGAAAACGATCGGGACGAGGAAGTAGACCGGCCAGGTGATGATGTCGGAGACATCAGCAGTCGAGCCGATGACCATATTCTCCAGTGCCTTTATGAGACCGAACCAGGCGAAGGCGAGGGAGACGAGGGTGCCGAGTATGCAGGCGAAGACTGTGAACACCGAGGCGGTGGCTGGCCGTGCACGCTCGGTGAGCATTGTGACGGTGATGTGTTCCTTCTGCAGTTGGGCGGCCGGGATGCCCAGCAGAGCCACGATCGGCAGGTACCAGTACTCGACGATCTCGTTGGTGCCGTAGATCGGGGCGTCGAAGAGGGAACGCGTGAGCGCGTGGATGACGATGTGGAGCATCATGATGATGATCGCCGCTGCCGTGGTGATCGTCAGGCACTTGTTGAGGACTTTCGTGAACGTCAGCATCACACTGCGACTTCCACCGCACGAAGCGCATTCAACAGATCCTCGACCTCCGATGTCGATCGCAGCCCATCGGGGATCATCGCGGTGACCCTACGTGCCCCTGCTTCGTCGAGGACGATCGGGTCGATGCCGGCCACTTGGGAGTAGCGACGGGCACTGCGCGGCAGAAGGGCGACGCCCAGCCCGTTGGAGACGAGCGACTGGATCGCACCCGGGTTGTCCGTGATGTGTCGTGTGCGTGGTTCGAAGCCCGCACGTCGGCAGAGACGCTCGGCGGTGGAGCGGCAGCGCACACAGCCCATGATCCACGGCAGGTCGGCGACATCGCTGAGGTGAGTGATCTGTCCAGCACGGTTCCATCGTTCGGGGACCAGCAGGTCAAGATGATCGACCCCGAGGTCGACCGTGTCGTGAGCGGGTAGCCGCGGTGCCTCCTCGTCCTCGTGACGGAACAGGAAGGCCACGTCGATCTCGCCTGCCTCCAGCAGCGTCATGGCTTCGGGCGGTTCTGTTTCGGCCACCTCGTAGGAGTGGTGCTGGACGGAATCGGCGCCCGTCCCGGAGGATGATGCGAGACTTCCTAAGGCTGCCGCCAAGGGGCCGACGACGAAGCTGGGGAATCCAGCCAGTCGAACATTGCGTCCGCCGAGGCCGAATGCTCTGGCTAAGTCGCCTCGCAGCCCCGTCACCGAGGTGGCTATTTCGTTCGCGCGGATGTGTGTCAGTTGGCCAGCGGTGGTCAGGACGATGCCGCGAGACGTGCGTTCGAAGAGTTTGACGCCGAGGTCTTTCTCGAGCGCGTTCATGTGTTGGGACAGTGCCGGTTGTGACCAGCCGAGTTCGCGTGCGGCTGCTCCGATGCTGCCTGCCTCGGCGATTGCGCCGAAGATCAGCAGGCGTTTCGGTTCGCCGACGTCGAGCGCCTGCTCAAACACATTTGCCATAAGTCCAGCTTATGTCATGGCAGTGGCAACTGGGCCTACCGGGAGTCCTTGGTTCGGACGAGACTGGAGGGAAGACACTGATACACGAGGACGAGGAGATGGACTATGCGCAGGATCGGTCTGTTGGGTGGAATGAGCTGGCACTCGAGCATCGAGTACTACACGAAGATCAACTCGGCTGTGGCTGAGCGACTCGGCGGGCATCACTCGGCGCAGATCCTCCTCGATTCCACGGACTTCGCCGATATCCGCGACATGCAGATCGCCGAAGACTGGGCGGGTATGGATGCCTCTCTGACCGCAACGGCGCAGCGACTCGTCGATGGCGGCGCCGAGGCGGTGGCGATCGCGACGAACCTCATGCACAAGTGCGCACCTGCCGTTGAGACCTCGGTCGATGCACCCCTGATTCACATCGTCGATGCGATCGCGACGGTGGCCAAGCGTCAGGGCCATTCGACTCTGGCGGTGCTCGGCACGAAGTGGACGATGCTCGACGGCTTCTACACCGAACGGCTCGAAGCACAGGGCATTGCAACACTGGTTCCTGACGAGGCCACCTGTCTCGAGGTCGACCAAATCATCTTCGACGAGCTCACCCAGGGAGTCTTTACCGATGCCTCCCGCGCCCGCTATGTCGAGATCATGAATGAGCTCAAGGCTCGCGGTGCGGACGCTGTAGCATTGTCTTGCACGGAGATCGGGTTGTTGGTACCGCCGGAGACCGCTCCCCTGCCGGCCATCGACTCGGTGGATGCGCATGTGGCTGCGATTGTCGAGTGGATGATGGCGAAGGAGCTTGTCGCTGGTTAAGGATGTCGGTACGCTATTTGCTTTTGACTACTCAGAGGACATGCGATCTCGAGTCAATTCGAAAAATTGAGAGTTCAACCTGTGCACGAGTTCTGCCGACCTCCCCAACTATCAAGCAATGAAAGGTACGCCTTGTAGCCATTAGTTCGGTCCGTTTTTAACCCAACGCGATCCTTCGGATCAGCGTTGCCCACTATCCAATCTCGAACGCGCTTATTAAAAATCGCAGCAACGCCTTCGCCGTCTGTAGACGCAGTCATCGACCTAAATGCCAGCCATTTGGTAAAAAATGCTCCTCCCAGATATTTGATATGCCCCTCGTTGTTCATGAAGTAGAAGGCATCGGCAGCACCCCTCGTGCGCACAATATTTGCACCTTGTACCAGGCAGTCACGAATCGAGTATTCGACAATCGCTTCCAAATTAGATTTTGAACGGTCGCTGTCAGTATGCTTCGCGCGCGAAACGGCCCGTAACCGCTCGGTCCACCCCGTATTAAAACCTGACTTGCACAGGTGGCTAGTGATTTCAGGGTTGGGCTGAATGTTTATGCTGGTAAGCGGTCTGCGGTTCTTGTTTTTGGGTAACTAAATTCGACACTAAAATGAGGCCATGAGCCCATTCGTGCGTAAAGTGCCCACCGCCTCGGGGGCCACTGCCGTGCAGATCGCGGACAAAACCGGTGGACGCTACCGCATCGTCGAACACCTCGGCTCAGCCCACACTCCCGAAGAACTCGCAGCACTCATGGCCATCGGCCGCGATAAGCTCCACCCCGGACAAGGTGTCCTCGACTTCGACCACACCGACAAACCCGCCACAGCACCCGCGGTCGTGAAGTCCAGTAGGTCACAAGTCATCGTCGATACGATCCGGACCGCCTACGAGCGTTTGGGCTTCGATACCGTCGATGACGAAGCATTCTTCCAACTCGTCCTCGCCCGCCTGATCGAACCGACGTCGAAGTCCGACAGTGTCCGCGTCCTGGGTGAGCTCGGTGTTGATGTCGTTCACCGCAACACGTTCCTGACCTGCCTCAAACGCGCCCGCGACAACAACTACCGCGACCAGATCGCGGCGAAGTGCTTCGACTACTCGGTGGCGACAACCGGGATCAGTCTGTTGCTCTACGACGTCACCACCCTATATTTTGAGGCTGAAAAGGAAGACAGTCTGCGAAAGGTCGGATACTCCAAAGAACGTCGAGTCGACCCGCAGATTGTTGTTGGTCTCCTCGTCGATCGGACCGGGTTCCCACTCGAGATCGGATGCTTCGAAGGTAACAAAGCAGAGACCCACACGATCATTCCCGTGATCAAACGATTCCAAGACCGGCATCAAGTCTCGGACATGGTCGTCGCTGCCGACGCTGGCATGTTGTCAGCAAAGAATCTCAAGGAACTCGATGATGCCGGCTTGCGATTCATTGTTGGTTCCAGACAGGTCAAGGCCCCGCACGATCTGGCAACGTATTTTCGGTGGAATGGCGAATGGGCCGAAGACGGAACCGTCATCGATACGATCACTCCGCGTGGCCAGAAACGACTCGACCCTACCCGGACGAAGGTGAAGGCCGAACCAGTCTGGGACGCGGAGACGTTTCCGGATGCGTGGCGGGCTGTGTGGCAGTACCGGCGCAAGCGTGCAATGCGCGACGAGCAGACTCTGAATCTGCAGCGCAACCGCGCCATTGCCATCATCGAGGGAGACTCGCAACCGAAGCCAGCACGGTTCGTGAAGACAAAAGGGGCCCAGAAGGTCTTCGACGAGAAGGCCTATGACCGAGCGATGAAGCTGTCCGGATTCAAAGGTTACGTGACCAATATTCCAGCCACCATCATGTCGGCGGGCGAGGTCATCGGTAGCTATCACGACTTGTGGCACGTCGAGCAGTCGTTTCGGATGTCGAAGACTGATCTGGATGCCAGGCCAATGTTCCACCGGACCAGGGACGCGATCGAGGCACACCTGACGGTCGTGTTCACCGCGTTGGGTGTTGCGAGGTTCATGCAAGACGCGACAGGGGCTTCGTTGAAGAAGATCATCACGACGCTACGTCCGTTGCGAGAGTTCACGGGCGTCATCGGTGATCAGGAGATCACTTTCGCCCCAGATATCCCGCCAGCAGCGCGGGAACTCCTCGATGCGCTACCCAAGAGCCGGTGACACTGATTGGCCAGGGTAACTAAACCTGTGCAACTCGGGAGGCTCGCGGTGCGGACGCTGTAGCATTGTCTTGCACGGAGATCGGGTTGTTGGTACCGCCGGAGACCGCTCCCCTGCCGGCCATCGACTCGGTGGATGCGCATGTGGCTGCGATTGTCGAGTGGATGATGGCGAAGGAGCTTGTCGCTGGTTAAGGATGTCGGTACGCTATTTGCTTTTGACTACTCAGAGGACATGCGATCTCGAGTCAATTCGAAAAATTGAGAGTTCAACCTGTGCACGAGTTCTGCCGACCTCCCCAACTATCAAGCAATGAAAGGTACGCCTTGTAGCCATTAGTTCGGTCCGTTTTTAACCCAACGCGATCCTTCGGATCAGCGTTGCCCACTATCCAATCTCGAACGCGCTTATTAAAAATCGCAGCAACGCCTTCGCCGTCTGTAGACGCAGTCATCGACCTAAATGCCAGCCATTTGGTAAAAAATGCTCCTCCCCTCTCTGTCAGGCTGGTTGTGAGTCACTCAGTCTGACACTGAGAGGAACACTAACCATGACCATCACTACTGGATACAGCGTGGCAGAGATCCGGTCTTTCCTGGTTCAGTACGACCAGATC
>NZ_FXZD01000017.1 GCF_900169145.1 Brevibacterium antiquum CNRZ 918 | reverse complement strand
ATGGGCAGACCGAGGTCGACCCGGTCGGGGTGGTGATGCCGCTGACCGCGTGATTCGTAGCCCGACCCCGCTGCTTAATACCAAGTTAAAGGAACTACCGAAGAACACCACGAAAAGGGACTTGACCGGAAGAACTCGACTCCTTCCGTCCGTATCTCCCATCCAGGGAGGAAACGACGCACCACAGTATGCTTATTCAGCTTGGGGTGACGCTTATTCAACCAATTGACGATCCGCCAGAACGCGTAATGGTCAACGTAACTGAATGTCGCTTTCGACACCCCATGCTGGAAATACGCACACCACCCTCTCAACACCGGGTTCACCCGGCGGAGAAGATCGGCCAGCGTCCGATGTTGCGCTCTGCGAGTCAGACCGCGAATACGCTCCTTGATCGAAGCCAGAGACTTCTTCGACGGATACGTATACACCTGAGCCTGACCGCTGGTTCCCCTCTTCATCCGACGCTGGATGCGCCAGCCCAAGAAGTCGAACCCCTCATCAATGTGAGTCACTTTCGTTTTCTCCACCGATAGGCGCAAACCCATCGGCGCGAGCACTTCAGCCACCTCGTGCCACAGTGCCTCCACGTGCTCGACCGAACCGTGGACAAGGACAACGAAGTCATCCGCGTACCGGATCAGCTTCATCACCGGGATGCCCCTACGGCGCAGTTTCGCTCGCGTCCAGCTCGGACCCAGCGACTCCCACTTCTTTTGGAAGTGATCATCAAGCCCAGACAAGGCGATATTGGCCAGAAGTGGTGAAAGTATCCCTCCTTGCGGGGTGCCGGTGTGAGTGTTCCTATTGACACCATCCTCGCTGAGGATGCCTGCCTTGAGGAACCTTCTGACCAGAGCCAGGACCCTTTTGTCCGTGATTCGTTCACGCAAACGCTGAATCAGACCAGTGTGATCGATCTCGTCGAAACACGCAGTGATATCAGCCTCGAAGACCCACTCATAATTCAAAGGCCTCGACGTGAACTTATGAATCTCAGCAATCGCGTCCTGCGCACGCCGACGCGGCCGAAACCCATACGAGGACGGATAGAAGTCCGCCTCGAAGATCGGTTCCAGCACCAACTTCAGCGACGCCTGCACCACTCTGTCGGCCAGCGTTGGAATCCCCAACGAACGAGTCTTCCCATTCGACTTCGGGATCCTGCGCTCACGCACCGGCAAGGGTCGGAACTCACCAGTCTTCACCTGGCGGCGAATCATAGTGAGCACCTCAACGGCCTGACCATGAAGCAGGGACCGGGGTGCGACCCCATCGACTCCAGCAGTCCGACCGCCCTTGTTACCCCGCACTCGATCCCACCCTGCTACGAGGAAGGCCGGATCGTGGACAAGGTTGAACACATCATCGAAGACACGCCCCGGATCGGTGCGCGCCCATTGGTGCAATTTCGTCTGGATCGTAAGTACTCGATGCCATGCCGAAGTAATATCGACTGGCCCCGACACACCCGTATTCACCGGTGTCCCTCCTTTTCATCCCTACTTTCATTGCGGAATCGGCACTGAGTTCCTTCGCCATGTGGTCGGTTTTCCCGACCTCGGACTACTACGGACTCTCCGCCCCCACACCACTGGTATCAGTCGGCGACGGACCTTCCCTGCCGACCACGCATGTAATCCGTGGTCAGCAGGGACCAGCGGCGGGGTTCCCACGTTCACTATTCAACCGATTGACGGGATCGGTACCCAGCTTTACTCCTGCATCCTCGCCATAGCTACGCCGCAGGCTTTCACTATGGCCTCCCGGACCGGCGACATTCTCCGATCCGGAAGTTCCCTCGACTGGCACACCAGCCTCGGTCTGCGATGCAACCCGACCCCGATCCACCAGATTTCGAGTCGGTGGTCTGACTTGAGGAGCGTTCGGACACTGGTTCCTATGCGTGTACCTCTCCGTCGTGTTAGCCGAGCCCGACCCATCTGGCAGTACTGGAATCGTCTCGGCGTTGTCAGGGCTGCTTCCCGCCCTCGCTCCCATCCCGGAGTTCAGGCTGCCCTCAACTTCACCTGGCTGCTGCGACAGCCAGGCGGTGGTGGTCTCTCACCTCCACTCGGTTCAACAGCGCCTCGTGGCGCACAATGTCGGTCAACCAGAGCCGGTTCACGCCATCGGCTGTGAACTTGTGCCGGGTCCGACCGTCCTCGTCGACCACGGCACACAGGTCGTCGTGGACGGGTGGACCGGGCTTCTTTCCATTCTTACCCCGGCCCTTGCCGAAGGCTGAGAACCAGGAGTTGGTCGAACACAACCGCCACGCGGTGCGCACTGCCATGGGATGGCCGGCCGACTCTGCTTCATCGGCGAGGTATCGGTATCCGAACTCGGGATCGTCGCAGTGGGCGTCGAACAGGGCGTTGGCCCGGTACGCTTCGACGATATCGGCTTCAGGGACCGGTGTGGCCAACCACCGGTAGTAGGGCTGGCGCGAGAGCTTCAAGACCCGGCACGACACCGCCACGGGAATACCGTCGACGGCGAGCTCTCTCACGAGCGGGTAGAGCTGTAATGGCCTCTGGCGGGCCTGCGGCCGGCTGGGATGCTGAGCCGTAGCTCGGCCGAGTGACTCCGGGTAGAACCGACTCGTGAACAGTTCGCGATGTCTTCAAAAGGACGTGTCCTCGTCCGAGCCTCGGCTCGGTCTCTCCGCGCAGATGCCTTGATCAGAAGCCTGTCCGTCCCCAGGGGCGTGACTCATTACAGATGTGACTCTGAGCGACCCGGGCCAGCCCACTGATGTGCTGACGACTGGAGGAACTCACCATGGCCACCGTTACTGAACGCTACGAGCACGTCGTAGGGATCGATACCCACGCGCGTACCCACACGTATTGCATCATCGACTCTCGAACGGGATCGACGGTCGATACGCGAGCGTTCCCGACTACTGCCCCCGGGATGCAGCGTGCGGTCTCCTGGATTCGACGAAGGACTCGCGGAACGGCGGTGCTCGCTGCCGTGGAGGGTACTTCCTCGTACGGTGCCGGCATCACCACCGCCCTTCTGACCGAGGGGATCGAGGTCGCCGAGATCCGAGCTCTCTACCGCCGTTCCCGAGCACGAACAGGCAAGTCAGACCCCCTGGATGCAGAAGCAGCCGCTCGAACGGCGCTCTGCACCGACGTTGAGAAGCTCGCTCATCCACGCCGCTCTGGTGACCGCGCGGCGCTCCGCGTGCTGCTGGCGAGCCGGTCACTGACCGATCAGCAGCGCACGGCCAACAAGAACGCGCTCACGGCACTGCTGCGCACCACCGACGTCGGAGTCGATGCGCGCAAACCGCTCACCGACGCGCAGATCTCCACCATCGCGGCCTGGCGGACCGGGCGAGATGAGCCATCACATCGAATCTTCCGTGAGGAGGCACGAAGGCTGGCCAAGGCGATCATCGAGCAGACCCGGTCACTCCAGCAGAACCACCAGGCGCTGTCGGCGCTGACCGAGGCTCTCGCCCCGGGCCTCCAGGGCATCCCGGGGGTCGGCGCGGTCACAGGAGCGATCTTGGTGGCGTCGTACTCACACCACGGACGGGTGCGCTCGGAAGCGGCTTTCGCCGCGCTCGGGGGCATTGCCCCGTTGCCGGCTTCCTCGGGCAACACCAGTCGCCACCGGCTCTCCCGCTCGGGCGACCGGCAACTCAACCGGGCCGTCGACGTCGTCGTTCGCTCGCGGATGAGCTACGACCCTGCCACCTGCAAGTATGTTGAACGCCGGCGCGCGGAAGGGCTATCCAAGCGCGAGATCCGAAGGTGCCTCAAGCGATACGTCTGCCGTTCTCTCTTTCGGGAGCTTCGGACCCGGATGGCTTGACACGGAGGCATAGAAGCGTCCTTTTGACGGCAGATTCGCCTGCGACAGATACGCAGCCGCGCGGCGCAGGACTTCGTTCTCTTGCTCCAATAGGCGAGTCCGCCGCCGCAGCTCCCGCAGTTCAGCGGATTCGTCGGTGGTATTGCCGAGCTTGTTACCAGCATCGATCTCGGCCTGGCGGAGCCATTTCGCGATGGTGCCTTCGTGGACGCCGAAGTCCTTGGCGATCTGTCCGATCGTGGTCTTCTCGTCGCGGTTCAAGGCCACGCGGACGACGTCATCGCGGAACTCTTTCGGGTAGGGCTGGGGCATGGTGTCTATCCTTCCAGGCTTGCCTGTGTACAAGCCAGATCAGATGTCACCAAACCCTGCATCAGTCCCTACCGCGGTACACGGAAGCCGTCGCCGGAGCGGCTCCTGGCACGGCTCTTGCTACAGCGGCATTGTTCCGACGTCTGGCGGGGCGCCGAATAGAGAATCAATCGCGGCCCTCGCCAACTACCGTCTCGGGGCGATCCTTCCGCCTGTTCAGGGGTTCGCGTCAAGCCAGTCGCACGTTGGTGACTGGACTAGTCAAGGCAGGGCGGGTTGAACACCACGAGCCTGAAGCGCGGATGCACGACGACGGTAGCCGACAGTCCAGTGCCTCGGGAAGCCGTCACGCAAGCCTGTCACTGGGGAGCCTGTCACTCGCAGGGTGTGGTTGGCCTCCTCCAGCGGTGATTCGATGGGTTCATTCCCAGTTGTTCCACTGTCCCGTCTGCCAGTCACCAGATCTGCCGCAAGGCAAGTGCGGATTTGTGCTGCCTACACCAATGAAGAGAAACCGATAATGAACACCACCACGATTGAAACGCCACCGTCGAAAGGCCGCGTCGGACGGCGCTCATTTCTGCTGGGCTCGGCGGGAGCAGCTGCCGCCGGGGCGATGATGCCCTTCAACGCCGCGCCCAGTTTCGCCGATGCCAGCGTCTCCAGCGCCCTACCCAGTGGTGGCGGTGTCATTGGCCCCAAGGATCCGCGTTACTTGGACCTCAGGACGGGAAACAATGTGCGCTTCGTAGCGAAGCCTGACTACGTGCACATGATCAACAGTGCCAAGGACGCCAAGAAGGCGGTGCAGTCAGCGGTCGATGCCGGGAAGAAGGTATCCGTTCGCAGTGGAGGGCACTGCTTCGCCGATTTCGTCTGCAACTCTGACATCGAAGTCATTCTCGACGTGTCGACGATGGTCGGGGTGTCTTACGACGAGAAGAAGCGGGCCTTCGCGGTCGAACCGGGTGCGCGCCTCTCGAACGTGTACGAGCAGTTGTTCAAACGCTGGGGCGTGACGATCCCCGGTGGCATCTGCTACAGCGTCGGTGCTGGCGGGCACATCGTCGGCGGCGGATATGGCCTCCTGTCGCGGGCGCACGGCCTGGTCGTCGACCACCTGTATGCGGTGGAAGTCGTCACCGTCGACGCGGACGGGAAGGCGTCCATCCAGGTCGCCACCCGCGGCTCCCGCGGGGCGCTCGGCGATCTGTGGTGGGCGCACACCGGTGGAGGCGGTGGCAACTTCGGCGTCGTCACGAAGTACTGGTTCCGTTCCCCGCACGCGAAGGGCTCCGAGCCGGCCGGCCAGCTGATCGAGGCACCCTCTCGTGTGCTTGTCAATGCGCTCGCGTTCCCGTGGGACCAGGTCGACGAGACTAAGTTCCGCAAGCTCATGGACAACTGGGGTGCCTGGCACGAGGAGTTCAAGGACCCCGGCACCCCGGAATCGCACCTGTCGAGCCTATTCAACCTCAACCACAAGGCCCATGGCAGCCTGGGCATGTTCACCCAGATCGACGCCGACGCGCCCGATGCGACCGGCGTCCTCGAGCGGTTCATCGCCCGCATCACCGACGGCGTGGACATCGAGACTTCGGCGATGACCAAGCCTAACGGGGAGCTGCCGGCCCTGCCTGACTTCCACCAGACCCGGGAGATCTCCTGGATGCAGGCAACTCGCATGGTGGGCACGGACAACCCGACGATCACCAACCCCACCAGCCGGGGCGCGCACAAGTCCGCGTACTTCAAGAAGCGGTTCACCGACGCCCAGCTCGACGTGATGTGGGAGCAGATGACCCGGGAGGACTTCACCAACCCGGACACCATGATGGTGGTCTTCTCCTTCGGCGGCGCGGTCAACGCGGTGAAGAAGGATGTGACGGCGAACGTGCAGCGCGACTCGATCTTCAAGATCTGCCTGCAGACGTTCTGGCCGGACAAAGCAGATCATGACTTCTATCTCGGCTGGGCGCGCGAGACCTTCGAGGCCATGTTCGCCTCCTCCGGTGGCGTCCCGGTGCCCGACGGGCAAGTCGATGGCTGCTACATCAACTACCCGGACACCGACATGGCCGACCCGAAGCGCAACCGCTCTGGCGTGGCCTGGTCCGAGCTCTATTACCAGGGCAACTATCCCCGCCTGCAGCGGGCGAAGAAGTCCTGGGATCCGACGAACTTCTTCACCCACAGCCTCGGCGTGGAACTTCCCGCCTAAGAAGGGTGCCTGACATGACCACTCCTGTCCCCGCGACGACGACGCGACCACCGAAGCTGCCGTCCCTGACCGGGCTGCGATTCTTCGCCGCCCTGCTGGTGTTCGGATTCCACATCACCCTCTCCTCCTCACCGATCCCGCCGAACGACCCGATCAACCTGTTCGCCGACCCCGAGGTCGCGCGCGTGGCCGAGCAGATCTTCCTGGTCACCGGGTACGTGGGAGTGTCGTTCTTCTTCGTCCTCTCCGGGTTCCTCCTGGCGTGGGCGGCGAAGCCCGATGAGAAGCTCACCGCGTTCTGGCGTCGCCGGGTGATGAAGATCTTCCCGAACCACATCGTCATGTGGGTGCTGTCGATGGTGCTGTTCGCCGCCGCGATCACCCCGGCACACGCCTCGGTGCTTAACTTCTTCCTCCTCCACGCCTACTCCCCGGACGGGGCCGTTAACGTGGCCGTCAACCCGCCGTCGTGGACGCTGAGCAGCGAGCTGCTGTTCTACATGCTCTTCCCGTTCTTCATCGTCCTCATCCGCAAGCTCCCGGGTAACCGCCTGTGGGCGTGGGCGGGGCTCATGGTCGTGGGCATGATCGCCATCCAGATCATCAACCTCACCCTCATCCCCGACACCCCGAAGTCGGCGTTGACCCCGGTGTCCTCGTTCCAGTTCTGGTTCGGCTACATCTTCCCGCCCTCGCGCCTGTTCGAGTTCCTGTTGGGATCGATCGTCGCCCGCCTGGTCCTGGAGAAGCGGTGGCCCGCCTTCCGCATGTGGCACGCCCTGCTCCTGGCCGTCGCGGGATATGCGCTGGCAAACGTGGTGCCCTTCGTGTGGACCTTCAACGTCGCCACCATCATCCCGGTGACCGTGCTCATCGCTACCGCCGCCTCCTACGACGCGACCGGACGCAAGAGCTTCCTCCAGTCCAAGCCGATGCAATGGCTCGGCGACACCTCCTTCGGCTTCTACCTCGTCCAAGGCGTCTCGATCTTCTGGGTCCGCCAGATGATGGACAACGCCACCTTCTCCACCTCGGTCGCGCTGTTGTTCATCGCCGGGTTCCTCGCCCTGACCTTGCTGGCCGGCTGGGCGCTCTACGCGCTCGTGGAGAAACCGATGATGGACCGCTTCGCCCGGCCCCGCCGCAAGCCCGCCCTCCCGCGAGTCGCCGTCCAACCGACAGCGCCCACTGCTGCCCCCGCCGTCGCCGAACCGGCCGCGGTGGCCACCGCTGATTCCCGAGTCTGAAGAAGGAGACACATCATGGACCTCAACCTCACCGGCAACGTCGTCATCGTCACCGGAGGCACCAGCGGCATCGGCCTGGCCACCACCGAACTGCTCACCCGGGAGGGCGCGCACGTGGTCGTCCTCGCCCGCGGCACCACCGACGTGGCCCTGCCCAAGGGGGCGGAGCTGTTCAAGACCGATCTGACCGACCCCCACGCTGCCACTGAAGCTGTGGAAGCTGTCCGGGCACGCCATGGGCGTTTGGACGGGCTGGTCAACAATGCGGCCATCCTCATTTCCCAGCCTTCGTTCGCCGACATCGACGACGAGCAGTGGCACCGGATCTTCGAGCTGAACCTCCACGCCGGGATTCGACTCATCAGGGCCGCGCTACCGTTGCTGGCCGCAGCGGAGGGTGGCGGATCGATCGTGCACATCGCCAGCGAAGCCGCGCGGATGCCGGATCCCACGATCGCCGACTACGCGGCAGCGAAAGCGGCTCTGCTCTCGGTGTCGAAGTCCCTGGCCATCGACTACGGCGGGAGGGTGCGCTCGAACGTGATCTCACCCGGCCCCACCCGCACAGCTCTCTTCGATGCCCCGAGAGGGTTCGCTGAGCAGCTCGCGGAGAGGTTCGAGCTTCCCCCAGAGGAGGCCATCGAGCACTTCATCCAGAAGGAGCGGCGCCTGCCCACTGGACGCATCGGCGCACCCACGGACATCGCCGGGCCGGTGACCTATCTGCTCTCGGCGCGGGCAGCCCAGGTCACCGGAGCGGAGTGGTCGATCGACGGTGGAGCTCTGCGCCAGATATGACCACCCCCCTCACGCAGGATCGCCTACGCGCGACGATCAGCCCAACTCGGGTCACCGTGCCTGCCAGCAAAGACGGACCAGCGCTACCGGCGACCATGCACCGGCAGACCGAGAACGGGGCTGCCGGGTGGATCATCTGGGCCCACGGCGGGTCCTGGCACCAAGGGTCGGCCGCCGACTGGCAGCACGCCACCGGTCTGCTCGCGAGCCTGTCAGGCCGGAACGTGCTCTCACTCGACTACCGGCTCGCGCCGACGCATCGGCACCCCGCGGCCGTGCTCGACATGCTCACCGCCATCGGCTGGGTGCGCGAGACCAGCCCGGACAGTTCGATCATCGTCGGCGGCGACAGCGCCGGAGGCACCCTCGCCGCTGTCGCGGCGATCGCCGCCCGCGACCGGGGCGAGAGCCTGCAGGCGCAGATCCTGGCTTACCCGCCAATCGATCCCGAGTGCCGCGCCGTCTCCTACCATGCCGACCCCGGTTCATTCCCGCCGCCCGGGCTGCTAAGGACAGCCTGGCGGTCCTGGCACGGTACGCCGCAGGCTTCGGCGGTGGCCTCCGACGGGACTCGACTCCTGCTCTCCCCGCGCGAGGCCGACTCGCTTGCTGAGGTGGCCCCGGCCGTGCTCGTCGTCGGTGACCACGACCCCGTCCGTGACGACGTCGCCGCCTACGCCGAGCAGCTTCGCGCCGACGGAGTGCCCGTCGACCATCGTGTCCTGCCCGGGATCGGGCACGGCGACGTCCTCCGCCCGGCCAGCGCCGTCATCGGCGCACTCGCCGCGGCACTCACAGATTTCCCCCGAGAATACACACAGCGAAAGGAAGCATCATCATGACCACCGCGACCACGACCCCTGCACCGCTGGAGGCCCTCGTCCGCCACTTCGCCGATCTGCGCGACGGGGACCACTTCGGCGAGGTCACCCGCCAAGGCAAGGAGGCCGCGTTCCAGCGCGCCGTCGAACTCCTCGACACCCCAGCCCGGCAGGTGCTGGAGGAGTTCAACTCCTACCTCCTGCTCGACACCGGACAGATCGACTTCACTGGCCTGCACCGCGATGCCCATGGCGGGCTCCTGGCCTCCTGGCTGCTGAGCTGGCCGGAGCAGAAAGCCGCAGGCCTCGTCCCGATCAGCATCATCGCCATCTACGGCGCCGGATTCCACCACCCGCACCTACGCGGGGCGACCGTGGCCCAATGGCCCCTGAACGTCGCCACCGCCGATCACGCCTGGGAACTGGTTCCCGTGCTGCGATCGATCGCCGGCAGCGACATCGAGGATCTCGTGTTCCAGGTCGGCGGGAACTGGCGCATCGTGCCGGCCACCGCGCAGAACCGGACCGGGGAGCTGATCGCCTCATGACTGGCTCCACCACACCCGTGACGCTGTCGGTCCTCGACCAGTCACCCATCACCGACCATCTCGACCGCACCGAGGCGCTGCAGGAAAGCCTGCGCCTGGCCGAACGGGCCGAACGCGAGGGGTACCGGCGGATCTGGTACGCCGAGCACCACCACTCGATGTCCTTCGCCAGCCCAGCCCCGGAGACCATGACTGCCCTGGCCCTCGAACGCACCACGCGGATCCGGGTGGGCACCGGTGGGATCCTGCTCCCGCTGTACACGCCTCAGAAAGTCGCCGAGACGATGGGGCTGCTCCAGCGGGTCCATGGCGATCGTGTCGATATCGGTATCGGCCGCGCTGCGCTGCACACGAATGACTTCCCCCACAAGGTCGAGACCCTGCTGAGTCGACTCCCTGAGGGGATGCCGCAGACCGTCACAGAGCCCGAGCACCGGGTGTGGGTGCTCGGCGCCGGCGGAACCTCTGCTCCTCTCGCTGCGAGCCTGGGGGCCGGGTACGTGCAGGGGCACTTCCTCAGCCCGTCATCCACGCCTCGAGGCATGCGCGCCTACTGGGACGAGGTCGGGAAGAAGCCGGGGTTCGCCGTTATCGCGGTGCGTGCCGTGACAGCGGATACCGCCGAGAAGGCGCAGCGACTGGCGGCAGCGGCCGCCCTGTGGCGAGCTCGCAAGGACCTCAACTACGACAGCCCGATCCCGAGTCTCGAACACGCAGAACGCGACAAGGAATGGAGCGATGAAGAACGGGCGCGCGCAGTCACCCGGGAAAACGGCTTCATCCACGGCACCCCGGAGCATGTGCGCGACCAGCTCCTCGCGCTTGCCGAGCAGCATCGGGCCAGCGAGATCATGGTCAACACATTGACTAGCGATCCGGCAGACCGTGACGCCTCGTACACCCTGTTGGCGGACGCGTTCGACCAAGCGGCAGTGGGCGTGGCATAGACACGGCCCACCGAACGCGAAACTGCCCCGGAGTCCAAATCAGACTTCGGGGCAGTTCTGTCGTGTCCGCTGGGCAACGCTCGGCGATCACACGATGCCGCAGCGAGCGCGCAGGGAGAGGCAGGACTCAGGCGGAGTTGAGGAGCAGCTGAAGAGCGGAGCGGGCGCTGCTGCCCGGCGTTGCAGAGTGGGTGAGAATGCGCTGCCCGTCGCCCTCAGGCAGGTGCAGCACCTCGTAGTCGACGTCGAGGTCGCCGACCTCAGGGTGGTGCAGCCGCTTAGTGCCGCTGGTGCACAGCTGGACCGTGTGCTGGACCCACAGGCGCGCGAAGTCTTCACTACCGACGTTGAGTTCGCCGACGAGCTCGTGCAGACGCCGATCGTCGGGGAACTGGGCGGCGACATACCGCAGCGAGGCGACCGCGACGGTGGCCTCAGCCTCCCAGTCGCGGTAGAGCTCGCGGGTGTGCGGGTCGAGGAAAAGCATCCGCATCTGGTTGGGACGGTCGTCCTCGCGAGTGGGAGCTTCGAAGTCGAGGTGCCCGGCCAGGAGGAGATGCCCGGCACGGTTCCACGCGAGGATGTCGTTGCGACGACCCAGGAGGACAGCGGGCACCGATTCCATCGCGTGGAGGAGCTGACGGGCACCGGCGTTGGGCCGTTCGGGCCGGTCCACGGCAGGCCGTTTGACCATCCCCGGCCGGGCCAGGGCGAACAGGTGCGCGGTCTCATCGGCATCCAGGCGCAGAGCGCGAGCCAGAGACTCGATGACCGAGTCGGAGGCATTCTGAGACTGACCCTGCTCAAGTCGGGTGTAGTAGGTCACGGAGACACCGGCGAGCTGGGCGAGTTCCTCACGCCGCAGGCCCGCCACGCGGCGGCGCCCGTAGGAGGGGACGCCGACGTCTTCGGGGCTGAGCCGATCCCTGCGCGAGCGCAGGAATTCGCCGAGGTCGTCGGCGCGGGCCTCGTAGGCGGCTGTGGCGCGGGTCACTGTTGTGTAGTCCTCCATGCTTCCATTGTGCCGTGCCTGCGAGTTCCTAGCCTACCCCTGTGAGTGATAGGCAACTCAGGGATCTGGCTACGCCTTTGACCGGCTTCCAATATGGGAGCATGTCCACAAAAACCGAAGCACCAGAAGAAATAGACCGCGGTCAAACTCGGCTTACTGCCCTTCAGCGTTTGGCCCTCGCGGTGTTGTTGACGGCGAACTTCACCCTCGCGGTGGATTTCTCCATCCTGAATGTCGCGCTGCCGCACATCGGCCGCGAACTCGGGTTCCCCACCGAGAGCCTGCAATGGATCGTGACCTCCTTCGCATTGTGCGCGGCTGGTTTCACACTGCTCTTCGGCCGCGTCGCCGACCTGTTCGGGCGGAAGAAGCTCTTCCTCATCGGCATCGTGCTCCTCGGCGTCGCCTCCCTGGCCGGTGGCCTCGCCCAGGACCCGACCCTGCTCATCATCGCTCGCGTCGGCCAGGGCATCGCGACCGCGATGGTCACTCCTGCCGCACTGTCCCTGATGACCACGACCTTCCCCGAAGGACCGGCCCGTAGCCGCGTACTCGGCCTCAACGGCGCGCTCATGGCTGCAGGCTTCACCGCCGGGGCCGTGCTCGGCGGCCTGCTCACCGGCGCGGTGTCCTGGCGCTGGGCGTTCTTCATCAACGTCGTCGTCGCCGTCGCCGTGATCCTCGTTGCTCCGTTCGTGCTGCGCGAGAAGCCGACCGGTAACCGACCCAAGCTCGACGTGCCCGGCGCCATCACGGTCACCCTCGCCCTGGTCGCCCTGGTCTTCGGCATCGACACCGCCGGCCACGCCGACTGGTCCCACCCCGGCGCCTGGGGTCCGATCCTGGCCGCCGCGATCCTGTTCGTGGTCTTCTGGGCCATCGAGCGTAAGGTCGCGGAACCGCTGGTCGAGCTGTCGATGCTGCGTCGCGGAAACGTCGCGTGGGGCAACATCACCGGGCTCCTGGCCTTCGGCACGTTCACGTCTCTCGTGTTCCTACTCACGCTCTACCTGCAGGAAATCCTCGGCCTGGGCGCGATCAGCACCGGAGTGGTCCTGGGCGTGCTCGGCATCGGTACCGTGCTCGGCGGTCTCATCGCCCCCAAGATCATCGGCCGCACCAGCTCCAAGACGGCGATCATCATCGGTCTCGTCGTCCAGGGCGTGATGACGGTGCCACTGTTCTTCGCCACCGAGTCCAGCATCTGGGTGGTGCCGGTCGCAATCCTGTCCTTCATCGGCGGCGTCGCGAACCTGGTCGCCATCGTCGGCTACACCGTCACCTCGACGGCCGCGGTGCCCTCGCACCAGCAGGGCCTGGCCACCGGCCTGGTCACCATGAGCCAGCAGGTCGGCATCACGCTGGGCACCCCGGTGATGTCGGCAATCCTGGCCAGCCAGCTCGCCGCCGGCATGCTGCCTGGCCTGCAGCTGGCCATGGGCGTCAACGGCATCATCGCCCTGGCATCGGCCGTGCTCATCGCGATCGTGCTCCGGCTGCCCAAGCCCGCACGCGTCTGAGCCTCCAAGCACCACCGGACCGTCACCACGGGTCCATCCCATCTGCGCACGGCCTGCGGGCCACCGTGAGAAGCAGTGGCCCGCAGGCCGAGGAAGGAACGAACGAAGCCGGGGTGGGAGCCCTCCAACACGGAGAGCTCCCACCCCGGCTTCGTTGCGTCCGCTTGCGTACCGTGCTGGCCGGGTTGCTGACCTGGTCTCCCTGGGTATCACGCGATTCTGCGTGCACGAGGCGACGCCGTGGCCTCTGTCATGACAAAGGGTCGAGCGACACCAATGGGCGCGACGGTACAGCGTCGATGATCAGCCCACGGGGCCGAGTCGCCGCCGCCGCCAGCACACCACGATGTCGGTCTCCGCCGTACCACCGGAGCTCTTGCAAGTCGGTGAGAGGAGGGGCGTGCCGGACACAGCGAAGCGGTGCCGGACCCGCGGGCCCGGCACCGCCGAGAAGATGGTTGGCCAAGAGGTAGGTCAGGCCGGGATGAGTGCCGCCAGGTCGCGGAGGCGTTCCTCGGACACGCTGCCGGGGTCGGCGGAATGGGTCAGTAGTCGTTGCTCGCTGCCCTCGAGGGTGAGGATCTCAAAGCGGAGATCCAAGTCCCCGACTTCGGGGTGGTAAAGCTCGCGGATTCCGCGGGTCGGCGCTGCTGGTTGCGGGTCTGCCCAGTAGGCGGCGAACTCGTCACTAGCCACGACCAGATCTCCGACCAGTCTCATGAGCGCGAGATCGTCGGATCGGTGTGTGGCGAGCTGTTGAAGTTGGGTGACCGCTCGCTGCGCCTCGACCTTCCAATCGCGATACGTTTCTCGCAGTCGGGGATCGAGGAAGACCATCTTCACGCGATTTGGGCGTGTGTCGAGGTCTAGAGGCGATTCAAAGGGCAGGTGGGAGGCGATGAGGCGATGCCCGAGTCGATTCCACGCGAGGACGTCGTCGCGAGTGCCCAGCACGATCGCGGGAACATCGGCCATCGCGGTGAGCAGCTGCGCGGTGCCGATGCTGACATGCTCGGGCGGAGGCTCGCGGCGACGCGTGGCAGGAGGCGTCTCGGCGAGACGGAAGAGTTCGTCGCGCTCGTGAGCGTCGAGCATCAACGCGCGCCCGAGACCGTTGAGCGCGGCTACGGAAGCCTGGGTGGCCGTGCCCTGCTCAAGCCGGGCTAGGTAGGCCACAGAGATGCCAGCGCGGTGAGCGACCTCTTCACGAAATAGGCCCGGGCCTTCGCGGGGCTGGGTGAGATCGAGACCGAGGTCCTCCGGGGTCAAGGATTGCCTGCGGGAGCGGAGGAATGCTCCCAAGGCGGCACGGCCAGGATGGCCGTTCGGGTGTGACGGCATAACAACAGGTCCCCTTTCGCGGGAAGCCGGACCGCGTGCGTCGCAGACCGGAGTTTTGAATAAGGAGATCGCCGCGCGCAGCCCCGGTGCAGCTCGGCAGCGATGCGGATATCATCTGCGACCGACGCGGGGCATGGACCCTTCGCCGGGCAGGCAGTTGCGGCGCGGTCACGATGTCAGCGCGTGATACTCGATGGCGAGCCAGACCACGTCGGTGTCTGCCCGATACTGGTGCCAGGGGTAGGCGAGCCGCCCGTCATCCCATCGGCCGAAGATGGACGGTTGGGTCTGGGCGGGCGCGAGGATCTGGTCCTCGAAGACGGAAGCATGCGAGTTGTAGGCGAACTTCTGCATCCGGCCGGTCCCCAGCAGCTGCGTATGGGTCTCGATGAACGCGTGATCCCGGTGGATCCCGCAGTCGGTCCCCGCGGGACTGAACCACAGATTCAGCTTCACCTCGTGAGGAAAGGGATCCTGCGGGGCGTGCGGGTCGGCGAGGATCTGCGCGGGCACGAGCTCGACCTGGCCGACGCTGTCCTGCGTCGACTTCAGCAGCACCGCCGTCCCCGGTTGCGCGTCGGCGCGGTCGGATCCGTAGAAGTCTTCCCACCCCTGGGCGCGGAACACGGACTCGGGCAGCGGCTGCCCGGGCAGGCTGATGAGCGCGAGGAGCCGGCCGGAGACCTGGGTGCCGGCGGCGAGCATCGTCGAGGCCAGCGGCGGGATATACCCGCCCAGTGGCATGTCGATGCGGGCAGGATCAGCATCGAGGTTGACCACCATGCTCGGGTTCTCGAGCGTGAACTCGTCGGCATCGGTGACAGTGTCCGCGGAGAGGGCATCGAAGGAGAAGGAGGCGCGGCGGGTGGTGGACATGGTGGGTCCTTTCGTGAGGTCGGTGGCTACGCGAGGATGCGCTCGGCGACGCGCAGGGCGTTCGCGGCGATCGTCAGCGCCGGATTCAACGCGGCCGAGGATGGGAAGAATGACCCGTCGACGATCCAGAGGTTGTCGAGGTCGTGACTGCGGCAGTCCGGGTTGAGGACGCTGCCGTCGGGGTCGTGTCCGGCCACAGCGGTGCCGCACATGTGCGAGTTGGTCTGGATGCCCATCCGCTCAGTGAAGACCAGTGGGTATCCGCTGCCTCGCACGGCGGCGGTGACTTCCTCGACGAGCTCCTGATGGGGACGCAGATTCGTCGGCGTCCAGTCGATGACAGTCCGCCCGCCTGCCAGGCGCACACGGTTGTGCTGCCGAGGGAGGTCCTCGGTAGTCAGATAGAGGTCCACGGTGCGTGCTGCGACCTTGTCGAGGAACCACAGCGGCAACCGCGCTCGGGCAGGTTTCAGGTGCGCCCCCTGGAGTTTGCCGAGCATCTGCACGTTACCCAGCGGATATCGGTGCGCCGGAGTGGGCAGATACCAGTCGTTGAGGCCGAGGGTCTTCTGCCATCGGGTCCGGTTGCGGCGCAGCGGGTGGAGTCCGATGACAAAGGTGCTGTTGTGCACCATGTAGTTGCGTCCCAACAGGCCGGATGAGTTGCCCAGCCCGTCCGGATGCCTCTCGGTCGCCGAGCCCAGCAGCAAGACGGCGGAGTTGACCGCGCCGGCGGCCAACACGAACCGCTGACCGCGTACCGTCACGGGGCGCCCCTGCCTGCTGCCGTGAGCCGCGGTGATGTGCTCGCCCGCGGGGTCGGTTGTGAGCCGGGTGAGGGTGGTGCCGGTGAGCAGGCGCACGTTCTCGTTGGCCAGGGCCGGGCGGACCAGCCGGGTTTCGGCATCCGATTTCGCATCGGTGCCGGAGGGAGTGCCGTCGTCGGTGGACGCGCGGGCACGATCCCCGTCCGCGGTGAACGTCATCCCGTTGGGCATGTGGAACGGCTGTAGACCCTGGCGGCGCAGCCGTGCGGCGAATCGTTCGATGACCGGCTCATGGGCATGTGCGGGATGCGGATAGGGTCCTGCATGTGGCGGCTCGGTCGGATCTTCACCGGCGTTGCCATGGACGTCGAAGATTTTCTCTGCCCGCGTGTAGTAAGGGTCAAGATCCTCGTAGCGGATCGGCCAGGCGGGCGAGATCCCGTCGGCGGTGTCGAAGGTTTCGAAATCCTCACGGCGGAAGCGGGGCAGGCACGCCCCGTACATCTTCGTGTTCCCGCCGACCCAGTGGTAGACGCCGGGCTGGAACTCCGTACCAGTGTGCCCGTCAATCCAGGCTTCGCTGGTCTGGTAGCGGTGGTGGAGGAACATCTGCGCCGCATCGAAGTTCTCCGATTCCCTGGGCAGGAAGTCGCCGCGTTCGACGATGAGCACAGACAGGCCGGAGCCTGCGAGGGCGTAGGCGAGGGCACCACCGCCCATCCCGGAGCCGATGATCACGACGTCGGCGGTGATCGTGCCGCCACAGGTCTCAGGGTCGATGAGCGCCCCGGGACGCAGCGGTGGATGCGGCTGCGGCTGCCAACCGGTTGAAGGTGTCGGCTCGATCGTGGACGTCATCGCCTCGGCCACCTCGCCTCTGGGCTTGTGAAGGAGCGCGTGTTCTCAAGCATCGGACTAGTCGCTGAGCATCCGGAGCGCGTCGTAGCCGACGGTTCCCTCGGGCGCGGTGTGCACCAGTAGGCGCTGGCCGTCATCCAGCGGGGAATGCAGCACGTGATAGTCGAGCTCGACGGTCCCCCAGTCCGGCAGGATCAAGCTCTTACGACCCCGGGTGCAGCGAGTGACCGGATGCTCCGCCCACAACTTCGCGAACTCCCGGCTGGCCATCGACAGCTCGCCGACGAGGTTGCGGATGTCCGGGTCGTGCGGCGAGTTGCCCGACATGAAACGCAGTGACGCCACCGCCAGTCGGGCCTCCCATTGCCAGTCCGAGTAAAGGTCGCGGGTGTACGGGTCGGTGAACAGTAGCCGGTGCGTGTTGAGCGGCGCGCATTCGTCGAGGTGGGAGAAGAAGATCCGTCCGGCGAGATCGTTGTAGGCGAGCACGTCGTTTGTGCGCGACATCGCGAACACCGCCGCACTGGGCATCAACGCCACCACGTCCTCGAAGAGCGGGTCGCCGGCCGGTGGTGACGCAGGCGCTGCCGGCGCCGGTGCTTCCTTGATGGTGCCGGCGAGGCTGTGCAGGTAGATCGTCGCATCTTCATCGAGGCCAAGTGCCCGGGCGAGGGCGTTGATGACCGACCCGGACACGTTTGCCGCGTGCCCCTGCTCCAGGCGTGTGTAGTACGTCGGCGAGATACCCGAGAGTTGGGCGAGCTCTTCGCGCCGCAGTCCGGGCACCCGGCGGATCCCGTAGGCCACCAGCCCGACCTCTTCCGGCGTGAGACGCGAACGGTGCGCCTGGAGGAAGTCTCCAAGCGGGTTCGTCGACGTGTGAACGGCGGGTGGGTCAGGGTGCCCGGTGGGCCGAAGCGATGCTGCTGCCATACTCACCAGGGTCTCAAATTCGCCGGTGCCGTGCCTATCCCTGCCAGTGATAGGCAGGCCGGTGCTAGACGAAGCAGAGGGATGGTTGATGGCTCGACGCGGTCCGATAGTGGAATTGACACCCGTTGATTTGTCGCCTTGGCGGCGAGGTATCGGGCACATCTCGCACACGGACCTATGGAGAGAATGAGGACGGCTATTGTCCATCGACACGAAACCCGATGTGGGCATTATCAGCCCCGTTCGGAATTCCCGCGCGAAATTGGCGTTGCTCGCATTGAGCATCGGCGGCTTCGGGATCGGGTTGACCGAATTCGTTATCGCAGGACTCCTCACTGAGGTCGCCACTGACCTCAGTGTCACGATTCCCGCCGCGGGGCATCTCGTCGGCGCCTATGCCCTGGCGGTGGTGCCCGGCGCTCTCATCCTCACCCCGTTTCTGATGCGCCGGCCCCCGAAGGTCGCCCTCGTGGCGCTGCTGGCCCTGTTCGTCATCGGCAACATTCTCTCGGCCTGGTCGCCCAGCTACGAGGTCATGTTCGCCGGGCGCATCGTGGCCGCGCTCGCCCACGGCGGGTACTTCGGGATCGGCGCGGTTCTGGCCGGATCCCTGGTCCCGAAGTCGCGGCAGGCGTCGGCGATCTCGATCATGTTCGCCGGCCTCACGATCGCCAACGTGCTCGGTGTGCCCCTGGGCAGCTTCATCGGCCAGCAGCTGGGATGGCGGGCCGTGTTCTGGATCATCAGTGTCATCGGGGTGCTTGCCCTGATCGGTCTGATGGCCCTGGTCCCGCGCACCGATCCCGAGCAGGATCAGCTGCCGGTGCGCCAGCAGTTCGCCACCCTTGCCAAGCCCCAGGTGCTGTCCTCGCTGATCACCACCGCGCTCATTTTCGGCGGCATGTTCGGCGTGTTCACCTACATCGAGCCGCTGCTGCGCAACGAGACCGGTTTCTCCGCCGGGGCGATCCCGTGGCTGCTGGTCCTTTTCGGCGGTGGCCTCTTCCTCGGCAACGTCATCGGCGGACGCGCCGCCGACCGCAACCCCGATAAGGCGGTCGTGGTGCTGTCGATCCTGCTGCCGATCGTCATCCTCGCCCTGGGCATGGCCGCGGGGATCCCGTGGGCGACCGCGGTACTGCTCACGCTCATGGGCGCGGTCGGTTTCGCGACCGTTCCGGGCCTGCAGGCCCGTGTGATGCGCCACGCCCAGGGCGCGGCCACCCTGGCCTCGGCGACGAACATCGCCGCCTTCAACCTTGGCAACACCATCGGCGTGAGTCTCGCCGGAGCGGCGATCGGCGCCGGGTGGGGCTTCCGCAGCCCGACCGTCGTCGGAGCCGGACTGACCGTCATCGGTCTCATCATCATGTGCCTGGCCGCCACTCGGTCGGTACGCGCCGCGCGTGCCAAGAAGGCGCACCCGAGTTCGCTGAGCTCGTAAACCCCACGAAAGGAAACACTCATCATGTCTCTCACCTCACCCGCCCCCGCAGCAGCCCCTGAGCGCGCTGCCGCCGACATCACCATCCCGTGGTTCTCCTCGAGCACCGTTACCGACTTCCTGCGCGACGGCTACTGGCTCGAAGCCCCCGACATCACCGGCGATGGCAAGCCCGACCTCGTCGGCCACGGCCTCAAGGCCGGCGAGCTCTACTGGTACGAGAACCCGACCTGGGAGAAGCGACTCCTGCTGGACAAGATCAAGGAGCCCGTCGGCGCGGACTTCGCCAACATCACCGGCGAGCACGGCGACGACTACGTCATCTCCTATCAGCTCTACGGCCCCGGCGGCACCATCCACCACGCCGATCCCGAGGGCGGGAAGATTGACTGGCTGGAGAACCCTGGCCCCGACGCGGTGCGCCGCGGCGAACGCTGGAAGCGCCACCACGTCGGCCGCGCCATCGGCATGCACCGCCTGCGCGTGGGGCACTTCACCCGCCACGACCGGATCCAGATCCTGGGCTTCCCCATCGTCGCCGTCGAGAGTGTCCACTCCGTGCTCCCGATCGTGCTCTTCACCGCCCCCGACGACGTCCACACCGCCGAGCAGTGGGACATGGAGGTCGTCAACGACAACCAATTCCGCATGATCCACGGTGTCGCCCGCAAGCCGGGCTTGGCCCCCAACGGGCTCGACGGGATTCTCATGGCCTCCGACGAGGGCGTGACCTGGATGACCTACACCGACACCGGATGGGCGTTCGAGCGCATCGGCGAGGGCGAGCACAGCCAGTTCGAGCAGACCACTTTCCGCGGCAGCGGCGATGTCGACGGCGGCCGCATCGGAGACGACCCGCTCGCCTACGTGGCTACCCTCGAGCCCTTCCACGGCAACACCGTTGCCGTGTACGTCAAGGACCCCGTCAGCCCCGGTTCCTGGAACCGGTTCCTGCTCGACACCTACGGAGAGCCCAACGAGAACGGTGAAGGCCCCGGCCACTCGGTGATGTGCGCCGACTTCGACGGCGACGGGGAGGACGAGTTCCTCATCGGGCTGCGCGGCCCGCAGCCCTGGCAGGGCGCCGTCTACTACAAGGCCATCGATGCCGCTCGCGGCATCTTCGTGAAGTGGAAGGTCGGCGAGGAGTCGACGGCTCGCATCGTCGCCGCTGATTTCACCGGCACCGGGTCGATGGACTTCGCGACGATCTCCTACTCCGTCGAGCACTACTTCGTCGCACCCCGCGCCGAGATCACCCTGCACACCAACAACACCCACCCCTGAACCCCAGAGACGCCCCATTTTCGGGACACGCACACGAAGGAAACAGACATGAAGACCATCGGCATCATCCTCGGCACCCGGCCTGAGGCCGTGAAGTTCGCCCCGCTCATCCACGCACTGCGCGAGGATTCCCGCTTCCACCTGCGAGTCATCTCCACCGGCCAGCACCGGGAGATGCTCACGCACACGCTCGGCGAGTTCGGGATCACCCCCGATGTGAACTTCGACATCATGGAACCCGGCCAGTCCCTGACCGATGTCACTCACCGTGCCCTGGCCCGCTTCTCAGCGACTTCGGCGCTTGACGGGCTCGACGTGGCGCTCGTCCATGGCGACACCGCCACCACCCTCGCCGGAGCCCTGGCCGCGTTCCAGGCCGAGGTGCCCATCGTGCACGTCGAGGCAGGCCTGCGCAGCGGCGTGGCGACCTCGCCCTTCCCGGAGGAGGGCAACCGCAAGCTCGTCGCGCAGATGGCCGCGCTGCACCTGGCACCGACCCACGGGAACTTCGCCAACCTCATCCGCGAAGGCGTGCCGGAGAAGAACATCGTGATCACCGGCAACACTGTCGTCGACGCCCTCCACTGGGGCATGGAGAACGTTACCGGGTACGGCGACCCGCTGCTGGATGACCTCGACGATGATCCGCGCCGCGTCATCGTCGCCTCCGCCCATCACCGCGTCAGCCACGGGGCACCCATGCAGGAGATCGCGGACGCCCTGGCCGACATCGCCAACCGGCACGACGTGCGCATCGTCATCCCGGTCCACCCCAACCCCGCCGTCCGGAACGTGATCGTGCCCGCACTGGAGGGCAGGGACAACATCGACCTGGTCGAGCCCCTGCCGTACCTAGCGTTCTGCAAGCTGCTGCAGCGCAGCGACATCATCGTCTCCGACAGCTCCGGCGCCGAGGAAGAAGGACCCGCTCTGGGCATCCCCACTCTGGTCCTGCGTGACGTCACCGAACGTCACGAGTCCCTCGCCACGGGCGCCGCTCGACTGGTCAGCCGCTCCCGCCCCCAGATCATCGCTGAAGTCGAACGGCTCCTCAACGATGAGGAGGCGTACTCGTCCATGGCCAACGCGATCTACCCCTACGGGGACGGACAGGCCACGGCCCGCTCGATCGAAGCCATCGCGGACTTCCTGGAAGTGCCGAAGGCCCGAAAGGACGCAATGGCTCACCGTTCCACACTGCGACGCCCTGTGCTGACGGCGTAAGACACCCTGCGTGAGTCGAGGTGCGGGGTGATGGGGGCTAACGACCGACATCACCCCGCGCCTCGCACTCTTTGCCCAATTCCAGGGTGCAAGTATCTGAAGAATCCTCAGCCTTTTGCATTAAGCGCGTCTGCGACGGAACGCTACCCCATCAAGGGAAAGTGGTCTGACGAGGAAGATGCCGAAGCCCATTAGTGCAGGTGAAGGATTTGAGTTCTCCCCAATCCTGGCGAGGACGAGGGCGTGCCATCGCCCTATCGCGCCGGTCGCGTACGACTGCATCAGGCTCATCATCGTGCGCGATGGTTCCGCGTTCATGTATAGCGAGTTCGGCGAGCGCGCTGTGAACGTCGGTGATGTTGTGCTCTTGGGGACGAACGTGCTGTGCGGCATTGATCCCGACCCGCAGATCACGGCCAGCACGATCTACATTGATCCCGAGTACGCGTTGGATCAGCTGTACTGGCAGTACGCCAGCGTCATTCAGAATCGGCTCGATGCGAAGGAGTTCGCCGACACGGTCTACACCGATCCCACACAGATACTGCGTCTCGGCGAAGACCGTGTCGGTTTGCTCATGCCCTGGGTTGACGAGCTCGTGAGACTGAGCATGGATCCGCACGGATTCAACCGTCGTGCTCCAAGGATGCAAGCGCTGTGGTTCTTGGTGCTGGACATCATCGCGCCGTTTGTGCGCTTCTCGCCGGTCCGGACCTCGCCGCTTCAACGAGCGAGTACACGCCCCACTGAACCCCGCCATCGGAAGTATTGCCCGCTGCGGGCTGAAGCCCGGCAGGCCGCAGAGATGATGAAAGATCAGCTCGACCGGCAGTGGAAGCTTGCGGACCTCGCTGCCGCGACTCACCTATCGCCCTCGCGATTCAGCGAAGTCTTCACCGATGCGTTCGGCAAGACCCCGCACGCGTGCTTGACCATGCTGCGCATCGAGAAAATGGCACGGCTCCTCAGGGACACGGATGCCCCGATCGATCAGATCCTCCGGCAGGTGGGCTGGAGCAGCCGGGGTCACGCCGCTCGAGTGTTCCGTCACGCTATCGGCATGAGTCCTAGCCGCTATCGCGCCATGCGACATGCAGACCCATAGATGACACTTCTGGTTCCGATCTTCCGATCTCTGATCCTGATTTACGGGTCATCCCTAAGGTCCAGCTCCGGCTCGACTAACTTCCCGCTATCCCGGTGTATACGTCAGGTGCGAGTCGCGCCCTGGCGGCCACCCTACTCACCGATCGTGAGTGCTGGCCGTCTCGACACGCCGGACCCTCTCCGCGCACCTGCCGGACGTAGAGCCTGCTCCACACCCCGAAGCCGGCTCTCGACGAGGAGACCTGGTGATGAGACACGCACGGCACAACCGACACGAACCACGACCTGATCACACAGCACGCGATCACGACAGGACCGCACCTGCCACAGGCACCGCCCGAGGGGCGTGGTCGTGATGGCCGAACACGGTGCCGTCTCCTCGGTCCTCCTCCGCCTCGATGACTCCTGGCCCTTAGGCGCAGCCGCACGCGAGTTCGCCCGGGCTGGAGTACCCGTCTTCCCCTGCGCGCCGAACGGCAAGCGCCCCCTGACCCACGGCGGGTTCCACGATGCCACGACAGATTTCAGCCAGGTCCAGGCGTGGTGGGACCAGATCCCCAACGCCAACATCGGCCTGCCGACCGGCCATCCCAGTGGTGTGGTCGTCGTCGATGTCGACCTGCACGAGAAGGTCAACGGCTACGACGCGATCAACCGCGCCCACGACGCCGGGAAGCTCGGGCACTGGGAAGTCGTCACCCGCACCCCCTCCGGCGGCGCCCACCTGATCTACCCGGCCACACCGGCGACGCAGCAGCGGTCGTGGCAGGCGGCCCGGGCTGGTGTGGATTTCCGCGGTGACGGCGGCTACATCATCGTCCCGCCCTCACACCGCCACATCGACGGCCAGCAACACCACTACCGGCTGGACCAAGTCAACAACGGCCCGGCCACCGCCGTGGATGCCCAGGGCTTGCGGGACTTCCTCGATCCCCGCCCTGCCGTGCCTGCACCCGAGTCACGCGGGACTCGGCGGACGCCGAATATCGCCGCGCTCGCTGACCGGGTGGCCAGCCTGCGCGAGGGCGAACGGAACCTGGGCTTGTTCAAGGCCGCGTGCCGGCTGGCGGAGAACGGCATGCCTGCCGGTGAGGCTCTCGACGTCCTCGGTGCCGCCGCCGGTCAGGCGGGGCTGGGCCAGCGGGAGATCTCCCGGACGGTGCAGTCGGCCTACCACAACGTCCACGGCAGCGGAGCACGGCAACGCACCACCGTCGGCGACCAGCAGCGCTCGTTCTCCCCGGCGAGTACGGGGCCGTCGCGTCCGCCGGTGTATCGGGTGATGTGATCATGGGCAGCTCGGAACGGTGGGGATGGTCGGTGATCACGGCCGCATGCGGGACGATCGGGATCGCTCTGGGCGCGTTCTGGCTCTCGTTCACCGCTCTGGCGGATCTGGCGCGACGCTCAGGGATCGCCAGCTCGCAGGCGTGGGTGTGGCCGCTGCTCGTCGATGGGCTCATCGTCGTCGCCACGATCGCTGTGGTGGCTCTCGATGGGCGGGCTGGGGCCTGGTATCCGTGGGGGCTGCTCATCGCTGGGGCTCTGGTCTCGGTGGCGGCGAACGCGATGCACGCTGTGGTGGCCGCGGAGGCAGCCGTGCCGGGATTGCTGGCGTCGGTGATCGCTTCGGTACCGCCGCTGGTGCTGCTGGCATCCACGCATCTGACTGTGGTCCTCATCCGCTCCGCCCACCACCATCGCTCATCCGCTGTAGACGGGCTGGAGAAGGCCGAGCGCACCGATGCCGTCGACCCCGAGCTCGCAACGGTGCCGGACCGGACAGACGGCGACGGTGACGAGTTGCCGCTGACGTCCTCGACCGTGGCGGACCTGCCCCGGTCGGCTCTGCCCTCACCGACCCCGCTGGAACCGACCGCCGAGTCTTCGCCTACACCGACCGAGGCCGTATCCGACGACGGTCCCACGCAGCTTCCTGCCCCATCGCGCACGAGCGAATCGGCGGGGTCGGGACGGAAGCCGGAGGCGGCGCGGCTGTGGGAGGCCGGGTGGTCGAACAAGGCCATCGCCGCGCGCCTGGACGTTCATCCCTCGACCATCGGCCGCTGGCGCACCCGCCAGACCGCCACTACCGCCTCGTCCGAACCCGGGGAGGCCGCAGAGAAGGAGAGCACATCATGAGTTCCGATCCCGCCCAGGACGCGCAGAACTGGGACACCAGCTTCACCCCGCCCGATCCCGAACCATGGAATGCGCTGAACACCGCACCCGCTCCGGACCCTGCCGGAGAGCAGAACCCTTGGTGGGACGCCCCTGAACCCGAGGCCGAGCCCGATCACGACGCCGCGAGGATCACCGGCCGTGAGGGCACGGGGGCTCCGGATGCGATCGAGCACGAGAAGACCGCGCAGCGCCGCGCGAGCCTGCACCAGCGCCTCCAGGCCCCGCAGGGCCGCGGCGTCGACTGGGTCAGGCCCACCGACCTGGTCGCCCGGTCCTCCGCCGCGATGGCAGGACGCGGGATCGCCCTGCAGGAACACCTCGCCCGCAAGGTCGACCGCGGCCTGGTCACCGCCGGGAAGAGCGCCGGCGCGTTTGCCGCGAAGAAGCTGCCACCGCTGAAGGCCTTCGGCCACGGCCATATCCGCGAACCGGCCACCCGCTCGGCCATCGCACGGAACTAGGCGGTGACCTCACATGAGCCCACGCCACGACCCGATGCGACCCCCACGAAAGCGACGTGCACCTGACGTACAGGAGGAAATACCGATGATGACGACCTTGTCCGAACCCGAAGACTTCACGACCAGCGAGGGCCTGCGCGCCCTGCTCGTCCGCCTGCATGAGGCCGGACCCGCCGCCTGGCGCTTGGACCCCGTGGCCGCAGATCTGATGGAACACGCCGCGGCCAAGTACACGCCGTTGGCGCGCAAGCACGGCCTCGACCCCTGGGAGGCCGCCAGTGCGGCGTTCGATGTCATGCGCACCCGCTCGGCGCGCACCGCGAAGGACCCGTGGGGTGTGATCACCCACGCGGTGCGGATCACCTGCATCGCCGAAGAACGCGCCCAAGGACTGCTGTGCTCAGTCCATCAAGCTCGCCGCCCGCACGTGTCCGCCTTCCACGATCCCGAACGGATCTCCGACCGTGAGAACCCCCTGACGGACTACCACGAGGCCTTCCACATCACCGACCCCGACCCGACCGAGGACCCCGCCGATCACGACGAGGACGACCAGCGGCGCGAGTACGACACCTTCACCACCGCCACCCGCCTGGTCGAAGACGCCATCGCCTTCGTGACCATGATGAAATGGCCGCCGGCGCTGGCTCGGGCCGCGGTCGAGCACGTCTGCCAGGAACTGGCCCGCGCCGGGACCCGGCGTACCGCCTACGAGGCGCTGCGCCGAGACAAGCACGCCCAAGCGCTGCTGGATATCGAAGCCGACTCCTGGTCGATTCTGCTCAAAGCGCTGCTGGGGCACCCGCACCCGGCCTATGCCGCGACCAGCACCGGTCGCGGAATCCTGCACCGGCTGCTCATCGGCGAGACCCTGCGGGCACTGCTGCGCGATGAAGACCTCGTGCTCACCCTCTCCCTGGCCGCCCCGCGCCGTGGAGGGTATCGCTGATGGGACAGGCACAGGGACACATCCAACTCCAGCGGGCCGTTGCCTCGATCATGATCGGGCACCGGCACCGCACCGACCTCGGCGACATCGACGCCCTGGCCGCGTCCATCGCCCAGCTCGGACTGCTGCAGCCGCCGACGATCACCACCGACGGGACCCTGGTCTGTGGCGCTCGCCGGTTGGCGGCCGTGAAGCAGCTGGGCTGGCGGACGGTGGACGTGTGGGTCCGCTCGAGCATCTCGGACCGGCTCGGGCACCTGCTGGCCGAACAGGATGAGAACACCCAGCACAAGGACCTCACCCCCGTCGAGGCCGCCGCACTGTACGGGGAGCTCAAGACGCTCATGGCCGAAGACGCCAGCCGACGTGAGTCCGCAACGCAGTTCAGTTCCGAACATCAGCCCCGGTGGAACGGGTCCGCAAAATTTGCGGACCCGTTGGGGACTCCCCGAGGTGAAGCACGCGCACAGGCCGCAGGGATGATCCCCGGCGGTGCTTCCCACACCACGCTGGACAAGATCGCCTACCTGCATCAGCTCGCCACCGACCCCGAGACCCCACCGGCGCTGCGAGAGCAGATCACCGCGGAGCTGGAGGCGATCAACGACGGCGGCCCCGTCCATCCCGCCTACGAGCGCATCCGCGGCCTGCAGCAGCGCGAGGCGGTGCCGGCGCGCGGCACGGATCTGCAGAGCATGGCCGACGACGCGATCGCGCGCGCTCACCGGAGCAAGGACGCCCCGGATCAGCCCGCCGGAGACCCGCCCGAGACCAGTCATGAGGAACCGGTGGCGAAGATCATCCGCTGGCCCCTGCGCGCGTTCAACGCCACCTGGACCGAGCTGGAGAACTGGTGGATCCACTACAACGCCGAGGCGCTCGCCGCTGAGCTGAGCGAGGAACAGATCGAGAGCTTCCTCGCCACCGCGGAGGGAACCAGCCAGTTCGCCCGGGACCTGCGCGCTGCCCGCGACGCCCACGACGAGGGCGCGCGACGAGGGCATCTGCGCGCCCTCTGACCCCGCCCCGCCCGACCGGCGACGGTCGGAGTGCACCTGGGGGTATGACGAGAACTGAAGGCTCCCCGCGGCTGCGCCGCCGCCACATCGCCCTGGCCATCGCCACGATCATCCTGCTCATCTTCACCGGGGTCGGGGTCTACGGCATCATCATCGGCCCCGCCAACCCGGAGCACACCGCACCACAGCCTGACCCTCCAGGCACCGAGACTCCAGCACCGTCCCCGGCTCCGGCGGAGGTCGAGATCCCCGGCATCGCCCCCTCGACCGACCCGGAGGACTTCGCCCGCAGTGCCGCCGAGGCACTGTTCACCTGGGACACCACCAGCGGGTTGATGCCCCTGGACTACACCGCCACCGTGCTGGAGGTCGCCGACCCCAGCGGCGTCGAGCAAGCCGGACTGGCCTCGGACATCGCCGGCTACCTCCCGACCCGGGAGGCCTGGGTCGAGCTGCGCAAGCATTCCACCCGCCAGCATCTGAGCATCGACCGGGCCTACGTCCCCGAGCAGTGGGACGAGGCCCTGGCCCAGGCCCAGCCGGGACAACTGCCCGAGGGCGCGACCGCGATCACCATCGAAGGCACCCGGCACCGCGACGGCACATGGAACGACGCCCCCGCCACCTCCGAGCACCCGGTCACCTTCACCCTCTTCCTCACCTGCCCGAAGGCCACCAGCACCCCGGAGAGCACCGCCACGGTGGCGCCCTCCACGGAGGGGCAAGAGGACTCCTGTTTCCTCATGCGGCTCTCGGCGCTGGATACGCCCCTGCGCTGAGACGAAAGGCCGTGCGATGAAGAAAGCCGTGGCCGCTCTGGCCGTCCTGGTTCTGCTGGGCCCGATGTTCGCCCTGGTCGGCGTCGGCCTGATCATGAACCCCGCCGCCTCCGCCCAATGCGTAGCCCCCGGGGAGAACGGTGATGTTGGCGATGTTGGTGATGTCCCCGATGAGCTCACCGCCGAGACCGCCAACGGCGAGACGATCACGCTGGGCAAGAAGCAGCTCGAGCACGCGGCCACGATCATCCAGACCGGCTCGAAGACCGAGGGCGTCACCCGCGACGGGGTCCAGATCGCCCTGATGGCGGCACTGACCGAATCCGTGCTCAAGCAGCTGTCGAACACCAGCTCCTACCCCGAATCCGGCGACATGCCCAACGACGGCAATGGCTCCGACAACGACTCTCTGGGGCTGTTCCAGATGCGCCCGCAATCCGGGTGGGGATCGGTCGAAGAGCTGATGGATCCCGACTACCAGGCTGAAGCGTTCTACGGCGGGCCGGACGGTCCCAACGGCGGTTCCCCGCGGGGCCTGCTGGATATCGACGGGTGGGAGGAGATGAGCAAGGGCGAAGCCGCCCAAGCCGTCGAAGTCAGCGCCTACCCCGACCGCTACGCCAACTACGAGCCGGTCGCCGAGGCCATCCTCACCAAGCTGTCGACCTCAGAGGACGGCAGCGGCGACGGGGAAGAAGATGATCAGCCGGCCGCGGAGACCTCCCGCGTGGTCTTCCCCCTCCCGGAGGACACCTGGGTCGCGACCTCCCCGTTCGGCCCGCGCACGCACCCGATCACCGGCGAAGAGACCCTGCACACCGGCAGTGACTTCGCCGCCGAGGACGGTACCGAGATCCTCGCCGCCGCTGATGGCACTGTGGCTGAGGCCCAGTACACCGACTCCGGCGGCGGGATCGTCGTCATCGACCACCAGGTCGACGGGCAGCGACTGGCCACGGCCTATATCCACATGTGGGAAGACGGCATCCACGTCCAGGTCGGCGATGAGATCACGGCGGGGCAGCACATCGCCGACGTCGGAAGTTCCGGCCAGTCCACCGGAGCCCATCTGCACTTCGAAGTCCGCGAAGGCGGACCAGACGGCGACTACACCGACCCCGCCGCTTGGCTTAACGATCACGACGCGGCAGACCTCCCCGAGGCCGAAGGCGGCAACCCAGAACCCGGCGAGGACGGCTGCGAGACCGACGACGGTGGCGGGACAGGCGAAGACCCCAGCGACTTCGACGGGGATGATCCCAGCCAGATGGTCGACGATCCCACCAGCGACGGGCAGATCACCGCGCGCATGCTCCACGTCCACGACGAGGCGCTGAAGGCCTACCCCGACACCTCCTGGGCCTGTTATTCCCCCAGACCCGGGCAGAAGTCCGAGCACCCGTTGGGCCGGGCCTGCGATGTCACGTTCGGCAACCCGATCGGGCAGATGCCGACGCCGGATCAGCTCGAGGCGGGCTGGGACTTCACGCACTGGATGCAAGACCATGCCGAGGACCTGGGCGTGGAGTATCTGATCTGGCAGGGCAAGATCTGGTCGGTCGGCAGCGACAAGGACGGGTGGCGCGACTACGACGGTGGGGGCATGCACAGTCCCGAGGACATCACAGGCGGACACTACGACCACGTCCACATCACGGTGAAAGAATAATCTCGGAAGTTGCATCTAAACCTGGATCCACCGATCGAGTAGTGGTTTTGATGGCGCGTTAAACACGAGAATGCCCCTGTGATCAGGGAAAATGGAACTTGCGACAGTTCACTTTCCAATTGATCAAGGAGCATCTCGCAGGTGCAACTCTCTCATACTTCGGCGGCCACGTCAGTGTCCTTCGATGACCCGAATCTCGTGTCGGCAGCCGGCCTGGTGCCGGCCGTCAAGCTCGCCGCAGATGCCGGCCTACACGCGCTGGCCGACCAGCACCTGAGCGTGCCCACGGACAAGGGCGCCAACGCCGGGGCGAAGGTGGCCTCCCTGGTGGCCGGGATGGTCGCCGGCGCCGACTCGATCGACGACATGGCCCTGCTGCGCCACGGCGGCACCGGAAAGGTCTTCACCGGCCGGTACGCACCCTCGACGCTGGGCTCGTTCCTGCGTAAGTTCGCCTTCGGCCACGTGCGCCAGCTCGACGCGGTCGCCTCCCGGGTGCTGACCGGGTTGAGCGCCCAGGCTCCGCTGCTGGTCCGTGAGCCCGGCCAGTACGTGTACGTCGACGTCGATGACACCATCGTCCAGGTCCACGGCCACGCCAAGCAGGGCTCCAGCTACGGCTACTCGGGGGTCCGCGGGCTCAACGCGCAGCTGGCCACCGTCAACACCACCGGCTCGGCTGATCGGCGACGCACTGGCCACCACCGGCCGCCTCGCCGGCATGGCCGGGGCAAGGACCCTGATGAGGGCCGACTCGGCCTACTACGGCCACGCCGCCGTGCAGGCCGCGATCGCCGGCGGGGCCGAGGTGTCCGTCACCGTCAGGATGGACCCGGCCGTGAAGAAGGCCATCGCCGCCATCGACGACAGTGCCTGGCAGACCATCAAGTACACCGACGCGGTCTACGACGAGGACACCGGCACCTGGATCTCGAGCGCCGAGGTCGCCGAGATCGACTACACCGCCTTCACCTCGAAGAGAAAGGGCCAACGCGTGCCCGGCCGCCTGGTGGTGCGCCGCATTCCCGAGCTCAACCCGAAGGACCTCGACCAGCCGACCCTGTTCGACACCCACCGGTTCCACGCCTTCTTCACCACCAGCGACCTGGACACCGTCACCGCGGACAAGACCCACCGCGCCCATGCCGTGATCGAGCAGGTCAACGCCGATCTGAAGGACAGCGCGCTGGCCCACCTGCCCTCCGGGGAGTTCAATGCCAACGCCGCCTGGCTGGTGCTGGCCGTCCTCGCGTTCAACCTCACCCGGGCCGCGGCCACGATCGCCGGGGCCGGGCTGGCCAAGGCGACCACCGGCACCATCCGGCGCAAACTCATCAGCGTCCCGGCCCGGACCGCGACCTCCGCCCGCCGGATCACCCTGCACCTGCCGCAGGATTGGCCGTGGGAGACCGCCTGGACGAACCTATTCACCGCCATCAACGGACCACCACAGCAAGCTGCAGCCTGACCGACCAGCCGGCGAACGGCGCGACTTGAGGACCATCAGTGGAACGCTCCGGGCAGCGAGGCCCGGCGATCATTCCTGCCCGGAGGCTGCGACCTCAGCTGAAATCGGACCCGACACCTACTCCAGCGTTCATCGGTGGATCGAGGCTAAAGCACGATTCATGCACTTGATACATGGCGGAATCGCGCCGATCTGCGGCAACACGTTAGGTCCGGGCCTACCCTGCGACGCACTCCTGACCTGGCCTTTCGTGCGGCGGATCGCATCTAATGCACGAATCGTGCATCTAATGTATCGCCGCACACGGACGCCGTCACTAAGTGCTGGTCCTATCCCAGCGCGTGGATTACCTCAGCAGTCGTGAGCACTTCGTGCGCGTAGGTCGGCCCGTCAATGTTGAGCGCGGCGTGCAGCGCCTCTTCGGACCTGGCCGCAGTCGCGTCACGGACCAAGGTCGTATGGAAGCCCAGTTCCATCCCGATCCTGGCCGTGGCCTCCAAGCACGTATTCGCCAGTAGTCCCACGCAGATGATCTTCTCCTTGCCGAACCGCTTGAGCTTGTGCTCCAGGTCGGTGTTCGGGAAGCCGCTGGAGGCCCAGTGTTCGGTGGCCACGACATCGCCGTCCTGGACCTGGAAGTCGTCGTGGAACGTCCCGCCCCAGGTGTCCTTGGCGAACGCCTGCCGCTCGGCAGCACCGAGCTGATAGGGCGAGGGGTACTTCCAGTCCTGGTAGTCGCCGGGCTCCCACCGGTGGTGCGGTACGTGGTAGACGGTGATGCCCTTCTCCCGGGCGGCTGCCACTAGCGTGCGCAGGTTCTCGTGCATGTCGTTGGCCTCGGCGATGTCCTTGACCCAGGGGTAGAGCTTGCCGCCCTCGGTCAGGAAGTCGTTGTACAGGTCCACGCACAGCAGTGCGGTGATCTCGGGCTCGTAGGCCGTGGTCATGATGTCCTCCTCGTAATGAGTGGTGCCGGTATCGCGGTGATGCGCGTCGGTCGGGTCAGCGGGCGGCGACGAGCAGGGGTTGGCTCACGACTCCGAGGTATCCGTCCTGATCGTAGAGGTCCCCGTCGGTCACACCGCGGCCATCTGCGGAGATGATCGTGCGCGCGGTGATGTTGACCCACTCGGTGCCGGGCTGTCTGCCGAGGGTGAGTGTCATGGTCGGCGGGATGAACGCCCACTCGGTCTGGGAGAGCTCGGCGGAGAGCCCGTTGGCGGAGTCCGCGACGATCGCCAGCCGTTGGACGGGGCTGGTCTCCTCGCCGGCGACGAGCGGGATGCGGGGCCTGGCCCAGACGTTGGCCGGGCCCGTCTCCTGGTAGGAGCCTGCGACGAAGCGCCACTCGATGGCCCGCCCGTACCCCCAGTCCGGATCCACGCCGGGGAAGTAGACCTGCTCCTGCTCCTCCGGCAGCGCCGGGGCTTCCACTGTGTGTGCTTGCTCGGTTGTTGCGCCGGGGGTGGCGCGGAGGCGCCAGGCGGTCGCGGTGACCGCGAGCTTCTCGTTTGCCCACAGCTTGGCCTCGACCAGCTCGATCCGTTTGCCCGGCCGCAGGATCTGCGCTTCGGTGCGAATACGCCCCTGCGGGATCGGGCCGAGCATGTCGATCGAGATCCGCCCGATCGGCATCCCCGCATCCGGGCGCACCCGCTCGACCGCGCGAGCCAGCAACGCCGCCGGCGGTCCGCCGTGCTGCATCGACTCGTCCCAGGGGCTCATTGTGGCCGCGGTGGAGTCGAACTCGTTCTCGGCGAGTGGCAGGTAGAATGCTGCGGGCAATGAGGCGGTATCGGGTGCGGGCATCGGGTGTCCTTTCCTGGTGCTTCTTCGGACCACCGCGGGCGCGGTGGCCGGGAGCGGAAGTGTTCCGGGGGCTATCCGGCCAGGGGTACCGGTGTGCGGTCGGTGCTCGACGGGCGAATCCATGCCGTGGTCGCCACGGTGAGCTGACTTCCGCAGGCGCTGCACCTCTCACCCATGGTGCTGTGGGTACCGCAGGCGCGGCAGACGATCTCGATCTCCCGGTCGGCATCGCCGGTGGCGTGCTTGCCGGCCCACAGCGAGAAGGCGTGCAGGATCGGCAGCGCGTCCTTCGCGGCCTCGGTGGGCTGGTACTCGTAACGGGTGCGGCGCCCATCGTGGTAGGGATGCCGGGTGACGAGCCCGGCTTCGGTCATGGACTTCAACCGTGCTGCGAGTGTGTTGTCCGCGATACCGAGTCTTTCGCGTAGGGCGTCGAACCGTGTCTGTCCGTTCACCAGTTCGCGCAGGATCAGCAGCACCCAGGGGTCACCGACGGCTTGGACGCCGCGGGCGATCGAGCAGGCATCGTGCGACCAGTCAGAGCGCAGAGGCACGATGCCACCTCAGCGTTCCGGTGCGGGCCTGGCCGTCCTGCTGGATGGGTTCCAGCAGGTCCAGGCTCAACGTGTCGTTCTGGATCGTGGCCCGGCGGGGCACGTCGCTGCCCTCCCAGTTCGGGAACAGGCTCGCGACCGGGTGATGGGTGATCACGTCTACGTCCACGCTGTAAGTGCCGGTATAGGCGAGGTAGCCGGCCGCGGCAGCGGCGCGTTCAGCGTCCGTGCCGCCGTGCAGGGCCCCGTCCGCATACGCCGGGCGGCCAGCGGCGCCAATCTGCACCGACATGTACCCGTCAGCGGTGTACATGATCATCCCGGTCGCGTGCTCCCCGAGCGGGTAGGCCACGTCGCTACCGTCGATGTCCTTCGTCTCGTAGGAGCCGAACGTCCACACGCCGACGACGGCGTCCTTCACTGATTCTTCACTGGCTTGCATAAAGCAAGCCTACATCCGATGGCACGCGACGGCCAACCCACCTGGACGGCATGAGGACCCAAGCGAGCAGGCCATTCGGGCACTTCGATCATCCGACCCTGCCGGTAAAGGTCCGAAGTTACATCAGATGCATTCGTCTCTTGATCGCACCGTGAACCCTCGACCCACCAGGTCAGTCGCATTCGATGCCCGGTTTCACGTGCGTGGGCTTCCACCGAGGTAATGCTCCGTGCCCGACGTTGACGCGAATCGGCGGCTGGCGCCCCACCCGGTGCCTGTGCACCTGGGGGCATGGATGTTTTTCCCGATTTCGAGGGCATGAGCGGCATCGGTGATCTCATGGAGGTCGCCGGTGCCTTGCTCATGGCCGCGCTGATCATCGCCGTGCTCATGGTCCTCGTCTCCGCGATCATCTGGGCGATCGCTGCGAGCACCGGCAACTACAGCCTCGCCGCCAAAGGCCGCATCGGCGTGCTCGTCTCCCTCGGCGGCGCGATCCTCGCTGGAGCGGCCACCGGATGGCTGAACTGGCTGGTCAACCTCGGCGAACAGCTCTGATCCCCGCCCCACTCCACGAACGACCCGAGCGCCCATCCAGATACCGGATGGGCGCTTCTTCATGCCACGACAACGCCCGTGCACCTTGCCGCAGACAAGCACCCAACGACTCTGCATGAAGGAGCGTCTGTCGTGATCAACATTGACCCCAATGACTCCGGACTCCCCGGCATCGAACAGCTGCGCGAGATCGTCGGCGCCGTGATGACCGTGGCGCTGATCCTGTCCGTGCTCGCCCTGATTATCTCCGCGATTGTCTGGGCGTACGGCTCCAACTCGAGCAACCCGAACCTCGCGGGCAGGGGCAAAATCGGTGTCCTCATCAGCTGTGCCGCAGCCGTCCTGTCGGGGGCCGCAGTCACCCTGGTGAACTTCTTCTGGGACGTCGGGCAGGGCATCTGAGATGGGCTTCTGCGACGTACCTGTCCTCTCCTCGGTCTGCGACACCGCAGGGGAAGCCGCGGCCAGCCTCGTATCAGCACCATTCGAGTGGCTGGCCGCGGGCATGGGCGCGGCCGCGGAATGGATGTTCGAGTCCGTCTGGAAGATCTTCGACACCACGACCCTGGTCGATGTCACCAGCGGCGAATACGTCGAGGTCTTCAACTTGATCTTCGGCATCGCGATCTTCGTGATGCTGATCTTCTTCTGCCTGCAACTGATCACCGGGATGATCCGCCGAGAACCCGGCGCGCTCTCCCGCGCAGCCTTCGGACTGGCCAAGAGCGTACTCGGATCCTTCGTCGTGCTCACCCTGACCGCCCTACTGCTCGAGATCGTCGATCAGCTGTGCATCGGCATCATCCAAGCCGCCGGCGAGACCACCGAGTCGATGGGCGCGAAGATCACCGGCCTGGTCGCCGCGCTGGCCACCCTGAACATCACCGCGCCGGGAGTCGGCGCGATCATCTCGATCTTCCTCGGCGGCCTCGCGATCTCCGCGGCCGCGATCGTGTGGCTGAGCCTGCTCATCCGCAAAGCACTGCTGCTGGTCGCCGTGGTCCTGGCCCCGTTCGCGTTCGCCGGGGCCTCCTGGGATGCCAGTCGCGGCTGGATCGGCAAATGGTCGATGTTCGTCCTCGCGTTGATCTTCAGCAAGCTCGTCCTGGTCATCATCCTGCTCGTGGCCGTCACCCAGGTCTCAGCACCGATCGAGGCGGATCTGGCCTCGGTCGCCGATCCTCTCGCCGGAATCGTGCTCATGGCGCTCGCCGGGTTCGCGCCCTATCTCACCTACAGATTCCTGTCTTTCATCGGCTTCGACCTCTACAACTCGATGGGCTCCGAGCAGGAAGCGAAATCGGCACTGAACCGGCCGATGCCGACACCGGGCAAGCCGCAGGGCAACAGCCCGAACAAGGTCCTCGACGGAAAGTCCGACAAAGGCGGCGACGGCGGAGGCGGGGGGAAGAAGTCCGGCAACAGCTCGAGCCAGGCCGCCACTCTTGGTCCCGGCGGTGGCACCGGTGGCTCCGGTGCCTCCAGTGCAAGTGCGGGGTCGGCGGGTGCTGGTTCGGCCGGAAGTGCTGGAGCCGGCAGCGCGGGCGCTGGAGCGGGCGCGGGTGCCGGGGCCGGCGCAGCTGCGGCCGGGCCGGCCGCAGCGGTCGTGGCTGGTGCCGCGGTCGCGAAGAAGGCCGCCACCGCCGGCCCCGAAGCAGGCCAAGCCCTGGCCGGACAGGCAGAGACGGCAACCGAGGGCGCCGAGAAGCCCTCCCAGGACACCACGACCTCGACACCGGCCCCGGTCGATACCCCGGCCCCGAACGCCGCCCCGGCGTCCTCGCCGGTGCCGAAGTCGCCGCCGGACACGTCCTCACCGAAACCGTCCGCGCCCAAGCAGGGCCCGAATCGGCAGGGTCCGAAGCCCTCAGGCCCGACGAGTGGGAAGGAGTAGTCCCTCATGTCCACGGAAACCTCCACGGAGTCCGGGACCGCCCTGGTCCCGGCGAAGTTCAGCCGCCTGACCCGTCGGGGCATCCTGCTCGGGCTCTCGGCCTCCCAGCTGGTCACCCTCGGCATCGCCGGGGTGAGCCTGGTCGGCTCCTTCTACGGCGGCGGCGGGGCGCTGTTCCTGCTCACATCACCGATCTGGATCCTCGGTGCGGCGATGACCTGGATCCCCATCAGCGGTCGCCCCGCGGTGGAGTGGGTGCCGATCGCCGGCTGGTGGGTGTGGCGGGCCAGCATGGGCCAGCTGATCTACCGGCGCCGGATCGTCATGCCCCGCCCGGCAGGCACCCTTGCCCTGCCCGGTGATGCCGCCCGACTGCGGGAGTATTCCGATCCCGAGACCGGGGCCGGCATGATCCACGACCCCACGGCCGCGACGCTGACGGTGATGATCGAACTCTCTCATCCGGCGTTCGTGTTACTGGACCCGGTCGAGCAGAACCGCCGCGTCGAATCCTGGGGTCGTGTGCTGGCCACGATCTGCCGCTCGGGCCGGATCAGTCAGCTCCAAGTCTTGGAGCGCACCCTGCCCGACTCCGGGCAGGGCCTGGCCGAATGGTGGTCCGCCCACGGCAGCGACGACGGCTCGTGGGCGGCGACGACCTACGCCGAGCTCATCGACCGGGCAGGCCCTGCCGGGGAGAGGCATGCGACCACGCTGAGTCTGAGCCTGGACATGAAGCACGCCGCCCGCCAGATCCGCACCGCCGGCGGCGGCCTGCGCGGGGCGGCGAACATCCTCCGCCAGGACATGTCCACCCTCGCCTCAGCGCTACGGGCAGCCGACCTGTCCTTCACCGACTGGCTGAGCACCGGCCAGATCGCGGTGATCCTGCGCTCGGCCTACGACCCGGCCATCGCTGCGACCCTGGAACGCCACGGCGAGATCGGCCAGGACCTGGCCACCGCCGGCCCGGTCGCTGTGACTGAACGGTGGGGGCACCTGCGCACCGACTCCGCGTTCCACGCGGTGCTGTGGATCAGCGAGTGGCCCCGGGCGATGGTCCACCCCGGGTTCCTCTCACCTGTGCTGCTCTCGACCGGTATCCAGCGGGCGTTCTCGTTGATCTGCACCCCGCTGCGCACCGATCAGGCCGCGAGAGATATCCGCAAGAAGAAGGTCGAGTACATCTCCGACCGGACCCAGCGCGCCCGGATCGGGCAGATCGAAGACGCCGGGCACAGCGCCGAATTCCAGGACGTGCTCCAGCAAGAGGCCGATCTGACCGCCGGCCACGGCGTCGTGCGCTACACGGGCCTGATCTCCGTCTCGGCCGAAACCCTCGATGACCTCGACCGAGACCTGGCCGCACTCGAACAAGCTGCGATCCAGGCCTCCTGTGAGACCCGCCGCCTGGTCGGACAACAGGCCCGCGCCTTCACCGCCGCGGCCCTGCCCCTGTGCCGTCGGGTCTGACCCTTCGCGTGCACCTCCGTGCTATCTCCGCTCCCGCCCTGCAGCCGGAGCGTCCACCTTCGACTCAGGAGAGCTGATCATGCCGACCTACTCCGATCCCGCCCGTGATGCCGCCGAGACCGCCGAGGCCACACGCGGTCTGGCCCACGCCATCCACGCCATCTCCCGTCCCGAGACGATGCCCGGCATCGTTGGGGACCTGCTGGCCACCACCCGGCGCCTGCGCGAAACCCTCGAGGTCCTGGCGCAGACGCACGTGTACTACATCGACCGGGCCAGCACCGATGCCGGGGACTTCAAGACCGGTGAGGCCCATGCCTTCGCCGCCGCCGACGCGCTCGATGAGGCTGTCACCCTCATCGATGACGTCGAAGCTCGCCTGGACCGGGCCGGCACCCACGCCCACCTCATCGCCTGGCAGCCGTCCCCGGAACCGGACCCGCAGTGGCTAAACGTCGTCTTCCTCCAAGGCCAGGACGCCGATGAGGTCATCGAGATCATCGACGACGAAGGCGAAGACGCCGCGATCGATCACCTGCAGGCCTTCGACGCCGGTGCCGAGACCACCGACGCCGCTCTGACCAACGGCTACGTCTACACCACCCCGCCGATACGGGCCTTGGACCACACCGCCTCCGGTGAGGGCTACATGATGGTCTACAACCGCGACCTCGGCCACGTCGGCCTCTACCGGACCTTCACCCCGGACCCGGACGACGCCCTCGACACACCCGCCGCCCCCGCAGTGCCGGACCACAGTCATGTGCCGGGCTTCCCGCGCCCGGTGATCAAGCCGGCCCCGCGCCAGGCACCTGCCGGGCAGAGCCCTGCTCCACCGTCTTCTGGGGCGACGCAGTCGTCGCGCCGGGACAGCTCATGGTTCGAACACCCCGGTGTCGCCGCGGTCAAGGACAGCCGAGGGCTGGGACGATGAGCCGGGACGACGACGAGCGACTGCACACCTCCGTGCTGGTCGCCCCTGCCTCTGAACGGCGCCGCTCCCGCAAGGCTCGCCGGGCCGCGGCCACCGCGATCCAGGCCAAGCAGAACCGCCAGCACATGGCCGCAGCGAAGGCACGCGCCGAGGCCGAACGCGCCGAACGCCGTGCCCGGGCGTACCTGCCGGCCTCCGGGGAGCCGGGGCCGGCAGCGCTGCGCACCCCGGGCCGGTTCCGGTTGCCGCGGCATCAGGACACCACCGCCAGCCTGGCCGCGGCCTATCCCTTCTTGGCCGAAGGGGGCCTGGGCAGTGAAGGCGTGTTCATCGGTCAGGACCTCTACTCGGGGGCCAGCTTTGTCTATGACCCGTGGGTGCTCTACGCCCGCGGCGTGATCACCGCCCCGAACGTCGTGGTCGCCGGCATCGTCGGCTCGGGCAAGTCGGCCCTGGCCAAGAGCCTCTACACCAGAAGTCTGCCGTTCGGACGGCGCGTGTACGTGCCCGGTGATCCCAAGGGTGAGCACACCCGGGTCGCCCAAGCCGTGGGCGGGCGCGCCATCGCGCTGGGCCACGGGCTGCCGAGTCGGCTCAATCCCCTTGATGAGGGCTACCGGCCCAGCGGCATGACCGATGCCGAGTGGTCCTCCACGGTCGCCTCCCGCCGCCGAGACCTGATCGGAGCACTGACGGAGACCGTGCTGACCCGGCCGCTGACGCCGCTGGAGCACACCGCGATCGACACGGCCCTGGCCGCGACGGTGCGGGAGAACGACACGCCGATCTTGCCGATGGTCGTCGAGCACATCCTCAACCCTTCCGACGATGCCGACGGACGTTTGACCGAAGACGGCAGGATCGCCGGCCATGCCCTGCGTCGGCTCGTGGTCGGGGATCTCGCGGGACTTTTCGACGGTCCCTCGACCGAGATGTTCGACCCTACGCTGCCGATGATCAGCCTGGACCTGTCCCGGGTGACGGAGAACAACACGCTGATGAGCGTGCTCATGACCTGCTCGTCGGCCTGGATGGAGGCGGCCCTGTTGGACCCGCGCGGCGGTCAGCGGTGGTGCGTCTATGACGAGGCGTGGCGGATGATGAGCCACCCCCCGCTGCTGCGGCGGATGGACTCGCACTGGCGGCTGGCCCGCCATTACGGGATCGCCAACCTCATGCTCTTTCACCGGATCTCGGACCTGGAAGCCGTCGGCGATCAAGGATCGGCGATGCGTTCGATCGCGGCCTCCCTGCTGGCCAACGCCGAGACCCGCGTGATCTACCGGCAGGAAGCCGACCAGCTCGGCTCCACCGCCAAGGCCCTGGGCCTGACCGGCACCGAAGAGTCCTTATTGCCGACCCTGAGTGTTGGGCAGGGGCTGTGGAAGATCGCCTCGAGATCCTTTGTCACGCAACACCAACTCCACCCCGCCGAGATGGATCTGTGGGATACCAGCGCTCGCGCGGCCGGGAAAGTCTGAAAGCACCGTCCTGGTCCACAAGCTTCGCCGACGCTTTGGTTTCCACAGGCAGTCGACACCTTTGGACCGTCGCGATCGAGACTAAATAGTAGTTGTTATGCTCTGGGCCTCAGGATGCGACAGCGGTCAGCAGCCGAATACCAGAGTCCGCAAGTGCTGTCGTGCCTGCATCGGTTAAACGCACCGCTCGGGTGGCACCGAGACGTTCAATCCATCCCTTGTCGAAGAATACCGAGCACAGTTCTTTTCCGAGCGGTCCGGCCAGGTGGAAACGTCTCTCGGTTGAGTCCATGCATGGAGTGGCAGTCACCGACTGCGCGTGCGGAAGCCCCCACGCGGCCAGCAGCTCACGACCGGCGGCGGTGGGCTCCCACATTTCGTTCAGGCAGTCTCTATCGTGAAGCTGTTCTGCGAGTGCGACACCGAGGCGACCCGCGAGGTGCTTATAGCACGTGCGTCCAGCCCGGGCGCGGTCGGTGGCGGAGGAGGCCCGAAGACTGTGGGCGGTGTCGAACTTCGACTGCGCAACGATACCAAGACTCTCAATGACGCGGGCGATGTCGCTACCAGCAAGGCGGACGTAACGATGCCGGCCTTGGCGGATGTCGAGGACGAGCCCCCGCTCGGTGAGAAGGTCCACGTGTTCCGAGGCGGTCGAACGCGCGAGGCCACAGTAGTTCGCCAGCTCGCCGACCGTCCATGCACGCCCATCCATCAGAGCGGAGCACATCGCTGCGCGTGAAGCGTCGGCCAGCGCGGCGGCGGTCCGGGAGATATCCGGAAGAGCCTCGGGAAACGTGCGCGTGTCCATCCCTCCAGTATGAGCCCCTGTCTGTTCGGCAACCACCGAACAGTTCCTGGACAAGACTCAATGCCATCGCATCTGTCGTATTCAGAGGAGGAATGATGAGTACGGGACGTCCGCAGTACCGTGGCACCTACGACGACGACTTCTACTGGGAGAGGGTCAATCGCAACCTCGGCTGGCTCGGCGACACCACCGAGGAGCAGCGCGCCAGGCAGGAAAGACTCCGCGACTCTGTGATCGGGGTCGTTGGCACCGGAGGCATCGGTGGCGCAGTTGCCGCCCGTTTGGTGCGCATGGGAGCACTAAATCTGAAGCTGGCCGATCCCGACCATTTCGATCTCACGAACGTGCAGCGGCAGTACGGTGCCGGACGCGACACGATTGGTCGGAACAAGGCCGAAGTGGTCGCTGAGCAGGTTTACGACCTCACAGGCGATGTCAACATCGATGTGTTTCCTGAAGGTATCACTCCGGACTCGGCCGAGGAATTCATGGACGGGTGCGACTATGTCATGGACCAGATGGAATTCTTCCAGATCAAGAACCGGTATGCCCTGCATCGAGCGTTCCGCGCCTCGGATCGGTGCAAGTTCATGTTCAAGATCCCGACAGTGGCTCATTCGACGATCATCTTCACCTATACGAAAGACTCGATGCCGATCGAAGAGGTCTATGACCTTCCCGAGGACGCCGAATTCACGCCGGAGGTCACACGGCGGCTGATGGAACGGATCATGCCCGAGTACCAGGACTTCCCGTCGGAGAAGACCCTGGACGAATGGTTTGTGAAGAACCAGACCATGCCGATTTTCGGAGCCTGCCCCCCGTTGGCCGAAGGTGTCCTTGTCGAACGCTTGGCCCAAGAGATCATGGACCTGCCCGGCCGGGTGCCGCTTCCCGTGCAGCCTGGGTACGCCCTCTTCGACACCCTGACGTGGCGGGCGAAGCTGGTGGAGAAGGCGTGGTGGGCACAGTGAACACACGATTCGTCCTCATCACCGAGACCAACTCACTGTTCGGCTATGAGTTTCTGCACCGTCTCCTCGCTGACGAGCGAAGCAACCTGGCAGCGGTCGTCACACGGGCGCCCGGCGTTCTCTGCGACTACTACCTCGACGATGACGTGCAGGTCGATGTCGCTACCGAGGCTCGCCAGAACGGCGTCGACGTGTATCAGCCCGAGAACCCCAATGCTTCCGAAATCGTGGAGGCGATGCGCGCGCTGGCTCCGGACTACATCATCGTGGCGAACTACCAACTGCAGGTCGGACGCGAGCTGAGGGACGTGCCCGCTGTGGACATCCTCAATTTCCATCCGAGCCCGCTGCCACGCTATGCAGGACTGGCCCCTTATTACTGGATGGCTCAGAACCACGAGGCCCAGGGAGGAGTCTCGGCAATCCGCATGAGCGCGGGCCTCGACGACGGGCCTCTCATCGCTCAGCAGCTGCTGAGCCTGCGCGGGGACGAGACGCCTGATGAAGTCCGTGCCTCCCTCTCTGTCAGGCTGGTTGTGAGTCACTCAGTCTGACACTGAGAGGAACACTAACCATGACCATCACTACTGGATACAGCGTGGCAGAGATCCGGTCTTTCCTGGTTCAGTACGACCAGATCCCC
>NZ_FXZD01000039.1 GCF_900169145.1 Brevibacterium antiquum CNRZ 918 | reverse complement strand
CCGGAGTGCCTCATGTCAATACCCCCGGCTAATGAGGGTCGTGCCTCACACAAATTATCCCCGGGAACAACTCTCACCCCACCCGACTCGGCCTGACCCGAATACCCGAGGAATCGGGCAATGCCTGCTTGGCCTCGATCTCACGTTTCATACGCGCGGTCTTCCCGGCAGCGAGCTTGATCAGCCTCTGCTGGATCCGATCGATCTCGGCCGCGATATGGACCGGGTCAAGACCAGCCTTGTAAGCCCTGAGCTCAGCGACTTGCTTTCTGTTGAGGATCCCGGAATCCAGCAGACGCACGAACGGGGTCCGCGGGGTGTCATAAACACGTTTGCGACGACCCACCGAATCAGTGGAATACCCGGTGGGTTTCTTCGTCGGAGTGAAGTAGTTCAACCGGTCATTGACCAGTGCCCAGAGCGTCGTCATGAGTCCGAGTTCGGTTGTCGTGTCGTAGCGGTAGTAGAACCCGTACCGACGCACGAGATGGTTGTTCTTTGACTCGATCGTGGCCTGGTCATTCTTCGTATAAGGCCTGCCGCGAGTGAAGAAGATCTTCCGCTGGGCCGCCCAGTCGATGAGGTCGTGATTGATGAACTCTGAACCGTTGTCGAAGTCGAGCCCGGTCACGAGATAGGGCACCGCTTCAACGAAATGAGTGCACGCGGCAACAATGTGTACGGCAGCATTGTTCTTGACTGCTCGGGTGTAGACCCACCCGGTGTGCATATCGGTGTAATTGACCGAGCGGATGAACTCGCCCTTCAACGTCGGTCCGCAGTGGGCAACGGTATCGACTTCGAAGAATCCGGGTTCGGCTTCGACTTCATCACCGGCCTTACGAACCTGGATCGAGTTGCGCAACAGTGTGCCAGGCTTCGTTGCCGACTTCCCACGCAGGGTGTCTCTAGCCCGGGCTGGTGCCAGGTATCGGTCGATCGTGGCTGGACTCATCGACACCAGCTCGTCGCGTACGTTCGTGCTGTAGCGGCCCTGGCCAGGCACGAGGTGGTTGTGGGCTTCGAGGGAGTTGAGGAGATCGACCATAGCTTGGGCGAGGTATTTGCCGCAGATTCCACCGGCAACTGACCACACATACTGCAGGATCTTGATCGCGTCGTAGGAGTACTTACGGGCCTTAGTCTTGCGTCGATCGATCACGGCCACGGTGGCGTTGGCTCTGCCCTTGGGCTGGCGAGTCCGACGCATGAGCTGTTGGCGAGCGTGGTCGCGGTTCCAGCCAGTGATGTCGGTGACGGCATCGAGGATGGCCGACTTTTGTTGCCTGCCGGCCTTGGCATACGCGGTGGCGTATTTCTTCGTGATCTCGATTCTGGTGTTCATGGAAACGTCCTTGTCGACCATGACCCCATCGTCGTCGTGTCTATGTCCCCGGGTGAAGAGTCTGGCGGGGAAATTTATGTGAGGCACGACCCTTGGCTACGCGGGGACTATCTATGAGTCTCGTCG
>NZ_FXZD01000009.1 GCF_900169145.1 Brevibacterium antiquum CNRZ 918 | reverse complement strand
GTCAGCCATCGTGGGATGCCTTTCGTGAGGTTCTTGGCGGAACTACTAGCGGGATCCCACGATGGTTCTTCACATTTTTGGGGGTAAAGTCCCTGGTGGGAATGCCACCACTCTATGGGACTCACCCCCGAGAAGTCGGGGCGGACGACGATTTCACTGAGACCGACGTTATGTTTCAAAGTGGTGACAGAGTGGGTCGAATCATACGGTTCAGTTCACTATTTGGGACAGGATCCGTAAGATGTGATGCGGATCTCTCCGAGCAAAGACGACACGGAGAGCACTTTTGGATGACAGGAACACAATGAAACGTCGAACTGGTGCAAAGGCAGTGGCCATCGCCGCTGCCGGCGCTTTGCTACTCTCGGCATGCTCGACCTCGACCACAGGTGGAGACGGCGAGGAAGGCGGTAGTTCCCTCACCGTGGGAACCACAGACAAGGTAGTCGCCCTCGACCCGGCCGGTGCCTATGACAACGGAAGTTCGCTCGTCGAACAGCAGGTCTATCCGTTCATCTTGGCCTACAAGCCGGGCACCGCAGACCTCAACCCCTCCATTGCGGAGTCGGCGGTCTTCAGCGAGCCGACCAAGTACGAGGTCAAACTCAAGGAAGGGCTGAAATACGCCAACGGGAACGAACTCACCTCTTCGGACGTGAAGTTCTCGTTCGAACGACAGCTGAAGATCCAGGACCCGAACGGACCGTCGTCCCTCCTCGGCGGCCTGGAATCGGTCGAGACTCCTGATGAGCAGACCGTGGTCTTCAACCTCAAACGCGAGAACGACCAGACCTGGCCGGGAGTCCTCGCCAGCGCCGCGGGACCGATCGTCGACGAGGACGTGTTCGAGGCGGACAAGATCACCGAGAATCAGGCAATCGTCGATGGCAAGGCCTTCGCGGGTCCCTACACAATCGACGGGTTCAAGTTCAACGAGCTGCTCACCTACAAGGCGAACAAGGACTACGAGGGCTTCATCGATCCGGCGAAGACCGAGACCGTGCAGATGAAGTACTTCTCGGATGCCAACAACATGAAGCTCGAGGTCCAGGAGGGCAAGATCGACGTGGCCTGGCGTTCGCTGTCGGCCACCGACATCGAAGACCTCGGCACGAAGGATGACCTCAAGGTGCACAAGGGGCCGGGCGGAGAGATCCGCTACATCGTCTTCAACATGGACACGATGCCCTTCGGCGCTAAGACTGACGACGCCGATGAGGAGAAGTCGTTGGCCGTGCGCCAGGCGATGGCCGATTCGGTCGATCGTCAGGCGATCGCGTCTCAGGTCTACAAGGACACCTTCACGCCGCTGTACTCTCACGTGCCCGAAGGGCTGCCGGGTGCCGATGAGCCTCTGAAGTCGGAGTACGGAGACGGTCAGGGAGCACCCGACGTCGACAAGGCGAAGAAGGCTCTGAAGGACGCCGGCGTCAAGACTCCGGTCAAACTCAACCTGCAGTACAACCCCGACCACTACGGTCCCTCCTCGGGCGACGAATACGCCCTGGTCAAGGATCAGCTGGACAAGACAGGACTATTCAAGGTCAATCTCCAGTCGACGGAATGGGTGCAGTACAACAAGGACCGCACCGCCGACTCCTACCCGATGTACCAGCTGGGTTGGTTCCCGGACTACTCGGACGCAGACAACTATCTCGTTCCGTTCTTCTACGACACGGACGAGACGCCGAGCTTCCTGGGCAACCACTACCGGGACAAGACGATGAACAAGGAACTGAACGCTCAGTCCTCCATTGCTGACGAGGGCGAGCGTGCGGACGCACTGAAGAAGATCCAGGGTCAGCTCTCCGAGGAGCTGCCGACTCTGCCGCTGCTCCAGGGCAACCAGATCGCAGTGTCCGGCAAGGATGTGAAGGGCGTCGATGACACCCTCGATCCCGCGTTCCAGTTCCGTTTGGCGCTGCTGAGCAAGTGAGACCGCGCACGGCAATACCTCGACGGTCAGTGTACTGACCCTCGATACGAGGTGCAGGTGAGCCGCACGGTCCACCTGCACCTCGTCGTGCGTTCGCACCTCGTCACCCGGGCGAAGACACGATCGACGCCCGATGCAATCCACGTCTGATGACGACACAACCGTCTACCGACGAAAGCCAAAGGAACACATGTCTGCAGCCACAAGCGAACCTGGGGCGGAGGCCGCCGAGACCTCGGTCGCGGTGAAGAAGCCCTCGGGAGGCGGATTGGGGCGCTACGTCCTCATCCGATTCGTCCTCATCATCCCCACCATCTTCATCCTCACCACACTCGTATTCTTCCTCATGCGGATCACCGGCGACCCGATCTCCGCGTCGATGGGCGGGCGTCTGACCACGGAGCAACTGGCCGAACGTATCCACGCCGCCGGCTATGATCGCCCGATCCTCGTCCAGTACTTCGAATACATGGGCAACCTGCTCAAGGGCGACTTCGGCACGGCGATCTCCGATGGGCAGCCCGTGTCGAGTATTCTCCTCAACTACGGAACCGCGACCGTCGAGCTCGTCTTCTACGCCCTGATCGTCGCCTTCATCCTCGGCATCCCACTGGGAATGCTCGCCGCATACCATCGGGACAAGGCTCCCGATGCGGCGCTTCGGATCCTCGCGATCCTCGGCTACGCCACCCCGGTCTTCTTCGCCGGCATGATCCTCAAGCTGGTCTTCGGCGTATTCCTGCCCATTCTGCCCGTCGCGGGCCGCGGCACCACCGAGACCGAATACATCATGTCCGGCGTGGTCGGGCCCACCCGGTTCTACATCATCGACGCGATCCGCATCGGCAACATCGAAGTCCTCGGCGACGTGCTTGCCCACGCGGTCCTGCCAGCGATCGCCCTCGGTGTTCTCACGGCCGGAGTCTTCCTCCGGCTCGTCCGCACGAACCTCATCGGCACCTTGGGGCAGCAGTACATCGACTCGGGTCGGTCCCGCGGAATCTCCGAATACCGTCTGGTCACCAAGCACGCATACCGTCCCGCGCTGATCCCGATCGTCACGGTCATGGGCATGCAGATCGCACTCATGCTCGCCGGTGCCGTGCTGACCGAGACGACGTTCGAGTGGAAGGGCCTCGGCTTCAAACTCGCCGAATATCTCACTGCCCGCGACTTCGTCGCCGTCCAGGGAATCGTGGTGTTCCTCGCCATCATCGTGGCGCTGACCAACTTCCTCGTCGACGTCGTCGCCGCTTTCATCGACCCCCGAGTGAGGTACTGATGTCCACTCCAGAGAACAACGAGAACGTCGCCAAGGCGGCTCCGGGCTCCGGTGTCCCCGCCATCACCAGCGATGACGTGGCCAAAAAATCCTGGTTCGCCCGACTGCCGATCGTCTCCCACCTGCGCCAGTCCGTCGGTCTGCAGCGGGGAATGCTCGTCACCGGGCTCGTCCTGTGCGGCATCGTCCTCATCTGCGCGATCTTCGCCCCGCTCATCGCCCCCTACGGCTTCAATCAGCTGGGCACCGCTGATGGCAACTTCGGTTCGAAGCTGCCACCCGGCGGAACCCACATCTGGGGCACAACAGTCGGTGGCTACGACGTCTTCTCCCGAGTGGTCTGGGGCGCCCAGACCGCTGTTGCCGTCATCATCGTGGCCGTGATCATGTCGATCTTCGCCGGTGTCATTCTGGGACTCGTTTCGGGCTACCTGGGCGGCTGGCTCGACCGGATCCTCGTCGTCATCGCCGACGCGGTCTACGCCTTCCCGACCCTGCTGCTCGCGCTTGTCATGTCGATCGCGATCTCCGGCGGTCAATCGAGCGCCTGGGGCGGCATCGCCGCGGCCGCATTCTCGATCACCGTAGTCTTCATCCCGCAGTACTTCCGCGTCGTGCGCGCGGAGACCCTGCGCCTCAAGGCAGAGCCCTTCGTCGAGTCGGCGATCGTGCTCGGTGCCTCGAAGACCCGAATCATCTCGAAGCACATCTTCCGCAACGCCACGCGGACCCTGCCGCTGATATTCACCCTCAACTCCTCAGAGGCGATTCTGACCCTGGCTGGACTCGGGTTCCTGGGCTTCGGCATCGAACCCACCTCGGCGTCGGAATGGGGCTATGACCTCAACAAGGCGCTGCCGGACGTGACCAGCGGTGTGTGGTGGACCTCGGTGTACCCGGGACTGGCCATCGTGCTGACGGTCCTGGGCATCACCCTGGTCGGCGAATCGATGAACGATCTCAACGATCCCCGCCTGAGAGTGCGTCGCAAAGCGAAGACGAAGATCGCCAAGTCCGTGGAGGTCAAGTGATGAGTAAGAACGTGAAGACAGCCAGCCCAGACAGTCCTGGCAACAGCATCCTCGACGTCCAGCGGCTCGATGTCACCTTCTCCACCGACGGCGGCGATGTGCATGCCGTCAAGGACGTGAGTCTGTCGGTCGCCCCCGGTGAGGTGCTCGCGATCGTGGGCGAATCCGGTTCCGGCAAGACCGTGACCGCGCGCAGCATCCTCGGGCTCCTGCCCGAGACCGCCCAGCGCTCGGGCGCGGTCATCATCTCCGGCAAGGATGTCCTCAGCGTCTCCAGCCAGCAGCTGCGCGAGATGCGCGGAAGTGACGTATCGATGGTGTTCCAAGAGCCGTCGACTGCGCTCAACCCCGTCTACACTGTGGGCTGGCAGATCGCTGAAGGACTGCGCGCGCACAATCGGAAGGCGAGTAAGGCCGAACTCAAGGCGAAGGTCGTCGCGGCAATGGAGCAGGTGGGGATCCCCGATGCGAAGAACCGCTTCGACTACTTCCCACACCAGTTCTCCGGTGGGCAGAAGCAGCGCATCGTCATCGCCATGGCGTTGGCGCTGGGAGCCAAGCTCATCGTCGCCGATGAGCCGACCACCGCACTCGACGTCACCGTTCAGGCCGAGATCCTCGACCTGCTGCGAGACCTGCGCGATGAGACCGGGACTGCGATCGTGCTGATCACCCACAATATGGGTGTCGTCGCCGATCTCGCCGACCGGGTCGCTGTGATGTATCGGGGTGACCTCATAGAGGTCTCGCCGGTCAAACAGCTCTTCAACGATCCGCAGGAGCAGTACACACGAGACCTGCTCGGAGCCGTCCCGCGGCTGGGGTCGACGGTCGTCGGCAGCCGCAAGGCCGCCGCGGCCGAGGAACGTGAGGGCGACCGGACAGGGACCACCTCGGTGGGGGAGCCGGGAGACGTCGGTGACGAACGTGGGTCCGGCAGGGGCCGTGACGAACGGGACTCCATCGTCGTCGCACGCGACCTGGACATCGTCTATCCGGGAGGGCTCGGGCGCCCGGACTTCCAGGCGGTGAAGTCCGTGAGCTTCGACATCAAGGCCGGCGAGGTCTACGGTCTGGTGGGCGAATCCGGTTCGGGCAAGACCACGATCGGTCGTGCCATCGCCGGCCTGACCAGGGCCAGTGGTGGGAGCCTGCAGGTCCTCGGGCATGAAATGGTCGGGTTCAAGGAACGCGCATTCTCCCCGATCCGGCGTCGGATCGGATTCGTGTTCCAGGATCCTGCGGCCTCGTTCAACCCGCACCTGACGATCGGCGAGTGTGTGGCGGAGCCCTTCGCCATCCACAGGCGGGACATGAGCGCCAAGGATCGGTCCAAGCGGGTGCTCGAACTCCTCGACTCGGTGCAGCTGCCGACGGCCTATGCGGCCAGGTACCCGCACGAGATCTCGGGCGGTCAACGGCAGAGAGCCTCGCTCGCTCGAGGACTGGCGCTTGATCCTGAGCTGCTCATCGCCGACGAGCCGACTTCGGCCCTCGACGTGTCCGTGCAGGCCAAGGTGCTTGAATTGTTCGTCGAGCTGCAGAACAGGTTCGATTTCGCGGCCCTGTTCATCAGCCACGATCTGGCCGTGGTCGACATGCTCTCCGATCGCATCGGAGTGCTGTTCCACGGCGAGCTGTTGGAAGAGGGGACAGGCGAGAAGGTGCTCGGGTCGCCGAGCACCGACTACACGAAGCGACTCATCGCCTCCCTGCCCGTTCCGGACCCGGATGAGCAGGCGAAGAGACGCGAACTGGCCCGCAACCTGCGCACCGCCGCGGGCTGAGGCTCGGAGCGCACCGCCGCCGGTTGAGCGGAGCACTGCCGTCGGCTGAGCGGAGCACTGCCAGCCGAGGACCGCAGTCGCGGGCAGTCGTGCCGGGCCGACGTCGGCAACCTCCCGGGCGCTGAGCAACCTTCAGAATGAGTTCCCCACGGTCTCAGCAACACCACGGGCGCTGAGCAACCTTCAGCGGGGTTGCCCAGCGCCCGGGAGGTTGCTGAGGCTGTCGACCCGACGGAGCTGAGTGCAGATGCGGTGCATTATCACCGCATCCGGCACGAGCGAGCAAGTGACCGAGCGAGCTCAGGCCTTGTCGTCGGAGATGAAGTCGAGCATGCCTGCCTGACTGATCGGCAGTGCCAGCAGGCGGCTGAGCTCCTCGGCGCTGGGGTCGACGCCGAGGATGCGCAGCGAGTACTGCGTGAAGTCGCGTTCGATGGTGTCTGGTGTCAGATCACCGGTGGGGCGGTACCAAAGTGAGAGCGAGTTGCAGATCGAATGGATTGCACGTGTGGCAAGTTGCGCACTGTCGACGTCGAACGTACCTGCGTCGATGCCTGCCTGGACGATGTCGCCCATGATGACTCGTGCCTCGCGTTGAAGTTCCTTCACGCGGGCGGCATTGTCACCGGTCAGCCGTTCGGTGTCGCGCAGAAGCACCGTGGACACCGAAACATTCTCTATGCGGTAGCGGGCGAGGTAGCGCACCGCCACGGTCAGCTGCTCGGTGGGATCGTCGCCCACTTCGGCGATGACGGCTCGGCAGTGCTCGCTGTACCAGGTGTACGCCGTATGCACGAGCTCGTACAGAGCTTCCTGCTTGGACGGGAAGTAGTAGTAGAGTGCGGACAGACTCAGTCCGGCGGCCTGCGCGATATCGCGGATGGAGGCACCATCGAATCCCTTCGCGGCGAAGGTGTCCCGAGCCGAGCGGAGGATGTTGTTGCGGCCGTTGGTTGATCTCACGGTGCTTGTGCCCCCTGGCAGTCGGATATCGAACAATCTTTCACTTGCCAACCGAGAATACATGACGTTGCTCCGCGAATGGCCGTTTCCAGCCAGAATTCGGCGATCTCTGCGCTGCTGAGGTATGCGCTGGCTCTGGTCGACAGATGGAGGCCACCCCAGACCGGCGACTGAAAACACCACCCCGAGCAGGCGCCTGAAAGCACCACCCGAGCGGGCAGCCGAGGGTAACGCCAATCACATCGCCGAGCGGGAATGATTGATGATTCAATCATGTTTGGAAAGTGTGGCTCGCACGGCCGAAGACTGCCGCTGCCGATCTCCTGAAGCCAACGTCACCTGACATCGCAGCCTATGAACAAACTGAGGACGGACATGCTCAACATCGCCATCATTCCCGGAACTTCGCGCCCGCAGGCACTCAACCCGCAGATCGTCTCCTGGGCCAAGGACCAGCTGGCCGGTCGCGAGGACGTGCGCGCCGAGGTCGTCGACTTCGCCGACTTCGATCTGCCGCTGCTCGACGAGGTCATCCCGGCCGGCGCGAACATGTACCAGAACGACCACACCAAGGCCTGGGGCGCCAAGCTCGCAGAATTCGACGCCTTCATCTTCGTCACCCCTGAGTACAACCACTCGATCTCCGGATCGCTGAAGAACGCCCTCGACTTCGTCGCCACCGAGTTCAACCACAAGGTCGCCGGCATCGTGAATTACGGCGCAGACAAGGGTGTGCGTGCCGCAGAGCACCTGCGCCATATCCTCGCCAACTACAAGCTGGCTGTTGTGCGCGACCAGGCCTCCTTCAGCCTCTTCACCGATGTCGCGGATGGCACGTTTGCTCCGACTGACGTCTCCGCGGCCCCGTTCGCATCGATGCTCACCGACCTCGTGAGCTGGGGCGAAGCCCTGAAGTCCGTGCGCGAGGATTCCGCGTCCGAAGAGCAGGCCGCCTGACACTCACTTCGCTGCCCAGCCGCAGGTGAAGCAGCCCTTCGCCCGGTGGTGACGCATCAGGAGCCCGCCGGTCCGAGTGACCGGCGGGCTCCGTCGTTGAGTCCCGTCCGCCTCCCCTGAGGTGACCCCGCCCACGGGCCTGAGTTAGGGTCGAATCAACACAACGTTCACTCAGTGATACGAAGGACTCTCATGGATCTCAACAACACAGTCGCTCTCGTCACCGGCGGCGCCTCCGGGCTCGGCCGCGCCACCACAGAACGACTCCTGGGCGCCGGCGCCCAGGTCGTCATGGTCGATCTCAACGCCGAGGTGGGCCAACAGGTGGCCGCAGAACTCGGCGATGACGCCCATTTCGTCTCCGCAGATGTCACCAACGAGGAGCAGGTTCAGGCCGCCGTCGACACGGCGACCGGCCTCGGCCAGCTGCGAGTCGTCGTCAACTGCGCGGGAGTCGCGACCCCCGGAAAGCTCGTCTCGCGCAAGGGCCCGCTAGCCCTGGAAGCGTTTTCGAAGGTCCTCAATATCAACGTCGTCGGCACCGTCAACGTGTGTCGTCTGGCTGCAGCTGCCATGCAGGCACAGGAGACTGTGGGCGAAGAGCGCGGCGTCATCATCAACACCGCCTCGGTTGCGGCCTTCGACGGCCAGATCGGTCAGATCGCCTACTCCGCGTCCAAGGGGGCCATTGCCGCGGTGACCCTGCCGATGGCACGCGAACTCGCATCCTCACAGATCCGCGTCGTCACGATCGCACCGGGAATCTTCGAGACCCCGATGATGGCCGGACTGCCCGAAGAGGCTCAGGAATCCCTGGCGAAGTCGATTCCCCATCCCTCCCGACTGGGCAAGCCCGCCGAATACGCGCAGCTCGCCGAATCGATCATCGCCAACCCGATGCTCAACGGGGAGACCATTCGTCTCGACGGTGCCATCCGCATGGCCCCGAAATGATCTGAACTGCAAGGCCGCTGGGCTGCTGAAACTCTGAGCGGCTCAGCGTCTTTCGTTGACGAGCAGGGCCAGCTGGACGCGGGTGCTGACGTCGAGTTTGTAGAAGATGCGCGCCAGGTGGGTCTTCACCGTGGCTGTGGAGACGAACAGCGCCCGTGCCACCTGCGCATTCGTCAAACCCTTTGCGACCGCCTCGGCGATCTCCCGTTCTCGTGAGGTCAGCGGCTCCAGCGGGTCGGGCCCACTGGAGTTCTGCAGTGCCCCGGCACCGGTGGGCCCGAAACGTCCCGCCTCCGTCGCCGAGGTGGTGGCCCCTCCCAGCAGGGAGTCGATGGCGCTCGGAGACAGGGTTCTGGTGCCGTTCGCAGCGGCCCGGACCGCATGGATGAGTTCGTCCGGGGGCGTGTCCTTGAGGATGTAGCCGGCCGCTCCCGAGCGCAGTGCCTGAAGCACGAACTCGTCGGTTCCGAAGGCGGTGAGGATGAGAACCTCGGGGTGGGAGGCCTGAGCCATGAGGGTCCGGGTCGCCTCGAGCCCGTCCATGACGGGCATGCGGATGTCCATGAGGATGATGTCAGGTGCGAGCTCACGGGAGAGTTCGATGGCCTCGGCACCATGGGCCGCCTCGGCGATGATGTCGATGTCATCGGCCGCGCCGAGGAGGAGGCGCAGGCCCGAACGCATGAGGGACTCGTCGTCGGCGATGATGACTCTGATGCTCACGCGATCTCCTCGTTCAGTTGCGGCACGGGGATCCGGGCGCGCAGTTCGAAAGCGGGGGTCCGAGCCACGCTGAGGTCTCCACCCATGGCTTCCATCCTCTCTTTGAGTCCGAGCAGGCCCAGTCCAGATCCAGCCAGCGACTGTTCCCGCGCTTTCGCGACTGTCGGAGCCTCGGCGATATGGGCGTTGTATGCGAGCATCTCGACGCTCTCCAGCTCGGAAATCCACGACAGAGTGAGGAGGAGCTTCTGCCCGGGGGCGTGCTTGACCGCGTTCGTGATCGCCTCCTGGGCGAAGCGATAGATCGTCGTGCGTTCCAGCGCCCCGACAGAATGCAGGAACTCCGGTGTGAGCGGCTGTGTGTAGGTCAGTTCCACAGTGTCTGATCGGTCGGCGATGAGGCGTTCCAGGTCGGGATCGATCACGGTGCCCTGATCGTCTCCGCGCAGCATCGTCAGCACCTCACGCAGTTCGATGCCCGAGCGGCGAGCGCTGGCCGCGATGAGGCGCGCACTCTCATGCACGGATTCGGGGTCGAGATCCCGGCGCACCGAGAGGGCACCGGAGTACATGGCGATGACACTGAGATGGTGCGACAGCGAGTCGTGCATATCTCGAGCAATCCCGCGGCGCACCTCGGCGACGGCCCGGTCCTGGCGGGAACGTTCGCGCAGCAGGGTCTGGGCTGCCGTGTCGATGAGACCCTGTTCGCGTGCACCGCGGATGACCCCGATGACGACGAGTATGGCGAAGACAGCGCCGTTGACCAGGAAGATGGGCAGCTCGAACTGCCCGAACGCGTTCGGTGTCAGCGTATAGGCCATGCTCTGGGAAGCGATTGCGACCGCGAGACAGGCGAAGTCGAGTGACCAGCTGCGACGTGCCGACAACGTGATGAGGAGGGCGGAGGCGGCGACCGCGCCGAGGAGGCTGATCGTACCGAGGAGGATGCCGAGGAGCCCGACGGCCACCGGAATCCATCCGCCGGGTCGACGCTGCAGGGATTCGACGGACCCGTCTTCGGCGAGGAATTCCTCCCCTCCGCGGCCGCTGGCGGTCAGGAAATCGCGGAACTTCTCTGCGGCGAGCACCTTGGGTCGCAGGGTCTTGCGAGGGATGGTCCGCCCGTCGAAGAGCAGGACGATCGGCAGGCAGGCCAGAGCGACGATGCCGAAGGCGATGTGGACGAACAATTCGGCGCGGAGCGCCCCCGCCTGCGCCCCGGCATCCTGCGGATCTGGCCATTGGGCTCCGACGCCGATGGCCAGTATGAGCACGCCGACTGCCAAGGAGACGCCCGTCCAGAAGAGAGCATGCAGAAGAGTGTTGCCGCCGCGATGGTAAGTCACCACTCGAGGCTACCGGTCGCACTCGGCCGCTGTTGTCGTCCGAAAGGATGAGATCGACCGTGCCGATGACCGATGGTGAGCGGCCGCGTTCGTCACTCAAGCGGTGAACTTCACCTCGCTGAAGTCCTTGCGCCACATCGATACTTCGCTGGCGATCTCGCTCAGAGCCACCTCGGTGCCGGGCTCTGCCCCCGTCTCCGCCACGGTCGTGTCCTGCGTCCGGCCGATGTCGAGGGCCCGCGCCATGAGTTCGGCCATCCGGGGCATATCGGCGGCGGTCATCCCTCGGCGCACGATCTCCGGGGTGCCGATGCGAAGGCCGTTCTGGACTCCGGGCTCTTCGGGCACGGGAAGGCCGATGCCCGAGGTGAGGAAGCCGGCGCGCTCCAAGGTCCGGGCCGCTCTCATGCCCCCGCCGAAGGGTGCGGCCAGCAGCCCGAACTGGTGGGAGTCGGTGAAGCCCTGCCTGCAGCGGAAAGGTTCGACACCGCGCGCCGAGAGCTCGGTGGCCAGGGCGGATGCGCTCGCCCTCATCTCGGATGCATAGTCCTCACCACATTCGATCCAGTCGGCCAGGGTCACGCCGAGCGCAGCGACGGCGCTTGCGTCGAAGTTCGCGGTCAGCCCGGGGAACGCGATCGCGTCGATGCGCTCCGAGAGCTCGGCGTCATTGCTCAGCAGCAGTCCGTGGGAGGGCCCGCCGAGGCTCTTGTACGTGCTCATCGACATGAGGTGAGCACCCTCGTCGAGTGGGTTGGCCCACTGCTTGCCGGCGATCATCCCGCACGCGTGGGCGGCGTCGAAGAGGAGGTGGGCGCCGACGGCATCGGCGATCTCGCGGACCTTTGCCACGGGATGTTCGAAGAGATTGAGCGAGCCACCCATAGTGATCAGTCGCGGCTTCACCTCGCGGGCCAGTGCCGCGAGTGCGTCGAGGTCATAGCTGTAGGCGTTGATATTGACCGGGGCTCCGGTGGTCCTGAGCCCGTACAGCCCGGCCGCGCCCTCGGCGTGGTGGGTGACGTGCCCGCCGATCGTGGTCGGGGAGGCGATGATGTCGTCGCCGGGTTGGCATGTGGCCATGAACGCGTAGAGGTTCGCCATCGCGCCGCTGGGCACGCGCACCTCGGCGAAGGAGGCGTTGAACAGGCGGGCGGCGAGTTCAGCGGTGACGACCTCCACCTGCTCGATGTGCTCGAGGCCCATCTCGTACTTCTCACCCGCATAGCCCAAGGAGGTCCGTGAGCCCGAGCCACTGGACAGCAGGGCCGCCGCACGTGGGTTGAGGACGTTCGAGGCGGGGTTGAGATTGAACGCCTCCTCGTCGTGGAGCCGATCCGAGGCGGCGATGAGGTCTTCGATGCCTGCAACGACCTCAGGCATGGTGGCGCTCGTGTCGCCGCGGCTGCTATCGCGGCTCCCATTGCGACTGCTCTCGCCGAGGTGGGTGCGGGAGATGGCCTCGATGCGTTCGCGGCTGCCGGCGGGAACCCAGGTCTGCGGTGTCTGGAACAAGGGCGACTCCTTCGTCGTGGTGGACTCGTGGCGCGACCGGGCCGGTGCGCCCGGATGCCTTCGATCCTAGGCAATCGATGTCAGAATTCCGCGGTCCGAGCCGCAAGAGTGTGTATGAGGTTCATCGTGCGAACGTTGAACGATCAGCACCGCTGTGGACGATAGCCGGGAGGTGGTTCCCGCGACTCACACCGCGGGCAGCCTCGCGAGCACCTCGAACCCGTTCGCTCAGTGACTCCCTGGGCGGCGCAGCAAGAACTACCGGCCGCTGAGTTGAGGAAGGAATGGGTCACTTTCTCGGGGTGAAATCAGCCCAAAACTTCCACAATTCGCGGTGGGGCTGCGACTACTCGCGCGCGAATGGAGCCCCGAGCTCCTTGATGACCGTTTCGGCGGAACCCGTGTGGGCGCCTCGATGGCCGGTGCCGGCCCACAGATGGAGCCACTGAGGATCGTCGTCCTTCTTCGCCTGGGCGCGGAAGGACTTCGTCAAGTGATGAACCGCCGGGTAGGCATCGACCGCGATCGGATCGAACTTCCGCACGAAGTCATTGACCAGCGCACGAGCCGGCCTGCCGGTGAAAGCACTGGTCAGCTGGGTCTCGTCGAAGTCCTCGGACTGCAGAGCAGCGCGGTGGGTCGGCGCAGTGCCTGCCTCATCGGTGAGCAGAAGTAGGGTACCGACGACCACGGCGCTCGCCCCAGCCTGCAGCAGCTCGTCGACTGCCTCGACACCATCAATTCCGCCTCCTGCCGCCACGGGCAGGTCCACTTCGGCGAGGACCTCGCGAACAAGGTCGGCAGTGGACCGATCCTCGATGGATCGCGTCGGGTCGGCGGTGCCCGAGTGCCCACCGGCACGAGGACCCTGAACGATGAGAGCGTCGACGCCGCGATCGGCGGCTGTGCGCGCCTCGGCGGTGGTCGTCACGGTGGCGACCACCTGAGTTCCGACGCATTGGAGACGAGAGACCACCTCGGCGCTGGGGATGTTGAAGGTCATTGACACGAGGGGCACGGGATTGCCGACGAGGTAGTCGATCTTGTCGGTGTAGTGATCGTCGTCATCAACCGGCTCTGGATCGATGGCGACTCCACGATCGGCCGCGACCGGCTCGAGCGCCGAAGCGAAGGCGTCGAAGGCGCCGCGATCAACGGGCACAACGTTTGGAGCGAAGAGATTGACGCCGAAGTTCGCGGTCGTCTCGCGCATGCGCGAGATCAGCGGGGCCAATGCTTCGGCGCTGAGATAGCCGCCGGCCACGAACGGGAATCCGCCGGCTCGGGCGACTGCAGCTGTGAGTTCGGGCGTCGTCGTTCCGCCGGCCATCGGAGCTCCGATGATGGGCAGGTCAGTGGTCTCGAAGGCGATCGTCGTCATCTTTTCCTACTCTTTACTCGGGCTTCCTGGACGAGGTGGGCTCCTCATGGGATGAGTATTCCTCTGCCATTCTTGCACTCCTGCTGAGCTGTGGCGTTCCAGGTCGGCAGCGATGAGGGTACGTGGTCGGGGGAGCCCAGGCTCACCCGAAAGTAGCGCTTGGGCCGTCTCCGGTCGGAACTCAGAAGTGGTGTGCCGGCGGCCGGCCTGAGGGTGCAGGCGCCCGAGACAACGGCGGTCAGCTTCGACTGGGGGACACTTGGGGACCGATCGAAGTTTCATAGCCTCGGTTTGAACGTGGGCCCTGAAACTTCGATCGATCCCCAGCCAGCTCCAGCGCCGCCGCTGTTCACGCCTTCGACTTTTCCGACCCGCGTGACGAAGAATGACGCCGCAAGACCGGAACATGACGGCCGGTGACACCCAAGGTCACAGGAGAGGGCATTGAGCGAGCAGCCCATCCAGACTGGTGTGACTTCGGCAGCGAAGTCGAAGTGTCGTCAGTGAAGGAAGGACCCGCCGTGAGCATCACAGAACCCTTGCGCACCGCTCAGCCTGGCATTTCGACCCGTTCGGTGCATTCGGGCGCCGACCCCGAATCACATACAGGCTCGGTCGTTGCCCCGATCTTCCAGACCTCGACCTTCATGATGGACACCCCGGGCCAGACCCGTGCCGGCTTCGACTACGCACGCACCGGCACCCCGAACCGCAGCGACCTCGAACAGGTGCTGTGCGAACTGGAGAACGCAACGTTTGCGGCGGCAGTGAACTCGGGCACTTCGGCGGAGGTCGCGGTGTTCTCGGCACTGCTGGGCCCCGGCGATGAGATCATCATTCCCCGCGATATCTACGGCGGCACCTACCGGCTGCTCGTCAACGAGTATGAGCGCTGGGGAATCAGCATCCGCACGGTCGACCTCACCGACACCGAGGCGCTGGCGGCCGCGATCTCCGAGAAGACCGCGATCGTGTGGGTCGAGACCCCGAGCAACCCCGGCCTCGATATCGTCGACATCGAGGAGACGGCCAGGCTGGCACATGCCGCGAACGCGCTCCTCGCCGTCGACTCCACGTTCGCGACACCCATCCTCCAACGCCCCATCGAACTCGGGGCCGATGTCGTCATCCACTCGACGACGAAGTTCATCAACGGCCACTCCGATGTCATCGGTGGCGCCGTTCTCGCCGGCGACGGCTCGACCTGTGCCCGTGCCGCCGAGGTTGTCGAACGTCTGCAGAACTACCTTGCATCCGTGGGGCTGGGCGTCGCCCCGTTCGATGCGTGGCTTACCCGTCGCGGCATCAAGACACTGCCGGTGCGCATGGCCAGGCACTGTGAGAACGCGCAGGCCGTGGCCGAATGGTTGGAAGACCGTCCCGAGATCGCCGAGGTGCTCTACCCGGGTCTGCCTTCCCACCCAGGCCATGAGGTTGCAAAGAAGCAGATGAGCGGCTTTGGAGGAGTCGTGTCATTTCGCACGGATACCGAAGCACGTGCCCTGTCTCTGGTGCAGAACACTCAGCTCATCACTCTGGCCGAGTCGCTTGGCGGAGTCGAGTCCCTCATCGATCATCCGGCGACCATGACTCATCTGGCGGTCGCCGACTGTGAGCTCAGCGTCTCGCCGACGTTCATCCGCCTGTCCCTGGGCATTGAGGATATCGGCGACATCCTCGCCGACCTTGAAACGGCGCTTGCTGCAGCGGAGCAGACGTTCACGGGGGACTCCGAGGGCCACCCATCACCGGCAGCTCTGAATCACCCATTTGCAGCGGTATGAAAAGCGGCTGACGCGGCGCGGTGCTCTGCTTACGGTAGGTCGTAGAGGTCCTGGTAGTCACTACCAGCACCGGTGTTGCGTGTACCCGGCCGCTATAGCTGCGTGTGCGTCTGGTCACCGGGCGTGGGGAAAACCCGACGTAGGCTAGGCGGTCAACGTGCTGTTGGCAGCTCGCCGACTCCCGTAGCGTATTTGCTATGAGTGAGAACACCCCCACGAACCCGCACGAATCGGAGCCGCAGGGCACCGATTCTCTGGAGTCCCAGACACCAGAAGAGACACCAGAAGAGACACCAGAAGAGACGCCAGAAGAGATACCAGAATCAGCGAGGTCCATCGGCGCGGAGGCGATAGTCAACGCGCCGCCAAGCGCAGAGACTCTCGAGGTTCCACCGAGCCCAGAGTCCTCGGCCGGCGGCGCGAGCGATGAGTCCGCTGACACGCCTTCGGCGACGGAAGAGGAGCAGCCATCCGGATCACCCCGGGCTTCGCAGTCGCCGACGACCGACTATCCGACGCAGCAGCACACGCCAGCATCCCCCCAGACCCGCGTGATGAATGCGAACTCCCCACAGGGATACCCGGGTCAGGGGCTCCCACAGCAGACGCCCGGACAGCAGCCCACCCAGGTGCACCCATCCCAGCCCGGCCATTCCCAATATGCTGGCCATTCCGCACAGACCGCAAGTGCCCCGCGCACCTACCCCAACCAGCAATCCGCCCGGTTCCCCAACCAGCATCCTGCACCCGCGGCCGGGCCCTATGGGCAGATGCCGATGCGCCCGGTGCAGCCGATGCAACCGCCTCGGCGGAAGAAGCCGAGGACGGAGAACGTCACTTACGCACCTGTGACAGGGACGATGCCTCTCACCGCCGACGGGGTGACTGAGATCCCCGCCGACGGCCCGATCGAATGGCCGCACAAGCGAGCCGGAATCGTCGGCGTCGCGAACCTCGTGCTCTCTGCCGTGATGGCTGTGGTCTGGGCTTGGATCCCGCTCGGCCTGCTGTTCACCGGCCTCGGTGGAATCTTCGCTCTCGGCCTCGGCGTGCTCGCACTCGTCGCCTGGGTCCTCGTCCAGCAGGGTGCCAACGTGTTCGAGCGCTACCGTGCTGAACTCATCTACGGCGACCGCATCCCGGTTCCGAAGATCGAACGCAGCACCCGTGAATCGGGATTCACCCGCTTCTGCCACAATCGCTGGCTGTATGTGAAGTCCGGCTCGTTCTGGCGCTCGAGTGCCCACCACTACGTGAAGATGCTGCTCGGCGCGATCGTCGTCTTCGGCACTGTCGCCGGCATCTGCGCGGCTGTCCTCGGCATCTTCAGCGCCATCAACCCGGAGGGCGTCACGACCTTCTTCCTCGGTTCTTCCACCGGCGGGTTGGGACGCATCGGCGTTGCCATCGGCTCCCTCATCGTCCTCGCCAGCTCCCTGGCGATCCTGTGGTTCGCCCCATACCTCGACAGGGCCCTGGATCGCAGCCTTCTCCCACCTGCACGGACCGCGGCGCTGCAGGCCGAGGTCACCGAACTCGACCGGGCCCGCATGGCCGGGATTGAGGCCGCCGGTGCAGAGCGGCTGCGCATCGAACGTGACCTCCATGATGGAGCTCAGCCCCGCCTCGTCGCCCTGAGCATGACGTTGGGCATGGCGAAGTCGAAGATCGACAACGACCCCGAGCGTGCCAAGGAGTTGGTCTCCGAGGCCCACTCCGAGGCGAAGGGCATCGTCAACGAGCTGCGGCAGTTGGCGCGCGGCATCCACCCTGCGGTGCTCACCGATCGTGGACTCGACGCGGCTGTCTCCGCTCTGGCAGGGCGCTCGTCGATCCCGGTCGAGGTCGATGTCCGTCTCTCCGGACGCATCGATCGAGAGGCCGAAGCTGTGGCGTACTTCGTTGTCGCCGAATGCCTGACGAACATCGCCAAGCATTCGGGGGCAACACATGCCCGAGTCTTCATCGCCCCGATCGAGACAGGCGTCCAGATCGTCGTCACCGACAACGGTGTGGGCGGGGCGCGCATCGACCGTTCGGGCCGTCACACCGGGATCGCCGGTTTGCTCGATCGCGTCGGTGCCGCTCGTGGGACACTGAACCTGACCAGCCCTGCAGGTGGGCCAACTACTGTCGTTGTGGAGGTGCCATGCGCATCGTAATCGCCGAAGACTCTGCCATCTTGCGAGCCGGACTCGAGAGGCTTTTGGTCGATGCCGGCCACGATGTCATCGCCGCTGTCCCCGACGCCAACGAACTCCTCGCGACGGTCCACAACACTCCACCCGACCTCGCCATCATCGATGTGCGCATGCCACCGACGTTCACCGACGAGGGCATCCGCGCGGCCGTGCTCATCCGCAAGCAGAATCCCGACGTCAAGGTGCTCGTGTTCAGCCAGTATGTGGAGGAGCAGTACGCGTCCGAGCTCATCGCTGAGAACACCGGTGGCTTCGGATACCTGCTCAAGGACCGAGTTGCCGATGTCGAGGACTTCCTCGCCGCCGTCGACGAGGTCGCCTCCGGCGGCACCGTCTTAGACCCTGAGGTCGTCTCGCAGATCCTCGTGCGCACACGCAAGAAAGACGGACTCTCAACCCTGAGCCCACGCGAACTCGAAGTCCTCCAGCTCATGGCCGAAGGCAAATCGAATGCTGCGATCGCCCGCACCCTCTACCTCAGTGCGGGAGCGGTTGAGAAGCACATCAGTTCGGTCTTCACTAAGTTCGGTCTCACGGCCGACACTTCGGACAATCGACGAATCCTCGCCGTCCTCACTTTCCTCGGAGCATAGAATGCCTGCCACAGTCCACGTCAGCGAATCCACCCGCACGAGCATGCGCGTGATCATCACGATTGCCGCTCTCGTCGTCCTCCTTGTGCCCATCGCCTTCAGCGTCGCCCACGGGGCCTCACGCCTGAACTACACGAACCTCGAAGTCACGAAGTCGTTGCCGGCCTCCGTCAAGGATCTGAGCTTCGACCTCGACACCAGTGCCTCGGTTGTCGTCAAGACCACTGACACGGATGAGCCTTCTGTCAGGCTCAACGCCACCGGTCCCCGAGGCGAGGCACCGAAACTGCAGGTGAGAGGGTCCGGCAGCTCATCGACCGTGTCGATCGACGAGCATCGCAAACTCGAGAACTCCCGAATCGAGGTCATCCTCCCAGCAGCAAGCTCGAAGGAGATGAAGCTCGACTTCAACGGCGGCTTCGGTGCCATCGACATCGTAGGCGACTACCAGGAGATCGTTGCCAAGACCGATGGGGGCGCAGTCGACGTCAACGGCTCGGCCGATACCCTGCAGACCTCGACGGACTACGGCATGACGCACCTGACCGGAACCTTCGGCACCATCGAGTCCAGGACCGATGTGGGTACCCTTGACGGTTCGAACCTCAATGTCAGTGACCATGTCGACGCTGTGACCTCGACGGGGACGATCGACCTCGACTTCTCCAACGATATGGTTCCGATGTCGGGCATCGTGGCCAAGGCCGACGAAGGCTCGATCGACATCCGTCTTCCGCGTCTGGACCTGGCCCAAGAGAAGATGGCCGCCGAGGCTCCCGCTTCCAAGGACGACGACAGCGCTGATGACGCCAAGGATCTCTTCTACCGCATCAACGCGAACTCGAATCAGGGCAGCGTCGATCTGGCCAAGGATCTTAAGAAGTACGATGCGTCGAAGGATTCTAAGGCCGCCGACGGCAAGACGATCATCCCGGTTGCAGTGAGTGCTGACACCGGAACGATCTCCATCGAACAGAACTAGACTGGCGCATACGGTGCCTGTCGGCGCAACCGCCGGCGGGCACTGCGGCTCAGCAGTCACCACTCCACCGACATCAGGGGATGAGACATGCAGATCACCGTCTACGGCGCCACCGGAACCTTCGGCCGCAGACTCGTGGCACACCTGCGTGAACGTGAGCATTCGGTGATCGCCGCCCACCGCGGCATCGGAGTCGACACGTATGCCGGCGAAGGCGTCACCGAGGCGGGTGAAGGCAGCGAGGTCCTCGTCGACTGCGTCAATCACATGACGAATAACCGACACAAGGCACTCGACTTCTTCTCCCGCAGTTCACGTTCGATCGCCCTGGCCGCGGCAGAGAACCCAGGGGCGGCCATGGTGTGTCTGTCCATCGCGTTCCGTCCTGAGGTCGCCTCGTCCAAGCTGCTCGGCTACTACCAGGCCAAAGAACTGCAGGAGCGCGTCTATCGCAGGTTGGTGCCTGCCGATCAGCTGCTGATGTTCCGCTCGACCCAATGGTTCGAACTCGTCGAATCGATGACGTTCACCGCTGGTCCGGTGGCCTTCGTGCCGCGGATGCGAGTCCAAGCGCTGGCCACAGACGAGGCCGCGCGAATGATGGCCGAGGCCATTGATGCAGGAGAACGGGGAACCCTTGACGTCGCCGGCCCCGAGGTCAGCGACTTCCCGACGATCGCCGGCCGGATCGCTGTGACGAATGCGGATGCAGACTCGGCCCGAGGTACCGGAACACGCTGGTCACGTGTCTCGAAGATCGTTCCCATCCCGCTCCCGGGCCCGATGTCGACCAACGGACTCATTCCAGATTCGCCGAGGTTGTCCGCCGTCACCGTCGATGACTGGCTGCGCACCCACTGAGTCCGCATGTGAAGTTGTAGAATCCAGTCGGGAGGACATACATGAACTGGCTGGAATTCGGGCTCGACGGCATCGACGCGGTGAGGATCATCGTGTCCTCCATTGCGTTCTATATCGGCATCATCCTCCTCGTCAGGGTCTTCGGCCAACGCACCCTGGCCAGCCTCTCAAGCTTTGACCTCGCCTCCATCATCGCTCTCGGCGCGATCATCGGCCGTGCGATCCTCGGAGACACTCCGACGCTCATCGCCGGTCTGCTGGCCCTGGCCACCCTGCTGATGCTGCAGGCGCTGACCGGAAAGGCACGGCACTTCCACCGGATTGCGAGTATCGTCAACAGTCCCGCCATCGTGCTCATGGCCGGCGGTGAGCTGCTGACCGACAACCTCGCCAGGGCTCATGTCGATCCCGCCGAAGTGTATTCGAAGCTGCGCATGGCAGGCATCCGGCATCGCGCCGAGGTGGCCTGCGTGATCCTCGAACCGACCGGTCAGATCAGCGTGACCCGGCGAGGGGCGCCCATCGACGACGAGCTCCTCCGCGGCGTCATCGGAGCGGAGAGAATTCCCCGCGAGGACTGAGACTGCCTATGCTGCCCCGCGAGGACTGAGACTCAGCCTTCGAGCCCGAGGATCCGCGCGCCATTGCGCCACAGTACCGAACACATCCAGTCGTCGCCGAGGTCGAGCCCGGCCAGACCTGAGATCTGATCCGCATAGGGGTAGGGAATGTTGGGGAAGTCCGAGCCCAGGATGATCTTGTCCTGCAGGCCGGCCAAGCGTTCACGGTAAGCGGGGGCCACCTCGGCGGGGGAGTTGAAGAACCCGGAGGCGTACATGGTCGTGTCCAAGTGCACTCCACTGTAGTCTTCGGCGAGGGTGGCGAAGGCGTCGTACTCGGGCATGCCCATGTGGGCGATGACGAACTGCAGGGACGGGAACCGTTCGAGCACCTTCGCCACAGCCTGCGGGCCGGTGTGGGTGCCGGGCAGCGGCTCGGAGCCGGCGTGGATGACGATGGGCACCTGCGCCTCGGCCAGTGCCGCCCACGCCGGATCGAGGACGCGGTCGTTAGGGGAGAAGCCGCCCACCTGGATGTGGACTTTGAAGAGCCGGGCACCCGCCGCCAGCGCCTCAGGGACATAGTCGGCGGATTCCGGCTCCGCGTAGAGGGTGGCGCAGTGGATGACATCGTCATGTGCGGCGGCGAACTCGCGGTTCCATTCATTGAGCCAGGCTGCCATGCCGGGTTTGTGCGGGTAGGTCAGAGCCGGGATCGCACGGACGCCCAGGTCACGGACGATCTGCAGGCGCGTCTGCGTGTCGTAGCGGTAGTGGATGGGCCACGGGTAGCCGTAGCTGGCTTCGGCAGCGTCGAAGTATGCCCACACCTTGTCGAGGACGTTGGGCGGCAGGAAATGGATGTGGATGTCGGCGAGGCCGGGAATGTCCAAGGCCTCGAGGTAGGCCGGAATCTCGGCATCGGTGCGCGGCGGTTGGGTCGCGGTCGCGTCGCTGCGATTGCTCGCGTCTTTGCGATCGGGAAGGGTGAAGTTCTCCATGCCTCCACCTTAGGCGGCGAACCCTGAGGAAGGTCAGCAGCATCCAGCACCCACCCATGCCGCGCACCTAGACTGCCCTCATGGAGTTCACCGATCCGTACGAGATCGACGTCCCGCCAGGCACGCGTGGCGTGGGCGAGGGGCCGTTCTGGGGCCCTGGCGACACCGTGACCTGGTCGTTCCGGCGATTCGACTTCGACCGCGACCACGCCGAGGTGGTCCGGCCGATGCGTGTGATCGAGGACGGGCCGGCCGGCGCCGTCCTGTGGCTGGCCGGTGGCACCGAGACCACCGACACGAGGATAGTCGGCTGGGAAGACACGGACCCCCATGATGTTCCGCTCCGTGCTCGGTTCCGTCCTCCCGCCGAGGCGCCCCGCCGGATCAGCGTCCCGGGCAGCTGGCGTGGGGTCGGGGTGCTGAAGATCGTGCCGCGCCACGCTCCGTTCTCCGTGTGGGTGCTGCTGAAATCCGGTGCGGCCGGATCGATCTCGGCGCTCTGGTACATCAACCTCGAGGCCACCCATCGTCGCGCGAACGATGCGCTTTACACGAGTGATCACATCCTCGACATCACGTTCCCGCTCGACAGCGAACCACTGCACGCGCGCTCGGCAGAGGGGGCGAACGGGGAACCAGTGCTCAACCCGAACGGGGCGGTGTTCAAGGACGTGGATGAGCTCGCCGCCGCGGCGAACTACGGTGCGTGGCCACGTGAGTGGTCGGATGCCATCCGGCACAATGGTTCGCAACTGCTTGACCACCTCGGCGAGTTCACCTGGGCGTTCGACCCGAAGTGGGAGATGAAGGCTCGAGAGCTGGCGTCCGAGATGACCTCGAATACTTCGCGAAAACAGGAACATCACCGGGTCCAAAGTGGTTGCTACAGCAAGGACTGGATTTAGGCGCTGCCGGTTCGGCCACTGCCGATTCAGCCTCTCAGACACGCAACGACCGCGCGCAGACAGTGCGCGGCGGTGATGAAAGGAAGCATCTCGATGACGACAAACCACAGGATTCGTCTGAATTCTCGTCCGGTCGGCGAGCCGAAGGCGGAGAACTACCTCCTCGACGAGGTTGACCTGCCGACGCCGCAGGACGGCGAGGTCCTCCTGCGCACCCTGTACCTCTCACTCGACCCGTACATGCGCGGCCGGATGTCGGAGGCGAAGTCCTACGCGAAGCCGGTCGAACTCGGCGACGTCTTGGGCGGCGCCACGGTTTCCGAGGTCGTCGAGTCGAACTCGTCGAACTTCTCCGCAGGTGACACCGTCCTCGGCTACGGTGGATGGCAGGAGTACTCCGTCGAGAACGCCGCGCACCTGCGCCGCGTCGATCCGGAGATCGCACCGATCAGCACAGCCCTCGGCGTTCTCGGAATGCCAGGCTTCACCGCGTACGCAGGTCTCCTGGAGATCGGCCGTCCGCAGCCCGGCGAAACCGTTGCCGTCGCTGCCGCCACAGGTCCCGTCGGCTCCGTCGTCGGTCAGATCGCGAAGATCAAGGGTGCGAAGGCCGTCGGCATCGCAGGTGGACCGGACAAGGTCGCCCACCTGAACGAGCTCGGCTTCGACGTGGCACTGGACCACCGGTCGGGCAACCTCAGGAACGAGCTCAAAGAATCGGTGCCGCAGGGTATCGACGTCTACTTCGAAAACGTCGGCGGAGATGTGTTCTCGGCAGTGCTTCCGCGACTGAACACCTATGCTCGTGTGCCTCTATGCGGCCTCGTTGCCAACTACAACCTCACCGAACTGCCGGAAGGCCCCGACCGTTCGGGTGCACTCATGGGCAACATTCTGACGAAGTCACTGACCGTTCGCGGCTTCATCCAGACCGAATTCGTCGAAAAGTACCATGACGACTTCCTGTCCGACATGAGCGGCTGGATCAAGGAAGGAAAGATTCGCTACCGCGAGGACATCCGCCCTGGACTCGACAAGGCACCCGAGTACTTCAACGACCTGCTCAACGGCCGAAACTTCGGCAAAATGGTCGTGGCCGTCGGCGCGCAGAGCTGAGAACTGCTTCGGAGAGGTCCGTCGGTTGGTGCGTCAGACTACTCTGACTGTCGGTAGGTGCTGGTCGATCTGTGGCGGTTCCTCGACTGGCACTCACGCGAATTGGGCGAACGCCTCGGCGGGGTCAAGCCCCATGCTCAGGGCCAAGGTCAGGACGATGCGGGCCTTTCGGGAGTCGAGGATCCCGGCGGGAATGAGGCCGGACTCGAGCAGTCCGATCTCACCGCCGGGGTAGCCGTAGGTGCGGGTCAGGCTCGCACCCGAGCCAGGCCGTGATGCCAGGATCACGGGCATGGCCTCGCCGAGGCGGGCCACCGCCGGCACCAGGTGCTCCGGGACGTGGCCACCGCCGACTCCAGCGAGGACTGCACCGGTGAAACCGGAGTCGATGAGCTGGGTCAGTGTCTCCTCGGGTTCGCCCATGCCCACCTCGACGAGTGCGACCGGGGCAAGCGCTTCGGGGCGGGGGAGGCCCGCGAACGGCGAGACATCGACGGCGGAGGGCGAGTGGGGGAGTCGGACGGTGTCCTCGCTGAGCCAGCCGATGGCGCCGAGGACGGGACCGGAGGAGAACGCCGCGGTCGAGGTCACATGGGACTTGCGGACGAAACGCGGATCGTGGATCTCGTCGTTGAAGACCAGACTTGAGGGCAGCCCATCACTCAGGGGAGAGAGTGCAGTCAGGGCCGCAGCGCGCACGTTCGCCGGTCCATCGGCGCCGGGCAGGGTCGGGTTGCGCATGGCTCCGGTGGCGGCGATGTGAGTCGCCGAATCATTGAGCAGCCAGAGGGCGAAGGCGCTCTCCTCGAGAGTGTCGGTGCCCTGGGTGAGGACAATGCCATCGGCCCCGCTCGTGCGGGCCAGTTCGCGGACCTCGAAGATCATATCGAGGGTGACATTGGCGCTGGAGACCTGCGATACCTGGGTGAAATCGGCCTCCAGGTCCGGCCAGATCTGGTCGAGGCCGGCGGCCGCGGCGATCTCTGCTCCGCCCAGAGCCGGCGCCACTCCACCCGACTGGTTCGGGGTCGACGCGATGGTTCCGCCGAGGGCGGCGACAAGGAGGTGAGGAGAGTTCGCAGACATGGGGATGATTCTATCGGTCGGCCAGCTGGTTCGATGCTGACCCGTCCACCCTGACTCGTTCACCCTGACTCGTCCATTTAGTGTCATGGCCGTTTGCTAGCATCCAGGCATGGATCCTGACACCGTGCTCGCACTCGCTCATGACCAGGCGATCCAATATCCGTCGGTGGAGATCGAGCACCCGTTCGGGCCGGAGTATGCCGTGTACAAGGTGCGCGGGAAGATGTTCCTGATGTTCTTCGATCTGCGCGGCGTGCCCAGCATGAATCTCAAGATCGACCCACTCGACTCGGAGGTGCTGCGCGACGCCTACGAGGAGATCACCCCTGCCTATCACATGAACAAATTGCACTGGATCACGGTCGCCGGCGCAGGCGAGGAGGATGCCGCAGGCACTACCCTCGACGTGGACCTACTCCATGACCTCGTCCTCGAGTCCTACTGTCTGGTCGTTGCGAAGATGGCCAAACGTGATCGTCCCGTGGACCCGGCGACGTTCGGAGGCCGAGCCGATGACTAACCCCGAAGTTGGCAACGGACCCCACCGGCGCAGACAATAGGTGACATGTCCGCCCTCAGCTCCGCACTCGCCTACAGGCGACTGCTCGATGCGAATGCCACATTGCGCATGCTGCGGGCCGACCATCTCCCGGTCATGGCCGCGGTACTGGGCACTCACCTGGGCAGGCCCGGCACCCGAATCTCCACCGAAGACCTGCACGAGTCCATCGACTCCGACCTCGAAGAGCTGCGCGACCACTTTGATCTGTCCACGCGGACAGCCAAGGCCTACTGCGACGACTGGCGAAGGGCAGAGATCCTCGTCCGCCGGCCGGCCACCTCGGCGAGGGGTGAGACCTACGAACTCTCCGCGGCGGGATTCGACGCCATCCGCATGCTCGAACAGCTGCGCACCCCACCCCAGACCGCGACCGAATCACGACTGGTCAGCCTCGCCCAGTCCGTACGCCAGTTGGCCATCGACACCGATCCGGACAGCTCCCGTCGGCTGGCATCCCTGCGAGCCGAACGTGACCGCATCGATGCTGAGATCGCTCGCGTCCGCCGCGGCGACCCCCGCTCGATCGTCCTCGACCGGCGCCGCGCGAATGAACGCGTCGGCGACATCCTCCAACAAGCGCAGGGCCTGCCCGCCGACTTCGCCCGCGTCCGCGCCCGCTTCGAAGAGCTCAACCAGGAGCTGCGGATCTCGATACTGGCCGCCGAGGACTCACAGTCCCAGGTCCTTCACGAGGTCTTCCGGGGCGTCGACCTCATCGAGTCCTCCGATGAGGGCAGAACGTTCTCTGCCTTCTCCGCGCTGGTCCGCGATCCCGAGCAGGCCTCGGCCTTCGACGAGGACATCGCAGCGATCCTCGACCGCGACTTCTCGGCCACGCTGACGGTCGAGACCCGCCGGTCGCTGCGCACCCTGATGCGACAGATGAAGGACGGCTCCCGCGAAGTCTCCGACATCCTCTCCGAATTCGCTCGCGGACTGCGCCGCTACGTCCACTCCCACGAATTCCAACGCGACCGCGTGATGCGCACGCTGATTCAGGATGCTCTGGCCGCGGCGGCCCCGGTCTCACAGGTGCGCAAACCCTATGACACCCTCGGCGTGGATCTTGAGCTTTCGAGCGTGGCATTGGGCAGCGTCGGGGAGGTCGTCCTCCACGACCCAGACGAATTCGATGCCGGTGCCGAACTGGGCGAGGCCACTGAGACCGAAGTCGACTTCGCTGAACTCATCGCCGTCGCCCGGGAATCCGAGATCGACTTCTCCGAACTCAGCGACAACGTCAACCGGGCGATCCGTGGTGCCGAGCAGATCTCCGTCGCCGAGGTGCTCGACCATTTCCCAGCCTCACAGGGCCTGGCCAGCGTCGTCGGCCTACTATCCCTTGCCAGCACCTATGGCAGCGTCGACCCGGAAGTGCGGGACCGACTCGAATGGGCAGGGGTGGACGGAATTGCGCGCAGCGCCACGATCCGCCGCCACTACTTCACCGAAAGCATCACACTATGAGCGATTCCGCAGACACCCCCACCGAGGTTGAAGCCTCCGCCCAGAATCCGAGCGCGCTGTGGTTTCAGGACACGGGAACCCTGGGTGAGCGCACCCGCAGGGTTCTGCTCGAACTGCTCAAAGGCCCGTATGTCTCGGGCGCACAGAGTCCGCAGCTGTGGTCAGCACTCGTCGCCGATGAGGCCATTGTGCGATCACGGCTCCACGACCTGTTCCTGGAGCTCGTCATCGATAAGATCGACGAATTCGCCTTCACCCGCAAGGTCGTCACCGAGGAGGTCGATGTGCCCGCGGCTGTGCGCAGCGAACGGTTGACCTTCCTCGATACCGCTATGCTTCTCGTTCTGCGTCAACTGCTCCTGGCCGCACCCGGCGAGCGGCGTGTGATCGTCGATCGCGAGGAGGTCTACGAACGCCTCGCGATCTACCGCACCGGCGACGAATCGACCTTCCAGCGCAATCTCAACGGTGCCTGGAACCGGATGAGCAACCGTCTGCGTGTCCTCCACAAGGCCGGCGAGGAGCGTTTCGAGATCTCGCCGATGGTGAAGTTCCTCATCGACGAGGACCAGGTGCGCGAGCTCATCGACGTCTACGAACGCATCGCGGCGGGAGAGGCCAAGGGCTCCATCGCCGAGGCAGGTCTCGGTTCCGTCGAGACCGACGATTCCGAGACCGACGATCCCGAGGAGGACGAGGCATGACCGAGGCGCTCTTCCCGATCGATGCCGCACTCATCGCTGATCAGGCCCGTGCCCGCGGTGCCGATCGTCCCGACGTCGGCAGCCAGTGGCGGCTATCGGAGATTCAGATCGCGAACTGGGGCACCTTCGACGCGGACATCCACCGCATTCCTGTCTCCCACAAGGGCCACCTGATCACCGGGCCTTCGGGTTCGGGCAAGTCCTCGCTGCTCGACGGCATCGCCGCCGTACTCACGCCGGACAAGTGGCTGCGCTTCAACGTCGCCGCCCAGACCGCAGGCAGTCGGATCGATCAGCGCAGCCTCGTCAGCTATGTTCGCGGCGCATGGACTCGCACAGCGGATTCCGATGAGGACCGTGTCGTCAGCAAGTACCTGCGTCCACGTGCCACCTGGAGCGGCATCATCCTCCGCTACGACAATGGCACGGACCGTCCGCTGTCGCTGGCCAGGCTCTTCTTCATCAAGGGCTCGGGCACGAAGATGACCGACCTCTCCGACGTCTGCATTCTCGAACGAGCAGGCCTCGACCTCGCCGACCTGCAGCAGTATGCGCGGAGCGGACTCGAGACCAGGAAGCTCAAAGCAGAGCATCCCGAAGCGCTCATCACCTCAAACGGTTCCCACGCCAGGTTCTATGCCCGAATGCGCAAGGTATTCGGCATGGCCAGTGAATCGGCGCTGCAGCTGCTGCACAAGACCCAATCGGCCAAGAGTCTCGACAGCCTGGACCGGCTCTTCCGTGACCACATGCTCGAACCGCCGGTCACCTTCGACCTGGCCGAGACCGCGGTCAACCAGTTCGGGGACCTCAAAGACGCCCACAACCACGTGGTCGAACTGCGCCGCCAACGCGACCACCTTCTCGAACTGCGCGAGGCCTCGAACCGATACGACTTCGCCCATGAGTCCGCGGCGAAGTCGATCGCCCTCAACGATGCTCTGCTGCCGTTCCAGAAACGACGCGAACTCGACCTCATGCGCTCAGACCTCTCGGCCCTGCGCCGGGAGCTTGTCGAAATCGAAGTCGCTGCCGACCGGGCCAAGAAGGACTACGACGCTGCGGTCGACGAATACGATCTCACCCGCCGCGCCACCCTCGACCTCGGTGGCTCGGAGGCCGAACACCTGCAGCAGCGCATCGACACGGCTGAAACCGAACGCCGGGCCATCGCCGATCGGTGGGCCAGCCTCGAGCGACAGCTGAAGCAGGCGGACATCGAACAGGTGCCCACCTCGGCGGCGGAATTCGCCGAACTCCAGGCCCAGATCGCGTCCACCCTCGACGAGGAGACACAGGCCGCAGGACCCAGCCATGCCGACCACGATCGTTTCTCGAAGGCCCGCGCACAGGTCAGAGAACTGGAAGCTGAGATCGACTCCCTGCGCCGTTCGGGCTCGACCGTGCCGGGCAATCTGCTCCAGATCCGGCAGGAACTGGCTGAGGGCACCGGACTCAGTGAGAAGGCATTGCCCTTCGCCGCCGAACTCATCGACGTCGATCCCGACCACGCAGCCTGGACCGGGGCGATCGAACGCGTGCTGCGCCCGCTGGCACTCACAGTCCTCGTGCGCAGCGAGAACCTCGGAACGGTCCGCTCCTGGGTCGACGCCCACCGCATCAAGGGCCGACTCGTGTTCGAGGAGATCCCCGCCCAGGCGGCGAGACCACGACCCGTGGGCAGCGCGAAGTCCCTGGTCAACAAGGTCACTGTCGCCGAAACAGGGTTCGGGGAGTGGATGCATTCCACCCTGTCCGAACGCTTCGACTTCGCCTGTGTCGAGCGCCCCGACGAACTTGACGACCATCCCCGTGCCGTCACCATCAAGGGACAGATCAAGACCTCCCGGACCCGCTATGAGAAGGACGACCGGCGTCGCATCGACGATCGCAGCCAGTGGGTGCTCGGTGACCGGGAGAACAAGCTCGAAGCCCTCATCGCCGCCCTGAAAGAAGCCCAGGCGGAGCTGGCAGAGGCCGAATCCGTCGTCGACGCAGCGAACGCGGAGACCGCACGGGCCCACCGCCGGAAGGGCATCCTCGCCGGAATCCGCGAACAGTCCTGGCGCGATGTGGACCTGGCCGGGGCCAAGGAGACGATCGCGACCCTGGAGAAGGCCCTGCGTGAACTCGAGGACTCCGACGGTGACCTGCAGCAGGCGATCGGGGCCGAACGCGAGGCTCGTGCGGCGAAGGAATCCGCCGAGGCCGCCACCCGCGATGCCGACTACGGACTGCGGCGGGCGAACGAGGAGATCACGAGTCTGCGGGCCGGTCTCAGTCGTCTCGAGGACGACGTCAGTGCCGGGGTCATCCCCGAGGTGGATCCGAGGATTGCCGAGGCGCTCGAGGCCCGGTTCACAACGATCCAGCGCAGCATCAGACGCGAGTCTCTGCCGGAGATCGGCCAGCAGGTCTCCCAGGCCCTGCAATCGGAGAAGGACAAGGCGCAGGCCGTGGCGACCGAGGCAGGTCAGGCCGTCACCCGGCTGGCCGCTGAGTTCAAGGCCGCGTGGTCGTCGGTGGCCTCCGACCTCACCGCCGATGTCGCCGATCGGCATGACTATCTCGGGATGCTCGACGAAATCCTGGCTCACGGACTGCCCGATCACGAGAACAGATTCCGGGACCTGCTGCGGCAGCGCTCCCGCGATCTCATCGGCGAACTCCTCAACGAGATCCACGCCGCACCACGCGAGATCGAGGACCGGGTCGCGCCGATCAACTCCTCCCTCCTGCGGTCCCAGTTCGACGAGGGCCGCTATCTGCGGTTGAAGGTCAAGACTCGGCGCAGTGAAACCGTCAACGCCTTCATCTCCGACCTCCGCAAGGTCGCCGGCGGCACCTGGGGTGAAGAGGACATGGCGACTGCGGAGGACAAATACGACACCCTCGCCGAGGTGATGCGCCGGTTCTCCTCGAGTGAGCACGTCGACAAGGTGTGGAAGAACCACTGCCTCGACACTCGTCTCCACGTGAGCTTCCTGGCCGAGGAGATCGACGACCACGGTCGTGCCCACGCCACCTACGATTCCGGTGCTGCGATGTCCGGCGGTCAGCAGCAGAAGCTTGTGATCTTCTGCCTCGCAGCGGCACTGCGCTACCAGCTGGCCGATCCCGATGAGGCGATTTCGAAGTACGGCACGATCATCCTCGATGAGGCCTTCGACAAGGCCGACACGAGGTACACGCGCATGGCACTCGACATCTTCATCGAGTTCGGGTTCCACATGGTGTTGGCCACCCCGCAGAAACTTCTGCAGACCATCGAACCCTATGTCGGTGCGGCGACCGCGATCGAGAACCCGAGTCGGCAGAAGACCCTGGCAGCGACCATGGTCTGGGACACGGAGAATAGGGAGGAGCCCAGCGGTGGAGCCGACGCGGACGAAACGGTTGTTGGTGACCACGCAGGCATCGGCGATCACGCAGGCACGGATGAGAATGACGATGAGAGCTGAGCGGGTGAGGCGTCGATGAGGACTGACCAGGTGAGGCGTCGATGACGATGCTCACCGTCGCTGAGGCGCGGGCGAAGGCCCGCAACCGCCTGCGCTCATCCATGTCGACCTGGGCCACCCGGCATGAACCGATCGGCACCAGCCCAGACGAGGGCTCCGAGGTCAGTGCTCCCACCGCGGCGGTCGTCGAGATCGCCCTGCACCCGCCCACGGAGAAACAGGTGCTTCAGGACCAGCCGGCCGCAATGGAATGGGCCGGGAGCTGGCGGAAGATCGCCAGCCCCGATGCCGGTGGCTCGAAGCCGGAGAACCTGAGTCATCCGGTCATCGACTGGACCGAGCGCTCCTGGGCGCGGGTTGGCCGTCAACAGATCCCACTGCGCCTGCGGCTGGGAACCCCGGAGGCTGTGGCGAATTTTGTCGGCGGGGACGATGCACGACAGTGGCGTCGGCTGCGTGACCGGACCGTGACGATCCGGTCACGGTTTGACGGCCAGCCCACGGCCGCCTCGGCGATCACGGCTCACACGAAACGGATCCTCGGACTCGGACAGGCCGAATTCGACACCCTCCTCGATGTTGTCGAATGGTTGCGCGATCACCCTGTGGGAACCCTGCGGCCCAGACAATTGCCGATCCGCGGAGTCGACTCGAAATGGTTCGAGACGCACCGCTCCTTGGTCACGGCACTGCTGGAGGCAACCAGGCGACCCGATGCAATAGACGTCCTCGACGCCCAACCGCGGATACGAATGCGCATCCTCGACCCGAGTCTCGCACCCTCAGGTCTGGCCGACATCACCGCGCCCGTGTCCCAACTGAGCGAGCTGACAATCGCGCCGCGGCTCGTCTTCGTGTTCGAGAACCTCGAATCTGTGCTCGCCATGCCCGCCTGGACCAGCGCCGTAGCCGTGCACGGCTCGGGCTATGCCGTGGACAATGTCGCCCGCCTGGCCTGGGTGCACGGAGCTCGCATCATCTACTGGGGCGACCTCGATTCGCACGGCTTCGCGATCCTCTCGCGGTTGCGTACCCACCTGCCGGGAGTGAAATCGACGCTCATGGACGAGGGCACACTCATCGATCACAAAGACCTGTGGGTGCAGGAGCCGAAACCACACGCGGGAAAGTTCCCGGAACTGACCGGTACAGAGGCTCGGGCGCTCGCCCGCCTGCGCACCGAGGGCGATGTCCGCCTCGAACAGGAGCGGATCCCCTGGGGCACGGTGCTGGACCGGTTGACCACCTCGGTGGAGGAGCTTGGCGCATCGACGAAGAAACCGACCACCTCGGCGGGGGAACAGGGGTGACCGACCGGCCCCGCGGCGGGCTGGCCGCTCTGTGCATTGCCGAACTGGTCAGTTGGGGCCTGCTCTACTACTCTCTGCCGGTGGCGGTGACGCCGATCTCTGCCGACATGGGCTGGAGTCAGACGACCGTGACCGCAGCACTGACCATGGGTCTCATCGTCTCGGCGCTCGCCGGTGTGCGCGTCGGCAGACTGCTGGACTCCCACGGTCCACGAGCGCTCATGAGTCTCGGAACGGTCATCGGCATTGTGGCGCTGCTGCTCGTGGCGGCGGCACCGAACCTCATCGTCTTCTTCCTTGCCTGGGTGCTCGCGGGATTCGCGCAGGCGGCCACGCTCTACCCGCCGGCGTTCGCCGTCGTCACCCGCTGGTATGGGGCAGACCGGGTCAAACCATTGACGACGATCACCCTTGTCGGCGGGCTTGCTTCAACTGTGTTCGCACCGCTCATCGCCTGGCTCATCGATTCCTGCGGTTGGCGCACAACCTACGTCGTCCTCGCCGGAATCCTGGCGGTCACAGCACTGCCGATGCATCTGTTCTTCCTCAACCGGAAATGGACCGACGTGGCAGCCGGACAATCACGGACCCCATCGCGGGCCGAGATCCGCACGATCACACGATCGAATCGTTTCATCCTCCTGCAGCTCGCCGTTGCCCTGTCGACCTTCACCCTCTTCGCAGTGACGATCAACATCATCCCGCTCCTCATTGAGCGCGGCGCCGCATACGGGCTCGCAGCCATCGCCCTCGGGCTCGTCGGCTTCGGGCAGGTGGCCGGACGGATCTTCTACCCCGCCCTTGAACGCCACACCACCTCGCGGGCCAGGACTGTGCTGCTGTTCGCCTGTGGGGCGATCGGACTGTGGCTCCTGGCCTTCGTCCCCGGACCGATCTGGTTGCTCATCGGCTTCGGCATGCTCGCCGGCGGCGTGCGCGGATGTATCACCCTGCTGCAGGCGACTGCTGTCGCCGATAGGTGGGGGACAGCCAACTTCGGGGCGATCAACGGAGTCTTCGTCGCCCCCATCACCGTCGGCACTGCACTGGCTCCCGTCGCTGGCCCCGCACTGGCCGGCGTCGTCGGAGGCTATCCGATGATGGCGATCGTGATGGCTGCGTTGCTGACCGGGGCGACGGTGCTGTCGGCGAAGACGTGAGAGCACCGATGGTGGGTTCTCGTGCTGTCTCTGACTTCACACCCGCAGACCGCTGACCTCGGGGGTAGACTGAAACCGCGGTACCAGCCTGTGTCGGCACTCTGACGGGGATGCTGACGGAGGTCCACCCCGGAGCTGTGAGAGCTCCACGTGTTCCAACGGAAGGAATCCTATGCCCACCGTCGCCGGAAACATTGTCGATACGCTCGTGGCCAGCGGAGTCAAGCGGGTCTACGGGATCCCCGGAGATTCGCTCAACGGCTTCACCGATGCGCTGCGCGTCAACCCGCAGCTCGAATGGGTCCACGTCCGCCACGAAGAGGCGGCATCCTTCGCCGCCAGCGGTGAGGCCGCACTGACTGGTGAACTCGCCGTGTGTGCAGGCAGCTGCGGGCCGGGAAACCTCCACCTCATCAACGGTCTCTACGACGCCCAGCGCTCTCGTGTGCCGGTGCTCGCCATCGCCGCTCACATCCCCAGCGATGAGATCGGCTCGAACTACTTCCAGGAGACCCACCCGACCGAGCTGTTCCGCGAATGCAGCGTCTACGTCGAGCACGTGGCGACCGCGGAGCAGATGCCGCGCCTGCTGCGCATCGCCATGCGTGAGGCCATCGAGAAGCGCGGTGTCGCGGTCCTCGTCATCCCCGGTGACGTCGGACTCGCCGATATCTCTGCCGCCGCCGAGGTGGTCCGGTCGTATGCGCCCCGTGTGATCCCCGCAGAATCCCAGCTTGAAGAGGCTGCGAAAGCACTGAACAAGAGCAAGAAGGTCACGATCCTCGCCGGTGCCGGAACGCAAGGCTCCCACGATGAGCTCATCGCCATCGCATCCAAGCTGCAGGCTCCGATCGTGCACTCGCTGCGCGGCAAGGAATTCATCGAATACGACAACCCCTACGACGTGGGGATGACCGGTCTGCTCGGCTTCTCTTCGGGCTACCATGCGCTTAAGGACTGCGACACTCTGCTGATGTTGGGCACCGACCTGCCCTACCAGCAGTTCTACCCCGACGACGCGACAGTCATCCAAGCCGACGTGCGAGGCTCCCAGATCGGACGGCGCACCCGCGTCGACATCGGTCTGGTGGGCACCGTGGCTGACACCGTCGGCGAGCTCCTGCCGCTGATCAAACCGAGCCGCAGCAGCGCTCACCTGAAGTCGATGACCAAGCATTACGGTAAGACCCGCAAGGATCTCGACGAACTCGCAACCCCGTCGAAGCGGACCATCCACCCGCAGTACCTGACTCGCCTCATCGATGAGATGGCCGACGACGATGCCGTGTTCATCCCCGACGTCGGCTCACCCGTGGTGTGGGCTGCCAGGTACCTGACGATGAACGGCAAGCGCCGACTCATCGGTTCCTTCAGCCACGGCTCCATGGCCAACGCCCTGTCCCAAAGCGTCGGCGTCCAGGCCTCCCATCCGGACCGGCAGACGATCGCGCTCGCCGGAGACGGTGGCCTTGCCATGCTGTTGGGCGAGCTCATCACCCTGACGCAGAACAAACTGCCGGTCAAGACCGTCGTCTACAACAACTCCTCGCTGAACTTCGTGGAGTTGGAGATGAAGGCCGCCGGCTTCGTCACCTTCGGAACGGAGCTGTCGAACCCCGACTTCTCCACCATCGCCGAGGCGGTGGGCATCAAGGGCTTCCGCGTCGAGAAGTCGAAGGATCTGCCGAAGGTCGTGCGTGAATTCCTCGCCTACGACGGTGCCGCGGTGCTCGACGTGGTCACCGAACGGCAGGAGCTGTCAATGCCGCCGACGATCACCGCGGAACAGGCCAAGGGCTTCGCTCTCTACGCCGTTCGCACGGTGCTCTCCGGCAAGGGCGACGAGCTCATCGACCTGGCGCGCACGAACATCCGCCAGCTGTTCTGAGTCGCGGGCGCGGGCGCGGTCGAGCAGTCGCTGAGGCTCGCGCTCGCGGGCACACAGTCGCTTGGCGCCTACGCTTACGCTCGTCGCGGCCAGCGTTTGAGTTGGGCTAGTTCACACGATCGGGTACTCCGCCAGAGCCTGCGCGGTGACCAGGGCGGCGGTCATCGCTTCGTGGCCTTTGTCTTCCTGGGAGCCCTCGAGACCGGCGCGATCGAGTCCCTGCTGTTCGGTGTCGCAGGTCAGCACTCCGAATCCGACCGGTTTGCGGGAGTCGATGGCGACCCGGTTCAGCCCATCCGTGGCAGCTTGGCACACATAGTCGAAATGCGGAGTGCCGCCGCGGACGACGACGCCAAGCGCGACGACCGCGTCGAAGTGCGGAGCCAGTCGTGCAGCAGCCATAGGCAGTTCGAAGCTTCCCGGGACTCGAATCAGGGTGGTCTGGGCGTCGGCTTCGGTGGCTGCCCGCTGGGCTCCGTCGACCAGACCGTCCATGATCTGTGTGTGCCAGGATGCTGCGATGATGGCGACTCGAGTATCTGCCGCGGAGACTGTGAGCTCGGGTGCTCCGGAGTGTGCCATGGTGAGGTCCTTTCGTAGCGGCCGTGATGGCCGGGAAATCAGTGGTCAGCAGTGCGTGTGAGTGAAGCAGCTGCTCAGCAGTGGTGCTTCTCAGCGATGGGCGCCGAGGCGGTGGCGCTGCCGACCACAGAGGGCAGGGTCAGTCTGTGGTGCATGCGCTCGCGCTTGGTGTTCAGGTAGTTCGAGTTCTCCGGTCGCGCTGGGATTTCCAGCGGAACGACGGCCTCGATCGTGATCCCCAGCGATTCGAGCGCCCGGGTCTTGTCCGGGTTGTTCGTCAGCAGGCGGATGCGGGCCAGGCCGATCGAGCGCAGGATCTCCGCGGTTGCGTGGTAGTCACGGTCATCGTCGTGGAAGCCGAGCTCACGGTTGGCGTCGACCGTGTCCAGACCCTGATCCTGCAGAGCATAGGCACGGAGCTTGTTGCTCAACCCGATTCCGCGGCCCTCGTGGCCGGTCATGTAGATCACTGCCCCGCCTTCCTCGGAAATCCGGTGCATCGCCAGATCCAGCTGTTCTCCGCAGTCGCATCGGTGAGACCCGAAGACGTCCCCAGTCAGGCACTCCGAATGCACCCGAACCAGAGGAGCGGGCCCCCTCAGTGAAGACTCCTGAGCTGTCGACTCATCGCCAACGGCGGCAGAGTCCACTCCGGAGAACACGCCGAGGTGGTCGTGCCCGTCGATCGTGAATGCGCGGGCTCTGAAGCTCCCGTGCTTCGTCGGCAGCGGCACCTCTGCCGAGGCCTCGATCGCACGCGGGTTCGCACCCGGCTCATGCGTCGAACCGTGAACCGTTGATTCGGTTCCCGAGCTGACCTCAGCATTCACAGTGCCTTTGCGATCCGCTTCGTTCAGGTAGTCGATGAGTCCTTCGATCGAGACCATCACGAGCTGATGAGCATCGGCGAACTCACGGAGGGAGTCAAAGCGCATCATCGAACCGTCATCGTGGACGACCTCGCCGATCATCGCCACGGGAGTGGCCCCGGCCAGGCGAGCGAACTCGACTCCAGCCTCGGTGTGGCCGGGGCGTTCACGGACTCCACCGGACTTTGCGATGAGCGGGAACACGTGACCGGGGCGCGTGATCGATGCCGGATCGAGGACTGCTGCGGCAAGGTGGCGTCCGGTCAGGGCACGCTCGGCGGCGCTGATTCCGGTGGTCACGCCGACCGCGTCGCAGCTGATCGTGTAGGCGGTTCCCTTCGGGTCTTCATTCGCTGAGACCATGGGCGGCAGGTCCAGCGCGGCAGCACGCTCAGCCTCCATGGGCGCACAGATGACACCGGAGGTGTAGCGGACGAAGAAGCCCATGGTCACAGCCTCGGCGAACTCGGCGGCCATGATGAGATCGCCTTCGTTCTCGCGGTCCTCGTCATCGACGACGACGATGGGCTGGCCCGCAGCGAACGCCGCAATCGCGTCCTTGACCGGATCGAGCCGCGCGCCTGTGGGGGTGGTCTCAGCCATGGTCGGCTCCTTGTCGGGTGGCGTTGGTTGAGTTGAAGACTGTGGTCGTATCTGGGGTGGTTCCGAACGACAGCAGGCGGGCGGTGTACTTCGCGAGCACATCCACCTCGACGTTGACCGGATTACCGGGGGCCAGGTCGCCGAACGTGGTGTGGGTCAGAGTGGCCGGGATGAGCCCGACCTCGACCCAGGCGCTGGCCTCGGTGGGTTCGGATACGGCGGTCAGCGTCAGCGAGACACCGTTGAGGGCGATGGAGCCCTTGATGGCGGTGTAGGGGGCGAGGGAATAGGGGATTCCGATGCGCAGGGTCGACCACTGGCCGTAGTCGTCTCGGCTCAGCAGCTCACCGCAGCCGTCGACATGTCCCTGCACCACATGACCGTCGAAGCGCCCTGCGGCGGGCGTGCACCTCTCCAGGTTGACCCGGTCCCCGGGGCGCAAGGCTCCCAGCCCGGTCAGACGCAGGGTCTCACCCATCACCTCGGCAATGAAGGGGCAAGGCACTTCCGCGGTGAGGCTGCCAGACGACTCCGCGCCGGAGGTGCCAGGCGACTCGGCAGTCGCACTGCCTGGAGGCGAGGCATCGCCGGTTCTGACCGAGGTCAGGCACACCCCGTTGACGGCCAGTGAGCCGCCGAGACCGAGGTCGTCGACGAGCCCCTCGGCGTCGATGGTGATGACAGCCGAATCGTCCAAGTGGTCGATGGCTGCGACGGTGCCGAGCTCTTCGATGATGCCGGTGAACATGTGCCCTCCGAGTGAGTGTGCGGTCAGTGAGTTGATGGTGTCTCAGATGGTGTAGTTGTCAGTGCTGCCGAGGCTGGTGCCGTCAGTGACGAAGTGCAGCAGCACATCAGGTCCAAGCCGCTCCACTGCAGGTTCGGCCGTCTCGTCGGGAACCAGGCTGATGGCCTCGCTCAGCGTCGAAGTGCTCATGCCCGAGAGACTGGACTTCCCCGGACCGATCAGCAGGGGCGCCTGATAGCAGAAGACTTCGTCGACTGCGTCGGCGGCGAAGAAGGCGCCGAGTACGCTGGGGCCGCCCTCGACGAGGATGTGCCGCATACCGCGGGCATGCAGTTCGCCCAGCGCAGCCGTGATGTCGCGTGTGCGCAGGTGAATCGTGTCGGGGTTGAGCGCGAGGAAGGATTCCGGTGGCAGCGACGTCAGCCCGAGCACGATGGGAGCCGGCTGTGACTCCAGCGGTTCACCGGCGGGGTCCCTGGCATTGAGTCGCGGGTCATCGGTGAGGACGGTTCCGGTGCCGACGAGGATCCCGCCGACCCGGGACCGGAACTGATGCGCATGTTCCCTCGACTCCGCCGAGGTGATCCATTGGCTGGTCCCGTCGGCGGCTGCGATCATGCCGTCAAGACTCTGCGCGATCTTTGCCGTGACGAACGGACGCTCGGCGTCGACGGCACGCCGCCACCGGGCGTTGAGAGCCAGCGACTCGTCGCGGCCCAGGCCCGAGCGGACCCGGATCCCCGCCTCGACGAGGGTGGCTTCACCGCCGGCAGCGACATCGTTCGAATCTGGCAGAGCGAAGACGACATCGGGGATCCCAGCAGCGATGATCGCCTGGGCGCACGGCCCGGTCCGGCCGGTGTGGTTGCACGGCTCCAGGGTCACGAACAGGGTGGTTTCGGTGAGGTCGACGCCGAGGTCGATGGCAGTGGTGATGGCGTCCACCTCGGCGTGGGGACTGCCCACTCCTGCATGATGGCCGATGACGATCTGCGAGTCCCTCGTCAGGATCGAGGCTCCCACCAGCGGATTTGCGCCCCGGTGGCCGTTTCGCGCAGCCTGCAGAGCTGCGGACATCGCGGTCGTTTCGAGATCGGTGAACCCCGCCTGCATGAAAAAACCTCCCAGCCGATGTCGGGCGGGAGGATATTGCGGGTGCAACTATCAAAAGCGCGCGGACGTGTGCGACAGCGCATTGGGATGCACCGAACCACAGCGACCGCAGTCGCCATGCTCCTCCCATCCAGACTCTTACTGTCGGTCTCGGAATTTCACCGAGTCAACCACCTGCACGAATGCAGACAGTTCGCGGACTGTCACCGCCGGTACGGATTTTCACCGTCCCCGGAACATGTGACCACAGATTAGCACGCCTCTCGCCGAGGCGCCCATGACATCCATCACACGACAGCAGCAGGTGCCCTGTCGCCTTCCCGCCAAGGGCGCTCTCGCGAGCGGTGGCAACTCTGATGGTGGGGTGCAACCTTGCGATATTGCATAACTAAGGTATATAACTGAGTTATGGATGATGTTGATTCGGCGGAGCTCGTCACTGGTCTTGTCGTCGTCTCCTCGCGCCTGACCAGGGCGCTGAGGAGAGTCGTCGGCAACGAAGGCGAACTTGTCACGCTGCGTGCACTCGGCGTTGTCGAGCAGTACCAGCCTGTTCGAGTAGGCCATTTTGCGCAGGGGTATCTGTGCTCTCAGCCGGCGGCGACGAAGGTCCTGGCCCGGCTTGAGGAGGCAGGCTACGTTCTGCGTGAAGCCAGCCTCAGTGACAGAAGGGCGTCACAGTTCTCGCTGACCGAGGCTGGCCGCGCAAGGTTGGCCGAGAATCGCACCGTTCTGGTCGAACGGATGGAGCCCTACTTCGAGGCTCTGACTCCCGAGGACAGGCTCAGCGTCCATCGGGCGCTGGGGCTGGTCTCGCAGTATCTGCAGGAGCAGCATCCCGTGGATGCCGATGAGGTCCAGCAGGACGAGGCACAGTCCGGCTGACGACGCCCCGACTCGGCGGTAGTCAGATCGAGCTGACGATCACATCAGACCAACGACAACAAATCACGACAGATCGACGAAAGGGTGCGCAGGAACAGCAATGAGCGTCTCACCAGGTAATGAAGCACAGATGAAAGATGAGGAGGGCGCGGAGGCATCTATTCTGCGTCAACCACGAGCAGTATGGGCAGTCGCGTTCGCCGCGGTCATCGCGTTCATGGGCATCGGGCTGGTTGACCCGATCCTGCCCGCGATCTCCGCCGAACTCCACGCATCGCCGTCGCAGTCGATGCTGCTGTTCACCAGCTATCTGTTCATCACCGGTGGCATGATGTTCTTCACCAGCTTCGTCTCCTCCCGGATCGGCGCGAAGACCACGCTGCTCATCGGCCTCATCCTCATCGTCGCCTTCTCCGCCTTGGCAGGCTTCTCTGGCAGCGTCGACCAGATCATCGGCTTCCGCGCCGGATGGGGGCTGGGCAACGCACTCTTCATCTCCACTGCGCTCTCGACCATTGTCGGTGCGGCTTCCGGCGGTGCCGAGAAGGCGATCATCCTCTACGAGGCCGCCCTGGGCATCGGCATTGCGACCGGTCCGCTGTTGGGCGGTCTGCTGGGAGGGATCTCCTGGCGCGGACCGTTCTTCGGCACCGCCGTCCTCATGGCCATCGGCTTCATTGCCATCGTGATCCTCCTGCCGGGTGGGAAGTCCGGCGCCGGTGGCCTCACAGCTTCGGCCGACCCGATCAAGCTCAGTGCCACCTTCCGGGCCCTCGCACGCCCCGGTGTCCTCGTGCTCGGCATCGCCGCGCTGCTGTACAATTTCGGCTTCTTCATTCTGCTGGCCTACAGTCCCTTTCCTGTTGAAGCGGCTGCAGCAAAGGCCGGCATCGAAGACTTCGGGGCCATGGGTCTCGGCTACGTGTTCTTCGGATGGGGAATGTGTGTGGCCATCACCTCGGTCTTCGGTGCACCTCTGCTGACCAAGCGTCTGGGCCGTCGCCGCAGCCTCGTCGTCGCACTGATCGCGCTCGCCGCACTGCTGGCAGTGATGGGATTCCTCGTCGAATCCTTCGTCGGCATCATCGTCAGTGTGATCGTGGCCGGACTGATTCTGGGTGTCCTCAACACCGTCTTCACGGAATCGGCGATGGAGGTCAGCGACCTGCCTCGCCCCGTCGCTTCGGGCACATACTCAGGCGTGCGCTTCATCGGCGGTGCCATGGCTCCGGTCGTGGCCGGAGTTGTCTCCGAGTCGATCAGCACCGGCGCACCGTACTTCTTCGGCACTGGCGTGGTGCTCCTGTCTGTCGTGGTCATCGTGATCGGATGGAAGGCCCTGCGTCGGGTCGACGGTCACATCGACGAAGCTCCTGTCGACGAGGCCTATGCCCTGACTGGGGGCGACGCCTGAGCTGAACGCATCGTTGGTGAGGGATCGACTGATCCGAATATCCATCTGAGGCGAATCATCGGTGGCGCCTGGGAAGCTTGAGCTTCCCGGGCGCTGTGGTGTTTGCCGATGATTCACCTCACGTTCCAGGTCTGGAACATGATCAATACGAGGAACTCGGACTTCGTGTAGCACAATTGATATCGCACTTCCTGTGCAGAGACGATATTTTCCCTAACACGAAGGTCACCATGTCCTACGACGCGAACAGCGCATATCCCGCAGGCCCCGGTGCCACCGGTCCAGGTGCCATGGGCCCTGGTGCTCAGATCCGTGGGGCCGCCAGCCCCGACGATCTCTCCCTTCCGCTCTACGGCGCATCCTTCGGCCAGGCCGTCAAGCGCTTCTTCAAGAAGTACGCCACATTCTCCGGCCGCGCATCGCGCAGCGAATTCTGGTGGATGGCACTGTTCACTTTCCTGGTTCAGCTCATTCCAATGGTGCTGATCATTGTCGGTGTGGCAATGTCGGCAGGTTCTGCGGCAGCAGTCGATCCATATGACCCGGCCGCTGCGCAGGCGGCGACTTCAGGGCCAGGCATGGTGATTGGACTGATCGGCTATGGCCTCAGCGGCCTCATCAGTCTCGCCATGATCATCCCGAACCTGGCGATCACATGGCGTCGTCTGCATGATGCGAACTTTGCCGGGCCGTTCTTCTTCCTCATCTTCATCCCCGGAGTCGGCGGGCTGATCTTGTTCGTCCTGGAGCTCCTGCCTTCCAAGCCTGAGGGCCAGCGCTTCGACGTCTGATCGTCTGAGCACTCTTGTCTGAGCACGATCTCTCCTGTGAGTGACCCGTCGCTCGATCAGGCTTGAAGCTGCCGCATGCACACCCTGCATGCGGTAGCTTTTTCAATGCCGCACAGTGATTGCCAAGTCATACCCTCCGTGCCGTATGGCACCACAGCTGCCAACTCAGGCAGTCCGTTTCGCTTAGCGCCCTGGGGGTACCAAAACATACTGCTGCGGAGGGAAGGTGTGGAGCTGACTGGGCGTGATGCTCCATTGGGCCACACTCAGCTCGACGCGAGTGAGGAGGAAGCCCGTGCGTTCGTCGACCGTACGAATGACCACACCATTGCGCAGAAGACGATGGCCCAGACGGTCAATCCGATCCAGTACCATTGAGCGCCGATCCACGAGATGATCGGCATCTGGTCGACCTGCCCCACGCTTGTGCTCGCCACGGAGTACATTCCGAGCGGAAAGACCATGCTCCACAGCCCGGCCGAGTATCCCAAGGGAATGCGGTGGCGCACGTGCCTCCATATACCGGCGATGACGAGCGCAGGGATGAGCCAGGTCGAGATCGACCACAGGATCGCCGAGGCGCCCGCGATGATGACGGTGGTGGCCGCGAAGATCGGGGAGGTGCCTCCTTCGAGGATCTTCGATCCCGCGACGACTGAGATGGCCAGCGCGCCCATCATCACCCAGTACGGGGCGTCGAGGTCCTCGGGGCCGATCCGGTGGAGCAGTGCCCTCACGCCCACGAAGACAGCGCAGGCGAGGTACATGCCGACGCCGACGCTCCAGGCGATGACGGCGATGACTGCGAGCACGGCGCCGAAGTTCGCGTCGGCGGCGGGGGCGGGAAGTTCAGCCATGAGCCCGGACGCAGCGACCGCAACGGACTGAGCTGCCACCACGCAGACGAACCAGGTTCCATTGACCTGCGTGAGTATGGGTGAGGTGGTCGAGCCGAGGATGGCCGAGAAGGGAATGAGGTAGCCAAGAATCAGCCAGGCCAGGAGGCCGAGGCTGAAGAACGCGAGGGCGACGCGGAAGTGAGACTGCCCCTCCAATGCAGTCGCGAGCACGTTCGTCGCTGCGACGAACGTGAAGTAGCCGAAGGCCTTCGACGGATTGTGGAGATCGGCGCGCATCTCAGCGGTGTGCGAACAGGCACGCCAGATGACGAGCACCACGAAAAAGACATAGAGGACCACAGCCAGCCAGAATAGAACGGTCGAGAGCGCTGTCAGCCCCTTGAGGTGAGCACCGATCGACATGATGCCGGTGGCCATGACGGAGGCGAAGCATCCAGGGGTGACAGTGGCCGGGCTCAGCCCCCACGTGCTCTGCAGGTATGTCAGGCTCGTCTGTTCATTGCTCATTGCTCATTGCTCTATTATCTATTATCTGCAATTTGTGGGATTACAGACATTTGCGGCGTTTTCGAGCGCATGTTCAGCTTCGATCACTATAGTTACCTATGGGTAACTTGACATGCGTCAGACGGAGCGCCTGCGACAGGGTCCATGTGGCGTAATGTGCTGGGAAGTGGAGCGCGCCAGACTCGCGTTCCCGACGTCATTGGCCAGCACGATCGGTCGACACAGTCGCACACAGTGGGAGCAACAGGAATGCAGAGCAATTCACAGACGCTCACCGACGAGACAGAACAAGCGGTGAGCCTAGTCAGCCTCCGGGATTGGGGGATGTCGGGCAAGCAGGGAGACGTGTTCTCCGGAATCGACCTCGACGTACCCCTGGGTTCGATCGCGATCATCCAGGGCGCGGCCGGAGCCGGCAAGACATCCCTGCTCCTCTCAATCGCGGGCCGCATGCGAGTGACCTCCGGTGAGGGCCACGTTGGCGAACTCGATATCCGGAAACAGACCCGTCGCGTTCGCGGGCAGGTCAGCGTCGGTCATGTCGCCGGGCTCACCGACCTCGAGGACGATTTCACCCTCGCCCAGCACATTGCCGAACGGCTGATCATGCTTCAGCCCTGGTACAAGCCATGGGTGTCGAAGTCCTCCCTGCGCGAGGTCATCGACGTCATTCGCAACACCTTCGAATCCGCCACCGAGGTCATCGACCGCCTGCCTGCTGGGACATTTTCGACGGCGGATGCCAAAGATGCTGATTTCCTCATCGATGACGAAGGGAAGACCTTCGTCTCCGAACTCAGCGGGCTGCAGAAGTTCCTCCTCGAGCTCAGTCTGGCCAGCATCGCTCAGGCACCGGTCGTCGTGCTCGACAACATCGACTATCTGCGCGAGCGGCAGGATCGCGCCCGCGCCTGGGCAGCAATCCTGATCTACCAGGAACTGCGCCGGACACGCGACCCCGAGTGTCCGCTCACAGTGATCGTCTCCTGTGAGGACTCCTCCGACGTCGACCTCGTCATGGATGCACTGCGCTCAGAGGTCTCGCCCACCTCGGTGAGCGAATTGCTCCTCACTCAGCACCCCCGCCACTGAGCGGCCCATCCCATCCCCGCAAGCTTTTCGAATCTGATCCGATAATAAGGTGTTTCTGCGATGTTCTCTCTGCCTTGGCTCGAACTCTCTCGCTTCAAACGACACACGATCACTCGCCTGGCGATCATCGTCGTTGCCGTCATCCCCGCGATCTACGGCGGTCTGTACCTGGCCTCGAACTGGGCGCCGACCGATAACCTCGACAAACTCCAGGCCGCCGTGGTCAACACTGACGAAGGCGCGAAGAAGCCCAGCTCGGACGGCGAGAAGCTTCACGCAGGTGATGAGCTCGTTGACCAGATCACCCCCGAAGGTGAAGGCGGATTCGATTGGCAGGAGACGTCGCTGAAGGAGGCCAACGACGGCCTTGCCGAAGGCAAGTACTTCGCGGTCCTCGAGATTCCCTCGAACTTCTCCGAGCGACTCGTCTCGACGGGAGGGGACGATCCCGAGCAGGCAGGACTGAACCTGCGCACCGACGATGCGCACAACTACATCGTGGGACAGATGGCAGGAACCATCCTCAACGAGATCAAATCAGGGTTGAACGAGACCACCACGTCCGAATACGTCTCCGAGGTCTACCTCGGCTTCAACGACATCCACTCCTCGACAGAGAAAGCCGTCGACGGTGCAACCCAGCTCAACGACGGTGCAGTCGATCTCCACGACGGAACGGGCGAACTCTCCGACGGAGCACATACCCTCGACAAGGGAGTCGGCAAGCTGCAGACCGGCATCGGTGACCTCGACGACGGAGCCGGAAAGCTCAAGAAGGGCAGCGGCGACCTGAAGACCGGCGCAGATACGCTGGCCAGGAGCACCACCGAGGCGAAGAACGGCGCGAAGAAGTTGTCGACCGGAGCCGGACAGGTGGCCGATGGAACTTCGCAGCTGCGTGACACGGCGGACGAGACCACGGACAAGGCAGAGGACCTGCGGGATCGCGCCGGCGACCTCGTCGAAGGAGCACGACCCAAGCTGAACCAGGCGGAGGACGACTTCGACTCGGCGCGGAAGACGGTGCGCGGCGACGTGGATGACCGAGTTGCACAGCTGCGCGAAGATTACCCCGACGATCCGAACGTGGCGAAACTCGCCGACGACATGGACAACCTCGGCGGAGATCTCGACAAGGCCCACGAACGGGCGTCGAAGGCAGCAGATGAGGCTAAGGATCTCGAGGATCCGGTCAAGGATGCCGTTGATGACGTCATGGGCAAGATCAGGGACGCCGACAAGAAGATCGGCAAACTCGACGACGGTGCACAGAAGGTGGCCACCGGGGCCGACGACCTGCATTCGGGACTCATCAAACTCGACACCGGTGCGGGCGACTTGGCCAAGGGCGCCGGAGACCTCAACGACGGCGTCATCTCGCTCAAGGACGGCACCGAGAAGGCCAAGACGGGCGTGGCCGATCTCAAGGACGGATCCTCGCAGCTCGCGGACGGCTCCGATGACCTCGACAAGGGCGCGAAGAAGCTCGTCGACGGCTCGGAGGAGCTCGCGGACAAGCTCGCCGAGGGGCTCAAGCAGATCCCGACCTATGACAAATCCGACCGCGAGAATCGCTCGGACGTCGTCGCGTTGCCCGTCGATGCCGAGAAGCACAAGGACAACGCAGTGGATGCCTACGGGGAGGGCTTGGCCGCGTTCTTCGTCTCTCTCGCCCTGTGGATCGGCGGCATGATCACCTATATGGTCATCAATGCGATCCCCTACCGCGCACTGATGTCATCAGCGAAGTCTTCCCGAATCGCCTGGGCTGGTTACGTGCCCGGCATCCTGTTCGGAATAGCCCAAGTGGCGGTGCTCTACGGAGTGCTCGCCTTCGCCCTCGACTTCTCCGCCGGCGCCTGGGTGTGGACCCTGCTGTTCTCGATCCTCGTGGCAGCCAGCTTCCACGCGGTCCACCAGCTCTGCGTCGCGGCCTTGGGGGGTGTCGGCAGGCTGGTCGCCCTGGTTCTGCTCATGATCCAGATCGCCTCGGCGGGCGGAACCTATCCGGTGCAGACAGCACCTGGTATCTTCCAGATCATCTCGCCGTTCCTGCCGATGACCCACGCGGTCAACGGCCTGCGGACCCTGATCGCCGGTGGGGACATGTTCATCGCCGCACAGGCTGCAGTCGTCCTGCTGCTCATGACTGCGATCGCTTTGGTGGCAACCATGTTCGTCTGCGGCCGGAAGCGGATGGTCACGCTGACCCAGCTGCACCCGAGCTTGTCGCTGTAGCGCTCACCCCTCGCCAAGGCGGCGGTGCGTTAGCGGGCACAGCCACCTCGGTGAGGGGAGACATTCACCCTTCATCGAAATGCCGTAGGTAGCGCTGAGGTTCATGCAGGAAGCGCCTCCAGTGGTCGACCATGTCGAGTCGATCCCATGTGGATTCGCGCAGCCCCCATTCGCCGACCTCGACGAGTTTGGCTCCCTCGGCTCGGGTGAAGACGGGGGAGTGGGTGGCCATGATGGTCTGGCGCCCCGCGCGCTCTCGCTGTCGGATGAGCTGCAGCAGTGTCAGCGAGGCGGTGAAGGACAGCGCGCTCTCCGGCTCGTCGAGGACCCATAGTCCCAAGTCCAAGAACTTCCCCGACAGCATCTCGATGAACATCTCGCCGTGAGACTGCTGCGAGTAGTGGTGGCCGCGACCCGCGCCGATCTCCATCAGATAGGCCATATTCTCGTGCATGGTCTCGGCGCGGAGGAAGAATGCGCCGCGCTTGGCAGCGGCACCACGCACGATCTGCACGTGCTCGCTCAGTTCGGGCACCTCCTCGGCGTGGTCTCGCACTTCCCATCCCGTACCGCCTCCGTGCGGGAGATCGAGGGCTGTGGCCAGTGCTTCGATGAGCGTTGACTTGCCCGAGCCGTTCTCCCCGACGAAGACGGTTGTGCGCTCGAACTCGAAGCCATCCAGGAAGTCACGGACCGCAGGAAGGTCGCGCAGCCATTGGCTGAGCTCTGGCGGAGAGTGCGCGTGCTTGGTCACGGATCGCAGCGGCAGGTCAACACGAGGGTCCATGTGTCCGAATGTAGTCGCCGGCACGGACACGACAATGAGGGGCAACGACTGTGCGGCAACTGGCGAAGATGGCTGACGCGCCGATGATCCCGGCTCGATATAGCCGCTACCCGAACGCGAGCCGGGCCGCCAGGATCACCAGCACGAGCGCGATGATCACGTCGAGAACCTGCCACACGCGCGGCCTGGCAAGGTAGCCCGAGAGGCCGCGGGCACCGTAGCCGATGCCGAGGAACCACGTGAGAGACCCGAACATCGCCCCGATCGTGAACGGCAATGCTCCGCCGGGCCCCTGCTGATTCGCCAGGTTGCCGAGCATGACGACGGTGTCGAGGTAGACCCCGGGGTTGAGGAAGGTCAGCGCCAGAGTCGTTGCGATGATGGATTTCAGGCTGCGCTGATGCGTGTCCGCTTCGAGCCCCGATGCTTCGCGTGCCGAGCGCAGGCTGCCCCACGCGTACCAGAGCAGATAGGCCACCCCCAGCCACCGCAGGATCTCCAGGGCCCACGGTGCAAGCAGGACGATGGCACCGATGCCTACAGTGCCCGATCCGATGAGCAGAATGTCGGCGAGGATGCAGATCGTGAGCACTACGCCGAGGTGCTCGCGTCGAATCCCCTGGCGCAGGACGAGGGCATTCTGCGGGCCGACGGCGATGATGAGCGACCAACCGGCAAGGGTTCCGCTGATGAGATGAGTGAGCACCCGAAAAGACTATGACGCGAAAGCAGATAAGAAAAACAACAGAATCTTCATGTGATGCACAATGGCTTAATGAACATCGATCATGTCAAAGCCTTGGCTGCTGTTGTCGACGAGGGCACGGTGGAAGGCGGAGCCTTCGTCCTGGGTGTCACGCCATCGGCGACGAGCCAACGCATCCGCACCCTCGAATCCCGCATCGGGCAGGTGCTCATTCGCCGTACGAACCCGATCACCGTCACCGAGGCGGGGGAGGCGGTGCTGAAATATGCGCGGGAGGTCGAGCTCCTCGAGTCCGAAACCATGGATCGACTGCACGGCATCGACATCGACGCGCCCGACGGCATCGGCAAGGACAACGGTGAAGGGCCTGATCAGAGAAGGCGGGTGCCGACGGTGCTGCGCATCGGTGTCAACGCCGATTCGCTCTCGACATGGTTCCGCCCGATCTTCGCCGAGGTAGCCGGCTGGGACGATATCGTCATCCGCATCGAGGTCGCCGACCAAGACAAAGCCCTGCCGCTGCTGACCTCGGGGGAGGTGCTGGGCACCATCACCTCGGCGGAGGCAGGCGGCTACGGCACCCAGGTGCAGAAGCTCGGTTCGATGCGCTACGTCGCCGTCGCGACGAAGGGTCTGCTCACGAAGCACGGTGCCGACGTTGGCGGTGGATCATTCGCCGAGGTGGACCTCGGGTCCCTGCCAATGGTGAACTTCGGCAAGGACGATGACCTCCAGTTCACCTACCTCAGGCGCGCCGGAGTGACGACGATCCCGCCGATGTCGGTGGTGCCCAGCTCCTGGGAATTTGCGGCCGCAGTCGAGGCGGGGGTCGGGTGGGGGCTGATCCCGATCATGCAGCTGGGAGATCTCAGCAGGGACCTCGTGCCGCTCTCGTCCGAGCCGAACATCGACGTCACGCTCTATTGGCACCATTGGAATCTCGCTTCGGAGAAACTCGGCCGTCTCACCGAGGCGCTCCATCGGTCGGCCGTGCAGATGCGGTGATGGTCGGCTGGATCAGCGCGCCGATCATTTCGGATCGGGTGCTGGTTCGAGTACCTTCGCGATCAGCCACCTGAGCTGATCGAGCGCGGCATCGACGGTCACGCGCTCCGGGGTCACGATCGAGTGCAGGGCCAGCCCATCGAGCATGGTGAACAGCGCAGTGGATGTGGAAGCCACCTCGGCGGGGTCGATATGACCTTCCTCGGCCAGGATCCCGAGCCACCGATGCAGGCACTCATAGGTGAAGTTGTGGCCGTATTCGAGGAGCCGTCGGGTCACCGCACGGCGTTCGGGCCCAAGGGCGCTGATGTGCATCGTGAGCCACAGCTCGAGCTGCATATCGCGGTGTTCGTGTGTGGGAAGGAACTGCGCGCAGCACTCAAAGAGACGATCGGCCGGATCGAGGCTGGGATCTGTGATCGAGAAGTCCTGAACTGCGGTGTCCATTGAATCGCGAGCGATCGCTTCGTGCAGATCGGACTGGGTGGGGAAGTAGTGGCGCAGTGTTGAGGCTCCGATTCCGGCTTCCTTGGCGACCTCTCGCACGCTGAGGTTGGCCTGGCCGGGAGCCGACTGCTCTGCCAGCCGGATCGCCGCCGAAATGATGTCATCGCGTCTGGACATTCGTGGTCCTCTCGGTTCCATGCGTTGTTTCGGTGTCGCGCATCGTTGCCATTCACTGTATAGTACAACGTGCTAGTACGCTGTGCTGGTGCGATGTGCTAAGAGTGTCGGGTGTGCTGAGCAGGTGAGCGCCTCGACCGAGACTTCACCCGATGAGAATGGAACCTCGCATGATCGAAAGTATCCAAGGATTCGCCGGTTCAATCCCCGACTGGCTGCAGTGGGCGGGCATCATGCTCGTCTCCGCGATCCCCTTCGTCGAGTCCTACTTCGGGTCTGTCATCGGCGTCGCCATCGGTCTGAATCCGGTGGTCGCGATCCTCATGGCCATCATCGGGAACGTGCTTTCGATGCTCGCATTCGTCTACGGTGCAGGGGCAATCCGCGACAAAGCGACGAAGAATAGGACCAAGGACGACGAGTCCTCCCAGAAGCGGCAGAAACTCAAGCGCATGTTCGACAAATTCGGCGTCCCCGGCGTCTCGCTGTTGGGGCAGACTCTGCTGCCATCGCAGATCACCTCGATGGCGATGGTCGGCTTCGGAGCCAACCGCAATGCCGTGGCCTTCTGGCAGATCATCTCGATCATCCTCTGGGGCGTGCTCTTCGGCGTCCTCGCCACCCTCGGAGTCAACCTCGCCCTGAGGTGACAGGTCGAGAGCGGGCGCGACGGGCGCGACGGGCGCGACGGGCGCGACGGGCGCGCCGGGTGCGACGGGCGGGCCGGGCGGGACCAGTGACTAATGGAAACTATGGTCCGATTTTCGGCCTCGGAATCGGCCTAAAACTTCCTTTTGTCGCGACTGCTGCGGGTGCAAGGCGCCGTGTGAGACGCCTTGCGCGAAACGGCTCTTGCCGCGTCAGTGCGGGCATCTAGACTGTGCCCATGACCGAATCCACCCCGACTGCAACGACCATCGACGCCGACGAATTCGCCGTTGCGGCGCAGCGCATCCTGGCCGAACTCACCGCGAACCCCGAGGCACAGTTCCGCGACGGTCAGCTCGAATCGATCCGCGACCTCGTCGTGGAGAAGAAGCGAGTCCTCGTGGTCCAGCGCACCGGGTGGGGCAAGTCTGCGGTGTACTTCGTGGCGACCAGAATGCTGCGCGCGGCGGGCACCGGACCCAGCCTCATCATCTCCCCGCTGTTGGCTCTCATGCGCGACCAGATCGCCGCCGCCGAACGCGCCGGAGTCCGCGCAGCCAGCCTCAACTCCTCCAACGTCACCGAGTGGGACTCCGTCCTTGACGACCTCAGGGCCGGCAGCCTCGACGTTCTGCTCGTTTCACCCGAGCGGCTGAATAACCCCCAGTTCCGCGACGAAGTCCTGCCGCAGCTCCTGGCCTTCCTGGGCCTCATCGTCGTCGACGAGGCGCACTGCATCTCCGACTGGGGCCACGACTTCCGCCCCGACTACCGACGCATCGGACACATCCTGTCCGAACTTCCCGGCAACACCCCGGTCTTGGCCACAACAGCCACAGCCAATTCCCGCGTCGTCACCGACGTCGCCGAACAGCTTGGCCAAGACACCACCGTCGTCCGCGGCGAACTTGCCCGTGACTCCCTGAGGCTGGGGGTCCTGCCGGGCCTCGACGCGAGTGGCCGAATCGCCTGGCTGACGTCCCACCTCGGCGATTTCACCGGCTCGGGAATCATCTACACGCTTACGGTCAGTGCCGCCGAGGACATCACACGCATCCTGCGCGAACAAGGGCATGAGGTCCGTGCTTACACCGGCCGCACCGATTCCGAGGAGCGGGCCGAACTCGAGCAGCAGCTCAAGGACAACCGGCTCAAGGCGCTCGTGGCCACCTCGGCGTTGGGAATGGGCTTCGACAAACCCGACCTCGGATTCGTCATCCACATCGGTGCCCCATCGTCTGCCGTCGCCTACTATCAACAGGTTGGTCGCGCCGGTCGTGCAACGGACTCCGCCGATGTCCTGCTCCTGCCCGGCGCCGAAGACCAGGAGATCTGGAACTACTTCGCCACCGCCTCGATGCCCAGCCAGTCTGATGCCAACGCCGTGCTTGAGGCCCTCGCCGAGGCGGACGGGCCACTGTCCGTGGCACGCTTGGAGACCCTTGTCGGCACCAAACGCACCCGTCTGCAACTGCTGCTGAAGACTCTCGAGGTCGAGGACGCCGTCACCAAGATCAAGGGTGGATATATTTCGACCGGGCGCGGATGGGTCTATGACCAGGAGCGCTACGATAAGGTCGCCGCGGTGCGCGCCGCCGAAGCGCAGGCGATGCTCGACTACGAATCCACGCGCGAGTGCCGGATGGAGTTCCTCATTCGTCAGCTCGACGACCCAGAGCCCAAACCCTGCGGGCGCTGCGATAACTGTGCCGGAGTCTGGTGGTCTGCCGAGATCTCAGACGAGAACAGGCAGGCAACGGCAGGGACTCTGCATCGTATCGGTCTGCCCATCGACCCGCGCAGCACCTGGCCCAGCGGCATGGCCAACATCGGAGTTCCGCTCAAGGGCCGCATTCCAGCAGGAGAGTTGGCTGCCGAAGGCCGGGCCATCGCACGACTCAGCGACTTGGGGCAGGGGCAGGCTCTGCGATCGTTCCTCGCTCCGGACGCTGCCGACGCGGAGGTGCCGGCACAGATCGGCAAATGGTGCCTCGAGGTCCTGGGCCAATGGGACTGGGAGATCCGCCCCGAAGTCGTCGTCTCGGTCCCGAGTGCGCGAAGGCCGACCACGGTGAGGTCACTGGCAGCCAATCTGGCATCTGCGGGCAGGCTCATCGACGGCGGCGAACTCCTGCAGGTCCATGAGCACGGCAGCCCGGAGGTCAACAGCGCGTTCCGGGTCAAGGATCTCTATGACGCGTTCGTCGTCCCGCCCGAGGTCGAAGAGGCAGTGGCCGGAAAGGCGGTGCTGCTCGTCGACGATGAGGTGGTCTCCCGCTGGACGATGGCCATCGGCGCACGACTGCTCCGGCAGGCGGGTGCCACCGCGGTTCTGCCGTTCGCCTTGGCGCTGCGGGGCTGAGGCCAGCTGACGGAATCAAACTCAGACGCGAGCGCTCACGGATCCTGCTGGAGTTGGAACGTAGCCCCTTCCGGATCGGTGACCGTCACGATGCGGCCATACGGCGAATCTTCGGGCCCGGCGAGCACCTTGCCGCCCAGCTCGCCCACCCTTGTCGCGGTGGCATCGGCATCGCCGACGTTGATGTAGTCACGCCAGAAGGACACCTGAGTCCACTCGCTGGCGTCGCAGATGCCGGCCACAGAATTCTCCTCGGCGCCATGCGTCGAATACGGGAAACCCTCCATCGCCACCAGGTCGAAGGAGAAGACATTCCGATAGAACTCGGTGGCGACGGGATAGTTCACCGTCATGAGTTCGAACCACACCGGAGTCCCGGGCGTCAGCGGAGTGTCGAAGCCGGTGAACTCGCCCGGCTGCCACATGCCCACACTCGCACCCGTGGGATCGGTGATGACTGCCATCTGGCCCAGTGGTCCGACGGACATCGGCTCGGCGATGGGAGCCGCTCCCGCGGTGAGCGCTGCCGCGTAGGTGCTCGCGATGTCATCGGTGTGCAGGTAGGTCGTCCACATCGCCGGGATCATCGGATTCGGTGTGCCGTCCATGTTCACAGCGCGCATGGCACCGCCGACAGCTGCTCCATCCTTCGTGATCATGTTGTAGTGGCCGAAATCTGGTCCCTGATCCTCGAATTCCCAACCGAAGATCTCAGAGTAGAACGTCGTCGTGGACTCGAAATCGTGACACGTGTAATCGATCCAGACAGGCTGTCCTGCACGGAGATTCTCAGGCATTGCGGCTCCTCAACATTGCGGTTGGCAGGGCGTGCTCAGCGCGGGTGGGGTTGTGTTGAATCAATGCGCTGGGGTGTGCTGTGGTCAGTGCCAGTTTCTGGTGAACTTGGCGAAGTAGTCATACATTGCGGACTGCAGCAGTGGCCCGAAGGTCACACGCTTCACCCCAAGGTCCTGCAGCTGCGAGAGATCGAGCTCGTCGGGCACGGCACCCTTGATCGGGTGAGCCGTGACATTGAGTGGCAGGCTCACCTGCGACAGTATGGTCTTGAGCGTGTCGGTGTCAGGCAGCCTGACCGGATAGACGGAATCCGCACCCGCCTCGGCGCACAGATTGAGGCGATGGATCGCCTCGGCGGTGGGATCGGAGAAATCACCTGGATTCTTGAACACATCGGTGCGGGCGTTGATCACCACGTGCACCCGTTGCGCGTCCGCGGCGCGACGCAGATCGCCGATGTACTCGGCATGCTCCTCAGCGCTGCGCATCCGTCCCTCGCTGTGGACGGTGTCCTCGATGTTGACCCCCACAGCACCGGCCTCGAGGAGTCCGGCGATGAGATCCGGCGCCGGGGTATCGTAGCCGGATTCCAGATCCGCGGAGACTGGAACGTCGACAGATCCGCAGACGCGCGCGATTCCGGCCAGGGCTTGGCTCAGGCTCATGGCCTCACCGTCGTCGGCCCCCACAGAATTTGCAAGCGGGTGGGATCCGATGCTCAGTGCATTGAACCCCGAGTCGACCATGGCATGGGCCGACCAGGAATCCCATACGGTCGGAAGGACGATCGGATGATCCTGTTGATGGGCTTCGAGCAGGGTGAAGGCGCGTTCGGCAAGAACAGTGAAATCAGTCATGTCCAATACTGTTCCACCGATTGGTTGCTACGATCCAGTAATCTGGCGAGTTCACCCGAAGATTTCAGTTGAATCCTCGTCTTCGCACCCTCGACTTCACAGCCTCGGTGTCCGCGGCGGCTCCTCACGACGGTCGCCGGTGGCTTCGAACGCTGCGGCGAGTTCGATGAGCAACGCATCGTCCCAGCCGCGCCCCGAAATCGTCAGCCCGATCGGAATGTCGGTGTCGGTCATCGTTCCCATGGGCACCGTGACTGAGGGGATGCCGAGGTGGCGTGGCACCAGGTTGCCGTTGGCGACCCAGGTGCCGTTGCGCCACCCGAGGTCCGCCGAGGCTTCGTTGACATCCATATCGGCCGGCCCCACATCAGCCATCGCCGGGTAGATGACGGCGTCGAAGCCGTTGGTGTCCATCCATTCCTCGAGATCGATACGACGAGTCACCTCTAGGCCGCGGATGCCGTCTTCGAGCTCGGGGATCTCTGCCACCGAGGTGTAGGGGCGGGCCTTGGCCAGCTGCGGGTATTCGGCGATGTCGTCCTCGAACCCGGTGAAGCGATCAGGGAGGGCGCCGTCCGGGTGGGGGAAGATCTTCATCCCGTCCACCCCGGTCAGCGTTGACCGATTCGGATCTCCGTTGGCAGCGAGGAAATCGTCCCAGGCCCACGCGGAGAGGTCATTGATCTCCCGGTCGAGGAAGGCGGTGCTCACGATGCCGCGGGTCTTGATCGTCGGTGCGCCGGGGCGATCGCCTTCGTAGTTGCTCACGACGGGGAAGTCGGTCTCGACCACCTGGGCTCCGGCGGCTTCGAGGTCGCGACGAGCCTGTTCCCACGCAGCGATCACCGAGGCTCGAGTCTCGATCCGCTGTCCCGTCGGCCCGCCGATGCCGCCCTCGGGGTTCGTGCCCGCCTCAGCATCGGCATTGATGTACATCTTCGGGATGGCCAATCGTTTGCCCGCCAGCGCCGAACGGGCCGCAGTCGCATCGGTCGGCAGAAGTGCGGCATAGGAGTCGGGGCGAATGGCAGAAGCGGCCGGGATCTCGACCCAGGGCTGGACCCGCCAGAAGTCACCACGAGTCTCGGTATCGTCGGCGACGATGACGTCAAGGACCTCGCACAGATCAGCCATCGACCGAGTGTGAGGGACGACGACGTCCATCGTGGGCACGAGCGGCCAGTTGCCGCGCACCGAGATGACGCCGCGAGACGGGGTGTAGGCGATGAGCGCATTGTGTGAGGCCGGAGCCCGCCCCGAGGACCAGGTCTCCTCGCCGAGACCGAAGGCGGCGAAGCTTGCGGTCGTCGCAGTCCCGGAGCCATTCGAGGAACCCGAAGCGAATGCACTGGTCAGCCACTCGAGGTTGTAGGGACTTTCGGCTCGACCGTAGAGTCCGCGCTGCATGCCCCCGTTGGCCATCGGTGGCATATTTGTCAGGCCCAGACAGATGGCCCCGGCACCACGGAGACGTTCGATTGTGAAGGCATCCTTCTGGGCGATGAGCTCGGCGAACGCGGGGGAACCAGCGGCCACGGACAGGCCGGCGACCATGTAGCTGTCCTTCGCGGTGTACGGGATCCCGTCGAGAGGGCCCAGCGTCTGACCCTGGGCACGTCGCTCGTCGGATGCGGCCGCCTCGGCGAGGGCCTCCGGGTTGGCCACGATCACGGAGTTGAGCCGGGTCTTCGTATCGGGGCCGTCGAAGGCGGCGATGCGAGCCTGGTAGGCCTCGACGAGCCCCACCGAGGTGATGGTTCCCTCCTCGAGGGCCGCTCGCAGTGAGGCGATGGATGCTTCGACAACATCGAACTTCGTCATTCGCGATTCCTCCGTGCAATTCCGGTGTGTACGGGCGCCTCGGCCGGGTCGACGATGTCCTACGCGACACAGCCCGCCATGAACTGGTGATGTCTCACAGTATTGCTCACCGGCGTCGGAAATGTCGTGCGGATCCCGTTGCCGATGCCGTCGTCCCGCGTAGGATCGGGGCATGTCGATCACGGCGATCATACTCAGCGGCGGCCGCTCGAACCGCTTCGGCGGCGTCCACAAACCCGCAGTCGAGCTGGGCGGGATCACCGTGATCTCCCGCATCCTCCGCACGGTTCGCACAGTCGATCCCGACGCCGAGGTGTGGGTGGCCGGACCGGGCGACGGATTGTCTGCCACGGAGCAGGAATCAGTGCATTCTGTTCGTGAGGAACCCGCTTTCGCCGGTCCGCTGGCTGGGATCGCGGCGGCAAGTGCAGCAGCCCGTGCCCACGATGACGCATCGTATGCTCTCGAGTCTGCAACGTCTGCGGATGTGACCCTGGTGCTGGCCGCGGACATGCCCCTGATCACTGCCGACCACCTCGGCGATCTGATCGAAGCCTGCAGGCGCACAGGGTTTCCGGCTGCGGGGACCGATGACCGGGGAAAGACCCAGTTCCTCTGCGCCGCGTGGCCGACGGGGCTGCTGATTTCGCGCTTGGACGCCATCGGGGACCCGACGAACGGTGCGGTGAAGTGGCTGTTCTCGGGGCTCGACCCCACTCTCGTTGACGTGGATCCGGGCATCGTTGCCGACTTCGACACGGCCGCCGCCTTCGACCGCATCCGCACCCGCATCGACAACGACAGTTGAACCTGGACCACATGTACTCGCCTCAGACGAACGCATGTGGTCGAGCGCAGCTGAATCTGGTTCCGAGAGTGCCGAAGCCGCCCCGACGCGTTCAAACGTCGAGGCGGCTTCGAAGGCGAATCTGCCATACAGACTCAGGCAGTACAGCCTTAGGCAGTACGAACTCAGGCCATACGAACTCAGTCGTCCGCACGCTGAGTCTGCTCGACAGCTTCCACCGCCTCTTCCGGGCTCAGCCGGCAGCTGATGCCGACGTGGAAGACGACGACCGAGAAGATCACCGTGATGAGCTCACCCCAGACGAAGCCCATGATGTCGAGTCCACCGCCGTAATGGCCGATGAGGCTGAGGACGACCAGGCCGACCATCCACAGGATCATCCACCAACCGGAGCGCATCTTCAGATCCGGCAGACGGCTCTTGTCCTTGGTGAAGATGTGGTGGAGGATCATTACGACGTAGCCGATGGCCACAGCCAGGAAGAGCTTCCAGTTCGTCTCCCAGCCTGTCCAGTACACGATGAGGTTCGCGCAGATGAAGCCGACGATCGGCAGCACATCGTTGCCGGGCAGTTTGAATGGACGTTCCTGATCGGGCAGCTGACGGCGCAGCGCGGCTACGACCACCGGACCCGTGGCGAATGAGAGCACGGTGCCGGAGGTGATGAATCCGACCAGTTTCGCCCATGAGGGGAACGGCAGGAACATGATGCAGGAGACGATGAACACAACGAGCAGCGAGATCCACGGGACGCCGTGCTTGTTGAGCTTGGCCAGGGCGCGTGGAGCGTTGCCGACCTTCGCTTGTGAATAGGACAGGCGAGGAGCCAGTGCAGTGTAGATCAGGCCGGTGTCAGCGGGGGAGACGATCGCATCACCGTAGAGGATGACTGCCAGCCATACGGCACCCAGCAGCAGAGAGATCTCAGCGAGAGGGCCTGCGTCATTGGTGAAGGCCAGGTTCTTCCAGCCGCCGTCGAGGAGGTCCGAGGGCAGCGCGCCGATGAAGGCCGCCTGCAGTGCGATGTAGATGACGCCGGTGACGAGGATCGACCCGATGACCGCGAAGGGGACATTCTTCTGCGGGTTCGTCGTCTCGCCGGCGAACTCGACGCCTTGGCGGAATCCGAGGTAGGAGAAGACGATCCCGGCAGCGGGGAGAGCTGCGAAGATCGGTCCGATTCCGTTGGGTGCGAATCCGCCGAACTGCTGGCTGGCGAAGTGGCCGGGGTTGAACGAGAGCGCGAAGAACACGACGATGACGAGGACGATGACGGCGAGCTTCCACCACACGAGGACGTTGTTGAACCGTGCGAAGAGCTGGACTCCGTAGAGGTTGATGAAGCTGAAGACCAGCATCAGGGCGATGCTCACCGCGATGCCCGGGCCGGTGAGGACAGCGACGTCGTCCACCGTGTGCATCAGCCAGGGGAGATAGCTCGAGGCGTACTGAACAGCGGCCATGACTTCGATGGGCACAGTCGCGGCCACAGAGAGCCAGGTGATCCAACCGCTGGTGAAGCTGGCGAATGAGCCGAAGGAGAAGTGGGGGAAGCGGATGACGCCGCCGGCGACGGGGAACATCACGCCGAGCTCGGCATAGTTCAGCGCCACGAAGATCATCATGACCGCGCCCAGCGCCCAGGAGATGAGTGATGCGGGGCCGACCATCACCGAGGCGTTGAATGCTCCGAAGAGCCAACCGGAACCGATGATCGAACCGACACCGGTGAAGAGAAGGCCGATCTTCCCGATGTCTCTCTTGAGCCCCTTATCGGCCCGGACCTCGACCTTCGTTGGTTGTCCGGATGCCGGGGGAATGATTGTGGACATCATTGCCCTTTCGATTGTGCCTAACAGCTTTCAACTGTTGAAGTTTGCTCCTTTGGAATAGGTGATGTCAATCACGCTGAAGTCGATTTCCAGGCTTTTTGAGAACCTTTATATACCTCATGTGACCAGCATCGATACTCAGTATTCTGCGCAATGTCAGGAAATGGTATCGATTGGATCCAATGCTTGGAAATGATGTTTCTGTGATCTCAGGAATGACCGGAAGTTATTGAATGTCGTGTTGTCACATTGGATCCAATTGCGTGCGGAATTCTCAGGAAGCAATTCGTCATTTCGAGGCGATTTAGTGGGAGACAGCAGCGGATTGCAGTTTGGTTGCAATCAGTGCGGCGTGTCTTCGGTCAGGGGACATCGCATGGCCCCGGGCGCGTATTCGCAGAGTGCGACGGGGGCTATGCTTCACCGCAGAGGCGGATGTCAGCAGACTGATGTCGGAGGGTGCGCGTCCGAGGGTAGGAGCCTGCCCGCGAGTGGACATCGCGTGAGCACCGCGATCGATGAAGGGAAGTCGAGCTGTGACACATGATCAGGCGGCCAGCGCCAGAATTGCGGCCGAGCTGAGGTCGCGGATCATCCAGGGCACTCTGCTTCCCGGGACCAGGATCAGACAGGAGGAGATCGCCGAGGAATTCGGCGTGAGTAGACTGCCGATCAGGGAGACTCTGCGCATCCTCGAATCCTCCGGACCGGTCACTCTCGTGGCATCGACCGGCGCGTGGGTCTCCACGCTTGATCTCGACGAGTGCCGGGAGATCTATCTGATGCGGGAACGGCTGGAGCCCCTGCTGCTGAGGATGGCGATGCCTACGCACACGGCCGAGTCATTCATCGAGTTCGAGGCTTGCGCCCAACGGGTGGAAGTGGCGATCGAGCCCGGTGAGTTCCTCGAGCGCGATCATGATTTCCACCGAGCGTTGATGGCTGGTCCTACGACGATCAGACTCCACGACACGGTCGACCACCTGTGGAACCTCACCCACTACTACCGCAGGCAGCTGCTGGCGCCGAACGCAGGCACCCGTCGCTCCCGGCGAGAGGATATCTTCGCCGAGCATCGCATGATCCTCAGGGCGGTCGTCGACGGCGACATCGAATCCGCGGAGGCGATGATGGCGCTGCATATCCGCCACACCAGAAAGCTCGTCGAGCTCTACCCCGAGGTCTTCACGCACAGCGGTGCGGGCGGGTCCAAGCGCTCCCGCTGAGGTTGGCTCAGCCCTGACGTGCCTTGAATCGGGGGTTGAGCTTGTTGATGACATAGACGCGGCCGCGGCGGCGTACGACCTGTGAGCCTGGCTGCTTCTTGATCGAGCGCAGGGAATTGCGAACCTTCATGACTGATCTCCTTAATGAGAATGAGTATTGTTAGTCTTAACAGTAGATTCTTTATGGGAAGGACGCCAATGCCAGTACCAAGTGGTGCCGATGTCGATGTGATTGCAGTGACCGGCGCATGTGCCCAGGAGCGGAGCAGCTGCGCCCGGGGCATTGCGGAAGCCCAGGGATTCGTCTTCGTCCCTGCTGACCAGACGGGCCAAGGGCTCGAAACAGTCGACAGGGCGGTCGATCTGATGCGCAAGTCGATCCACGTTCAGGGCTTGGTTCTGGAGTACCCGATAGGGGTGCCGGTGATGGAGATCGTCGGCTCCCTCACTGCTCCGGATGCCGGAACGAGACTCATCGACCTCGTCTGCGTTCTCGACGTGGGATGTTTGCTTGCAGACCTCGACTCCGAAGAGTTCATCAGACTTCCTCTGATCGGTGATGCGGACGACGGAGGCGTCATCGCCTCGAAGGCTGAGCTGATCGTCGCCCAGATCGAATTCGCCTCGACGATCGCAGTCGTCAATGGGGGATCGCTCCGGCCGAGGGCACTCGAACGGGCGACCTCACTGGTCAGCAAGCTTGCTCCGTGGGCCGAGCAGAGACTCGTCGCGAATCCCTGCGACGTGCATGGTCGTGACCGTAGTGACGGCCTACACAGTCCCTCCGGGAAGACCTATTCGCAGCAGCCGCCGAATGCCGGCTGGGTGTCGATCCTCAACCAGGAACTTCCGTCGCAGCGGCAATCCTGCGTGGTCGAAGCCATTCGCTACGAGCAGTATCGCCCCTTCCACCCAGGGCGCCTGCATCACGCGCTGAACACATGCCTGTTTCACGGGCACCGTGGGCACATTCTGCGTTCGGCCGGCTTCGCGCGATTGGCCTCGCGTCCGCACATCACGGCCCAGTGGGACCAAGTCGGCCGCATATTCACGCTCTCTCCCTTGGCACTCGATGACAGCCTTGGCGCCGAGGACGAGCTTCTCGCCTTCGGCCAGGACCTGGCATTCATCGGCACCGGACTCGACGAGGTCCGGCTGCGGCAGATCCTCGACGACGCAGCCCTCAGCCATGCGGAGCTGGCGGCAGGCCCCATGGTGTGGGCGAACTTCCCCGACGAGTTTCCGGCGTGGAGCACGACGGCGACGTAGGGCCGCCGATGCGGCTCGTCGATCAGGTCCAACGACGGATGATGCAGGCTATTCGCCGAGGTTGTTACCTGTTCTTCGCCAAAGCGGAGCACTCGGCGCAGAGTCCGAAGATCTCGAACACGTGTCGGGTGACTTCGAAGCCATGTGATTGAGCCGTGGTGGTGATCCAGTCCTCACTGGGCGGTTCGATCTCCACAGCCTTGCCGCAGTTCTCGCACACCAGGTGATGGTGATGCTCGTCCTGGGCGCAGGCGCGAAACAACTGCTTCTCGGCAATCGTGATGGAGTCGGCGCCACCGGACTCACTCAGAGCGTTGAGCTGTCGGTAGACGGTGGCCAATCCCACCGTGTGACCCTGGTCCTCAAGGGTTCGATGGAGCTGCTGGGCGGAGACGAAGCGCTTCTCACTCTCGAGCGCGGAGCTGATCACGGCCTTCTGGGCCGTGCTCCGAGTCTTCTTGGGTTCTTCAGCCGTCATGTCCTTCTGCCTCCGACTGTGCAGCGCAGCTGGTCCTGTGAGCATATGCGCATACGTTGATGTGTTCCGATATTAATGAAAAACGTTACCATTAGCGGATGACGAGTGGCAGCCAGGCGACAGGTGCGGAGGACAAGTGAGCAGGAAGCAGTCCGCAGGCGCCGTTCCGGTGATCCTCCTGACCGGCTACTTGGGCGCGGGAAAAACCAGTCTCCTCAACCACCTGCTGCGCCACCCTGATGCGCGCATCGGGGTCGTCGTCAACGACTTCGGCGATCTCAATATCGACGCGGGCCTCGTCGTCGGGCAGGTCGATGAGCCCTTCTCCATCTCGGGCGGATGCATCTGCTGCCTTGACGACGACACCTCTCTCGAGGATGCGCTCACTGCTCTCGCGAAACCGCGGCTGCGTCTCGACGCCATCATCGTCGAAGCAAGCGGCTTCGCCGAACCGCTGACCTTGGCACGCATGGTCACCCGCATGGGCCACCACCGCTTCCACCTCGGCGGGGTCATCGACGTCGTCGACGCCACCATGCATGCGGCCACGGTCGACACCGAAACCGCACCGCCGATGCGCTATGCGGCGACGACCCTGGTGCTCGTCAACAAGCTCGACCAATTGCCGGAAGCAGAACGTGAGCCTGCTGTCGACGCGATCCGGGAGCGGGTCCATCAGCGCAATCCGCGATTGCTCGTCGTCGGCACCAGCTATGGCCGACTAGACCCGACACTCATCTTCGATCCCGGAGCGGGAGCCGAACGAGGCGGAGACAGTGCTCGACCGAGCGTCGGCACGGGTGAAGGCGACGGCGCGAACGCAGAACCCATCCAAGCTGAGCTGCCGATCCGGGAACTCATCCGGCAGGCCTACGCCGAAGCCGCCCAGGAGAGCCACGACGGCAATGGCGAAAACGTCCCGGTTCACAAGCACGCACAATCGGTGACGATCACCGCTCACGGAAGTGCCGACGCCGGAGCCGTGCTCGACATCCTCGAAGATCTGCCTGCCGGGGTCTACCGGGCGAAGGGCTCGATTCTCGTCGACGACAGGGGTAGGCGCAGGCGCTACGGACTCCAGGTGGTGGGCCCGAACGTCTATGTGTCCGCAGCCGCACCACAAGAGCAGAACTGGGACAGCGCACTAGTCGTCATCGGTGAATCCTTCGACGAGGCGGCCGTCAGGGCAAAGCTGGAGGTTGCGTTGAGCGGCAATGGAGGCTCGAGTGGAGTGGAGCGACTCCGCCACTACGTACGCCTTCACAGCTGACCACAGCTGAACACGACTGTGGTGTTACCTGCCTCCAGTACGGAGGAAAACACCCGCGCCTGCGGCCTTCGGCGCTCATACGATCGAATCATGACCAGCCTCCCGTGCTGTACTCAGCCTTTTGGGGGAGGAAGAAGACAACTTTCGGGGGACGCGTCGACCAGACCGGACTGAAAGACTGAACTCGTTCCACCCTCACCCGGACCATCCCCGCCGACGCACTGACCGCCACCGCACCGCCGCCTCACCGAATCACTCGAGCACCACCACCGAAAATCACCGCTCCACCCATCTGCAGCTCCCGTATGCCCAAAACCCGGAGGAAACCCGTGTCCCTGATCACCAGGATGAGTCTGAAGAACCGTCTCATCGTCGGACTGCTCACCCTTGTGATCGCCGTCTTCGGCGTCGTAGCGACCACCTCGCTCAACCAGGAGACGATGCCCTCGGTCGAGATGCCGGGCACCTCTGTGCAGGTCACGATTCCCGGGGCCTCACCAGAGGTCGTTGAGGAGACGGTGACCAAGCCGATCGAAACTGCGCTCGACGGGGTCGGTGACCTCGAAGCGGTGACCACAACCTCCTCGGCGGGATCGATGACGGCTGACGTCACCTGGCCCTTCGGCAAGGACGCCGAGGAGATGACGGACGAGGTCCGGTCCGCCGTCGACTCCACGAAGGCCGACCTTCCCGAGGGCGCCGAGGCGGAGGTGCTCTCCCAGCAGATCGACGACGTTCCGGTGGTCATGTTCGCCGTCTCCGGGGGAGAAGATGCACAGAAGCTCGGTGACCTCGTCGAGAACGAGCTTGTGCCTGAACTCCAAGCCGTCGGCGGCGTCGCAGGCGTCGAGGTGGCCGGACAGACCGAGCAGCGGGTCAACATCAGCTTCCGGCCCAACGACGTCAACGACAAGAATGTCGTCACCACCTCGGTGCCAGATGAGCTCACCGCTGCGGGAACCGTCGTCCCAGCCGGACAGAGCGCAACCGGTGACAAGTCTCTGTCGGTCGAGGTGGGCGGCGAACTCGACGCCGTCGACCAGATCGAGAAGACTCCGCTGCGAACGGCCGATGGAACGGTCCTGCTGGGTGAGGTAGCCGATGTTGAGCTCGACTCGGTGGAGAAGACCTCGTATTCGCGTGCCGACGGCAACGATGCTGTGACGGTGTCCGTGACCAAGGGGCAGGATGACAATGTCGTCGAAGTCTCCCACGGCGTCAACGAGGTCCTCGACACGATGGGTCCGAAACTCGGGGACGACATCGCGTTCTCCACGATCTTCGATCAGGCACCAGAGATCGAGAAGTCGATCCACGATCTGTCCGTCGAAGGCGGGCTCGGGCTGTTCTTCGCCATCCTCGTGATCCTGGCCTTCCTCGGCTCCTTCCGCTCCACAGTCGTCGCCGCGATCTCCATCCCGATGTCGCTGCTCATTGCCATGATCGGACTGATGGTCGGGGACTACACACTCAACATCCTCACCCTGGGTGCCCTGACCATCGCTGTCGGACGCGTCGTCGACGACTCCATCGTCGTCATCGAGAACATCCGCAGACGGCAGGGCACGACCGAGCTGACGGTCGATGACATCGTCGCCTCGGTCAAGCAGGTCGCCGGGGCCATCACCGCATCGACGCTGACCACTGTGGCTGTATTCCTGCCCATCGCCTTCGTCGACGGCATCGCCGGGCAGCTGTTCCGCCCGTTCTCCGTGACCGTGACGTTGGCTCTGCTCGGCTCTCTCGTTGTGGCTCTGACCATTGTTCCCGTCTTCAGCTACTGGGTGCTGCGCAAGAGCCCGAAGCCTCTGTCCCCGAAGCGCCAGGCTGCCACCGATGCAAGCTATGAGGCCTGGGCCCAGAAGCATCGTGAGAAGGGCATCAAGCGAGCGGAGCGCCGCCAGAGGAAGATCGAGAAGAAGAACGCGAAGCGCGAGGCCAAGGGCAAGACACTGCTTCCAGCGGCGACTGCCGATGCTCCGGTGGAGCCGATGCCCGGTGACGGTGAGGCCTCCGACCGGGTCGACCGTCTCCAGCAGCGCAGCCTGCCTGCCATTCTCGCGGCACTGAGGCACCCATGGCGGACCATCGTCATCTCTGTGGCGATCTTCGCCGTCACCATGATGATGGCCAGCTTCCTCAAGACCGATCTCCTCGGATCTGCGGGACAGGGCTCCCTCTACATTTCACAGACGTTGCCCGCCGGAGCCTCGCTCGAGGCCAGCGACGAGGCGGCGAAGAAGATCGAAGACGTGCTCGCCTCCGACCCCGACGTCGATACCTATTCGACGACGGTCAATGGGCCAGAAACCGGCGCCGAGAATTCCTTCAACATCACGTTGAAGACCGACTCCGATGCGAAGGCGGCGACGAACCGGATTCGGTCCCAGGTCGAGAGCCTCGGTGAGGATATCGGTGAGGCCGATGTTCAGGACGCCTCCGGCAGCACGAATGAGGACGTCGAGATCAAGCTGGCCGGCTCTGATATGAAGGCCCTCGGCGAGGCCGCTGACGCGGTGACGAAGAAGATGAGTGAGACCGAGGGTGTGACGAACGCCCGCAACGACCTCGCCTCCGATCAGCCGATCATCCATGTCGACGTCGACCGTGAGAAGGCCGCGGACTACGGCTACAGCCAGGCTGAGGTGGGCCAGGCCATCGCCGCTGCCCTGCAGGGCAGCGAGGCCGGCACTCTGACATTGGAGGGCAAGGAGCGAGACATCTTCCTCGCACCGACCCACCCTGATGCGACACCCGATGAGATCCGAGCCTTGGAGCTTCCGGTCACCGAGGTGCAGACGCAGAACGCGCAGGAGGACGCGACCGACGCCGTTGAGGAGAAGACCGATCGCAGGGCCGACGAAGCCAAGGCCAAGGCCGAGGACGACGCGGCCGAGCAGCTCGACTCTGCACGCGAGGCCCGGGACAATGCCGCCGATCAGTTGGAAGAGGCTCGAAAAGCACTGAGGGACGCAAAGAATCCTCCACCGGCACCGAGCCCTGATGATATGGCGGCCGAGCAGGTCGACCAGGCCGAAGAAGGAGTCGAGCAGGCGCAGAAGGGTCTGAACGAAGCCAACGACGCTATCGATGACCTGGTCGATGGCCAGCGTGAGCAGGAGGAGAACCAGAACGAGGAGCAGGACCTCGCCGACGAGCAGGCAGCGATCCCCGACATCAAGGGTGAGCCGATCACGGTCGATGAGATCGCGAACGTCGATGAGACCGAGACTCCTGCCACGATCACTCGTGAGGACGGGGACCGTCAGGTCACCGTGTTCGCCACACCGGCCGAAGGGCAGCTCAATCCCGTATCCGCCGAGGCGAGTGCGCTGACCTCGAGCATGGACCTGCCCGCTGGTGTGAGCTTCGACGTCGGAGGCGCCAGCCAGGAGCAAGCTGATTCTTTCGCTCAGCTGGGATGGGCGATGCTGGTGGCGATCGCGCTGGTCTTCCTTGTCATGATCGCGACCTTCCGCAGCTTCGTGCAGCCATTGGTCCTGCTCGTGTCGATCCCGTTCGCCGCGACCGGTGCCGTGCTGCTGTTGCTGCTGACCGGAACGCCGCTGGGCATTCCCTCGCTCATCGGTCTCCTCATGCTCATCGGCATCGTGGTGACCAACGCGATCGTGCTCATGGACCTCATCAACAAGCTTCGTGAACACGGAATGGGGCTGATGGATGCGATCATCCACGGCACCCGTCTGCGTCTGCGCCCGATCCTGATGACGGCCGCTGCCACGGTCTTCGCACTCGTGCCCATGTCACTGGGGCTCACAGGTGGGGGAGTCTTCATCTCCCAGCCGCTGGCGATCGTCGTCATCGGCGGTCTGACCTCCTCGACCGTGCTGACTCTGATCCTCGTGCCTGCCCTCTACCTCCTCGTCGAGCGACGCAAGGAGCGCCGGGCCGAGCGCCACGACGCGAAGGCCGCGGCGAAGCGCGATGCCGATGAGGCAAGGATCGAAGCGGAGACCGCCGAGGTGGACGCCGGGTACAGGGAGGAGTGACCCTGACCGCGGCGGCAGGTCGATGTCAGCGTCGGCAGGCAGCCAGCCGTCCCCGTCAACCCGCTGCGAGGACGCCCTGCTCGAGCCGGACGACATGATCGGCACGCTCGGCCTGGGCGCGCTCGTGCGTGGCCATGACGATCGTGGCGCCGCGGTTGCGCTCGGAGTCGATGGCCTCGGCGATGTCCACGGCCGCGTGAATATCGATGCCGGCCAGCGGCTCGTCGAGGAGGAGCAGCTCGGGGCGCTGCGCCAAGCCCTGCGCCACGAGAGCGCGCTGACGCTGTCCGCCGGAGAGCGACCCAAGGCGTCGCGAGGCGAGGTCGCTGATCCGCAGACGTGCCAGGCAGTCATCGATGATGCGTCTGTCCTCACCGCCGAGGCGAGTCAACGGCCCGCAGGAGGCCCACCTGCCCATCGCGACAGTCTGCCGGACGGTGATCGGCAGGTGGTCGGGAGCCGTGCTGCGCTGAGGCACGAATGCGATGCTGGCCGGACGGCCGGAGATCGTGCCGCTCGTCGGCCTGAGCAGGCCGGCCAGCGCCATGAGGACGGTCGATTTGCCCGAACCGTTGGCCCCGACAAGTGCTGTGACCTGGCCCGGGACTGCTGTCAGTGACACGCCTTTCACCGCGAGATGGTCACCATGGTGGCAGGTCAGGTCTGCGACTGTGATCGGATTGCCCATTCGATAACAATAATGGTTATCATCATCGAATGGAATTCCTGCTTGCGCCCTTTGAGGTGTCCTTCGTTCTCCGTGCCCTCATTGCCGGTGTGCTCGCTGCCGTGCTTTGTGGGTGCATTGGCACCTGGGTCGTCCTGCGCGGCCTGGCCTTCTTCGGGGATGCGATGTCGCACGGGATGCTGCCGGGAGTCGCAATCGCGGCGCTCCTCGGCGGTCAGCTCATGATCGGCGCGGCGGTCAGTGCGCTGGTGATGGCGGCCGGGATCACCTGGGTATCGCGCGAGTCGAAGCTGTCCCAAGACGTCGGCATCGGACTGCTCTTCGTCGGAATGCTGGCCATCGGCGTGGTTATCGTGTCCCACTCCCAATCATTCGCCGTCGACCTCACGGGCTTCCTGTTCGGTGACGTGCTCGGGGTCCGCGGCCAGGACCTGATCATCCTCACAGTCGCAGCCTGCCTCGGAGTGCTGGCCTGCATTCTGTTGCACAGGCCGTTCCTCGCGCTCGCCTTCGATGAGCGCAAGGCGGCAACTCTGGGCATGCGGCCCGGCTGGGCTCATATTGCGATGCTCATGCTCACGGCCCTGGCGGTCGTCGCCTCGTTCCAGGTCGTCGGCACTCTCCTCGTCTTCGGGCTCCTTATCGGGCCCCCGGCCACGGCCTGCCTTCTCTTCGACCGCGTCGGAATGATCATGGCGGCCGCCTCGGTGATCGGTGCGTTCTCGTGCTTCTTCGGACTGCTGGTGAGCTGGTATGCCCAGACGTCTGCCGGCGCGACCATTGCGCTGCTCACCGTCCTCGTCTTCTTCGCGGTGCTCGTCGCGAGACGGGTGAGAAGTGCGCTACGATACACTCATCACAATGAGAACCATTATCAATAGAAAGATCTCATGACGAGGACAACAGCAATCGCCGCACCGAGCGCGGCACTGATCGCACTGCTCGCCTTCACCGGGTGCCAGGGCCAACAAGCGGACAGCGGGGCCAACAGCCCCAGTCAATCGACGGCGCCCCACGGATATGTCGAAGGGGCAGAGGAGGCCGACGAGCCGCAGCTGCGGCTGGCCGTCAGTGATGCGAAGACCGGGGCGGTCTCGGTCATCGACCTGCTCACCGAGGATGTCGTGGAGAAGGTCGAAGGCTCACCATCGACGACCCTGGCGGGGGCAGATTCCCGGTACCTCTACCTCGGCGATGGTGAAGCCGGAACGGTCACAGCCGTCGACACGGGGGCGTGGACGGTCGACCACGGCGATCACAGGCACTACTACAAGGCCGAGGCGAAGACCATCGGTCAGGTCGACGGGGCCGACCCCGCGCACGTCGTCTCGACCCCGACCGAGGTTGCCTTCTTCTTCGACGGCGAGGGCCGGGCGAAGATCTATGACCGGAGCGCCCTCGGCGATGGTGAACTCACTCAGCTCGGCACCGTGAAACCGGGTGCCCACCACGGAGTGACGGTCCCCTTCGAGGATCACTTCGTGTCCACGCTTCCAGGGGACAAGGCCGATGATCTGCCTTCCGAACTCACCGTGTACGACGACAAGGGTCAGGCCTCGCCGATCGATGCGACATGCGAGGAGATCCACGGAGCCGGAGTCACTCGCGACGGGCTGGTCTTCGCCTGCGCCGACGGCGTGATCAGGGTCGATGAGGACTTCGACGCCGAGGTGCTGCCCTACCCCGAGGACACCGATGAGCGCGCGTGGTCGATCGAGGTCGGTCGAGACCTCGCCGCGGCACCTTTCGATGATGGTGGAATCGGGATCCTCGACGCGTCGACCGATGAATGGATGTACGCCGACACCGATGCCGAGGTGGTCTCCGCCGGCATCGCCCCCGACGATTCCGTGGTCGTGGCCCTGGACGAAGACGGGACCGTCTATTCGCTGGACCCAGAGACCGGGAAGGAGTTGGCGAAGAAGAAACTCATCAAGCCCTTCGACGCCGAGGGCCAAGGTCACGGAGCCGGACCCTCGGTGGCCGTGGATAGCGAACGCACCTATGTCAGCGACCCTGCGTCGGGCACAGTGCTCGAACTCGACCCGGCCGATGGGCTGCGTGAGGCACGCAGCTTCGACCTCGGCGGAGCGCCCGCGAGCCTGGCTGTGACGGGACGGTGATGAGCACACGGCACCACCTCACTGCGGTGGCACTCACCCTGGCAACGCTCGGATCACTGACTGCCTGCAGCGGGGGCGACGATGAGCCGTCGATCGTGGTGACGACGAACATCCTCGGCGATGTCGTGAGCAGTCTCGTCGCAGACCACGCAACGGTCACGGTGCTGATGAAGCCGAACTCCGATCCGCATTCCTTCGGCATCTCGGCGAAGGAAGCCGGGGCCATGGAGAGCGCGGATCTCATCATCGGCAACGGCCTCGGACTGGAAGAGGGGCTCTCAGCCAACCTCGACAATGCGCGCAGCGAAGGGGTGCGTGTCCTCGATGTCGGTGAGAGCATCGACCCCCTCGAATACACCTCGGGCGGCAGCGCGGGCACACCCGATCCGCACTTCTGGACCGATCCCGCGCGGATGATCGCCGCCGTCGACACCATCACCTCGGCGCTGGGGGAGGAGGTCGGCGATGACCTCGCCGAGGCGATCGAACCGTCCGTGGCCTCGTATCGGGGGCAACTGGAGGACCTCGATGCCGAAATCGCAGAGATCGTCGAAGCGATTCCTGCGAAGAACCGGAAGCTGGTGACGAATCATCACGTGTTCGGCTACTTCGCACAGCGCTTCGACTTCGAGGTCATCGGAGCGGTGCTGCCAAGCGGAACCACGCTGGCCTCACCTTCGGCAGCCGACCTCGAGGAGCTCGCGCGCACGGTCGAAGACGCCGGCGTGCCCACGATCTTCGCGGACTCCTCGCAGCCGCAGAAGCTCGCCGAGGCCCTGTCTGAGGAAGTCGACCTCGACGTCGAAGTGACACCGCTGTTCTCGGAATCGCTGACCGAGGCCGACGGGGAGGCCGGAACCTACATCGACATGCAGCGAACCAACGCGAAGGCCATCGCGGACGGGCTCGCATCACCACAGATCACGGACACACCATCATGAGAATAGGGAAGAGAGAAGAATGAGAACACGACACACCCTGATCGCACCACTGGCTGCGACCGCGGCCGTCACCGCCCTCCTGCTGAGCGGCTGCGGCGGCACCGGAGCGGAGGCCGACCCCGACACCGGCGACCAGACAGATGCAGGGGAGCCCTCGGACGCCGAACAGGTCGAAGAAGCACAGTCGCGACTGGTCACCACCTACGACGGCGGCATCCTCACTCTGGATGCGAGGACGCTTGAGGTCATCGACGACACGAAGCTCGAAGGCTTCAACCGGGTCAATCCGGTCGGAGACGGACGGCACGTCATGGTCTCGGTGGCCAGCGGATTCCAGCTCTTCGACGCCGGAGTCTGGACCGAAGAGCACGGCGACCATACCCACAGCTTCGCCGAATCGCCTGAACTCACCGACAAGGTCTACGAAACCGATACCCCAGGTCACGTCGTGCGCCACGGTGGTTCGACGGTGCTCTTCGGCGACGGCGACGGACGGATGCAGATCTTCGACACCAATGCCTTCGGTGACGGCACACCCGAACCCGAGGTCAAAGAAGCAGAAGAGGCACACCACGGTGTGGCAGTGCAGTTGGAGAACGGCAACGTCCTGCACACCATCGGCAACGAAGAAGAACGCTCGGGAGCGAAGGTCATTGACGCCGACGGCAAGGAGATCGCCCGCAACGAAGACTGCCCGGGTGTCCACGGGGAAGCCGCTGCCCAGAACGAGGCGATCGCCGTCGGCTGTGAAGACGGCATCCTCTACTACAAGGACGGAAAGTTCACGAAGGTCGACGCCCCGGATTCATACGGCCGCATCGGCAATCAGGCCGGATCCGATGACTCACCGGTCGTGCTCGGCGATTACAAGGTCGACGAGGATGCCGAACTCGAGCGCCCGGAGAAGGTCACTCTGACGAACACCGAGACCGGAGAGATGAAGCTCGTCGATCTCGACTCCTCGTACAGTTTCCGTTCCCTGGCCCGCGGACCCGAAGGTGAGGCCCTCGTGCTCGGCACTGACGGCAAGCTCAACGTCATCGACCCGGAGTCCGGCAAGATCACTGACTCCCACCCGGTCACCGAAGCATGGAAGGAGCCCGTGGACTGGCAGCAGCCTCGGCCGACGCTCTTCGTGCAGGGGGAGAAAGCCTACGTCTCCGAACCGGACAAGAGCCAGCTCCACATCGTGGATCTGGCGACCGGCGAGGTGGAGAAGAGTGCTGAACTGCCACACGCCAGCAATGAGGTCACCGGGGTGACGGGCTGACGCCTGCGCTCAGCTGCCTGCCCGGCTCTGATTGGTCAGCTGCGGCAGGGCGGCGGTGGCCGATCGGATGTGATCCTCGGTCAGCTGCACCGCGTGATCGGTGTCGCGGTCGACGATCGCCTGCATGATCGCATGGTGCTCTTCCTGCAGCTGCGCCATCAGAGCGCGCGGATCCTCGACCTCGTGGAAGGCATCGAGGATGGGTCGCCGCAGAGAACCGCGGATGGCTTCCGTGAGATCCGAGAGCAGCTGATTGTTCGAAGCATGGGCGATGGCGACGTGGAAGGCGGTATCGGCATCGTTGAAGGTCTCCAGGCTCACGCCCGGAGTGTCCATGATCGCCAATGAGGCATTCATGCCGGCCAGCGCGTCATCGTGGACCCGTCCCGTCGCCAGCGCGGTGCTTGAGCGCTCCAGCTGGATGCGTGTTTCGATGGCCTCCTCGATGCTGAAGTTCGCCAGAGCCACGTGGAGGCGCAGAAACCGAGTCAGCGCCTCCTTGGGCATGGAGGCGATGAAGGTGCCCGCGGACTTGCCGGAACCGACGTTTGAGACGACGACGCCGAGGGACTCCATGACGCGCAGCGCCTCACGCACTGCCGCGCGACTGACCTGAAGCTTCGCGGCAAGGTCCCGTTCGGAGGGGAGCGGATCGCCGACGGTGAGGTAACCGGAGGTGATCTGCTCCTCGATCGCATTGATGACGAGTTCATGGGTGCTCGATCGAGAAACCGGCTTCCATTCCGGTGCCTGGGGCGCCTTGGGGGCGTGACCTGCGGCGATGTCGTCGCTCGAGCGGACTGATTCACTGGGCATGAGTACTCACTTTTCGCACCTCGCCATCATCCCATGAGTAGGACCCTGCCTCATCGGGAGCAAATCCTTGACCTGGATCACATTCAGTCCTACACTCACTTTAGTGGTCTGACCACACAAAGGACATACTTAAACCAATCGAGTATGCATGTTCGGGGCGCGTTCATCGTCGAACCGCAGACGCTGGAGTCGAGCACCGACCGTGTAGGAGAAAATATGTACACTCCTGAAATCGCCCCACTTGCAGACAGCCTCATGCGGTCATCGCTGGTTGCGCTGCTGCCGCTGCTGACCATCTTCGTCACCCTCGGGTTCTTGAAGTGGAAGGCCCACTGGGCCGGGCTGGCAGCCGTAATCGTCGCCCTGATCGTTGCCATCTTCGTCTACGGCATGCCGGTCGGACTGGCGGGGCTCTCAGCCAGCCAGGGATTCGCCTTCGGGCTGTTCCCGATCATGTGGATCGTCATCACCGCCATCTGGCTCTACGAACTGACGGTGAAGTCAGGACACTTCGAAGACCTCAGGTTGGTCATCAACGTCATCTCCGATGATCCTCGCGTGCAGGCGATCCTGGTCGCCTTCTGCTTCGGAGGACTGCTCGAAGCCCTTGCCGGATTCGGTGCCCCGGTTGCCATCACCGGTGTCATGCTCATCGCAGTCGGCTTCACCGCCATGCGTGCAGCAGTCGTCGTGCTGGTGGCCAACACCGCTCCGGTCGCCTTCGGTGCGATCGCCATCCCGATCATCACCGCCGGTAACCTCACCGGGATCGATTACAAAGAGATCGGTGCCATGGTCGGTCACCAGACTCCGTTGCTGGCTGCCGTCGTGCCGCTGTTCCTCATCTTCCTCGTTGACGGCAAGCGCGGTCTGCGTCAGCTGTGGCCACTTGCTCTGGTCGTCGGGATCGTGTTCGGAGCAGCACAGTTCGTCTCCGCGAACTATCTCTCGGTCGAGATGACGGACATCGTCGCCTCGCTCATGGGCCTTGCTGCTGCCGTGGTCATGCTCCAGTTCTGGAAGCCAGTCGGCGGCCAGGACGCGCTGGACAAGATGGCAGACGAGCGCAGTAAGGAGAAGGCCAGCGCTCCCGATGCTGGTGGAGCAGCCGCAGCCGTGACGACCACGGTGGACACGAAGGCTGCACCTCTGACCGGCAAGCGCGTCTTCATGGCGCTCTTCCCCTACCTCATGGTCATCGTCATCTTCTCCGGTGCCAAGCTGATCCCAGTCATCGACAAATGGTTGGCCAGCACCGATATCAAGATTCCTTGGCCGGGGCTTGACGGGAACATCATGACCGCTGCCGGAGAGCTGTCGACGAGCACGGTCTACAACTTCCAATGGTTGTCATCACCGGGCACGATGCTGCTGGTCTCAGGCATCATCGTCGCCATCGTGTACAAGATGACCGTCAAGGACGCAGTCCAGGTCTTCGTCGACAATGTCGTCAAAATGCGATTCTCCATCCTCACCGTCGGACTTGTCCTGGCACTGGCCTACGTCATGAACCTGTCGGGCCAGACGATCACAATCGGCACCTGGATCGCCGGGACCGGGGCACTGTTCGCCTTCCTCTCGCCAATCCTCGGCTGGCTCGGCACGGCGGTGACCGGTTCCGACACCAGCGCCAACGCACTGTTCGCGACACTGCAGCAGACGGCCGCGACGAAGGCCGGAATCGATCCCGTCCTGCTGGTGGCCGCCAACAGCTCCGGAGGCGTCGTGGGCAAGATGATCAGCCCGCAGAACCTCACCATCGCAGCCACAGCGGTCGGCCTCCTCGGCCAGGAGTCCTCGATCTTCCGCCGCGTCATCTGGTGGTCGCTGGGCATGCTCGTCGTCATGTGTCTGCTGGTTGGTCTGCAGTCGACCGTCCTGTCCTGGATGCTTCCCGGTGGAGCCTGAAACTCCGTGATCTGAAGCCCGCAAGCTGAAGACAGAACACTGAAACCACCTAGCTGAAAATACGAACTGAAGAGAAAGAGGCAGTGCCCATGGTCAAGAGACAGTTGCCCAATCCGTCCGAGATCTTAGAGCTGATGAAGTTCAAGAAGTTCGAGCTCAATTCCCGGAAGCGTCGTCTCGATGCTGCATTGACGATCGAGGACCTGCGCCAGATCGCCAAGCGCCGCACCCCGGCTGCTGCGTTCGACTACACCGACGGTGCGGCCGAAGGCGAGATCTCGATGGAGCGCTCGGTTCAGTCTTTCCAGGACGTCGAGTTCCACCCCTCCATCCTCAACGATGTCTCGCACGTCGATACGACGACTCAGATCCTCGGCGGCAGTTCGGCGATGCCCTTCGGTATCGCACCGACCGGGTTCACCCGGCTGATGCAGACCGAAGGCGAGATCGCCGGAGCCTCCGCGGCCGGTGCTGCGGGCATTCCGTTCACCTTGTCCACTCTGGGAACGACCTCGATCGAGGACGTGAAGAAGGTCAACCCGGAAGGTCGGAACTGGTTCCAGCTCTATGTGATGCGCGAGCGGGAAATCTCCTATGGTCTCGTTGAGAGGGCCGCCGCAGCAGGGTACGACACTCTCTTCTTCACGGTCGACACCCCGATCGCCGGTGCACGGCTGCGCGATACCCGCAATGGTTTCGCTATCCCGCCGCAGCTGACGCCGAAGACCATTCTCAATGCCATCCCGCGTCCGTGGTGGTGGTGGGACTTCCTGACCACCCAGAAGCTCGAGTTCGCGTCCCTGTCGGAGACCGGCGGAACGGTCGGCGAGCTGCTCAACTCGGCGATGGACCCGTCGATCGACTTCGACGATCTGGCGGAGATCCGCAAGATGTGGCCGGGCAAGTTCGCGGTCAAGGGAGTCCAGACCGTCGCTGATGCGAAGAAGCTGGCCGACCTCGGCGTCGATTCGATCGTCCTGTCTAACCACGGCGGGCGCCAGCTCGATCGCGCGCCCGTGCCCTTCGAACTCCTCCCCGAGGTGGCTCGCGAGATCGGCAAGGACGTGGAGATCATCATCGACACCGGAATCCGCAACGGCGCCGACATCGTCGCGTCCCTGGCCCTGGGCGCGGACTTCACGCTCATCGGTCGCGCCTACCTCTTCGGCCTCATGGCCGGCGGTCGAGCAGGAGTGGACCGGACGATCGCGATACTCAGCGAACAGATTGAGCGGACGATGAAGCTGCTTCAGGTCTCAAGCGTCGCCGAGCTCAACCCGAGCCATGTGACCCAGCTGCGCAGGTTCAGTCGGGATGGTCAGCTGGATGGTGCGAATCCGAGGACCGACCTGTCCTGAGGCCTCGTCATCTCCACTGTGGAAGCGGTCTGCGGAATTCTCCGTGGGCCGTTTCTGCTGTGAGTCATGCGGCACCAGTGGCTGAGCTGCGACGTCAAGTGCCCTGTCGGGGAGCAGCGGAGGGCTGTCCTAAAAACTTTTTCTCCCCCGCGGAATAAACCTTCGCTCCGCAAAGTTGAGTCTAGTGTACGCAACTTTAGTGAGGCTGAGCTTGACTGCTCGAGTCACGAAGATAATACTTGAGTGCAGTTGGCTCAATGTGTGCGGTCGAGTGGGTCCACCATTCGTCCCCGCGGCAGGAAATGCCGTGGAAGCCCGGTGGTGGATCCGCCCGATCGCACACATTCGAGTCGAGAGTACTCACGATATGTAAGGAGAAACGTTATGGCACGTGCAGTTGGAATCGACCTCGGAACCACGAACTCCGTCGTCACAGTCCTCGAAGGCGGTGACCCTAAGGTCATCGCGAACGCGGAAGGCGGTCGCACGACCCCATCCGTCGTTGCTGTCAACAAGAACGGCGACTTCCTGGTCGGCGAAATCGCCAAGCGCCAGGCCGTCACGAACATCAAGAACACCGTCGCTTCGGTCAAGCGCCACATGGGCACCGACTGGTCCACCGAGATCGGCGGCAAGAAGATGTCCGCTCCGGAGATCTCCGCCCGTATCCTGCAGAAGCTCAAGCACGACGCTGAGGAATACCTGCAGGAAGACGTGACTGACGCAGTCATCACCGTTCCCGCATACTTCAATGACGCCGAGCGTCAGGCCACCAAGGATGCCGGTGAGATCGCAGGACTCAAGGTCTCGCGCATCATCAACGAGCCCACCGCTGCAGCTCTGGCCTACGGCCTCGAGCGCGGCAAGGAAGACGAGACCATTCTGGTCTTCGACCTCGGCGGCGGTACGTTCGACGTCTCCCTGCTGGAAGTCGGCAAGGACGAAGACGACTTCTCCACGATTCAGGTCCGTGCGACCTCGGGCGACAACCGCCTCGGCGGCGACGACTGGGATCAGCGCATCGTCGACTGGCTCGTCGGTGAGGTCAAGAACGGATACGGCGTCGACCTGAGTAAGGATGCGACAGCAATCCAGCGTCTGAAGGAAGCTTCGGAGCAGGCCAAGAAGGAACTCTCTTCGGCCACCAGCACCAACATCTCGCTGCAGTACCTGTCGATGAGCGAGAACGGACCCATCCACCTGGATGAGACCCTGACCCGCGCGAAGTTCGAGGACCTGACCAAGGACCTGCTCGAGCGCACCAAGGCTCCGTTCCACGCAGTCATGAAGGACGCAGGCGTGTCCGTCTCAGAGATCGACCACGTCGTCCTCGTCGGCGGTTCGACCCGTATGCCCGCCGTCTCCGCCGTCGTCACCGAACTCACCGGAGGCAAGGAGCCCAACAAGGGCGTCAACCCCGATGAGGTCGTCGCGATCGGCGCAGCCGTGCAGGCCGGTGTCCTCGTGGGCGAACGCAAGGACGTTCTGCTCATCGACGTCACCCCGCTTTCGCTCGGACTCGAGACCAAGGGCGGCGTGATGACCAAGCTCATCGAGCGCAACACCCCGATCCCGACCAAGCGTTCGGAGACCTTCACCACCGCTGAGGACAACCAGCCCTCCGTGTCGATCCAGGTCTTCCAGGGTGAGCGTGAGTTCACTCGCGACAACAAGAACCTGGGCACCTTCGAGCTGACCGGCATCGCTCCGGCTCCTCGCGGCGTGCCGCAGATCGAGGTCGCCTTCGACATCGACGCCAACGGCATCGTGCACGTGTCGGCCACCGACAAGGGCACCGGCACCGAGCAGTCGATGACGATCACCGGCGGTTCCGCGCTGCCGAAGGAAGACATCGACCGCATGGTCAAGGAAGCCGAAGAGCACGCAGACGAGGACAAGAAGCGCCGTGAGGCCGCTGACACTCGCAACAATGCGGAGAACCTCGCCTACCAGACCGAGAAGCTCGTCACCGACAACGAGGACAAGCTGCCCGAAGAGGTCAAGACCGAGATCAACTCGGACGTTGAGGCTCTCAAGGAAGCGCTCAAGGGTGAAGACGACGATGCAGTGAAGACTGCCTACGACAAGCTCGTCGAGAACCAGCAGAAGATCGGCGAAGCCATCTACAGCCAGCAGGGTGGTGCCGAAGGCGCCGCTGGTGAAGAGACCGCAGCCGGTGCAGATGCAAGCGCTGACGACGATGTCGTCGACGCTGAGGTTGTCGACGAAGAGGACGAGGAGAAGAAGTAATGACTTCCGAGGGCAACGATCCGTCGTCCGAGGAGCCAGGCTTCACCTTCAGCGACAAGCGCCGGATTGATCCGGACACCGGTGAACTCCGCCCAGAGGCCGACTCAGCGTCGGCCTCGGCGGAGACCGGTGAGGCCGATGTCGCGAACGACGCCACCGGTGCCGCAGGCGCCGACGACGTCCAGGGCGCGGAGGAGGATCTGGCTGATGCCAGCGACCTCGGCGTCGACATCCCGGCCGACGCTTCGACGTTGAACGACACCGAGGCTGCTCAGGGCGAAGAGGCTGCCGAACCCGCACCGGGAACTGAGGCTGCAGCGCACCTGGCCGACCTCAAACGCATCAACGCCGAGTACGCCGCCTACCGGATGCGGGCCGATCGCGAACGCGAGCGGGCTGCGACCGGTGGCACGATCAAGGCCGTCGAGGCCCTGATCCCGGTACTCGACGAAGTGCGCCTGGCGCAGGAGAACGGCGACGTCACGGGGCCTTTCGAGACCCACGTGAAGAAGCTGGTCGACTCGCTGAGCAAGGTCGGCGTCGAGCAGTACGGTGAAGTCGGCGACGAGTTCGATCCGCGACTGCACGAGGCACTCATGCAGCAGCCATCGGACGACGTCGAGACTCCGACCGTCTTCCTGGTCATGCAGCCGGGCTATCGCATGGGTGAGCGCGTCATCCGTGCGGCACGCGTCGGCGTGCAGCAGCCGGAAGACTGAGAACCACACCCTCGCCGAGGTGGTCCCACCACCGTGGAACCACCTCGGCGGCGGTCCGGATCACCCGGGATGACAATCCCGGGGTTGCGGATTGTGAGGAGACAATTGAATACACTGATGAAGAAGACACGGAAGGAGGTGCCAGGTGAATACCGGTCCTCAGAATGATTGGTTCGAAAAGGACTTCTACAAGACCCTCGGCGTCTCCAAAGATGCTTCCGACGCAGAGATCAAGAAGGCCTACCGCAAGCTGGCACGCAAGTACCACCCGGATGCCAACCCCGGCGACTCCAAGGCTGAAGACAAGTTCAAGGAGCTCGGCCAGGCGCATCAGGTGCTCTCTGACAAGGAATCTCGCGCCCAGTATGACCAGGTCCGCGCCATGGGCGGCGGAGCCAGGTTCACCGGTTCCGGTGGGCCAGCAGGTGGAGCCAGCGGCGGATTCGACGACGTATTCTCCGACCTCTTCGGCGGAGGCGGACGGACACGGACCCGCTCGCCCTACGGCGGAGGCGGGGGAGACGTGCCCCCGGACCTCGCCGACCTTCTCAACGGCTTCGGCGGAGGAGGCTACGGCGGTGGCGGCTTCGGCGGAGGCTATTCGCCACCTGTCAAGGGCGGGGACATCAAGTCCAGCACCACCCTGTCATTCACGGAGGCCATCAACGGAGCCTCGGTGAAGCTGAACATGCCGGGTGGGAAGCCGCTGACCGTGCGTACACCGATCGGGGTCAAGGACGGGCAGAAGATCCGCCTGGCCGGCAAGGGCAAGACCAGTCCGAACGGCGGCGAGCCCGGCGACGTGATCCTCACCGTGCACGTGAAACCGCACCCGGTATTCACCCGTGACGGTGACAATCTGCGCATGGACCTGCCCGTCAGCTTCGACGAGGCGGCCCTCGGCGCTGAGGTCAAGGTGCCGACCCTGGGCGGAACGCCCGTCAAGGTCAAGGTCGCACCGGGGACACCCTCGGGACGGACCCTGCGCGTGCGGGGCAAAGGTGTGAAGACGAAGAAAGGCACCGGCGATCTGCTGGCTACGGTCCAGATCGCGGTGCCGAAGAACCTGTCCAAGGAGGCCAAGGCTGCGGTCGAGTCGTTCAGGACTGCGACCGAGGGTGAAGACCCCCGCGCCGGCCTCCTGGACAAGGCCAAAGCCAGTTGAGGTGATGAAACACAATGCACATGCACATTTCGTCGAGTGCTGCGGTGTATGTCATCTCGGTGGCGGCGGATCTGGCGGGTATGCACCCGCAGACCTTGCGGCAGTATGACCGACTGGGTCTCGTCACCCCCGAGCGCACGGCAGGACGCGGTCGTCGCTACTCCGGTCAGGACATCGCCGAGCTGCGCATGATCCAGCAGCTCTCGCAGGACGAAGGCGTTAACCTCGTCGGGATCAAGAAGATCATCGACCTGCAGAATCAGGTCGATGCGCTCAAGTCCCGGAACGAGGAGCTGGAGACCGAAGTCAGGTCTCGGATGTCAGCGAAGTCACGCGAAGCTCGTGTCTTCGCTGCCGGCACTGCTGGTGACGTCGTCTCGATCTCGCGTGGCAGGCGGCCCCGGGGTCGGCCCGAGCCGGGTGCGATGGTTCTCTACAACAGGTTCAGACGCCGGTAAGCAACTGAGATTGGAGGCTGCCCGCGGCGCAGCCTCTTGTAGTCGACGCCGGCATTCGTCACTACACCGACCGTGCTGTGCCAGAATGTCGTTCATGGACGAAACTGACAAGCTCAAAAGTGCCGCGGACTCGGCCGACGACGCGGCCCAAGAAGCTGCGGACAGCAAGTGGTTCGAACGGGTTGCGCGAGCTGGTTTCGTCGCGAATGGAATCGTGCACATCATCCTCGGAGCCACCGCGGTTGCCGTTGGACTCGGTCGCGGTGGCGAGGCGGATCAATCGGGTGCGGTACAACAGATGGCCGCACAGCCGTTCGGCATGGTGCTCATCGTCCTGTGCCTGATCGGCTGTGGGCTGATGGCCCTCTGGTGTGTGTTCAACGCCTTCTTCGGTTCCGCCTCTCTGCGCGGAGCCGGCACGAATGCCCCTCAGCATCGGCAGGGACGCCGCAGATGGGTCGAATTCATCAAAACGATCGGTTCCGCTGTTGCCTATGCCGCAGTTGCCCTGACGTTCGCCCAGTCCGTCATCGGCGGCGGATCTGATTCAGGCAAGACCAGCTCTCAGGCATCGACGACCCTGGCGAAGGCCCCGGGCGGCCTGTACATCCTCGCAGCGATCGGGGTTGTGATCGTCATGATCGGCATCGGTTTCTGTATCGCCGGGATCCGCCTCAAATGGATGGACGAGCTGCGGATGCCACGTAAGGCTCCGGTGAGCACGCTGCTGATTGCCACTGGCATCATCGGATATTTGGGCAAAGGCGCGACGCTGCTGGCAGTCGGAGCGCTCGTCGTCGTCTCGGCGATGACCGGTGACCCCGAAGAGTTCACGGGAATTGACGGAGCGCTCAAAGCGATGCGCGACCAGCCGTTCGGCACTGTGCTCATGCTCGCTGTGGGTGCTGGTCTTGTGCTCTACGGAGTCTTCCTCAGTCTGCGTGCTCGGTACGACCGGATGGATTGATGCCTCGGGCACGGCACATCGGCACAATTCCTTATGCCGGGAAATAGCCGCCCAACAGGGATGTCCGAACGTGAATGCAAGAAGAGTGCGAACCCTCCACGGGCTCGCACTCTTCTTACATTGTCATCGCCGCTGCGACGGCCGACTTATCAGATCGCTGAAGGATCCTCGACGGCCTTCTTGCGACGCATGGTCATGGTGACTGCGGCTCCACCGATGAGGAGGAGAGCAGCTCCGCCGACGAGGCCAGTCAGCTCGGTACCGGTGCGGGGCAGCTCGCCGCCACCGTTTCCGTTGCCGTCATCATCGCCGCCGTCTGCGCTGCCGCCGCCTTCATTGCCATCTTCGTTTCCGTCGCTGCCGCCGGCGTTGGCGTCATCGCTGACAGTGAAGGCTCCGGTGAGCTCTTCGTCGCCGCAGGTGACGGTGACGTCGTAGTCGCCGAGGTAGGCAGAGGGGTCATTTGCAGAGGTGCCGTAGACGTTGACGGAAGCATTGCCCTCGTCGTCGGCCTTGACGGTGTTGTCGTAGGCGGTGACGTTCGAGTTGCCCTTGGGGGTGACGAGGTAGTGAACGTCCGAGCCTGGCTCGCAGTTCTCGACTGCAAGGGTGACACCCTTGTTCTCCACGACGAAGTCAGCGGCCTCAATGGTCTCAGGCGAGACCTTCAGCGTGGCTTCAGCGGCCGGAGTGGTGGGCTTGGGCTCTTCGGTCTCGTCTGCGGTGACGGTGAACTTGGCAGAGTTCGAGACTTCTTCGCTTTCGGCGTCGACTGCGGAGACCGAGTAGTCGCCTGGTTCGAGGCCATCTTCTGGTGCCTCGACGGTGGTGCTGATCTTGCCGTCTTCGTCGGCCTTGACCTCTTCCTGGAAGAAGGGCGACTGAGTGGCGTTGCCCAGCACAGTCACTGCGCTGTCGGGGGTGAAGCCCTCGCCGGTGACTTTGAGGCCGTCCTTTTCGAAGTCCGAGGCGGAGATCTTCTCGGTGTTGAGGGAGACCTTCGGGTCGACTGCGGGTGCTTCTGGCTCTTCGGCGTCGCCGGTGACCTTGAAGGTAGTCGTGGCTGAGTCTTCGGCGTCTTCTGGGTTAGTCACAGTCACGGTGTAGCTGCCTACGAACGCGGGGTTGGGTTCTCCTACGCCTTCGACTGCCGTCTCAAACGCACCACTTGCGTCAGTGGTGACGGTCGTTTCATATGGGTTGACGGCCTGTCCATCGGCAGGGGTTACAGCGAGTGCGTACTCGGTGTCTGGGGTCAGTCCTTCGCCCGCGATTCCGACGCCGTTTTCGGCGAATTCTTCGACGGTGACGCTGTCGGCGGAGACTCCGATGGTTCCGGCCTGAGCGTCCGCTGAAGTTGCACCAGAGACTTTGGCCTTCTGGAGTGCGCCAGTCTGTGATGTGGGCTGTGTCTGAGCGGGGGTCTCAGGTGCAGCCATTACTGGGGATGCGGCAAGGCCGGTGATGGCCAGGGCCACTGCGGGGGCGAGTACAAGCTTCTTCATGATGTCCTTCGTTTAAGCAGCTGAGGATGATGTCCTACGAAGGTAACAATAATGAAATATTTACAACGAGCATAGTTGTGGTCGTTTTGTTCACAGTTGTCGTACAGATCAGTCACAGGCGTCGTTGACCAGTTAGAGCAATGGGCGTGTTGGACATGGGTGCGGCCCCGACCGAAGCCGGGGCCGCACCCAGTTGCAGGCTCAGATGCTCACCTATTTGAGTTGATCATCTGCAGTGTTCATCAGAAGTCGGTAGGTGACTGTCCGACCTTCTTGCGACGACCGGTCATGGCGATTGCGGCTCCACCGACGAGGAGGAGCATCGCTCCCGAGGCAAGACCACCAAGGTCTGCACCGGTGCGTGGCAGCTGGCTGCCATCGTTGCCGCCGTTGTCGCCGCCGTCGCTTCCGCCGCCATCTGCGCCGGCGGTGACTGTGAATGATTCCTTCATCGAGTCATCGCCGCAGGTTGCGCTGGCGGTGTAGTCGCCGACATAAGCTGAAACGTTGTCAGAGGTGCCGAAGACATTGACCGAAGCCTTGCCCTCGTCGTCGGCCTGGACCGTGTTCTCGTACGCGGTGACCTGGATGCCCTTAGGGGTGACTTCGAAGTGCACATCCGCGCCGGGTTCGCAGTCCTCGACGGCCAGGGTGACGCCCTTCTTGTCGTTGGCGAAGTCCGTTGCTTCGAGCGTCTTCGGCGAGACCGTGAACGATGCTTCTGCTGGCGCTTCGGGGGTATCTCCTCCGTCGCCGTCGTCGCCGTCTTCTTTGTCTTCGGCGACGACGGTGATGTTGCCATTGAGTGTCTCCGACTCGGTGCCTTCGCGGTCGATGGTGACCGTGAACGGAACCTTGCCTTCTTCGAGGCTGTCGGGGTTGCCCTGGTAGTAGAGGTGGAGTTTGCAGTCGCCGTCGGCCTCGGCTGTCTCGGTGTCTCCGGTCAGCGAGTCGGTGATCTTGTCACCCTTTTTCACGCCGGTGACGGTGACGGTGACGCCCTTGTCCTTGTTGGCGAGATCCGCTGCGGTGATCTCCTTGGGGTCAACCTTGAGCGATGCATCGATCGCCTCAACGGCGTCGTCCTCGGTGACGGTGACTTCGACCGGGGCGCTCTTTTTACCGGTCTCATCGTCGATGAAGGTGAGCGAGTACTTGCCAGCTTCGATCGATTCAGGCGCGGTCACAACTCCGCTGACATTGCCATCCTCGTCGGCAGTGGCCTTGTCAGCCTGTGGTGCGGCACTCTGTGCCGAAACGGCTTCGCCCTGGACACTGACGGTGCCGTTGGGGCTGAAGCCCTCACCGGTGAACTTGAGTCCATCCTTCTTGAAGTCCTCGACCGAGATCTCATTGGTTGAGAGCGAGACCTTCGGGTCAACGTCGGAGACCTCGTCGACGACGTTGATCTCTCCTTCGAGGGTGACCGAATCTTCGCCTTCGCGATCGATGGTGACTGTGAACGACTTCTTACCCTCGGCGAGATCTTCAGCTGCACCCTGGTAGTAAAGGTGTAGCTTGTAGTCGCCGTCTTTTTCGGCGGTTTCGGTATCTCCGGTCAGGGAGTCTTTGATCTTGTCGCCCTCTTTTACGCCAGAGACGGTGACGGTGACGCCCTTGTCCTTGTTCGCGAGATCCTCGGCGGTGATCTCCTCGGGATCGACAGTGAGCGAGACCTTGGGGTCAACGTCGGCCTTAGTGACCTTAACCTGAGTCTGCAGGCTCTCGGCCGAGACGCCTTCGCGCTGGACCTTGACGGTGAGGGCCTTCGAGCCTTCGGTGAGGTCTTCGGCGTCGCCGTTGTACTTGACGTTGAGAGTTGCGGTCGAACCGGATGCTGTCGTCGCCGGTGCGCTCAGGCCCGACGTTGAGAGCTTGTCGCCCTTCTCCAGTCCGGTGACCGTGACCTTGACGCCCTTGGTTGCGAGGTCCTCGGCTGAGATCGATGAGGCGGCGACCTTCAGCTGAGCGTTGATCTCCTCGGCATCGTCTTTGTCGTCGGAGTCGTCCTTCTTCGGCTCGTCATCCTTGGGCGCAGGCTTCTTCGCGTCCTTGGCATCATCGCCGGACTTCTTGTCTGCCTTGTCGTCAGCCTTCTTCTTATCAGCTGCTTTCTTGGCTGCGGCCTTCTTGTCAGCGGCCTTCTTTTCGGCCGCGTCTTTCTTCTCCTGCTCAGCCTTTTCTTTGGCTTCCTTCTCAGCAGCAGCCTTTTCCTCAGCTGCCTTCTTCTGCTCAGCCTGTTCCTTGGCGAGCTTCTCGGCTGCTTCCTTGTCCTTCTTATCCTGCTCGGCCTTGGCTTCGGCCTTGGCAGAGGCGGACTGGGTGGAGGGGGTCTCGGCAGCGGCGACTGGGGCGGCCACCAGACCTGTGAACGCGAGGGCCACGGCCGGCGCGAGAATGAGCTTCTTCATTGTCAGTGCCTTCAATCTAGTGTCGCGTGTCGTTAGTTCCTGAATGGTTGGGTGTTTGGGAGAATTGGGTTATGGCGAATTCTCCCGCTCCAGCACTGGTCCTGCTCGAAGACGACGAGCCCATCCTGCGTGAATGGGTACGCGCGTCAACGATCAAGGCTGGCCTGGCAAGACGAGCACGCATCGTGCTCCTGGCCGCCGACGGTCTCGCGAACACCCGCATCGCTGAGCTCACGGGCTCGTCAGTGGTGACCGTGCTGAAGTGGCGGGCCCGCTACGCCGAAGCAGGCATTGCTGGACTCGGTGATGACCCACGCTCGGGCCGGCCGAAACAACTCGATCACTTTGACATCGTCACCACCACGCTGGTCCCACCACCGAAGAAATACGGCGTCACGCACTGGTCCTCGCGCCTGCTGGGCAAGCATCTCAAAGTCGGCAACGCGACCGTCGCCAGAGCCTGGCGCGAATATGGGATCCAGCCATGGAAGGCAGAGACGTTTAAGTTCTCCACCGACCCCGAGTTGGAAGCCAAAGTCACCGATGTCATCGGCCTCTACCTGGCACCACCGGACAATGCCGTTGTGCTCAGCGTTGATGAAAAATCTCAGATCCAGGCTCTCGATCGCACGGCCCCGTTGCTGCCGATGCGCATGGGTGATGCCGAGAAGCGCACTCATGACTACCACCGGCACGGAACATCAACACTGTTCGCAGCTTTGGACGTCGCTACAGGTCAGGTCACCGGAGCCGTGAAACCCCGTCATCGGCGTCAGGAGTTCCTGTCGTTTCTGCGCCAGATCGATCGGGCGTATCCGGACCAGGAGCTGCATTTGGTCATGGATAACTACGCGACTCATAAGACAGCCGAGGTCCGGGACTGGTTGGAAGCCCGCCCCCGGTTCCATGTCCACTTCACACCAACGTCGGGGTCGTGGTTGAACCTCGTCGAGGTGTGGTTCGGGATCATTGATCGCCAGGCGATTAAGCGGGGTGTGTTCACGTCAGTGAAGAACCTCAACAAAAAGATTCGAGAGTTCATCACGGGGTGGAACAAGCGTAAGCACCCGTTCGTGTGGACGAAGACTCCAGAGCAGGTACTCGAGAAAGCGAAACCTAAAACAACTTCAGAAACGCGACACTAGAGAGTGTGAGGGGGTGCACATCTGAAACTCATACTAGGTTCGAAGGATTCTCTAAACTATTTGCGTAAGTTTTGTTCAGTGGTATTTGCAGTAACACTTTGGTGAACAAAGAGTGCGCAGTGAAACACTCCCGTGATGTAACTATTGGGTAACCACCGGTGCCGTCACTGGGCCCCGCCCTCAGGCCAGCCGGGCCCGCCCTCAGATGGGCCAGGCCTCGGCGCGGATCTGCTTGCGCTGCTCCACGGTGGGCACGCGAACCGTCAGCGCTGCGGGCATGACCTCCATCGCCAGATATCCTGACTGGCCGATCGGATCTCCGTCCAGCTGCACATCGAGTTCCTCGCCGGATTCGATGACGACCTTCTGGCACTTGCGAATGTCCGTGTGCAGACCCTTCGAGGTCTTCCGGCCCAGCACGGAGGCCAGGACGCCGACCCACTGGCCCAGGTTCTTCGGGCTGACGATGAGGACGTCGAGCATCCCGTCATCGATGACAGCCTGGGGCAGCAGCTGAATGCCGCCCTGCAACTTTCCGCAGTTGCCGCCGAGGACCGAACGCACGCGGGCCGAGACCCGATAGTCGTCGTCGAAGGTCACCTTCACCTGGCTGGGTCGACCGACGAGCTTCCGGGACCCGGCTTCGACATAGGCCAACCAGCCCAGGCGGGACTTGAGGTCGGAATTGGTGTCGGCCATGACGGCCGCATCGAACCCGAGTCCCGTCATCACGGTGAACACGTGAGTGTCCCCATCCTCGGCGGTCTTCGCGGTTCCGACGTCGATCTTCCGGTTGCGGCCCCACAGTGCGATGCGCAGCGCCCACTCGGTCTTGTCGAGGACGATGTCGAGGTTTCGCGACAGCAGATTCCCCGTTCCCAGTGGGACGATCCCCATCGGTGTCTCTGACCCGGCCAGCGCCGAGGCGACTGCGCGGACCGTGCCATCACCGCCGGCGGCGATGACGACGTCGACCCCCTCATCGAGTGCGCGGGAAGTGGCTCCCTCACCGGAATCCTCTGGTGTGGTCTCGATGACCAACGGCGGGTTCCAGCCTTCGAAACGGCAGATCGCCTCGGCGGTCGAGGATAGTCTGCTGACATCGGCCTTGGTGGGGTTGACGACGAGGGCGGCCCGGTAGCGACTGGAGAGCTCGATCTCAGTCGACTCAGAGTCAGTGCCGCGGGCATACTGTCGAACTCGGCTCAGCGCACGACGCGTCCCGATGCGGTGGCCGACGAAGAACGCGACGACCAGCACAACGATGATGCCGGCGACGACGAACCACGTCATCATGGGGTCTAAAGCAATGGTCATGCCTCAAATTTACAGTGCCCAACTTGGGTGGGAGTTGGTCACCCACCTCTGGCGCGCCGCTGACCCTCCTACGAGCCCGCCGAATATCGAAAAGACTCCCATACCGTTAAGCTGAGAGGGTGATCGATCTAGCGCTCCTCAGAGAAAACCCGGACCTGTTCAAGGCATCGCAGGAGGCCCGCGGCTCGTCCGTCGACCTCGTTGACGAAGTCCTCGCCGCGGATTCCGCACGCCGCTCTGCCATCACCACTTATGAGGACGCGCGCGCCGATCAGAAGTCCTTCTCCGCTCAGATCGCGAAAGCGGCCAAAGACCACAAGCCTGCGCTTATCGCAGAGGGCAAAGAGAAATCTACCAAGGTCAAGGCTCTGCAGGCCGAGTCCGAAGAAGCGAGCTTTGCGTTCGACAAGCTTGCAGGCAAGCTTCCGAACCTCATCGTCGAGGGCATCCCCTCCGGTGGCGAAGAGAACTTCGTGACCCTGAAGACTGTCGGCGAACCACGCGACTTCAGCACCGACGGCTTCGAGCCTGCCGACCACCTGGAGATCGGTGAGACGCTCAAGGCGATCGACACCTCGCGTGGCACCAAGGTTTCGGGCTCGCGCTTCCACTACCTCACTGGATTCGGCGCCAAGCTGGAAATGGCCCTGCTCAACCTGGCCCGGGATGTGGCCGAAGAAGCCGGTTTCATCCCGACCATCACGCCCACTCTGGTCAAGCCCGAAGTCATGCGCGGCACCGGCTTCCTCGGCGAGCACGCCGACGAAATCTACCGACTCGAGGCCGATGACCTGTTCCTCGTCGGCACTTCTGAAGTGCCCCTGGCCGGACTCCACATGGACGAGATCGTCGATCTGACCGACGGCCCGCTGCGCTACGCCGGAATCTCCTCCTGCTACCGCCGTGAGGCTGGTTCCTACGGCAAAGACACCCGCGGAATCATCCGCGTCCACCAGTTCCAGAAGGTGGAGATGTTCGCCTACGTCGAGGTCGAGAACGCCGAGGCTGAACACGAGCGCATGCTGTCCCTGCAGGAGAAGATGCTGGGCCTGTGTGAACTTCCCTACCGCGTCATCGACACCGCCGCCGGGGACCTCGGCGACTCTGCGGCACGCAAGTTCGACTGCGAAGCCTGGGTGCCGACACAGGGCACTTACCGCGAGCTGACCTCGACCTCGAACTGCACGACCTTCCAGGCACGCCGCCTGCAGGTCCGCGAACGCTACGACGGCGCCACCCGCCCCGTCGCCACACTCAACGGAACCATGGCCAACACCCGCTGGCTCGTCCCGATCCTGGAGAACCACCAGCAGGCAGACGGTTCGGTCACGGTTCCCGCGGCACTGCGCCCCTACCTCGGCGGCATGGTCGCCCAGGGGCCAGAGGGCCCGCGCTACTGAAGTCCCATTCCTCAAGCTTGGAGAGAAATTGTCCAAACACCTCATCGCGCTCGACATCGACGGCACCGTCGTCAACTACGATGGTTCACTGTCCGAGCCTGTCCGTGAGGTGCTGACGCAGCTCGTCGAAGCCGGTCATCACCTTGTCATCTCCACCGGGCGGGCACTGCCCGGAGCACTAGAGGTCGTACACGCACTCGACCTCAAAGAAGGGTTCGTCGTCTGCTCGAACGGGTCCGTCGTCGTCAAACTCGACCCGGCTTCGCCGTTGGGCTGGGAGATGCACCACGTCGTGTCGTTCGATCCCAAGGACGCACTGGAGAAGATGTACGAAGCACTGCCGAACGCATTGTTCCTCGTTGAGGACCCCGACCTGCACCGGTGGGCTTCAGGGCCGTTCCCCGCGGGTGAGCTCGCGGAATCGGACACTCTCGACATCGTCGACTTCGAGCAGCTCCTCGAGAAGACCGCCACCCGCATCGTGATGCGTGAGGTCAACGGCACTGCGGAGGAATTCGCCGAGGCTGTCGATCGTCTCGGTCTCCACGAAGTCAGCTATTCGGTGGGGTGGAGCAACTGGCTCGACATCGCCCCCGATGGGGTCTCGAAGGCCAGCGGCCTCGAGCTTGTCGAGTCCGAGCTCGGCGTTGACCACGAACTGACCATCTGTGCCGGCGACGGACTCAATGACATCGAAATGATCGAATGGGCCCACCACGCGATCGTCATGGGACAGTCGAAGGATGTACTCAAGCAGCGTGCCTCCGTCGTGACGAAATCGGTCGACGACGATGGCCTGGCCGTGGCTCTCGTCGACTACTTCGACCTCGACCGCGAGGTGCTCTCACTCAGCGGTTCCCGCGACACCCACGCCTGAGGTTCAGCGCGAGGTGCGAGCGTCGAGCACGGCACCCAGATAGCGTGCGACGCCATCCTTTTCGACTGCATCGGTGACGGTGGCTGCGCAGTCCTTCACTGACTGCAGCGCATTGCCCATGGCGACGCCGTGGGCGGCCCAGGTCAGCATCTCGATGTCGTTGGGCATATCCCCGAACGCCATCACCTGTTCGCGAGCCACGCCCAGGTGGTCGCACATGCTCTCGAGCGTCTTCGCCTTCGTGACACCTGCTGGAGCCAGTTCGACGAGCCCGTTGACCGGGTCGGAGAACGAAGCATGGCAGTTGGCGGCGACGAGGGGATCGAGCAGATCGTGGAGAGCCTCTGAATCGTCGGAGCCGATGCTGACGAGGATCTTCACGACGTCACGTGTGGCCAGCTCCGACAGATCCTCCATCACGTGGGCTTGTCGGGGATTGCGCGAGATGAAGTTCTGGTCCACGAAGCCGCCGGTGAGCGTCTCGAATGCAAAATGCGTCTCTGGATGGGAAGAGGTGATCGTGGAGACGATCTCCTCGACGTCGGAGAAATCGATGGTGTGAGCCGACACCACACTCGCCGAGGCGATGTCATAGACGACTGCTCCGTTGAGGCAGATGACGGGACCGAGGTCGGGGATCTGTGCGGCGATCGCCTCCAGCCACCTGATCGGTCTGCCTGTGACGAGGACGAAGGGGATGCCCATGTTCTGGCAGCGGTGGATCGCATCGATCGTGGCTGCGGAGATGGGTTTCCAGTCAAGCAGAAGCGTGCCGTCGATATCGCTGGCGACGAGGCCGAGGTCGAAGTCCTCAGGCGGTGTCATCATCTGTCCGGTCATGATTCGGGTGCTCCGTCAGGTCCATTCGATAGGTGTGTTCTTCCAGCTCCGGCGAGGTTTCCCTGGGCGCGATCGAGCAGCTGTGCAGCATCGGAGATGAACCGCTCGGTCGCTTTGGCGCTCGGGCTGATTGATCGCCCGGCGATGATCTCCGTGCGGGCCATCGATGCGGCGAGCACCGCCTCGGCGACCTTCGAAGAGGCTCTGGTCAGAAGTTCCGGAGTGTCACCGATAGCGTGACGGGTGTGGCCGGGAACGACCTGCCCGGAGACCGGGTGATGGGCGTGCAGCCACCCGGTGATCTCGTCGACGGCCGGCACCAGATCATTGAGGTGCTGCGTCCCATCGATGATCATGTTCGCGTCGGCGGATGGACTCTGTCCCTCAGGCAGCAGTTCGTGGATCGCCACGCAGGTGGTGTAATAGCGGTCGACGGCGCGGATGAACCTGTCGCGGTTGTGTCGCCAGAGTCCAGTGCCGAACTGCTGGTCAGGGCCTTTGCGCGACGAGGATCCGCCCGGCTTGCGCAGCCCGGAGAAGATGTTCTTCACAGGTAGTTTCCCGTGCGACGGCCCTCGGTATCGTCCTGATCCTGGCCGTTCGTGGCTGCGGTCTGCGCAGTCCCAGGTGCCACCCTTCCCGGTGGCAGCCGCCCATGTTCGCTGCGTTCCTGCTGAGCCATAGCCTGCTGCGCCATGATCGCAGTCTGAATGCCGTGGAAAAGTCCCTCCAGCCAGCCGACCAGCTGGGCCTGAGCGATGCGCAGCTCGGAGTTCGTCGGAGGTCCATCACTCGTGTCGAAGGGCAGATCGAGGCGTTCGAGTTCATCGATGAGATCCTTGGACAATCCGTCTTCGAGCTCGTCGATCGACCGGCGGTGGATCTTCGCCAGACGCTCGCGACCCTTCTCATCGAGATCGGTGCGGCGGACCTCTTCGAGGAGCTGCTTGACCATGGTCCCGATCCGCATCACCTTAGCGGGGGAGGAGACATCGACCGGCGATGAGGACTCCGCGACGAAATCCCCTGCAGGGCTCGTCGGCTGACCGGGAGTGCTCACGGACTGACCGGGGGCGTTGCCCGGCTGCTCCGGGGCGTCCCCTGGCTGATCGGAGGAGCTCTCGGACTGATCGGGATTGCTGGTCATGATCGGACACCTACTTCCTGCGCTGAGACTCAGACATGCTCGACCCCAGCCTCATTGAACCTCAGACGTGCTGTGCTGATTTCGCGGCCGGTGCTGACTCGTCGACGATGAGCAGCACCTTTCCGATGCTCGCGCCCTCTTCCAAAGCGGCATGTGCCTTCGGCGCCTCGGACAGCGGCATCGTCTCATGGATGATCGGGCGGATATCGCCTGAGATCACGGCCGGCCACAACTGTGCGGCCACCTCGGCGACGATTTCGATCTTCTGTTCCTTGGGGCGGGCCCGAAGCGTCGTTCCCGCAACCGACTTGCGCGGCTGCATGAGCGAGGCGATGCTGAGTTCGGCCTTCGCTCCGCCCTGCATGCCGATGATGACGAGGCGCCCGTCGGTGCCCAGTGCCTTGATGTTGGACTTCAGATACTTCGCGCCGATGATGTCGAGGATGACGTCGGCGCCGGTGGAACCGTCGGGGCGAACGCAGATGTCGTGGACACGTTCGACGAAGTCCTCGTCGCGATAGTTGATGACGGCATCGGCGCCGAGGCCGCGGCAGAATTCGGCCTTGCGCTCGGACCCGACCGTGACGACGATCTTCACCCCGAGGTGCGCAGCGATCTGGATTGCGGCCGTGCCGATTCCCGATCCGCCGCCGTGGACGAGAAGCCATTCGCCGGCCTGGATGTTGGCGTTGCCGACGATATTGGAATGGACCGTGGACAGGACCTCCGGCAGGCCAGCGGCCGCGGTGAGGTCGAGGCTTTCCGGCACGCGGAGGAGCTGACCTGCCGGAACAGGGACCGACTCGGCGTATCCGCCACCTGAGAGCAGGGCGGCGACGCGGTCGCCGACCTGCCAGCCGGTGACGTCGGAGCCGAGTTCCGCGATCGTTCCCGAGACCTCGAGACCGGGGATCAGCGTGGCGCCGGCGGGTGGGTCGTAGAAGCCCTGGCGCTGGAGCAGATCGGCACGGTTGACGCCGGCTGCGTGCACTGTGACCAGAACTTCGTCGGCTGCGATGCCCGGGGTCGGTTCCTCGGTGACCCGGAGGACTTCTGGGCCGCCTGGAGTGGAAATCGTGATTGCTCGCATGATTCCACTCTAGTGGCTCCGGCGACTTTCGGCCGAGGCAGCTTCAGGCCCTGAGACCAGCTTCAGAGACCAGGTTCGACTGGGACGGCTGGCCTCAGGCGAAGAGACGGAACATCGGTGAGTTCTGGTGCACGCGTTCGATCTCAATCTGTGAGGCGTCCATGCGTTCCAGCAGGTTCGGCAGATCCTCGGCATAGCCGAGTTCGATGCCGACGAAAGCAGGTCCGGTCTCACGGTCGGAGCGTTTGACGTACTCGAACATCGCGATGTCGTCTTCGGGGCCGAGGATCTCGTTGAGGAAGCGACGCAGAGCACCGGGCTCCTGCGGGAAGTCGACGATGAAGTAGTGCTTGAGGCCCTCGTGGACGAGGGAGCGTTCGAGGATCTCCGGGTAGCGGGAGATGTCATTGTTGCCGCCGGAGACCAGGCAAACGACGGTTGATCCCGGTTCGATGGTGATCGGCTTGCCGGTTCCCGGTGCCCCGATTGCTGCTGAGGCGATGGCCCCGGATGGCTCGGCGATGATGCCGTCGACCTGGTACATGTCGAGCATCTCCGTCGCGATTGCGCCTTCGGCAACGGGGCGGACATCGACATCGAGGTCGGAGACGATGTCGTAGGTCAGTGCGCCGGCGCGCTTGACCGCAGTGCCGTCGGCGAACGGGTCGATGTTCTCCAAGGTCACAGGGCGCCCGGCCTTGAGCGCTGCGATCATCGACGCGGCACCCGCGGGTTCGGCACCGATGACGGTGGTACTCGGCAGGTTCTGGGCTGCGTAGGCCGCGATTCCGGAGATCACTCCGCCGCCGCCGACGGGCACGATGATGTAGTCGGGGGCGACTTCGAGTTGGGAGGCGATTTCCACGGCGACCGTTCCCTGGCCGGCGATGGTGCGCAGGTCATCGAATGCGGAGACGAGGAGAGCATCGTTGCGCTCGGCGTACCGGTGGGCCAGTGCCGATGCGTCGTCATAGGTGGAGCCGGAGATTTCGATCGTGACCCGGTCGCCGCCGAAATGGCGGACGCGTTCGATCTTCTGCCTCGGCGTGGTCTTGGGGACGAAGATGGTGCCTTGGATGCCGAGTTCCTTGCACGCGCGGGCGAAGCCCTGGGCGTGGTTGCCCGCCGAGGCGCACACGACTCCGCGGGCACGCTCGGTCTCGTCGAGCTGAAGCATGAAGTTGAAAGCACCGCGGATCTTGTACGACCGCACCATCTGCAGGTCCTCGCGCTTGAGGTAGACGGTGGAGCCGGTGGCGGCGGACAGCCGCTCCGAAACCTGCAGAGGAGACATGATCACGGAGTCGGCAATTCGCGTCGCGGCCGCCTCGACCTCGTTCGCGAGTGTTTGCTGCTGGGGTGACACGTCTTTTTTCAACACGACTCCATTGTGCTCCTACTGTCTTGGCCTTGTGCAACTCGTTCCGGGATAAGGACACCAGGCAGGCGGCCCACCGGCACGCCGCTGAGGCCTGGAAGACGCGGAATCCGGCGCGGAGTTGATGATTTCGGGTGCGCCCTGAACAGCGCGAAGGACGTAACATGATTGGATGGAAGATGCCCGTAATTCCTTCAAGGAGGCGACATGGCCATCAGCAGTGAGCTGGAGCAACTGTTAGCCGGCTGGATACCTCGGCAGTCGTGGTTTCCCAAGCTCGCCGCAGATTTCGGAACCGACCCCGATATCACCCCGATGTCAGTGGCTCGCGCCTTTGTCTACAAGGCCGAGGAGCTTGGTGGATTCGCCGGTCTCGTGACCGTGATCTCTGTCGGTGACGGAACGACTCTGCGTCGGCTCAACATTCCGCTCTCACTGCGCGGAGTCGAAGACATCCACCTGCGCAAGTCGCTGATTGGTCAGATCGACGACCTGGCGCTGGGGCACGTCTTCGTTTACGACGGCGCGGCAGACCCTGTGTTCGTCAATCTCATGGCTGACGCGATCACCAAGCGCAAGGTCTTCGACGGCGGGCAGCTGAGCACAGAATCGCTGCGCCACAGCCAGGAGAAGGCAGCATCACGGGACAAGCAGCCCGCACAGTCTTCAGTACCCGCACAGTCGGCTGCGCCTCAGTCCGCCGACGCCACCGCCGAGGTGGTCCCACCGAAGCCGTCGAAGGCTGCGCTGGTCACGGACTCCCGTGAAGAGCTGCCCATCGACATCCGCCCCATCGAGGTCGCCGATGCAGGCGCCCACAAATCGACGGTCATCATCCACGATGAGTACGAGCCGATGGAACTCAGCTTCTTCCGTGTACTGGAGAACGGGATGCCGTCATCGCTGACGATCCCGGTTCTGCTCACGGAGGCGGGCTCCCGCAGCGTCCCCGAAGTCATCGGCTGGGGCTCGGGCCGGTGGTATGACATGTTCGAAGTCACCGAGATGGAAGCTCCGATGGCGCTGCTGTCCCATGTGGACGTCGACGCCGAACCTGCTTGGCGCGAAGCAGTGGACATCGTGTGCGCCGTCGATTCGGGATCGATCGGTGCCTACAACGCTCAGGCCGCAGAGATGGGTCGGCGCATCGGCGAGCTCCACTCCGACATGGCCGCCGAATTCGGCATCGTCGAAGGCCGGGGAGAGCCGACGAAGCTCCTGGCCAAGAAGTGGATCGAACGCATCGATTGGGCGCTGGGCCGTGCTCCTCTGGCCCTGGATTCCCTGGTGCCCGAGCTGCGTGCCCACCGTGCGAAGCTGCAGTCACTGGAGACGATCGGTGTGCTGCAGAAGATCCATGGTGAGCTGACTCTTGATCACGTGGTGAGCTCAGGAACCGACGGATACTCGGTTGTGAAGTTCACGGACTCGACGAACTCGGATCCGAAGCCGGTGGCACTGGACCTGGTGGCTTTGCTGCGCAGCGTCGACTACGCGGCCGGGTTTGCCCGTCTGCAGCGGACCGGCGAGCTCGACTCCGAGGACGGCGGACTCGTCGTCAACGGCTTCGGCAACGACGCGTCTGCGCTGCGGACCATCTACGATTCCCCGGAATTCCTCTGGGCCTCGCAGGTGCAGAACTCGCTGCTCAGCGGGTACTCCCGCGCTCGTGGCGAAAGCCTGGGCCTCGGGGACCCCGTATTGCGCGCGGCCCTCATCGACAGGTTGCTCGTCGAGGTTGTCACCGAACTGCGCAATCGTCCGAACTGGCTCTCGGTTCCGCTCTCGACCCTGGCCCTGGTGCTCAAGGGCAAGCCGGCTCGTTCCGGCGACACTCCCGCCGAGGCGGAGCTCAGTGTTCCTGCGACTGCCGCGGAAGCTTCGAGTGCAGACGCCGAACCTCAGCCACGCCCCACGGCCCAGCAGGAGAAGACGGCGCAGACGAGTGGTGCTGCCAGGCAGAGTAAGATTCGTCGCCCGAGCCCCGCTGAACTTTCAGAGACGGTCGATGAGGAGTTCGAGGACGAAGAGGACGAGTTCGTCGTCTCGCCCGTTCCTGCTACGTTCGCTGCACGCGGCGCCACCTCGGAGGATTCGGATTCGACTGGTCGCCACGTCGTGGACGAGGGAAAGCACGAGAAGCCGCAGACTGACGATTCCGAGAAGTCGCTCACCGATGACTCTGAGCAGGACAGCGACTCGGGGAAGCATTGACGCCAGTCCTTAGGGAATCGATTAGCGCAAGACAATCGGTGTGTGAGAAACTGTTGTGGCTCAGCCTCGCGCTGAGCAGGCCGTGGTTCATGACGAACCCTTGGAAGCGTGTCCGAGCGGCCGAAGGAGATGGTCTTGAAAACCATTGAGCGGCAACCCCGCTCCGTGGGTTCGAATCCCACCGCTTCCGCCAAGTGAAAGTCCCCGTTCGCATCGTGAAAACGATAGCGAACGGGGACTTTTCTTCATCTCAGACGATTACCATCACGCCTGCGAGCCTGCGAGCCTGCGAGCCTGCGAGCCTGTGGACCTGTGGACCTGTGGACCTGTGGACCTGTGGACCTGACCGTCCCCGTCCTTGAACACAACACGTTTCATCAGCCCGGGTTGCAGGCCGTCAATCTGGCGACAGGGATTGCGCAGCCCGGTGATCACGATCCTGGCGGCCCCGATTGTCGGCTGTGCGAGCTTCCCGAATCTGCACGTCGAGTCAGATGGGCCGATCGTTTCGACCCGGGACCCTACTCAGTAGCGGCCTCCGGTTCGGACATCTCCGCATCGGCTTCGGGGTCATCGAAGCTGCGGACTGTGCGCTTGAAGCCACGGGTCAGCACGGCCAGATAGATGATCCCGATGGCCAGCCAGATCGCGCCGCCGATCAGTGCGGTCTCATGCAGACTCACCCACAGCACCCCGGTCAGTATTGCGCCGATCGCCGGCATCACCACGTAGTTGAACGCCGACTTGAAGTCGACGACCTGCCTGGTGCGGAAGGCGAAGTGCGCGATGACCGTGAGGTTGACGAAAGTGAAGGCGATGAGCGCTCCGAAGTTGATCAGCGCGGAGATGAATTCGAGGCTGAACGACATTGCCAGCAGACACACCGCGCCGACCAGGATGATGTTGAACATCGGAGTGTGCGTCTTCGGATTGATGTAGCCGAAAGCCTTGCGTGGCAGCACGCCATTGCGCCCCATCACCAGCAGCATGCGAGAGACCGACGCGTGGGAGGCCAGGCCGGAGGCGATCGTCGCGGCGAAGGCCGCTGCAAGGAAAAAGCCCAAAAAGACGGGCCCCCCGGTAAGTAGGCCGATCTCCGGCAGAGGGTCATCAACGATGTTGAACTGCGAATTGTCGGGGAAGAGCTGCTGCGCGAAGTAGCTGGCAGTGAGGAAGATCAGGCCACCGGAGACCACCGTGAGCAGAATTGCCTTGGGCATGAGGTTCACATGTTTGGCCTCGTTGGTGTACATCGTCACGGCGTCGAAGCCGATGAAGGAGAAGCAGACCACGGTGGCGCCGGTGAGCAGCGCGGACATGTGCACACCCTCATGCATGAAGGGCTCGGGGCTGAAGACGATCCCGGAACCTTCCCCGTTGGTCAGATTGACGACGGCGATGACGCAGAAGAGAGCAACCATGACGATGGCGAAGATCAGCAGAACAGCGTTGAAGTTTGCAGTCCCGCGCATGGAGGTGGCGACGATGCCGGTCATGATCACGGTGTAGAGGACCACCCACACCCAGGGTGGGGCATCGGGGACGAGTGATTCCATATACAGCCGCGCGATGAGGCAGTTGACCATCGGCAGCAGCAGATAGTCCATGAGCGAGGTCCAGCCGACCAGGAACCCGAGTCCTGGGCTCATGGTTTCGCGAGTGTATGTGTAGGCCGAACCGGCGGTGGGGAAGACCTTGACCATTTTGCCGTAGCTGAAGGCCGTGAAGATCATGACGATGAGCGCGATGAGGTACGCGGCGGGTACTGCACCGTTGGTTTCTCCCGACACGATTCCGAACGTATCGAAGACCACCGTCGGCGTCATATATCCGAGACCGAGCCCGACGATGGACCACAGCCCGAGGTTGCGTTTCAGTGAGCCTGACGCAGCCATACCAATCCTCTTCAATGAGTCTTGCCGGATGTTTCACCGATCGCACCCGACCGTGCATTCGCACAGGCGCAGAAGTGATCTGCGTCATAGATGCTATCCCTTCGGCAACCGAAAATGCAATCAATCCCACGGATCGAAACGAAATTTCCCCCGACGGCGCGTTGTCCGCAACGAATCCAGTAGCGTCTATTGCTGATTGCCAGCCGCGGTGCAACTCCGCGACCAGCAGCTCGCCGAAGTTGGTCGCCTATTCGCGGCACCTGTCCTTGCCTGTGGTGCCGGTCCCATCTCGCTGACCCCATCCCGTCTACCGAACGACCTTTCAGTAACAGCGAAAAGAGAGTAGGTTGATCAGCATTGGCAATGTGGGCCCTCAGATGCATGGGGCCGCAATGGTCCGGTCCCAAGTGGACCCGGCCATGATGCTCGACGAAGAGAGGCAACGGCGAACAATGGCGATCGAAACACTCAGTTCAGCGCAGTCGAAGGCGTGGAAGGACAGAGTTCTGCCCCCAGTGGAGAACGTGGCCTACGGTGTCTGGGCGATACCCGTCCCGATCCCGAACAACCCACTCGTCTACACCTACTGCTACGGAATCGCAGACGGCTCGGGCCTGATCCTCATCGATCCCGGTTGGGACGGCAAGGACCAATATCTGGCACTCACCTCGGCGCTGGATTCTCTGGGATTCACAGTCGCAAACGTGCACGGGATCGCCATCACCCACTACCACCGCGACCACATCGGGCTGGTTCCGGCACTGCTGAACAAGAATCCAGATATGTGGGTCGCCATGCACGGCGAAGATCTGCGCTCGATCAAACAGTTCTTCTCCAAGAGCGTGGACCTGGGCACCGGAGTTGACCCGAGTATCAACATCGCCCGCGCCTACGGCGTTCCCGAAGACCGCTGGGACGAGGTCGAGAGCCTCCAAGTCGGCAACAAGAAGGGCAAGGGCAGTGTCGGATCCAAGGATGATTTCGCACTGCTGATGAACAGTATGCCCGACACCATCACCATCCTCGAGGACGGCTCCGATCTGCCGCTGGAGTCCGGGGCCCTGCGGGCGCTGTGGACTCCTGGCCACACCTACGGTCATTCGGTCTTCATCCGCGACGAGGACCAGCTGCTGTTCTCAGGCGACCACGTGCTCCCCACGATCACTCCGAACATCGGGCTCGACAGCGGCGCGATCACGCACAGCCTCGGCGACTATCTGGGCTCTCTGGACAAAATCGGAAAGCTGGATGCAGAGGTGGCGGTCCTGCCCGCGCACGGGTTCCGCTTCCAGGGGCTCCACGACCGCAGGCGCGAACTCATCGACCATCATCAGCAGCGGCTGGGTGAGATCACCGCGCGCATGGACGCCACCGAGGATCACAGCGTCTACTCGATCGCGCAGGGCCTGCATTGGTCGCGCGGATTCGAATCCCTGCACAACTTCAACCTGTTCGCCGCCCTGGCGGAGACAGCCGCCCACATGCACTACCTGGATATCGACGTCGGAGTGGACTCGCTCGTCCCGCAGGTGTGAGGCGAACACGTCTACCTAAGAAGAGGAATCGTCCATGAGCACCGAATATGTTCCCGCCGCCGAGGTCAGGCCCGAGACCTTCACCGCCCGAGCCGCTGACCACGTCCAGCGTGGTGGCCAGCGCGGGCGTGAGCTGCGCACCGGCATCGAATCCGCAATCGCCGGCTACCGGCGCTACTTCGAATTCCTGTCCATCGCCGAGGCGGACGTCCGTGCCGCAGCCGGGTCGAGTCTCGCACGGCTCGAGGCGTGGTCCCCGGAAGCCGCCGAGGAGGTCGCGGCCGTGGCTGAGGGCGCGAAGGTTCCCGTCGGCGAGCTGATGGAGGTCATCGCCCGTACGGAGATCATGAGTCTGGCACCAGCCTCGGCGACGGAGTGCTCGACCGTGAGCTTCACCCGCCAGGGAGGCTCACTTGCGGCGCAGAACTGGGATTGGGCCGCCGACTTCTCGACGCTGTGGCACATCAATGATGTGGGAGCTGTGCCTGGCCAGCTGCATCACGTGGGCATCGCCGAATATGGGATGCTCGGCAAGATCGGACTCAACGAGGCCGGTGTCGGCGTTCTGCTCAACATCCTCAAACATGAGGGCGACGGGGTCGGGGGAGTGCCCATCCACATGATCCTCGAACGGGTCCTGTCAACGGCGACGACCCTGGACGAGACACTCGAAGTCATCCATTCGGCGCCGACGACGTCCTCGTCGATCATCACGGTGGTCACCGCCGACGAGGTGGTCCAGGTCGAGATCGCCAATGCCCAGAAGCGCGAGCTTCGAGCCGGAGATTCGAACTCATCACCGGGTGCCGAATCCGGTTCAGGATTCCTGCTGCACACGAACCACTTCCTCCACCCCGACCTCGTCCCCGGAAGCCTCGAGCTCAACGCGACGTCGACCTCACGGGCACGACACGCTCACCTTCAGCGGCGCCTGGAGGACTACTCCAGCCGAACCGGAGCATCCGGTGGTCCCGAGTCGACGGCCGATCTCATCGACATTCTGACCACCGGACCAGGCGAAGCGCCGGTGTCCTGCACTCCGGATCCCGGGGCCGCATATGGGGACCGGTCAGCGACCCTGGCCACTGTGCAGATCGACCCGAACCGCAAGCAGATCGACCTCGCTCCCGGTTCACCGGCAGATGGGATGCAGGGCAACCGTCGCTACCAGCTCTGAGCGGTCACCATCAGCTCTGGTCAGCTTCGACGCCGTCCGCAGCGTCGACGCCGTCCGCCCCGTTCGCAGCCTCTTCGCTTGCGGCCTCTTCGTCACGCATCGAGATGATCGTGTCAAGGCCAGAGGCGATCGAGTTCGAATCTTCGAGCGCCGTCTGGGCCAGTCGCCACGGGACCATATCGAGGTTCTGATCACCGACGCGGAAGCGGATGAAGGGCTGCCTGCTGCGAGGGTCGTCGGCCTCGAGGCTCGCACCGTAGCGCCACTGCCCGAAACCGATCCGGCGGATGGTCTCGCCGATGAAGCGCATTGCTCCGGCGACGAACGGGGTCTCCTCCTCGCTCATCATCTCATCGCGTGAGTCGTAGCGGGCCTTGAGCTGCTTGCCCAGCCGGGCGAGGCTCTCGCGCCCGTACTCCCACGAGGAGGGATCGGCCTGCTCCTGGGTCCAGGCGGCGATGCCCGGTTCCACGGTGCCGATGAAGCGGGACAGGAACTCGACCTCTTCCTCACTGGAGTTCTCAGCGGTGAGCATCCCCATCGCCAGGCCGGTGCAGTTGCGCTTCGGCTCTCCATCGCCGCCCAGGTTCTCGCGGGCCTTATTCAGCACAGCCGTGAAGACCTCGGCGGTGCGGGCATCGACCGCGGCGAGGATGATCGCCAGGATGGGGATGGGCTCGCCCTTCAGTGGCCCCTCTTCGGTGTCTGGACGGATGAACGGCATCCCGTTGCCGGTCTCCTCATCGTGGTCCCAGGCGCCGCCGATCGCGCGGAGATAGGTCTCGCCGAGGTAGCGGATGAGGCCTTCGACGAATCTGCGGCTCTCCGGGTCGATCACTTCGTCGGGGGAGGAGAAGCGGGAGAGGACGAAGAGTTCGAGCATCGGCAGGGACTTGGGGCCGAAGTCCTTGGGGAACTTCACCGTGGCCCCGTCTTCCTTGTCGAAGGTCTCGGGCAGGTCGGCGAGGACGAAGGCACCGAGGCGGACATCCATGTTGTTGATGAAGGCGTAATATTCGCGCTGTAGTTCATTCACGCCAACTACCTTAGTGCCTGAGAGCTGGGTCGTGGGTGCCCGGAACGGTCTTCGCCGGACAGTGCATCTAGGGCTTGGGTGTGAACTCGAGCAGCCGACCGAGGACGCGCACGATCTGGGTCGAGTCGATCTCGACGACCTCATGGAGCTTCTTCCCCGCAGCTGCTCGCAGTGATGCTTGCGAATGGACGGCGGTGAGAGCTTCGATGAGGTCTGTGAGGGGAATCGTTGAGACGGCTTCCGCAAAGCCGATGGCGTTTTCGATCAGCGATTGGATCCGCTGGACTTGGAATGAGTGCAGCTCCGCGTACCTGGGGTAGAGCCCGGGTGTGCGCAGACAGTACAGCTCGATCTCATGCTCGGCGATCACCTCGGCGGCGGTGACTCTCTTCTGACTGAAGGTGTCCTCGACGAACTCCATGATGAAGTCCTCGATGTTCTCTGGCCCACTGCGGTTGAGCCGATCGCGCCACCGTTCGACGGTGGCGTCGAGCATGTCGAGGTCGTGCGAGGTGCGCTGTTCGATCGTGGCCAGGACCAGGTCATCACGGCTGGAGAAGTTCGAGTAGAACGCTCCACGGGTGAATCCGGCGGCCTCGCAGATCTCCTCGATCGAGGCCCCATCGATTCCCTTGACGGCGAAGACGGACACGCCCGCCTCCACCAGTGTGGACCGGGTCTGCCTTCTGCGGGCGCTGAGATTGTCTGTGTTCATCGGCATTTCGTCGTTGTGGCGGTGGCGCATCGGTTCGGCCTGGGCCTGAGCATCCAATGAGAATCTTCCAGAAACTCCTGATGCATTTGCGCTGAGGGTGTTGAGTCAACAACAATACAGTACTGTATCCAATACACTTTTGTATCGAGGTCTTCGTGTCAACATTCTTGTACGCCCTGGGTCGTCGTGCCTACCGCGCTCCCATCCGAGTCATCGCTCTGTGGCTGGTGATCTTCGGGCTCGTCGGTGCCGGTGTCGCGGCCTTCGCCAAGGACTTCGACGATGACTTCACCCTTCCGGGGTCCGAAGCCCAGGTCGCACTCGACTCGATGCGTGCAACCTTCCCCGAAGCCTCGGGCGTCGCCGCTTCGGTCATCGTCGTCGCCGCCGACGGTGATTCGGTCGAGGCCCCGACATACAAGGACGAGATCGAGAAGGAAGTCGATCGACTCGAAGATCTCCCGCACGTCGACGCAGTGACCTCGCCGTTCGGCGACACGGTCAAGGGCGCAGTCAGCGACGACGAATCCGCCGCCATGATCTCCGTCCAATACGACGGCACCCAGCAGGAGGTCGGCGAGGCCGCTCCCGACCAGCTCCTGAACGAACTGGATCCGCTTCGGGATGCCCTGCCCGACGGTTCCCAGGTCGAAGGCGGAGGCGAACTCTTCCAGATCACAGGCGTGGCGATCTCCTGGGTCGAAGGCATCGGCGTAGTCATCGCCTTCATCGTCCTGCTGCTCACCCTTGGGTCCTTCCGTGCTGCGGGCATGCCCCTGATCACAGCGCTCATCGGAGTCGGCATCTCCGTTCTCCTGGTCGTAGGATCCACGGCCTTCGGCGCGGTCAACTCCTCTTCGATCATGTTGGCGCTGATGTTGGGCCTGGCGGTCGGCATCGACTATGCCCTGTTCATCGTCTCGCGAGCCCGGGCGCTTCTGGCCGAGGGGCATGACCCGCTCGAGGCCACCGGACGGGCAGTGGCCACTGCCGGCTCGGCCGTCGTCTTCGCAGGCATGACCGTGATGATCGCGCTGCTCGGCCTGTCCCTGGCCGGAATCCCCTTCCTCACCGTGATGGGCATCGGCGCTTCCGGCTCGGTCGTCATCGCTGTGCTGATCTCGCTGACGATGGTTCCCGCGCTGCTGGGACTGGTCAAGGACAAGATCACACCCAAGCCCACGAAACGCTACCGCAGGGCGTTGGCCACGGCCCAGAAGAAGGCCGACGCGCGCGTGGACTCCACTGCCGAGGTGGGGCCCGGCATCGCGGCTACCGTGTCCCGGGAATCGATCGTTGCTGAGGCTCACGCCGAGGCCGGCGAACCGTATCCGCAGACGATCATGAATAGATTCTTCGCGGGTTGGCTGCGAGTGGTGACGAAGATTCCGCTGCTGACGATTGTCATCATCGTGGGCGGACTCGCACTGTTCGCGATCCCCGCCTCCAATCTCCAGCTCTCTCTGCCCACTGCCGGCAGCCAGGAGGAGGGCACTCCCGCCCGGACCACCTACGACCTCATCGATGAGCATTTCGGCCCCGGTTTCAACGGGCCGCTGGTCATGACCAGCGAGATCGTGACCTCCGATGATCCCCTCGACGATGTCGAGAAGATCAAGAACGAGATCGAAGACGTCGAGGGCGTCGACCAGGTCATCCTCGCCACCCCGAACCGGGACGCGACCACGGCCCTGTTCCAGATCATTCCGACCACGAGCTCTGAGGATCCGGCGACTCTCGACACCGTCGACCGGCTTCGGGACCTGAGCGCGGACATCGAGGACGAGGACGGTTTCGACACCGCGGTCACCGGTGCCACCGCAATCCAGATCGACGTCTCCGACCAGCTCGGCAAGGCGCTGGTCCCCTTCGGCATCTTCGTCGTCGGCTTCTCGATCATCCTGCTGATGATGGTCTTCCGGTCGATCGCGGTCCCGATCAAGGCCACCGGCGGCTTCCTCCTGTCCGTTTTCGCTTCCTTCGGCACCGTGGTCCTCGTCTTCCACGACGGACTCTTAGCCGGTCCGCTGGGCATCGATTCGACAGGGCCGGTCATCAGCTTCCTGCCGATCATCCTCATGGGCATCCTGTTCGGATTGGCCATGGACTACGAGGTTTTCCTCGTCTCCGGCATGCGCGAGGCCTATGTCCACGGGGCGAGTGCACGGGATGCGATCAAGGCCGGTTTCGCCTCCTCTGCCCGGGTCGTCTCGGCCGCCGCGATCATCATGTTCTCCGTCTTCGCAGCCTTCGTTCCCGCGGGCGAGCCGATCATCAAGTCCATCGCCCTCGCCCTGGCCTCGGGCATCTTCGTCGATGCCTTCCTGGTGCGCATGTCCTTGGTGCCTGCCATCATGCAGATGCTCGGCGACAAGGCCTGGTGGCTGCCGAAGTGGCTCGACCGCATTCTGCCCAGGCTCGATGTCGAAGGTGAGGGCTTGGCACATGAGGTGGCTCTGCGGGACTGGCCGGAACCGAATTCCGAGTACCGGGTCTACGGCCGTGGCATCGCAGTCAGCTCGGGCCGGCGCGGATTCTCCCAGGTCGATGTCTCGCTCTCACCGGGCCAGATCCTCGTCGCCAGCGGCCAGGCCCGCAAGGTACTTCTGCTTGCCCTCTCCGGTCGCGTCGGGCTGACCTCCGGTGAGATGAAGATCGGAGACATGGTCCTGCCCGAACATGCGGGATGGGTCCGTCGTCGTGTTCCGTACTTCGACCTCTCTGCGACCGGGCCGGGGAAGATGCCAGGGGCACGTGAAGTCTCACAGCTGCGCACCTCGGCGCCGGATCTGCTCATCATCAGCGAAGCAGGTGCACTGGCCGGTGAGAGCGGCCGAGCCGTACGCGATCTCCTGTTCGATCTGCAGGCCGAGGGCACGGCTATCGTGCTGGGACTGCCCGACGGTGACGTCACCGGGGTTCTGTCCCCGAATACGAACTATTTCCATCTCGACCTCGATGAGGCCAAGCCCGAGACCGAGCGTGGAACCGACAATGACAACGGCGGCGTGCAAGCCCACGCAGCCGGTCGCAGCGAAATGGAAGGCGTGCAGTCGTGAGACTCGAACGTGCGAACTCGAAACGGCCCGTGACCTGGCTGTCCCTTTTCGGCCTGGTGCTCATCCCGATCATCGTGGCCGCCGGATTCATCATGGCCACGTGGAACAGCACCGACCGCCTCGACACAATCGAGGCCGCGATCGTCAACAATGATGACGGCGCCGAGGTTGATGGTGAGACCGTGCCGATCGGCCGGCAGCTCACCAGTGGGCTCGTGGGCGAAGAGGACAACAATATCCATTGGGTCATCACCGATGAAGAAGATGCCGAGAACGGCATGTCCGACGGGTCCTACGCCGCGACCTTGACGATCCCCGAGGGCTTCTCCCGGGCTGTGACCTCGGTCAGCGACGCCAAGTCCGCGACTCAGACGCAGCTCGACGTCGACGTCTCCGGTGTCGCTCCGGCCGCCGACACCCAGATCGCGCAGTCAGTGGCTGGGGTGGCACGGACGACCTTCAACACGAAGATGACCGAGACCTATCTCGACAACATCTATGTCGGCTTCAACGAGATCGGCGACCAGATGAAGGACCTCGGGGACGCCGCCGGCGAACTCGACAACGGAGCCGAGGGCTTGGCAGAGGGCACGAAGAAGTCCGCCAGCGGTGCGGGCGAACTCTCCGATGGTATGGAGAAGCTCGACGCGTCCGGAGCCGAGCTCAACAAGGGCGCCGGGGATCTGTCCCAGGGCGCCGGCGAACTGTCGAAGGGCACGTCCGAACTCTCGGGCGGACTGCAGGAGCTGAAGAAGTCGACCGCGGATCTGCCCGACAGCACGCAGAAGCTGGCCGACGGTGCCGGAGAGCTCTCCGGGGGAGTCGACGAGTACACGAAGTCGATCGATCAGATCATCAAGGGCTTCGCCGATTCCGGTGACTCCGGCTCCGGCGAGGGCGGAATCGACGAGCTCGTCAAGGGCGGCAAGGACCTCGATAAGGGCGCCCAGGGCGTTTCCGAGGGTGCCGAGGGCCTGTCCTCGGGGCTCGGCCAGTATCGAGACGGTCTTCAGAAGGGCGCCGACCAGGCCGATCAGCTCGCCAAGAGTGGAACCGTGACCGGCCTGGATGACCTCGTGTCGGCACGCCTGATGTCCAAGGACCAAGCCGAGCAGGCGAGGGCCGGACTCTGCCAGCCGGGCACACCCGATGCAGTCTGTCAGGGCATGGAGCAGGCCTACGCTCAGGGGCTGCTCAATGGCACCTCGGGGGGACTGAACAGCGCCGTCGACGGCCTGGAGCAGAAGCAGGACGGGCAGTCACTGCTCGGAGGTGCGGACAAGCTGGCCGACGGTGCCGGTGAACTCAGCGACGGCATGAGCAAGTTCGTCAAGGGCCTCGAAGACGGCCTCGGCGAACTCACCAAGGGCATGGAGGACATCTCGAAGAACGCCCCGAAGCTGCTCGAAGCCTCGAAGGGTCTGCGTGAAGGTGCCTCCGGTGTCGCCGAAGGCAACCAGAAACTCGCCGACGGAATGCCAGAGCTCAGCGACGGCATCGCCCAGGTAGCCGATGGTTCGAGCGAACTCGACGACGGCGCAGGACAGCTCTCCGACGGACTCGGCGACTTCGCGACCGGCCTCGACAAGTACACCACCGGTGTCTCCACCGCTGCCACCGGCACCTCTGATCTCGCGGCCGGGCTGGACACCCTGGCCGAGGGCACAGACAAGTATTCGGAGGGAGTCGGGAAGTTCGCCGACGGTGTGAAGAAGGGCGCGGACCAAGTTCCCTCGTATTCGGCTCCGGAGCGCGACAAGCTCTCCACCGTCGCCTCGGCGAACATCAAGGCGCCGAGCTCAGACTCGCCGAGCGATGTGCTGCAGGGTTCGACGCTCGCGCTGCTCATCATGCTCGCACTGTGGGTCGGCGGACTCGTCACCTACACGGTGCTCAAGCCGATCCCGGCCTCGACCCTGTTGTCGACGAAGTCCTCGGTGGCGGTCTGGCTGCGCGGTCTGGTGCCGGGCGTGATCGTGGGACTGCTGCAGGCACTGGTGCTGTCGATCCTGGCGGTGAGCGTGTTGGACATCGGTGCCGTCCAAGGCTTCGACATCGCCGTCCTGACGTTCGTCTCCGCACTGGTGTTCATGGTGCTCAACTTCGCCTTGGTGGCCTGGTTCGGCGGCGTGGGCAGGTTCCTGTCGGTGATCGCTGTGGTCCTCGCAGTCGCCGGCCGGACGATCGGCGCGGTGCCGCAGTTCTTCGACTTCCTCGCTCCGATCCTCCCGTTGACGCCCGCGATGAATGGCTTCTCCGCGATCACCGCCGGGACCACCGGGGTGGGGGCTGCCTATGGTGGCCTGCTGGCCTGGGCGATCATCGGAGTCGTGATGTCACTGCTCGCGATTGTGCGTGCCCGCACCACGAAGCCCGAAGCCGCTCTCCAGATGGCCGACGCATAGGTGGGCGCGTAGGAGCCCCCGCAGCTTTGAGGGCGCCCACCGCTGACTAGTGGTGGGGCCTCTGGGAGGCGTCATGAGGATTGTTCGGAGAAGCAGCTTGATCGAAGTTTCAGAGCTCACGTTTAAAGTAGAGCTCTGAAACTTCGATCGAGCTGTTTGCAACCAACTCAATCTGATTCAGAGCACTTAGCCTGACTCCGAGCGCTCAGACCCGCGCCACGCTGCTCGGCCCTGCTCCACATTGCTCGGCCCTGCTCAGCATCCCTCAGGGCATGTGCCGCCTGCGTGTGCCTCAGATGAGGTCGAGAATCGCTGTTGCTGCGGCGTGGGAGTCATTCAGTGTTGCTGCGTTCGTATTGGGATTTGCTGCGATCGCCAATCCCCACTGGACGGAGGAGAGCTGAATGGACAGCGCGAAACGGCGAGGGTGAACGGCGCCTTCGACATCGATCGTGCGGTAGGGCCGCGGCGTGAGCGCCAGTCCGCTGAGGAACTTCTCACGTCCGTCGTCCAAGGTCAGACGTGCGGGTGTGAGCTGGCCACGTTCGACCATCCCGTGTATCAGCACATCTGCGGCCCGGGACACGGCGTTCGTCGGTGAAGCAGCATCTATGACGACGCTTCCCGTGATGCCACCCGTGACCTGCGCCGAGGTGACCGTGAAGATCTGCGGCAACGGATCCCCGACCGCTAACGTAGTGCCGCTGGCTGCCGGTGCGCCGCCCCTACCTGCTTGTGTGCCGCCGGTACCTGCCGGTGCGGCGACATCGGGATTAGCCTCAATGCGCATGTCCGGGCCGATGAATTCGACGAGGCCTGCTTCGGCCAGAGCGAGAAGTTCAGCAATGCGCTGAGGGGGAGGACCGTCGCAGATGCCGGAGACGAAGCTTTCGAACCAACCACAGATCTCCATATCGATGCTGACCCGGTCGATATGGCCGGCCACGATGAGCTCTTTGAGCAGCAGCCGAGACTGCCAGAGCACGGTGAACAGCGACTTCTCGGCACTGCCTTCGGTGCCGGCCAGAGAATCGTGGAGGTCGTTGCGGAGGAAGTCGAGCATCCACTCGTGCAGGGAATTCGCCTCCCTGGGCCCCCGGCTGCCGAACTGTCGTCCCTCAAGAGGGTTGAGCAGCTCATGCAGTGACATGCGGTGAGCGGGGTCGGGGACGAGGCTCTCCTCGATCTCAGACCACGCGAAAGCCTCACGGGTGACACGGCCCTGACGTGCAGCCTCGGCGGCTTCGCGCTGCCGCGACCCGGCAGCGTCCGTGTCCCCAGCGTGCGCTTCGGCAGACTCGCGTGACTCCGGGTGGGTCTCCCGCCAGGTCCGCCTGGTCAGGTGTCGGGACACCGCCTCGGCGATGGCCTCACGCAACTGACCGGGGTCACCGGCGAACGCTTCAGGACGGATCCGGGACAGGGTGCTGTAGTAGGCGAGGCGGAGATCGGCCAAGATGAGCGGCCATAGCTGGTCGTTGAAACGTGCTCCCGCCTTGCGGTCGCTGTCGAGATCGTCGAGGTCATCGAGGCCAGCCAGCAGTGCGATGTTCTCCCGCGTGAAGTAGCGCAGGGGCCAGGCTGAGCGAGGGTGGGCCGGGCAGATGGGCTTGCTGCGGTAGGGGACGCCACGGCGTGAGCCGAGCAGCAGGCGAGGTTCCTCACCGCTGCGCACATAGCGGAGTTCGCCCGCAATGTCGGGGTCTGGGTCGAAGCGGCCCCCACGTTCGTGGGTGAACAATGTCTGCAGGTCGAAGTAGTTCAGTCCCATGCCACGGACGATGACACGGTTACCGGGTGCCACCTCGGCGACGGGAGCTTCCGCCGGCAGACCTTGTGGGATGTAGCGTCCGCCGGTGCGTTGTGCGAAGGCTGAGAGTCGGGCACGTTCCTCGGTCTGAGCGCTGGGGATGTGGCCGACGGCGAGGACGACGGCGGAGGCGATGATGGCCGTTCCGTCCTCGCAGCGGACCAGTTGCGGCGGCACGGTTTCGGGATCTGTGGACGTGTGGCCCAGAGGTTCGACCGGCGGCAGATCGATGACCGATTCGACTGTCGTCGGGTGCTCGACGATCTTGAAGAAATCGGGTGCCGTGTCGCGGATGCGAGCATAGGCGTCGCGCAGATAGCGGCCGTAGAGAGTCCGGCTGGGGAACGTCGCATCGACGGGATCTGTTCCGCCCTCATTGCGATACCACTGAGCCATAGAGGGACCGAAACGATCGGACATGCCGCCTGCGTCGAAACGATCGGCCGTGTCGTCGGAGGAGACGCGCGGCGCGCCGGATGAGGCGAAGGAACAGCTGGAGTCGGGGAAGATCGTCTGCTCGGCGATTGTCGTGTTCATCAGCAGGGTCTCGGGCTGATCCGTACGCCACACGATCCCTGCACCTGGCGGGTAGGGATCGATGAGATGGACGACGATGGTGGGCGGGGTGTCTGCGCCTAGGAACCGTTCGGCTGAGAGAGCGACGAGCCTCTCGAGGATCGAGAGCCCGCGAGGTCCGGCGCCGATGATTGCGACCGAGTGTGCCTGCGCGTCAAGAAGGTCCGAGGCGGAAACGTTCGTCTCAGCTGAGCTGCTGGTTCCCGAATGTGGTGAGGAAGTCGTCACTCTTCATCTCCGGCTCCCGGGCCTGGATAGCCGGGGAAGTCGTCGCCGGGCTTGAACCCCTTCGGGTAGCACTTGCCCTGGGCATTGGGCTCACCCGGCTGGGTTTCCTCGGCGCCGTCCTGGCTGCCTTCGCCGGTAGGCCCCTCCGTGGAAGCTTCGTCCTTGGGCTGGTCCTTGGCGGACTCGTCCTTCTTGTCCGTGCCTGCAGTATTGGTGGGTTTGGGCGTCGCTTCACCCTTCGACGCGCCCTTGACCTCACCGAGGATCCACTTGTGGAGGACGTCGAAGTCGGGGTTGTAGGTGGGGGTGACATCATTGTTGATCTGCACCGTCGTGACGTCGCCCTTCTGCATGGCGATCGCGAGTTCGATGAAGGCCGGGACCTCGTTCTGCGGAATCGAGGTGGCGATGTTCTTGGTCGCCGAGTTCGCGAGCTTGGGGTACGCCGTGGCGAGTTCGCGTGGGTTGATCTGATCGAGGGTGGTCTTGATCATGCGCTGCTGACGGCACATGCGGTCGTAGTTGTCACTGCCTTCACGCGACCGCACGTACCAGAGAGCGTCCTTGCCCTTCAGCGTCTGCGGGCCCGGATCGACCCAGCCGTAGACCTCGTTGGCGACTCCGGACATGGACTTGCCGCCACCCATGGGGATGGGACGTTCGACGTCGATCTTCACGCCGCCGATGGCATCGACGACGTCTTCGAATCCGGCCATATCGACCGCCGCCCAGTAGTCGAGGTTGAGACCGAGTGAGCCCTCAACTGCCTGCATCGTGGTGAACATGCCCGGTTCCAGGCCGTGCGTGTCGCCGATGTTGTCTTTGTTCTCCTCGCCCCACTGCCAGACGGAGTTGATGAGGTCGACCGACGATTGGCCCGTGGGCCGGAATCCGTCGGGCCAGGTCTTCGCCAATTCGCTGCCTTCGGGGAAGATCGGGAACGCGAGGTTGCGCGGCACAGAGATCAGTGCGGTATTGCCCGTCTTCGTGTCGATCGAGGCGACGAGCATGGTGTCGGGACGTGTGCCCTCGCGGTCATCACCGTTGTCGCGACCGATGAGGAAGACGTTGATGTAGGGTTTGTCGGCCCAGAGGTCTTCGGCGCTCTTGGCATCTCCTGTGCTGTCGCCGAACAGGTTCGAGACCGTATCGCCCTGGACCCGGGCGTAGACAGACCCGACGCCGAAGGGAATGCCGATGATGAGGGCGAGAGAGACGACGAGCACGCCGGCCATCTTGTTCTGCCACGGGGCATAGCGGTGCCCCTTGCGCAGCCCGAAATGGGAGACCACGATCACGAGGACCCAGATCACACCGATGATGGCGAGGGCGATTGCGAGGAAGGTCAGCAGCGTCGGACTTGAGACGACGGTGCCGAATGCGCGGATCGGTCCCTTGATGAGGACGTAGAGGAGGGCGATGACGAAGGTGAGGACGAATCCGCCGAGCAGGATGAAGCCCAGAGGCCGGAATCGTGTGCGCAGCAGCCCGATGCCAGGGATCAGGGTACTCAGCGAGGTCCAGCCGACGAGGCTGGGGAAGGCTTCTCCGACCCGCGAGGAATGGCGACGTGCGCGCGAGCTTTCCGCCGCGTCTGCAGTTTCGTCCGCTCGGCGGTCTCTGCGCCTCGGTGCTGCGCCTTCTTCGTCAGCGGTTCCATCCGCTGATTCCCTCGCCGAGGCGGGGCCGCGGTTGCGTGTATCGGTGGGCTGGGCAGCGTTGTCGGGGGTTGATTCTGGTGTGGCGGCGGTCTGTTCCGGTGTGCCGGCGTTGTGTTCCCGGGCCTCGGCGGCCGATGCCACACCTGCGGCGGAGGCTCCGCTGGCTCCTGCGGCTCGAAGCATCCGTGCTTCGCGGCGAGTGCGTGGTGCTACTGGACGAGGTGTCGGTGCCTTCGACTGACTGTTCGAGGAACTCGGCTGCTGTGAGGTGGAGGAGGCGGGACGACTCGCATCGGCGGGGTTGTGCGACCTGGCTGAACTCTGAGACTGCGCGGGTGGGTTCTGAGACGGGGGAGAGGCCTGTTGCGACTTCGACTGCGAGTTCGACGATGGACGAAGTGAAGTCGACTTATCCTCACTGGCTGTGGCATCGCCGCGGAATCGAGGACGAGAAGAAGCGCGGAGACGGTGACCAGCCGGGCGAGAATCGGGGTCGTTCCCATTCGGCCCTTGCTTGTCAGGGGGAATCTCTGGCAAGTTCTTAACTCCTCGTAGGTGACATCTCGTGCAGTGTGCGTTGCTCACGATGCTGACCTTCGGCTCGCATCATGATCGATGCCAGCGCAGGGCGCACCTCCGCAGCATCGTTTCCAAACCAGTCAGAGAGCAGACCGCAGAGCACTTCAGAACGATTTTACGCCTGTAGATTGATGAATGCTGGAACTCGCGTGTATGCGGGCAGGGGATCCTGGTCGCCGTCCCCATTTATCCAGCGATCCGACTCTAACCGGTTTATGATCAAGGCCACACTTTGTGTGCGCGCTTTGCTCTTCGCCGTTGGTTTCGCATAGGCTGTTCCCCGTAGTGCGAACTGCAGATTCGAGACTCTCTTCACTGAGAGGCATCGAATCAATATTTGGAGTCGTGGCTGAGCGGCCGAAAGCGTCACCCTGCTAAGGTGAAGTCCCTTGAACTGGGGACCGAGGGTTCAAATCCCTCCGACTCCGCGTTTGTGAATGACCCCCGTCTGGCCAGTGAAACACTGGGCTGGCGGGGGTTTTTCGTCTGGTGGCACTGAATCCCTGGTGTGATTGCTCGCGATCCTCTATGCTCTGGATTGTCAGTCAATCCTGAGTCGTGGGACTATTGCACCTATGAGGAGCCAGTGTCATGAAGATCTTGCTGGTCGGAGGCGCGGGGCACGTCGGAGGGGTTGCTCGAGTCGAGTTGGAAGCCCGAGGGCACGAGGTCGTTGCCGCTTCACGGTCGACTGAACCCGGAGTCGACACCTCGGATCCCGAATCGATCGCCGCACTGCTGGCGGCGGTCGGGTCAGTTGATGCCATCGTCGTTGCGGTGGGGTCCGCAGCGTTCAAGCCACTGACGGAGCTCACGCGTGAGGACTATGCTGAGGCCTTCACCTCGAAGACTCTGGGGCAGGTTGAATTCGTCACGCAGGGCCTCGACTATCTCAATGACGGTGGTTCGATCACGGCAACCACAGGAGTGCTCAGCCGAGAACCCGTACCGACTGCAGCGGCCGCGGCACTGGCCAATGGTGCTGTCGAATCATTCGTCATCTCCGCCGCGCCCGAACTTCCGCGCGGCATCCGGATCAATGCGGTCAGTCCAAATGTGCTGGCGAATTCTCCTCACTTCCACGACGCATTCGCGGGAATGGTGCCGGTCACCGACGAGCAGGTTGCGGCAGCCTTCGTGCGCTCCGTGGAAGGAAACGTCACCGGCAGGGTCATTGCCGTGTGACCCAGCCCGGGCACCTGACTGAACTCAGCAATCCGTATCGAGAAGGAGGCGCCGGAGTGGACTCAATGGGACCAGAGAACGACGATATCGGACGCACACCGGCACGCACGTCCATGTCTCGTACCTCGCAGAATTCGTCCGCGAGCATGGTGACGACTCCCGCGTCCAACACGGAGCGCCGGCAACGCGTCGTCGATGAGATCAAAAGGCGGATCGTCCTCGGCGAGATCCGGCCGGGTCAGCGCATCATCGAAGCAGAACTCACCTCTTCTCTTGACGTCAGTCGCCCGACTGCTCGGGAGGCACTCAATCAGATGGCGAGAGACGGTTTTCTGATTCAGGAGGCCTACCGTGGCCTTCGCGTAGCCGATATTCAGTCCGATTCTCTGCTGGAGATCGCTCGTGTCAGGGTCGCTCTCGACACCGAGGCGATCAACGAGATCCTTGCTGACACGACTGGTTCGCGGATGGGCGTGCTGGAAGACGCGTGGCGGGTCTTCGAGAGAGCGACCGCAGAATCGGACCCGCTTGCCCTGCATGAGGCGCACGTGCGATTTCACCGCGGGATCTGGGAAGCTGCAGACAATTATCTGCTCATGCGCATCTGGCCGGTGATGGAGGCGCAGATGACTATCGTCCTGGCCTATGACCAATTCACACGCACGAATCCCGCGCGGGCTCATGCCATTCATGCCGCACTGATGCGCGCGATTCGCACGGGTGATTCTGCGCAGATCCGGACAGCGCTGGATGTTCACACTATGGATAGTGCTCAAGAGCTCGCGCTGCTGACTCCTGGATCGGCTGACTGACCGGTTCCGAGGCGTCAAGCGGAGCGTCAGTCGATCCGGCGTGGAGGCCGTTGAAAAACTCTGTGCGAAAGAGCATTGACGCGGTCACATCGAGTGCGTAGCGTGAGTCTAACAGGGATTGTCATACAATCCGTCCGGCGTGACGCTGTGACCAGTGTGGGTCGCGGTCGGCACTGAGGGAGACCTGCATGAAGGTAGTCGTTGTCGGTGGTGGAGTGGTGGGACTGTCGAGCGCCTATGAACTGGCGTCTGCCGGATGTGAGGTTACGCTTCTCGAATCAGGAAAGTGCGGCGCCGGCGCATCCCATGGCAATGCGGCGAAAGTGGCCCTGGCTGAGAGTACTCCGGTTCCCGGGCCGGGTGTCTTGCTGCAAGGCATCAGATGGATGCTCAGACCCGACAGCCCCCTGTCGATCAAACCGTCTTTGGCGCCCGGATACTTGAAGTTTCTGCTCCGCATGGCCCTGCACTGCAACGCCCAGGACTTCGAAGCCGGACTCGACGTGCACCTGCGACTGGGAGAAGACGCGAATGCGCTCTTCGATGATTATCAGCGTCAGGGCATCGATTTCGAGATGCATGCTCGTGGGGTTCTCCTGGCATTCGAGACCACCGCTCGATTCGAAGAGCACAGTCAGACCCTGACCGCGTTCGCTTCGGCCGGTCATGTCGCAGAGGAGCTCCACGGCGATGATCTGCTGGAATCGGAACCAGCACTGAGCGACCGAATTCGCCACGGGATCTACTTTCCCGCTGATCGACAGATCGAACCCGACTCCCTGACCCGCGGACTGCTGGCGAAGTTAGGCGACCTCGGTGTGAGAGTGCGTGAGGGAGTGGCTGTGCGCAGCTTCGTGCGCAGCGGTGACATTGTCACAGCGATCGTCACCACCGACGCAGAGGTCATCGCGACCGATGCCGTCGTCGTCGCCGCAGGTGTACCGACCGGTGCGCTCCTGGCTGAGCTCGGCGCCAGACTGCCCATCTATTCGGGCAAGGGATACAGCATCGACTACGCTCCCGCGCCGATAGAGCTGAGAACCTCACTGACTCTCGAAGACACCAGGGTCGCAGTCACCCCACTCAACGGCATGCTTCGTCTGGCGGGGACGATGGAGTTCGGCAGCCGAGATGACGAGGTCAACGACATTCGCGTCGAAGCTATCCGGAAAGCGGCCCGCCAATCATTCCGCGACTGGGGCGATGAACCGCCCGGCGAGCGGACTCCGTGGGCAGGCTCGCGACCCATGACACCGGACGGGCTGCCTGTGATCGGCAGCCTGGGGACAGCGAAGAACGCCTACGTGAATTCCGGCCACTCGATGTTGGGGCTGACCCTGGCGCCCGCCTCGGCGAAGGTGCTCACCGACATCATGCTTGACCGGAAAACCAACCTCAGTCCTGACCTCCTCGCGCGGATATCACCGAAGCGCTTCTGATCGACTCACACACTTCGTCCAACGCTGAACGACAGACACCAGTTGAAAGGCCACAATCATGTCAATCACCTTCACCGGCATCTATGCCGCTTGTATTACCCCGTTCACTCCTGACGGCGGCGAGATCGATATTGCCGGCATCGGAACTCAGGTCGAGCATATGATCGCAAACGGCGTCCACGGATTGGTTCCAGGCGGCTCGACCGGAGAGTTCACCGCCCTCACAGTCGCGGAACGCAAGGCCTGCAACCGAGCCTACATTCAAGACGCGGACAAACGTGTGCCCGTGGTCGCGGGAACCGGGGCACTCTCAACAGCAGAGACCATTGAGCTGAGCCGCGATGCCGAGGAAGCAGGTGCCGATGCTCTGATGATCGTTCCTCCCTTCTACGACACTCCGTCATTCGAAGAGATCATCGTCCACTACCGGGCAGTCTCAGAAGTCGTTGACATCCCGATCATGTTCTACAACATCCCGGACGCCACCGGCCTTGAGGTCAGTGCCGAACAGTTCGGACGTCTTGGTCGAGAAGCCGGAGTCGGAAGTTACAAAGACACCAGCGGCGATTTCTCCAAGTTCACTTCCGTCTACCTCGACCATTCCGACGATATTCGGGCTATCAATGGCTGTGACACGTTGACCTTCGCAGCGCTCGCACTCGGAACCAATGCCGGAGTGTGGGGAGCGGCCAGCTTCATTCCCCGCCTGTGCGTCGATCTGTACAACGCGCTGGCTGTCGATTCCGACATGCCGCGGGCACGGGATCTGTGGGAGAAGATCCACCCGATATGTGTATTCCTGGAATCACATAGCTATGCCTGCGGCGTGAAGACCGGGGTTGAGCTTGTCGGAATGCCAGCGGGCCCGACTCGCGGGCCGATTCTCCCTCTGGCTGCAGAGCACCGCGAGGAGCTTCAACGCCTCCTCAACGCAGCCGGCCTCGAAACCGTCGCCTGATCGCCTGTCGCCGGTCGAACGAGGTATCGACACAATGACCAACAGGCAGCTTATCCAAACGGTGGACGTTCACGCGGCGGGCGAACCGGGCCGAGTCCTCATGGGCTCTGGTCTGCGAGTCAAGGGGGCGACCATGGTCGAACGTCTCCGCTACTGCCAAGACCACCTCGATGACCTGCGCACCTTGGTCCTGCAGGAACCTCGCGGGTACCCCGGACTCTGCTCACCGCTCATCGTTCCGGCTGCAGATCCCAGCTGTGACTTCGGCATGATCGTCATGGAACAGGGCGGGTTCCGGCCTATGTCGGGTTCGAACCTCATCTGTGCGGTGACTGCACTCATCGAAACCGGTGCGATCGACGTCAGCGAACCCATCACCACTCTGCGCATCGACACAGCGGTCGGGATCGTCGCGGTGCGCGCGAAGGTTGAGGGAGGACGGGCCACGATGGTCACCTTCGACAACGTTCCGGCTTTCGTCCACGGCCTCGATCTGCCTTTAGACGTTCCCGGCTACGGAACGATTCCCGTCGACATCGTCTTCGGGGGACAGTTCTACGTCCAGACCACGGCCGAACACCTCGGCGTCGACCTCGAGCCGGCGAATGCGAAGGAGATCATCCGGGCCGCAGCGGTGATGAGGAAGGCCGCCGACGATGCATTCCACGTCGTCCACCCGCTCATCCCGGAGGTCGACTCGATAGCTCTGCCGATGATCCACGGGCCAGCACGAACCGAGGGCACGCACGGCCGCAATGCCGTGGTCCTGCCCAACGGTGAGGTCGACCTCGATGATCCGAGCACCTGGTCAGGCACTCTCGACCGGTCACCGTGCGGGACCGGGACCAGTGGCCGCGTGGCCGCGATGTTCGCCAGGGGAGAGCTGGCAGTCGGGGACGAGTTCGTCCACGAATCGATGATGGGTACCACCTTCACCGCCGAGGTGAAGGAGGTGGCATCCGTGGGCGACTTTCCGGCCGTCGTCCCAACGATCAGCGGCCGCGGGTGGATCACCGGGTTCCACCAGCTTGTCCTCGAATGCGACGATCCGTTCCCTGTCGGCTATACCGTCGGCGACATCTGGGGACCGGGAATGGGCCGAATGAGGGCCGGGGAGTGATCCCGATTTCAGATCGCCTGACTATGAAGGGACAACGCTTGGAACTCGAAGGCCGGACCATCCTCGTCACCGGAGCCGCCGGCGGCATCGGCTCGGCGGGCTCACTCTGCGCGAAGTCACCCCAACCGAGGACGTTGCGGACCTCGGGTCAACGGCGGGTCGAGCGCGCTCGCGATCTCATCGCAGCGCAGCAACGTCGGGCGCAGCATCAGGCCACGAGAATTCGCTGCCGCTGCCCGCTGCCGTTCACCATCGAAGAGTCCGCTGGGATGGGAACGAATGCGCTCGGACATTCCGACCGCGCTGATCTATCCCACGGTCAGCCATTCGTGCGCAGCCACAGAATGGCGACGTGGAGTGCAGTGCGTGATTCCGCATCCTCCAGCGAGACGCCGAGCCTGCGCTGCAGCTTGTCCAGTCGTGCGTACAGTGCCGGGCGGGACAGGAAGCCGCTGCGGGCAAGTGCTGACTTGTTGCCGCCGTGAGTGATCAACTGCTCGAGAAGGGTGAGCATCTCCTCACCCTCACCATCAGCCTCGAGCAGAGGGGCCAGCTCTGCCTCGGCGAAGGCCCGAACACTCGGATCATCGTGCAGGGACGAAAGCAGCCCGCGCAGCCTCACGTCGGAGAATCGGTAGTACTGCCGTTGTCGCAGCTCGAGTGTCGACGCGATCTCGGCCACCTGGGTGGCGGATTCGAGCCCAATGGCAGCGTCGACGATCGACTTACTCGTCCGCCCGACTCCAACTGTGGTGTCGCGGCTGGGAAGTTCAGCGATGAGCCGCTCGAGGACTGCATCGTCATCGGCACCTGACGGCAGCGCCACCACGACCCCGAATGAGCCCGATTGCAGACCGGCGGACAGCGTGGAGCAGCGGTGAGCGGTTGCTGCAGATACGAAATCACGGTGCAGTGACCGTTCCCGCAGCTGGAGTGTGGTCGGGTCGGTGTTCGGACCGCGATCAACGCGCACGACCACGGGAATCATGCGGCCTCGTGGTGCGAAGCCAAGGTCCGCCGCCCGATCTCGGACCTGCTTCTCGTCGACGTCTGCCGATTCGATGATGTCGCGGACCAAACCGCCCTGAGCCGCAACGAGAAGGTCCTGTTCGTCGCGTTCGGCCATCCGCGCCAGAGTCAGAGTCTGTGCGGCGCGCTCGATGACCTGCACAGCCGCTTCGTCAGATCCCAGACGCCCCGGCGCCAGCAGGCGGCCCCACCGTCGATCTCGCAGCCCCACCGGGGTCTGCAGCCACCGCCGCCCGTGCCCGCTGCCCTCGCCGAGGTGGTCCGTCCCCATGCTTTCGTGTTGCTCAGTGCGTGACGAGGGTGTGTCACCGGCGTAGGCGAGCAGTCGATGTCCGACGTCTTCGAGTATGACGGGTGAGCCCAGCAGATCCGCCGTTCGATCGACGATGTCCTGGGCTCCAGCACTCTCCAGACTCAACTGTGTGAAGGCCTCGTGGACCGTGCGCGCATGCTCAACGCGGGCCAGCTGGCGATTGAGCAGTTCCTGGTGGGCGAGCTCCGTGACGCGGACGAACTTGATGCGGTGGCGCAGAATCACGATCGGGATCTCACGATCACGGGCGGCAGCGCGTACGGTTTCGATGGCTTCGTCATCAGGTCGGCCATCGTCATGGATGAGTTCGATGACAGCGCCTGAGGCGGAAGCTGATTCGAGCTGATCGAAGAAATTCGCGGTCGATTCCGGTGAAGACCGGTAGGACAAGCCGGTGCTGAGCACGAGTTCACCGCCTTCGAGGAACTGTGCGACATTCTCCGAATCGGCGATGTGCACCCATCTCACCGCACGTCCCAGCTGGTCACCACCGGCTACGACTTCGGGATCGCCACGGCGGATCTCGTCGACGTCGAGCAGGCCCGCGATCGTCAGATCGGGTGCTCGCTGTGACCAGACGTCCAATGTGCGTTTCCTTTCGCCGATTCGAGATCGTGTGATTTACACAGTGTAAGTCTGAATCGACATATGTTGACAGGGTGTCCATGGTGATTCGGGTTCGGCTGACTCACCATTGAAGGATCAGGACCACCTCGGCGCTCTGCCCCTGTCTCGGCGGTCTGACCCACCTCGGCGATATGGAATGAAATGCGAAAGGACGTCACGTCATGACTGTGATCAATGCGAACGAAGAACTCGACCATGAGGTCAACGAATCCAACTCCGATGGCTCGAAGCGCGACGCGGACCTGGATCACGGCGAACGGGCGTTCACCGCCGACCAGGTGCGCGTGGGTCAGCGGGCTCATGACCTCGACCGGGCACACGTCTTCCATTCCTGGCAGGCACAGGGGCCCTTCGACCCGATGACCATTCTGGCTGCCGAAGGCCCCTATATCTGGGACGGTGAGGGGCAGAAGCTGCTCGACATGTCTTCGCAGCTGGTGAATACGAACATCGGGCACCAGCACCCGAAGGTCGTCGCAGCGATCCAGGAGCAGGCGGCGAAACTATGCACGATTGCCCCGCAGCACGTCAATGATGCCCGCTCCGAAGCGGCTCGACTCATCACCGATCGGGCGCCAGGCGACCTCGACCACGTGTTCTTCACCAACGGCGGCGCCGACGCGAACGAGCACGCGATCCGCATGGCGCGCCTGCACACCGGGCGGACCAAGGTCCTCTCCGCCTACCGCAGCTACCACGGCGGCACCCAGCTGGCCGTCAACGCCACAGGCGACCCGCGTCGCTTCGCCAGCGACTACTCGGCCGAGGGCATCGTTCACTTCATGCCCGCCTACCAGTACCGTTCGTACTTCGGTGCCACCACCGAGGCGGAGGAGACGCAGCGGGCGCTGCAGCACCTCGAGGACATGATCACCTTGGAGGGGCCGAGCAACATCGCCGCGCTCATCCTCGAGACTGTGCCCGGGACGGCCGGAATCTACGGACCTCCAGCCGGATACCTCGAAGGGGTGCGGGAACTGACGACCCGCTACGGCATCATATACATCGCCGACGAGGTGATGGCCGGCTTCGGCCGCACCGGACGCTGGTTCGCCGTCGACCATTGGGATGTCACCCCGGACCTCATCACCTTCGCCAAGGGCGTGAACTCGGGGTATGTGCCACTGGGCGGAGTCGTGATCTCGGATGCGATCTTCGAGACCTTCCGCGACCGCGTCTACCCCGGCGGTCTGACCTATTCGGGCCACCCACTGGCCTGCGCCGCAGCAGTCGCCACCATCAATGCGATGGACGACGAGGGAATGATCGGCAACGCCGAGCGCCTCGGTCGCGACATCATCGGGCCGGCGCTGCACGAGATGGCGCAGCGTCACCCTTCGATCGGAGACGTTCGCGGAATGGGGTGCTTCTGGGCCGTTGAGCTGGTCAAGGACCGGACCACGCGTGAACCACTGGCGGCGTACGGCGGCAGCTCTCCGGAGATGAATCGGGTGATTGCGGCGATGAAGTCAGGTGGGGTGCTTCCATTCGCGAACTTCAACCGGATCCATGTCGTCCCGCCGCTGAACACCCCCGATGCAGACGTGCGCTTCGGGCTCAAGGTGCTCGATGAAGCGCTGAGCATCGCCGACGAATACGTCATCTGACAAGTGTGTCCTCATCAGGTCGAGTGTGAACGTCGATACATTCTCTCGCCTGATGGGGGCACATTCTCCCAGCTCACAAGTGAACGCCGGGTGTGGCAAGCGCAGCAGCGCTGAACTGTAGGTGAAGATTCGGGGGAATAGGCGGTAGACTTTTTGCTGATTGAGGTCGCTGCCCGCCAGCTAAATCATCCACGGTCCGAATTGTGTCTACGTTCAAGGTCGCTTAGTGGAAATCATCTTCGTCGTTGTGCTGGTCATCGTGCTGGCACTGTTCTTTGACTTCACCAACGGCTTTCACGACACAGCCAATGCCATGGCGACTCCGATCGCCACAGGAGCGATCAAGCCAAAGACGGCGGTCACCCTGGCAGCGCTGCTCAACCTCGTCGGTGCCTTCCTGTCTACCGAGGTGGCTAAGACCATCTCCGGGGGCATCATCAAAGAAGGCGGTGGGGGAGTCCAGATCACTCCGGACTTCATTCTTGCCGGCCTCATCGGTGCGATCATCTGGAACATGGCGACGTGGCGCTTCGGGTTGCCGTCGTCGTCCTCACATGCACTGTTCGGGGGGCTGATCGGTGCCGCGATCATCGGCGCCGGCCTCAACTCCGTCGACTTCGGCGTCTTCTTGTCCAAAGTGGTCCTGCCTGCACTGGCGGCCCCGATCATTGCAGGTGTGGGTGCCTATCTGTGCACGCGCCTGGCCTATGCCATCACACGACGCAATGGCGAAGGCAAGACCGCTCACCGGGCACCGTTCAAATACGGGCAGATCTTCAGCTCCTCCCTCGTGGCTCTGGCACACGGAACCAACGATGCGCAGAAGACCATGGGCGTCATCACCCTGGTGCTCGTGTCCGCGAATCTGCAGGACCACGGAACCGGTCCTCACCTCTGGGTGATCGGAGCTTGCGCGTTGGCGATCGCCATGGGAACTTATATCGGCGGTTGGCGAATCATCGACACCCTCGGCACCAAGCTCACCACCGTCAAGCCTGCTCAGGGACTGGCTGCCGAGACCTCGACGGCCGCGGCCATCCTCGCCTCTTCCCACCTCGGCTTCGCCCTGTCGACGACGCAGGTGGCGTCCGGTTCGGTGGTCGGCTCCGGTCTGGGCCGTAAGGGTGCGGACGTGAAGTGGTCCACCGCCGGGCGCATCGCATCGGGTTGGCTGCTGACCATCCCGGCGGCCGGAATCGTCGGTGGCATCGCAGCAGGCATCGCGCACCTCGGCACCATCGGCGTTATCGTCGACACAGTCATCGCGGTCGTCGCAGTCCTCTGGATCTTCCTCAGCTCACGCAAGGTCGCGGATCCCGAGCTCTCGAACTTCGACACCGTCGGCGAGGCCGTGGGTATCCGCGGTCGTAAGCGCAAGCTGCGCAAGGACCGCAACCGCAAGCGGGCAGCCATGAAGCGTGCCTCTCGCATCGAAGCCCGAGATCAGCGAGTTGCTGACAGGGTGGAAGCGAAGTCCGGTGCCGGCTCCGTTGCCGAAGCAGGCTCCGTTGCCGGAGCCGGCTTTGACGATGGCGCCAGTTCCGCTGTGGGTACCAACTCCGACTCCAGCGCTGTGCGCAATCCTGCGGCGGAGACAGATGCTGACGGGGCACACGCAGACAAGGGAGATTCGAAATGATCGAGTGGAGCTCTTTCCTCATCGTTGCGGTCGCGACCTGGGTGTCAGCGATCGTCGTCATCACGCTCTTCTCCAGTGCAGTGCGGATGCGGGCAGTCCACGTCGACCTGGCTGCCGAAGGCCAGAGCAAACCCCTGCTCAGGCTCGGCTACTGGGCAGTGTTCGGCGTCTGCAGCATCGTTGTGCTCGTCGGCGTCTACCTGATCGTCCCGGCCCTCCACGGCGCCTGAGTGCGTTTCTGACCTTCATTGCATTCCCGCACTCCACGGCGTTGGAGCGCGGCCGGCAGCCCGCGACGATTTCAGAGCCTATGCTCCACGGTGCTGATGCGTCGGCTGTCGGACCGGCCCGCACGCTCTCTGCCTTCCTCCAGGCAGACAGGTCTGAACGCCGCGTGGATGCCTCCCCTGATGTTCACGGGCACGTTTTGCCCATACAGGTCACATTCGCAACCGTCAGTTATGCACGTCTTCCCCGGAGCGTCTCGTCCTACATCTGCAATGGTGTTCATTGGTGCTCCCGGTACGTGATGCGCTGATCCCCGAGGACGCCGCTTCCTCGCACATGAAAATCCCCCAACCACCTCGGCGATGGTTGGGGGATTCTCTGTGCGGCTCAGAACCTCACTCAGTCAGCGACGCAGCAACTCAGCGACGCAGCAACTCAACGAGGCAAAGACTCAGCGACTCGAAGACTCAGGCGAGGCCCAGGCGATTGCGCAGGTTGTCGACCTCAGCGCGGAGTTCGGCAGGTACCGAATCGCCGAGCTGCTCATACCAGTCTTCGATGAGTCCGAGCTCGGTCTGCCATTCCTCGGGCTTGATCTCAAGTGCCTTGCGCAGCTGCTCGTCGGTGAAGTCGAGTCCCTCGGTGTCCAGGCCGCCTTCGACTGGGGTCAGGCCGAGCGGGCTCTCGACGGCGTCGGCGGTGCCGGTGACGCGCTCGAAGACCCACTTGAGAACCCGTGAGTTCTCGGAGAAGCCTGGCCACAGGAACGAGTTGTCCTCGTCGCGGCGGAACCAGTTCACGTAGAAGATCTTCGGCAGCTGGGCGCCCTCGGTGTTTCCGATGTCGAGCCAGTGCTGCAGGTAGTCACCGACGTTGTAGCCGATGAACGGACGCATCGCCATGGGATCGCGACGAACGACGCCGACGGCTCCGGTGGCGGCAGCGGTGGTCTCTGAGGAGAGCACCGAGCCCATGAAGACACCGTGGTTCCAGTCCTTGGTCTCAGTCACGAGCGGCATGGTCGTCTTGCGGCGGCCGCCGAAGAGGATTGCCGAGATCGGCACGCCGTTCGGGTTCGTCCACTCAGGAGCCAGCGTCGGAACGTTGGCGATCGGGGTGCAGAAGCGCGAATTCGGGTGAGCGGCTGGGGTCTCGGAATCAGGCGTCCAGTCGTTGCCGCGCCAGTCGGTGAGGTGAGCTGGCTTCTCGTCCGTCTTGCCCTCCCACCACACATCACCGTCGTCGGTCAGGGCGACGTTGGTGAAGATGTTTCCGCCGGCTTCGATGGCCCGCATCGCGGTCGGGTTGGTGGTGTAGCCGGTGCCCGGGGCGACTCCGAAGAGACCGAACTCAGGGTTGACGGCGTAGAGCTGGCCGTCGTCGCCGAAGCGCATCCAGGCGATGTCGTCGCCCAGGGTCTCGGCCTTCCAGCCGGGAATGGTGGGCTCGATCATGGCGAGGTTGGTCTTGCCGCAGGCCGAAGGGAATGCGGCGGCGATGTACTTGACCTCGCCTTCCGGGCTCGTCAGCTTGAGGATGAGCATGTGCTCGGCCAACCAGCCTTCATCACGGGCGATCGACGAAGCGATGCGCAGCGCGTAGCACTTCTTGCCGAGCAGCGCGTTGCCGCCGTAGCCGGAGCCGAAGGACCAGATGGAGCGCTCTTCGGGGAAGTGAGTGATGTATTTGGTGGGGTTGCAGGGCCAGGCGACGTCCTCCTGCCCGGCTTCGAGCGGAGCGCCGACCGAGTGCACACACTCGACGAAGGTGCCGCCATTGGCCACGATCGCGTCGAGGGCGGTCTTGCCCGAACGCGCCATGACGAGCATGGAGAGGACAACGTAGGGGGAATCGGTGAGCTCGATGCCGAACATCGGCTGGTCGGCCTCAGCATGTCCCATCACGAACGGGATGACGTACATGGTGCGTCCGCGCATCGAACCGTCGAAGAGCGGCTTGAGGGTCTCCCTCATCTCGGCCGGAGCCATCCAGTTGTTGAGCGCCCCGGCATCCTTCTCCTCGACGGAGCAGATGTAGGTGCGGCCCTCCACGCGGGCGACGTCCTCGGGGTCGGAGGCCGCGTAGAATGAGTCCTTGGTGCCGGTCAGGCGAACGATGGTGCCGGCTTCGACGAGCTGGTCGGCGATGGTGGCCTTCTGCTCATCCGAACCATCGACCCAGACGATATCGTCTGGAGTGGTGAGGGTGGCGACCCTGCTGACGAACGAAAGCACCGGCTCGCTATCGGTCGGTGCGTTCTTCAGCTGGTCAGCGACGACGTCATGGTCGAGGACAGTCATGAGTGGTCTCCTGGTCAATCGGGATTACGGGGTTCCGCCTGTCGGCTGGTACATCTCCACCGTAGGGCTCGGACGGACCGGAAAATCCTGGTTTTGAGTTCTCGGAAGATGTGCATTGGGTCACAACACCACCTCTAAAGACGCACATAGATCAAAGCAATGATGTGTTTTTGCATACGCATGATGCTTCTTTGCAAAAGGTGCAGTTTCATGAAGGCAGTGACCTCAGTATTCTCGCCAGTTCGCTTGTATCAAAAGTCCGTTGAGACGGACCTGAGCTCTAGGATCCGCCGAATCTGCGAATGTGGTGAAGCGCACTTTGGCCGAATTTGAGCTTGGGTGATTTCGGTGTGTATAGTTGATCCAGTTGCAGGGCGAGAGTCCAGGCGACATGCGCCACTAGCTCAACGGATAGAGCATCTGACTACGGATCAGAAGGTTGGGGGTTCGAATCCCTCGTGGCGCACAGTAGGGAAGCCCTTCACCAGCAGGAACAGCTGGTGAAGGGCTTCTTTTGTGAGTTCACCCTCGAAGCCCGGAGAACTGCATGGTCATTGCGGACCCTGACTCGCGGGGAACCCAGCGCTAGGAGTGGACCGTGGCCGCAATCAGTGCCGATGACGGCGTCAGTCTCGAGTACACGCAGACCGGAGACCCCGCCGGTCGCCCCGTGATGCTGCTGGCGGGGTTCAAGGCACCGGCGACCAGCTGGCGCTACCAGGTTCAACCGTTGGCACAGGCTGGATGCGAGGTGTTCTCAGTTGACCTGCGCGGCCACGGAGGTGCCGACCACCCCAAGTCTGGTGTGACCATGGAGCGGCGTGGTCAGGACGTGGCACAAGTTCTCGAGGCTTTGGATCTGCGAAATGTTCTGCTCGTGGGCGGATCCATGGGCGGCAACACCGTTTGGTCCTATCTCTCCCAGTTCGGTGCCGATCGCATCACCGGAATCGCTGTCGTCGACCAGACGCCTAAGATGCTCAACACCGCTGACTGGCCGCACGGGTATTACGGCTACGAGGAGTCCAACGTCGACACCTACTTCGCCGAGGGCATTCCTCCCACGGGGCATGGCACCCCCGTCTGGAAGCGAGGCAGGCGCATGGTGCGTCTGCTCAAGGCCATGAAGGGTGTGGATCACAAGCTCAGCCGTGGCGAGCTGGGTCTGCTGGGCGACCATGCGAAGGCCGATTGGCGTTCCGTGATCGAAGGCGCCGACGTGCCTGTGCTCTTCGTCGCCGGAGCCGAGAGCGAGCACTGGCCCTCATCGCACGCAGCCGCATCCGCAGGCCTGGCTCCGCTCGGCTCATCGGCGGTCATCCCCAACGCTGGCCATGCCGCCAACATCGAGGCGCCGGGGGCCTTCAACCAGATCCTGCTCGACTTCGCCGAGTCCCTTTAGCCGCAAGCAGTGCATTCCGCTGCTCAGGCGACAGATGCTTCACCACTTCACGCATCGTCACGCCCGAGGCTCTATGGGCGCGCGGCAACATCCAGTCGAAGACCATCTCCGGTCGTGTGCGGGCGGTGTCGCGCAGCACCCAGCCGATTGCTTTGCGGATGAAGAATTCCGTCTCTTCCAGCATCGCATCGGCGAGACGTGAGAATCGCTCGAAGTCTCCGCGGCCTTCCCGCAGTGGTCGCAGGTGGGCCAGCAGCGCTGAGCGTCGGATCCAGAAATCGTCGTCGCTCGCCCAGCGTTCGAGCACCGGAGCAAACTTCGCATCATGTTCAGACAACGGGCCGACGGCATCACCGGCGAGTGGATCCACGAGCGCCCAGGTGCGGGACTGTCGCAGCAGTCGTTCGAAGAGGTCAGTGTCACCGGCGCCGAGGTGGTCCTTCGTTTGGATGAGCACCATCGTGGCCGCACTGCAACACTCATAAACCGGAGTACCGCGGCTCGCGTCGTCCAGTGCGCCCGTAGAGTTCCACAGGGCCTCGACGAGAGCGACGATTCCGTCATGGTCCAACTCCACCCCGCGCAGAGTCGTGGCCACCACTGCGCGCGTACCCGGTACGCCGACGCCGTAGTGGACGAGGTCGCTCTTGAGGTATGCGCGTTCCTTCGTGGCGCGTACGGAGGTGCCACGATCACGCAGTTCCGACTCGATCACCTCGGCGAGGGACTGCAGGCTGGACGCCGCTGTTGTCATCGCACGATCATCTCACCATCCGCGGGGAACTACCTGCCGGGAAGCTGCCTGTGGAAGGAGACTGCGAAGCACGGTGAATAGACGAAACGGTCGACAAGTCCACCTCGATCTCGCGCGAGATTTTGAGGTGAACTTGCCGACCGTTGTCAGTTACTGGCTGTGGGCTCGGCGATCAGTCCGTGCCGGCGTCGAAGGCGGCGGACAGGCCGGCACGGTCGCTGGCCGCGTCGACGTCGGCGGTGGAGTTCGCGATCTCCTCGGCGCCACCGGCCTCAAGGGAGCCGATGAGTTCAGAGGTCGGACCTGAGACGATGCCCATAGCGGCGTACTGCTCGAGGCGGGCACGCGAATCGGCGATGTCGAGGTTGCGCATGGTCAGTTGGCCGATGCGGTCCTCGGGGCCGAAGGCGGCGTCGCCCACGCGCTCCATTGACAGCTTCTCCGGGTGGTAGCTGAGGTTGGGACCAGTGGTGTTGACGATCGTGTAGTCGTCACCGCGGCGCAGGCGCAACGTCACTTCGCCGGTGATCGCCGAGGCGACCCAGCGCTGCATCGATTCGCGCAGCATGAGTGACTGCGGATCCAACCAACGTCCCTCGTACATGCGCCGACCCAAGCGGCGCCCCTCTTCGTGGTAGAGCGCGATGGTGTCTTCGTTGTGAATGGCGTTGAGCAGGCGCTCATAGGTGATGTGGAACAGTGCCATGCCGGGAGCCTCGTAGATGCCCCGCGATTTCGCCTCGATGATGCGGTTCTCGATCTGGTCGGAGACACCGAGTCCGTGACGGCCGCCGATCTCGTTGGCCTTGAAGACCAGGGCGACAGGATCGTCGAACTTCTCACCATTGATCGACACGGGACGACCAGCCTCGAAGCCGACAGTGACCTCTTCGGTTGTGACCTCGACGTCGTCGCGCCAGGCCGCGACGCCCATGATCGGTTCGACGATGTCGAGTCCGGCATCGAGGAATTCGAGCGTCTTGGCCTCGTGAGTCGCACCCCAGATGTTGGCGTCGGTGGAGTATGCCTTCTCGGCAGAGTCACGGTAGGGGTAGCCGTGTTCGACGAGCCATTCGCTCATCTCCTGGCGTCCGCCCAGTTCCTCGACGAAGTCCGAGTCGAGCCATGGCTTGTAGATGCGAAGCTTCGGGTTGGCCATCAGGCCGTAGCGGTAGAAGCGTTCGATGTCGTTGCCCTTGTAGGTCGAGCCATCGCCCCAGATGTCGACGCCGTCTTCCTTCATGGCGCGCACAAGCATCGTGCCGGTGACCGCACGGCCCAGAGGGGTCGTGTTGAAGTAGGTCTTGCCGCCGGAGCGGACGTTGAAGGCACCGCACTGCAGGGCGACGAAGCCTTCTTCGACCAACAGGCGCTTGGCGTCGACGAACCGGGCGATCTCCGCACCGTATTCCTTCGCACGCTCCGTCACGGAGTCGAGGTCGGGCTCGTCGTACTGGCCGATATCGGCCGTGTAGGTGCAGGGAATGGCGCCCTTGTGACGCATCCATGCGACCGCGCAGGACGTATCCAGTCCGCCGGAGAAGGCGATTCCAACGTGTTCACCGATTGGGAGTGCAGACAATACTTTCGACATGCTGACCAGCTTAACTGCCGGACAAGCTCATGTCGAATTGTTATACATAGACCTGTATTTTTATGTGGATGAGTGGAGGGTCCCGCCCCTCGCCGAGCTGACCTGCACTGCCGGGCAGCTCACTGCGTGGAAACGAGCGGACCACTCGGCTTCGAAGGGACACCCTATAGCGGGTCCGCTCGAAACTAAGTGGTCCGCTCGGCGTTCGGCGACTCGTGGGCTGGATCTCAGCGATTCGAGCGGTGGGAGCGGATCGCCTCGGCGACGGCGATGGCGTCACCTTCGGGGGCGTCGGACTGCCGGTCCGGACGGGCGGTGAAGAGGTAGACGACCCCGACCACGAGCACCACGACGAGGCCGAGAAGCACGATCCAGTCGGCGAAGAACGAACCCGAGTCGCCGGGCAGCGCCAACAGGATCATGGCGAAGATCCCATAGGCCAGCGCCGCGATGTTGACGATGATTCCCCAGCCCCGCAGCGACCACGGGCCCGCGGGCCTCCAACCCTTGAAGCGCTGCCGCAGCGCGCCGAGGACGACCATCTGGAATGCGAGGTAGATGCCGAGGATGGCGAAGGAGGTGACCGCGACGAGGATTCCATCATTGAACCAGATCAGCACGCAGATGAGAGCTGGGGTGATGCAGGCGACGATGAGGGCGTTGCGGGGGACCTTGGTGCCATCGGTGACCTTGGACAGCCACTTGTGACCTGGCATCATCCCGTCTCGGGCGAAGCTGAATATCAGGCGCGAGGCCGCGGCCTGGAGGCTGAGGACGCAGGAGATGAAGGCGGTGATCGCGACGAGGAGGAAGATCTTCGCCCCGACCGTGCCGAGGCTGCCCTCGAGGATCGCGGGAATGGGGTCCGCGACCTGACCGGCCACGATCTCGTCGAGGTTCGGGGCTGCCAACACGTAGCCGCCGAATGAGAACAGGGCCGAGACCGCGCCGACGAGGATCGTCATGAGCATGGCCTTGGGGATGCCGCGGGCCGGATCGGACACCTCTTCGGCGACGTCGCCGCAGGCCTCGAAGCCGTAGAAGAGGAAGAGTCCGGCGACCGCAGCGCCCATGAATGCGGCGGCGTAGCTGCCATCACCGGCGGTTCCCATGGAGTCGAAGAACACGCCGAAGCTGTGCTTGCGTTCGAAGATGAGCAGGAACAGGCCGAGGCCTATGACGCCGATGAGTTCGGCGAACAGGCCGATGCGTGCGATCCGGGCCAACCACTTGGTGCCGCTGAAGTTGATGGCCAGGGCCAGGACCAGCAGGCCCAAGGCCAAGAGAAGGGTGGTATTGCGATTCAGTTCGAAGCCGAACAGACTCGACACGAATCCGGCACCGAACTCCGCCACCGAGGTGATGGTGACGATGAGGGCGCAGATGTAGACCCACGCGGCCATCCAGGCATACCGCTAACCCCACAGTCTGCGTGCCCAAGGGTAGATCCCACCGGCGATGGGGAACTGGGAGACGACTTCACCGAAGACCAGGGCGACCAGCATCTGGCCGCAAGCGACGATGATGATCCACCACATCGATGGCGGTCCGCCGGTGGAGAGGGCCACAGCCATGAGCGAGTAGACGCCGACGAGCGGGGAGAGATAGGTGAAGCCGAGGGCGAAGTTCGCCCAGGGGCTCATCGATCGTTCGAAGGAGTCCTCGTAGCCGAGGACCGAGAGGTGATCGGAGTCGGAGAGATGTTATTTCGGGGAATGTTCGGTCATGAGATTGCGCCTTTGCACGAATCGACGGTGATTCAACGGTGTTCATCGTATCTCAGAATATGGATGGTCGAGGACGGGAGGGGAGTGAGACGGGAGGGGGGTGAGACGGGAGAGGAGCGAGAACAGGAGCACTGCTTCGGCAGAGGCGAATCGACACGGGGGTCTCCCTCGGCCGGATGGGCGAGATCGATTTCAGTCACACGGCGGAGGTGCACGATCGGCCGACAACGTAGGTTGGATGATGAAAGCAGCACAGACAGCAGAGTGGACCCAAAAGGCAGCGTCGGTGCAGGACTGAGGAGGAACCGTGAGCACGGGAACGGACAGAAGCGACAACGCCACCGTGGGCACAGAGCCCGCAGCCACCTCGGTGGGGGAGGACGTGGACCCCAAGGGCCGACCGCTGGCGATCGTGCCGGCTCAGGTGCCGTGGCTCGAGGTCGCAGTCTTCGTTGTAGTGGCAGCGGTTCTCGCCTGGGTTGCGTGCCTGCCCCTGTGGTTGAGCGGTGAAGGGTTGGGCAATCCACTGCTCGTGCAGGTGTCGGGAATGGCCATGATGTTCACCCCGCTGATCGCTGTGATCGTGGCGATGATCATCCAGCGCCGTCGCACCGGTGAGCCTCGGGCCAGCATCGTCAGGTACCTCGGCATCTGGCCGCTGCGTCCCTTCGGCCGGGTTCTCGGGATGACCGCGCTCGCCTTCTTCGGGATATTCGTGCTCGTGGCCGTGGCCTACCTGCTGGGCGCAGCCTTCGGATGGATGCAGGTTGACCTGCTTGGTCTCTCAGGGTTCAAGGCTCAGTTGGCGCAGCTGCCCGGGTTGGACGAGATCCCGCTGGTCGTGGCCGTGATCGGCTATCTGGTGATCATGGCGCTGGGATCACTGCTCAATGTGATCGTCGCCTTCGGCGAGGAGGTCGGCTGGCGAGGATGGCTGCTGACGAGCCTGCGTCCACTCGGCACCTGGCCCGCACTCCTCATCGTCGGAGTGATCTGGGGTCTGTGGCACGCACCGCTGATCCTGCTCGGATACAACTTCGCGCGCCCCGACATCACGGGGCTGGCCTTCATGGTCGGCGGCTGTGTCATGGTGGGGATCCTGTTCGGCTGGCTGCGACTGCGCACTGGTTCGGGCTGGCCGTCTGTCGCCGCGCATGCTGCGCTCAATGGTTCGGCAGGGATGCTGCTCGGGCTGTTCATCGACGGATCCGCCTCAACCCCGGACATGGCCTTGGTCTCGTTCTTGGGAGTCTCCGGTTGGATCGTCTCCGCAATCGTCATCGCCGTTCTCTTCGCCACAGGCCAGTTCCGGAAGCAACCAGAACTGGGCATCAAGCAGCCGAAGGCTCCCGTGGTGCCTGCAGCTCCCGTGACGCCGCACGACGAGGCGCTTTGAGGCTGAGCTCAGGCATCCGTTAGGCTCAAAACCCCAAACCTGAAGGAGAATCCCATGGCACTAGGATCATCGTTGCTGCAGACAGCAGGACGCGTACTCACCTCACCGATCTTCATTACCGGAGGATATTCGGCACTGACCAACCCCGGCGGGCGTGTCGCGGCTGCCTCTCCGACGCTCGATGCGATCCGCGAATACGTGCCGATCCTTCCCGAAGACGATGAACTCCTAGTCCGTGCCAACGGCGGACTCCAACTGCTCGCCGGAACCACCATGGCGCTGGGCATCAAGCCACGACTCTCCGCGCTCGCACTCGCCGGATCTCTGGTGCCGACCACACTGGCCGGCCACGCCTTCTGGGACATGGACGGTGCCGACGCTGCCGCTCACAAGACTCACTTCTCGAAGAACGTCGCAGCATTAGGTGGGCTCCTCCTCGTCGCCGGAGCCGGCGCCACCAAGAAGGCGGCCCGGAAAGCGGCGAAGAAGGCTCAGAAGAAAGCCCTGAAGCAGAGCTGACAATCCCGCGTCAGCGCCTATGCTCGAGGTATGGCGAAGGCACTTCTCATCGTGGACATCCAAAACGACTTCACCGAGGGCGGGGCGCTCGGCGTGGACGGTGGTGACGCCGTTGCCGCCGGGGTGACCCGCTTCCTCGGCGCCTCTGCAGGTGACTATGACGCGATCATCGCCTCCCGCGACTGGCATGATGCCGACAGCGACAACGGTGGCCACTTCAGCCAGAGCCCCGATTTCGTCGATTCCTGGCCCGTCCACTGCGTCGCGGACACCGAGGGCGCCGAATACGATCCTCTGCTGACCACAGATGCCATCACCCATCACGTGCGCAAGGGTCAGGGCACTCCCGACTACTCCGCTTTCCAGGGGACGACGGATGCTGGGGAGCGCCTCGGCGACCTGCTGAAGAGCCTTGACATCGCCGAGGTGGACGTCGTCGGCATCGCCACCGACCACTGCGTCTGCGCTACCGTCCTCGACGCGCTGAAGGGCGGATGGTCCGTCTGGGTTCGCCAGGACCTCATCGCTGGTGTCGGCAAGGACTCATCCATGCTGGCTCTGGCTGAGATGGACGCCGCAGGAGCGACGATCATCTGAGACACCTGCGGTGGCGGGTACGGAGATCGAGCCGGCTGACGAAGTGTTTATGCAGGTCACGGTGGTGATCGCCGTCGGTGATATGCGTTCTCCATCGAAAGTTGCAGGTTTAGTCTGAACTCCTAGGCGATGTTTCCAGCTCTGAGAATTGATGAGCTAGAGACATGAACACAACACTCACGAAAAGCGCGAACACGCTCGTGTCGAAGCGCGGTTCGTGGTTCGTCCTCGGCGGGGTCGTCATCCTCGTCACCCTCCTGTTCGGACTCCTGTCCGGTGCGGGTGAGGATCGGGCCAACGAATCCGCTCCGGCCGATGCCGAATCCACCCAGGTCGACCAGCTGCTGAAGAAGTTCCCGGGCGCCGACAAGCAGTCAGTCATGGTCGTTGCCTCCCACGACGACGGCTCGAAACTGAGCTCGAGCGAACAGGCCGACTTGGGGAAGCTGGGCGGCTCGCTCGGCGACTACATCGACTCCTCAGGATCGTCTGACTCCTCTGCCAGCGGCGACGCATCCAAGGCGACCGGCCCGATTATGAGCGACGACGGCAAGGCCGCACTGCTCATGGTCCCCATCGAGGTCGGACTGACCAACAGCGACACCGCTGAGACCGTCGAGGGACTTCGTGACTTCATCGCCGGCGATTCGCAGGCCGGTCAGCTCGAGGACTCGGGAATGTCCCTCCTGGTCACCGGTGGTCCCGCGATCGGCGCCGACATCGCTTCCGCGTTCGGCGGTGCAGATTTCACACTCCTCATCGTGACCATCGTCATCGTCGCGCTGCTGCTCATCATCACCTACCGCTCACCGATCCTATGGCTGCTGCCGCTCATCGTCATCGGCACTGCAGACGGCCTGGCATCCACTGTGACCGCGGCCGTCGGCGATGCCCTCGATCTGCAGTTCGACGCGGGCATCATCAGCGTCCTGGTCTTCGGCGCCGGAGCCAACTACGCGCTCCTGTTCATCTCCCGCTACAGGGAGGAACTGGGCCGCGAAAACGATCACCGCATCGCGCTGGGCTCCGCGTGGACCCACACGGCGTCGACGATCCTCGCCTCGAACCTGACCGTGGTCCTGTCCCTGCTCAGCCTCGTCTTCGCCGTGATCCCAGGAACCCGGGGACTGGGCATCACCGCCGCAATCGGCCTCATCATCGCCGCAGCCGCCGTGCTCTTCGCACTGCCACCGGTCCTCGCGATCTGCGGCAAAGGCGTCTTCTGGCCCTTCGTCCCCAAGGTTCAGGAGGCCACTGACGAAACTGCCGGAACGAAGCCCGCAGCGAAATCCTCCATCTGGCGCAGAATCGCGACTCGCGTGGTCAAGAAGCCGGGCATCCACCTCGGCGCCGGAATCATCATTCTCGGCATCATGGCCACAGGGCTCATCGGCACTTCGGTGGGGCTGGACCAGTCCGAGAAGTTCCGCGTGCAGTCCGAATCGGCACAGGGACTCGATGTCCTGGCCGACCACTTCCCTCCCGGCGAGTCGCAGCCGATCTGGGTTGTCACCGACTCGGCGCATGCCGATCAGGTCGCGGACTCCGTGGCAGACATCGACGGGGTCGTACGTGCCAACGTCACCGACGAGACGACGACCGGGGGAACCTCGATCGCGAAGGTCATGGTCACCGGCGAATACGAACCGGACAGCCCAGCGGGCCTCGACCTGGTCACGGACATCCGGTCAGACGTCCACGCGATCGACGGTGCCGACGCACAGGTCGGCGGCGCGGCGGCAACCGAACTCGATGCCCGCGACGGCAATGCTCAGGACTTCCTGACCATTGCACCGCTGATCCTGGCCATCAGCTTCATCATCCTGCTCGGCATCCTCCGTGCACCCCTCGTGGCGGGAACCCTGCTCGTGGTCAATGTGGCGTCCTCGGCCGCAGCGATCGGCCTCGGCGCATTCCTCAGCCGAACGATCTTCGGCCAAGCGGCACTAGATGCTCAGGTTCCGATCCTCGCGTTCCTGTTCCTCGTGGCATTGGGCATCGACTACTCGATCTTCCTGTCCCACCGGGCGAAGAAGGAATCGGTTGTCCACGGCGCCCGCCAGGGCATGATCGAAGCCGTCAGCCACACCGGTGGAGTGATCACCAGCGCCGGCATCGTCCTGGCCGGAGTGTTCGCGGCCCTGGGCATGCTGCCGCTGATGGTCCTGGGTCAGCTGGGACTCATCGTCGGAGTCGGCGTCCTCGTCGACACCGTGCTCGTACGCACGGTCATCGTCCCGGCTATCTTCGGTCTGGCCGGCAACCGGATGTGGTGGCCCAACAAGGCGATCACGCACTCGGAGCACAAGTACGCCGATGCAGCTGCTGCCGCGGCCGGTGACGAAGAGACTCGGGGCGGCCAGACAGATCAGTCCGAGGGAACCCACATCCTCGCCGAATCGGACCAGAACGAAGCCATGGCCCCAGCAGGCCACGGCAGGCACTGACACCGGCCCTGGCATTGGCACTGGTTGTCAGCACCATTGTCGGGGCCAGGGTTCGGTTCTGACGGGCCCCAGCCCAGTCGAAAGGCGCACGCGCCCGCCGCAGATGTGATTGAGTTGGCAGGAAGAACGACGTGCAGGAAGGTGAAACCGTGGGCACACGCGGGTGGACAGAGAGAACCATGGAGATCGGCCAGCACGCGATGGCGCTGGTGCTCACCGTGATCTCGTGCATCCGCGCGATCGGCGGGGGAGCGGCACCCCTGGCCGCGATCGCCGTGAGCATCGTCTTCCTCGCCTGGTACGCCCTCGGCGCCGTGCGAGCTGCCCGCAGCGGTGCGATCGTTCTGGCCAAATGGTGGCTGTTGGTGCTGGCCATCGCCTGGCTGTGCACGTTGCTGGTCTCCGCCGAGTTCATCTGGATGGCCTTCGTCCTGTGGCTGCTTGCCGGACACCTGTTCTCGATGCGCATCGCCGTGGTCTTCACCGCTCTGACTTATATCGCAACGGTTGTGGCGCCCCTGGCTCATTACGGCGAGGTCCAGACCGCGAGCATCATCGGATCGCTCATCGGCGCGATCTTCGCCCTGGGACTGTCCCGCGGCTACATCGAACTCCTGCGCGAGGGCCGCAGACGCGAGGAGCTGCTGCAGTCCTTGGAGGTGGCCCACCAGAATCTGCTCGACCTGCAGGACGAGCTCGCCCTGACCCAACGTCACGCCGGGGAGATCCAGGAGCGCACTCGAGTTTCCCGCGACATCCATGACACGATCGCGCAAGAGATCTCCTCGATCCGTCTCATCGCCCACGCCGAGGTGGACAAGACCACCGATGAACATGCCAGCCAGGTTCTGCGCCAAGTCGAGGATCTCGCGGCACAGAGTTCGCGCGACGTGCGCCGGATCATTGCCGCACTCGCCCCGGCCGAACTCGAGGACGGGGCGCTGACTGCCGCCATCCGACGCCTGCTCACCCGCCTGGAGGCCGACACCTCTATCCGCGGCCGCGTCGAGGTCGACGAGACCGTGGCCTCTCTACCCGCCGAGGTGGAGGTGGCGCTGCTGCGGACCGCGCAGTCCGCGCTCGCCAACGTCAGACAGCACTCTCAAGCTTCAAGGGTCATGGTCAGCCTGATGGATCTCGACGGGTCGATCCGCATGGACATCGTCGACGACGGTGTCGGCATGGCCGATCCGGAATCGCGACAGCGCGAATCGGAATCCGGATTCGGCCTCGACTTCATCGGCTCGCGGATGCGTGAGCTGGGAGGCGAGCTTGTCATCGAATCGACGCCTGGTTCGGGCTTCGCTATCTCGGCCACCCTGCCCAGCAATCCGAGACTGACCTCCCGACAGCACAGCCTCGGCGAGGCTGATGACATCAGGGACGAACGCACACAAGGAGACAGCGCATGACGATTCGAGTGATTCTCGTCGATGACCACCCGGTGGTGCGGGCGGGCCTGCGGTCCGTCATCGACGCCCCCGACCATATCGCTGTAGTCGGTGAGGCCAGCAGCGGCGAAGAAGCGCTGGCCGTGGTCGATGAGCTCGAACCCGATGTGGTGATGTGCGATCTGCGACTGGGGGAGGGCATCGACGGCATCGAGGTGACGAAGCGGCTGAATGCGAGACCGACGAAGCCCGCGGTTCTCATCCTCACGACCTTCGACAACGATGCTGAGATCGTTGCCGCCCTCAATGCGGGCGCGGCCGGCTATCTGCTCAAGGACATCAACCCCGAGGACATCTCGACCGCGATTGAGAAGGCCTCACGCGGTGAGACCTACCTGCCGCCCGAGATCTCTTCGAAGGTCATCGCCGCGATGCGCAATCCGGGTCCGAAACTGACCCGAAGGGAACGCGAGGTGGTGAAGCTGCTGGCCACCGGTGCCTCGAATGCACAGATTGCCCAGGAGCTCTTCGTCACCGAAGCGACCGTGAAGAGTCACCTGGTCAACGTGTTCACCAAGCTCGGCGTCGACTCTCGATCGCGTGCCATCCGAGTCGCCGAGGACCAGGGGCTGGTGTAGCTTCTGGCAGGGCGAGAGTTGGCCTGAAATTCATCGATGATGACTCCCGATAAGCCGGTCTGACGAAACCGCTGCCACCAGAATGGTGAGTATGGGCGAAGTGATGGCAGACGTGGGGAATGAGCGCAGGCATCCCGGCACGATCGCGGAAGTGTTCTGGGCGTTCCTGCGTCTTGGCGTGACCTCGTTCGGTGGCCCGGTCGCGCATCTCGGGTTCTTCCGTGAGACCTTCGTCGCCCGTCGGAAGTGGTTCTCCGACGGGGCCTACGCGGACCTCGTGGCACTGTGCCAGTTTCTGCCTGGACCCGCCTCAAGCCAGGTGGGCATGGCGATCGGACTGCAACGGGCAGGCATCGGCGGTCTGCTGGCTGCCTGGTTCGCCTTCACCATGCCTTCGGCCATCGTGATGGTCGCCTTCGCCTTCGGCATCGCCTCTCTCGATGGTGACACAGGCCTGGGTTGGCTGTATGGGCTGAAGGCCGCCGCGGTCGCCGTGGTCGCTCAGGCGGTGCTGGGGATGGCGAAGAACCTCACCCCGGATGCCAAACGCGCCACCATCGCCGGGGCCGCGATGATCATCATCCTGCTGATCCCGAACCCATTCGTGCAGGTTGCGGCGATTGCGTTGGGAGGTGTCATCGGACTGGTCTGGCTGCGTGGAGAAGCCGTTGGAGAGGCTGGCGGTCAGAATTCGGATGCGAGTGGACGGCCCGGTGGGGACAACGTGCGACAGGACTTCGCAGTGCGCATCTCCCGTCGGGTCAGTGTCGCCGCGCTGACCGCCTTCGTGCTGCTGCTGGTGGCGCTGCCGATCCTGACTGCAGCGACCGGAGATACGAGTCTGCGCTTGGTCGACGTCTTCTACCGCGCCGGCGCGCTCGTCTTCGGCGGCGGTCACGTCGTGCTGCCTCTGCTGGAGGCAGAGACGGTCGCGACCGGTCTCGTGGGACACGATTCGTTTCTTGCCGGGTACGGCGCTGCACAGGCGGTGCCGGGACCGCTGTTCACATTCGCAGCGTTCCTCGGGGCCTCGACAACATCAGGCCCGACGGGGCTGGTCGGCGCCGGCATCGCCTTGGTGGCGATCTTCCTGCCGGCAGCTCTCCTGGTCATCGCTGCTCTGCCTTTCTGGGAGCGTCTTCGTCGCGCACCGTTGGTGAGGCGGGCGCTGATGGGGGTCAACGCTGCCGTTGTGGGCATACTCGCAGCCGCCCTCTATGACCCGGTATTCACCCAGGGCATCACGTCACCTGCCACGCTGGCGCTGGCGGTCGCAGTCTTCATCGCCCAGGTGAAGTGGAAGCTGCCGGCATGGGCCGCCGTCATCGCCGCCGGGCTGATCGGGTTCGCGTTCCTCTGATTCCCGACTGGGGCTGAAGCCGCGCGCCGCGACATATGATCAGGACATGACCTGGAGAACCGAACAATGAAGTGGAACTCAGCCTTCGCAGTGGTGACGTTGCTGCTGGTCCTCAGCGGGTGCAACGCCGCACCACCGCAGGAGGAAGAGGCGCCGTCTCCTGAGACAGCTCCCACGCTCGCCGACCCGATCGCACTCGACTACCACGCGACCCTGGTCGTCGACGATGGAGCCGGACATGCGCTTGTCACTGACTGGTCTGCGGAAAAGCTGCGCGCGATCGACTTCGCCGGCGATGAACTGTGGAGTATTGATGCCCAGCTCAATGACGACCTGGGCGGCGGTGCCCAGGCCTACTCCGTAGGAGAGAACGTGGTCATCAACGACCAATCGGGCGAAACCACAGCATACTCCTGGGACGATGGCAGCGAAGCTTGGTCATTCCAGATCCCGGAATCACCGAACGTCTGTCACCCGGCACAGGGATTCGCCTCACAGACGACAGGAACCAGCCCCATCCTCAGCGACGATGACCTGATCATCCTTGCATACCAAGGAGTGCTCGAAGACGATGGTTGCGAGCCGACCTCGGAGAACGGGAACGCATTTGTATTCGCCCTCGATCCTGCAACAGGCGAAGAAGCATGGCCGTCGCTGTCGACTGGACCTGAGGGGAAGACCTTCGGAGGCACCCCGATCCATGTGTCGCCCGATCGGCGGTACGGCATCGTGTCCTGGCAGGACGGAGACGAATCGATGATCACCCGAATTGCGCTGGACACTGGTCGGCACACGAGCGTCCCCATCACCTCGGCACGCTCCAACGACGACACCGGAGTCGACTACTACGACGTATTTCCAACGTCCGACCCGACGTCACTGCTCTACGTCTACGGTTCGGAGGACCCGGATGATCCGTACAGTTCGATGGTAACCAGGGTGGCGAAGCTGACGCTTCCCAGCGAACTTCCCGACTCAGATGCAGCGACGTTCGACGGTATCGACGAACTACAGGGCCTCACAATGGAGGACACCTTCGACTCAGTCTGTGCGACAGATCTGGTCTTCACTCCGGATGGCGAGCCCGCATGCATCCAACCCCAGCTGTTCGCCTCGGCGGTCAAATACCAAGGCTCGGATGGATCACCACAGGGATGGTCCGCGGATGCCCCCGAAATGGCGCTGGAATCGATCGGGACCTACGGGACACCGCAATATTTTCCGGTCGACACCAAAGATGGAACTCTGCTGGTTGTGCCGGGGAACGAATCGGGCATCATGGCGTTGAACGCGGAGACGGGAAAGACCGTCTGGAAGGCAGGCGACACCACAAGCGATATGCCCTGGGGCGGGCAAGGAGTGCTTCCGGAGCTCGACCTCGTCATCGTCACCGATAGCAAGAAGACGAGTTTCTACGAATCTGAAACGGGCAAACTCGTCGACGATCATCCCGCCAGCGAGTATGCTCGGCTGAGCTCTGGACAGCGTGTTGCACTTGTGGCCGACGAGGAGTCGACAACGATGTGGTCAGTGGTCGAGGCCTGACGGCTTGGTGAGGCTGTCTGTCTGCAGTCGAGGTAGGTGGCCGTCATCTGCTGGTGCACGCAGCTGTTCGAACGTCGCGAAGAGAGGCCAGAACTGACTGGGAGGAAGCGGTGCTCCTGACAGTGAGGCTTCGAAGTAGGTGAGGTGGGTCAGCCAGCCGGTCAGGTATGAGTCGATGAGCTCTCCGAGACCAGAGTGTTGGAGGACCAGCGTCGATGCTGTGTTGTTGCCGGTATTTCCGGCGCGATCATTGGTGTCGAAAGTGCGCAGAGACAGGCGGCTTGGGGGATCATCGGGAAACTCCCATGACAGCTCCGCGGTGCTGGTGTGAGAGGGGCCGTCGTCGTGGGTCGCGGACAGAACATTGGAGCGGCAGAGGTACCCATCGTCATGATCGACGATGATCTCGCCGCCGACCCGAGCATCGAACGTTTTGGGCTGCCCCAGCCATTCGTGCACCGTCTCAGCATCCGTAAGATGCCTCCACGCCGAAGACTGGGCATGGGGGAGCGACCACTCGATGGTCAGAACGTCGGCAGGGCGATCCACATGAGCGCTCGTCAGCATTGTCGAATTCTCCTCGCTGAGATGTTCGTTCGTTCCCAGGGTAGAGGTGGGACCGACAGAAGAGCCATAGGCCAAGCTCGAGACTTGCACGTCCGCCACGTAGGGAACGAGCCGCCGTCGCCATGATGTAACTTGAATAACTGATAAGTAACCGATTGCGATGACGGGCCTGGTGGCAGGCTTGTCACCCGACGCGATGTGGTTCGGATTGTGCTCTGGAATGCGAACTCGACTGTGCCGGTTCCTCTCCTGCAGGTAGGCTCTTCCATGCAGATCGGCAGACCATGCAGATCGAGACGGGTGGAGGCGGACTATGGCAGATTGGGACAAGACCCTGCCCGGTTCTGTCGACGAATCAGGCGTACGCCGCGTCGGCGCACTCTCGGGAAACACCAAAGGCATTGCAACGCAGTCCCAGCAGACTGGTGACCAGGCCGACCCGGGCGAACCCCGGGCCGCTGGAGTCGAACTCCAAGACGGTTCCACCCAGCCCCCAGCGGATCCAGCCGAACTGCCCACAGATGGAGCCGAACCTCCAAGTGACGTGCTGCCGCTGCCGCGTGCCGGCGACCTCACCTCGGCGAGTGAAGATGCCATCGTTGATCCCTCCGAGGCGATTCTCGAACGCATCGACCTGGACTCGTGGAAATGGCCGGAGTACTTCGCGTTCTCACTGACTCGGATGGAAGAGCTCTTCCCTGTCGGCGGCATTCCGCGCGGCATCGGCCCGGTTCGTGACCTCGTGACCGAAGAGAATGATTTCCGCCCCGTGCCTATCGACCGTGAGAAGTGGTCCGGTGCTGATAAGAGTTGGTCGACCGTCGGTGACGTTCTGGCCGACACATTCACCGATGCCTGGCTGGTTGCCCGCGACGGCGTCGCGCTGGCAGAGGAATACGCCTGGCCGATGAAGCCGGCCCGCCAGCACATGCTGTTCTCGATCAGCAAGTCCATCGTCTCTGCGGTCATCGGCGCCCTCACCGACGCTGGCCATCTGTCTCCGGACGATCTGGTCACCACGCGCGTTCCCGCACTGTCCAAGAGCGGCTATGCCGGGGCGACGATCCGCGATCTCCTCGACATGCGATCGGGCATCAAATTCTCCGAGGAATACCTCAAGGAGGGATCCGAGATCCGGGCCCTGTTCGAAGCGGTCGATTTCGCGCCACGGACAGCCACCTCGGCGCACGGGATCAAGAACTTCCTCATGGGCCTGAGCAGCGAACGCGAGCACGGTGGTCCCTTCGTCTACCGCAGCTGCGAGACCGACGTCCTGGCCTGGATCTGCGAATCCGTCGTCGGGCAGCCCTTCTCCGTCATCGCCAGCGAATACGTATGGTCGAAGATCGGGGCCGCCCATGCCGCCCAGGTCTGCCAGGACCGCTGGGGCGGGTCGATTGCCGACGGCGCCATCAGCAGCACTCTGCGCGACCTGGCCCGGTTCGGTGAGATGATCGCCCGAGGCGGCACCACAGCCGAGGGGGAGCGTGTCCTGTCGGGTCAGTGGATCGATGACATCTTCACCGGTGCGGCCGATTCCGCCCAGGTCTTCGCCGATTCTCCCTCCGGGCGGTCCTACCCGGGTGGGATGTACCGCAGCCAGTTCTGGGTGCCCTCGGCCAGCCGTGACGTGGTCATCGGCATCGGCATCCACGGCCAGATGCTCTACATCGACCGCGCCACCCAGACCGTAGGCGTCAAGCTCTCCAGCGATCCGCAGCCGGTGAGCCTGGCCCACCAGCACGGCACCCTGGCCATGTTCGAGGCCATCGCCGAGGCGGTTCCCCGGACGGAGGGATCCCAGACTGTGCCGCCGGCAGTCTCAGATGCTGCCGCAGCTTCTAACGCTGCAGCCGCTCCCGCCGCCGCAGCTCCGAACGCCGCAGCTCCGAACGCTGCAGTTCCCAGCGCTGCCGCAGCAGGCACCATCATTCCGAATGTCGCTGCGCCGGCTGCTGCCGCACCAAGCATCGCTCCGCAGCCATTCGCGGCTCAGCCCGGCATCTTCTGACCGGCGTTCATGTCCCGGTGTCCGTCCTCGTATGACGAAAACGGATGCATCCCCTTGCCTCTGGCAGTAGCGTCATGACTTGGAACGATTTCGATCCCAGGAGGTAGCGCACCATGACTGATTTCTTCGATCGCGAAGGCGATGGAAAATACGACAAGGCCTATAAGGAGACCACCCCGGACATCCTCAAGGCCTTCGGCGATTTCAACAATGCCGTCTTCGCCGAGGATGGGCGTGAGATCCCGCTGAAGTACCGTGAGCTCATCGCCTATGCCGTCGGACTGACAACCCAGTGCGCCTACTGCATCGATGCACACTCGAACGCAGCGGTCAAAGCCGGCGCCTCGGAGACCGAGCTGGCAGAGACCGCATGGACCGCCTCGGCGATTCGGGCCGGGGGCGCATTCGCTCACGGACGCCTCGGCTTCAAGCTCACCGGAGTCCACGACCACAGCTGAGTCCACAACCACAGTTGAGTTGGACTCGGGAGTCGGATCTGGTCCTCGAATGCTCGAACTCGCTGATGGCCTTGGCGAGTTGATTGCCTAGACTGAAGAGCAATCATGACTGATGACTCCCGAACCTCACTGCGCAGAACACCCCGCCTGCAGACTCACCGAATTCTCGTGCTGGCTCTGGACGGGGTGTCTGCCATTGATCTCGGAGTCCCGGTCCAGGTCTTCGGCCGCGGCTCCAATGCGGTCAGCCCCACCGCATCGGTGAACCCGAGCGGCATCCTCCCCGGTGGAACCTGGCCGTACTCGGTTGACATCTGCGGGGACGCCCCGGGACTGGTCACCGGAGCCGACGGTCTCTCCTACTGCGTCGATGTCGGACTCGACGCGCTGGAATCGGCAGACACGATCGTCATCCCCGGTGCCACCTCGGTCGTCGACGATGAGCCATCAGCAGCCGTTGTCGGTGCTCTGCTCTCTGCGTTCGAACGCGGCGCCCGGATCGCTGCGATCTCGACCGGTACCTTCGTCCTGGCACGCACCGGTCTGCTCGCGGGACGGCGAGCCACGACCCACTGGTCGACAGCGAAGGAACTGGCCCGACGCTATCCCTCGATCGAGGTCGACGAGAACGTCCTGTTCATTGATGAAGGAGCCCTGCTGACCTCGGCGGGAGCAGCCTCTGCGATCGATCTCTGCCTCCACCTCATCCGCCGCGACCACGGAGTGGGACTGTCCAACCAAGTCGCCCGCCGGTTGGTTGCGGCCGCCTACCGCAGTGCAGGGCAGGCTCAATATGTGCCGCGCAGCGTCCCCGATCCCCTCGGCGAGGTCTTCGCCGACACCCGGGAATGGGCCCTGCAGCACCTCGGCGAATCACTGACACTGACGGACCTCGCAGCAAACGCGGGAGTCTCCGTGCGCACGTTCTCACGTCGCTTCGTCGACGACACCGGATACACGCCGATGCAGTGGGTGCTCAGGGCCCGTGTCGATCTGGCCAGGGAACTTCTCGAGAACAGCGACCTAGGGATCGAGCAGATCGCTGACCAGGTAGGACTGGGCACCGGAGCGAACCTGCGCATGCACTTCCAACGCATCCTCTCGACCTCTCCCAACGAATATCGGCACACGTTCTCCGGCTGAGAATCCAGCCGAGAAGTCGCGCTTCTTCAACTACTTCGGAGCCCTGCGAAACGGCTGGCCAAATACTTTCGACATCTGGCAATACGTCTGGCGAGAACCTTGCGCAGAATGTCTCTATGGCCACTGTCATCTGCCGTCTGAACGCGAGACTATAGGAGTGTACCCACATACAGACCCCCTCCCAAGGAGTGACATTGACTCGCATCGCCATCAACGGTTTCGGTCGTATCGGACGCAGCACGCTGCGCGCTCTGAAAGAACGCGGCAGTGACCTGGAGGTCGTCGCCATCAATGACCTCGGCCCTGTCGAAGACCTGGCCAGGCTGCTCAAGTTCGACACCACGCTGGGCCGCTTCGGATTCCCAGTCGAGGTCTCAGGCGATGAGATCATCATCGACGGAAAGCCGATCAAGGTCCTAGCCGAGAAGAACCCTGCAGATCTGCCCTGGTCTCAGATGAACGTCGACGTGGTCCTGGAATCCACGGGACGCTTCACCAAGTCCGACAAAGCTCGGGCGCACATCACCGCCGGTGCGAAGAAGGTCCTCGTCAGTGCGCCCTCCAAGGGTGCAGACGTCACGCTGGCCTACGGTGTGAACACCGAAGCCTACAAGCCCGAACACACCATCATTTCGAACGCGTCTTGCACCACGAACGCTTTGGCCCCCTTGGCCAAGGTCCTCGATGACCTGGCCGGCATCGAACAGGGCTTCATGACCACCGTCCACGCCTACACCGGTGACCAGAACCTGCAGGACGGGCCACACAAGGATCCCCGTCGTGCCCGCGCCGCCGCGGCGAACATCATCCCGACGTCGACAGGGGCTGCCAAGGCCATCGGCCTCGTGCTTCCGCAGCTCGAGGGCAAGCTCAGCGGCGACGCCATACGGGTCCCCGTGCCGGTGGGCTCCATCGTCGAGATCAACACCACAGTCTCCCGTGAGGTCACCCGCGACGAGGTGCTCGACGCCTACCGCACGGCTGCCGACGGAGAGCTCAAGGGCATCCTCGAGTACGAGACCGAACCGGTCGTCTCAAGCGACATCGTCGGCCAGGCCGCGTCTTCGATCTTCGACTCCGCACTGACTCGCGTCGAGGGCAAGCGGGTCAAGGTCGTCGCTTGGTACGACAACGAGTGGGGCTTCTCTAACCGTGTCGTCGACAACTTGGAGCTCATCGCGAAGGGCTGACTTTCCAGCGAGACAAGAAATTGCCCCGATCGTGCACATCGCGCGGTCGGGGCAATTTCTGTGTTCCCAGGTGGTCTCAGACGTCATCGTCGGCGGAAGTTCCGCCTTCGTCTTCCCAGCGCTCGATGGCGCGGACCTTGGCGCGGTTGAACTTCAGGCGCACTCCGTAGCCGCCGTGGGAGTCATCGCGGACGAACCTGGCGCCGAATTCTTCGAGAGCTTCGAGAACGCGGTGCTCCTGCTGTTCGGTGAGGTCGTCGCGTCCCTTCTCGAAGTCCTTGAGTTCGGACTTCTTCACATCGGCTGTGGACGCAACATCCTTGGCGGATACGCGAACCAGGGCACGGGCTGAGCGAGCCAGCGGCCCGTCGAAGATCTGTTCATTGCTCATGGTCTTACCCTGCCAGAAGAACCCGGAACCTGCCAGAAGCCACCCCGGCTGCGCGAACAGCGGCCCATTCTTCCGATGCTGCGCATTCAGCCTGATGGGAGTCTCGGATGCACCGAATTCCGGATTCGAGGTCCTCGCCGTCCATGGTCACGTGGTCCGGGGAGGCCTCAACAAATGAGCCGATTCCGCGGCCCGCGACGCAACTCGTCGTTGCGAAACTGATCGCGTGGCGCTTCGACCACATGCGGCAGTGCACTGCGCTCCTCAGTGCGAGTGTGCCATGTGTGCGGTGTCGATCTCTTCAAAGGCTCAGCTGCTCAGGGAGGTGAAGGAGCGCGGCGCCCGCGTGCTCGATGGGTTGGGTGTTGCCGTCAACCAGGGGATCGACGCCTGAGCGCTCGTCAGCGCACGCACGACCGATCCGACGCGAATGCGCGAGATCTCCCTGTCCTTCGGTGCCCGAGGTATGAGCTTCACCCGTCAGCGGCGGCGAACGTGGATCACTCTATGTCGGAGTTCGAAATGGTGAGTGGCCCGGATACTGAACGAAGGTGTGTGCCGCCGGTGGAAAAGCGCTGGGATATTCCGGGGTGACGCAAGATTCAACACAGCACGAAAGCACGGGAGCACGAAAGTACAGAAGCATGGATTCTCGGAGCCGACGAGACGTCTTGGACACTAAGATCACGGCACAACCAATATTGTTGAAAAGGCCACCATCGAGTGACCACAGGGCACCACCGGAATGCTCCGCTCCAAAGCCGGAGACCCGGTCGCCGTAGAGCCGCGTGATACTATGTGGCACCGACTCTTCGAGGGCCGTTTCAGTCACTTCAGTCTAAATGGAGCGACACCCTTAACGTTCGGTTAAGCAATGTGGAACATCGATGTTTCACAAATCATGGAGGGATCAGTTCGATGCGAGCAGCTGTAGTCAAAGAAGCCAATCAGCCCCTAGTCGTAGAAGAAGTCAAGGACCCGACTCCGGGCCCCGAAGATGCGGTGCTGAGAGTCCAGGCATCGGGTATCTGTCGCAGTGACTGGCACGGATGGCAAGGCGACTGGAAGTGGATCGGACTCGGACTCGAGCTTCCGGCAGTTCTTGGACACGAGTTCGGCGGGGAAGTCGTCTCTGTGGGCAAGAACGTCAGTTCGTTCCGTGAGGGCGACAAGGTGACAGCACCATTCCACCATGGTTGTGGTCGCTGTGAATTCTGTCGGGCCGGACGTCCGAATCTGTGCCTCAATGTAGCGGTATATGGATTTGGTGGTTGGGACGGTAGTTACGCGGAGTATCTGCTGGTCACCCAAGCGGAAACCAACCTGATCTCGCTACCCGAGAACGTCAGCTCGACCGCGGCTGCCGCGCTTGGCTGCAGGTACATGACCGGGTTCCACGCTATCGATCGGGGCCAGGTGTCACCTGGTGACTGGGTCGCGGTGCAGGGTGCCGGTGGTGTTGGCCTCTCGGCGATCCAAGTCGCCGCCGCTGTTGGTGCACAGGTCATCGCCGTTGACATCAGTGACGACAAGCTGCAGCAAGCCCGCGATGCTGGGGCAAACGCGGTGGTTAATTCACGGACTGAGGACGTACCTGAGGCCATCAAAGAAATTACCGCTGGAGGCGCCCACGTAGGGATCGACGCACTGGGGATCCAGGAGACCATCTCCAACTCGATCAATTCGATCCGCAAGGGCGGACGCCATGTCCAGGTGGGTCTAACCGGCTCTGATGAACAGGGGATGGCACAGGTCCCCATCGACGCGATCACCGCCGCCGAAATCGAGCTCGTCGGAAGTTTCGGTAACCCCCAGCCGAAATTCCCGGGCCTGCTGTCTCTTGTAGCTCAGGGACGTCTTAATCCCCAGGCCCTGGTCGAACGGGAAGTTGGACTCGAGGATGTGAACGAGGTATTCAGCAGGATGTCGGAGTTCAAAACCAAAGGATTCAACATCATCACCGCCTTCTAATGCGCATGCTCGCTGGGAGCTGACGACCGTTCAGTCCCGACATGGGGTCTGATTGCGGTGTTTACAGCCTCTACCAGGGTTTGGATTGCCGGCCCGCCATACGGGTCGGCGACCTAAGCGCTGGTAGACCCCAGATCTGGGTCGCCGTGTTGAGTCGTTTGAAGACACTTCTGGCTACGACCCGATGAGAGCTGTTGCCCTAGTACGGCCTGTCAAGCCACGCGCGCGGGGTCTGCGGGGTCTGAATGCGCGAAGGACTGACCGATGCCCATGTGACGAAACAACCTACTCTGAGCCTCCCAAGATTTCCTTGACCGCGCGATCGATGAATTCGGTGTCGGTGGGATTCGCGCCGATGCCGGCGAAGTGGCCCCAGACTCCAGGTATCTCTCTGAACTCACTGCCCTTGATGAACTCACCCGCACGCTTTTCCTCTTCCGGGGCGAAGTACCGGTCCTCGTGGGCCGGCATCTGGATCAGTGGCACCTTGATGGCGCCGAGTGCCTTGTTGGTGTCGCCGCCGAAGCCGGTCGTGTTGCCGACGTCCCCATGCTTCCACGTCCATAACATTGTCAGCAGATTGTTGGCGTCGCGCTGGAGAAAATGCCCCTCCCAGAAGCCCACCAGAAAGTCGTCGAGGGTCGCATACCCGAGCTGGCGCCACGCCTCGTCCCAGTAGAATTGTGCGGATAGACCCCAGCCCGAGCACACACGGGCGAATGCGCGAAGGCCCACGTCGGGCTGCTGGTCGTACCATCCGTTATGCCAAGCCGCGTCGGCGGTGAGCGCAGCTTCTAGCGAGTTCAGGAATACGATGTTGTTCGGGGACGTCTTGGGCGACCCACAGAATGGGATGAGTCCGTCCATCATGTCCGGGTACTGCACGCCCCACTGATATGTTTGGCCGGCGCCCATGGACCAACCCAACACGAGTCGCAGATGTTCGATGCCGAAGTGTTCAGTCACGAGCTGGTGCTGCGCCCTGACGTTGTCATAGAACGTGCAGTCAGGGAATCGAGAGCCATTGCGTGGCTTCGGTGTGTTGCTGGGGGAAGAAGATTCACCGTTACCGAACAAAGCCGGGATGATGATGAAATACTTCTTCGGGTCCAGGCCCATGCCCTCACCGACCAGCCAGAAGTTGTCAGCAATGAATCCTGAATACCAGGTGGGGTAGACGATCGCGTTGCTCTTCTCAGCGTTGAGCTCTCCGAATGTTTCGTATGCCAACTTCGCAGACTCAACCGTCATCCCAGATTGGAGTTCGAAGTCACCGAGTTCGTAAATCTCGTAGTTGCTTGTCATGATCAGCCATCCTTTTCAATGTGGGGCCGTCAGGTCTGTTAGGTCAGATCATGTGGCCAGGAGTGCTCAGCCTGGCGACGCAGAGAGCTGCATCGAGCGCGTAATCCTGCAGTTCACTCGATTGCGCGAGCTCAATCGCCAGAACCGGACTGCGATACAGTCCGTTAACCGCAAGTTAGCAGGGTTGCGGGTGAAAGCAATGGCAATAATCGCAGTTGTCATTCGGGCGGTGCCATCAGTTGCACGGTGATAGATCCCTGTGCCTTACTGCCCACGCTCACAGCCTGAGGCCATCGGTGCCTGAGTTCGACCACTTCGGAGCCTGAGTTCACCGGCGCTTCAGGCGGGGCTCACTCTGCGCGCTTCTGCTTCCGGTACTCCCTGATATAGGTGAGGACGAAGATGCCGACAATGATCGCCAGCGTCAGCCACAGGGCGTATTTGTCGACGACCTTGAGCACATCGACGGCGGTCTCACCGAGCTGATATCCCAACGTCGTCCAGATGAGGGTGAAGATCAGGCAGCCGAGGAGGTCGGCGATGAGGAAGAGCGAGAGTCGCATCCTCGTCCAACCGGCGACCAGATAGACGAGGGTGCCCGGCACACCCGGGCATCGGGACACGATGGTCATGAGGAACAGGGCCCAATTGGGGATCCGTTTGAGTGACTCGATGCGCTTGAGCTGCCGCTCGTTCTGCGCGAAGAGCCGCAGCACTCCATCACCCCACCGTCGGCCGGCCAACCAGAACGCCCAGTCGAACTTCGCCATTCCGATGAACCCGGCGACCACGACGAGCCACAACGGAATCTCACCCACGCTGGCGTAGGCACCGGCCGCAACGACTGCGGTCTTCGCGCCATTGATGAACTCCTGCAGAACTGGTGCATTCACCAGCATCCAGGGACGCAGCGGCATGAGCGCCAGGTAGACGAGCGGTACTCCGATGATGATGAAGAGCAGCAGCTTGTCAAGACCCGCGGCCTTCCCCTGCCATGGCTTGAGCGCAGCCCAGGGGTTCTCCCTGGGAGCCGCGTCTGCCTCGCTGGTCGATCTGTTGGTCGCCTCGCCGGATGCGCCTGCAGAATGTCCGTGATCGGAGTCGCGGAGTTCGGAGTCCCCGCGCCGGGCCTCGTCATCGGGAAGGCGCTTGTCGCTCATCGAGGGCTCCTGCATGGGGCTGTGTGGTCGGCGCTCACGGTATCACAGTGGCACATGCGAACCCTGGCAGAACAGGGCAAGGCGCTCTCAGTCCTTCGTGCTGCGGCGGGCATCTCCCCAGATGTCGACGCCGGAATCGACCGCGAACTCATCGATGGCGATCAGCTCTTCGGCAGTCAGTGGCTGCGCATCGAGGGCCGCAACATTGTGCTCGAGCTGTTCGACTCGGCTGGACCCGATGACCAGCGAAGACACACGATCATCGCGCAGCGCCCAGCTCAGTGCCAGCTGGGCCAGTGACTGACCGCGCGCTGCCGCAATCTCGTTGAGGCCACGAATGCGCTCGAGGTTGTCGTCGGAGAGGAACCCGTCCTTGAACGACGGAGTGCTCTTGCCTGCCCGCGAATCGTCGGGGACTCCGCCGAGATATTTGTCGGTGAGCAGTCCCTGCGCGAGAGGGGAGAACGCGATGACGCCCAGCCCCTCGGACTCCGTGGTCTCGAGCAGATCATCGGATTCGATCCAGCGGTTGACCATCGAATAGGAGGGCTGGTGGATGAGCAGGGGAGTGCCCAGCTCCTTCGCCAGCGCCGAGGCGCGAGCGGTGTCGGCAGCCGAATAAGAGGAGATGCCGGCGTAGAGGGCGCGGCCCGAACGCACCGCGGTGTCAAGAGCCGCGATGGTCTCTTCCAGAGGAGTGGAGGCATCGGGGCGGTGGGAGTAGAAGATGTCGACATAGTCGAGGCCGAGCCGCGTGAGTGAGGCGTCGAGGCTGGCGAGCAGGTATTTGCGGCTGCCACCCGGACCGCCGTAGGGGCCGGGGTGCATCGCCCAGCCGGCCTTGGTCGAGATGATGAGTTCGTCCCGGTAGGACCCGAGGTCCTCGCGCAGCAGACGCCCGAAGTTCGTCTCGGCCGACCCTGGAGGCGGACCGTAGTTGTTCGCCAGATCGAAGTGGGTGACGCCTGAGTCGAAGGCCCGACGCACGATGTCGCGCTGATTCTGGAAGGCGACGTCGTCCCCGAAGTTATGCCACAGTCCCAAGGACAGTGCAGGGAGCACGAGCCCGGATCGGCCGACTGAACGATAGCGCATCTTCTCGTAGCGGTCTTCGGCTGCTTGGTACACGGTGCCTCCTGCGGCGGGAGATGGCTCGGGTGCTGACCTCAGCTTAATCGCAGGCAACGAGGATGCCGAGTCGCGAACGACGCAACGCACTATCTTTCAAGCTGTGAAATAGACCAGTGGTCTTGATTTTCTGGTGTGTTCTATGACTCAATGGTCACGTGACGAAATTCCACTCGATTCGGGACCAACTCCTCGACCGCCTTGAGTCAATGGGCGCCGGCGAGCAGTTCCCACCCGAACGCCAGCTCGCCGAGGCGCTGGGCATCTCACGGATGACCCTGCGCCGCGCCATCGACGAACTGGTCGCCAAGGGAGCGGTCCGACGCCGCCATGGTGCCGGTGTCTTCGCCCTCGGACCCAAACTCGACCAACCCCTGGCCGCGAGTTCCTTCACCGAAGACATGCTCGCCCGCGGCATGCGCCCCGGATCTCGTGTGGTCGCCTTCGATGTGACGAGAGCCGGAGCCCACATCGGGCGCAGACTGCACGTCAACGAGAACGCTGAGGTCATCGCGATTCTGCGTCTGCGTCTGGCCGACGAAGAACCACTCGCGCTCGAAGAGCTGCATATTCCATCTGCCCTTGTTCCGGGACTGTGCGCCGAAGACCTGGAGAACAGTTCGTTCTATGAGCTTCTGCGTTCGCGCTTCGATATCGTGCTCAACCACAGCGTGCAGACGATCGAACCGACCCTCCTCGATACGGACGAGGCGAAGGTGCTCGGAGTTCCCGAACAGTCACCGGCTCTGCTCTTCGAACGCACCTCGAGCGGGGCACACGGAGTGCCCTTCGAATTCGTTCGTTCCGTCTACCGCGGCGACCGCTACAAGATCCGCACCGAACTCACTTTGCCCGACAGGCCTTGCGCCCCGCCCAGTCAGCCCAAGGCAGGGCAGTCCGAGGCAGGGCAACCCGAAGGAGACCACGCATGATCATCGCCGGCCTCATGACAGGCACCTCCGCCGACGCCCTCGACGTCATCCTCGCCGAATTCACCCTCGACGGCCACGACAGCCAGGGTACGGGCAGCGAACGCCGGACCGCCGCCGCGTCCGAACTGGGCGTGCGCATCCTCGCCAGCCAGGAGGTCGAATTCGATCACCAGCTGCGCCTCGACATCTTGCGTCTCCTCGAGCCCGGCGACGTCCCCCTGTCTCTGGTCTCCAGCGTCGATGCCCGCCTGGGTCGGTTCAGCGCCGAGGCTGTGCAGCACCTGTGCACCGAGATCGGAGTCGACTGCGATCTCGTCGTCTCCCATGGTCAGACGGTGCGCCACGACATCACCGAAGGCCTCGTCACCTCGACCCTGCAGATCGGCCAACCCGCCTGGATCGCCGAGGCGACCGGAGCTCCAGTGCTCTCCGACGTCCGCGCCCGCGACGTTGCGGCCGGTGGCCAGGGTGCCCCACTCGTCGGGATCCTCGACGAGCTCCTGATCGGCAAGGTCGAAACACCGACCGCGGTGCTCAACCTCGGCGGGATCGCGAATATCACGGTCCTCGTGCCCGATCGCGGTCCTATCGCCTTCGACACCGGTCCCGCCAATGCGCTCATCGACGTCCTCGCCCGCAGGATCACTGCGGGAGAAGAGGGCTTCGACCGCGATGGCAAGCTGGCCGCACTGGGCCAGGTCGACGAGGAGCTGCTCAGTGCACTGTTGGCCGATGAGTACTACCAGCAGCCGGCACCGAAGTCGACGGGCAAGGAACTCTTCCACGCAGACTACCTCGACCGTTTTCTCGGGACTCGAAGCCACCTCGGCGAGCATGATGCCATCGCCACGGTCACTCAGCTGAGCGCGCGCACGGTCGCCGATGCCTGCCGGGCCCACGGCGTCACCCGGGTCATCGCCTCCGGTGGTGGAACACGGAATCCGACGCTGATGCATCGTCTGCATACTGAGCTCGGCGACGATGTCACTCTGACCAGCACCGATGAGGAATTCGGCCTGCCAGAGGGCAGCAAGGAAGCACTCCTGATGGCCCTGCTCGGATGGCTGACCTGGAACGGGCTGGCTGGAACGCAACCGGGCCTCACCGGTGCCGCCCATCCGAGCATCGCTGGGCGGCTGAGTCCAGGAGAAGACCCCCTGCAGCTGCCGGAACCGCTGCACCGAAGACCCACGCTTCTGAGCATCCTGGCCTGACGAGAATCCTGCACCGACGCACACCTCTCGAAGCAACTGACATCCCTTTGATGAAGGAGAAACACCATGCAGATCATCGACTTTCTGGTGATCATCGTCTACCTCGTCGCCACGGCGTGGTTGGGGCTCAAACTCAGCGGAAAGCAGAAGAACCTCACGGACTACTTCCTCGGCGGTCGGAGCCTGCCATGGTGGGCGGTGTGCCTGTCCGTGGTCGCCACGGAGACCAGCGCACTGACGGTGATCGGGATCCCGGTCATGAGCTACCTCGGCGATATCTCCTACCTGCAGCTGGGTCTGGGCTACATCCTCGGCCGGGTGGTCGTCGCCTTCTTCATGCTGCCCAGATACTACGACGGTGAGATGCTCACCGCCTATGCCTACCTCGGCAAACGCTTCGGTGCCTCGACCCAGACGACCGCGGGTGTGACCTTCTTGTTCACCCGCCTCCTGGCCGACGGCATCCGGGTCCTCGCCGCAGCCATTCCCGTCAAGGTGATCCTCGACGGGCTGGGCATCCACACGAACTACTTCGTCATCATCGTCGTCCTCTCCCTGGTGACGATCGCCTACACCTTCATCGGCGGCATCAAGGCCGTCGTCTGGGTCGACGTGGCCCAGATGTGCCTCTACGTCGTCGGCGGCCTCCTGACCATCATCGTCATCACCGCGACCTTCGGTGGCGGATGGGTGGCCGATGCGGTCGAGGCGGGCAAGCTCAACATGTTCGTATTCGAGGGCAATCCGATCTCGGCAGATTCCTCGTTCATTCCTTCGCTGCTGGGCGGCGCGGTCTTCGCCATGGCCTCGCACGGTTCGGACCAGCTCATCGTCCAGCGCCTCCTGTCCTGCCGGTCCAAGATCGAGGCCCAGAAGGCACTCATCGTCTCCGGCCTCGTCGTCTTCGTGCAGTTCGCGATCTTCCTCGCGGTGGGATTGGCGCTGTGGGCCTACTACGACCACGCTCTGCCGGCCGACCTGGGACTGAGCCGCGATGACGAGATCTTCCCGCACTTCATCATCGAAGGCCTGCCTCCCGGCATCTCGGGACTGCTCCTGGCCGGAATCCTCGCCGCGGCCATGTCGACCCTGTCCTCGTCGCTGTCCGCACTGTCGTCGTCGACGGTCAACGATGTCTACGCACGGTTGAAGAAGACCCCGATGACCGACGCTGAGGGCTTCAAGGTCGGACGGTGGGCGACCATCGGGTGGGGCATCGCCTTCATCCTCCCGGCCACGATCTTCCAATCCGATGAAGGCAACATCGTCATCCTCGCGTTGGGCGTCGCAGGCATCACCTACGGCGGACTCCTCGGCGCGTTCGTGTTCGGCATCATCAACAAGCGTGCCACCGCGGTCGATGCGAACATCACCTTCGGCCTGGCGGTGGCGGTCAACGCCTTCTTCTTCATCATGGAGAAGTACGTCACCGGTGAGGTCTGGGTCGCCTGGCAGTGGTACCCGCTGCTCGGCGTCATCGTCATGGTCTGCGTCGGCGGGCTCTTGTCCCTGCGCCACCCGAAGACGCAGAATCGGGCCACCGTCGCCGAGGTGGAAGGCAGCAACCGCTGATGACGCAGCCCCAGCAACCGTCGTCCCAGCAGCCGTTGTCCTCGCGGCCGCTGTCGCCGACAGAGCAGCGCAACCCCCGCAGCGCCGGACTCGACGAGCTCGACACCCTCGGTGTCCTGAAGGTGATGAACGGTGAGGACCAAGCCGTCCTCACCGCAGTCGCGAACGTCCTGCCGCAGCTGGCGGAACTCGTCGACATCGCGGCGAAGCGGATGCGCCGAGGCGGCACTGTCCACTACTTCGGAGCCGGTACCTCCGGTCGCTTGGGAGTTCTCGACGCCAGCGAACTCCTGCCGACCTTCAACCTCGAACCGGGGCGTGTGGTCGGGCACATCGCCGGAGGTCAGGCGGCGCTGGTCAACGCAGTCGAGAACGCCGAGGACTCCGCCGACGACGGTCGCAGGGTCGGGGGAGAGCTGGGCCCAGACGATGTGGCGATCGGAATCGCAGCCAGCGGCTCGACGCCCTACGTCCGCGGTGCGCTTGAGGCTGCCGGTGAGGCGGGCGCGCACACCGTGCTCATCTCGAACAACCCGCAGGCCCCCGTCGCCGAGGCGGCAGCCGCTCATATCGTGCTCGACACCGGGCCCGAGGTGGTCACGGGGTCAACCCGTCTCAAGGCCGGCACGGCACAGAAGCTGACCCTCAACGGCTTCTCGACGGCGCTGATGATCGCCTTGGGGCGCACCTGGCGCAACCTCATGGTCTCCGTCGTCGCAACCAATGACAAACTGCGGGAGAGGACCGTGCGCATCCTCTGCGAGGCCGCGGACCTGTCTGATGCCGAAGCGCGAGACCTGTTGGAGCGCTGCGACGGCGAGCTCAAGACAGCGCTGGTCGTCTCCTTCACCTCGGTGACTCCGCTGGCCGCAGCGACTCTTCTTGACGACGCCGACGGTTCCGTCAGAGCTGCGATCGCCGCGTCGACGGGACCCGAAGACGCATGAGCACCTTCGTCCTCGGCATCGACATCGGCGGCACCGGCAGCCGGGTTGCGCTGGCGGAACTCGACGCGAACGGTGATCTCACCGTCGTGGCTACCCGGACCGGCCCAGGAGTCGAGGTCGGCGCGGGCGGAAGCAATGTTCTCTCCATCGCCTCCAGCCTCGTCGAAGCGGCCGAGGAGACGTGGGCCGAACCTTTCGGCCAGCTCACCGGAGTCGGTATCGGCGCCACTGGAATCGCTTCGCTTGCCGAGGACCCTGCGCCCGTGCTCGCCGAGATCTCGGACAGGGCGAAGGCACCCGTGGCCGCGGCGATTGACGCGGTGACCGCCCACCTCGGCGCCCTCGGCGGACGGGGAGGTGTGGTCACGGTTCTCGGCACCGGGGCGATTTCGATCGCGCATTCGGGACCAGATGAGCGTGGAGTCATGTCCCCGCATTGGACCCGAACCGACGGCTGGGGGCATCTGTTCGGGGACCGCGGTGGAGGAGCCTGGTTGGGCAGACGGTCGCTCGAACTCGCGTTGCGCACCCACGACGGGGTCGACCAGGGTGGACGTTCACTGCTCGAGGCGGCCACGCGAATCTTTGGTCCCCCGGCCACGTGGCCGTCTCAGTTCTACACTCGCGACGGTCGAGCCGGACTGCTCGCCGGATTTGCTGTCGAGGTCGCCGCGCTATCTCGTTCCGGCGACGCAGTTGCCACAGGTCTGCTCCGCGAAGCTGGCGCAGAAGCTGCCCGCAGTGCTCTCGCTGCGGCCAGGTGCCGGAGCCGCGAAGCCGGCGGAACCGGCCACACCGATGACTTCGATCAGCCTCTGCGCATTGCCCTCACCGGGGGATTGATTCGGGCTGGTGACACCCTTGTCTCCGGATTCCGGGATGAGGCGATTCGTCTGCGCGGCGACGTCATCATCGAGGAGCCTAACGGTGGTCCTTTGATCGGGGCCGCGACGCTTGGCCGTCTGGCCGCAGAAGGGAAGCTCCGCGCTCAGGACACTGTGCTGTGGGTCTGAGTCTCTGTCTTGATACGGATCAGTGCACTGAGTCAGTGCACTGAGGCGTCGGGTCGCTCCCGGACCATCCGGACCTCACGCACCCCGTCGTACTCATCTGTCTTGACCTCGCCATCGCAGGTGAAGCCGTTTCTGCGATAGAAGGCCCGGGCTCGCGGGTTCGGGTCGGCGACCCAGAGAGACGTTCGCTCCTCGAGGTTGACGACCGCGTCAAGGAGGCGCTGCCCGACTCCCGAACCGTGGATCGCAGAATAGGTGTAGAGGACGAACAGGTGGCGGTCGCTGCCTCGTTCGTCGCCCGGAGAGGGGCCCGACAGAGCGATGCCGACGACGGTACCGTCCTGATCTGCGATCGCGGAGGAGTAGTCTCGCCGATTCTCTGGGGTGAGGAGTGACGTCCACATCCGCCTGCGATTTTCCACCATATCGGGAGAGTCGAGCAGCTCATCGGGCATGAGTCCGCGGTAGGTCTCGCGCCAGGTTTCGACATGGACCTTCGCCACTGCCTCGACATCGTCGATGCCGTGAGGTCGAATCACAACAGACATACGCCAGAGGCTACAGCAGGTGGGGGTAAGCACCTACTGCGCGCCGACTGATGTCTTTCGGTCCGCTCGTGGACTAAAATCGTTTCTGTGCCCCCGATGCTGAGGAGGGTGTCATGACAGACACCGCGCACGATCGGTTCACAGACGAATACGACTGCATCATCTCCGGCGGCGGTCCCGCCGGAATCGTTGCCGGGCTGCTCCTGGCACGCGGAGGCGTCAAGGTTGTGGTGTTGGAGAAGCACACTGATTTCTTCAGAGATTTCCGCGGTGACACCATCCATCCCTCAACACTGCGCCTCCTCGACGAGCTCGGGCTCTACAACGAGTTCGCACGGATCACCCACCGGAGGGTGACCACCATCAGCCTCATCGGCGATGACGGTCGCGACTACATCCTCGGCGACCTGTCCAGACTGCACACGGCGCATCCGTTCATGACGATCGCTCCGCAATGGGACTTCCTCAATCTGCTGGCCAAGGCAGGGGAAGACGAAGCCGGCTTCGATCTGCGCATGGGGGTCGAGATGTCCTCCTTGATCTGGGACGACGACCGGGTCATCGGTGTGCGCGCACAGACTCCCGAGGGTGAGGCCGAGCTGCGTGCGCCACTCGTCGTGGCTGCCGATGGGCGCTGGTCGAAGGCGCGGGACGAGGCGGCGCTGTCGATGCGGGAACTGCGCTCGACGATCGATGTGTGGTGGTTCCGGATCGACACCACGGCGCAGCTGGCTGACACCATCGCTCCTCGCGCCAAGGGCGGCAATGTCTTCGTCGCGATTCCGCGTGACGGGCATGTCCAGATGGCCCGCCTCATCCCGAAGGGTGAGGACGCGCGGTTTCGTGAGCAGGGAATCGAGTCCCTGCGCGGCGCGGTCGCAGAGACATTCCCCGCGCTGGCAGACGACGTTGCAACGCTCCGATTCGATGACGTGAAGCTACTCGACGTTCGGCGCAACGAAGCCAGACGCTGGTTCGTCGACGGGCTTCTGTGCATCGGCGACTCTGCCCATGCCATGAGCCCGCTGGGCGGAGACGGCGTCAACCTGGCGGTCCAGGATGGTGTGGCCACGGCCCGTCTGTTGGCCGAAGCCCTGCGCACGGGGAATGTGTCCACCCGCGAGCTCAGACGGGTGCAGCGCAGACGAATGCTGACGACGAAAGCCGTTGAACTGCTGCAGGGCGGCATCCACGCGATGATCGAACCGGTCGTCCACAACGGCGGAGCCATCCGCCCGCCGGCGCCGATTCTTTGGCTGCTGACGACGTTCCCTGCGCTGACCGTGGTTCCGACGCGCATCCTCGGGATGGGGGTCACTGCCGAACATGCCCCGGGCTTCGCCCGTCGGCAAGCGGAGCGGGTCTGAGGCTCAGCCCTGGATTCGCCGTCGTCCACCGCAGCAAACGTGTTCCGGACTGCATCGGCTGAATCCTCTGGCCGGGTGAACAGGTAGAAAGCCACGAATATGACGACGAGCGTGAGGACGGTCATCTTCAACCACTTCACAAGGAACTCCTCTATGCCGCGCCCAAAACCTGTGATCGTGATTTCGGGCAATGAGAATTCCGTCTCATAAGTCGCCGAGGCGGCCCCGCTCTTCCAGTCCGGTCCCACAGTTGCCATTACGGTTTCCCTCAGCCCGGTTCGACGGTCAGCACCCCTGTGCAGACGGCAGAACCTGCGTACTGTTGAGGGTATGAGAAAACTATTTGATGCGATCCGCAATACCGGTTTCCGTCGTGGCCCCGACAGGGTTCTAGGCGGCATCGCGGGAAGTCTGGCCAAGTCGACGGGGCTGAATGTGTGGCTGGTTCGTCTGCTGGTTCTCGCTTCGTTCCTGCTTCCGGTTCTGGGCCTCGGTGCCTATCTCGTCGCTTGGGTCATCACTCCGTGGCAGGACGGGACCATTCCCGTTGAACAGGCATTCGGCGGCAGTCTCGAGCAGTGACAGCCCCATAACCTGCAACAACAGCGAAGAACCCCTCCGATCCGGTGTCAGCACCGTGATCGGAGGGGTTCTGTCGTTTGGGTGGGCCCCGTGGGGATCGAACCCACGACCCACGGATTAAAAGTCCGTTGCTCTACCAACTGAGCTAGAGGCCCCGCCTCAACGCAACCGCGTGAACATACGTCACATCGGTGTTGTTGGAGACTCAATAATATTAGAGGTAAGGGACCCGAATACTCAAACCAGCCAGCGGCAGATCAGAAGTCGACAGGACCCCGCTGCGCTGTCGTCAGCACCAACGAGCTCATGGTGTGATCATCCCTCCAGTTCGGGACGGTCATCTTCTGAGCGATTGTTCATCGACGATTCCGCTTTCGACGAGTCTTCTTCGGCCGCCTCGTCGATGACGTCTGATTCGATTGCCTTGTGCTTTTTGATTTTGCCGCGAAGCGCAGCGACGTTCTTCAGCCCCGCCAGCATTCTGTGATCCTTCTTCGGGGCGACGAACTCCGGATCAGTCTCAAGCGGGAAGATCGTGGGGGCGGCACCGAAGGCTTCTTCCGCTTCTCTGGTCACCTTCCGAGACATCTGAGCGTTGACCACACTGCCGATGACTGCGCCGATGCCGAAGGGCAGCAAACGGCCGACCAGTGAGCCGCCGGCTCGTGCGGCGAATTTGCGGATGAACGTCTTCCGCAGCTTCCGCACCAGCAGGTCGACGACGGGGGCGGGCAGCTGCTTGGTCACGGTTGCGCCCCAGTTGCTGAACATCGACTCTGTGCCACCGGACTGCCTGTTGAAGCGCTGGACGAGGTTCTTCCCGTCCTTGCCGAGCATGAGCCCCAGCACCAGTGCATTCGCGCGATTGGCGTCCTGAACCGGAAGACCATGGATCTCGGAGACCGCCTGGGCGTACAGGGCGGTGCCTTCGAGGAATCCAGCGGTCTCAGCGGTGGCCACACCCAGTGCGGCGGTCGTGCCGAGGCCGGGAACCGCGGCGGTGGCACCGACCGCCGCACCACCCGAGGTGGTCAGCGTGAGGTAGTGCCGACGAATGATCTTGATCAGCTCTTCCGGAGTCGCATCGGGATTCCTGCGACGCAGGCTGCGCACATAGGCAAGAGCCACTGGGCGCTGGACCGACAGAAGCTTCGACAGCATCGACTGGGCGCGGGGATTGAGGGATCCGTCTTCATTGACAGCGAATTTCGCTGCCTTGTCCAGACCCTTCTTCGCCACTGATGATTTTGCCACGGGAATTCCTCTTCGTTGTCTGCGCTCGTCGCCTGCTGGTCGCTGGCACGGATTTGTCTCCAGTTTAGTAGTGGCCATTGTGAGCGCGACGAATGAATCCTGACCGGGAGACGAATTTCCGTCCGGGCTGGATGCTCACCCAGACTGGGGGACTAGACTGCTCTGACGATGACACAGCCACGCTTCCACCGCCCGATTCCTCTGGCCGATCTCGATTCCGTCAGCGACACGAGTGACCCGGTGACCAGGTCAGAGACCTCTCACGCGACCGCGGCGCTGCTGCTCGGGGACTCGAGTGGACAGCGTGACGAGGCTGCAACAAAGCGGTTCGTCGAGTTGGCAGACGACATCGGTCTCGAGGTCATTGCCGAAATGTGGTCTACGGCGCCTGCCGTGTCCGCGCCGGGAGCGCTCTGGCGTCTCTATGCGCTGCGCGAATGGATCCTCACCGCTCCGCGCGAGCTCGCCGACATGTTCTCCGCCGGGCAGGCCAGGATGACTGACGGCCTCGGGCTCGACGACATCCTGGCCGGAGTCGAGCTTCCCGCAGGTCCCGATGAGGTGGCCCGTGCCATCGATGAGATCTTGGCTGGCGCCTTCCGCGGGGACGTCGTCATCGCCCTCTTGCGAGCTGCAGCGTTCATCGGCATGTGCGCCGAAGGCACCGACCGCTCCGAGACTGCCACTCGGCTGCGCCAGTTCGCGAAGGACCTCAAGGATGCTGCCATCGCCCACCGTCACGGTGGACTGGACTGACCGATCCGCCGCCTGGCTGATCCGAGGACTCGTCCTCCGGGCGGGGAGGCTGACCACATATGTCGACTGTGAGATTTTCAACTCTCGTTCGCCCGCCTCGGCGGTGGACTCATGAGCGTGAGCGAGTATCGTTGTGTGTGGCCCTCGTGGCCACCGGACGCTGGATCTGAAGCCCCGGGCTCCAATTTCAGCCGCTTCGAGCGGCCTACCGCCGAGAGGCGCTCTCGGTTCAGCGTCCGGCACATACAATTGAAGCAACATGCACATTCGTCCGGCTCGACCGGGCCCCGGGCAGGAGGAACGCGTGCGGCTCAAGCGAGTACCGCAGGACACTGTCTTCTACGAACGGCTGTCCGACCTGGTCGGACAGATGAGGCAATGCAATTTGGTGCTTGCCGAACTCTCCGGCATCGAAGTCAGTGAACGTCGGCAGGTTTCGGACCGCCTCCGTGAGATCGGCGATCAAGCCGATGAAGACATGGGAGCCGTGCTTCGTGCGCTGCGCGAGAACTACATCACACCCTTTGACCGCAATGACCTCTACCTGCTCGGTCATCACATGCGCGATATCTGCCACCTTCTCCACGGTGCGGGATTCGTCCTCGCCTCGGAGGCGTTCGATGAGCTGCCCTCCGGCGTCCTTGAAACTCTTGCCGCACTGTCCAACCAGACGGACCACACCTCCCGGATGATCACTCGGCTGCCGGGCAAGCTCGATCAGTGGGACTACGTCGACGCGATCAACCGGCTCACCTATCAGGTGGAGGCCCTGCAGTGGCGGATGTCTGACGCCGTGCCGAACTCGAAGCGCGGTCTGACATACATGACCGCGGTCTCTCAGTTGGGCCAGGCCTTCGTTCGTGCCGCGTATGGGTTCACCGAGCTCGGTAAGGTCGTCGCCGCCATCGCGATCAAGGAGTCGTAGTCCGTGGAGCTGCTCTTGGCGGGAGTCATCGTGACCGCGGTGATCTTCGCCGGTTCGAACGGTTTCCATGATGCTGCGCTGACGATCGGCAACGCTGTCGTCGGACGTTCCATCAACGCGCGGTGGGCGCTGGGCCTGGCCGTGGTCTTCAACTTCATCGGAGCACTTCTGGGCGAGGGGATCGCCTCTGTTGTGGCCAATCAGATCGTCCACTTCGAGGGAGACCCCGAGGTCATCCTCACCTCTCTGATCATCGCCTTCGTCGCCGCAACGGCGTGGAGCCTGTTCACGTACTACCTCGCGTTGCCGGTATCCTCCACGCACTGCCTCATCGGCGGTCTCCTGGGTGCCGGCGTCGTGCTGGGCTTCTCGGTCAACTCCGCCGAGGCACTCGACTCGGTGATCCTGCCGCTCCTGATCTCGCCGATCCTCGGGTTCGTCCTCTCATGGGGGCTGACGGCTCTGCTGTCGAAGACCTTTGCTGCTTCGCCTCCCAAACCGCTCTTCCGCGGTGCGCGCATGGTCGACTCGGTGCTCACCGCCTCGCTGTCACTGGTCCACGGCGTTCAGGACGCACAGAAGATCGCGGCACTGGTCATGGTTGGCCTCCTCGCAGTGGAGGCCAACCCGTACACCCAGCTCTCTGTCGTCGAGATCTCCTGGCCGGTGCGGCTGCTCATCGCCGCAGCGCTGGCGATCGGCACCGGCCTGAGCGGATGGCGGGTTGTCCGCACACTGTCGGTCCGCATGGCCGGCCTGGACCCTCTGAAGTCCGCGACAGCGGATGCCACGGCCACGGTGCTCATGTACACGGCGGCACTCATCATGCGGGTCCCGGTGTCGCTGACCTTCATTCTCGGATCAGCGATCCTGGGTACTCAGTACGCCGGCCGCAAGGGTCGAGCCCGTGCCCGTTTCATCCTTCCCATCGCCGGGGTCTGGGTGCTGACCATCCCCGCGGCGGCGGTATTGGCGATCGTGATCGGCCTGGTGGTCCGACTGTTCGGTGGCTGAGGGGAAGTATGGCTCAGCGTCACCGCTTCGCGGCGGCGTGAGACTTGCGTCCAAAGACGATGCCGGTCGTGACCATGGCCACTGCGAGAACGAAGTGCAGCCAGTTGTCGGCGGTGTTGAGCGGTACGAAGTTGCCCATTGATTCCATCGGAACGACGAGGCCGTAGATCCACAGCACCGCATAGACGATGCCGCCGACGATCAGGAAGGCCCTCGCAAGTCCCCGTGATCGCAGACCCAGGAGCCCGACGATTCCGAAGAGCAGGTGGACGATGTTGTGGAGGACCGAGACCTGGAAGATCCCCAGCAGAACCGCCTCCGAGTGCTGGCCGGCGAACATGATCGTGTCCAGGTCCTGTGTGATGCCCGGGACGAACCCCAGGATGCCCACCAGAAGGAACACGGCGCCGAAAATGCCCGATACGAGCTGAACACTGGTGCGTGCGGTGCGGGTGGATAGAGGTGCGGTATGACTGGTCATGACAAACCTTTCGACGATTCTTGTTGTACATGACGTGGTTCGGAGCCCGACTCGATTCGGATGGGTGGGCGCTCAGATTTTCTCCCCCGTCCCACCTCACCAACACATCTTCCGCTTTACCGGTCCCGCCTCGCCGCCGCTGCAACCTGGTGGCGATGACAACTCGCGTGGCTATGCTGTGGCGGCGATCGCTGGTCTTTCCTGATCGGTGGGGTCATCGCTGGGCGTACTCCACTGTGCGCCGAGGCGATTCCGCCGTGGCACTCGGGCCGGCAAGCGACCATCACGCTCGCGAGAGTCGGTGCCTGCGGCTGAGGCTCCTGTGCCGCAGCAGGGTGGACAGGCTGTGTATGAGCGCCGGGGCCGAGGCGATAAGCAGCAGCGCACCGCCCAGATCCGTCACCGGCAGCAGTACAGCTCCGCCGATGACGAAACCGGTGAACAGCACGGCCGAGATCACCCCGCGGGCCAGCAGCTCGAGGCCAGTGACCCGGCGGTCCAGCGAGGGTGTGGACACCGAGAGTTCGCCGTCCTCGATCCTCTGCACCAAAGAGTCGAGGCGTCCCGGCAGGCCAAGAGTCAGGCGCGCGAAGTGGAGTACTTCCTTCACCGCAGTGCCGGCGGACCCTCCCTTCTCATCCTCGATCAGTTCGCCCGCGTAGGGTTCGACGACCTCCCAGATGTTGAACGTCGGATCCAGCGAACTGCACAGACCCGACACCATTGAGAGTGAGCGGATGATGAGGAAGAGGTTCTCGGGAAGCTGCACGGGCAGATCGCGGACTACCGATTCGAAATCCGTGGAGAAGGCCCGCAGGTCCTTCTCATCGACCTCGCGCAGCTGCGCGAACCCCATTCCGCCGAACCGTGCGAAGAGCTCGGTGAGGGTGCGTTCGAGCTCGGCAGTGTCGGCGCCGTCCAGCAGCACTCCGATGAGTTCGACACTGGCGACGAGGCGGCGGGAATCACGGGTGGCCACGGCGATGATGAGTTCCCGTAGGCCGGCGCGCAGGTCCTTGGGCACCTGCCCCATCATCCCGAAATCGACGAAGGTCAGATGCCAGTCGGCCCCCGCCGAGGTGGCCGCGGCAGTGTCCGATCCCACCCCCGCCGAGGTGGCGACCGGGTGGTCCGGGGTCACGAAGATATTGCCGGGGTGGGGATCGGCGTGGAAGAAGCCGCTGCGGAAAAGCTGATCGAACATGGTGTGGGCGAAGGCGGTAGCGACCTCACGGGGATCGATTCCGGCTCGGCGCAGAGCGGCAACGTCATTGGCCTTGATCGCGGTGACGTCTTCCATGGTCAGCACCTGTGGTGTGGTCTGCTCCCAGACGATGCGCGGAGCCTGCACCGAGGCAGGCGAATCCATGGCGAAGGTCTCAGCATTCGCAGCTTCGTGGAGATAGTCGATCTCCTCGAGGCTGACGTGGGCGAACTCTTCGACCAGAGCCGGCATGTCGACGCGACGGGAGACGAACCGGACCCGTGAGAGCCACCCGGCGATCCGGCGCAGGGCACGCAGATCCACTGCGACGATATCGGCGATGCCCGGACGTTGGACCTTGACGACCACCTCGGCGAATCCCAGCTCTGCAGCCGCAGCCGGAGTCAGTGTGGCCGAATGAGCCTGACCCAAGGATGCTGCGGCCAGCGGTCGGGGGTCGAAGGAGGTGAAGGTATCGGTGAGGCGCATGCCCAGCTGCGCCTCGGCGAGGGTGCGGATCGGTTCGAAAGGGACAGGCGAGACCTCGTCCTGCAGTCCCTCCAGTTCCTTCGTGACCTCAGGCGGGAGAACATCCATGCGGGACGAGAGGAACTGACCGATCTTGATCATCAGTCCGCCTAGCTCCACCGCCAGGACGCGGAATCGCTGGGCAGTCGACCGCCAGCGCTCCACCCGTCGACGTGCCGCGAACCGGCCGAGGCCGATCCGCGGCAGCGTCAGCTCGAACCACCAGGCCACGACCATCTGGGCAGCGGCGAAGCGGAGGATCTTACCGGAGCGGGCCCTCAGCATTCGCCGCTGATCGGGGCGATTCTGAGTAGTAGGACTCGCCGTGGCGAGGTCCTGTGTCGGGGCGCCCCGATCGATTCCCGCCGCCATCGCTCAGTCCTGAGCGAGGATCGAATACAGCTTGCGCTTGGTCTCTTCCAACACGGTGACCGCCTCAGCGACCTGTTCCTTGCTGCCCGAACGACCGACCTGTGAGGCAGCCTGCGCCAGCTCGATGCCGGCCTTGGCCAGGTTCGCCGCCCGGGGAGCTTCCCTTCGGCTGGCCGATTCCCATGGGGCGTTGGACTCGGGATCGGATTCGACCTGCTCGCGTCCAGCCTCGGTGAGTGAATAGGTTTTGCGCCCGCTCGAGGACTCCGCAGCGATGAGCCCCTCATCCGTGAGCAGCTGCAGCGTCGGGTAGACCGACCCCGGACTGGGCTTCCAGCTGCCGCCGCTGCGTTCTTCGATCTCCTGAATGATCTGGTAGCCGTGCATCGGTGCCTCGGCCAACAGTGTGAGGATTCCGGCGCGGACGTCCCCGCGGTTCATGCGGAAGGGCTGTTTCGGGGAGAAAGACGAACGCAGCTGCTCCATCGCCTCCCAGATGTTGGAACCGCCCCAGTCGCCGCCGCGGCGAGGAGAACCTCCGTGAGTGAATGGCTCGTTCATGATGACCTCCAGGTGTGAATGAAACGCTCTGACGATATAAAAAGATAAGGGGTATCCATCTTGATGCCGATGGACGGGGCCGGTCTGCCGGGTAGGGTCGGGTGACGTAAGGGCCCCCGCGCTGCGTCAACAGCCGGGGGCATGGACTACACCGTCAAGGGGTGTATGTCGTG
>NZ_FXZD01000018.1 GCF_900169145.1 Brevibacterium antiquum CNRZ 918 | reverse complement strand
TCGGAGTGGGCGAGGTCAGGGTCGGTCAGGACTTGGTTGATCAGGGTCGACACGGCAGAATTGGGGTCAGCCATCGTGGGATGCCTTTCGTGAGGTTCTTGGCGGAACTACTAGCGGGATCCCACGATGGTTCTTCACATTTTTGGGGGTGAAGTCCCTGGTGGGAATGCCACCACTCTATGGGACTCACCCGTTCTTCCGGGCCTGTCGGGTTCCAGTGACTCGCTATCGGTTCCGGGGAACTCGTATTCCCACGCCATGGGACAGTGCTGCGGCTTGATTGGCATGGAGAGCTGGATGCTCAGGAATGGGCACGTCCGGTTCGGAGGGCGGGCCGGGGAAACTTACCAGTCGTGAGGCTGGCAGAGCGCCCCGGTCCGACCCTACTCGGAACACCACACCGATGAGGGCAAGCTGTACCTCTGTGCGACCAAGGACGTCTACTCGGGCCGGATCGTCGGCTACTCGATGAGTGCGCGGATGAAGGCCCGGTTGGCTGTTGACGCTCTCGAGATGGCGGTGGCCCGCAGGGGTGGTGATGTGGGCGGATGCACGGTACACAGCGACCGTGGCAGTCAGTTTCGATCAAGGAAATTCACTCAGAGTCTGGCTTGCCACGGCCTTGTTGGGTCGATGGGCCGGGTCGGTGCTGCTGGCGACAACGCGGCCATGGAGTCATTCTTCGCCCTGCTGCAGAAGAACGTTCTCGACCGTCGCCGGTGGGTGAGTCGGGAGCAGTTGAGAATCGCGATCGTGACGTGGATCGAGCAGACGTATCACCGTCGTCGGCGGCAAGCCCGGTTGGGTCGTTTGACACCTGTCGAGTACGAAGCAATTATTGAGTCACCTGCAGTCGCAGCGTGACACCCGAATTGTCACCTCTCCTTGCATCAGTCCCGTACCTAGATGTTCAGGCTTGTTGTCCATCGAGTCACCGCTATGTGCAGTGGTGGCTTGCGAGCGAAGCCTGTCACTCACAGGGTGTGGTTGGCCTCCTCCGGTGATGTTGCGATAGTTTCATCGCCGAACGCGCCAACGACTGGCCGTCAATTCTGGTCCCGCGTTTGGTGAGGAGAGGGACTTATGTGTCGAGCCAAGTCTGACCCGAACTACTATCGCTGTGAATGGCGTTCTCTGACGACGGGCAAGTTCCTCGACAGGCTCTCAAATGCAGCTGCGGACGTGGGCGTCGCATTCGCAGCGGGCGAGCTCGATCCCAAGAGCACCGAGGACTGGAGTGAGGTCGCAGCACGCGCACGAACATCAGTTGCAGAAGGCGTCGCAGACGTGCTCGGAGCGAGGTCCAAGGCGAGGCGTCGTCGTGAGGCTGCCGCCGGATTCCGACGCTCCGAGAGCCATCTGCTTTGCGCCGTAGCCGCGGCCATCGGCGAAGCATGTGCAACCCTCACCAGCGTTCCAGGGGACATCGCCACCGCCGTCGGCAAAGAGGTTCAGAGCGCCACAGGCAGCGCAATCGCAGGCAAACTGGCGGCAGCCGCTACACGACGGCTACTCAACGATGTCTCGGCGGCCCTCAACCCCGTGGCGAAGGTCGGGCTCCTTGCGGACCTCGCCGCTACTGGATTCTGCCCATCGCAGCAGGACGGCGGAATCCCGGGGGATCATTCGGAGGTTGTCAAGTGCGCAGCCCGAGTCGAGCGGACGATCCTCGCGGGCGTCGTTGACGACTTGTTGACCCCAGCCGGGTCAGTCACCTAAGCCGTTCGCCTCACGAGCTTCTCGCTCACAGTCCTGCCTCCGGACGCCCCCATAGACCCATTGGATCATCCGATGCTTCTGAGGTCCCCAGGCCTTTGAGAACCACTCACACGGTTGGCACCAGGGTGCGACTCGGCGCGCTGCGCGCACCTGCCCGCTGAGGCGGCCCCTTCCTGAGCCCGTCTCGGGAGGGGGCCATCGTGGTGATGACGATCCGCCCTATGTCCGCCGGCCGCGGCTACGAATACCTCCTGAAAACCGTCGCCGCCGGCGACGGCGACCGCGACCTGGGCACCCCGTTGACCCGCTACTACACCGAGTCCGGCAGCCCACCGGGGACCTGGCTCGGCACCGGCCTGGCATCCCTGGACGACGGCACCGGCACCGGAGTCGATGAGGGGTCGACCGTGACGGAGGAGCACCTGGCCCGGTTGCTCGGGCAGGGCGTGCACCCGGTCACCGGCGCGAAACTCGGCCACGCCTACCCGAGCCTGCGCCCACCGCGTGAGCGGATTGCCGACCGGGTTGCAAAGCTCGCCCCGGACATGCCGGCGGCGCAACGTGAGGTCATGATCCAGGACATCCGCGACGAAGAGGCTGCACGGAAGCCCAAGAGCGCCATTGCAGGTTTCGACCTGACGTTCTCCCCGCCGAAGTCCCTGAGCACCCTCTGGGGTGTTGCGGATGCACCGATGCAAGAGCTGCTGGCACAGGCCCATCACGCCGCGATGCGCGACACCGTCGCGATGCTGGAAGAGCGGGTGGCCTCGACCCGGGTCGGCAAGGGTGGGATCGCGCGGATGCCGATCACCGGCGTCATCGCCACCGCCTTCGACCACTACGACTCGAGAGCCGCCGACCCGCAGCTGCACACGCATCTGGTGGTCTCGAACAAGGTCCAAGGCGAGGACGGGAAGTGGAGGAGCCTGGACTCGCGGCGGCTGCACAAGGCCACCGTCGCTCTCTCGGCCAGCTACAACGCCTACCTCATCGACCACACCGCCGACCTGCTCGGCCTGACCTGGGAGCCCGTCGACCGAGGCAAGGACAGGAACACCGGCTGGGAAATCACCGGCATCCCTGCCGAGTTGATCGCGGAGTTCTCCCGACGCTCCACCGGCAGCAGTGGGGGAGTGGAGGGTATCGAGCAGGCGAAGAACCGGCTCATCCGTGACTACCGGGACGCTCACGGGCACGCGCCCAGCCCGGACACCATCGCACGATTGCGCCAGCAAGCAACCCTGGAAACTCGGCCCGAAAAAGAGCTGCATTCGCTGGCTGAGCTCACCGCAGACTGGCGGGAGCGTGCAACCCGGCTGCTGGGCACCGATGCAACCACCTGGGCGCAAGACGTGCTCACCCGCACACCCGATGCGTCCCGGTTGCGTGCCGAGGACCTCGGCGCGCAACAGGTCGAGGACCTGGCAGCGGTGGTGGTGATGACGGTCGCGGATCGGCGCTCGACCTGGACGCGGTGGAATCTGCACGCTGAAGCCATGCGTCAGCTCATGTCCACCCGCTTCACCACCCCGGCCGAGCGCACCGCAGTGCTGGATCAGATCGTGGCCGGGGCGGAAGCCCAGTCGCTGCGCCTGACACCCGAATATGACCGTGCGGTGCCGGGGCACTACGTCGACGGGAGTGGGAACCGCTTCCAGTCCAGCGACCAGGTCGCCTATTCCAGTCAGGAGATCCTCGACGCCGAACACCGCCTGCTGAAACACGCCGATGACACATCCGCGCCGCGACTGCCATCCCGGATGGTTGCCCGGCACGTCTCCCGGAAGATCCAGGGCGTGAGGCTGGCCGATGATCAGGCCGCCGCCGTGACTCGCATCGCTTGTTCGGGGCGGAGCCTGGACCTGTTGGTCGGCCCCGCCGGTGCGGGGAAGACCACCGCGCTGCGCGGGCTGCACCGTGCCTGGACTGCCCGCCATGGGCAGGGCTCCGTGATCGGTTTGGCTCCCTCGGCGGCCGCGGCGGAAGTCCTCGGGGAATCGTTGGGCGTGCAGGCCGAGAACACCGCCAAGTTCCTCTACGAGCACGAGAGAGGCCGGTGGGACTTCCAGCCCGGCCAGCTGATCCTGCTCGATGAGGCCAGTCTCGCCGGGACGCTGACCTTGGATCGGATCGCTGAACACGCGGGGCAGGCCGGGGCGAAGCTGGTGCTCGTCGGTGATCCGGCTCAGCTCAGTTCCGTAGAAACCGGCGGGGCGTTCGGGATGCTCGTGCGCCACCGTCCCGGCCCACCGACGCTGACCGACGCGCGCCGGTTCGTCCACGAGTGGGAGAAGACCGCCAGCCTCGACCTGCGCCGCGGCAAGACCGCCGTGCTCGAGGACTACGAGAACCACGGCCGGCTGGTCGACGGGAGCATCGAGCGAATGCTTGATGCCGCCTACACTGCCTGGCAGCAGGACCGCGATGAAGGCCTGGCGACGCTGATGATCGCGGGCAACGCCGAGATGGTCGCCGAGCTGAACACCCGCGCCCGCGAGGACCTCATCGCGGACGGGCGCGTCGAGCGCGACGGGATCGGGCTGCATGATGGCACCACTGCCGGGGTAGGGGACTTGGTGGTGACACGGCGCAACGACCGCCAGCTGAGTCTCGGCCGGTCCTGGGTGAAGAACGGCGACCGCTGGTCCGTCGCCCGCAGGCTCGAGAACGGGGCGCTGGCCGTGCGCCGCCTCGGCCCCGGAGACCAGCCTGCTGGGGCTGAGCTGGTCCTGCCAGCGGAGTATGTCGCCGAGGACGTCGAGCTCGGCTATGCCACCACGGTGCACCGGGCGCAGGGTGCCAGCGTGGACACCGTCCACGCCCTCGTCGATCCCGAGACCGCGTCCCGCGAGCTGTTCTACGTGGCAATGACCCGCGGCAAGCAGAACAACACCGCCTACATCATCCAGCCCGACCCCCACGAGATCGAACCCCACCTGGAGACGGCGGAACCGCTGACTCGAATCGAGCAACTGCACCGCGTGCTGGCCCGCAGTGATGCTGACCTCTCGGCCACCGAAACCCTGAAGCACGAAGTCGATCGGCACGCATCTCTGGCCACGCTGGTGCACGAGTACGACGTGCTCGCCCGGGAAGCACAGGTCGAGCGGAGCGCCGCCTATCTGGACGTCGCACCCTTCCCTGAAGCCGTTGCGGACGATGTGTTCACCAGCCCGCACTACGAACAACTTGAAGCCGCCATCACCCGCCACGAGGCAACAGGCCATTCGCCCACCCGCGTCCTGACCGCGCTGGCTCCACGCCTTCAACCGACCAGCGACGAAGCCGACCCCGCCGCACACCTGGCGTCGATGATCGATACCGCCACGGCCCAGATGACCCACGGCAGAACCTCGACGCCGGGACGAGTCGGAGGCCTCATCGCCCGCCCCGCTGAGCCCTTGGACGAGGACATGCGCACCGCATTACGCCAACGTGAAGCTCTCATCGACGCGGCGGCCGGTGCCGCTCTCGACGAGGCGGTGGACCATAAGGTCGGCTGGGCGACGCAGCTCGGAGCACCGGGGCCCAGCACCCGAGAGCGGGAGTGGTGGCGGGCCCATGCAGTGACGATCGCCTTGTATCGACAGCGCTACGACATCCAAAGCGCGGCGCCGCTCGGGTCAGACAAAGATGTGGAGTCCCCGCAGCAGGCAGACGAACGGCGAACCGCGCAGGTCGCCTACTCGCGGCTGCGGACGCAGCACTCCTCGAGCTCGCTCCCACGGCCAGAGCGCACCTCTGCGCGACGGACTTCCGAGCGTGGACTGTAGAACGGTCGCAGCAGATCAGAGGCGTGGGTCAGCCGATCACAACGGTGGTGCCCTTGGCTATGTCGGTGCATGGATCTACACTGAATCATCGAACATTTGTTCGATTTGGAGGGAGTGGGCCATGGACACGATGCACCGCGAGGAAGTCGCGACCGTCTGGACGACCTCCTCTGGCGCCCCGGAGCGGTTCATCTGGCACCGTCGCCGTTTCATTGTCTGCGCCCGCCCCATCCCGTGGATGTCCCGGGTCCGCTGGTGGAAGGACAACACGGACCTCGTGGGCACGAAGAACGCCCTCATGGTCGAGCGGCCGATGTGGCAGGTGCAAGCCAAGGCGCTCGATGACGGTGAGATGCTCATCTTCGACCTCGCGGTTGGTGCAGGGCCGCAATGGTCGATCCGGGTCGTCTCCGACTAGAGCGTCCGTGCCCTCCTTCACCCATCTCCATGTTGCCTCGGCGTTCACCGCTCACCACGGCACCGCCCACCCCGAGACTCTCGTCGCTGCAGCTGTCGTCGCCGGCGCTGATGCGGCAGCGATCACCGATCATGACGGCATCTTCGGGGCGATCCGCCACGTCCGCGCGTGCCTCGCCGCCGGGATCGACCCGATCGTCGGCGCGAACCTCCAAACCCGCGACGATAACGGTCAGCTCTCTACGGTCACGGTGCTCGCGCACGGCCACAACCATGGTGCCGGATGGGCCGGCCTGGTCCGGCTCATCTCGGCCGCCCACTCGCCGCGTCGCCGCCAGCACACCCTCCACGGCACCGCCCACCGCAGCGCCTGGATCACCCCCGACCAAGCACCCGCATTCCTGAGCGGCGAAACCGGTCCCGTCGCCACGGTGCTCCTCGGCCCCGGCTCCGATGTCGGCCGCGCCGTCCTCAACGGCGACCGCCCGCGTGCCCGGGCCCTGCTCGAGGCGTGGGAGCGGAGGCTGCCCGGCGGTATCGCCGTGGAGATCGTCTGCCACCACACTCGCCCCGGTACGGCGGCGAGCCTGCAGCAAGCCGCCGACATGCTCCAACTGGCCCGTGTCCAGGGGGTGCCGGTGGTGCTCACCAACGTGGTCCGATTTCTCCGCCCGGACGACGCGATCACCGGCGATGTCCTCGACTCAGCCGCGTTCCTCCTGCCCCTTGGCGCGTTCGAACCTCACTCTGCTCAGGCGTGGTTGAAGCCGGCCTCGGTCATGCACGATCTGGCGTACCGCATCTGCGATTACGCGGGGCTGCGCCGCGATGACGCCATCGATCTGCTTGCTCACACCGAGCGGGTCGCCGACTGGTGTCGTCTCGGCCCGGAGACGGATCTGCGATGGCGACACCCGAAAGTGCCTGAGCTGGAGGCGATCGGACTCGCGGGGGCTGATCCGGTGCGGGTGCTGCGGCAGCGCTGCGAGGCCGCGATCACCGACAGGTACCCGCACGCGTACGGCACCGGCTTGCGCCGGGTGCGGGACCGGCTCAGTGATGAGCTCGCCACCATCGGCGGGTTCGGGTTCGAGAGTTACTTCCTCACCGTCGCCGATGTCGTCGACCTCATCCGAGACATGGGGGTCCGGGTACAGGCGCGCGGGTCCGGCGCCGGCAGTCTCGTCAACCACTTGCTGCGCATCTCCGCCGTCGACCCGATCGAACACAGCCTGCTCTCCGAGAGGTTCCTCGGCAACGCCCGTTCCACGCTGCCGGATATCGATATCGACGTCGAGTCCGCGCGCCGCCACGACATCTATCGGGCCGTGTTCGACCGGTACGGCCACCACCGGGTGACGCTGCTGTCGATGCAGTCGACGTACCGTGCCCGCGGAGCTGTTCGCGACGCCGGCGCCGCCCTCGGTCTCGACCTCGCACAGATCGACCGGATCGCGAAGAACATCTGGCGCTTTAACCCGGCGGACTTCCGACAAGCACTGGAGACGAAACCAGAGCTGCGGGATGTCGCCGCCCAGGTGAAGACTGATGCGCAGCTCGATCTGCTCGTCGACCTCACTGCGCGTCTCGATCGGCTCCCGCGGCACATCTCGATGCACCCCTGTGGAGTGATCCTCGGCGACAGCGACCTCCTCTCGCTGACCGCGACCCAGCCGTCCGGGATGGGGCTGCCCATGTCGCAGTTCGACAAGGACGACATCGACGACGCCGGACTCCTCAAACTCGATATCCTCGGCGTCCGGATGCAATCGTCCATCGCTCACACCCTCACCGAGATCGCTCGCGTCAACGGAGCGACCGCCGCGGTCGAAGGCAGGCTGCCCGTCGATGCTCCGTATGTTGCCGCCGATGGTCGAGTCGACCTCGAGCAGATCCCGCACGACGACGAGCCCACGTTCGAGCTCATCAGGTCCACGCACACGCTCGGGTGCTTCCAGATCGAATCACCCGGGCAGCGGGAACTCCTCGGCAAGATGCAGCCCGATCAATATGAGGACCTCGTCGCCGATATCTCCTTGTTCCGGCCTGGCCCAATTCAGGCGAACATGGTCGCTCCGTTCATTAACGCCAAACTCGGCTACGCCCCGATCATCTACCTGCACCCCAGGTTCCGGCCGTTTCTCGCCGAGACGTACGGGGTGCTGATCTACCACGAACAGCTGATGCGGGTTCTCGCTGACTGCATGGACATCAGTCTCGCCGAAGCTGACGAGATCCGCCGTGCTCTCGCCACCGACTCCGCCGCCATCGAAGCTCGCTTCCGCGCCCGGACCGCAGGCCGCGTCGATGAGAGGGGGCGGCGGTTGTTTCGGGATCGCGAGATCGACCGCATCTGGACCAACGTGGCCGCGTTCGGATCGTTCGGGTTCTGCAAAGCACACGGGGCCAGCTTTGCGCTGCCGACCTACCAGAGCGCCTGGTTGAAGCAGCACTATCCGGTCGAGTTCCTCACCGGCATCCTCGAACACGACCCGGGCATGTACCCGCGCCGGCTCCTCGTCGCAGAGGCCCGTCGCCTCGGGATCACGCTGCTGCCAATTGACATCAACGCATCCTCCGACCAATACCGGGTGGAACAGGTCTCGCCCGGGATCAAGGCGATCCGGTTCTCCTTCCGAGACATCTCCGGCATCACCGATGTCGAGCTCACCCGAATCCTGGACGGCCAGCCGTACACCTCCATCACAGACCTCTATGAACGTGCCCGCCCGTCGCGGCCACTGATGATGCGCCTGGCCCGCATCGGCGCGTTCGACAGCCTCACCCGCGACGAACACGGGCAAGCCCACCGCGGCGGCATCATCGCTTACGTCCGCCAACTCACGGCCCGCACCCATAAGAAGGCCGTAATGCCGCAGCCGAATCAGGTTCCGCTCTTCGGTGACGAGGTGCTCGTGGACGCGGCCGTTCCCGACCCGAGCGCTGAGGAGCGCATCGCCACTGACCTCGAGGTGCTCTCCACCGAAGTCGATGGCCACGTGATGGACCTGTACCGGCCGATGCTCGAGGGCCTCGGCCTCACCCACGCATCCGAGCTGCTGGGCCTTCGCTCAGGGACGGAGGTGCTCGTCGCTGGAGTCCGAGTCGCCACTCAGACACCTCCCATGCGCAGCGGGAGGCGAACGGTGTTCATCAGCCTCGACGATGGCACCGGATGCATCGACGTAACGTTCTTCCAAGAAGCCCAACAGGAGGCGGCCTCGGGCCTCTTCACTGCGCGCATGATGACAATTCGAGGTCGCACCCGACGCACAGGGGAACGAGGAATATCCATCCAAGCCGAGGAGGCATTTGATCTCATGAAACTTTGGAGAGATTGGAACCAATCGCGATCTCGCCCCGAGATGCAAGAGTAAATTCTTACGACCCCAAGGTGTGCCGAGTCATCCGCCTACTCGGTGTCTAGGTGCCGGATCATCTTGCCGTCGGTCGCGGGCAGCGCCAGGCTGTTCACGTCGACGGCCTGCCGGAGGGCCTCGTAGCCGTCCCGGGTAGCCTCCACGCCACCCCGCGAGTGTGGCGATGCCCTCTCGAACTATTGAACGGGAGGGCATCGCCACGCCTTGTGCTTACTCAGCCGCAATTGAGGAAGCTAATCGTGCTTTCAGTGCAGCTGAAGAGACTCGACGTCGAGATCGGATGTGCGGCCATGGCATGATCCTTCAGCTCCAACTTCTGGAGTTCGAGCACATTGTTCACCTTTCTCACCTCCTCTCATTCCGTTCGCTGTGGTTGATGGCCTGGAACTGCGGTGATCAAGGTTTCACCGCACAGCACTGGGAGCCAGCTGAGACGACGAGTTCCGATGTCATTGAGGACGCAGATCAACCCGCTGGCCCCGGTCGCGAGGTCGCACGACCGGCGGAGCATGAAGTCGCCGGGAGTCGCTATGCCGCTCTTGTCGTCGATAAGGTAGAGATCGAGCTCGTCGGCGAGGATTGACGTCAGATTCTCATCGCTGTTCGTCGCGCCAGTTGCCTCCAGCCAATTGGTAGCCCACTGCAGCCCCACGAATCCGCGGAAGAGCCCGAAGTTGGCGCAGGGCCGAGTTGTAGAGGCGTGCATGATGCCTGCGACCTCGTCAGCCCAGCGTTGATCGAACGCATCCGGTTCCAGCGCTGCCATCGGCAGGAGCAGTCCGGCGCTGCCCAAGGAGAGATATGACATCAGCCGCCCGTCGGGCGCTCTGATCAAGCGCGTCTCGTGATGGGCGTCTAGTCGGTCGAGTTCCTTGTCGAGGAACGACTCCGCTGCCTCTCGATGCTTCGTTGACCCGGTTTTACGTGACAGGCAGGAGAGGAACAGCGATGGGCCAGCCCACCCGTAGAACAGTCCTGTGGGAGTCACGTCAGTCTCGTCAAGTCGAAGCGCATCCTCTTCGGTTCCCTTCGCCATGATGAGGTCCGCCGTCTGGCAAGCGGCTTCGAGGTACGCCTCGGACGAGAAGTGCTCGGAAGCGCCGAGGAGACCGAGGCCGATTCCGGACAGCCCGGAGTCCAGATCGATGCCCAGCGATTGCGAGTCGCCGTGGCGCAGGCTGTCGAAAACCACCTTGGCCCGCTCCTCGTCGCCGACTTCGGCTAGAACGCATGCAATCCCCGCTCGACCGGCAAGCAGGCCAGGCGCTGTGTCCAGCAGATCCTCGACCGCCAAGTGCTCTGCCCATTGCTGGGGAAGGCGGGAGGAGAGCCCGCTGCGCCACAGGGCCATCGCGATGCCCGCACCGCCGTAGGCCACGCTGAGGTCCCCGCCGGCCCGCGTCCACTGCCTGACATCTCCGGGCGCAAGGCGCGTCGTCGTCGGATCGCAGTGGTCGATGACCATTCCTCCGAGCTGGTCTAGGAGGCTTGCCTGACGATCAGCATTCTGGGCGTCTCGGTTCCAGGCTCGGGGTTCGGTCTCCGGAAGATCCGTGATCGAGTAGCCCTCGTGCAGTGCGGCGTCGATCACCTGCTGCAAGCAGTCGTCGGCTGTTGCACCGAGATTTGCGCGTATCCAAGCGCGCATCGCCGGCAGTTTCTCGGGGGCCATGAATTCCATGGTGGCCATGGGCAGCAGCGCCATTCGGATCACGCGCAGCAGCCCGACCCAGTCCCTGTGCCCTAACGGGTCATCGAACCTGGCGAAATACCCCGGAGTGGCGAGGGCTTTCGAGCCCGGGCTGGAAGGGTTGCCGGCCGCCTCCAGGTCAATGAAGCACACGCGAGTCTCACTCTCGTCTTCGCGGATGATGATGTTTGTCGGCTGGACATCACCGAGAGCGACGCCGCGGGAGTGGATTGAGGTGAGACCCGCGACCGCATCTGCCACGATCTCCGTGATCGATTCGACGTAGTCACAGGGGTCCAGAGACCGCTGGAACGGGTAGTTCTCAGCAATGTACCTGCCCATGTGTGTGCCCTCGACGTGCGACATCACGAGGAATCGGTGCTCCCACTCCACGAAATCGTCGATGTTCCGCGGCACGTATGCGCAGGCTCCGAGCCGGTGAAACATGCGAGCCTCGTGCCCGATTCTGTCGAATGCGTCGACGAGGGTGCCGTCCAGACCCGCCCGTGGTCGGCCCTCCTTTAGCACCACGGATTCATCGGTCCTCTGGTCGCGGCCCGAGTACACGCCACCACCGTTACTGAAGTGCAGTGCCGATTCGATGCCATAGTTGATCAATCGCCCAGAGCCTTCTTCCTGGTCGCGGAATTGCTCCTCCTCGCGGACTTTGGCGGGGACGTTCACCCAGTCGGGGACGCTGTACCCGGGAACTCTCTGGTCCTCGACCATCTGGCCGGACTCGTCGGCGATGCCGAGAAGGGTCTTCCCTTCGTGTTCGAACTCCTGCCTGACGAATGCACCGTATCGGTAATAGACGTTCGAGTCTCTCCAACGACGGTCGGTGAGTATGTACGGACCGGGTCTGAAGTTCCTTGTGGACGCCTCGAGCAAATCGAGGTAAGCAACAAACTGGTTGTCGTCCGCCGGGTACACCGTGATGAGTTTGCCGGACCCCGCTCGGTTTCCGTACTTCGAATTCGACCGCACGTAGCGTTGCCGTGTGCGGCAAACCTTGAAGGGGGTTTCCTTGTCGAACAGGACGTCCGCGACCTGCTTGATGCAGGCAGCCGCGTCGTCCACGGTCGCCGTGACATGGATCTTCCAGCCCTGCCTCGGGCCCTCATGCCCGGCCGGCGCGAAGGCCAGCCAGTCGGACGACGCTCGCGACACCCAACCTGGCGGCATCGGCACGCCGAATGCATCGTCGGGTTCGGGCAGGGGTGCATAGAACTGCGGATCCCCAAGATGGAGGTAGTAGCTCTGGTCCATTGCCCTCCTATAACCTGCGCCATTGCATGGAAGCCCTCACTGCTCGAGCCACCGAGAGGTTCAGCTAGACTAACATGGGCACCTTAGTTAATCTAGAGATTGCGGCTTCGCGTGACCTGGCCAGCACCCGCTGGCGCTGCGAATCCGCAGAGGGGAGGAGTCGTGAGCCGTGCTTCGTTCGACGACATCCTTGGTGACCCAACCAAGCGGTACCTGTCGCATCGGTACAGACTGGTCACCCACACGATCCTCGCCGGCTCTTCAGCTGTCGACAGCCTGGCTGCCTCAGAGCGCCGCAATGTGATCGGCTCGGTGGCCTATCCAGACAACTGGTCGGAAAAACCTGGTGGCTCGATGCCTCCGCATCTCTCGTCGCTGGACGGTTTGACGCTCGGCGCCATGCTCACGTGTCTCCGTTCCCGGGCGGGCGCGCCTACTGATGATCCGGCCGGCCCGCCGGTCCTGACCGCGATCCGGATCAGGGCGGGAGCGTTGCCGGAGACCGACCTCGAAGCCGTTCCGGTCAAGTGGAATGAAGCCATCGGCTCCGGCAAGCGGCTCACCAACATGCGATTCGGACGTATGTCGGTGAGCACCGGTGTCGAGGCCGCTTCTGCGCTTCCTTCGCTGACTGACGCGGCCGTCGAGAGGATCGGCGTTCAGCGATGGTCCAATCCGTCGTGCAGCGAGGCGCGAGCAACAGAGATCAAATCGGAAATCGTCGGCCTCGACCCTGCGCAGGGCACGCTCACCTCTGAGCACAAGGCGGCCGAATCGAGCAACGAGCTCGCACTCGGGTATGACGACTTTCTTCGCCTCTCCGCCCAGGCGGCCCAGATCCTCATCTACTCATTCGACGGGGTCGATCGGGACGTGTCAACTAACGTTTGGATGAGGAGCGCCGACTTCGCGCTCAATCCCTTGGCCGAATTTCACGACGGACCCGCGCGCATGCGGTCGCGCATCGCCGGTTCCAGGTCGCTCGCCCGCGGCGACACGAGGTTCCGAACGTTCGACATGGAGTTCGAGCTCGACGGCCTCTTCGCCTGTACCGCATCACTCGCCTACTCCGCCTGAGCGAATCCGCCGAACATCGAGTCGAGCTCCGCTTTGTACCGCTCCCGGTGTGCCTCGGCGATAGCAGCGTTGATGAATACTCTCCACATGGTGCTGATGTAGTCGGTCATGTCAGCTCTCTGAGTCATCGCCTGGGACATGCGGTTCCCGCCGGTGAAATGGCTAACTAGCGAAGCACTTAGCCTGTCGACCGGGATGTCCGAGTTCAGCATGCCGTCCCGGTCGAGTTTGCCTAAAAGCTGACCGACGCCATCGACCCAGGTCGCGTACGAGCGCGCGCTGGCTTCCCGCAGTGAGCCTTGGCCGAGGGCGAGATTGATGCCCGCGCGCACGACGGAGTCCGTACGCAGTTGCTCACAGATCATCTTGGAGATCGCCATTAAACGGATGAGCGGATCGGCATGGTCGGCGATCGCCGGGTCCACGCCGGCGTAGATGCGATTGTGCTGCTCCTGGATGATCGCTAGAGCGATCTGTTCCTTGCTCTTGAAGTGGAAGTACATTGACCCCTGGGACACGCCAGAGGCCTCCTTGATATCCTCGAGACTCGCCGCCGAGTACTCCTGCTCCTCGAAGACTGCGGACGCTCCTTCGATGATCTGCGACTGCGTCTTGCGCCCGCGGTCCTGGCTCGCCGTGCGGCGTGTCGTCTGTCGTGCCTTCACCATTCGATCTCCTCTTGTCAGTTCGTGATGCCGAGCCACCGGCGATACCATGCGATGTCATTGGCGGAGAGAATCTGTGCCGGCCGCGACGTCTCCGGGAACTCCGTCCACAATCTCGAACAGTCGAGTACTGACTCTTCCAGTGCCAGGGCGACCGCGCGCCGCGGGACACCAATCTTGTCGGCTGCAATCAGGACTTCGTCGACGGAGACTCGACGTGGGGCCTCGCGAAACTCTCCTGTGCCTGTGAGAACCTGTTCTACCAGGTCACCCATCGACACCGGAACCGCAGTTCCGACGTTGTAGATCTGGTGCCGAGCAGACCCCGCGGCGACAATGCCGACGACGCTTGCCAGGCTAGACCGCCCGATTACCGAGGCGTGTGCCCCGCTCGCGACGCCTTGAGCACCGCATGCCCTAATCAGAGCGCTGAGCCGACTGAGGACCCAAGTGTCGCCGGCTCCGAGAACGAATTGCGGGCGCAGTGCGATGCCGCCGGCATCGATGACGATCCGCTCTGCCTCCAGGCGGAACTGGCTCAGCATTGAACGAGGAACAGGTGGCGTTGACTCATCGACCCCCGGCGCGAAGGCCGTTCCATAGACGCCAGCCGTACTGATGTGGACTATGCGCCTGATCGAGTGCTCAGCGGCTTGCTCGCACAGCGTGCGCGTGCCCGATATGTTCGTCGTTCGCTGGAGCTCCTCGTCCTCGCCCGTGTAACTGACGGCGTGAACGAGGACATCGCTGTCCGTGAGGAGCCGGTCGAGCGCCCGAAGGTCGGCGACGCCGTCCTGCGCGACGATCTCTTCGACCCCAGGGCTTGCCTTGCTACTGTGCCTGCGCAGTGCTCGAACCCGATGTCCCACTCGGACGAGTTCGTCAACAACGGCGCTGCCGATGAAGCCCGTCGATCCCGCAACCGCAACCGTCATCGGAACCTGACCGATTGTTGCGTTCATGATCGTTGCCCTCCTGGACCGTTTCTGGCTGTCATGACTAAGTGGTGCGCCTAACTCATCATCCCATGCTCGACTAATCGATGACAGCTGTTGGAGAGCTCGGGCCGGCCAGCAGCTCACGCTTGAGCCAGGCCATGGCGACCACATTTGCCTCGGAGGCGTCGTCGGCATTGGCATGCCCTCGGTGTCCATGGTCACCAATCTGCAGCACTGTATCCGACGTCCGATCCGGTTGTCGACCACGAAGTCGGTTCGCGTAGACGTCGAGCCAAAGCCTGATCTCATTGAGAGGAGCCCGATCGTCGTGGCTTCCTGCCCGGATCCAGAGCGGAGGCGTTGCCATTCCGGTTGCGGAACTACTCTCCAGCATAGCCAGTGGCGAGATGGACTCGACTCCAGCGCGATTCTTCGTCGGGTCGCCGAACTCCATCCAGTCGCTTGCGGCCAAAGGCGCGTGTGTATCGGCGAGTATTCGCTCCGGCGTCAGGAAAGGGTGGACGAGTTGAAGGACTGAGACCAGTCCGGGCTGCCGCAGGACGGCGCTAGTGGCGATGAGTGCGCCCGCGCTCGAGGCCAGGGCGCCGATACGCCCCGCATCGGCCATGTCGAGTTGCGTAATCGTCGACAAGCACGCCTCGTAGTCCGTGATCGACTTCAGTTTCGTAGATCCCCGTGCTGCATCGTGCCAACGTGGTCCGAAGTCGCCCCCGCCCCTGACATGGCATATGGCGATGACGATCCCGGCTCGCATGAGATGCTCCAGATATGGATCGTGCATCGCGTCGAGGGAAAGACCGTAACATCCGTAGACCATGGTGAGAACAGGGGATGGGCCGGTCGTGTCGACCCGTCCGCAGAGGGTGATAGGAATCCGCACCCCATCTTCCGCCACGGCCCACTCGGTCCAGCTGATCAGCCCAGGAAGGGCGGCGGCGTTCGTCGAGGGGACTGTCTTGCGCTCGACCGACACTGTTTGCGGGGAGTGGATCATGGAAGCGACCGCGAGGTCGATCGTCCGATCGGAGATCTGAGAAATCTCAATTACCCCTGCCTCGGGTGCGCTCCAGACGGCATCGGGCCCGTCAGCCGGGAGCCAGACTGCTGCTGTGTGGTTGCGCCGCCCGCGCACGTAGAGCTCGCCGTGTTGCTCGCCCAGATCAGTCGCTACAAAGTCGGGCGGGAGCTTGATCCCATGCGCCGATTCAGCCAGGTGCATCGTTACAGTCTGCGCCCGACGGTCGAGCACGGCGAGGCCGCCGGCTACGAGAAGCGCCATGGCGTCGTCCTCTGCGGATCGAGGCACAATCTCGACCGTCTTAGTGAGTGCGTCGTCTGTCAAGAAGATCGCTGACGAACCCGATCCCCGGCTGACGATGACCGCCCGGCCTTCTCGGACTCCCGCGATGAAAACCCGACGACGCGCTTCGGGCTCGTCGAACAATGTCCTGACAGCACCAGGATTCCAGCAGACGACGCATCTCGGGCGCTGCGAGGCATCCCTGCGTACCCAGATGAAGCCCTTTCCGAACGCCCAGACACCGGAAGAGACTCGTCGTTCGGTGTGCGTCACAGACGATGCTCCGACTTTCGTCCCGGCCGTGTAAATCGATAGCGAATAGTTGTCGTCGAGAGTTCGCGAGATCAGGGCCACGGACCGGTGGTCCGCAGCAGGCGCCCACGCCGCCAGATCGGTTGCCACGACAGCTGGCAGCGGCATCTCCTGCCAGCTCCGGTCGGGCATTGGGAAGCGCGCCACCAGGCCGCCGGTATCACCAACCCGAAGGTGAGCTCTGAGGTCTTCGTCGCTGGCGCCTAGTACCTCCGCGGTCGTCGTCTCCTTGACCTCGCGTAGCTCGTCGAGCCAGGGTTGCAGCCGTCTGCGCTCGACCTCATAGGCGAGTTCAGCGATTTCCGAGCCGGATAGCGCCATGCCGGTCCCTCACGCCGACCTTAGGCCGACGGCGACGTCAGCGCGTAGCGAGGCCCGGGCGGGCCACCACTGGACGAGGAAAAGGACGAGCCAGCTGACGACGAGTCCGAGGAGAAGTGTCGTCCACGGCACCGCGACGATCGGGTAGCCGACGTAGGCGGCCGAGCTGATGGCGGTCGTCGCCACCGTGACGATAATCGGCACGGCCGCGAGCAGGATGGCGGTCAGGGAGAGGAGGAGTGCCTGCCAGGCATACCAACCAGTGATGCGCCGGCTCGGCATCCCTGCGATCCGCAGCAGGGAATGCTCTCGCTCAAGGTCGCGCGAGACCAGCGAGACGACGGCGGCGGAAGTGACGAGGAGGACGAAGGAAATCAGGGCGGCCATCACCACGGTGTCGGCGAGGTTGGTCTCCGCCGAGCTGTCGACAACCCTGACCACGGCCGCCGCAGATTCGACGGAGGTGAGGATGACGCCGACCCCGCCGATGCCCGCGGCCAGCGGGGCGACGGTGTTCGCGCTGGTGCCTGCCCTCTCGACGGCAGCCCGAGCCGCGAGTCGGCCGGTGACGTTGCCAAACGTGCCCGCAAGGTGGCCGAGCCCTGCGAGGAGCCCAGGGACGCAGAGTGGGCCGACGATGTAGGCGAAGAACACGGCCGAAATTCCGGCGTTTAGGGCGAGATTGAACATCACCGCTACGCCGGCGGAATGTGCGCCGAGCGCAGCCGCTGTCACGACCATGCCGAGGGAAAACAGCAGCAGGAGCCCCGCCAGCGGGACTCGCCACCACCACCCTTTCCTGTGACGTCCGGGGATGTCGCGGAAGACCTCGATCGCCTGCGTCCGCGAGGCTCGGTGCGCCGGTCCGAACGCCCCGAGCAGGCAGGTGGCCACGCCGAGGACAAGAGAGGCCAGCCACGCGAGGATGGACGGCGGCAAGACCGGGGCGTTGAAGCCAGGGGCGGCCATCTGGTTAAAGGCGGGCACGACGACGTAGCTCAGGCCGATCCCCGCGAGGGAGCCGGGCACTGCCCCGATGAGCGAGGCGGTGGCGACGAGCGCCCAGGTGCTGCGGCGCACGTCGCCAGGACTGGCCCCGACGAGACGCCACTGGGAGAAAGTGCGCCGGGTCGACTCCACGGTCGCGGTGCCGACGACGGTGAGCGAGAACAACGCAAGGACGGCGACGAGCATGTAGATCGTCTCGGAGACGATGGTGAATTCGGTGATCGCGTGGCCCTGCGCCTGGGTGGCGGCGACGAAGCGGTCGTCATGGGTCCAGGCGAACTGCGCGGCGCATAGGCCGACGAGCGCAGTCACGGCGGCGACAGTGGCGATGGCCGGCCACCAGCTGCCGAGGTCGGCTAGGAGAATACGGCGAGCGTACCTGTACATACTACCGGCCTCCCAAGCGCGCCATGGTGTGGAGGATATCGTCGACGCCGAGCTGTCCGGTGACGTGGGCGATCGTTCCATCGCGCATGAAGACGATCCGATCGGCCAGAGCCGCGGACTCGACGTCGTGGGTGACCATGATGACGGAGCACTCCTGGGTGGCCAGTTCGCGCAAGACCCGCAGCACGACGGCGGTGTTGGCGGTGTCAAGGGCGCCGGTAGGTTCATCAGCGAAGATCACTGACGGCCGCATGAGGATCGCCCGGCACAGGGCGGCTCGCTGCTGCTCGCCCCCGGAGAGGGTGTTTACCCTCGCCGCCCTCTTCTCGAGCAGACCGAAGCGGGAGAGGATCTCCTCGACTGCGGCTACCTCGACTCGGTGTTTGGCCAGGGCGTGAGGGAGCCGGACGTTCTCCTCGACGGTGAGGTAGCCGATGAGGTTGTACTGCTGGAAGACGAAGCTCGCGGTCTGGCGCAGGAACCGGGTGCGCCTCTCGTCGCTCATCGCGTAGAGGTCGGTACCGTTGATGGAGACCTGGCCCCGATCGGGGCGATCGAGGCCGCTGAGGCAGTAGAGCAGAGACGTCTTTCCCGCGCCGGACGGGCCGACGACGGCGGTCAGGCCGCCGCCGAGGTCGACTGAGCAGTCGCGCAGGATCGGTAGCTGCTGCGCCGAGGCGTTGCCGCTGGGGAGCTTCACAATCTGCTCGGCATGGATAGTGGGTGCGGTGTTCATGTCATGTCCGTCGCTTTCGCTCTCGGGTTGCTCAATCGCCGATGCTGCGGCGACCTGTCAGGAAGCACGAAGAGGCGGCCGAAGCACACTTCGGCCGCCATCTCCGACGCGAAACTGCGTCAGCAGTTTCCGAACGTCACGGCGCTCGGCCAACCCGGGCACGGCGGAATCACGCTGACAGTGCTCACGCGCGCTCCGTCGTGGGTTTCGGTCTCACCGGCCATGCTCTGGAATGCAAGAATCTTGTCCACGATTAAAGTCACCTCCTCTCCATTCTCGATCCGTCCGTCCCAGGTAGGAACGGAACACCTGACCAGCGGCCCTGGACTGCGGACAGCCCACCGAGCACACCTGCAGAACCGGTCAGGAAATCACAGGACAACCGGAGATTCTGGTTCCCCCGGATGAGTAGGCCCTCCCCGAAGGGGACTGCGTGCAGCTGGAGCGATCGCATGTGAGATTCGAGAACCTCTCTCGCGCCAGAGTGCATCTCCGGGTAGCGGGCAAGCATTGTGATGAAGCCCGTGAGGCCGTGGGCGAAGCCGCCCTGGCCGCACTGAAAATACGTCGAGGCAAGGCGAAGCTTGTCGAGCTCCTGCGTGAATCTCGGCGACTCGCTGATGGCGTTGAGCTCTTCAATGGCCAGGGCTACGCCTGCCGAGCCAGTGCCCAGATAAGGCAGGGTGCGCCAACCCTCGTCGAGTTCAATGGTGCCGTTGAGAGTCTCGCCGCACGCACTGAGGTCGCGCTCGATCGCTCGTCTCGCAAGATCCTTGTACTCGGGTCGCTGAGCATGGCGTCGGAAAGCAGTTGTCCAGAAGAGCGCCGGGCCGCTCCAGCCGTGGAGAAGGCCTGCCACCGGGGTCTCAACGTCGGTCTCGAGCAGTCGGCTCAGTGCGTCGGACGCGGCCTCTATCTCCTTGGCATGGACACTGTCTCGGGACAGCGCGCCTAGCCCGACTCCTGCCCAGCCCGACCAATAGGTGTGGTCCGAGGGCGGCGCAAGGTCAAGCCGCTCCACCTCGGCGGCCAGAGCGTGGAAGCCGATCTGCTCGAGGCCGTACTGGATGCCTTCTCTTCCCTTGAAGCCGCTAGAGCGGATTTGAGAAAGCCGTTCACGAATCCATCCGGTGGAGCGGCGGATCAGTCGATCCTCCAGTGGTACTCCTGAGACGGTTAAGGCCGCCAGCACTCCGACGATCCCGTATGGATAGCCGATCCTGGCTTCGTCTCCTCCCTCCTCGAACACTTCAATGTCCGAGGGAACCGGGGCAAGCGGATTCTCGAGGTCGATCGTCGAGAGGATAGCCGTCGCAAACCGTCTCTGCAACTGGTCGATCTCCAGCGGCGGCATCGTCGGCCTAGCCGATTCAGAATGAGGGAGCGCCTCGACGGTGTTCCGGAGAATTCGGGCAGCGGCTGCCTCCGGAACTCCGAGCTCCTCCTGCCCGAACGCTACTAGATCTACGATCTTCTGGTGGTTCCCTTGGTCGGCGATCGTCGCCTGCGGGAGCACGAGGTCCAGCTCGACGATGCCCAGCGACCATCTATCAGCTGCAGCTCCCGTCAGGCCTTTGGATGGCTCGTATCCGGGTGCACCGTTTGTGCTCCGCCACCGCTCGTCCATCGCATGGGCGAACTCGAGGTCGATGAAGACGGGGTGCGCACCGTTTCTCATGATGATGTTCTTTGGATGGATGTCGCCGATGAGCCAGCCCTTACGATGGAAGGCACCGATGGCGGCCTCGAGGCGCCCGATCGTTCTCTCAAGCCATTTGAGGTAATCGGGCTCCTGCAGAGTCCAGGGTCGCGGTTTGAGCACCGGCGTCCGCTTCATCCACTCGCGCTTGAGGTCGAGCCCATCGACATGCTCTTGGACCAAGAACATGTGCTCCCAGTGCCGGAAGATTCCATGCACCTGCGGGACGAATCCGGTTGATGCGAGGTCCTGCAACACTCGGTTCTCGTGTGCTAGGCGGTCAACGGCGTCGAGGCCGTCGTCGTCGACGGCAGTGTGGGGTCGTGCCTCTTTGAGGACGACATCGGTCCCGGCTCCGACAAACTCGTTGGTCAGAGCCCGAGCCAGGTAGACTCCTCCTCCGTTGGAGAAATGCAGAGCCTTGACCATTTCGAACGGGAATTCAGGCCCACCCGCCTGGTCCCTCTGCTCGCTCAGGAACGTCGGGAAGTCGAGCCAGGCGGGGGGCGTGAAGGCAGGCTCCCTGGGATCCTCGACCTCTGTACCGTCGGGAGCAATGAGCGTCGTGACGAAGGTGGTCTCCGAGTTCGACTGTACGAACGCACCGTATCGATAGAAGATTGGGCCGGTTCCCCATCGTCGATCAGAGAGAATGTAGGGCCCCTCGAGGTGTCCGATGGTCGAGTCGAGGTCGCGCAGGGTCTTCTCGAACTGTTCGACGGATTCGGGATAGACGGTGACAAACTTCCCCGACGATGCCCGGTTCGCGTACTTGCTGTTCTGCGACTTGAAGTCCGCCTCGGTCGACAGGTGCTTGAAGGGAATGTCGTGGCGATAGCAATATTCAGAGGCTGCGCGGAGGACTGCTGCGCGATTACTTCTCGTCGCTGAGAGATGGATCTTCCAACCCTGGCGCGGCAATCGCCTATCGGACGGGACGTAGACGGTCCATGGCTGACTCCTGGTGACGGTCCACTCGGTGAGTTGGACGATGTCTGAGCCCAGCGCCGGGGACGAGCCCGCATTGTCAGCTGGCTGATAGAAGGGCTTCCCCGCCTGACAGTAGTGCAGGTAGCGAGTGTCGAGCGGCATCTGTCCGTCCTCCCCTCTAGGCGTAAGAGTAAGGTGACTACCCAACTTAGCAGCCGGATCGCATCTTGGCAACCCTCCCGTTCGTGGGAGCTCTGGTTCAGTCGGGATCGCTGGTGATGAACTGCGTGCGGGCGAGGCTGAGGTAGAGTTCCGACCGCCCGAGCAGCTCGCGGTGGGTTCCGGCATCCCGGATCCGACCCTCGTCGAAGAGAATGATGCGGTCCGCGTCGGCGATCGTTGACAGGCGGTGGGCGATGACGAGAACGGTCTGGTCGTCGCCAGACCGCATCACGTCTTGGATCGCCGATTCGTTCCTACCGTCCAGGTGAGAGGTGACTTCGTCAAGGAGAAGGATCTCCGCCTGGGAGAGTATGGCCCGCGCGAAGGCCAGGCGCTGGCGCTCGCCACCGCTGAGGCGCGACCCTAGCTCGCCGACGCTCCTGTCAAGCACTTCGCGTGCCTGTTCGTGCTCGGCTAGGAGGCCAACTTTCCAGAGAGCCTGCGCACAGGTCTCGTCGTCGGCCGATGGAGCGTTGAGGCGCAGGTTGTCGCGGATTGTGCCGGACAACGCTGCTGCGTCCTGGTCGACGTAGGCGACGCGCGAGCGCACCTCGTCGCGGGACATCGATCCCATGTCGCGCCCATGGATGCGAATCGTTCCCTCCGTGACGTCGTAGAATCGCTCGATGAGCGAGAAGACCGTGGTCTTCCCGGCCCCAGAAGGCCCCACGAGCGCCGTCACAGCGCCCGGAGCAGCGGCGAAACTTACGTTGTCGAGTGTCAATGCAACGGGCTGGTTCGACGCCCGCGTCAAGGAGTATGCGAACGAGACGGTGTCGAACTCTAACGCCGGCGAGTCCAGCCGAGGGCGGACGGCCGCCGCCGCTTCCTGGTCGGGACCTGGGTCTTCGATCGGCTCTCTCTGAAGCTCAAGAATTCGCGAGAGCGCCCCGAAGGCCTCACCCAGCGTGGAAACGATGGTCGCCATCATCGTGATGGGCGTGACGATCAGCATGAGATACATGATGAATGCGGCAAGATCGCCTGTTGACACGGCTCCCACGGAGACTCGGAGCGCACCGATGCCGACGACCACAACGATCAAGAGCTGAACTGCGACGCCGGTCGTGGCTTGGATGATCGCCCGCAGATTGGCGGCTTCAAGCCCGGCTCGCCGAACGGCCGCCGCCTGTTCCTGCGCTCCCAGTCCTTCTGCCTTGGTTGCTCTCGCCGCGCGGATCGTCTTGATGGAGCCGATCGCTCGAGAGAGGTGCCCGGCGAGCGTCCCGATCGAGTCCTGCATGCTCAGACCGATGGGGCGCGCCTTCTCGCCCAGTTTGTAGACGGCGATCGCCACGACGAGCACAGCGACGAGGGCGAGCGAGAGTAGGAGAGGGTCGATCGTCGCCATCATCACCACCGAGACGATAACAGTGGCGCCCCCCACCGCCAGGTCGATAATGCCGGACGTCAGAAGCATTCGCGCCGCAGTGACGTCGGAGGTGACTCTTGAGACGATGTCGGCTCTGTCGTGTTTCTCGAGTCTAGGAATTGGTAGGTTGTAGATGAGTTCGACGAGGGCTACTCGGGTGTCGTAGGCGAACCGCTCTCCGGCTCTCTCGATGAGCAGTTCCTTCATTCCTGTCAACCCCGCGCCGACAATAAGCAGGCAAACGATGAGCATGGGCAGACCGATGGTGATTCCGCCGCTGAACTCGTCGACGACCCTGGAAACGAAAATAGGTTGGATGGTGGAGATCCCCGCGGCGCATATTCCGATTAGCAGCGCCCACCATAGCACCGCCTGGTACGGTCTCATCACGCCGAATGCTTGCCGGAATCCTGCAACTCGTTTACGGTCGGCATTGGCTTTCCTCCTGCGCATATGGCTCCTTTTTCTACGAACCGGTCCTGGCAGTTTTTTGACCGCACTCCAAGCACAGGCCAAGACTCGCGTGTTGGCCCGGCATGTGAGCATCAGAAACACGGTGCCGCTGACCCCCGTGCGTTGGCAATCGATGAGCACGGGGAGTCTCGTAACGAGGGGGACCGGATCAGTCTTGCCAGACGATCATGTGGCCACGGTGGCCAAACGGCCGCGTCTAGAACCGGCACCGACACCTCTTCATTACGGCGGCACCGTGGTTGATGGCCATGGCGAGAGACGTCACCACCCAGTTGAGGTGCCTCTATATATTCGTGGGGCCCTAACGACTGGTCACTGGTCCTGGATAGTGGCAGCTTGTATCAATAGACTCGCGCGGAGGCCGTTCAAGAAGTGGGCACCTACAATGGCTAGACGAGCGAGGTAATGCCTCGTGCGGGCGTAGGCAAATAGCTGGATCGCACCTCCCATCAGGAAGTACGATCCAGCCACGCACGCGGTTTCTAGTGATAGAACTACCTGCGAACGAGGTGCCAAAGTCCATTGTCGCCCTTGATGCATTTCAGCTTGGGAAGATCTGGCCGAACTGATTCGTAAACGACCCTGACGGCGTTGCAGCTTCCCTGATCGTGAAATGTTCTAATTACCTCCCCCCAATCAATCTCAGGTTCGACCTCTGCCGGGGCGGCCACCGATGCAGGCGCAACGTGCGCTGTAACAGACTGAGCCGCGGGCTCTGATGCAAGGGCCGTCGAGCCGCCGAAGGTCACCAATCCAAGACTCGTAAAAGCTGAGATCAGGATCGTAGCGAGCCGTCTCATGTCTCCTCCTTGAGTGTGTGCTGAGTGCGATAAGTGAGGTGCCTCACTTAATCGAAGCCTACGATCGTGTAGAGTCCACGTCAAGGCCACCGTTCAGAGCAGACTTGCACGAGCCTCGCTCGCGCCAGGCGGGCGGTGGATCGTTTGGGACTGCGAGCAACAGTTCTTAATGCGACTAATTAGAATGCGTGAAGGTCTGCTCCCTGATGGACATGCAACGTCGATGTCAACCACGAAGGTCGCAAACTACCTGCGATCAAATACTCTAGGCAGAAGCTACTTTTGGCCATCCCGTACTTACGAAGACGGAGCGCCAGGCGAGGCTGGTGCGAGTGAGATGAAGGAGCGCGAAAGATGAAATCCAGCACAATGATCCTATCGGCACCAGCTACCTACGCCGACGCAAAGCTAGTTGCCGAGCAATTTCGTGAGGATGCATCGGTGTTTGCCACGGCGGTTCTAGGGCGAAACTCTGATGGGAAACTCGAGAAGGTATCTTGCACGGCGCCTCCAATCGTCGAACAGGCAATGAGGGGCGATCAAGATCCGGGCAGCATTAGCGAAATAGTCAAATCTGGTCTTGTAGGACCTTTTGTCGAACTCATGTCGGGTCCGCTAGGGCCGATATTCGGCTGGAGTGCGGCGCCCCTTATTGCGCCAGAGAAGCTCGATTCGCAGGATTTAAGGCAAGATTTTACTCAATTGGCTGGAACTATACAGCCTAATCAGGCTCTGGTTCTTGCCGAGTCGGAGGATCCCAATTTTGACATTCGTGGCTATGACTCAAGGATCAGGATTGCAAAAATTCCAAGCAATAGTGTCCTAATAGAGTTGAGCGCCATTCTGCTCCACGCAGATAAGGCAATTGCTGTAGCTCGAGAGAGCCTCAGGGAAGATAGGAGGATCCAGAGGTCGACCGAAGATCAGGGGTTTTTACCTACCTTCCGGATGCAAATTGATTCGTTGATAGAGTTGGGTTTCTAAAGCTCGTTGTGACCGGGGCTTGAGGCGGGGGCAAGCCTGCTCCAGGGTGGTGCTCGCGATGCTAGGATTGTCCGCCGCTTCGCTCTCGCTCATTAGTGACCACAGAACGTGCCGGATTGGTGAGCGTTGGCGATCGGACGTAAGCAGGTGGCTGAGGGTGGGTCGCCAGCGTCTTGAGAGCCAATTGGGTGGCTTCAACTGGAGCCTGTTTCTTGGCACAATGACCCTCGAGCGCGTCGGCCGACAGATGTTGGTCGACGTCCCTCGTTGCCGGATTCCCAGGCGCCGTCGAGTACGTCCCGTGACACGACTTGCGCAGCATTGAGACCACCACGTTGATAGACTTCCAGCGGCTTGGCTTAGCCGCGTACGTAGCGAGAGCAGCTCGGCTGATCGTCCTCCAACGTGCCTGTGTTTAATACTGAACGCGTTGAGTGTGCCGAGCGCCGGAGGTAAACTTGGGCTGTGCGACAACAGCGTTGGAGCCGGTGACCGTTAGCTTCGATCGCGAGTGGCACATAGATGGCACGAGCGGCCATTGGAGCTGGAGGAGCCGCAGGATTCTCCGCCTCTCATCAGGGAGGACGAGGACTGGGCGTTCTGAAAGATCAGAGCTTGCCCGAGGCCCGAAAAGGCTGATGGAAGGCCCGGACCTGCGGGTTTCTGCAGGTCCGGCCTCCTTTTCGTGTCTCCGTCCGAAGGACTGAGGACAGCACCGATGAACATCATTACCCGTTCGGTATGGCACGGGGTGTCACGAGCGCACCTTCCGGTCAAGCGCGGGGTCGGCCGGTCGAGAGCCTTGCCGTGCGGATGACTTGTCAGCGATGCCCATGCGGAACGACAGCACCGAGTGCGCAGAGATGCATCGCTGAGTCGGACCTAGCCGGTAGAGTTCGTCAATGAGCCACGAGGTTCCAGAGCCGACGCTCTGGGGGCACCCATCGAGGCTAGGACCAGCTGAGCGTCGACGCCGCCGATCGAGAGGATGCGACTGACCAGCGCAACGGATCGGGGGATGCTGCATGAGGCTTGTTTCTGCACGAGTGCGTGGTGCCGGCCGGCTCCTTGATACCACGATCAAGCTAGACCAGAAGCTTGTCGCAATCGTTGGGCCAAACGAGGCAGGTAAGACGACGCTCCTCAGGTCACTTGCCTATGTGGACGCCTCCGACGCTCTCGGACCCGCACAGCGGTCGCGCGCATCGACGGGCATCGCCGACTCCACCCCGGTCGTCAGCTTGCGTTACCGCGTCAGCGACGAGGACCGTAAGGAGTTGGAGGACCTTGAACTCGAGGACACTCCAATCGAATTCTTCGTTAGTCGTCGTGCCGACGGTGATGGACCCAACTTCACTGTCAAGCCCGCACCTCGCAAGTCCGAGGCGCAGCTGAAGCAACTGGCAGCCGACCTGGGTGAATCCCTGTCAGCAATCAGCGTCTTAGAACCGCTTCCCATCGAAATGGCCGAGGAAGACGAAATACCAGAGCCCCCGGATGGTTCGCCGTTGCTCGATGAACTTCGCCTGCTGCGACAAGATCTCGATACCCACCTCGCTAACCCGCTCGGGGAGCGAGAACCGATTGACGCCTTGCGCGAACGCGCTGACAAAGACGTCGAGGTATTGAGTGCATTCGCCGAAACCGACGTTCTGCAGCGACTGCTTCTCTCACTCGGAGCGTGGGTTGATCGTGAGGACCCCACGGAGAGGACCGAGAAGGCACTCTGGAATCTCACCCCCGACGTAGTCATGTTCACTGAGGCCGACCGCACGCTGGCTTCTGCCTACACCCTTGATGACGCACTGCTTGGCGACGTGCCAACAGCGCTTGCGAACCTGGCGCGATTGGCCGGACTTGACCTGAATGCTCTAACCCAGGCCGTGCAGACCGGACAGGTATCCCGACGAGACACAATCAAGAACAAGGCGAACATCACACTCGGCAACTACTTCAAGAACGCATGGCAGCAGTCCGACCTAAAGGTCGAACTCAACGTCGAGAACAAGCTTCTCCGAATTGGCATCGTCGAAGACGGTGTACACGCATCCGTGTTCGACGAACGAAGCGCTGGGTTGCGAATGTTCGTCGCTTTGAACTCTTTCCTTGCTGCGCGAAACAGTGGACGCGCGACGATCCTCCTGATCGATGAGGCGGAAACCCGCCTTCACATCGACGCGCAGGCCGATCTCGTGCAGATGTTCGCCAAACAGGACAAAGCCGACAAGATCATCTACACCACCCACTCGCCGGGCTGTCTACCCGCCGATCTTGGTGTCGGTATCCGAGCCGTCGTGCCCGACAGCGACGAGACGAGCCACGTAGAAAACAGCTTCTGGCGACAAGAGGGCGGCGGGTTCACCTCCCTGATGTTCGCGATGGGTGCCTCGGCCGCAGCATTTACACCAGCACGCTGCGCGGTCATCGCGGAAGGCGCCACCGACATGATCCTCCTCCCGACCCTAATGCGCGCCGCCATAGGACAAGACAGTCTGCCGTATCAGGTGGCACCTGGCCTCTCAGAGATGCCGAAGGACTCGTACCCGGAGCTCGACTTCCAGGCGGCTAGGGTCGCGTTCCTCGTCGACGGCGACGGCGGGGGACAAAGGCTCGCCGAGACGATCGGTCGCGCCATACCTGGTGACCGGATTGTCGCCCTCGACGTGCACGGCATTGAGAACACCCTGGACTCGGATCTCTACCTGCACACTTTTACCGCGCTGCTCCGCGACGTCAACGCCGGAGTCACCATAGGTGAACCACCAAGCCTGCCCGATGCGACGGCAGCACCGTGGTCCACGACTCTGGAAGCCTGGGCTGCCAGTCAGGGATGGCGGGCACCGACGAAGCAGGAGATCGCGAACCACCTCATTGAACTCGACGAGGTGGCCCTCAGACCGCAGGGTATCCTCGCCCTGAAACAGGCGCATGCTGCGCTACTCACCGCTTTGGGGATCACACCGTGACACTCGCGAACGACCTGGCGACCTGGGTGGCTGAACGCACCGACTGGCAGAAGGATGCCGTCGGGCGCTTTTGCCGGAACGAGAATCTGTCTGAAGACGCCGTCAACGAGATCGCCGATCACCTGATCGCAGGGACGTATCCATCCGTCGCCGCCATCACCGCTGCCGATGTCCCTGGTACCTCCGAGAGCGGAGAGTCGATACGGCTGTCAGCCGTAGCCGACGTGGAGGGCGTGAACGCGCTCATCACGGGCCAGCGGTTGACCTTCGCCAGCAAGGGCCTGACGATCATCTACGGCGACAATGCCAGCGGGAAGTCCGGCTACGCCCGTCTCATTCGGCAGGCCGTTACTGCCCGAATCAAGGGTGATCTTCTCGGTGATGTCTTCGCAAAGAGCGTGCACGATCAGAAGGCAGTCTTCGAGTACGTGGTTGGCTCTACGGCTACGACCTGGGCGCTCACACAGGGGACCAGCCGCGATCTGTCATCGGTACGGTTCTACGACGAAGAGTGCGGCGACGCCTATGTCACCACAGCCTCAGAGATCAGCTATCGCCCATCCGCGCTTACTCTGCTCGATCGGCTCTCGGCCGCGTGCGATCAGGTGCGGCAAGCTCTCTCACAGCGCCTGAGTGACAATGCGGCGCTCCGTATGGAACTTCCGCTCCTTGGGGAAGGCACGAAGGCAAAGCAGTTTCTTGATCAGCTCAGTGCTACCACCACGCGTGAGCAGATCGACGAGGCCACGACGCTGTCCCCGGATCACGACGTATCGCTCTCCGCCAAACTGCGGGAACTCACGCGCTTGCAAGCCAGCGATCTTAATGCAGAGAAGACACGCCTCGCTCAGCTCGCAGCCCATTGGGCGACAGTCAAGAGTCATAGCGATCAACTGGCTGAGGCCGTAACGAACCAGTCGTTCGACAATGTGGCCGCGCTCGCGAAAAGTGCAATCGATCTCCGAGGGGCGGCAAAGATCGCGTCAGCGAAGAACTTCGACGCCGAGCCATTGCCTGGTGTCGGGTCGGCGACGTGGCGGGCCCTCTGGGATGCGGCACGTCGGTATTCGACGACCGAGGCGTATCACGAACACGACTTCCCAGTCACTACCGATGACGCCGTGTGTGTTCTATGCCAGCAACCGCTGAGCCCGGATGGATCAAACCGATTGGGGCGATTCGATGCCTTCATAAAGGACACCACCTCGCGTGATGCCGATGCTGCCGAGCGTCGCGTCATTCAGCGTCGCGATGAGATTGCTCGTCTCCAGTCCGCGCCGGCGGCTGTGACTACCGCCTTGAGCCAGCTGCAGGCTGGTGGCGAGGATGTCACAGCAAGCCAGACATGGATGACCGAAGCGGCAACGGTCGCCACTGAGATAGTAGCGTGGGTTGACGGCACCAGAGAGGAGCGTCCGACGACCTCTGGAGTGGCTCCGGGCACAACCATCGGCGAGAGGCGACAAACGCTGATCACCGCCAGCGCGAATATTGATTCAACAAGCTTCAACGATTCTGTCCGAGCGCTGAAATCCGAGGTTGCCGATCTCCAAGCGGCAGAGCAATTTGCGAAGGCCAAAGATAATCTTGTCAAAGAATTGGTGCGGCTCCAGGCGAGAACCAAGATTGAAGAAGCTCGCCGACTCACTGACACTACTGGGATTACCCGCAAGGCAACGGCCTTAACCACGGCTTACGTGACGAGCATCGTTCGAGACCAGTTCACTCACGAGACTGAGCAGCTTTACTTGCGCCGGGTCACACTCGCTCCCACTAAAGGTAGACGCGACGTCACGCTCCAGCATCGGCCCCGTCTACTCGGAGCCATCTTGGACGCCGATATCGACGATGTACTGAGCGAGGGTGAACAGACCGCTCTCGGGTTGGCCGGATTCCTCACCGAAGTCGAGTTTGATGAGTCGAAGTCAGCCGTTGTGCTCGACGACCCTGTGTCGTCGCTCGACGCCAGCCGCCGTTCCCGCGTGGCCCGCCGCCTCGCGGAACTGGCACGGTCGAGACAAGTCGTTGTTTTCACGCACGAGGCAACTTTCGTGAACGCCCTTAACAAGGCGGCACGGGACCTTGGGGTCGACGTCGCTGAGCGCGCAATTCTACGACAGGGCGAGCGTCCAGGGCTAACTGCTGACAAGCATCCTTGGAGCGTCAAAGACATCCCGTCGCGGATCAACCACCTGGAAGCCGAGATCGCACGACTCAAGAAGGAGCGGGGCCAGCTCGACTCCGATGAGTACACGCGGCGTGCTCAGGAGTGGGGCGGGCGGTTGTCTCAAGCATGGGAACGCGTGGTCAACCTCGATGTTGTGAACGAGCTGGTGGATCGCGGTACTAACGAGGTGCGGCCACGCATGTTCAAGATGCTCGTAGGAATCACGGAACAAGACGACAACGACTACCAATCTGGCTACGCTAAGGCATCGGAGTGGGCGCCTCGCCACGATCAGGCCCCCGAGACCAACTTCACCGCACCGGAGCCCGACGAACTCGAAGCGGAGTTGGTCCGCTTCAAAGAATGGGTCAGAAGGATTAAGGGTTATAAGAAGTGAGACTTGGAGCATCCTCGTGCGCAGGTCGACTACCTGGCTCTTCGTGATCCGCTCGTGTACTCCTACACCGTCATTCGATGCGCACCGAACGGACGGGTGAATAGACACCATGCTCACGCTGCACGCTCAGGCAGCCCCATTCCTACTCCAGAGGCACCGCCCTGCGGCCCCGGACCAGGATCCCTGTCCAGATCCGCTGGGTAGTGGTGTCAGGCAAAGCATGTGGTATCCGTTGCAATCCCATTGTCCCGTAGAAATCCGAACATGATCTGAGAATCATGCAACACAGTTACGCATGAAGGTCGGATGGGCCTCGATAGCGGAGTTCGACGCTGTTGGCGGCGTTCGTCCCGGTGACTATGAGCAACCCGCGCCTTTTCGGATTGAGTGGTTCCTCAAGCGAACCGGCTCGTCGACCGTCCGCGGCTTGGAGGATGGTCTCACCGTTCGCAAGGGACACGGCTCGATAGGGAGTCCCGCTACTCGGCTGGTGATCGGGAAGCCACGTCACCGCGGCATCCTCGACTGTGTTGATCCAGGTTCTCTCCGGTGCAGCAGCGCCACGGCTGATGAAATCGACCCAGAGATCGTGCGATGACACGGTCGGCCAGTGCGGGTCGTTCGCATGTTGCCGCACCTCCTCCGAGTTCAGCCACTGGTGAAGCTCCGACACGGTTGTGAAGGTGCCGCGTCCGGCTGCGATGGCGGCGAGGGCACCGGCTCGGGAGGAGAATCCGGCCTGCATGAGCAGCGCGGCGGATCGGTTCAGCGTCCCTGTCTCTAGCGATGCAACTGCGAGCCCGTGCTCATCGGCGAGGAACGCCCAAAGACCGTTGACAGGCTCTTCGTGGGCGGTCGCTCGGACCCGGACCGCTTCCAGCGCCCATGGAAGCCGGTAGGCCAGCGAATCCTCGATGAATTCCAGCGTGTCCGTGACCTCCTCTCCCGCAATCTGCGTGGCATCCTCGCCGCGAAGCCATGCGGCGAGGATGCCTTCCCACTGCGGAGGAAGAGTGCGGGGCGCGAAGGGGTAGATGTCGAATGCGATCCCAGCGAAGCTGGTCAGGGCGTCGATTGCGGCACCGGGGTCGCTGATTCGGATGCCCTCGTCGGCGTCGCGCAGGTGCTGCTCCAAGATGCTGGCGTGCTCATCGAGTTGGCGTCCGGTCTCGAGACCGACCCCGGCAAGGAAGTACCCTCGGCGCTGCGCCGGGGTCGACTGGCTCCAGAGGAAGCGTGCACGCGCGGTCAGGCCGGCTCGAAGCGCTGTCTGAACGGGCTCCTGCCGTCGAGCCAAGCTTCTGGTCCAAAGAGACGAGGCGAGCACGTCATCGAGAGCCCCCTCGATTCCGTCCTCCGCTATCGCGGAGTCGTTGAGCAGACTGAGGAGGGCGTTGTCGAGGCTAGCGAGCTGCGAGCGCCACGCAAATCGGGAGCGCTCGGCTTCCTCCTCGCTCTCGGCGGCGACTTCTGGGTAATCCCACGCCGCTGCGCCGGCGACGTATTCCAGCAGCGAGTCCAGGTCCCGGAGACCGTGCTTGGCCTGCATCCGGGCAAACAGGTTCGCCACCAGTTGCAGTAGGCCGCTTTCCATGTCGCGCAGAGCGGTGTCCTTGACCAACTGCCCCCAGTTCCGCCTCCCTCGGGACACGTCCTTGAAGATTGGGTGGACGACGAGGCCGACGGAGTCTACGAACGCTCTGCCGGCTCTGCCGACGATGTTGCGGAACTCAGACGCCTTGATCAGTTCTCGGTTGCGCCAGAGGCTGTGCATTACGAGCGCGCTGGCTGAGAGATTTAGTCCCTGGGCGAGGGTCGGCGAAGAGACCGTGACCTTCAGCGCCCCTCGCTGCAGCAGCCTTTCGACCTCTCGTCGGTAGGGTGCGGGCAGCGATCCGTGATGAATCGCTACGCCGAGTCTCAGACAGGCGAGGATCGGGTGATCTCGGCCGAACCATTCCTCTCCGATCGTGATGGCCGAGGCGAGGTCGCCCGGATCTCCTTCGAAGACACTTCGCAGTGCTTCCCGTGTATGAAGGTCGACGATGACTCTGGCAAATGCGTTCACCGATAATTTGAGTGGGCAAAAGATCAGGACAGTCTGCCCGTCGTCGACGAGCCGCCAGGCGGTAGCCAGCGTCAGCTCCTGCTGATTCTTGGGGAAGGGCGTCTTCCTGCGACCGATCGGTGGAACTAAGGGTTCGAGGAACCGGGGCACGAAGGGCTCCTCGTCTCCCACGATGATGCTCAGGCGGGCTCGATCGCCTTGCCAGATCACTTCGCCATAGCGAAGCTTCGTCGGCCGCCACGAGCTCGCGATGAGACCGTCGGGCTGGTCATCGGTGAGCCAGTTGACGAAGTCCTCGACTTCATCTCCGTCTGGCAGTATCGCCGAGAGGCAGATGATACGTCTGGTAGCCGCATCCCCACGGCGCAGCAGTCGTTGGATCTGAACTTCGTATCGGACCTCACGTTCATCCGCCCCGATCATGTGCCCCTCGTCGAGGACGACAAGCCCTACGCTGTCGAGGAGTGTTGGGTCGTTGCGCAGGGCGAAGTCGAGCTTCTCGGGAGTAGCGACGACGATGTCCCTCTCTCGCAGCAAATCCTCGTCGGCGCTGCTGGCCCCGATCGCGCCGTATAAGGATGAGACGGTCTTCCCCAGAGGGGTGAAAGTGCGTTGCAGGGCGGTTTCGGTCTGAGCTGACAGCGCCCGCAATGGGGTTACGAACACAACCCGCCGGCCCTCGGCTAGGCATGCGAGGATGCAAAGCTCGGCAATCCGGGTCTTGCCGGCGCTCGTCGGAAGAGACAGCACCAAGTTCTCGCTGGTATTCAGCACCCGCTCTGCTGCGGCGAGCTGCGACGGCCATAGGTCGATCTCCGAGCGTCGCCTCCGGAAGAGGGATGCGATGAACGTCGCACGCAGTTGTGCCCAGTCGCCACCACCACCGTCGGTTGGGGCGTCCGGGAGCAGGCGATGGAAACTGGCCTCCCACAGACCGCGAAGCAGGTGAATCGCAAGTCGATGGCACCACCACTGCGGAACCATGTTCAGTTCGCCGGCGGCTCCTAGACCGACCTGCAGCGTGCTGAGGGCCTCATCCAGCAGCGCTTGCTCGCCCCGTTCGAACGCAAGCAGCGCCATGCTGATCGCACCGACGAACGCGTCCGTCAGTGCGAGGTCGACGACGTCAACGACATCGGTGTCGCCGCTGTCATCAGCCTGGTCCTCATCGCTCGTCGGCTCGAGGAGCCCGCGCAACGTCTCAACCAGGTTGGCGTCTGCTGCCGCGTCCTCGTAGCGGTGGCTCAAGATGAGCGCAGCCAGGGTGTCGAGTTCTCTGCGGATGATGTGGATGAGGGATCGCTCGCCAATCGTGACTTCACCGGAATCGAGCGCTGTCTGAAGCAGCGAGTATGCACGCGCGGAGTAGCCGCCGAGGTGGTAGGCGGCTGCCGCGACGACGCGGTGGAAGCCTCGTTCGCGCGAGTTGGGTCCCCTCGCGATCACTGATTCGATGGCTGTGGCTGCGCCCTCAAAGGCGCGTTGGGCGAGGCTGCGCGATCCATTCGCCTCCACGAGGCGCAGCCCCAGGCTTAGGAGCGAGTAGCCGTAGGAGAGAAGGTCGTAGCTGAGCAGCTGGTCGAATTCGGGCGCGTCCTCTGGCAGGACACCGTCCCGCCAGATCATCGACCGGGCTTCTCCTCGCGCGAGAAGCTGTTCACGAAATCCGGGTGCAGTCGCCTGCCCGATCGCTGCCTCAATCTCATCAACTGTTTCAGGCATCAGCGATCGCCTTGGAGTACACCTTCGCGATGAACGCCTGATGCTTTGAGACCTGCAGACCGACGGCGAGACGCTTTACACGTCCCCGGTACGCTGTCGTATTTGCGCGGAGGAGGGCCCTCGGATCATTACCAGTGAAGGTAAAAAGCAGTTGGACCACCTGCCGTTGACTGATTCCAGAAATTAACTGGGCGTCGTCGATGAGCTCCGCCAACGTGTGCTCACCGAGTTCGTGGAGTCGGTCAGCGACGAAGCTGAGAGCATGAGGTGATGGTCGTCCCCGATCGCGCTTAAGTGCATCATCTGCGTCCGTGACCGTTGCAGTTCCGAGCCTTGCACGGCTCTTTGCCTCACCCTTCAATAGTTCCAGCGTTCCGTTCGTACTCGCGCGCACACCAATCAAATCATCGCCACGCATCGACATCTCGCGGTGGTCCTTCCACCGCAGCCGCTCCACCACTCGAAAGCCCAGTTCAAGCGTTGCGTACTGCGCTCCGATGATCTCTCCGAGGTCGCCCGAGCGGGTGCGCTTGCTTGTAGGAAGCTTTCCCTTCAGGTACTTGGCTGCTTTAGGTTTCCCCAGCTTGGCGAGGATCGTGGCGACGCGATCCGGATCCGTGTATTGGTTTGGGATCTGTGACGCAGCCCAGTCGACTCCCGATCCGATGGTCGCCGATGGGGCAACCATGTGCACCATCGAGTGCCGATTAAGCGGCTCGTGTGTGGAAGTCGTCCACGATGAAAGTGGTGCCATGTCATCAATGGTGCCAGAGGTCTCAGTCTCTGAACTCAATGGTTGACCTTTGGGGCGAGGGGGACGCGAGCTTGCTGCTCAGCTGGCGAAGGGGTGGCAGACGCGGCATGTGGTACTCCGAACGATGGGACGAGCAACCGACCCACCTGGGAGGGGCACTTAACTGGAGGGAGAACGTGCGACGTGCTGCCTGTGGGCCGCGCAAGTTCCCCGGAGTGCCTCATGTCAATACCCCCGGCTAATGAGGGTCGTGCCTCACACAAATTATCCCCGGGAACAACTCTCACCCCACCCGACTCGGCCTGACCCGAATACCCGAGGAATCGGGCAATGCCTG
>NZ_FXZD01000019.1 GCF_900169145.1 Brevibacterium antiquum CNRZ 918 | reverse complement strand
CAGGCATTGCCCGATTCCTCGGGTATTCGGGTCAGGCCGAGTCGGGTGGGGTGAGAGTTGTTCCCGGGGATAATTTGTGTGAGGCACGACCCTCATTAGCCGGGGGTATTGACATGAGGCACTCCGGACGCTTTTTCCACAGACCGACACATGCCCACATTGCCATCCCTGCCACCTCAGCGCGGTCGTAAAAGTGTGCGACCCCGGTAAAGGCGGCGGCACCTCGGCGAGGATGCCCTCGATCTCATCGTCACGGCGAGATCGGGATGAGATGTGAGCAGTCCAAATGAGCCGACGTTCTAGACTGCAGCCATGGTCAATGTCAGCGTTCTCAGTCAGAATCCGGCCGCGGTCAACTGCGGAATCATCACCGGATCCCACCGCAGCCTCATCGTCGACTCGGGCCCCGGGCCCAACGCGGCGGACCACTTGGCATGCAGGGCCCAGCAGCTGAGCCTCGAGGTGACAGGCCGAGACAATCCCATTGATGCCGCCATCACCCACGACCATTGGGACCACTTCTTCGGCAGTGCCACCCTGTCCGCGGCAGGCATCGAGACCTTCCACGTCTCCGAATCATTCGCCCGGGACCAGGAGGCGACGGCCTGGATCGCACTCGACGCCGTCCGAAATGCACCCGAGACCGCCGAGTTCGCATCCGAGCTTCCTATGGACCCCAACGCCCTCATCGTCAAGGTCTCCCCCATCGATGGGCCTGAGTCGGGGACCATGCTCGATCTGGGGAACTGCCGGGTCGAATTCCATGTGCTGGGCGGACACTCCACAGCGGATCTCGTCGTGCGCCTGGTCGATCAGGGCATCGTGTTCACCGGGGACCTGGTGGAAGAGGGCGATCCCCCGCAGGCAGGCAACGATGCTTCACTGAGCGAGTGGGTGACCAGCCTGCAGACCCTGCTGTCATTCCCGGAGGCCACAGTCTTCGTGCCCGGCCACGGTGTGCCTGTGGACCGGGCATTCGTGGAGCGTCAGCTTGCCGATATCGATGGTCTGCGGATGAATCAGGCCGACGCCGAGGTGGCTCTGCCCGCTCGTACAATGCCCGGTGACCATGACCGCAGCTTCCCCCGAGAGCAACTCATCGGCCCTGCCGATGCAGCGCGGTGACGAGGTCGCCTCCAATGGCTCCGAAGAGGGTCTGAGCCCAGATGCTCTCGCCTTCGGCGTAGGGCGTATCACCGTCGAAGATCCACTGCAGCTGATTGCCGACCTGCAGGTCGTTCTGACAGCTGCCGCAGACGGGCACACGCACCCCTGAGCTGTCAGCATCGAGACGGGTCGTGGACTGTGCCTCTCCGTGGAGGGGGTTGATCGTGCACAGACTCTGCGGGAGCTTGCTGCGGTTGCGCGTGCCCGGCTTCCCCTTTTTACCCGACTCCACCTCGGCGAGTTCACGTCCTGCCTGCCGCAGCAGAACCATCGCACCGGCGAGATCGATGCGTTCGGTGTCCCTATCATCGACGATGCTGCGAGCGATTTGGTAGCCGTCGAGTGCTCTCTCCACCTTGGCGGCCTTGTCCGCGTCGAGGTTCGATGTCTGCAGACGATCGATTTCGCCGGCGATCCGGGAGGTGTCGGCGTTGATGTCGTCGCGCAGCGATGTCCGCTGCAGGGAGTCGACCCGGTCCAGGAGTTTGCGGGGCAGTCGGAATTCGTGGTGCCTGCGGCTCTCGGCCGCTCTCGACTTCAGTGTGCGGACAAGGAAGACTCCGGCGATGACAAGCGCGAGCACGAGGACGGCTCCGCCGAGGAACATCGGTGCGAAGCTGCTTGAGTTGCTCTCCTGGCCGAAGTCACTGCCGGGCACCTCCTGCCCCGCGACAGGTTCGCCCGGTTCCTTGACCGCCTCCGGATGGGCGTAGAACTTGAGCAGCGTATTCAGCTTCGACAGCGACGGCGTCTGGACGCTCCATTGGGCGTGGGCGTTGGCATTTTGTTCCATCACCTGCATCGCGAGATCATGATCATCCTCGATCTGCACCTCGGTGTAGAGCTGTGTTGTGTCGCTGATCAGGACGAAGGAGCCCTCGCCTCCGTGGTCGGCAGCCACTTCCCGGAGCAGGTCGAGGTCGAGGACCTTGTCGTCGACGGCGATGACATAGACGTCGAAGTCCAACCCTTGTGTGGTCGACTTGGCCTTGTCGACGAGGCGAGAATCGAGGGTGCCCACGGCGGACTCGTCGATGTAGAAGTGATCTGCCTTGAGAGAATCAGCGATCTGCGTTGCGTCCACGTTCACTTCCTTCGGTTCCGATGATTGACGGACCGTATGTTGGCACCGGAGGTGAGTCCCTCACGCTCCCGACGCCAGTAGCCCCAGCCTGCGACTCCGATCAGCGCGATCACCCCGCCGACGACGAGTCCGAAGATGGCGCCGGAGATGGCTGAGACCGGGGAATATGAGAGTTCATGAGAGTCATCGGAGTTGTCCTCGGCCACCAGCGGCTCTGCCGCCTCCAGCTTCTGCGGCTGGGCGTTCTTCAGCGCCTGGACCCAGGCCAGGCCCGTGGTGGTCAGCGTATCGTCGGGGCCCGGTTCCGGACGCTGCCGAATGTCGCGTTCGACCTCCTTGGACCCGATGCTCTGACCGAAGGGGCTGACGACGAGGACGGTGGCCCCATCACTGTCGAGCTCATGCGCGATACGGGCGGCCTTGAGGTCCAAGTTCGCATCTGTGTCATCGAGCTGGGTGTGGTTGATGAACGCCACGTAGATCGGGACGTCAAGCCCCTCGAGCTCGCCGCGGATGGCTTCAAGTCCCTCGTCATCAACGTCGAATGCCAGATAGTCGTCGACATGGATCGGATCTGATTCCAGATCCTTCGCCAAATCCTGATAGGTCGCGGGGTCGTAGTTCGGGTCGAGCCCACTCCGGATGCGGTCGTCGTAGACCGAGTCGACGGTGATCTCGTCACTCTCTTCGACTGCTATCCGCTCCTGCTTCGCCTCGTTGAATCGCCAGATGCTGACCGAGGTCGACCCTGCAGCAACTGCGCCGAAGATGATGACGGCGATGATCGTTCTGACCCACGTGTTCATTCTCGACCGCTGCCCATCTTCGTCACGATCGCGTCTTCGAGATCCGCAAAGCTGCCGAAACCCGATACTGCGTATGCGTCATCACGTTGATAGTAGGGAACGGCTTTCACCCTCTTCGCCCCAGGGGCCTTCGGCACCATCAGGCACTCGGGTTCGTGCCCGGCGTTAAGGTCTGCACGGCAGTCGACACAGACGTTGATCGTCAGCACAGCTGTTCCCTGCCTCCACGCGAAGCCGGAGATCGCCCCCGTGTGTGTCGGAAAGAAGAAGCAGAAGCGCGGCTCCTCGTCCCGAGTCTTCGTTCCCTTCGCCGAGGGGGTCCGCTGCAGGTGTTTCCGCAGCCAACGATCAGTCTCGGTCAGAGCCAGGATCGCGTGGCGATGCGAGAAATCGATATCGGTGGCCCAGTCGGGATGTGTTGCCACGATCTCTGTGATCGCTGTCTGAACGCGTCGGCCACGGTCGTGCAGTGCCCACATCTCCTCGTCCGGGGCTGCAGGGTCGGGCAGTTCACGGAGTGCAGCCTCGAGCGCCTGAGGAAGTCTGCGGTTCCTCACCAGTTCCGGACCTCGGGTGAGATTATTCCGCCAGGCGTACCTGTTGCGTCGCAGGAGCACCCACGCAGTGAGTCCGATCGCCGCAGCAGCCGTTGCCTTGAAGACGAAGCCGTCCGGATCACCGTAGTCGAGTCCGTTTGCTTGAATGTAGTCATCCTCGTCCGCCCTCGGGTCGAAGTCCGGCAGAGGTGGTGGTTCGGTTCCCTTCACCGTCGCGATGAGCAGGTTCAGGTGATAGGGCACCGCAAGTTCGACGGGCAAGAAGCGATTGGTCTTCGAGCGCTGCAGCTGATCTGAGCCTCGAGGAACCCTCGGGCCGCTGTCATCGACGATGTAGGCGAAGGTTGAGGCCGAGTATTCGGCTTCTGAGAAGATGACGATGATCTGTTCGGCCTTGGCGCTCTCGAACATCGAATATGCGAAGTCAGCGGTGAAACGACCCCAGCCGTCCTGGGTCGCCTCGGAGTTCGAGAGGCCGGGCACGATGGCAATGAAATGAGGAATGTCCGACGTGGACGCCTGCGCCGAGGCGTGGGTGAGAGACGACTTCTGTCTCGGTGTCAGTCCCGGTTCGACAGACGGGTCGATGAAGAGCGGATCGTGGTCCCAACCCTCGCGGATACGACTGCGGAGATGCTCCAGCAGCGCCGTCTGAGAATCGGTTGTCTTGGTCACCTGACAAGATTAGTATGCGAGCGCTTCATGCCCTAAATCTCGTCGGTTGCAGTCTTGGAACATCTCTGGCGTTTCTGCGCCTGAGCCGTTGCCTGCAAACGTGAAGAACCCCACAGCATCAGCTGTGGGGTTCTTCGATGCGGCAGCAGTCAGACCGCTGCCAGCGAAATCACTTGAGGGTGACGGTTGCGCCCGCGCCCTCGAGTGTTTCCTTGGCCTTCTCGGCTGCGTCCTTGGACACGGCTTCGAGAACGGCCTTAGGTGCGCCGTCGACGAGGTCCTTGGCTTCCTTCAGTCCGAGGGAGGTGAGCCCACGAACTTCCTTGATGACAGGAACCTTCTTCTCGCCGGCCGATTCGAGGATGACGTCGAATTCGGTCTGCTCTTCAGCAGCTTCTTCAGCGGCAGCAGGAGCAGCGGCAACTGCGGCAGCAGGTGCAGCAGCTTCAACTTCGAAGACCTCTTCGAACTTCTTGACGAAGTCCGAGAGTTCGATCAGGGTGAGCTCTTTGAAACCTTCGATGAGCTCTTCGGGGGTGAGCTTAGCCATGGTGGCCAGTCCTTCCTTTGGTGGTCACTGTGAGCGACCGGATTTATAGGGTGATGCTCAGGCGTCTGAAGCAGGAGCGTTGTCCTGCTTCTCGCGGAGAGCGTCGACAGTGCGCACGGCCTTGACCATCGGAGCGGTGAACAGGTAAGCCGCCTGGTGGAGGCTTGCCTTCATTGCACCAGCTGCCTTTGCAAGCAGCACTTCGCGTGGTTCAAGGTCGGCGAGTTTGTTGACATTCTCAGCGCTGAGGACGGCACCATCCCAGTAGCCGCCCTTCAATACGAGCTGAGAATTCGCCTTGGCAAAGTTACGCAATGCCTTTGCAGCCTCTGGTGGTTCACCGTTGACGAATGCGATCGCGGTGGGTCCGCTGAGGAACTCATCGAGATCGTTGATTCCGGCTTCTTTGGCTGCAATAGCAGTGAGCGTATTCTTTACCACGGCGTAGCTGACGTTCTCACCGAGTGAAACGCGCAGATTCTGCATCTGCGCAACGGTGAGACCGCGGTACTCGGTCAGCAACACAGCATCGGAGTTCTCAAACTGCTGTTTGAGCTCCTCTACTGCGGCTGCCTTGTCTGGCCTCGCCATGGTAGTTCCTTTCGTACAGTCGCCGGTCGCGTCCCAACGCCAAAAAAAGCGCTCCACGCAGGCATGCGTGAAACGCTTCGAATGATGAGATCATAGGAACTCATCGGAAGAATCTCGTGCTCACCTGCGCAGGTCACTCCATTGGAGTCTTCGTCTCCGGGCAACAGGATCCGATTGCGAATTCTGCTGATACCGAAAAGACCGACGGTCTTGGGTAGTTGAAGTCTATCGAAGGTGCTCGAGCCAAGTCCAATCGATGACGGAGATGCTGGCCACACTCCTACCCAAACTACCTGACGGCGGCCCAGATACCTGGCGCGAGGTATCAGGGCCGCCGTCAGGTAGCAGGTGAGGTTCAGTATTCGATTACGACTCGGCCGTCGATCTTGCCGTGAATCATCTCATCCAAGATCGCGTTGATGTCGCCGAGCGGTCGCTTACTGAACGTCGGGTGGATCTTCCCTGCGGCGTAGAACTCCAGCGCCTCAACCATGTCCTGGCGGGTGCCGACGATCGAACCGCGGATCGTGAGTCCCTTGAGGACGATGTCGAAGATCGGTGCGGGGAAGTCTCCCGGCGGCAGTCCGTTGAAGACGATGGTGCCGCCTCGACGGGTCATTGAGATCGCCTGCCCGAATGCCTTCGGGTGCACCGCCGTGACAAGCACGCCGTGCGCGCCGCCGACCTTCTCCTGGATGATCTCGGCCGGTTCCGCTGCGAAGGCGTTGACCGTGATCTCCGCGCCGTGCTTCGTCGCCAGGGCCAGTTTGTCGTCGGCGACGTCGACGGCGATGACGCGCATCCCCATTGCCACCGCATACTGAACAGCGATGTGGCCGAGCCCGCCGATGCCGGAGATGACAACCCATTGCCCGGGCTTCACCTCGGTGCGCTTGAGCCCTTTGTACACGGTGACTCCGGCGCAGAGCACCGGGGCGATCTCGTAGGGGTCCGAGCCTTCCGGGATGATAGCGGCGAACTTCGTATCGACGAGCATGTACTCACCGAACGATCCGTCGACGCCGTACCCGCCGTTGACCTGCTGCTCACACAGAGTCTCCCACCCCTGGCGGCAGTGCTCGCATATTCCACAGGCGCTCCACAGCCAGGCGTTTCCGATCATCTGTCCGACCGTGACATCGGTGACGCCAGGGCCGACCTTCTCCACGGTTCCCACTCCCTCATGTCCGGGGATGAGGGGAATCTTGGGCTTGACCGGCCAGTCTCCGTGGGCTGCGTGCAGATCAGTGTGGCACACCCCTGAGGCGATGACCTTGACCAGTGCCTGGCCCGGACCCGGCTCGGGTATTGCGTTGTCTCCGACCACGAGGTCCTTGCCGAACTCTTCGACGACTGCCGCTTTCATGTCTGACATCATTGACTCCCTTGTAACGATGTTGGCTGTGCTGTCTGCGTCGCTGCCGTCTTGACAACGTCCGCGTGTGCTCGGAAGAAGCTGCGCCTCAGAAGAAGCCCTGAGCGTTCTCCGAGTAGCTGACCAGCAGGTTCTTCGTCTGCTGGTAGTGGTCGAGCATCATCAGGTGGTTCTCACGCCCGATGCCGGAGGCCTTGTAGCCGCCAAAGGCCGCATGCGCCGGGTAGGCGTGGTAGTTGTTGACCCACACGCGTCCAGCCTGGATGTCACGGCCCGCGCGGTAGGCGATGTTGCCGTTGCGCGACCAGACTCCGGCGCCCAGTCCGTAGAGTGTGTCGTTCGCCGTGGAGATGGCGTCGTCGTAGTCGCTGAAGGTGGCCACCGACACGACGGGGCCGAAGATCTCCTCCTGGAAGATCCGCATCCTATTGTTGCCCTTGAAGATAGTCGGCTGCACGTAATAGCCTCCGGACAGGTCCCCGCCGAGGTCGGCCCGGGCTCCGCCGGTGAGCACCTCAGCGCCTTCCTGCTTTCCGATGTCGAGGTAGGACATGATCTTCTCGAATTGGTCGTTCGAGGCCTGCGCACCCATCATGGTGTCGGTGTCGAGAGGGTTGCCCTGCACGATCTTCTTCGTCCGTTCTGCTACCGCGTCGAGGAAGGGATCGGCGATCGATTCCTGGACCAGTGCACGGGACGGACAGGTGCAGACTTCTCCCTGATTGAGCGCGAACATGGTGAAGCCCTCTTGAGCCTTGTCCCAGTAGGCGTCATCCTTGGTGTTGACGTCGTCGAAGAAGATGTTCGGGGACTTGCCGCCGAGCTCGAGGGTGACCGGAATGATGTTCTGGGAAGCGTACTGCATGATGAGACGGCCTGTGGTCGTCTCACCGGTGAACGCGATCTTCCTAATTCGCTTGTTCGACGCCAGGGGCTTGCCCGCTTCGAGCCCGAAGCCGTTGACGACGTTGAGGACACCATCGGGCAGTAGGTCTGCAATGAGTTCGACGAGGACGAGGATCGAGGCCGGAGTCTGTTCGGCAGGCTTGAGGACGATGGCATTGCCTGCTGCCAGAGCCGGCGCGATCTTCCACACGCCCATGAGGATCGGGAAGTTCCAGGGAATGATCTGGCCGACCACGCCGAGCGGCTCGTGGAAATGATAGGCCACCGTGTCGTCATCGATCTGCGACAGGCCGCCCTCCTGCGCCCGGATCGCCCCGGCGAAATAGCGGAAGTGATCGATGGCCAGGGGAATGTCGGCGTTGAGGCATTCACGGACCGCCTTGCCGTTGTCCCAGGTCTCGGCCACCGCTATCATCTCGAGGTTCTCCTCGATCCGATCAGCGATCTTGTTCAAGATCACCGCTCGCTCGGCGACAGAGGTCTTGCCCCAGGCGGGAGCCGCTTTGTGTGCGGCGTCGAGTGCGAGTTCGATGTCCTCAGCAGTACTGGCGGGCACCTCGCAGAACGTCTTGCCCGTGATGGGTGTCGGGTTCTCGAAATAGTTTCCATTGGCGGGAGCGACCCACCCTCCGCCGATGAAGTTCTCGTACCGTGGCTTGAAGGTGACGAGCGATCCGTCTCGACCAGGCTGAGCGTAAACAGTCATTGCAACTCCTTTGATGCGTATGCGGCGATCGGATGTGTGTCTCCGATTGCATTACACGGTACGCAGGCCAACGTTGCATGTGGGTTGCATCACACAAGTCGAGCTGATTGCTCAAGCCCCACGGAGTCAGTATCCGAGGATCTGAATCAGCCTCCGAGGGCCTCAAGTCGTACCACGGCTGCGTTGCGTTCCGGCGCTTCGGGCGGGGCCAGCCGCAGCACCGCCATCAGCACTTCCGAATCATCGCGAGCCTCGGCCAGCCCCGCATACCGCCACAGCTGCTGCCAGGTCCCGTCCTGCAGGAGGCTTTCCCGAATCAGCGCCTGCAGCTGCGCACCGATCTCCCGAACTCCGGGGGCATCGGAATCGGGGAGCACATGCCCCTGATAGAAGTTGAACGCAGTCTCCACGTCACCTTGGGCCAGACCCCGATACGTGCGTTCGACGTCACTGTCGATGTCTCCCCGCAGACGGTAGGGCCGGGCTTCGAGGCGCAGATCGCCGAGGTGGTTGATGGTTCTGCGCAGACGCGCGATCTCCGCACGGACCGTGACTTCACTTCCGCCGAACGCCCACAGCCTGTCGGCGAGCCCTGCACCGCTGATCCCGTCGGGGTTGCGGGCCAGGAGCAGCATGATCTCAGCGTGGCGTCTCGACAGCGTGATCCGGGTGCCGTCCGAGCCGGAGAGCTGGGGACGCACTCCCGTGACTTCGAGGTAAGCACCTTGACCAGTGCCGACAGGAAACAGCCCACCGGAGTCCGGGGAGTAGAGCTTGGACAGCCCGGCACCGGCAGCCTGCGCCGTCGAATTCAGCAACGGCAGGACAATGGACGACACTGCGTCATCGCCGCCGGTGACATCGATGATGCCCAGAACCTGGCCGGTCAGCGGATGGGTCACAGGCACTGCACTGCAGCTCCACGAGTGCACTTCGGCGGAGAAGTGTTCGGCCTGACTGATCTGCACGGCACTGCCCGAGCGCAGCGCGAGACCGGGTGCAGAGGTGCCCATCACGTCCTCCGACCAGTCAGTGCCCGGGACGAAGCCCATGGACTCGGCGCGGTTGCGAACAGCGCGCTCGCCCTCGACCCACAGGAGACGCCCCTGCTCATCGCCGAGCGCCACCAGCAGCCCTGCCTCCTTGGCAGGTTCGATCAGATGTGACCGCAGCAGACCCATGATGGAGTGGAACGGATGCCGGCGTCTCACCTCAGCGAGCTGATCGGCCTCATAGGCCATGCGCACACGCACTCCGGCCGGATCGCGAAGCCGGCCAAGTGATCGGTTCCAGGATTCGAGGACAGCGGGGCGGACACCGGGGCCTGTGGTGTCCGGTGCAGTCAGTGACGCCAAATTGTCATGGGCGCGACGAACAATGCGCTGATAGTCGTCGCGAAGCAGCGGAGTCGAATGCATGGCGGAGTTCTCCACCCCCATCGGCAGTTGTCACACAGTAGTCTTCGGTGCTCACAATCTATCCGCGATACCCCAACCGGGCAAGACCGGATGCGGGTTATCAGGCAACAGAAAGGGCAGGAAGTGATTGCCTCACTTCCCGCCCAGAACTGCTGTCTGCGCTCAATCCCGCAAAGGGATCAGATCACACGCATCGATGAACCGTCGATCGGAACGGCAGGACCGTTCGATGTCGTCACGGTTGCCTTCGAGATGTAGCGGCCCTTCGAGGAGCTCGGCTTCAGACGAAGGATCTCTTCGATGGCTGCATCGAAGTTCTCCTGCAGTGCTTCGTCTGAGAAGGAGACCTTCCCGATGATGAAGTGCAGGTTCGAGTGCTTGTCGACGCGGAATTCGATCTTTCCGCCCTTGATCTCGGTCACGGCCTTAGCAACATCCATGGTCACGGTGCCGGTCTTGGGGTTCGGCATCAGGCCACGAGGACCCAGCACCTTACCCAGACGTCCGACCTTGCCCATCATGTCAGGGGTGGCAACAGCCGAGTCGAAGTCGGTGAAGCCATCGGCCACCTTCTCCAGCAGGTCATCGGAACCGACAAAGTCAGCACCTGCTTCACGGGCAGCTTCTGCACGGTCGCCGGCAGCGAACACCAGGACCCGGGCGGTCTTACCGGTACCATGCGGAAGGTTGACGGTGCCGCGCACCATCTGGTCCGCCTTACGTGGGTCAACACCCAGGCGGAGGGCGACCTCGACGGTGGCATCGTACTTTGCCACCGTGGTCTCTTTGGCCAGGGCGATTGCCTGAGCCGGATCGTATGTCACATCTGCGGCAATCTTCTCTGCCGCGGCCTCATAGGCCTTTGAACGCTTTGCCATCTGCTTCTCTCCTTGCAGTCGTGGTGCGGGCTGCGCGAGCCCTACCACAGTGAAATGTCTGGTCTCAGACCTCGATGTCGGTGGTCACGCCCATGGAGCGAGCAGTGCCAGCGATGATGCGGTCAGCCTGATCCAGGTCATTGGCGTTGAGGTCGGGCATCTTCACATTCGCGATGTCGCGAACCTGATCGGCGCTCAGGTGAGCAACCTTGTCGGTGTGAGGAGTAGCCGAACCTGACTTCACGCCTGCAGCCTTCTTGATGAGTTCTGCAGCCGGTGGGGTCTTGAGAACGAAGGTGAACGAACGGTCTTCGAACACGGTGATCTCAACGGGAATGATGTTCCCGCGCTGGGATTCTGTTGCGGCGTTGTAGGCCTTGCAGAATTCCATGATGTTGACGCCGTGCTGGGCAAGCGCCGGACCAATCGGAGGCGCCGGGTTAGCGGCACCTGCCTGAATCTGGAGCTTGACGAGGCCGGCTACCTTTTTCTTGGGAGGCATATACGGTCCTTAATCTTGAAGTTTCGATGCGCCAGAGAAATACGGCACATCGTTCGACAACGGCTTCCGATGAGAGCCGAGATCAAACCACACCAGTATTCCATGCCTGCAGACCCTGGAGCAAATGTCGGTGACAGGCGTCACTGGGCGTGAATGGCGTAAGGGCCCGGAATTCACCGGGCCCTTACGTTCGTTGAGAATTTACTCAGAGTTTGGAGACCTGGTCGAAGCTGAGCTCGACAGGAACGTCACGCTCGAAGATCGACAGCAGCACGGTGAGCTTCTGAGATTCCGGACGGATCTCCTGGATCGTTGCGGGGTGGCCTTCGAAGGAGCCCTCCTTGACGAGCACGGACTCGCCGACCTCGTATTCCACCTCGGTGATAGGTGCAGATTTCGCTGCCTGCTCAGCCTGCACACCTTCGGCGGCGGCCGCTTCGGCCTGGCGCTCTTCGAAGATCGGAGCGAGCATCGTGAAGACCTCGTCGATGGACAGAGGAGTCGGGTCGTATGCATTGCCCACGAATCCGGTCACGCCTGGGGTGTGGCGGACCGCGCCCCAGGACTCATCGGTGAGTTCCATGCGCACGAGCACGTAGCCCGGAATGCGCACGCGACGAACCTGCTTGCGCTGGCCGTTCTTGATCTCAACGACGTCTTCCATCGGCACCTGGGACTCGAAGATGAACTCCTCGAGATTGAGGCTGATGGAACGGTTCTCAAGGTTCTGCTTGACGCGGTTCTCGTAGCCTGCGTAGGAATGGATGACGTACCAGTCACCCTCCTGCATGCGCAGTTCCGACTTGAACTCTTCTGCCGGGTCGACCTCGTCCTCGGCCGGTTCCTCAACCGTTTCATCGGAATCGGCCGTCGCTTCATCGGAATCGACTGCCGCGCCGTCGTCTGAAGCGACCTCATCGGAGTCAGCTGCGGCACTCTCGTCGTCAGAGGCAGCGTCGGCGGCGACGGTCTCGTCAGAGACTGCGTCGGCGGTGGATGCCTCGCCAGCGGGAGCATCTTCGGCCGGTGCGTCGTCGGCGCTCACAGCGGAGGTTTCGTTCTCCACGTCTTCCACCACTGGCGCAACGCTCGACTCCTCTGGAGTGGCGCTCTGTGTCTCAGGGGTTTCCTGCTCAGGTGAACTGGTATCCGACACCGATCAATTCCTCGCTTCGCGTGTAGTGATTCCCATATGGGAGTGAAGGGTCTGCAACGTGTTTGAAGTCCAAGTGATCACTGCTGGATGGTGATTCACCACAATGGCCACAGCGGTGTTCCGCCGAAGACGAATCCGACGAGTTTGCCGAACACGAGGTCGAGAACCACCACGAGAAGCATCATGAAAAGGATGAAGCCCAGCACAACCAGAGTGTAATTGACCAGTTGCTTACGTGTCGGGGTGACGACCTTCTTCAGCTCCGCGATGACCTCACGGAAGAACTGCAAGATTCGTCCGAAGAACCCGAGCTGCTTACGACTGGCGCCCTTGGGCGTATCTCCAGTCTTCTTTGCCGGTGTGTCGCTCACACGTCCTCACTCGGTCGGTTTCCATTGGGACAGCACAATTGTTCAAGCCCGTCGAGGACGGCGTTTCGCCGATATGACTCAAGCAGATATCAACTGTGCAGGGGTGACAGGACTCGAACCTGCAACCTACGGTTTTGGAGACCGTTGCGCTACCAATTGCGCCACACCCCTTCGACTCGACACCCTCGATTCATATTCTTCGAGACGTGTCCAACCACGAGAAACGAGCATACCGTCTGTGACCGCCGTTAGTCGAACCGGCTGCCGGCACCTGACGACATCAGACTTCCTCACCCCTCATCCGTTCTCGCTCGTCGGCTCCGACTGCGGCGGTTGAGCGATGAGCGGGACCGGCGCCGGGAAAGTCCTCCAGGGATCGATCGTGACCGTTTTGTCGGGGCTGACCGTGACGATCTGGACGTCGATGGGTCGTTTGGTCCGATTGTCTACGCGCAGGATGCTCAGTTCCGCGTCCATCTTCAACGGCCCCGGAGTCAGCGCATTCGCCAGCGCACCTCCTGTTGTCGAACTCACATAGCGAACTCCGCTGCCCAGGGTCTCCGGACCCACTCGCCTATGCCAGTGTCCGCTGAGGCTGTACTTGGCACATCCGGAGCGCAGCGATGGCGCCCCGATCCGTGGATCGTGGATGAGCATGATGTCGAAGTCGTTCGCGCACGCCTCGTCACTGAGCTTCTGTGCGTACTGATCGGCAGTGAGATCGGTCTCGAGCTGCGGCCCGGATCCGAACACGGTCCGTCTGGGGTCCGGGCCGCCGAAGAACGTAACTCCGTTCATCTGAGCACTTGAGTTCTCGAGGACCTTCCAGCCCTGGCTCTTCGCGTGATTCGTAGTCTCGGTGGAGTCGTGGTTGCCTTTGACGATCGTCCGCGGCAGCTGGTCAGGCAGCTCGTCGTCGAGCACGTCGAGGCAGTAGTTCTCCGCGGAGGTGCCCGTCATCGTCACGTCTCCCCCGTCGATGTAGGCATCGGCACCGCTCATCCGAGCGACCGCACCGACCACCCGGGCCATACCGATGTTGCAGTGCAGATCAGAGCCGAACACGAACGTCGACACGTCAGCCTTCGGCGCTTGATTCTCACCGGCAGGAGGAGGAATCATCCCCTGATCCGACCAGTTTCCGGTCAGGGGCCGCGTGTTCCACTGATTGCGCAGGGTCGCCAGCACCTGGTCGTAGAAGGCGTCGTTGTCGTCTGAGAAGTCCTTGACCGCCGTGAATCCGGCATCGATGACTCCGCCGAGGCGGCCCGTGACCTGCGCGCCCGCCAGTGGGGTCCCGTCGAAGGCAGGATCGGCAACGAGAGGCTCAGGGCGAGTGAGGACCGCTGTGCCCACACTCGCCAGGATGAGGACCGTGGCCAGGCCGATGCCGATGAGCTCCTTGCCGAAGAGGGCCCTCCCGATTCCGGCGAGTCGAACGGGCCCGAGGATGAACGCCATCGACACGACCACACCGCTGATGAGGCACACGGCCAGGGCCCACCGGGCGAGGATCTCTGTGGTCAGGCCGTCGACGATCTCGTCGACCTGCGCCTGTGGGGCGGAGAACAGGGAGGCATATGAGGCGATGTCGGCGCCGAGGGCATCGACTGCCCCTCCCCCGAAGTCCTGGTCCGATCCGTCGGCGAGATCTCTGTCGGATCGCCGTTCGGAGGCACCTGCGTGTGAGGCATCCTCCTTGTCTCCGGAAACCGGAATCTGCCCGATGTCGACTGTGAGTCCGAGCCCCAGCGGCAGATATTCGCCCGCAGGAACGAGCAGTTTGCCCAGAGGACCGAAGTCAACGGTCAACCGAGAGTCGGCCGTGATCTGATAACGGGCCTCATGCGGTCCGAAGCTGAGATCTGCACGAGCAGAGAAGAGCGCCCACGGCAGGGTCACGGCAGCGACCACAGCAATGAGGATGAGCAGGGCTGAGGTTCTCCACCGGGCCGACACAGACTCCATTCTAGGAAACGGACTCTACAGCGAGCAGGCGATGAACGTGGGTTCAGCCTCGAGGACGATGCCGAACCTCTCATTCACCCCGTCAACCACGGCGCGGGCGAGTTCGAGCACGTCGTCCGTCGCCGCCTGGCCGCGATTCGTCAGTGCCAAGGTGTGCTTGGTCGACAGGCTTGCCCGACCCGCCCCGACGCTGAAGCCTTTGGAGAATCCCGAGTGTTCGATCAGCCAGGCAGCTGAAGTCTTCGTCTGCCCTTCGATCGTTGACCCGCTCAACGGGTCGGTGACCGGGTAGCGGGGGGCCTCGGCGGGCAGCTTGGCAGGGTCGTCGACGATCGGGTTCGTGAAGAACGAACCCGCTGACCATGTGTCGAAGTCGCCTGGGTCCACGACCATGCCCTTGGATCTGCGCAGGGAGATCACACTGGTGCGCACCAGTGTGGACGGCACCGACTCCCCGATCTCGACGTCCAGCACCGAGGCGAGCTGTGCATAGCGCACCGGCAGGGAGTCTGGGCTGCGGTGCAGGTCGAAGGTCACCGACAGCACCAGGTACTGGGCTGTGCCCGTCTTCTGCTGCGACCGCTTGAGCGCCGAGGTGCGGTAGCCGAATTCGAGTTCGACGGCGCTGAGGTGGCGGACCTGACCGGCGAGGCGATCGAAGACCTCGACCGAGGTGATGAGTTCACCAACCTCCGTCCCGTAGGCACCCACGTTCTGGATCGGGGTCGCTCCGACGGAGCCGGGGATCCCGGACAGAGCTTCGAGACCCGAGAGACCACAGCCGAGGGTGAAGGCGACGAATTCGTCCCAGTTCTCCCCCGCCTCGGCGGTGACGCGTGTCTCGGTCTCCGATGTATCGTTCATCGCCACCCCCTTGGTGGCGACCACGCACACCTCGGCATCGACGCCGGTGTCGGAGACGAGCAGGTTCGACCCGCCGCCGATGAAGAGGACATCGTCAGCGGGACGAGCCGACAGACTCAGCGGATGCGCACGAGAGAACTCGATGAGCTCGTCCCTGGTCTCCGCAATATTCAGATCAGCCGCCGGACCGCCGAGGTGGAACGTCGTGAAGTCTGCCAGGTCCTTCGTCACCGTGAGACTCGGATCTGGGTGCGGCTGAGCACATCCTGGTCTCCGGACTTCACTGTGACGTCGATGCGGGCAGTGCCCACAGCACCGTCGACGGCCCCGACCACTGCGGTCATCGACAGGGTGGCGGTGGGTGCGGCCGGTGAGCCGGATGCGGCGTCGGGGACGAGTACCGGCGCAGAGAACCGTGTCCGGTAGTCAACGATCGCGCCCGGATCGCCGATCCACTCGACGATGGGGGCGATGACCACAGCCATCGAGAGCATGCCGTGGGCGATGACTCCCTCAAGGCCCACCTCGGTGGCGAAGCGTTCGGACCAATGAATCGGGTTGTGGTCGCCTGAGGCACCCGCATAGTCGACGAGCGATGCCCTTGACAGGGGGATCTCGGCTTCGACGACGGTGTCTCCGATGGTCAGTTGGGAGAAGTCGGTAACGCTCATTCTCCGTCTCCTCTCACGACGATGGTCGAGGTCACGGTGACGACCGGCTGTTCGGCGGCGTCGGTGATCTCCGTGCGGGTGGTGATCATGGCGTTGCTGCCCGACGCGCGCACGCCGTCGACGTGAGTCGTGGCGTCCAGGCTGTCACCAGCAACGATGGGCCGGGTGATGCTGAACTGCTCCGAACCGTGAACGACCTTGGAGAAGTCGATGCCGGACTCGGGATCACTGATGTAGGCCGCTTCGGACTTCTGCGCGATGATCACTGAGAAGGTGGTCGGTGCCACGACGTCGAGATAGCCCAGGGCAGTCGCCGCCTCGGTCTCGAAATGGTAATCGGCCTTCGCATTGGTGGCCAGCGCGAATTCCGCGACCGCCTCACGCGACACCTCATAGGGGCGTGGCAGGGAATAGCTGGTGCCCTGCTTATCGGTATTCACCGGCATAGTGGCTCTCTTTCGAAAAGTCGTCGTGATCCCAGCCTAGCGGCCTCTCACCATGCGAGGGGAATTCACCTTCCCGGTTCGTCCGGCCACGGATTTGACCGCGAATTCGCATCGGGTTCACCCAATTGATGCACCATCGTCCTCAGCCCCCGAAAACTGGTATATGTTGTCCACATCACGTTTGACGTTCGGCGTTCGAATCATCGCCGTCGATGGCGAGGCCGGACGGCTCAGGTGACTGCGAGCAGCAACGCCACAAGTCTTCACAAGGAGTAGTGCGATGACGAACAATCCTGCAGACTCAACCCCGTCGAAAACGGCTGGGAACACGGATGGGTCTAGCACGCAGACCAGCACGCCCGGCAAGGGAGCAGTCGCGAACAGGCGTGTGGTCAAGGACGCGGTCGCGGTTCCCAGCACCGGTCGACCTGTGAACTCGGCCGAGGCTCACATCCCCGACGCCGTCGCAGGTCCTCCCCCGGCAGCGCCGTCACCCGCACCAGCCCCCGCCCCGGCACCGGATCCGGCAGATGTCGACGTCCATGTGGGCACCGATGCCGCCTATGCGGGCGAAGAAGCCGAACGGGTCCAGATCCGACGGCCCCTGCGCAACATCTCCGAGGTCCGCCACTTCTTCCGCACCAACATCACGCCGATCTATTTCATCGGCGCGACCCCATTCAACTTGCTCGGCCTTGACCGGTGGGTTCGGAACTTCTCCTACATCACATACTACGACGGCTGGGATGGCGGGCACCCCCGCGTCTTCTCCCCGCGCTACAAGCCGTTCGTCGAGTTCGACAGCGGTGAGGCGATCAACAACTGGCTCCTGCTCAACGCCGAAGTGCGGGCTCATATGACGACAAATGTGCCCCACGGCGAGAGGCCCAAAGTGGCCATGGTCTTCTTCGACGAGGAAACCGAGCGCATCTGCCGTGAACTCGGCTATGACCTCATCCTGCCCTCGGCGACGCTGCGCAACCAGCTCGATTCGAAGATCGAGACGACGAAGCTCGGCAATGAGGCCGGCGCCTTCTCCGTGCCCAATGTGCTCACCACGGCCGACACGTATGCACAGCTGAACGCTGAAGCGAAGAAGGAGAACCTGGGCACCGACCTCGTCGTCCAGACCCCCTACGGTGATTCGGGAAAAACGACGTTCTTCATCGCCGCCGAGGAGGACTTCAACCGGCACAAGCACGACATCATCGGCGAGCAGTTGAAGATCATGAAGCGCATCAACAACACGCCCGTGGCTGTGGAAGCCGTGATCACCAGCAGCGGAGTCGTCGTGGGCCCGTTCCTCACCGAACTGGCAGGCTTCGCCGAGCTCACTCCGTACAAGGGTGGCTGGTGCGGCAACGAGATGACCCCCGACGTGCTCACGGCAGACCAGCGCACCCGTGCCAGAGAGCTGGTGCGACGCATGGGCGAGGGACTGCGCAAGCGCGGCTACCGCGGCTTCTTCGAGGTCGATGTGCTCGTCGACCTGGACTCAGATGACGTGTACCTGGGCGAACTCAACCCGCGCATCTCCGGAGCCTCGGCGATCACCAACGTCACCGCCGGCGCCTATGCAGACGTACCGCTGTTCCTGTTCCACCTGCTCGAGTACCTCGACGTCGAGTTCGATCTCGACGTCGATGAGATCAATGAGCGGTGGGAAGAACTCTCCGGTGCTGATGAGTGGAGCCAGATGGTCATCAAAGAGACCGCTGACATCACCGAGTACATCACGCACTCACCGCTGACCGGTCAGTATTACCTCGATCAGTACGGGACTCTGACCTACAAACGCGCCGCTCTTGACTGGCATCCTCTGCAGAACGGGAACGAGGTGTTCTTCCTGCGCATCTTCGGGGCAGGCGAATACCGGTGGAAGGGCGCCGACCTCGGTGTGCTCGTGACCAAGAACCCGCTGCAGACCAAGGCCGGGGGCCCGAGCGCCCTGAGCATCCGAGCCAAGCACTTCATCGATTCGATCCGTGCGATGTACGCCGGTGTGCCCGTCGCCGCAGAGGACCCCTCACCGGCGCTGGGCGGCCCGGGAGCGAAGGGCGATTGACAGCCGTGGTGGTAATCTCATCACGGACTGCACGAAACGACTGCGAAGAGGTGGAGTGTGACTGAGACGTCGCCGGACCCGACTGTGCCCGCCGCCCCTGTCATCGACAAGGACAACTGGCAGGATGCCGACAATGTCCGCTGGTCTTTCCAGCACGTCGATCAGGTGCTGCCTACGACGCCGATCTCGCGCGGGACCGGACCTGTGGCCCAGCTGCCCGTGGACCTGCAGGATCTGGGCAGTGTCGAGGTTCCGAAGACCGAGTTCTCCGCGGCACGCAGTGTGCGCAGCGTCATCGAGGACAGCGACACGGATGCGTGGATGGTCATGCACAACGGCACGGTGGTCACCGAGGAGTACTTCTCCACGATGCGTCCGGACACCGAACACCTGCTGATGTCGGTGAGCAAATCGCTCGTCGGCACTGTGGCCGGGGTGCTCGTCGGCGCCGGGGATCTCGATCCGAACCGTCTGATCACCGACTACGTCCCGGAGCTCGCCTCCTCCGGATATGCCGGGGCCACGGTGCGCCACATCCTCGACATGCGCTCGGGAATCAAATTCTCGGAGAACTACCTCGATCCGAAGTCAGAGGTCAGGCAGATCGAGGAATCGATCGGCTGGTCGGAGTCGACGCCGGAGAGTCGTCCGAAGGGAATGTATGAGTTCCTGACCACGCTTGAGGCGAAGTCCGAGCATGGTGGGGTCTACGAATACCGCTCGTGTGAGACCGATGTGCTGGGCTGGGTGTGCGAGAAGATCGCAGGCGAGAGCATGCAGACTCTCATGTCGCGGGTGCTGTGGTCGCGGATCGGGGCCGAACGCGATGCGCTCATCGCCACCGACCAGTACGGCGTGGGCATGTTCGACGGTGGCATCAACACCACTCTGCGCGATCTCGCCCGCTTCGGCTACCTGTATGCGAACCGCGGAGTCTCCCTCACCGGTGAACAGGTGGCACCGACCTCGTGGATCGGCGATACCCTCACCGGCGACGTCGACACCAGGCAGGCCTTCGCCGACGGCCCAGATGACAATCGGATGCCTGGCGGAATGTATCGCAACCAGTTCTGGTTCCCGTTCCCGGATTCGCATGCCTTCCTCGCGCTGGGCATCCACGGGCAGATGATCTACATGAATCCGGGGGCCAACTTCGTCGGCGTCAAACTCTCCAGCTGGGGTCTGCCGCAGGATGCTGCCAAACTGTTCCCGACCATCCGGGCCTTCGACGCCCTGGCGAAAGCGGTCAGCGCACCAGTAGTCGACTGACTGCGCTGGTGCCCGTGAATCGTCCGGATGCCCCATGAGTCAGGTGTCGATGCGCACCGTGCGAAACGGGGAGATCCAGAGACCGGCAGCGACACGATGACCACTACTGCGCTATTCGTCGACCGCATCGTCGTGTTCGTCCGCACCTGAACGCCGTCGGCAGTGATCGACTGGCGGCAGGCCATTGCCCAGCTTCCCCGTCAGTGCCAAGTTCTCCTATCAGTGCCAAGTTCTCCCGTTAGTGCCAAGTTCTCCCGTTAGCTTCACGCACAACCGGCAATAACGCACTGCACCCCGCAAGTCTCTTTTCCTACACCTGCAACGAGAGGAACTGAGACCGACGAGGCGTGCTGCTGGTTCGGCTCAGGTGCCGGAGGTGGTTCGCTCCCCACCAGTGTGCACTGGATCGGTGAGAACACCTGTGCTGCATCCGCCTCGGCGGCCTGGGACTGATCGTCGGCGTCACCGACTCCGCCCTCAGAGTTCGACGGTGATGACCGTGCGGTGTCATGTGCCTGGATGGACACATATGTCTCCAGATCTGAACAGCGAGATCCTTCGCAGTCGGTGATGTGATGGCAGAATCGTCACTGAACGAACAACGCCCGTGATGTCAGATAGTTCATCCCCAGCATGCATGAATTCCAATGAGGAGCACCACGATGAAACCGATCCAGAAGTCAGTCTCGCGGTCAGGAGCTGTCATCGCCGCGGCCGGAGTCGCATTAGCCCTGACACTCAGCGGCTGCGGCGGCGATCAGAAGGACGAGAAGGAGTCTGACGAGACCGCCCAGAGCGAAGATGCCGGTGACGCGGGCGGTATGCAGGGCGAGGCTGCCCAAACGGAAGAGCCCACGGAGACTGCGAAGTCCGAGCCCAGCAAGACCACGTCGGAGGATCCCTTCAAGGATTCCGCGAAAGCCACTTCCTGGGCAAGCGACGACGGGATCAAGGTCAACAAAGAGGGCGATGGAAAGATCCCGGCGGCATCACTTGAAGCCGACATCGACGACCTGTTCAAGAACAAGTTCAAGATGAAGGTCAAGAAGGTCGAGTGCAGAGACGATATGAAGGTCATGGACTGGTGGGGCCTGACCAGCTGCCAGGTCACCGATGATGAGACAACCTACTTCGGGTCGGTCTCACTCGTCGACCACAAAGACAATATGGTCAAATACGAAGTCAAGTTCCCCGGTGTCGACAAGAGTGAAGTCGACTTCTAGAATCCGTCCCACCACTCCAGTACTTGGGTGGCCTGGAGGGTCACCCATTTCGACGGTTCACCGGTCGGCACGTCGCAGGGGAACCAGACGTCACCGTCCGACCGGTGTCCCTGTAGCCAGGTCCCGTCGGACTGACGCTGAGATCTGATGGCTTCGATCGCTTCGCCCATCCGCGAGTCGGGCGGGGTTCCGTCCGCGTCTGCCGCTGCACGGAAGTAGTCGACCGCGGCCAGGACGTGGTCATACGCCCGCCGAGGATGGGCGAGGCTGAATCCGCGATCACAGACTGGCTCCCCTGTCGAAAGCCGGCGGAAGAGTTCACGACGCAGCAGGTATTCCTCTCCTCGTACTCCCACCGCGCAGAGGGGAAGAACGCACCTTTGGCACACTGCCCGTCAGTGTCTTGGTGGCTGAGAAGCTCACGTCCGAATTCTTCGGCAGTGACCCGCTTCGGGGCCTCTGGCCAGGCGTCTTCGCCCATGTCCCGCAGGGGCGAACAGCGCTTCGACCCGGCCCCATGTGACCGTTCGGAATAATCAACTTTGTGATCAGACGAGGGGCCGGACTATGGTGTCGGCTATGGCACTTCAGGATGCGATCTTGGCCGCTCTCTCGAATGGCGAGTCCTCGGGATACGACATGGCGAAGGCCTTCGACGTGACGGTGGCGAACTTCTGGACCGCCTCCCCTCAGCAGCTCTACCGCGAGCTCGACAAGATGGAGACGGCCGGCCTCATCGAGGCCCGGATGATCCAGCAGCTGAAACGACCGAATAAGCGGCTGTTCTCTCTCACCGACCACGGCCGTGCGACGTTGCGCGGCTTCACGATCCGTGCACCCAAACCGGCCGCGATCCGCGACGAACTTCTCGTACAGGTCGAGTCGATGGACCTCGCAGACGCCGCCTCGATCACAGTCAATGTGCAGAACAAGCTCAAGGCGTCAGAGACAAAGCTCAAGCGCTACGAGCGCACTCGAAGCCACCTGCTCGACGGCCGGAGCGAACGGGCATACCTCGCCGAGGCGGATCACCTCGGTCCCTACCTCACCTTGAGTCGGGGGATCACCTTCGAACAGGAGAACATCCGCTGGTGCGAGTTCGTGTTGGCGACACTCGAAGACCGGACAGGCGCTTCTTAGCGCCCACCAGTGACGACCGGCTCCAAGAGAGGTCGTTTGGCCACTCGGCCGTCCCCAGAAGACTTGCCCCGCAGACGACGGTAGATCCACGGCGTGACGTGCCTCCAGCACCACGTGGCTTCAGTGCGAACTGTGCGCAGCGGTGCCTCCCCCTGGGGAGCGCCGAGGAAGTCGACTTCGATCGGCAATCCCAAGCTCGCCGCAGCGGCACAGGCGAGCCGCTCGTGGCCCAGCGTAGCAAGATGAAGCCGGTCTTCGTCCCATGCACGGGGATCCTCGAAGACCGAGTTGGTGGTCTTGGTCAACGGCATGACACCGTAGTCGTCGACGAGATGCTGGTAGATCGCGTTGAGACGCAGTCGACGGTTGTTGATCAGTCGGCCAGCGGGCGAGACTCCGGCGATGTTGGGGATGGGGACCACGACAACCTGGGCACCGGCGGAGGTGAATGGCTCGACCAGGCCAACGAGAATGGCTCTCAAGGCGTCGAAATCGACGCGGGGGCGCAGGATGTCATTCATTCCGGCTGTCAGAGTCACGAAATCGGGCTGCATTGCAATCGCCGACTGGTGTTGCGTGTCGGCGATCTGGGCCGCCTTGTATCCTCGCACAGCGAGATTCGCGTAGTGGATCGGCTGGTCCTGGCCGTAGTGCCCTGCAAGAAGTGCGGCGAGGCGATCGGTCCAGCCGCGCGGGCTGCCATCGGGCCAGGGATCGTCGCCTACGCCCTCGGAGAGGCTGTCACCGATCGCAACGTATCGCAGCGGAGAGCTGGGATCGCTGCTCACAGTGTCGCCGGCATCAGGACCCGGCGGCGCAGTGTCGTCCCACCAAGCTCGTGGGGCTCGTGCAGGTGTGGAAAGAAGTCCTTCATCACAGGCTCCATTAGTCAACAAGTTGAGTAAAGGTCATCCTAGCTCCGCCTCAACCCTGAGTCCAGCATCACCAACGAGCCAGCCATCAGAGGAAACGATGGGCTCACCGAGGTCGGGCACTCTGAGGCTTCACCATTTCAGGCAACAGTGCTTTGCATACAGGGGTCAACCTCGGAGGCTCTGCGTCACCTGCGAGAGGCCATCATCGTGGCCGCCCCGTATCCACGGCCATCTACTGGGCGTTCAGCAGTTCATTTCGGAAGTTCGTGGCAGCGGAAGTCGCTTCGACTCCGCGCACATGAGCGGTGAATCAGAAAGAACCTCCACCCAGCAGGTGGAGGTTCTTCAGAAGAGAGTAGCGGGAGGGGGACTCGATCCCCCGACCTCACGATTAACAGATTCCAAGCAGACATGCTTCGACTACGACGTGAACTCGCTTCGCAATCTAGTGGCACTGGGCAATTACTTGCCGCATCGTGGGTTGTCGCACTCCGTAACCTGGTGATCGAAGGCGCTGACGACCAATGAAAACGAATCACCTCAGCATCCGGTCCGTGAAGGCAATCCTCACGCGTGCAGGGTTCGACTATTCAGAGCTCAGTTTCACGATCATCAACCGGTCTGGCTCTCATTTGGGTGGGCGCTATACCGGGCATCGTGTCGAACAATTTGACGTTCGGATTGCCGGCCAGCCAGACAGCCGCAGGACAGTGCGCGCGATTCTCGGTGAACGCGGCCTAGAAGTAGCACCCATGCCGGACCATGACGATTGGAGCCGCGGCTCCGTTACGATACCTGCCCATGGATAACTCCGCGTCAGCACCGTGCAATAGCCTGCTGGATACAAACCGCACCTCAAGTCTAAGGAGAAGTCACCATGGACTTCGGAGTCATCGTTGCGCTAGTAATCGGAGGCTTCATACTGGTCGGCGTCCTCGGCATAGCTGTCAGGCTTGCCTTCTTCGCCTGTGCCGCATTAGCAGCAGCATCTTTCCTCCAAATTTTCCTGGTCGAATCATCGGGTTCACTTTGGCTAGCTGCCATCGGCGGAACGACCGGATTCTTCCTCTTCGGAGCACTCCTCGGCAGGCCTCGGTAAAGCCGAACAAGTTAGGACATGCTAAAAACAATCTCACTTCCCCTATTCGAAAGTGAGATCCCATGTCAGACCACCAGCTGTCGAAACCACACCAGGCGCTCCACGACGCGTTCACGACCGCCCTATCGACCTACCGCTCTCCACACACAGTCGAGCTACGCGGCTACTATCTCCAACGGCTCATGACATGGGCTCAAGACGCCACCGAGCATGGTTCTGTCCTTAGACTCACCCTAGAAGATTTCCACACTTGGCTTTCCAAAGACGTTGGTCCAGCAATCTCCACGAAACGGTCTGCCCGCTCTACCCTCAGTGTGTTTTACGAATGGGCCGAAACGATCGGCAAGATCAAGAAGAACCCTGCGCGCAAGCTCCCCAGCATGCGCAACAGCGTCGGAATCCCGAACCCGTGCCCGACCGATGACATTCAACGAGCCCTCGACCGAGCAACACGCCCCATCGACGTACTGATGATCCTCTTCGGCGAACTCCAAGGAATGCGAGCCGGAGAAATCTCTCGAGCCCACTCCGACGACGTCATGCTTCCCACCAAGGAACTCCGCGTACTCGGCAAGGGCAACAAACAACGCCTCGTCCCCCTCCACCCCCTCATGCAGGAACTGTTGCCACAGTTCCCAACCGGATATTTCTTCCCTTCCGACCGGAACCCCTCGGGACACATGTTGCCCCGTTCAATCGGTCGACGTGTTCGGCATCTTCTTGGTTTCCAACCCGGAAGAAATGCACACTCGCTGCGCCACAAGTTCGGCGTCGACGCCCTCGAGCTCAACCCCGACCTTATGGGCCTGCGAGACCTTCTTGGCCACGCGTCCGTTGCTACGACGCAGATCTACACGAAAGCGTCCAGCAGTCGGTTACGCAAGCTCGTTGACGACATTCCAGAACCGCCCGGGCACCGCGACAGACTCCAAGCGCTCAAGCGCGAGGCAATCCCCTAATCACTGGCGTAACGATCCTCGCCACGTCTCCAGCGACAAACACTGTCATCGCGTGTGCCCGAACTTCGTGCACAAGTCCACACCAACAAAGGAACCGTGATGAGCAAAATTCCCACCCACTACCCCGTCAAGTACAAATGCGGCCACACCGCCAGTACCGACCTCTCAAAAGTCCCGCCCTCGAGACGCGCCCAAGCGGCACGATCAGACTTCTACGCCACGAAAGCAGGCAAAGACCAGAAAGGGATGATCTGCCCCAACTGCTTCAAGAAGCAACGGAAATCCGACACCGAGAGCTTCCTCAACCAGCTCATGCTCGACACCGAGGCCTTCGAGACAGCGCACGACCTACCGGACCTTGAAGGCACCGACCGAATGGTCTCATCCGGTCTCGTCGAAAGCGCACGACGTGACCGCTACAGCGTTCTCTCCACCCTGCTCGGCGACGACACTGAGTACCCCGACAACCGCGAAGAGGTCATCACCGCAGCCCAATCACTGACCTGGGCCGGCTGGTGGGCCAACACACTCTCCTACGGGATCCGGAAGGACAACGACTACGGGCAAGAAGAGTTCTACACCCTCGTCATCGACGGTTCCGAACAGGAAGCGAAACGCGATAAGACCGAGCGCGTCGTGGCCGAAAACCCCCACGACTGGAACCCCAACGAAACAGAATGACGACTCGAGGTGACCATCATGACCACCCCAACCGAGGAGGAACCGATGTCAAACATCACTGTGTGGGCAACCCCGCAATGTAGCAAGTGTAAGAGCACGATCGACTTCTTCAAGCGAGCAGGGTTCCCACCGACCGTGAAAGACCTCTCCGCTCCCGAAAACCTCGACAAACTCAAAGAGATCAAGGCCGCAGGCCACGCCACAGCACCCTATGTCGAAACACCCACCGACTCGTGGTCCGATCTCAGGCCCGACAAGATCGCCCAGGCGATTGCAGCCGAACGCGCTGCAGCACCATCACCGACCCTCCAGTCACCGACACATTCCCATGATCTGAGCGCATGAAAACGCTCATTTCACGCCTTGACCACGGCACCCGCCTCTCCACAGCGGTTGTCGTGGTCATTGCTGTGACCCTCATTCCCCTCGTCATCGCACTGTGGCCCCACCAGCCCGGCTCAACCGCGACCACCTACCCCTCTGCTGTTCTCTCTGACGTGTCCTACACCGACTGCGAGAACGTCACCGACGAAGTTCCTTGCGGCCAAGCCACCGGCACTCTAAACACCGGGCAACAAGTCGAGGTGATGCTCTTCCGCGATGCCTGGCTCTCACACGCCGCCAATGGCGACCGATCAATCCTCTACGCCTCCAGCAGCCCCGACTCAGACACCGTGTACACATTCCACTCCCACGACCGCGCAATCAAACTCGCCGTGTTCACGATCATCGTCATCATCGTCGTCTGCGGCCGTATGGTTTTGTGAGACAGGTTTTAAGGAGCACTCACAAACATGACCACCAGGAAGAAGTACACCCGGAAGTTCAAAGACGAGGCCGTTGAGCTCTTCCTCGCCTCCGATCTCCCGATCACTCAAGTGGCTGCGAAAGTCGGGGTGAAGGCCGGGACTCTGGGCAACTGGATCAAGAAATACCGAGAAGCCAACCCCGACAAATTCGACACCGGCGAACAGGAATCCGTGTCGTTTGCCGAACACCAAAAGGTCGTGGCCGAGAACGCGAAACTCAAACAGGAGATCGAGTTTTTGGGAAAAGTCAGCTTAGACTCAAACCGTGAGTGCAACACCCCGTCAGCCAGGAGGCGAACATGGCCAAGATTGGACGACCAGGCCTACCCGAAGAAGAACGCCGAAGAGTCTGGGAGCTGTGGAAGGACGGTCACTCTT
>NZ_FXZD01000047.1 GCF_900169145.1 Brevibacterium antiquum CNRZ 918 | reverse complement strand
GCCGTGGATGCCGAAGATCTCCTTCATCATCTCCATCGCCAGGACCCCTGATTCGGTGGCGTGCACGTGCGCGCCGACGATGAACCTCGAATGGATGTCCACCATCAGGTAACAATCGAAGTACTTGCCCTTCACCGGGCCAGCCAGCTTCGTAATATCCCAGCTGAGCACCTGACCAGGTGCGGTAGCGACCAGCTCCGGGATGGCCCGGGCCGGGTGCTTGGCCAGCCGGCGGCGCTCCTTGACCTGCTCGTTCTCCTGCAGGACCCGGTAGAACGTGGAGACCGAGCCCAGGTAGATGCCCTCATCGAGTAGCTTCGCGTAGACCTGCAGGGGCGCCAGGTCCACGAACTCCGGGGAGTTCAGTGCCGCCAGGATCTCGGCCCGCTCCGCGGCACACAGCTTGTTTGGCGGCACCACCGGCTCGTGGTCCACCGGGGCGGCAGGTTGACGGTAGATCGTGGTGCGTGAGAGGCCGAGCAGGGCCGCGGCCTGCCGCGTCGGAACAGCCGCCTCCACCAAATGCCGGTAGGCGCTGGTCATTTCTTTCTGGACTTCGGCTCGTCCGGTGATTCCTTGATGGCGTTCTCGAAGAACGCCGAGAGTTTTTCCATGATTCCCAAGGCAGCCTCGGTTCGTTCCAACCGGCCCTCACTCACCTCCAGCTGGCGGCGCAAACGCGCGATCTCGACCTGTTCTGCAGAGAGCTTGCCAATGGTTTCCCCGGGCTTCTTTCCGGTGAGAGCACCGGCATCACGAAGCTTTCGCCATTCAGCGATCTGCGAGGAATACAAACCCTGTTCCCGCAGAAAAGCACCGCCCTCCTTGCCGGTGCAGGCGTCCTCGTACTGGGTCAACAACTCAAGCTTCTGCGCGGGAGTGAACGACCTTCGACGGGACGGTCCACCGGCACGCGGTCCGGAACTACTCATGGACCCATTTTGGCCTACTTCGGCCACAACGAGACTCGACATATTGATTGGCTTCCTGGTTCTCGCCCTACGTGGTCGGACTGATTTGCTCTGTCACCGTGGTCCCGCTCCAGCCTGACACGTAGGG
>NZ_FXZD01000003.1 GCF_900169145.1 Brevibacterium antiquum CNRZ 918 | reverse complement strand
TCGTTTCTGCTTGAGCATGAATGACGAGCTCGACGGCACGAGCCTTGAGCTCGTCGGTATATTTCACTGGCATGAGAGAATCTCCTTCTTCCAATCTCCCTGCCTCTATTATCCCCGGGGCGATCCATCCCCTTGCGTATCCCTTCGCCGCGCAATGGCTTCCTCCAGCTGAGGTAGGGCCTGGTCGACGTGGGCGATTCTCTGCTCGGCTGAAGTCTTGCGATATTTCAATGCACTCTGAGCCTTCTCGTGGCCACGCGCACGCCGGGAGAGTTTCTGCACTGTCACGTCCAACTCGGTCCGCTCCACCAATAACGGGTTTCCCGACGATCCAGCCATCATCTGCTGGGCATCCAACGCCAGGTCACCAGGATCATCGAGTTCACGCACGTCTAACCGGCCCCGCATCACCTGAGCGATAGCGGTGGCCTTGCGTCCGATAATGTCCCATGACGTGGAGTCGAAGGTGTCCTCGGTTGCGTACCGGTAGACCTGGACTTCACCGTTCTGGTTACCCTGTCGCAGAATCCGGCCCTCGCGCTGTTCCAGCTCGTCTGGTCGCCACGGGCAGTCCACGTGATGCATCGCGATCGCTCGGGCTTGAATGTTCGCGCCTGTGCCCATCTTCTGACTCGACCCAATCAGCACATCAATGCGCCCTTCGCGTGCGTCTTTGAACATCAGTGCGCGTTGTTCATCGTCTTTGGCTTCGTGGATGAATCGGATTCGCTCGCGGTCCATGCCATGTTGAGAGGCCAGATCGGACTTCATCTGGTCGTAGGCATTCCACTGCGTTTCGTTCGGTGTCGAAAGGTCACAGAACACGATCTGCAACGCACCCCTGTTCTCTGATGGGTCCGGTGTTCCCGGCACCAGGTACTCATTGTCCCGATTCTCCCTCCAGACCTGTGCGATTCGACGGGTCACGTAGTTGAGCTTCACGTCGCCGCTGAACTCTTCACCGACCATGCGTGGATCCAAGGCGACCTTGCGCCCATCACCGTAGACAGCCAGGTGATTGACAGGCATAGGCGACTGTGTGTCGTCTCTTGAGTTTTCAAGACCCGACTCTGTGTCGTCTCTTGAAAACTCAGGCATCGCTTCGGTGCGAGCAATCGGCTCATTCACCGCTTCTGGGTGGAACCGATAGGTGTTTCCGGACTTTCCTCCGGCCCTCTTATACCGAACTTCGATACTGAGCAGGCCGAGGTCGCGGAACCGTTTGAGTGCACGTTGAACAGTTCGTTCGTTGAACCCGGATTCGTGGGCCAGGGTGTTCTGAAAGGGAAACGCCGACCACAGCCCAGTCTCTTCATCAAACGAAGCGTTGTCGGCCAACAGCATGAGAATGAACCGTTCTGGGCCAGATAGCTCGAAATGGTCAAACACTTGCCGCCTGGCCCACGTGATCATTTCCACTGCCATGATTCACCCCCTAGATTCTCGTTCATGTTCACTTCGTCCTGCCCAGTCATGTTCGCCTCGGTTCAGGGAATGTGGGATTGAGCGTGAAGGGCGTACGGATGTACTCCCCTTGCCATTGGGTGTACCAAGACACGACTCTGGACTCTCGGAGGATCTCCAGATTGTGTTTGACCTCTTCGATGCTCATCCCGGCATCAGTGGCCAGGCCTTCCAGTGCGTCCGGGGACTCCCACCGGTCGTTGACCGTCAATGTCAGGATCCACACCAGAAGCAACTGTTCTGGAGCGAAGTGACCGGCCCTACCAAGTTGACGTGCCCACACACGGGCACTCTCACCGTGGTCAGCCTGTGCACTCATCACCGTTGTCCTTTCCTATACGAACGGCATTACCGTGTTGTGTCTGAATGCCCATTGCTGGTGTCCTTCCGTAAAGCACTCTCAACAAGGTCGACCACAGGCGCTGGTTCGAGTAGCTCTTCTCCATCGGGCCCGACCGCTCTCTGCGTTCCTCGGATAACGAGGATCCCGCGCCGATGCAGGCGACGCAGAAGCTTCGTCACTTTCCGCCCAGACATGCCCGTGAGCTCACCCAGGCGTCCTGGTGTCCTCACCAGGTGCCAGGCAACATTCACGCGCAGGGCTACCGTCAATAGCAGTAGAAACTCATCGGCAGGGAGCTTTTCCTGCACCCCGACTTCCCGCGCCCATGTCGTGATGTGGTCTTCCCCCGGCCGATCCGCCTGCTTGGTAATCTCAGGAGACGAACCGAGAGGAGTCACAGCATGGGTATGTTTGGCTATTTCCGCCGTCGCCGAGCTGCTGACCGGAGTGAATCCACGAACAGTCCGCTCCCACACCTGGCTGAGCGTGAACAGCACGTCCGCGACTTCGCCGTGGCTGTAGTTGATCAACCACGGCAGGCGGACATTGAGGATGCGCAGCGTCTCTTCACCCTCGTCTCGGACCCGAACACCGGTAAAGCGGTGGCAAGCGTGCCGGAGATCATCCGGAACGATCAGGGCTGGCTCCTCCTCGCCAAGAAGAACGATGAGACGGTAGGTGCAGCCTTCCTCGTCATCGATGCAGACGCGATACTCGAGGCCAGGAAACAAGGACACGTGGTGATCGCTGAGTTCCTGTGCGAACGCGTCCGAATGCTCGACCTTCTCGCAGTCGATGAAGCCCACAGACACGACCGCATTGGCGAGACCCTCGTGGGCCACGCAGAGGGAGTGGCAGTCGGGCAGGGAGCGACGTGCGTCAACCTCATCTTCGAACCGAAGCCCCTTCTCGAGAAGTTCTACCGCCGCCTCGGTTACGAGATCCTCAAACCGGGTGAACCGCTGCCCATCGAGGAGACCCACCGGTGGGCAGGGCGAGTGGTAGGCGACTGAATGAGCGCCCGCCCATTCCGGACCCCAATGGACACCGCGACCTCTCCGTAGCGGGCCGATGTACACGATGCTTGAGTCGTCTTCCTTCTGCTGGAAAGGGTCCCCCACGATCGAGCGGGCACTGCCTAGGAGTTCGTAGTCACCACCAGAATCCATCAGCAGGGGTATTCGAGCCGAATACTTCTTCCAGTCCTCAGCTGGTTTCCACTTCCCAACCTCATCGTGGCCACCATCCACGTTCGGATCGACCATGCCGGTCTCATGCTTCGTCATTGTTGATGTCCCTCCTTCTGGCCTCACGGTGTTCTGTCCCTCTGGTCTCTCCAGGGATCTCATCGAGAAGATCCAACTGCCCCGCTAACTCGACTTCCTCGTCTGCTGTCCCCGATTCCGCCGTCATCACTGCCCACTCCTGCAGTCGGGTGAGTGGAAGTCGATGTCAACGACGGAATCAATCCACGTGTAGCCGGTCGCAATCCAGTGCCACCACCACCTAATATCGAGCCACCGGAGAAACCACGGCCCTGAGAAATACAGTTCATTGACCGTGCCGAGAATCATTAACACCGCGACAACGACGAGCACGATTCCCCCGGCTTTCATCACTTCCCTCCGATCCGGTCGGCGGCATCCTGCAGCGTTCTCTGCGCGTCTAGGTACCCGTATCGAATTTCCCTGTAAAAGGCGGATTCGATCTCGGCCAGTGCGATCAGGCTAGGATCGTTTGCCAACGCATTCATCCGGTCTGCTTCGGCTCTCAACGCGGTCGCTTCTTCGTCCGCCGAAGCCTGACCAAGAGCCGATGGAAACTCAGTCATTGGTTCCTCCTGTAAAGATCTGGGGGTGTGACTCACGCAATGCGGACAGTCGGCGGCGTCCGGTCTTGTCGCTGAATCCGAACTGGGTTGCCAGATGCGCACCCGAGGTGTCTTCGCCCAGTGCTGTGCGTCCGGCAATGAAGTCCACCAGCGCATTCAGATCCGGGGTCCTCGTCTTCTGCTTTGTCCCCGAGACGGGCTGAGATGGTGCCCTCTCAGGCTCTTCTGGGTCTGGAACACTGGACAGCCACGGGGTCCGTGCAAGGGCGAACTGTTCACCGTCCTCGGCGGCTTGTGCTGCACGAGTGGCCAGTGCTTCGCGTTGGGCACGCACGACCTCGATGTTGGTGGCGTGCTGTTCGTGTGCCAGCTCGGCATCCTGCCTGGCGCGTTCACGCTCGGCTTCGACCTCGAGCTGTTTGCGTTCCCGCTGGGCTTGCTCGGCCAACCATTCCGCCTCGGCTTGCTTCTCCCGACGACGAGAGATCGGATCCTCGACAGCTACTCTCGACAGTTGCTCTGTTGCTGCGAACACAGCGAAGGGGACCATCCCGGCGATGACAGCTCCGACGATGCCCTGCCATGATCCTTCTTTCGCATCCCCATACGAGAGTGCGTGAGCGACGTTGGCGATCACGGACAGGCCGGTGAACGCTGCGAGCAGCGCCCAGGATTGCCAGGTCTTCTCGCCACGGGTTTTGTGAATGAGGATCGACCCGGCGTAGACGAGGATCGCGGTGTCGATGAACGCGGGTACAGCCCAGTGCATCCAAGCGGGAAGTCCCAACCAGGATGCGACTTCCATGAGCGCGACGAAGCTGATCGCGAACGCCACGAGACCGGCGAAAGCCACCCCGATGGTGATGAGGCGAACGAATCGGTGGTCATCTGGATTGATCCGAGACTTCTGCCCAGTATTGACAGCAGTAGTCGTCTCGTTCGGTGTAGCCTGGTCGTGCCTAGAAAATCTGCTAGTTGCTCTTGCATGGTTCTCTGGCTGGGCGGCCTCATCGTTCACGGGTGAGGCCGTTCTTTCACCGTCAGGGTTGTTGAGGCCAGTGCTGTGTTATCAGTAGTCATGGTTGCCTCTCTCACTGGTCGACCGGGCCGATCCAGTCACACGAAACTCCGCCATTGCCGTTGTCGCCGTCGTAGACGACGCAGGTGATCGTGCGACCGTCCTCGAGAACGATGGGTTCCTCACGTAGTCCTTGCCCGTCGCCGTGTTCATCAACGGCTGAGGGGTCATTCGTTTCCGTTGAGGCCTCGTCGGGGGTTTCCTCGACCTTCTTGGGTTCGCATCCTGCTAGAGAGGCGGTGAGGATCACTGTGGCCAGGAGGACGATTGGTTTCTTCACGCCTGTGGTCTTCATGGGGCTTCCAATCACTTGGTCTTCGTGGTCGTGAGTTGTTTCATCACGAACGATTTAATTTCAGAGAACTTCACAACGTGGTCCCGGTGACGGGTTTGATGGGTTTCATGCATCAGTCAGAAGTGGAGTGTCAGATGCAACCGTGTTCACGACCGGCTCCGGGAGATGACTTGGAGGTTCGTCATGGTCTTCTTGATCGACCCGACCGTGTCAGAGTGGGTCAGCGCGGCCTGGAAGGTAGGGGCCGGCTGTGTTGCCATTGCCGAGAGCAGATCGGAGAGAACTCCGAGGGCATCGGCGACATCACGACCGAGATCTTCGACCTTGTCACCCTCGAGAGTCGCGAGGTCAGAGACTCCCCCACTGAATGCGACTTCGAGGAGTTTCGACTGCTTCTTCACCATCGGCAGCGGCGCGGAAGCACCATAGTGGAGTTCCCTGATCGCTCGGACGACGTGCTCACGGCCAGGAGTGTTGCTCGACTCGGTGAGATTGACGGTGGCCGGTTCGAGGCCCGATGCGGAGACGAGGTCGTAGTCGTCAGCGTCGTCGTCCTCGATGACCTCAGCATCGACGATGCCTTCCCTCGCGGAGCTAGGTGCTGAGGGTGGCTTCGGAGGCTGTTGGCGATCGTAGCTTTTCCCGTCCAGACCAATGACTGGCTCGTCGTTTTCAGGTGATTCATTTGAATCACCTGAATCGCTCAATCTGCGAACTACAGTTGGTTGGCTCAAGTCTGTGGCTGATGCAATCCCACGGGTACTCATTCCTGCAGCGCGCAATTCTGCGATCACCTGTTCCTGGAGTTCCTTTGGCGGGCGCAAGCTCACATCTCGAAACTCTTCGTCCAGATAGTCCTGCCAGGACTCGTAGCCCAAGGCAAGCCAAATCCGACCTCTCCAGGCGGTAGAAATTTTGACTTGAAGAGACCCATAATCGGCCCTCAGTTCATCTGTGAGCTCTCTGGCCTCATCTAGCGAGAACCGACTCGCAAGCTCGGTACTCATGCCGTCACCGCCAGCTCAGAATCAATACCTTCGACAAGCCGAGAGAAAGGCACGTCGAGCGCGATGGCGAGATCCACAAGTTCGTTCATCCTCCACTCCGTGCGTCCGTGGAGACGAGACGAGAACGTCGCCGCAGTCAGGCCAATTGATTCTGCGGTCTTCTGCCCTAGCCAATCGCGACGCGCCATGGCTGCTTTGATGTTGCCCCTCAGGACCATTTGATAGCTCATACGGACGACAGTAGTCCTGACAAGAATATTCTGCAAGCTAATAATGTCCTGTGTCGAATATTATTCTCCCCTGGGCTATGTCCAAGTCCACGGAGGGGATAGAATTGCTACATGACTACATCATTCGAACCGGCTGTTGATTTAGAGCGAGCGGCCAACTTGAAAGTCAGCAGTGAAGTCAGAGCCTGGCTTGCCCGCAGGGGTCTGAAGCAGATTTGGCTCGCAGAACTACTGGGAGTTGGTCAGTCGGCAGTCTCCAAGCGTCTTCGCGGGGCACTGCCGTTCACGGCCCCAGAACTGATGATGATTGCGAACGCTCTGGACGTCTCGCTGGCTGAACTGCTCGGCGAACTCGTGAATGAGAAGAACCCCCATCCAGTGGATGGAGGTTCTTCAGAAGAGAGTAGCGGGAGGGGGACTCGATCCCCCGACCTCACGATTATGAGTCGTGCGCTCTAACCAGCTGAGCTACCCCGCCCCAGCGCCGCATTTAAGCGGCACGAGAGCCCCGAAAGGGATTCGAACCCTTGACCTTCTCCTTACCATGGAGATGCTCTACCGACTGAGCTATCGGGGCAACAGGTAAGAATTTACACGGCTTCGCGCAACGAGGGCAAATCGGCGTTCAGTGACGTCACTCACAGATCGCAGCAGTTCACTTCACCGGGTCGAATCGACCCGCAAGGAATCCCTGCAGACGACCGGGTTGGTTGGTGATGATGCCATCGACCTCGGCGTCGAGGAGTTCGCGCCATTCGTCCATGGAATCGGCCGTCCACACGAATACGCCCAGGTCATTATCGCGGATCTCGGTGACAACGGATCTGCGCATGGAGAATCCCTTGAACGAGGGATTGATCGCGACCGCTCCCAGCTCCCGTGCGATCTCGATGTCCTCGGGGCGCGGGACCATGCGCAGGAGGAATCGTGAGACCATCGGCAGCATGTCCCTGCAGGCGGCCAGCGTCTCGGTGTTGAACGACTGCACGACCATCCGATCGGCAGCGCCGGTCTCGACGACGAGCTCGGAGATCTGAGCCACTGCGCCGGATGACCACTCTCCTTTGAGCTCAAGCAGGAGCTCGCCGCCTCGGTGCTGGATGTCTCGCATCACGGCCGCCAGCGTGGGAATCCGGACACCGGTGAATCCCGGGCCCATCCAAGAGCCGGCGTCAACGAAGGACAGCTCTTCTGCCGTCAGGTTCGCCACCGGGCCCTTCCGGTTCGTAGTTCGATCAAGATCCGGGTCATGGAGGATGATCGGGACTCCATCGGCGCTCGTCGAGGTGTCGACTTCGATGAGGTCCACGTCGAGGGCACGGGCCGCGTCCACCGCGGCGAGGCTGTTCTCGGGGGCCACACCGGAATAGCCGCGGTGAGCGATCACCAGTGGACGCTTCGACGAACCGGGTCGTTCGGTGATGCCTCGTTCGTGCAGGAACTGCAGAAAACTCATACGCCCAGACTATGCCCTGCGCTGGCCCTCGTCTTAATCCGAACGCTTTCCGTCTCTGCGCAGGACGCCACATCGCCTACGCATCAGACGCCCCCAATCTGCACGGTGACGCCTGCTCTGACGTGTCGTCACAGTCTCAGATGCTGAGAAAGGCATAGGCACTATGTGGAAACAGGCAATAACGTACTCTCTGTGAGTCACTTCATATTTTCGCTTTTGTGGCCGTGACGATCGAACTCACACAACACTCACCACCTTGAAAGGTTCGCTATGGAAGCAATATTTGCGGCCACGATCGTTCTCGCCTTCATCGCCCTCGGCGAATTGGTCTCGATCTGGTCCAAGGCTCGCGTGCCCAGCCTGCTCGTGGCGATGCTGGGCATCTTCATCTTCGCGAAGATCGGCATCGTCCCCGACACCGTCGTCGACGATTCGATGCTCGTCCAGATCTACACGATCCTCGTCGCTCCGCTGCTCTTCCACATGGGTACGCTCATTCCGCTGCGGGTGATGCTCAAACAATGGCGTTCGGTCGTCATCGCGCTCTCCGGCATGGTCGTCGCCGTCGGGCTCATCTTCCTCGTCATCGCGCCCATCTTCGGGTTCGAGACCTCCGTCGCCGGCTCCGGGCCCCTGGCCGGCGGAATCGTCGCCACCGGCCTTACGACCGAGGGACTGACAGCGACCGGAGCAGCCTCGGCGATCATCGTGCTCCCTGCACTCGTGCTCATGCTGCAGTCGCTGCCGTCGATGCCGCTGACGAACTTCCTGCTCCGCCGCTACGCCACCAAGCTGCGCGACAGCGGGGAGCTCCACGAACTCGCCGCTGCACACCACGAGGAGGAGGAAGAGGCCGCCACGAAGAAGAAGCTGGTGACCCTGCCGCCATTCCTCATAGACAACCAGCTGTTCATGCTCTTCCTCGTCCTCATCGGCGGTTCGATCGCGACGCTGCTGGCCGGCCCGACACACATTCCGGCATCAATCCTCGCGCTCATCCTCGGCATCGCGGCCACCGCGATCGGCCTGTCCCCGGACAAGGCGATGGAACGGTCGAACTCCTTCGGTATCGCCATGTCCGGCGTGATCGCCATCGTCATGGCCCCGCTGGTCTCTGCTTCGGTGCAGGACGTCATCAACGCGTTCCTGCCCACCGTCTCGATCCTCATCGTCGGCATCATCGGCATCATCGGCGGTGGCTTCATTGCCACGAAGCTGCTGAGGTGGAAGGCTCCGCTGGGTATGTCTGTGGCACTGACCGCCATGTACGGCTTCCCAGCCGACTATCTGCTGACCAACGAGGTCGCTCGCTCCATCGCCCGCGATGACGACGAGAAGGAAACCCTGCTCAACGTCATGTTGCCGCCGATGCTCGTCGGCGGCTTCACCTCGGTCAGCTCCGGTTCCGTCGTCATCGCCAGCGTCCTCGTCGGAATGCTGTGAGCACCTCCTGACCGAAGCAAATGCCCTTCTGCCCCAGCTGCAGGAGCTCCGACGTCGGCTGCACGCCCACCCCGAGGTCGGTCTCGACCTGCCACGCACACAGGCCGCGGTGCTCACCGCTCTCGGGGGCCTCGACCTGGAGGTGAGCACTGGCGTCGAGACCACCTCGGTGGTGGCAGTCCTGCGGGGAGCCCACCCCGACAAGCCCGCGCATGCTCCTGCTGTCCTCCTGCGCGGCGACATGGACGCACTGCCCATCGAAGAGCTGACCGACGAACCGTTCAAGTCCACGAACAAGAACATGCACGCCTGTGGCCACGACCTGCACACCGCGGGCCTGGTCGGTGCAGTGCGGTTGCTGCATCAGCACCGCGAGGACCTTGCAGGCGACGTCGTCTTCATGTTCCAGCCCGGCGAGGAGGGCCACAACGGCGCCTCCGTGATGATCAACGAGGGTGTCCTCGACGCTGCGGGACCGCGGGTGATCGCCGCCTTCGGAGCCCATGTCCACATGGGTCCCAGTGGCCTCGTCTCGACGAAGCCCGGGACTCTGCAGGCCGGTTCCAACGTCCTTCACATCACCCTTCATGGACGTGGCGGCCACGGATCCCAGCCGCAGTCGGCGACCGATCCGGTCCCGGCCCTGGCCGAACTCGTCACCGCTCTGCAGAACATGGCCAGTCGACGCATCAACACCTTCGACCCGATAGCCCTGTCCGTGACCCAGCTGAAGGCCGGTGACGCGATCAACGTCATCCCCGCCTCGGCGACTCTCGGTGCCACCGTCCGCACCCTTTCCCAGGAGTCGCTGGACATGGTGAGGACCCAGTCGAAACAGCTGGCCAAGGGCATCGCCGAAGCCCACGGATGCACCGCAGAGGTGGACTTCCAGGTTCAGTATCCCGTGACGGTCAACGACGAGGCTGAGACCGCGTGGACCCTTGACCAGGTCCGCGGCCTGTTGGGCGAGGACCGGGTGGAGGTCTCACCTCACCCGATCATGCCCAGCGAGGACTTCTCGTTCGTCCTTCACGAGGTTCCGGGCACCTACATGATGCTCGGCGCCAAACGCACGGACGTGCCCGAGGAGCGGCAGGGAGACAACCACTCCCCCTTCGTCATCTTCGACGACACCGTGCTGGGAGATCAGGCGGCTCTGCTATCTCACCTGGCCCTCAAACGTCTGCGCACAGAGATCTAGTTCCGTTTCCTGCGCCACCACCGCCGAGGCTGTACCCGCTCCTCGCCCTGACCTGTTGTCGGGGCCGGGGGCGGGTCACTCTTTGCGGCTCGACGTTGATGCCACGCCGCGATCTCGTGCTCGACCTTCCGGGGTGGGGTGAAGACTGGCGGTCCCTCGCGCAGGTCCATGACCGCAGCACGAACACGATCGTTGAACCCCGCGAGATAGGTGCGTACGTCGGACTCCTTCGTGAAGACGTCCAGGGTTTCCTCGAGGACAGCGTTTTCCTTGCGCAGCTGGAAGGCGGCAGGAGCGACGCCGCTCATGTCTTCGTGGTCCATCTTCGCCTTGATCCACCAGTCGGGATCCTGGGAATTGTGGAGACCGGACAGCGGCTTGCCCAGGCCGGGAAGGTCATCGAAGTCACCGCGCCTGATCGCCTTGTCCAGTGCAGATTCGACGATCGCGTTGCGATCCTCGAGGGAATTCACTCGGCGAGGAGCACTTTCCTCGTTCATAGCAGTGCCTCCGTCATCCTGACCACTTTTCTACACGCTACAGAAGCGACGAAGACCAAGCAATGAGGGCACAAGCGAAGAAGCCCTGTGATCATGTGATGATCACAGGGCTTCCCCAGTCTGCGTGGCAGATGAAGGATTCGAACCTTCGAAGGCAATGCCGGCTGATTTACAGTGATATGAGCGCCGAAACCGACAGTACCCGCAATGCACCGTGGAGGCCTTCTGCGCCTAGATTCCGGGGAAGTTGACCACCGGCCACAACCTCACGATTCCGAGTGATCCCGAGGCGGTGTGCTCACACTGTGCTCACGTGGGCACAGGAAACCCCCGTCGATCTGTTGGCCTCATGCCATCGACGGGGGTCCTACAGCCGGCCTACAACAAACCGGCTTACCTCCACGCCCTCGAACAGGACTTCATGCCATAGCGTGGAGGATGTCTGCTACTCCGCTGCCAGGGAAATCTTCTGGATCGCGGCGGGCTCGGTGAACGCGAAGCCCACCCTCATTGTCGCACGAATGGCCGTGCGGTCGCTGGTGAAGTACGCCGAGCGATCAACCTGAAGATCGACGTCATTGCGGCGCACGATCACGGCGCGATTGCTCGGGATGCCCCACACGGTGCCGGCAGTCACGGCAGGAGAGACCAGCATCGGGACTCCCTGAAGTGCACGCCGGGTCGGGTTCGACGGATCAGCGCCGAGCAGCGGACGGTTCGAGGCGCTGGACTCCTTGAGCTGCGCCAATGTCAGCGCATCCGCCGGGTTCGCAACGAAGGTGCCAATGAGCAAACCGAGCCCCTCGGCGTTGGAGATGGCCTCAGCGAACGGGTCGGCATCTGCCCAGGCTGCCGGTGCGACAACATCGGTGGCCCCGGTCTGATCCTCGAGGCCCTCAGGCTGAAGGGTAGGTGCGGCAGAGTTCGAACCGAAGAACGCGGCATCGACCTTGCGGGCAATGTCACGAGTCAGCCCGTCCCCCACAATGGCGTCGGCAGCGGGGTTCGTGTCCGCCAGCGTCTCATTGGACACGACGGTGAGGCCGGCGAGCTTCTTCGGCAGGACCGAGATGTCATCGACGGTCGGGTCGCTGGTGCCAATCTCCTCACCCTCAGCCGTCCATGCTGCGGCAGGGTCGGCGGTGACTCGGGGAATGCGGGTCTCGGTTGCATTCGTGGTCACGAGAGTCGCGGCGCGGAATGCGATGGAGTTGGATGCGACGGGCAGAACGATGAGCTGCTCGATCTGGTCCGGGCTGATGGCGTCAATACCGCTGGTGGTGGTGTACAAAGACATAATGAAAGCCTCCTCAAAGGCATCGAAGGAATGCCGTCATTATTGACGGCTGTTCAGTGTTCGACGCCTCGCAAGGAGGCTGTGCAGTGCGAGGAGTGCAGGACTCGTCGCTAAGACTAATCCTACACTCCACCACTGACATGACTAGCGGTGCAGAATCTCAGACCATCCCGCTGTTCCATTCAAATCGCTGGGGTCTGGTCCCCCGCTGAAGCCTGGACCGGACGACGGCGGGACCGGCTGGAAGTAGTGCGGGTGCGACCGGCGTAGAGCCTGCATGGACTCCTTGACCTTGGCTGCGTCGATTGTCCCGTCCTCGGTCAACATGCCCTCGAGCGGAACCACCTTCAGCGCGTCCTCAACAGCGGTGGACTGAAGCTGCGTCGACTTGGCCGCGGCTGCGAATGCCTGCGTACGGAATCCCTTCACCGCAGTGGCGAGCTGGTCCCGCTCGGCCTCAGCATCGCGTAGCTTAGTTCGCACCGAGGCTTCAGCCTTGCGCTTGTCCCTGACCATCCCGGCCAGCTTCTCCGGTGGAAGCTCGAGGAGGTTGTCCGCCTCTACCTCCCCGCTTTGGGTGAGGTTGTCGGCCTCGGGTACGTTTCCGGAATTGGAAGGCAAGTTCTGTTGCTCACCCTCAGTAGTGCTGACGTTCACCGTGCCCTCAGCGGTGCTTAGGTCATCGGGGTTTGTTCCATTTTCGGAAGAAAGTTCTTCGGTGTTCTCAGACATGGTGTGCTCCTCCAATGAGCGTTTTAGGATTCTCAATGACATCGGGACGCGAGTACGGATTGTTGCCGTACATCGCCAGCGCCAGGGCGCTCACAAGGTCGCCGTGCCCGTCACCGGCAGACCTCGAATAATCGACCGACTCTCGACCGGACGGGCCGATCTTGAGACGGAAATTCGTCAGTTCCTTCTCGAGCATGTCCCCCATCGGCAGACCATCCGCAAACTTCAGCGTGCCCAGCTGCAACGGTGCTTGGATCGCGGCGAACAAGTCCTGTTTCGGGATATTCCAGCCGTTGGCATCCCTGCCCCCGGTGATCGTCACGGCAATCGGCTCGAATGCCCCGATGTGCTCCTTGCGGTGCGACTCATAGAAGATGTCCATCACCGCCCTGCCGACGCCGGTAGCGTCCACGTAGAGAAGTCCCTGACGGCGCAACAGATCAGTCCTCATCGTCGCGGCCACATCCTCCACAATCGACGGATACGGGGTGTTGAGCTCCCATCGACGCAACAGGCGAACGTGCTTCTCCTCCACAAGGTCTTGCATGTAGATATTCGGTCTACGGTGCCACTCGTTCAAGCTGATGAGCGGCGGCAGAACGAAGACCCGTTCGACCACGACCAGGGCTGAGAAGTCCGCAGCCGAGCCAAGGTCCAAACCAACAGTGAAACATGCCATTTACACCACCTCCAGAGGTTGTATGCCGGGAGAGAATGCCGCCCTGACATTCTCGGTAGAGAAAAGTTGACTGTCCGTGTCCCCGAACTCACACAGATAGTCCGACGAGAAAACGAAGCTGCCGAGACTGGCCTTGACCTCGGCAATGCGGTTCGGCCCGTACTGCTCCGACTCATAGACCGTGACCTTATGCCGCTCCCAACCGTTGCCGGTCTCCTGGTGAAGCTCATGGAACCAACCACGGCGTCCCCAGGGTGTGGATAGCGCGATCATCTGCCCATCCGAGGCCACCATCGGCAGCACCGACGCGAACACATCATCGTCCACTCGGGAGGCTTCATCGAGGATCAGCAGTTTCACGCCAGCGAAGCCACGAATACCGCCCTCAGACCCCGGCAGAGAAACCACTCGGGAGTTATTCGACAGGCCCATCTCCGACGTGTTCGACCTCGAAAGCTTCGGCGCCTCCTTCATCCCCCGGTACAGAGACGCCACCCTGCGCAGCATCTCGTCCGACTGCCGCTGAGACGGGGACACGATCAGCACATCCCGACCAGGATTGAACATCGCCGCGTGCAGAGCCTTATACGCCGTCGCCGTGGTCTTGCCCACCTGACGAGCACAGCGGACGAGGACACGCGATTCCTGAGTGCGCAGCAGACGCTCCTGCCATGCCTCGGGATCGAAGCCGAGACCCTGAGTGAACCTCACCGGATCGAGAGCCGCGGCCATAGAGTTCGCAAGGGTCATGACTCCAACTCCTCAAGCGTGCCGGCCACTGCAATGCGAGCCTCGGGGAACGGGGACAAGGCTTCGAGCATGGCCTGCTGGATTGCCAGCCACTCGGGAGAGGAGGAGACATTGAGGACGTTGACCTGTGGCCGCTCGTCCAGCTCCCCTGTCAGCTTGGCGAGGAGTTCGACAGTAGAGCGCAACTCCTTGATCGCGGCGAGACCGAGCTGCCCGTTGCCCTCCTCCTCGGACCGCTCGAGGATCGTTGACGCCTTCACGTACAGCTCCTCGGCACGGTCAACAGCCTTCTGTGCACCGGCAGTCTCTCGACGCTCCTGCACGGCCTTGAGAGTCTTGGACAGGTGGTTGCGCTTATGCCTGCCCACAGCATCCTTGCCGAGGCCGTACTTGTCCGCTGCCTCCCTCAGTGTGAGGCCGGCTACCAGCTCCCTGTCCACGGTCTCCCGGTCGGGGTGTCGGCACACTGAGCACTTGTTCTCAATCTTCACGGCGGTCCTCCAACTCCAATTGCCTCAGTCGAGACTTGATGCGATACCGGCGTGATTCGTTGCGCAGTTGTCGCACGTACTCTCTGATGGGCACGACTGCCTCACTGCCCTGTAGTTCTAAGGCATCCATGGCCTCGGCGTACCTACGGGTAGCGGGGTGGCTGGATCGGCCTGTATGCGCCTTGTCGCTCACTGCTCCCCCTCAATGCCGGCTGATTGTGTATCAGTTGCAACGCCTACGATCCGCTTGTTCTCGGGGTTCTCAGAAGCCGTGAGCACAAGGTGAGCACAGTTGCTCGGTGCAACCACACTCACAGCTGAACGCTGTTCAGGAGAGCTGTCGGGGAAAGGAACGTCGGCATCCCCTCCTCCCCACATGATTGCGAGTGATCCAAGGGCCATGAGTATGGGCCATATCCTGTTGGGTTTCATTGTTCTCCCCCTGGCTTGACGAGGATCGCCCTTGTTGCGAGTCCTTTGCGCACCAGCTCTCGGGCCAGTGCATCCATGCTTGGCTCTTCATCCCAGCGTCGCTCGGCTCTCTGCCTGTCGAGCTTCTTGCGGGTGTCTCTGTTGTGCTTCTGCTTACCCATGGTGGGCCTCCTGTTCGAGTGTCATGCTGATATGTCCTCTTGCCCCTGGGGGTGTGTGGCGTGTGTTGTATGTGTGGTGTTTGAGGATGGTTCTCCCCACAACGCAACACTCGCAACAGACGCCACAGGGGTATACAGGCCACGCTCTGGGCGCACGAGCCTGCCACCCTCGACCAGACGGGCCAGATAGGTGCGGGTTTTCTTGTCGGGCCAACCCATTGCAGCGGAGACCTCGGCGGTGCGGACTCCTTCGGGACGGTCCGCCACGAAGCCGATGATGCTGGCCGAATCGTCCCCAAGGTGCTCCTGCACTTCGGTGGTCCGTACTGCCTGCGCCGCTTCTGCGAGACTGTCGCCGTTGAGCTTCCAGATTCCATCGGTCATGGTGATCGAATACTCACCTTCGGCGGCATCCCTGGAAGTGACATGGAGGACGGCTTCCCCAGTGTTTCGGCTGCGCTTGATTGCCAAGATGCTGTCGGCAGCTCCGGCGAGCCCTTGTGTGCCGCTCACCGAGTCGAGGAAGTCGGCCTTCTCCCCTTTGTTGGTGTGGTGTACGACGATGAGGGATGCACCGGGCACGGCGTCCACGTAGTCCTTGAGTGCGGACATTTGCGTGTAGTCGTTGCCGTAGGCGTCGTTCCCTCCGTAGGTGCCCCGAATCTTCCCGAGGGTGTCGAGGATGATGAGGGGCTTCTCGTCGGCGTGCCTGTCGAGGAATGCCTGAATCACGGTCACAGCGGGTGTCTCGAGGTGCGTGAGGAACATGAGCCCACTGGGGCCTTGATTGATGCCGAGGTCACGCATCCTGTACTGAAGGCGTCGGGGCCCGTCCTCGAGTGCGAGGTACAGGACGGGCCGGCGTGCTACTCGGATCGCGCTGAAGACGTGAGAACCTTCAGCGGCGGCGAGTGCTATGCCAAGGACCATCCAGCTCTTGCCTACCTTCGGCGGTGCCACGAGCAGCGTGAGCCCTTCTGGGATGATGCCGGGCACGACGTACTCGACTGGGGGCAAGCTCTGATGAGACAGCCATTCCGCTGAGAATGCCGTGTCGAGGGGATGAGGAGCGCTGGGGTTGGTCACGCAGCACGCCTCCTTTCATCGAATCGTTGTCGGTTTTCTTCGGTGCGCAGCGCGTCGAGGAGACGGCGCACAAGAGTTTTCGAGGACTCGCCCTGTAGCTCTCGGCGGTGGTATTCCTGTTCGACCATTTGGGCGAATTCGGCGTCTTGGGCAGTGGCGAATTGGACGCCGGACTCGAAGCCGGTCTCCCAAGCTCGATTCCAGGCTCCCTTCCAGCCACGCTCATGGCCTGAACGGTCGCCGCGCAGGTATGCTTCACGAGCGGCGGACTGGATGGCGAAAGCAACGTCGTACCACTTGCAGTCAGCGTCTCCGTCAGCCATCGCAATCAGCCACCTGGTCGAGGTATCCCTGGAACCGTTCGGCCTGCTCGATGATGAACTGGCCGAGCACTTTGAGCTCCTGCGGACTGCCGGTGATGTTGGCATGGGCCTTGCGGGGGTTCGTCAGCGACCGCACGGTGATGGTGGACCGCTCCGGGGTAGTCATGTCCTTGCGGTAGTCGGCCATGTCGGTGATGAGGTCCATGACGGCATCGGCAGCAAAGGAATCGGTGACGATCTTGTCCTCGGTGGACTGATGTTCGACGTCGGCACCGACGAGTCCGACGTAGCACTCCTCACGCCGGGACTGGTCGCACCAGACGGGGTGCACGATCTTGTCTCGCACGGCTTCCACGGTGGTGCTCGGGATGATGCCGAGGAGAACGATCGTCTTCGGCTCCGTGAGGCCACTGGCGATCTGCATGCACGCGGTATCTCGGATGCGATCGAGGTCTGCCTCACTGAAGGTCCGCATCGGTTGCTCGACATCGGCGAGAATATCAATCTCGGCGGCGGGCTGGGCGCTGACCTCGAGCGTTTCGGGGTAGATGGTGAACTCTCCCCGAGGGAGCAGCTCGACCTCTCTGCGAGCGTCCTGCAACGGCTCGACATGCGCGGGACTAAGGACCGACACGACCAGCCTTGTGCGGATGGTCTTGGCGAGATTCAGGCGAGCCCTGGATACAGCGTCCTCATTGAAGAAGGCGGTAGAATGATTAGTGTTGTTGGTGTTCATTTTTCTCTCCTAAGGGGTGAAAGGTGTTCAGGCGGCGTCGGTTCGGTTCTTGGCAGGACGACCGACGTCGCTTTTCTTGTTCCGTGCTGCACAGACCGGGCCTGCGTGCTGGGCGATTGACTTCGGGCTCCAGATTGGAGCTCCACACCAACGGCAGCGGGCGGCGAGCACCCAGCCGTATTCGGCGGCTCGAGCTCTCAGCTCTGCGGCCTGCTGCTCGTATAGCTTCGGTGGCAGGTTCATGACTCCTCCTCTCCGTTGATGAAGTCGAGGAACCGACGCCGCGGAATGCGAATCTTGGTGCCGAGCTTCACGTGTGGGATTTCCCCGCGTCGGACTGCTGCGCGGAATTGGTTGATCCCCATGGGGATCATTGCCGCTGCCTCTTGCGAGGAGAGCGTCAGCGGCTCCTGAGCTTCTTTCGTGGTGTTCATCGTTGCCCCCTTCGGTGGCTGCTGGTTCTCCATGTGCTTACAGTCATAACTTAGAACACCTTCCTGCCGCTTGTCAACACTCAATGCAACTGTCATACTTGAGACCACCACGAGGAGGACATATGGAAACAGACACTTGGACAATGCCCCGCGTCATCGGCCACAACGTCAGAGCCAGACGGGACGCTCTCGGGATCACCGCAGCCACACTCGGCCAACGGGTCGGCGATGCTCTCGGGAAGCCATGGCCACGACAGACCATCTACCTGATGGAGTCGGGAGAGCGGGCAATGATTGCCGCTGAGGTCGCCGTGCTGACTCAGATCCTCGACACGACAGTCGCGGACCTGTTCACACCGCCTGCCGAGGTCGAGACGGTTACTGCCGGCTCCTTGACGATCCCAGCGGAAAACCTGTCCGCTCCAGTCGGCGGGGATGCGGACGCGGCGGCGCTGGCAGATGATCTGCGGGCGCTCGATCGTTCACGAGGGGAGATTCTGGCCGCCGTGCGAGCTCAAGAGGAGCTTCTGGGGAATGCGCGGTCGGCGTTGCGTGGGGATGAACTGGCCGAACCTGATACCGCTTCAGCCGTTGGTCGGTACATGAACGCGACGAGGGCCGCGGCGAATCGATTCTATGAGGACAAGGGGCCGGTGAAGTTCGGGCCGATGGGAGGCGAGGACGATGGCGAAGGTGAGTAGGCGCTGCGGATGCCGGGATGAGCAGGGCAAGCAGTACGGCGCGAAGTGTCCAAAGCGAAAGAACTACAGACACGGCACATGGGGCTTCAGGCTCTCTGCTGGTGTCGATGAGACTGGCAAGCGCCGATACGTCACAGACTTCTCCTATCCCACCGCCGAGGACGCAGAGAACGCGCTGGGCAAGGTGCAACGGCAGTTGAAGCGCAAGGCGTACAGCTTCGAGCGCACGACTGTGAAGGACTACCTCGAGGGGTGGGTGGAGGCTCGGGAACGCCGCGGCGAACTCAAGGCCTCGACTGTTCGCATGTACCGTTCGTACATCCGCAACGACATTGTGCCGGCTCTCGGTTCGCTCGAGCTGCGGAAGGTTGCCCGCGCTGACGTGTCGGGGTTCATCGAGGACATGCGCGACGAGGGGCGCGGCGCCACGACTATCAGACGCATCCATGCCACGCTCTCGAGCGCGTTCGCTGACGCGGTGAGCAACGGCCAGATGCCAGACAACCCCTGCAATTCGGTGACGCTGCCGAAGGTCTCCAAGTCCCGCGTGAACGTATGGGGGCAAGACGAGGCGACGAAGTTCCTCGAGGCGGCTCAAGGGCACCGGCTCGGCACGCTGTTCGAGGTCGCCATTCTCACCGGAATGCGCCGGGGCGAGCTGTGCGGACTCAGGTGGCAGGACGTTGACCTGGTGGATAGGACCATCACCGTGAACACGCAGCTTGTGCAGGTCGGCAAGTCCGTCGTGGAGAACTCGGCCAAGACCGAAGCCGGGGCCCGTGTAGTGGCTCTCTCAGATCGTCTCGTCGGTGCGCTGATGGAGTGGAAGATCAGACAGGACGGCGAGCGGGAGGAATGGGCTGAAGCCTATGAGGACTCGGGGCGCGTGTTCACCTATGAGAACGGCACACAGCTACGCCCCGGCTATCCATCCTCGGCACTCAAGACACTGCTGGCGAAGCACGACCTGCTCCCGCTGAAGTTCCACGGCCTGCGTCACCAGTTCGCTTCGATTCTCCTCGAGTCCGATGTGCCGCTGGCGCTGGTGTCGAAGATGATGGGGCACTCGACAACGGCGATCACGTCTGACCTGTACGGCCACATGGTCAAGGGCACGGCGCACCGCGTGGCAGACGCAGCCTCGGCATGGTTCGAACCTCGAGTGCAGGACTCTCCTGCGAGCTGAGAGCGCGGTACTGTGCTCACAAATGTGCTCACGTCGGGTGCTCACCGGCTCATATTCGAACACGAAAAAGGCCCTGACCAAGTTTTCCCTGGTCAGGGCCTCAATCTTCTGCGTGGCAGATGAAGGATTCGAACCTTCGAAGGCAATGCCGGCTGATTTACAGTCAGCTCCCTTTGGCCGCTCGGGCAATCTGCCGCAGTATGTGCTCGATGAGCACTTGAAAATACTACAAGCACCCACCCGGATTCTCCAACTCGTTAGACGCAGATCACAATTGTTCGTCTCGACTACACTCGGTGACCAGATACTCGTCCACGTACTCACCACACAAGGAGCATCCATGGCCAGCGAATCCTCATTCGACGTCGTCAGCAAGGTCGACCGGCAGGAGGCCGACAACGCATTGAACCAGGCAGCCAAAGAGATCAACTCGCGCTACGACTTCCGCGGCACCGATGCCTCGATCGCCTGGACTGGAGAAGCCATCCAGATGAAGGCCGTCAGCGAGGACCGCGTCAAGGCGATCCTCGACGTCTTCCAATCGAAGCTGGTCAAACGCGGCATCTCTCTGAAGTCACTTGAGGACGGTGAACCCTACCCTTCAGGCAAGGAACACCGCATCGATGCGACCCTGAAAGAAGGCATCGACAAAGAGAACGCGAAGAAGATCTCGAAGTACATCCGCGACGAGGGCCCAAAAGGCGTCAAGGCGCAGATCCAGGGCGAGGAGCTGCGCGTGAGCTCGAAGAAGCGCGACGACTTGCAGGAAGTCATCTCCCTGCTCAAAGGCAAGGACCTCGAAGTCGACCTGCAGTTCGTCAACTACCGCTGACTCAGCGCCGCCCTGAGGCGATTTCAAGACACAGCGCAGTCCTCCCCTCCCCAAAGCCGGCATGTCCACCACAACCGCCGTACCCCCAGAGAACACTGCGCCGTGCACTCTCCTCCGAGGTCATTCCGTCGCACTCTGCGAGACAGGCAGCACGGGTGCCCAAGCTCCTGCGGTTCCTCCACTCTCTTGGCCCAACTATCTGGCCGTGGCCTCGCCTGCGAAGAGCAACCGGCGGCAGGGCAGCGCAGAATTCATGACACACGCCACCGCCCGCACCTCCCTGCGCCCCTGGCAATCGTGGCCTACACCGCCGGCACGGAAACCGAACTGCTGGGCTGGCCTCGGACCAGGCGCTTGTCTGAGCGCGCGTCTCAGCCTATTCGCGTGTGTCAGGCTTACCGGCTTACCGGCTTACCGAGAATACGTCGACCACATCGCCCGCTGCGAGAAGTCAGCGACGCGCAGCAGCTCATTGCGCCTCACGCCGCGGTGAGATTGAGCCGATAGGCCCTGCCAGAGCGTCTGCACGACACCGGTGACGACATCAGCGTCAGTTCCGCCCAGGATCTCGCCCTCATCGATGGCAGTGCCGATCCGAGCTCGCAGCAGCCGTTCGTTCTTCGTCAGCATGTTCGATATGTCCCCGCGCGCATTCTGTGTCGCAGGACTATCGGACATGACAGCACTGGCGATGAGACAACCAGGGTGCGAGTCGGCGGGCTGAGTGAATTCGACGATCGACTCTCTCAGCAGCTCATCGATGGCAACCCTGATGGACTGTGCCGCCAGCGCCTTCTCGTAGATGACAACGTACCGCCGGGCGTAGATCCTCACGGAGTCCTCGAACAGTCCGGCCTTGCTGCCGAAGGCCGAGTACAGGCTCGACGTCGAGATGCCGATTGCCGAAGTCAGGTCTCGAGTCGAGGTTCCGCTGTAGCCATGCCGCCAGAACAGTCGTGCGGCTTCACACACGGCCCGATCACGATCGAACTCGGGAGGTCGCCCGCGCTTGTTCACTGCCATCCCTAAATTGTAGATCACTTGATCCATAATTCAATCTGGATCAGACGCTTCAGAATAATACTCAGGCCAGTGCCATCGGTATGTAGTACAGGCCCTTCGAGTCCTCTTCGACGGTGACTCTCAGGCGATCGTCGACGCTGATGAAGTCGTTGACCTTGATCGTGCCCTTGGAGTCACTGAGCTTGCGCACGGCGAAGGCGGGGATGAGACCCTGACGGCCATCGCTGTCGACCGCCAGCGCGTATTTCGGACCGGTGGCCCTCACCTTGACCTCGATGGTGTCGTCGGTGGCTGTGGGCACCCCGGTGTCGAGATCGGGGTTCGTCAAGGCAGAGAGCTCGACCGCGAGGGTATCGGCCATGTCATCAACCGTTGCAAGCATGTTCGCCATCGCACGGGCGAATTCACCATGCAGCTCACTGGGCTTCATCGCCGCGCCGGGTTTGTACATGTCCTCGTGGGTCAGCTCGCCCCAAGCGTCTTGGAGCCTGGTCTTGACTTGGATCTCCGCGAAGACCGGTTCACCCTGGTCGGAGGGGATCTGCAGGGTCACGTGGCAGGCGCGGTAGCCGCTGGGCTTGGGCGGGTCGACGTAGTTCTTCTGTTCGACGAGAACGAAGGCACCGAGCTGCTGAGGATCCGTAAGAGAGTCGAACATCATCTTCTGGTCACGCGGTGATTTGCACAGCACCTTCACCCCGACGATGTCGCGGATGTGATTCTCCACGTCTCGAGGAGTCGAGATCGTCAGCTCCGGGTCATCGGCTGACTTTTCGACGAGCTTCGCAAGGGTCCGCGCAGGATCCTTGATTCGATGCCCATCGACATCCAGACGCGAGATGTCTTTGTCTTTGAGGAGGCCCTTCTGCTGCTGTTTGAGCCAGCGTTTGATCCGCACGGCGGCAGATTCCCAGGCGTCGCGCCGTTGCGCATAAGCCTGCGAGACCACTTCCCTCATTGCCGAATCCGCGCTCACCGTACCTCCTCTGTCACAGGACCCTCTTTGTTCCCATCAAACCACGAGCGCGCCACCGATACGGTGACGCGCTCGCAGATTTCTGTGTTCAATTATGCCTAGTTCATTCGAACTCAGTGCCCCGCTGTGGGCTGGCTGGCCGCTTCGGCCTGCAGGTGACTGCGGGCCTCCGCGAGCATTCCCTCGCGGGTCGCGATCTTGACCCGTTCACGGCCTTCGGCCTCGCCACGAGCCTTTTCTGCCGTCTCCACACGATGGTAGCCTTCCCAATCCACGTAGTCGACGCCCTTGGACTCGAGCAATTCGACGATCGCAGAGTCATCCGGGTACACGGGCTCAGTCAAGACACCAGCGGAGCGGTCATCGAGGATATGACCAATCGTCTCCAGAGCATCGCCCTTCGTATGCCCGATCAGGCCGACCGGGCCGCGTTTGATCCACCCGGTCGCGTACACGCCCTGCACCACGTCTGCATCGGCAGAGACCCTCTGGTCGTCTGCATGGACAACCCGGCCCCCGTGATTCGGGATGACCCCTCGGTCTGAGTCGAACGGCAGCTGAGGAAGTGCGGTGCCTGCGTAGCCGATAGCCCGGTACACGGCCTCAACCTCCCAATCATGGAAGGTCCCGGTGCCGTTGGCTCCACCCGATCCGTCGAGTTCCATCCGTTCCGTGCGCAGCCCAGTGACTCGATCCTCGCCGAGGATGGCAACCGGAGAATGGAGGAAATGCAGGTGCAGCCGGCGCTTGGCCCCAACCGGTTCCCTCATGGTGAAGTCAGTCAGTGTCTTCGCGACCTGTTTGGTCTGGTTGTTCGACTCGATCGCCTCCAGCGACCCGTCATCGAACTCATAGTCTTCGGGATAGACGATGATGTCGACATCCTTGACATGCCCCAGCTCGCGCAGCTCCAGTGGTGTGAACTTCGCCTGCGCCGGACCACGCCTGCCGAATACGTGCACATCCGTGACCCGCGACGACTTCAACCCCTCGTAGACGTGATCAGGGATCTCCGTTGTATGCATGTCATCGGCCTGCTTCGCCAGCACACGGGCAACATCGAGTGCGACGTTGCCGTTTCCGATGACGGCCACCTTCTGGGCATCCAGGGGCCAAGTCTGGACCGCATCCGGATGCGAGTCGTACCAGTTGACGAAGTCCGCGGCCCCGTGCGAGCCAGGCAGTTCGACCCCGGGAAGACTCAGCGAAGCATCGATGAAGCAGCCAGTGGAGAAGATCACCGCGTCATAACGATCGGTCAGCTCTTCCAAGTTGATATCGACGCCGTACTCCACGTTGGAGAACAAGCGGATATCACCGCGGTCGAGGACCTTGATGAGAGCGTTGATGATGCCCTTGATCCGAGGATGATCCGGAGCAACTCCGTACCGGACCAATCCGAACGGAGTCGGCAGACGTTCGAAGAGATCAATGCTGACCTCGAAGTCACGCTCGGCCTTGGTCAGCAGATCGGCCGCATAGATCCCGGCAGGGCCGGCTCCCACAATAGCCACACGGAAGGGACGCGTCATTCTCACACCTCTCTAGTAAGTCATCTCCGATTGTATCGGCAATGAAGGGCCTCCTAACAAACACGTGACGAAACTCGCATTCTCATCCCAGCTGACAGAACGCGAACGCGACGCGTCGTGAGATCACTAGACTCGGCATGTGAACGCAGATACGACTCCAGACATGAACGCCTTCCGCAGAGCCGGACTGGCCAACGGCCTCTCCGCCTACCTGCTGTGGGGTCTCATCCCCCTGCTCTTCGCAGCCGCCGCACCGACCGGAGCCCTTGAACTCGTTTCGCACCGTGTCATCTGGTCGCTGCTCTTCTGCGCCATCCTCCTGGTCTTCACCGGCGGCTTCAAACGCACATGGCAGATTGTCGGGTCCGGTCGCACGTTCTGGCTGCTGGCGTTGGCCGCCGTCCTCATCGCCATCAACTGGACCGCGTTCGTCTACGGCGTCGAAACCGACCACCTCGTCGAGGTGTCATTGGGCTACTACCTCAACCCGCTGATCTCCATCGGACTGGGCGTCATCTTCCTCGGTGAGAAGCTGCGGCCCCTGCAGTGGACCGCGGCGGGATTCGGGCTGTTCGCCGTCATCATCGTCGGCATCGGTCTCGGGCGCATGCCCTACCTGTCCTTCACTGTGGCACTGTCGTTCGGACTCTACGGGCTGGTCAAGAACAAGGTCGGCAGTCGTGTCGGCGCCCTGGAGGGAATGACGATCGAGTCCGCCGTGCTGGCGGTGCCCAGCGCCATATTCCTTCTCGTCCTGGGGGCCCAGGGCCTGTCCACGTTCACGGGCTTCGGTGCCAGCCATGTCATCATCATTCTCGTCACGGGCCCGGCGACCGCGATTCCGCTGATCCTCTTCAGTGCAGCCGCCAGGAGGATCCCCCTGTCCTGGGTGGGCATGCTGCAGTACATCACGCCGACGATGCAGTTCATCACCGGCGTGTTCATCCTTGGAGAGATGATGTCGACCACCCGGTGGGTCGGCTTCTTCGTCATCTGGATCGCCGTGCTCCTGCTGTGCACCGACCTGATCCGTCAGAGTCGCCGCAAGCTCTGAGGTCCAGGAGCTGCGTGGTCAGCTCAGCAGCGATGAGAACCGCGATGGATCCCACCTGAGCTTCGGACCCCTATACGCCTGACAGCCACGGACCGATCAAGTCCGACGACAACCAGGGCGAGAGGCTCGGGTACGAGGATGCACCTTCACAGTATCTGACCTGCTCAGGCGCTGCGCGTGACCACGGAATCAGCGAAGGCGAACAGTGACTCCTTGACCAGGCCGTCGGGCAAAGGCGCAAGTGCAGCTTTCGCCTCGTCGGCCCAGCGAACCGCTTCGGCACGCGCACGGGCCGTCACCGGGTGAGCAGCCAGAGCCGCACGAGCGGACTCGAGCGCTGCGTCCGAGCTCAGATCCGCGGCGAGCAGCCCGACCACCTCGGCGGCGGCCTCGTCACCATCGGCCGCGGCGGCCCGGACGTAGAGCACCGGCAGGGTGGGAACGCCTTCGCGCAGGTCAGTGCCGGGAGTCTTTCCCGACACCGAGGAGTTGGTGGTCAGGTCGATGATGTCATCGGCGAGCTGAAAGGCGATGCCGACGCGTTCGCCGAAGATGCGCACAGGCTCAGCCAGGGCCTGGTCCGCCCCTGAGAACATGACTCCGAACTGCGCCGAGGTGGCGATGAGGGAACCTGTCTTGTCAGCGAGCACCTGGATGTAGTGGTCAATCGCATCCGCATCCTCCGGTGGGCCCGCGAATTCATTGAGCTGACCGAGGACGAGGCGTTCGAAGGTCTCGGACTGGACGGTGACGGCCTCGGGGCCCAGCTTCGCCGTCACCCCCGACGCCTTCGAGAACAGGAGATCGCCGGTGAGGATGGCCACGGAATTGCCCCACACCTCGTGTGCGGCCGGAGCACCTCGGCGCACTGGAGCATCGTCCATCACATCATCGTGGTACAGGGAGGCCAGGTGGATCAGCTCCACAGCGACGGCCGCGTCGATGATCTCGTCACGATCAGCCTCGCCGAGGCGGGCCGTGAGCAGCAGAAGGTTCGGACGGGCACGCTTGCCGCCGGCTGCCAGCAGATGTTTGGACGTGGTGTCCGGCAGCTTCCGTGTCTGCGCGGTCACCTCGTAGAGCCTGCGCTCGACGGCTTCCAACTGAGTGGAAATATCCGCCGCAAGCTGGGCATCGGCACCAATAAAAGTCGCCGGAGAGGCTAGGTGGCTCATGTCCTCGTCATTCATCGTAGTCAGTGTTGTAGTCGCTGGTGAGATCAGGCATTGCTGGTAGCCGGCACGATTCGGGTGAGAGCTGAAATCACCCGATCGATGAGATCGGCCTCAGAGACCTTCGGGTCGCGGTAGAGGTTCGCCAACAATTTCACGACGAATTCCATCACAACGTCAACACCCATACCGTACTTGATTCCGAACTGCATGAGTGCAGGGTGGCCGATAATGGCGGAAAAAACGCGTCCCAGCGTGAAGTAGCCGCCCAGGGATTGACCCACCAGCGCCGGGTATTCCTGCAGCTTTTCCCGCATCACTAGCCGTGGGTAACGGGAATAGGTGGAGATCACCTCAGCGGCCAGTCGAGCGGATTCGAGGGCATAGTCGATGCCCTCCCCGTTGAATGGGTTGACCATCCCGCCCGAATCGCCGACGAGCAGGAGACCCTTGTGAAAGTGCGGGGTGCGGTTGAAGGCCATCGGCAGTGCCGCGGATTTGATCGGGCCCAACGAAGTGGACTCGTCGATGCCCCATTCGTGTCCCATGTCCGCGATCCACTGTCCCATCATGGCGCGGAAGTCGACGGAACCGAACTGGGGTGAGGAGTCCAGCAGGCCAGCTCCGATGTTGATCGTGCCGTCGCCCAACGGGAAGAGCCAGCCGTACCCGGGCAGAACTTCGGACTCGCCCGCCGAATTGCTCGAGCGCATCTCAACCCAGCTCTCGATGTAGTCGTCGGCATGCCTCGGCGAGGAATGATAGGCGCGCACGGCCACACCCATCGGGCGATCGTCGCGCTTCTCCAACCCCATGGCCACGGCCAGGCGTGAGGAGACGCCGTCGGCGGCGATCACGATCGGGGCGCTGAAGTGAGCCTCAGGTCCGACCCGGCGACCGCGGTGATCGGTCCCGGAGGCGTGGACGCCTGTGATCCAGCCGTCCTCGCCGATATCCGGCGTCATGGCTTTGACCTGCTCGAACAGTCTGGCGCCGCTGCGCTGGGCGTGACGGGCGAAAGCCTCGTCCATGCCCATCCGCGGCTTGGTCAGTCCATAGGTCGGGGTGCCGTCGATATCGGGCCAGTCGATCTCCAAGCGGTGCCCGCCGCCGATGAGACGCAGCCCTCTGTTCTTGTGCCACCCCTCGGATTCGGGGGTGTCCATTCCTAAGAAGCCGACCTCTTTGACCGCGCGCGGGGTCAGGGCATCGCCGCAGATCTTGTCACGAGGAAACCCGGACTTCTCTAAGATGATGACCTCATGGCCGGCCTTGGCGAGGTAGGCGCCGATGGCCGATCCGGCAGGACCCGCCCCGACAACGATGACCTCGGCGGAGAATTCGTTCATGGTCAGCGTTCGGCGCCAGACGTGTGCGCGTCCGGCTTGAGAGCATGGTGGACGGCGACGATTCCGCCAGTCAGGTTGCGATGCTTGACCTGGTCGAAGCCAGCGCCGAGGATCTGCTGAGCGAACTCGTCCTGGTCAGGCCAGGCCCGGATCGATTCAGCCAGGTAGACGTAGGCTTCGGGGTTCGAGGACACGGCCTTCGCCACGGCCGGCAGTGCCCGCATCAGGTATTCCTTGTAGACGACGCTGAAGGGATCAAACGTCGGTGTCGAGAACTCACAGATGATGAGACGGCCACCGGGTCGGAGCACGCGCAGCATCTCCGAGAGTCCGGCATCCACATCATTGACGTTGCGGATGCCGAAGGAGATGGTGACGACGTCGAAGCTGGCGTCGGAGAACGGAAGGTCCATCGCGTCGGCGTAGATGAAGTCGATCTTGGGGTGCCTGCGCCGCCCTTCGGCGAGCATGCCCTTCGAGATGTCGCCGGCAACCACCTCGGCGCCGTGATGGGTGAACGTCATCGACGACGTTCCCGTTCCGGCTGCGAGATCGAGGACGCGCTCACCGGGTCCGGCAGCCACCGAGTGCGCAACCGTCCGGCGCCAGGTGCGCGCCAGACCGAAGGTCAGCACATCGTTGGTGAGGTCGTAGCGGGAGGCGACGTCATCGAACATCGACGCGACGTCGTCGGGCTGCTTGTCCAGCTGAGCACGGTTCATGGCACTATTCTCTCAACACCTGAACCCGGGGGCGAATTCGCGGACCCGTTTCCATGCTCTTGGCAGTGTGGAACTGGCCACAGTCAGTGCTCCACGGCGCACGCCGTCGCGTCGGGACGGCGAATTTCTCGACTAGAGTGGGACTGAAATGACTACGACGTTCACCACCTCTGACATCTGCGCCGCACCCCCGCGCCTGCACGTGCGCTCTCGTTTCGTCGATGACGTCGAACCGGGGCCCGGATTCCCCTTCGAGTCCGGACTGCCCACGACCGTCGAGCAGACGCTGGAGCTCCTGCCCACCTCGGCGTTCTCCTGCTGGGTCCGCGACACCTCGGGCCTCATCGGCTTCGGCCGCACGTTGCGCATCCGCGCCCGCGGCCGCGCTCGTTTCACCGAGCTCTCCGAGGCATGGAAGGCGATCACGGGCGCAGCGACCATCGAGGACGAGGTCGACCTGCTCGGCTCGGGACTGATGTGCTTCGCCACCGTCGCCTACTCGGGCGAGTCCGAGGTCGACTCCCTCATCCACGTCCCCGAATTCGTCCTCGGTCGCCGAGGCGGTCGTGTCTGGATGACATCGATCATCGCCGAGGGTGCCACCCCCACACCACCTGTGCTGAAGTCCGAGCCGCTGCACCGCGTCACCTCGGCGAAGTCCTCCCCCGGTGACCTCGACGCTGCTACCTGGGCGAACCTGGTCGCGACGGTCTCGCGCATGCTCACACCCGTCGGAGATTCCGCCGAGGTTGACGCCTTCGCCGACGATTCCACGCTGCGAAAGATCGTGCTGGCCCGCGATGAGCTTGTCACCACCGACGATGACATCGACGTCCGATCCGTGCTGGGTGCACTCAACCGCAGCTACCCCAGCTGCTGGACCTTCAATGTCGCCGGCCTGATCGGTTCCACGCCGGAGCTGCTCATCGGCGTCGAGAACAACCGCGTGACCTCGCGCGTGCTCGCGGGCACGTACCGGGTGGAGAATGATCCGACCACTGAGATGCCCGCTGCCAGGAAGCTTTTGAGCGCGCACAAGGACAGTACCGAACACGCCTTCGCGATCGCCTCGCTGCAGCGCAGCCTCGGACTCGTCGCTGATGATGTGAGCGTCGACGAGCGGCCGCACCTGCTGCCTTTGGCCAACGTCATCCACTCGGCATCGGATGCTTCGGCCCACCTGCCGGAGGACTCGTGTCTCAATGCCCTCGACATCGCGGCGGCCGTGCATCCCACCGCGGCTGTCGGCGGGTATCCGCAGGCCAGCGCGGTTGCCCACGTGGACGAGCTGGAGCCGCTTGATCGCGGCCGGTATTCGGGCCCGGTGGGCTGGATGGACGACCGCGGCAACGGTCAGTTCGGAATCGCCCTGCGCTGCGGACAGCTCGAGGACCGCAATCGGATCCGTCTGTTCGCCGGTGCGGGCATCATGCCCGATTCGGATCCGCTCGCCGAGGTGGCCGAGACCGACGCCAAATTCGCTCCGATGCGCCGTGCGCTGGGTTTGGAATAAGACACTGACCGCGTCGCATCCTAGACACGGCGTCAAGGTTCTAAGGTCTCGTGTCAGTGGCTGTGTCAGTGGCTCGGCATAGTCTCTTCACATGTTCACGCATCCCGCGGATGACCCGGACCACCCCGATTATCGGGGCCCTGGTTCGTGGGCCCGACTTCCGGGCATCACCACCGATATCGATCGGTGGTGCAAGACTCTGTGTGACCTCGATCCAGCAGATAATGCGTGGGAGGCCCAGACTCGCATTCGGGCGCTCGAGGAGCTCGCGTCCGCCGCCGCGGCGGCTCAAGCACGTGAGGCCGTAGCCTTCCACAGGCACCGCCAGCGCGAAGATGCTGCCAATGACGTGCCCAAACGTGAACAGGGAAAGTACGCCGGCAACGAGATCGCGTTGGCCAAACGGGTCTCACCCTCGACTGGGCGGAAGTTCCTCTCAACGTCCAAGGCCGTGGTCAACGATCTGCCTCACACTTACGAGTCTCTGGCCGATGGTTCCATCTCCGAAGCCAAAGCTCGCATCGTTGCCGATGAGACGGCATGGCTCACTCCCGAGGAGCGTCTCCTCGTCGACGAAGAGCTCAAGGACCGTGCATCCGTGGCCGGCAATCGCCGGTTGCGCACCGAGGCCCGCTCACTTGCGGCCAATGTGTCCTCAGACAATGCGCATGAGAGAGCCGAAGCAGCGGGGGCGCATCGGCACGTGACCGTGAGCGCACTCACCAACGGTATGGCGATGGTCAGCGCTACTCTGCCTCTGCAACAGGCTGTTGCTGCTTATGAGAGCCTGGAGGCCGCTGCCACCGAGCGCAAGATCAAGGGCCAAGACTTCGACCGCAATCGTAACCAGCTGATGGCCGATATCTTCGTCGAACGGCTCACCGGGCAGGACTCTGCCGGAGATGTGCCCACTGAGGTCCATATCGTGATGGAAGCCGAAAGCCTGTTCTCAGACGGACAGGTTCCTGCGTGGATTCCAAGCTATGGGCCACTGCCCGCGAAGACAGCACGGAATTTTCTGGCGGCGAATCGGGCCCGGTCCTTCATCCGCCGGATGTTCACTTCACCGGAGACTGGGCAGCTGGTCGGCATGGACTCGCGTAGGCGAACATTCGGCGGTCTGCTGCGACGCATGGTCGTCTTCCGCGACGAGGTGTGTCGCACCCCATGGTGTGACGCCTCGATCAGGCACGCCGATCACGCGAGTCCTGTTGCCGAGGGCGGACAGACCCAGTGGTCCAACGCCTCTGGACTGTGCGCGGCCTGCAACTATGCCAAGGAGCACCCCGGGTGGAAGCACGAGGCGACTGCCGACGACCTCACCGTCTCCACCCCCACTGGCGAAGAATACGAAACAGCCACTCCCCCGTTCGTCACCAAGTTCAGTCATCCACCACCGAGGAAGAACACGACTCCCGGAGACCCTGATGATTCCGGCGAACCTGGCAGTCACCCCGGCAGCGAACCTGTGCCGGAGACGAAAGAATGCATCGTCGACTTCCCCCGGCTGAGCCCGGCAGAAGAACTTTTCGAGAAGCTGATGCTGAGGGACACCGGCTGAATAGCCGCCGCGGCAACGGAGCCGCCAGCCGTCGCGGCTGCTGCACTTCGCCCCGCTACTCCGTTCCTCTGTTCGGTCGCTCTATTCAGCCCGACTACTCAGGCCAGGTTGTTCAGCCCAGGTTGTTCAGGCCAGGTTGTTCAGGTCAGATTTACTTCGATGATCCGACGGCCGCGTGTCTTCGTCTTCGGGCTGTCCGTTTCCATGCCGTCGTCGACACTGACAACAGCTTGTTCAAACTCTGCGATGAAGTCATCGAGCAAGCTGGTCCCATCGTGGAGTCCCACCCTCGAATACTCCCACCCATAGGCGGTCGCGAGATCGCTGAAGCCCCGGCCGTGAGGGACCGTGAAGTATCTTTCGAGATACGGTGCCACATGATCCTGCGAGTGTTCGAGTCCGGAGAAGATCGCACCCCCATCGTCGTTGAGGACGACGATGAGCACGTTCCCGCCCTCTTCGGCGCTCGGTGTGAGCAGGCCGCCCACGTCGTGGAGCATTGCAACGTCACCGATGACCAGCACGACCTGTTCTTCGAGGGCAAGGGAGAGTCCCGTGGCCGTCGAGATCAGACCGTCGATGCCGGCCAGCCCTCGTGACGCGTGGATGCACGCTCTCACATCGGTGGCTTCACTGAGATAGCGGATCGTATTGGAACTCGCGGCAAACAGGTTGATGCTGCGACCGGCCAGATGTTCGGTGACCGCCCGTGCTGTTGACGGCTTCGATTCGACCTCACGTTCACGTCGAGATGCGGCGACGATCGCCTCGCCAGCGCTTACCCACTCGTCGCGCCACGTCGTGTCTTCGCCTGCGTGGGAGTATCTGTCACCGGCGGTGGCAGTGGCCCCGTCGCCGACGCTGTCACCGTTGCTTGCGCTGTCGCCGTCGAGAACCCCGTCGCCGTTGCTCGCGCTGGCGCCCGTACCATCGGCTGCCGAGAGCGACACTGAAAGCGGCACCGCGTCGACATCATCGGGCAACCGCTGAACCAACACTTCGGAGTCGGCAAGCAGTGTGGCAACAGGCCTGGTCAGAGTCGGTTTACCGTGCACGATCACGCTGCGGATCGCTGTACGCAGGTCCTCTCGTTCGCTGAGCACGCGGGCATGCGCAGGAACCGCAGTAGGCGAATTCCGCAGTTCGGAGGTGAGGGGGCTCGAAGGCTCAGCCAGGACTGGAATTGAGTAGGACTCGGCCAGCGACTTCAGCGCCTGGGCTGAGTGACCGCCAGCATCTCCGGCGACGATGACCGTGCCCGGAAAGATTCGGACCGAGGTGCTTCTCGCCGCATCTGGCGTATTTCCCGCACCATCACGCGCATTCCCCGAGTTGAGACCTGAGAAGGCGGACGTCGACGCCTCGTTCGCTCCCCTTGCTGCCACCGTCTGCACTGTTGCTTTCCACTCGGCGAGCTCTGTCACCGTCGGTACGAGCGGCACATCGAATTGCACGTTGAACTGGACGGGGCCGGCTTCACCAGTACCTGTGCCCAGCGAGTGTGCGACTGCCTCGGCCAGCAGGTGATGTGCATCGGCGCTTCCGGCTGGCACATCGACTCGGGCACGCACATCACTGAGCACTTGCGACTGGTCGTCGATCGTCTGATTTGCACCAGTCCCCCGCAGCCGAGCGGGACGATCTGCCGTGATCGCAACGAGCGGAATATGACCGTAAGATGCTTCGAGCACCGCAGGATGCAGGTTGGCCACAGCCGAACCCGATGTTGTCACCAGGGCTACAGCGCCACCGACAGCAGCGGAAGCAGCAGTAGCGGCACCAACTTGCCTACTGCGCAGACCCCGCGCCAGACCCAGTGCCAGGAACCCGGCACCACGCTCATCGATGCGCACATGCGTGCGGATCACCCCCGCCTCGGCGAGAGGGGCGAGCGCATAGATCAACGGTGCGGAACGGGACCCGGGCGCGATGACGACCTCGGTGACTCCGGACGAGACCAACCCACGGGCAATCTGCTGCGCCACTGCGCTCGAATTCAACATCACCTGATATTCAACCACTAACCCACCTGCGGTTCACATTGGCTCCCTACGGTTGACCCATGCGCCGATCGATTCTCATCGCAGTTGGGGCGCGTGCAATCCGTTCGCTGACCGCCGCCCGTTCCCGCAGCGGACGCTTCCCCGCCCTCGACCAGAACAGCTCATTCCTCGGCCCTGAGCCTCAGGGCAAGGACACGAGGAAATGGCACATCCGAGACAAACGCAAACTCTCGAACCGGCTGCGGGAGTTCTTCATCTACTCCCCCGCACTCGGTCGCACCGTCGGCGTGCGTGTACTGCTACCGGGCATCCCGCAGGAGGTCAGCCCGGTCATCCACCTCTACCACGGTAGCGGAGACGACTTTCGGTCATGGACGGACTTCGGGTCTGCCGAGGAGCTCACACTCGACTCGCCCTACCTGGTGGTCATGCCCGATGCCGGAGCCGGCACCTACTCTCGGGTAGCGGTCGACCGCGAGGTCCACGACTGGCCGACCTTCCACACCAAGGAGATCCCGGAATTCCTGCGTAAGAACTTCTCCGTAGACTTCGCACCAGAGAACCAACTCCTGGCGGGACTGTCCATGGGCGGATACGGGGCGATGAAGTACGCCGCCTGGCACCCGGACCGCTACAGCTGGGCAGCGGCCTTCTCCTCACCACTCGACCCGCTGTCAGCGATCCCGGCATTCGACATCATCGCGATGCGGGAGGGCGCAAAGTCGATGACACTGTTCGGCGATCCCGTCACCGACCGCAGCGAATGGATCGCCAACTCCCCCTACGGCCTCGCGGAGAACCTGCACGGCCTGCACTTGTGGCTCAGTGCGGGATCCGGCAGTCTCGAAGAGTCAAAGGACCGCGACCTCCTCGAAACGATGGTCAACCAGCAGGGTGAGCGTTTCTCAGCGCGATTGAATGCGCTGGACATCCGCCACTCGTGGTTTCCCCGCACCACGGGCCTGCACAACTGGACCAGTTGGGAGCGAGAGCTGGGCGCTTGGCTGAAGACCCTGCGCCGTCAGCGCGACTATGCCAGCTCCGATCACCGCAGCATCGAGCGCCGAGGCGGCAGTCCCGATGCTTACCGAGGTGGCAATTCCAGCATCCGCCGAGGCGCCCCACGTGTCGCGGACGGTGGCGAGTTCTCCTATCTGACCGGACATGCCCTGTTCGACATCCGCGGATGGAGAGTTGAGATCTCACGACGCAGAGCACAGATCGTGTGTTTCGGCTCCGTGAGCACGGCCGGCTTCTCCCTGAGTGGCACCGGAAGCTTCCGGGTCCGCACACCGGGCCTGTACGATCCCGGCCGCCGGTACGACATCTCCGTCAGCGGACCAACAGGCTCAAACAACTATTCGCAGCGCGCCGACAAGAAGGGGCGGCTGACGTTCACCGGGCGATTGGCGGCGGCCATGCACGACCCGATCATCCCGAGCAAGCGCACTCAGCATTTCTCGACGGTGGGCCAGTCCGAGGTCACGACGGTGCACATTGCGTCGGCACCGGATGATTCGACTGTGCCGGATACGGCACATGCCGATGCGGATTCTCACTTGGAGACTACCTCTGGTGATAGAGGCTTTCGCGGTACCGTGTCCTTCACACCTGCAACTGAAGGCTGACGTCGAGAGGTCACCCATGAAACCCGTATTCTTAGCCGTCGCTCTCATCGCCGGACTGAGTCTGACAGGCTGTTCGGGAGCTGACTCCCAGACTGGTTCGGCAGAGGAAACGGACACCGCCGCCAAGCCCACTGCGGAGGAGCCTCCGCAGGTCACGCGGCTCGACGTGAACCAGCTCAAGCAGATCATCGAATCCACTGAGGTCGACGGCCGGACGTTCAAAACCCACGACGTCGGTGCGGTCTCCGGCAGCGAAGCAGCCAAGGCCGATGACACCGCCGACTACGAACCTGCCGAATGCAAGCAATTCTCGATGGCCGCCCCCAACGCCACCGAAGCAGGCAACGGGACCGCGCTCTCCGGCGTGTCCTCGGACTCGACGATGAGCGTGGAACTCATCAGCCTGGCCGATGAGACCGCCGCTGGTTTACAGCTGGCGCACTCAACCGAGCTCGCCGAGGCGTGCAGCGAAGTGACCGTCAAGTCCCAGGGTATGGAGACGACCATGTCCTATGCGACCTTCGATGTCACCGTCGCCGGTGCCGACGAAAGCGTGAGAGTCCGTGCCGCCATCGATGCTGGAGGGAAGGCGGTCCTCAACTCCGACACCGTCACCAGCCGCATCGGCGACACCATCGTCACCATCGCCAGCCTCGCCGACACAGCAGATGAGCAGGTGGTGACCACGACCGCCGAGGAATTCGTCGCCTCGGTCAACAACGTCGGCTGAACCCCACTCGTTCTTTCGCGTCAGTGACGCGCACTGGGCAGAGACGGTCGCAGAGCATTCCAGCACTCGTGCAGTCGCGTCGACCACCAGTCGAATCGTCCCGGCTCCACGGCCAGCCTCTCCAGCCGCTGCGGGTCCGGGACGATTCGCCTCACCGGGATCTGACCATCGACAGGGCTCAGGCTCAGATCCGGGTTCACGACATCTTCGGCGAGCAGTCGCCCCGTGCCCAGACCACACGCAGGGTGCTCACCGAGGAGTTCCCGACTCAACTGCGTGCGCGGCAGTGTCGCCGCCAGTTGGGCACCAGCGGCCAGCCCGACAGAGGATTCCAAGGCAGAAGACACCACAGCGGGCAGACCGCAGGCTTCGAGGACCGAACGTGCGGCAGTGATGCCACCCAGTGGCTGGACCTTGACGATGACAACCTCGGCGGCTCCCAGCTCTGCCACACGTAGTGGGTCCTCTGCCTTGCGAATCGACTCATCAGCAGCCAGGACCACAGGCAGTCCGCGTCCGGACAGCTGTTCGCGCAGCCGCGCCATATCCTCAACGCCCGCGACGGGCTGTTCGAAGTACTGCAGGTCAAAAGCCGCGAACTCAGCACAGGCGGCGAGCGCCTCGGGCAGGCCGTAGCCGGCATTCGCATCGAGGCGCAGGGCGGTCGTGGGAAACAGGCGTCGAAATTCTCGCAGCCGCTCCAAATCATCAGGCAGGGAGTCGATTCCGTGTTCGGCCACCTTCGCCTTGACCGTACCGACGGACCCGTAGCGGGCCAGGATCGACTCGACTTCGGAGGTCGCACACGCAGGCAGGGTCGCGTTGACGGTGACGGATCGGGCGACTGCCTCACCCGAGGAGCTGCCAGCAGAGTCCAGACCCGCAGATCCTGCCTCGGCGGCTCCCGGCAACAGCCCTGCGAACTCGAGTGCGGCCTGCAGCCACCGTGAGGATTCGGCTGCGCCGTATTCGGTGAACGGGGAGAATTCCGCCCACCCGTCGGGTCCTTCGAAGAGCATGACCTCACGCTCGGTGATTGACCGAAATCGGGTCACCATGGGCAGCTTGAGAACGTGGAAGTTCGGCACGAGATCAGTGATCAACTCGGGAATCTGCTCCATATCAGCCATGGAGCAACTCTAGCTCTCAGACCACAGACGATAGGCTTGGGGCTATGACGGTTTCTGAAATCTTTGACCCCTCCCAGTGGCGTGAAGTCTCCGGATTCGACTTCACCGACATCACCTACCACCGCGCGGTCAGACCCGACGGCAGCGACCTGGGATGCGTGCGCATCGCCTTCGACCGTCCCGATATCCGCAATGCCTTCCGCCCCCACACAGTCGACGAGCTCTTCCGAGCCCTCGACCACGCCCGCCAGACCTCGGACGTCGGCGCGGTCCTGCTCACGGGCAACGGCCCCAGTTCACGCGACGGCGGCTGGGCCTTCTGCTCCGGCGGCGACCAGCGCATCCGCGGTCGTTCGGGCTACCAGTACGCCTCCGGTGAGAACCGCGAGTCCGTGGACCCGGCCCGTGCCGGTCGCCTCCACATCCTCGAGGTCCAACGACTCATCCGCACCATGCCCAAGGTCGTCATCGCCGTCGTCCCAGGCTGGGCGGCCGGCGGCGGCCACAGCCTCCACGTCGTCTGCGACATCACCATCGCCTCCCGCCAGCACGCAAAGTTCAAACAGACCGATGCCGATGTCGGCTCCTATGACGCCGGCTACGGCTCCGCCTACCTGGCGAAGATGGTCGGACAGAAGAAGGCCCGAGAGATCTTCTTCCTCGGCCGCACCTACTCGGCTCAGGACATGGCAGACATGGGCGCCGTCAACGAGGTCGTCGACCACGAGGACCTCGAGACCGCGGCCCTGACCATGGCCAAGGAGATCCTCGGCAAGTCCCCCAACGCCCAGCGGATGCTGAAATTCGCATTCAACCTCGTCGATGACGGTCTCATGGGCCAGCAGGTCTTCGCAGGTGAGGCCACCCGTCTGGGGTATATGACCGACGAGGCCGTCGAGGGCCGTGACTCCTTCCTGGAAAAGCGCGACCCCGACTGGTCCCCCTACCCCTGGTACTACTGAGCGCCTCGACTCCATGAACGCACAGTCCGTTGAGGACCTGCCCAGCGCGATTGATCGCGCCCTGGACGGCCGGTCGATCCTCATCCTGCCCCGCACCCGTGATGCTGCCATCACCGAGGTCGCTCACAGTCAGTGGACGGGTTCCGGCCGGGCGCCGGCGCTGGTGCTCTTCACCTCTGGTTCCACAGGCACGGCCAAGGCCGTCGCCCTGTCCGCCGAGGCCCTGACCACCTCGGCGCGTGCAACCGAGCGGTTCCTGGCCGGTCCCGGCGATTGGCTCCTGAGTCTGCCCATCAACCACATTGCGGGATTCCAGGTGGAGCTGCGCGCGAAGCTCGCGGGACGGGAGCCGATCAGGACCACCTCGGCGACATTCACCGCCGAGACCTTCGCCGACGAGGCTGAACACCTGTTCTCACACTCCGGGCATCGGCCGACCTACACCTCCCTGGTGCCCACCCAACTGCACCGGATCCTTGCCAACGAACGGGCCACGCTCGCCGCGACGAAGTTCGACGCCATGCTCCTCGGCGGGTCCGCGATCTCCCCCGTCCTGCTTGAGCGCGCCGCCGGTCGAGGCCTGCACATCGTGCGCACCTACGGGATGAGCGAAACCGCAGGTGGATGCGTGTACAACGGGGTTCCCTTCGACGGTGTGGAGATCACGATCACCGAGTCCTCGACGATCAACCTGCGTGGTCACGTCGTGGCCGATTCCTACGTCGAGATCACCGCTGAGGGCCACATCACCCCCGTCGACACCCCCGGCCTGACCACCGACGATGACGGTGCACGGACCATGCACACGAGCGATCTGGGTCGGATCGACGAAGGGGTGCTCACGGTGCTCGGTCGCTCCGACGACATCATCGTCTCCGGAGGCACGAACGTCTCGCCTCATGCCCTCGAGACCGGACTGCTGCCCACCTGGCAGCACCATGGGATCGCCGAGGTGCTCGTGACCTGGGTGCCCGATGAGGAGTGGGGCAAACTGCTCGTCGCTCTCGTCCGCATTGATGATCAGGTGCCCAAAGCCGTGGCCGATTCGATGGGTTCACCGCATGATTTCGCGCGCTGTCTGGACGGACTCGCCCATGGAATGCACGAACAGCTTCTGCCTCGGCTGGTTTTTCCCGTTGCTGAGATCCCCAGACGTTCGATCGGCAAACCCGACCGACAGGCTGCGGCCCGGCTTGCAGCGAAGCTGGCCGAGACAAAGATCCACGGAGCCCCAACGTCCGAATACCCTAATGAGTGAACAATCGCTAATATGAGACCGTTCAAATTTTCATGAGGAAGGTATCGCGCCCAATGGCAACTGCCGCGCAGTGGATCTCCGGAGCCCGACTACGAACATTGCCACTGGCTCTTGCCCCCGTTCTCATCGGAACCGGCGCCGCAATCGGCTCCGTCGGCGGCTTCACCTCATTCATCATCGACGACTACACGCGCAACGGCCACGACCATTCGCTGCCGCAGATCTTCCTCCGGGCGGCACTCGCCCTCATCGTCTCGCTCTGCCTGCAGATCGGGTCGAACTTCGCCAATGACTACTCCGACGGCGTCCGCGGCACCGACGATGTGCGCGTCGGTCCCGTCCGCCTCACGGCCGCCGGCCTCGCCGAGCCGAGCACGGTCAAACGTGCAGCGTTGCTGTTCTTCGGTATCGCGGGAGTGGCAGGAATCGTCCTCGTCCTCATCTCACAGGCGTGGTGGTTCCTCATCGTCGGCGCCGCCGCCGTGGCGGCCGCCTGGTTCTATACGGGCGGCCGGAAACCCTACGGGTACATGGGGCTGGGCGAAGTCTTCGTCTTCGTCTTCTTCGGCCTGGTGGCCACGCTGGGCACGATGTGGATGCAGGTCGGCGGACTCAGCCTCAGCGGCTGGGCCGGTGCGATCGCCATCGGTTCACTCGCCTCGGCGGTGCTCATGGTCAACAACCTGCGCGACATCCCGACCGACATCGAGGCCGACAAGATCACTCTGGCCGTTCGCCTCGGGGACAACCGGTCACGGATCGCGTATGCAAGCCTCGTACTCGTACCCTTCGTCCTGCTGGTAGTGGCCATCCTCGATGGGCATCCGGCCGTAGCGCTGGCCATCCTCGCACTGGTGCTCGCGCTCAACCCGTTGAAGACCGTGATGCGCGGAACCACAGGCCCCGGGCTGATCCCGCCGATCAAGTCGACGGGTCTCACCGCTCTGGCCTTCGCCGCCCTGATGGGACTGGGACTGGCTCTCTAGTCTGGTTCAGCCCTCGTCGTCGACGTCTTCATCGTCGACGATCTTGTCTTCTGCATCCTCGTCGGCGCTCTTCCGGTGAGGGGTCTTGGCCCGCTTCGCCACCCGTTTCTCGATGTCGTCTGCCACCTTAGCGCGCATGCCGCCCAGAAAGAGGTAGCTGAGGATCGCGCCGACGATGATCGCAGCCATCGCCATCACAAGGTTGAATCCGAGGAATGGCTGCAGAATCAGCCCAACGGCGACGATGATGCCCAGACGAGCCAAAGTATAGATCCAGAAGTTGCGCATTGGGCCTATTTTAGTCCGTCCACATCAGTGATTCATCACCGCCCATGTGGGCGTGTGTTCAGCTTAGTGGACTATCCTAGTTGCATGGCTCGAATACTCATTGCCGCGATCGTACTTGCGGCAGCAGTCACATTGTACGGACTCTTCGATTGCCTTTTGCGCGATCGTGGTCTGATCCGAGTCCTGCCCAAACCTGTCTGGGCGATCATCATCCTGTTCATCCCCGTGATCGGCTTCGTCCTCTGGCACCTCTTCGGCCGCGGAACTGAGGACAAGCCCACAGCCGCACCTCGTCGTCGCGGCCCCAGTGCCCCAGACGATGACGACGACTACCTGCGGAAGGTCGATCGCGACGTCAAGTTCGGAAAGCACGCTCCCGAGGCGCAGAAGCCAGAGGACAAGACTCCCGACGCAGACGACATCAGTGATGATGCCTCCACCGATTCCGACACACACTCCGCCGACACCGACGATCACGGTCCGGGCGGTCCCTCCGGCGACGGCCGCGGCCACTCGAACTGAACTTTGCCACTTTGCCACGCACTGGCCCCGGCAAGCGCTGAGCAGGCCCTCCAGCGCCCTGGGTGTGCTGCTCTCAGGCTGATGTCCTGCGCCTCACGCCCTCGTCGAGATTCTCTTGACTGCGCACAGCCGTTGCGCACAGCCGTTGCCAGCCGCGCAAGGATCTTGTGAACTGGCGACAGTCCTGTTTGGGCGCATCGACGCTGATTGGGCGCATCGACCGCAGATCAGCGATAGTGCCTCGTGGCTCCGGCGTGATCTGCCTCGGTTCTGCCGTCGACAGATGGCGCGTTCGCTCCACGAGTCCGGGACAGAGATTGCCCACCAAGCGCGGTCGAGGACTCATCATCTCGTCCCGGTAGGGCTGAGATAACGCCTCTCAAACCGCTCCCGGTCACCGCTGTGCAGCCCTGACCGCTGTGCAGGCGCGCCACTCAGCCCTGGCTGCAGATCAGCCGAGTCCCGAGTACGAGTGCAAGCCGTTGAAGTACATGTTGACGACGGTGAAGTTGAAGATCACGGTGGCGATGCCGACGAGGTTGAGCACGGCGACTTTCGTCGGCCCCCAACCACGTGTGGCGCGGGCATGCAGGTATGCGGCGTAGATGACCCAGACGACGAACGTCCAGATCTCCTTCGAGTCCCAGCCCCAGTAGCGGCTCCAGGCCACCTCCGCCCAGATGGCGCCGGCGATGAGGGTGAACGTCCACGTGATGAATCCGACTGCGGCGATCGTGTAAGAGAACCGTTCCAGGTCGATGCTGGAGGGCATGCGGCGCATGAACCGCAGCCCCTTCGGATCCTTGGTCTCATGTGCGTTCTTGAGGAGCTGGAATACGGCCAGGATCGCGGAGATGTAGAGCAGCGAGGTCGACAGGATTGCGATGGGCACGTGAATGGCGATCCAGTACGAATCCAGTGCCGGAATGACCTTCGCTGCTGGTGTGTAGAAGACGGTGATGGCCAACCCCAAGCACAGGAGCACTCCCCCGGCCACGATGGTTCCCAGGTAGCGGATGTCCTTCTTCACGTTGACGATGAGGAAGATGATGACGGTGATCGCAGTGGCGGTGAGGACGTACTCCATCATGTTGCCCCAGGGCACACGCATCACGGACAGCGCGCGGGTGAGCACAGCGGCCACATGGAGGAGGCCGGCGAGAACGAGGAGCGAGGTGCCGATCCGCGCCCCGCGCCGAGGCTTTTCCCTGCCGGAACCGGTCGTGATCTCGGCCGAAGCATCGGTCTGCGGCGGGTCGAGAAGTGCCGTGGTGGCCTTCCTGTTCGTGCGTCGCACATTCGAAGGTTTGGCGAAGTTCCTCACGCCGGCTTCGGTCTGTTTGAGTTCGCGCCCGCCGAACAGGTCGAAAGCATAGAAGATCATGGCGACGGCGTAGACGACCATCGCCGAGATGATGAGCTGGTTCGACCACATTGCGAGGTCAGTGTTGACGTCCATACATCCTCCGCACCTTACGGTGCTCTTCCATTGCGTTGTGGGTGTTGCTGTAGTCGGGCCACCCGTGTCGGTGCCGACCCGCGACAATTCTACTCCGCGTAGTACCTAAAGCGAATCATTCGTCTCCCCCGGCATTCCGAGCCTGTGCAGTTCGAGCCTAGGCAGTCCGAGCCTATGCATTCCGATCGTCGGGATCATCAGCAGGATCGTCGGCGAGGTCCTTCGCCAGGTCCTGCGCCGCCCGTTCGACCATCTGGTCCTCACCGCGGGCCAGAGCCGCAACTTCGGCCTGACCGTCCTTGATACGCACCCACATGCGTCGGCGTGGGATGAACAGGGACAGACCCAATCCCAACAGCACGGCGATCGCGCTGACAAGCATCAGTCCCTGTGTCGGGTCCTGGGAGATATCGACGGCGATGTAGCGTTTGACTCCGTCGAAGGTCACCGAACCGCCGTCAGGCAGCTCCTGTGTCTCACCCTCGGCGAGTTGGATGAGCAGAGGATTGCCCGTGGCATCGGTCATCTCCGTCATGTTCTCGGCATCGATCGTGTACACCGACTGCGGAGTTCCGTCGTCGAGGCCCAGGTCACCGGTGTAGCCGCTCATCACGAGGTAGGGGTTGCGCAGACCGGCGAAGCTCGAGACCAGTTCGCCGTTCTCGTTCTGAGTCGCGGTCGGCAGGAAGACACCGACGAAGCCCAGCTGGGTTCCGGCGGAATCGGGGACCTTGATGACACCCTCCGAGGTGTATCCCGGGTCTCCACCATCGGGGATGAACACCTGCGGCCCGGACTGTACGACCTGCCCCTTGGCGTCCTTGACCGTGACCTCCGGGGCATACCCGTTTCCGGTCAGGTACACGCCGGTGCCGTTCACGCGCACGGGTTCGTTGACGCGCAGTGTGTGCTGCTGACTCTTCCCGCCGGCGGTGGCCGTGACCTTCGCGTCGAAGGTCCTGGGCTGACCGAACTGGCTGCCTGGGGCCTGATCGTCGAAGACGGCCTCGAAGTCATCGAGCCTGAGTCGGAAGTCCGACAGATTGTCCGCGTTGTAATAGGAGCCTGGCTCGAAGGAGTCGTAGGCCACCAGGGAGTTCGTGAAGGTGTCGCCCTCGACGAGGATCCGCTGGCCCTGATAGCCGAACAGGGAACCGATCGCCATCGTCAGAGTCGCGACGAGGAGGGCGATGTGGAAGACCAGGTTGCCGGTCTCACGCAGATAGCCGCGTTCGGCAGACACATGATCCTGGTTGCGCACGGTCCGGTAGCCGAGCTTCTTCAGCCGGGCCTGAGCAGCATCGAGGAAATCCTGATCTGCGGCCTCACGTGTTTCGGCTGATCCGGTCGCCGAGGTGAAGGTTTCGTATCCGGGCATCCGACCCAACCGCCTCGGCGCCTTGGGTGGGGCCGAACGCATGGCCTTCCAATGCTGGGCCGAGCGTGGGATCACGCAGCCGATCAGCGAGATCATGAGCAGAAGGTAGATCGCGGAGAACCAGATCGAGGAGTACACGTCGAACATCTGTATGCGATCGAGGAACTGGCCCCACGCACCATTGGATTCGAGGAACGTGTTGACCCGGCCCGGATCCTGAATGCGCTGCGGCAGCAGGGAGCCCGGGATCGCTGCCAGGGCGAGGACGAGGAGGAGGATCAGTGCCACCCGCATCGTCGTCAGCTGACGCCACGCCCACCGGCACATGCCGATGAATCCCAGCTGCGGCTGCGTCACAGCAAGTTTGCTGCTCCCAGCGTGCTTGCTGCTCCCAGCGTGCTTGCTGCTCCCAGCGTGCTTGTCGGCGGTCTTCTTCGCCACTAGATCACCACTTCGAAATCATAGATCAGACCCTGCAGAGAGGTCATCCATACGTTCCACAGCCCCGAGGCCATGAGAACGCCCAACACAATGAGCACGATGCCGCCGGCACGGACGATCGCCGTCTGGTGTCTGCGCACCCAGGTCAGGCGACCGGCGCCCTTGTGGATTGCCACTGCCAGGATGATGAACGGAACGCCCAGGCCAAGGCAGTAGACAAAGGCCAGCAGTGCTCCGCGCCAGATGGTTCCGTCTCCGCCGAAGCTCACCGACATCGACAGAACTGCCGACAGCGTCGGGCCCACGCAGGGAGCCCAACCGAGGGCGAAGGTGGCACCGAGTACCGGCGCACCCCAAAGTCCGGCCTTGGGTCGTGCCCGGATCCGGTGCTCGGTCTGGAGCAGACCGAAACCGCCCATGAAGACGAAGCCGGCGATGATGACGACGACGCCCAGGATCCTGATGAGCAGGCCCTGCCACTGTGAGAACAGCGCCCCCAGGGCCGAGAACCCGGTCCCCAGCAGGACGAAGACGACGGTGAACCCGAGGACGAATAGGGTGATTCCAACGACGACCCGCCAGGTTTCCTTGTCCTTGAGGGAGGATCCGCTCAGCCCGGTGACATAGCCGACGTAGCCGGGGACCAATGGCAGCACGCAGGGCGAGACGAAGGAGACGAGACCGGCCAGTGCGGCCGCGCCGGCGGCCAGAAGCAGCGGCCCGTCGAGAACCGTTTGGGCGAAGTCCGCCCCGATTCCACTCACTCCGCCTGCACGTCCTCGATGAGTCCTTTGAGCGTCGACTCATCGACCTCTCCCACGATTCGGGCCGCGGCGCGACCCTTCGCATCGAGGACAACCGTGGAGGGGGTGGCCTGCGGCGGGAGGACTCCCGAGAGCAGAGCCACCATGTCGCCGTTGGTGTCGAGCATGTTCGCGTAGGGAATCTGGTGGTTCGAGACGAAGGCGTTGGCGGCGGCTTCCTGGTCGCGGACGTTGACGCCGAGAAACTGGACGTCATCGCCGAATCCCTCGGCCAGGGACTTCAATGCCGGAGCTTCCTTCCGGCAGGGCGGGCAGGCCGCGTACCAGAGGTTGATGACAACCGGGGTGGGCCGGATGTCGGCCAATGACATCGATTTCCCGTCGAGGGTCTCGAAGTTCAGCTCCAGAGGTTCGCCGCGCTTGTCCCGGGCCACCTGTGACACGACACCGGATCCGGACACATACCCTTGATCGGATCCGGCCTGATCAGCCAATTTGTCATTTTCGCTGCAGGCGCTGAGCACCAGAGCCGTGCCGGCGACCAGTCCGGTCAGGACGGTGCGACGGTTCATCGGGTTGCGGGCATTCATGCCCCCGCCACCGCTTGCCCGGGCTGCAGATCTGCACAGATGCTCTCGTAACTCACGGATACAAGTGTGGACGATTCGAATGTGAAACTGGTGATAGATGCCAGGTCACATTCCCGTTTCCGAGGGTCGTGGACGAGTGAGCGCTGCTCCCCCGCCCGGCGTGTCATCCAGATCGGCAGCTGATGGGAGACGATGACTCCCTCAGCCTCGGGCCCGTGTTTGGCGAGTTTGGCGCGCAGGCTGGCCATGGCCGCCTGCATCCGCAGCACGATCTGCCGGTAGGGCTCACCCCAGGACGGTGTCAGCGGGTTGTACAGCCGCAGCAGATTGCGTGGTTCGCTCAGTCTGCGGGCGTTGACCTGCTGGCCTTCGAAGAAGTTCGCGGCTTCGATCACGCGGTCGTCGGTGAAGACTGGCAGCTCGAGTCGTTGGCGCAGCGGTGTGATCGTTTGTTGGGCCCGCAGCAGCGGGGAGCACACGAGCTCCACCGGGGGCGCCGAGGCTGTGGCGAAGTGTTCGCCGACGCGTCGGGCCATCTCATGTCCGCGTTCGGTGAGCCCGAAGTTCGGCAGCCGCCCGTAGAGGATGCCCTCGGGGTTATCGACCTCCCCGTGCCTGACCAGGTGGATCCTCGCCATCAGTTCCCCTGCGTGTTCGGTACGTCAGCTGCGGCCTTGGCCGCGGCAGGCAGTGCTGTGATGATCCGATCGAGGATCTCATCGGTGTGGGCGTAGGAGAGGAACCAGGCTTCGAACGCACTCGGCGGCATGTGGATGCCCTGGTCGAGCATGGCGTTGAAGAACGCGGAGTAGCGCTCGACGTTCTGCATCCGAGCGCCGTCGTAGTTGATGACCTCACGGTCGGTGAAGAAGACAGAGAACATCGAGTTCGCCGACTGAATGGTGTGTTCGACGCCTTCGGCCTCCAGGCTCGCAGCGACTGCGGGCCGCAGGATGTCCGCGGCGCGCGAGATGTGTGAGTACACGTCGAGTTCGGTTGTCAGCTTCAATGTGGTCAGGCCGGCGGCGGTGGCCACCGGGTTTCCGGACAGGGTTCCCGCCTGGTAGACCGGGCCTGTCGGTGCCAGATGCTCCATCACGTCGGCGCGTCCGCCGAAGGCCGCGGCGGGGAAGCCGCCGCCCATGACCTTGCCGAAGGTGAACAGGTCGGCAGGCCCGTCCGGGTAGCCGAGTGATTCGGACTCGAAGCCGTACCAGCCTGCTGCAGAGACGCGGAAGCCGGTCATCACCTCGTCGCTGACCATCAGCGCACCGTGGGCCTTGGTCAAACGACGGATGGTGTTGGTGAAGCCATCACGAGGAGGCACGACGCCCATGTTTCCTGGACTGGCCTCTGTGATGACGCAGGCGATCTCATCACCGTGTTCGGCGAAGACGGCCTCCAGGCCGGCCGTGTCGTTGTAGTCGACGACGATCGTGTCCGAGGCCTGAGCACCGGTCACGCCCGGGGTGTCGGGCAGGGAGAAGGTGGCCAGACCGGATCCGGCTTGGGCCAGAAGCGCGTCGACGTGCCCGTGGTAGCAGCCGGCGAACTTCACGATCTTCGCCCGGCCCGTGTATCCGCGGGCCAGTCGGATGGCACTCATGGTCGCCTCGGTGCCCGAGGACACGAGCCGGACCTGTTCGACGGGGTCGACGCGGGCGACGATCTCCTCGGCGAGTTCGACTTCACCGGTCGACGGGGTGCCGAAGGAGAACCCCTTGACTGCGGCTTCCTGCACAGCGGCGACCACCTCGGGGCGGGAATGGCCCATGATCATGGGGCCCCACGAGCCGATGAGGTCGATGTAGTCATTGCCGTCGGCGTCGCGCAGCCATGCTCCGGTCGCCGAGGTGATGAAGCGCGGGGTGCCTCCGACGGCCTTGAAGGCCCGCACCGGTGAGTTCACTCCACCGGGGATGACGTGTTCGGCGCGCTCGAACAGCGCGGCCGACTTCGCAGTCTCTTGTTTCATGGGTTCTCCTGAAGAAGTCGCCGGATCGGTGGTCGGTTCAGATGTTAGCTGAGTCAGTGCACTCAGGTGCAGACGTCGAGGCTTCGACATCGGCCGGTGGTGTGTCGACGGGACCCTTGCCGATCTCAAGCATGTGAGTGGTGACCTTTCCGAACACACGCCCCAGGGTCGCCATCTCCTCTGGTTCGAGCAGGTCGACGAGGTGGTCGCGGACGCCTCCCACATGTGTGGGAGCCATGGTGACCAGGAGCTCCCAGCCTGCCTCGGTCATCTGGCAGTTGACTCCGCGTCCGTCTTCGGGGATCGAGAAGCGTTCGAGGAGACCCTTCTTCTCCATCCGGGTCACACTGTGAGTGAGGCGGGAACGCGACATGGTCGTGTCCATCGCGAGAAGCGCCATCCGCATCGTCCGGTTCTCATGTTCGCTCAGCCGCACCAGGATCTCGTATTCGGGTAAGCCGATGCCGTGATTGTCCCGAATCTCCTTATCCAGCTGCACGGTCAGCAGCTGCGAACCGGTGAGATAGCTCCTCCAGGCCTTCTGATCAGGACCGCTCAGCCAGCGTGGCTCGCTCATCAGCGTGCTCCGCCCGGAGTCTCTGAGGTGAGTCGCTGCGCGACTTCCGTGGCCCAGTAGGTGAGGATCGCGTCGGCGCCGGCACGCTTGAACGCGACAAGGGACTCCTCAATCGCGCGTTCGCGTTCGATGGCGCCGGCGGCGGCCGCGAACTCGATCATCGCGTACTCTCCCGACACCTGGTAGGCCCACACCGGCACCGGTGATTCGCAGGCCACCTCGGCGAGGACGTCGAGGTAGGGCATGCCGGGCTTGACCATGACGATATCGGCGCCCTCGGCCAGGTCGAGGTCCAGTTCACGCATGGCCTCACGGCCGTTCGCGGGATCCTGCTGGTAGCTTTTGCGGTCGCCCTGGAGCTCCGAATCCACCGCCTCGCGGAAGGGACCGAAGAACGCAGAGGCGTACTTCGCGGAGTAGGCCATCACAACCACGTCGGTGAAGCCTTCGAGGTCCAGAGCCTCCCGGCAGGCCGCGACCTGACCGTCCATCATCCCGGAGAGTCCCACCACGTGGGCTCCGGCGCGAGCCTGCGCCACGGCCATAGAGGCATAGCGCTCAAGCGTTGCGTCATTGTCGACGCCGCCCGCGGAATCGAGGACTCCGCAGTGCCCGTGTGAGGTGAACTCGTCGAGGCACAGATCTGCCATGATGACCGTCGTATCGCCGAGGTTGTCCCGCAGCAGGGTCAATGCTCGGTTGAGGATGCCCGCGGGGGCATCGGCTTGGGAGCCCTCATTGTCCTTGTGCTCAGGAATTCCGAAGAGCATCAGTCCGCCGACTCCGGAGTCCACAGCCTCGTTGGCTGCTTCGAGAAGGGAGTCCAGCGTGTGCTGGACGACGCCGGGCATGCTGGTCAGCGGCGCTGGTTCGCTCAGCGTCTCCTTGACGAACATGGGCAGGATCAGATCGGCCGGGTGCAGGCGCGTCTCGGAGACGAGACGGCGCAGGGCCGAAGTCGTTCGCAGGCGACGGGGCCGAACGGTGCCGGGGACCAATGTCATGTCAGGCCTTCTTTCTGCGGCGCTTCTGGCTGGGGCGCGTCGGGGTGATTCCCGCCGCCAGGTCGTCCTCGCGTGCGGACATCGCGAATTCGACCAATCCGTCAATGAGGGAGGTGAGATTGGCTTCCTCTGCGAGGACGTCGACTCGCAGGCCGTGTTCGGCTGCGGTGTTCGCCGTGGCTGGTCCGATGCAGCAGATCACCGAGGTGGAAGCCGGTTTTCCGGCGATCCCGACGAGATTGCGCACCGTAGAGGAGGAGGTGAAGAGGAAGGCGTCGAAGTCACCGGCTTTGATGGCTTCCCGGATGGGAGCCGGAGGCGGTGAGGCGCGCACGGTCCGGTAGGCCGTGACGTCGTCTGGGTCCCAGCCCTTCTCGAGGAGTCCTGCTACAAGCACCTCGGTGGCGATGTCGGCGCGCGGCAGCAACACGGTGTTCATGGGGTCGATATCGTCGACGTAGTCCGGCCAGGCCGCGGCCAGGCCACGAGCCGAGTGTTCGCCGTCGGGGACGAGGTCGGGGGTGATGCCCCAATCGATGAGTGAGGCGGCGGTGCGGCCGCCGACGGCCGCAACCTTGACACCAGAGAGCGAGCGGGAGTCGAGACCGAAGTCCTCGAACCACATGCGCACCGCGCGAACAGCGTTCACCGAGGTGAAGCCCACCCATTCGTAGGACCCGTCGACGAGGCCCCGGATCGCCTTCTCCATCTGAGTCGGTGTGCGCGGGGGCTGGACGGCGATCGTCGGCACAACAGTGCCGACAGCACCCAGCTCCCCCAGCGCCTCGGCGGTGGAGGTGCCCTGTTCCTTCGTCCGTGGGACGAGGACCTGCCAGCCGAAGAGCGGCTTGGTCTCGAACCAGCTGAGTGCGCCTCGCGATTCCACACCTTGTCCCATGATGACCACCATACGATCTCCACCGGTCTGAGCCATCGTCAGGGCCTGTCCCAGTGTGGTCTCCACACTCGTCTGATCGGTTGTGGAGATGCCCCACCCCAGGAGCACTTTCGTGTCCACGTCCCATCCGTCGTCGAGCAGAGCCCGGATCGCCTGTTCGTGGTCGGCTGAAGTGCCTGTGAGCACATGGGTGGTGTTGCGGTGCCGGGAGACGTCGACGTGGGTCTGCGGACCGGCCTCGATGAACCGGACCGAGCGCACGCGGTTCGTCGTCAGCGCGGTGCCGGTGTATGCGGAGGTAGCCGCGGACAATCCGACTCCAGGGACGATTTCAACGTCGACGTCGGCTTTGCGGCACACGGCGGCTTCTGCTGTAGTCGTCGTGAATAGGATGCCGTCATCAGAGCTCAGGCGCACCACAGTCTTATCAGGTCGTGCCAACTCAGCGAGCTTACGTCCCCGTGTAGAGGCCGTCGCACCGAGCTGAGCAGCCTCGATGATCTCCGTGGCCTGCGGCACGTAGGCGGTGACGATCTCCGAATGCACGTGGGTGTCGTAGACGACGATCTCGGCGTTCGCGAGGATATCGGCGCCGCGAATCGTCATCAGACCCGACTCACCGGGCCCGCTTCCGATGAAGACGACGCGAGGTGAGACGGGCAGAAGACGACGGGGCTGAACCTGGCCGGTGGTCATACCTGCTCCTGGACTTTGACAGGGGTGAGGTGATCCGCGGACTGCGCGGGATCGATGCCGAGGCGTCCCAGCAGGTCTTCGGCCGCTGCGGTGCCGAGTTCGTCGGCGAGCCGAGCCAGCTCCTTGCCGGTGATCGACAGTTGGTTCGCACTGCTGGAGTCCAGATCCACGTCCGGAGTCATAGGCAGTGGGGCGCTCTGGCGAGTGCGGGCGAGGTTTCCGTCGTCATCGGCCATGACCGCGTCGACGACGAAGTCCGAGCCCTGGATCGTGGCGAGTGCTCCGATGGGGGCTGAACATCCGGCCTCTGCCCGGGAGAGGATCGCCCTCTCGCAGGTCACGGCCAGGTCAGTGGTCTCATCGTGGAGGCGCTTGAGTGCGTCGCGGACCTCAGCATCGGCTGCCATGACCTCGTTGTCGAGGGCGAAGGGGCTGTCTGCTCCCCGCGTTTCAATGGCCAGGGCTCCCTGCCCGGGGGCCGGGAGCATCGTGTCGAAGTCGAGGGAGTCGGTGGCCTCAGCCAAGCGACCGATGCGACGGACTCCGGCCGCGGCCAGCACGACGGCGTCGAGTCGTCCGTCACGGACGTGGGCGATGCGGGTGTCGACGTTTCCGCGCACTCCGCGGACCTCAATGTCGGGCCGAGCGGCGCGCAGCTGCACGGCGCGGCGCGGAGAGCCGGTGCCGATGACGCTTCCCGGAGGCAGATCCGCGAAGTTCAGGCCATCACGGCCGATGAGGACATCGGCAGGATCGACCCGGGGCGGGATGGCGGCCATCTGGATGCCCGCCTCGGGGGTGGTGGGCAGATCCTTGAGCGAGTGCACTGCGATGTCGATCTTTCCCTGGTGCAGAGCCTGCCGAACGGCGGAGACGAAGACGCCTGTGCCGCCGAAACCGGTCAGGGGCGACATGTTGACGTCGCCTTCGGTCACGACCTCGACGATCTCCACGCGCCAGCCGGTCAGTGCCGCCAGCTGGTGGGCGATCGCCGTGGACTGGGAGCGTGCGAGCTTCGAGCGGCGGGTGCCCAGGCGGATCGTGCGACCGGAGAAGTGCTCAGGTTCGACGATGTCGAGGGTGTGGTCGGCTACCGGCCGCACACCGTCCGCCTCAACGTAGTTGGCACTCGAGGCAGTGGCGACTTTGGTCTCTGGCTTCGCAATCGAATGGGCGACCTTGTTCGTCGGCAGGTCGAAGAGCTGCATGAGCGCCTGTGCGTAGTCGACGTCAGATTCGGTGACGGCCAGTTCCTTGACCTTGACCGTCGGCGTGTGGATCAGCTTCTCCGCCACCCGGTGCAGGGACTTGCGGATCTCGGCGAAGGCCTTGTCGCCGACATCGGCACCTATCTTCTTCTCCAGCCGTTTCGTCTCCGCATCGAGCACGTCCTCGGCGTGGCTACGCAGTGCCGTGACTGTGGGTGCGACAGCTCGTTCCTTGGCGCCGGATTCGAGCTTGGTCAGCTCCTCGGCGATGATCGCGCGCACTGCTTCGACGGTTTTGACGACCGCAGCGTCGCGCTGGTTCGCGGAACTGGTGAGCAGGGTGCGGATCTCGCCGAGACCGAAGAGCGCAACATGTTCGAACTCGCGCACCGTGGGGTCGATGTCGTGCGGCAGGGCAAGGTCAACGAAGGCCTTGTTCGCTGCGCCCTTGGGATTCTGGGACAGACCGGCCTGGATGTCTTCGCGGGTGACGACGACTCCTCGGGCACCGGTGCAGGAGATGATGAGGTCGGCGTCGGCGATTTCCTCGGCGAGGATCCGCGAGGTCAGTTCGCGGGCACGGCCGCCCACCTCGGCGACGAGACGCTCTGCTGTGTCTACGGTCCGATTGAGCACCGTGGTCCGCGCCACGCCCTCCTTGTGCAGGCCTGAGACGACGAGGCCTGACATGGCTCCAGCACCGATGACCAGCGCATTCGCGGCGCGCAGTGATCCGATGTGTGCCTGGGCGGCTTCAAGTGCTGCGCTGAACAGTGAGCGGGCGACCTCGTCGAGACCGGTCTCCGAATGTGCTCTTTTGCCGACCCGCAGGCTCTGCTGCAGTGCGTGGGAGAGGCCGGAGGTCAGTGCCCCGGCCGACAGAGAGTCGGTGAATGTCGAGCGCAGCTGTCCCAAGATCTGGGCCTCACCGATCGCCATCGAGTCGAGACCGCAGGAGACCTTGAGCAGGTGCTCCTGGGCCTGAGTGTCGTAGTGGGCGTAGAAGTGCCCGGCGATGTCCTGCCATTCCTTGTCGATCGAGGACACGAGGGCATTGCCGAGGTCGGAGAGGCCTCCGTGGAAGGAGGTGACATCGGCGATGAGCTCCAGGCGGTTGCACGTCGAGAGAACCGCGAGTCCCTCCACATTGTCGCCGGCCAAAGCGTCGGCGCGCAGTGATCCGACCTCACCGGAGCCGAATGCCAGAGCGTCCAACATGTCGATCGGAGCCGAGTGATGGGATATGCCGAGAACCAAGAGAGTCAATTCCTGTGCTCCTCAAAACCTGGATTGAGCGGTGCCGAATCAAGCGCCGAATAGTATGCGAGTACTTGCAGCTCACTGGCCAGATCGACCTGATGCACGCGGATAGAATCCGGGGCGTCGAGCACGGTGGGTGCGAAGTTCAGAATGCCGCGCACGCCTGCCTCGGCGGCGATGCGTGCCGCCGCCGGTGCCGCGGATGCGGGTACTGCCATGACGACGAGGTCGATGTCCTCGGGCCAGGTGGCAAGTTCGGTGAGGTCGGAGACCGGCAGAGTGCCGATCACGGTTCCGATCTTGGCCTCATCGGTATCGAAGATTGCGGTGAGTGAGAGTCCGCGGCGTTTGAATCCTGCGTAGTCGGCCAGGGCCGAACCCAGGCGGCCGGCGCCGATGATGGCAACGCTGCGCGCTCGGTCGAGACCGAGGAATGTGCGCAGAGTCGAGGCGAGGTCCTCACAGGAGTAGCCGACTCCGCGACGACCCGAGCGTCCCAGTTGAGACAGGTCCTTGCGCAGAATTGACGACGACACACCGCTGCGGGCCGCCAACGCCTCCGAGGAGATCGTTGCCTGACCCGTTGCGGCGATCGTCTCAACCGTCTGCAGGTAGATCGGGAGTCGGGAGATGACGCGTTCGGGCACGTCCTTACGAACGACACCCTCAATGCTGTTGGCGGACAGTATCTCGCCCACGAAAACGCGTCACTCCTTCAATCGATCTCATGTGTCCAAAGCCTCAAGGGCTCTGGACAGCCGGTCCGAATCGACCCGATGGAAGCTGTGCTGCCGACCGTTGAGCAGCACGACTGGGACGTCCCAGCCGTACTGTCCGGCAAGATCATCATCGCTGTCGATGTCGATCTCACTCACGCTGACGTCTCTGCCGGCCACAGCCTCGGCGACGGCATCCCTGGCGGTTTCGCACAGGTGGCAGTCGGCGCGTGTCAGGAAGGTCAATGTGACCACTGCAGACTCCTCATCGGGCGACAACAAACCCCGCCGAATTCAGATTCGAGCGGGGGCGTAGGACCGTATTCGGTCTTACTTCTTGTTGCGACGCTGGTGACGTGTCTTGCGAAGCTGCTTACGGTGCTTCTTCTTGGACATACGCTTGCGGCGCTTCTTGATGACTGAGCCCACGCGGGTACCCCTTGTGATCGTCGGTGGAGGTGAACATCTGGTGCCCACCCTTTGAACTAACCGTGCAATTCTATCGCTTGGGCCTCTGCTTTCCCAAAACTGTGTCCGGATCCACAGCGTCGATCGCACGATCCGATGGATTGGCGGTCGAACGATCCCCGAGGACGCGGGCTTCAGTCGAAGCAGGTGGTGAATTTCAGTCGAAGTAGGCGTCGAGGCCGAAGAACGGGAACAGGTTCTTCCGGGTGCCCATTACGGCGCGATCGAGTTCGGATTCGGGGTCGTAGCCGTTCGACCAGCGGGTGAATGAGCCGTCGAAGCCGTCGGTCATCGACAGGGGCGCTTCCCGCCCGGTCTTCGTCTGCGCATAGTTCGCCCAGCGGCCCGGAATGCGAGCACCTGGATCGATGTCGAGTCCTGCGGAGATCGCGAGCACGTTGGTCCAGGCGCGGGGCACCACGTCGATGATCGCATAGCCTCCTCCCCCGGTCGCCAGCCATTTTCCGTCCGAGTATTCGGCGGCCAGGTCGCGGACCCATTCTGTGGCCACCCGCATCGCATCAACGCTGAGTCGCATGTGCGTCAGAGGGTCGTTGCGGTGTCCGTCGCAACCGTGCTGGGAGACGATGACCTGCGGCTCGAATCCGCCGATGATCGCGGGAATCGTGGCATCGAAGGCCCGCAGCCAGTCCGCATCGAGCGTGCGCGGAGGCAGCGCGATGTTCGCCGCCGAGGCGGCGGCGCGCAGTCCGCCGATGTCGGCGGGATAGCCGGAGCCGGGAAACAGGAACTTCCCCGATTCGTGCATAGAGATCGTCAGCACTCGGGAATCGTCCCAGAAGAACTTCTCCACACCATCGCCGTGGTGGGCGTCAAGGTCGATGTAGGCGATGCGTTCGTATCCCGCACCCAGAAATTCGGTGATGGCTCCGGCGATGTCGTTGTAGACGCAGAAGCCGCTCGCGTGATCGGGCATCGCATGGTGCATTCCGCCGGTGAAGTTCACGGCGTGAGAGTAGTCGCCGGAGATGATGGCCCGCGCCGAGTCGACCGATCCCTGGAACAGCATCGCCGAGGCGGCATGCATGTTTTCGAAGCCGGGAACGTCTTCGGTGCCGATGCCGTACTTCTTCGCTTCTTCGTCGCTGAGTCCGCCTCCGTCGCCGACCTTCTTCACCGCTGCGATGAAGTCCGCGGTGTGGAGGTTGCCGAGTGTGCTCTCTTCGATCTCATTGACACCCCGGACGTGGACGTTGTCGGCATCGAAGAGGCCGAAGTCCATGGCCAGCTTCGCGGTCAGATCGAGTCTCAGGGGATGCATGGGGTGGCTGGGACCGAAGTTGTACCCGGTCACCGCATCGTCCCAGACGACGTACACATCGCTATCGGCCATGGGGACCATGGTATATGGCACAGCTCACCTACGAAGATTCTGGGGTCTCACGATCTACCATGGAGCTTGTGTCCAAGAATTCCACGCCGCGCTTCGACCTGATCCTGCGACCAGGTCGGTGGGCTCGCGACTTCGTCGACGAACTCGCCGTCGCTTCGCCTGCCCGCCTGGCGATCGGATCCTTCATTGCGGTGGTGGCATTCTTCGCGATCCTGCTGATGCTGCCTGCGAGCATGCGCGACCCCGGTTCGGTCCCGCAGACGCAACACATCGCAAATGCTGTCTTCGTGGCTGTCTCTGCCGTCTGTGTGACCGGGCTGACCCCGGTGGTGACGGAGACCTACTGGTCCGATTTCGGGATCTCGGTCATCACCGCCGGCATCCAGGTGGGCGGCCTGGGCATCCTCACTCTCGCCTCGGTGCTGGGCATGGCGGTCTCACGCCGACTGGGGGTCCGGCAGCGCCTCATCGCCCAGCAGGCCACCTCGGCGCTCAATTTGGGGCAGGTGGGCACGCTGCTGAAGGCCGTTGTGATCACGATCGTCACAGCCGAATCGATTCTGGCGGTGCTGTTCTTCCCGCGATTCCTGATGCGGGGCGAGACCATCGGCGACGCCGTCTGGTATTCGGTCTTCTACTCGATCTCATCGTTCAACAACGCAGGCTTCACGATTCACCCCGGCGGAGGCGCCTACTTCGCCTCCGATCCGTGGATCCTCTCCCTGATCATGATCGGCGTCTTCGTCGGCGCCCTCGGATTCCCTGTCGTGCTCATGGTGGCGATCAACTGGAACCATCCGAAGAAGTGGGATCTGCACACAAAGCTGACGCTGACGACGACGACCGCAATCCTTGCCATCGGCCTCCTGTTCCTCCTCATCTTCGAGTCCGCCAACCCTGCCACCCTGGGTGACAAGAACGCGGGTCATACCTTCGTTGAGATCCTGTTCATGGCGGTGATGCCGCGCTCGGGTGGGTTCTCAACGATGGAGATCGCGGATATGAGCCAGTCCTCGCATCTGCTGATGGATCTTATGATGTTCATCGGGGGAGGTTCCTCGTCAACGGCCGGCGGGATCAAAGTCACGACGGTGGCCGTGCTGATTCTCGCTGCCTTCGCCGAAGCGCGCGGCCTGCAGGACGTGCACGTCTTCGGCCGGCGCCTGACCTCGTCGACGATCAAGCTCTCGATCTCGGTTCTGCTTACGGGTGCGATCATCGTCTTCATCGGCACTCTGGCGATGCTCCAGATCAGCGCCGAGCCGCTGGACAGGGTCCTGTTCGAGGTGATCTCCGCATTCGGCACCGTCGGGTTGAGTTCCGGGGTCTCTGCCACCGTCAATGAGGCGGGTCTGTACTGCCTGTCCGTGATCATGCTCATCGGTAGGCTCGGTACGATTACACTGGCGGCAGCCCTGTCCATGCGAGACACTGCACGCCTGTACCGCTACCCCGAAGAAAGGCCGGTCGTTGGCTAACGAACACACCTCAATCCTGGTCATCGGTCTCGGACGCTTCGGATCGTCGACCGCCGCCACCCTGGCCAAACTGGGCCGTGAGGTCATGGCGATCGAGCACAGTGCCGAACTTGTCAAGGACTGGAGCGGAAAGCTCACCCACGTCGTCGAGGCCGATGCCACGAACATCGATGCACTGCGGCAGGTGGGCGCCGGTGACTTCTCCACGGCTGTGGTCGGCATCGGCACGTCGATCGAGGACAGTGTGCTGACGACGGCCAACCTCGTCGATCTGGGCGTGGGACAGGTGTGGGCGAAGGCCATCTCCCCCTCACACGGAAAAATCCTCCACCGCATCGGCGCCCACCATGTGCTCTACCCCGAATCGGATGCCGGCCGGCGAGTGGCGCATCTGGTGAGCTCACGGATGATGGAGTACATCGAATTCGACGAAGGTCACTTCGCGGTCGTGAAGATGCGGCCCCCGCGTGAGATCCAGGGCTTCACCCTCAGCGAGTCGGGTGTCCGCGACAGGTACGGGGTCACGATCGTGGGCATTAAGAGTCCCGGCCGCGACTTCACCTACGCCGAGCCCACGACCCGTGTGGGCAAGCAGGACCTGCTCATCGTCGCCGGCCACGTAGAGCTGCTGGGCCGCTTCGCCGGCCGACCATAGGCCGAGAGCGTCAGCTTCCCAAAGGTGCACAGGCCCCTCTTTGTCAGGCTGTGTGTGAGTCATTCAGCCTGACGAAGAGGGGGTGGTGCACATGTGGACGCACCTGTGCGCTTCGGGCAAGCGGGGAGCTGATTTTCGACGACAACGCCGCAGGAAAGAACGCGAATAGGACAACTAGACCGCACGAACGTGCACGAGAGCGGGCGACGGGAATCGAACCCGCGTCATCGGCTTGGGAAGCCGAGGCTCTACCATTAAGCTACGCCCGCAATTCGCCGCCGGAACCTGACCTCACCAGCGCAGATGGCTTGCTGTGGCGAGAGTGTGCCCCAAGCGACTTCCCCAGTGTATATCCTCGGCGCGGAGTCCCGGGTGTGTGGTCCAGGTGCAGGGTGGTCCAGCCCCCGCAGGAGAATACTGCGGCAACGGCTGAGGGGGCGGCCGCAGCCACCCCCTCAGATGAAATTCCCTCACTTTCAGTGCTCGACAGCCTCCTCGGCGCCGAAACCGGTATGGGCGCGCACGTCCATCTCAGCTGCCAGCTCCGGGCTCTCGACGGTCTTGTCGGTGATCGACGCAATCCAGCCGAGGATGAAGCCCAGCGGGATCGAGATGATGCCGGGGTTCGACAGCGGGAAGATCGCGAAGTCGGCTCCCGCGATCATCGCGGTCTCGGAACCGGAGACGACTGGGGAGAACGCGATCAGCAGAATCGCCGAACCCAGACCGCCGTAGATCGACCAGACCGCACCGCGAGTCGTGAAGCGCTTCCAGAACAGCGAGTAGATGATCGTCGGCAAGTTCGCACTGGCCGCGACGGCGAAGGCGAGCGCGACCAGGAATGCGATGTTCTGGCCTTGGACTCCGATGCCGCCGATGATCGCCACGGCACCGATGACGATGACGGTGCGACGTGCGACTTTGACCTCGGCGTCGGGGTCGTCGACCTTGCCCTTCTTGATGACACTCGCGTAGATGTCGTGGGCGAACGAAGCGGCCGCCGTGATCGCGAGGCCCGCGACGACGGCGAGAATCGTCGCGAATGCCACGGCCGAGATGAAGCCCATGAGAATGGGTCCGCCGAGGTGGAGCGCCAGCAGCGGTGCCGCCGAATTCACTCCCCCTGGTGCGTTCTCGATCGCATCGGCACCGACGAGTGCCGACGCGCCGTAACCGAGGACGAGGGTGAACAGGTAGAAGAGACCGATGAGCCAGATCGCCCAGACGACAGAGCGACGGGCTTCCTTCGCCGAAGGTACCGTGTAGAAGCGCATGAGAACGTGTGGCAGACCAGCTGTGCCGAGCACCAGAGCCAACGCCAGGGAGATGAAGTCGAGAGGATTCTCTCCGTACTTCTGACCGGGGGCCAGGAGCTTCTCACCCACGCCTGAATTCTCGACCGCGGAGGCCAGGAGGGTCGAAAGATTGAATCCGTTGAGTGCGAGCACCCAGATCGTCATTGCGAACGCGCCCGCTATGAGCAGGACCGCTTTGACGATCTGCACCCAGGTGGTTCCCTTCATGCCTCCGACGAGCACGTAGATGATCATGAGCGCACCGACCACGGCGACGACCAGCGACTGCCCGACCTTGCTGTCGATGCCCATGAGCAGGGACACGAGTCCACCTGCTCCTGCCATCTGTGCCAGGAGATAGAAGAAGCAGACAGCCAGGGTCGACAGGGCTGCAGCCATCCGCACGGGGCGCTGCTTGAGGCGGAACGAGAGCACATCGGCCATCGTGAACTTGCCTGTGTTGCGCATCAGCTCGGCAACGATGAGCAGAGCGACGAGCCATGCGACGAGGAAGCCGATCGAGTACAGGAAGCCGTCGTAGCCATTGACGGCGATGGCCCCGCAGATACCGAGGAACGAAGCCGCGGACAGATAGTCGCCCGAGATCGCAAAACCGTTCTGCGGTCCGGTGAAGGACCGCCCACCCGCGTAATAGTCGGATGCCGACTTGTTGTTCTTGCTGGCCCGCAGGACGATGAACATCGTCACCGCGACGAAGGCGGCGAAGATCGTGATGTTGAGAACCGGGTTGTTCTCCACCTCAGTCACGCCTTGGGACACTTTGTCGAGACCGGAGGCGAACAGGTCTCCTATGGCAATGGCGCTCATGGGGTGGTTCCTTCCGACTGCTGCTGAAGGCGTTGACGGATCGCCGAAGCCGGCGGATCGAGCTTCTTGTTCGCGAACGAAACATAGAACATCGTGATCGCGAAGGTCGTCACGAACTGCAGGAGGCCGAGGATCAACCCGAGGTTGATCTCACCGATGACCTTCGTGGACATGAAATCGTGCGCGTAGGTGCTCAGGATGACGTAGAGGAAGTACCACGCCATGAATCCGATCGACAGTGGTATCACCACCGAGAACCTTTTGCGCTTGAGCGCTTTGAATTCGGGATTTTCCTCTTCGACGAGGAAATCGACCCGAGTACTGACGGGATCGGTCATTACTTCTCCATTCGAATTGTGCGTCGAGCATCAGTGGTCTAAATCACACAAGTCAAAACTAGCGGTCAGCCTGCACTGTGGAATACCACCGAAAGTTGGTAGCTTGTTCACATGAATGTCAAAGCAAAAGAATCTCGGGCGCTGAAGGCCGAGACGCGTCGGCTCTTCGCTGAAGCCGTTGATTCCCTGCATCGAAGCGGGACCGGTGATGTCGTCTTCGGCGGCATGGTCGAAGAAGGCGAGGTCTCTGTGCAAGCGGTGGCCGGAGGCGGCCAAGATCGCCTGTCCTCGCTTATCGTCAGCACCGGACGCGGCCTCGGTGGACGTGCCCTCACCGAAGGCACCCCACAGCTGACCAAAGACTACGGGCTCGATCCCTTCATCACCCATCACTACGACGAGCAGATCCTCGGAGAGGGGATCCAGGTTCTCATCGCTGTGCCGACCCTGCGCGGCGGTGACGTCACAGGGATGATCTACTGCGGTCACCGCAAGAACTACAATGCGGCGGCCCCGCAGACCAGCGACCTGGTCAAACGTGTCAGGCAGCTGTCAGTGGATCTGGGTCGGCTCGGTCAGCCCCGACCGACCGAGGAACCGGTCGACCCTGAGCATCGGTACTCCGACCTCGAGTCTTCGAGCAGGGAAGCTCTGCGCCGCACCTACGCGGAACTGCGCTCAATCCGTTCAGGCGTCGATGAGAACGAGATGCGCCAGCGGCTGACCGTCGTGGAGAATCGCCTGGCCGATATCCTCTCCGGCCACAATTCGGATCTGTTTCCGAACCCGTCGCCTGCTGTCAGCCTCTCCCCCAGGGAAACCGACATTCTCTCGCACGTGGCACTGGGATGGTCGAATGCCCGGATCGCCGCGGGGCTGGGGCTTCGGGAGTCAACCGTGAAGTCCTACCTGAACACGGCCATGGTCAAGCTCTCGGCCAGCACCCGGCATGAGGCGGTGTCCATCGCGAGGTCGGCCGGGGGCCTCCCCTGAACCAAGCTGTCGAGCTGGCCGGTTTCTCAACCGTTGATGACCTTGGAGTTCTCTTTCTCCATTTCGAGGGAACGGTTGCCTGCAGCCTGCGCAGCCGCCTCGGCGGTGTCGAAGAGCCCCGCATCGATGAAGGTCTGCAGTCCGGCGAGCGTGGTGCCGCCCTTGCTGCTGACGGCCTGACGCTGTGCGCTCGGGTCCGGCTTCTCACTGAGGAGCCGACCGGCTCCGTCCGCTGTGGCCACGACCATCTGCTTGGCCGTCTCCTCGCTCAGCCCCATCTTCACGCCAGCGGCGATCATCGTTTCGGCGAGGAGGAAGAAGTAGGCCACTCCTGAACCGGAGATCCCGGTCATGGCGGGGATCTCGGTTTCATCAAGGGCCACGACGAGACCGGCTCCAGACAGCAGCGTCCGCAGTGTGTCCACTGTGGTCTCGTCCACCTCGGCGGAGGGTGCAAGAGCGATCACACCGTGCCCGATGGAGCTGGGGGTATTGGGCATGATCCGCACGATCTTGTTCTTCGGTGCCAGTGTGGCCAGGTCGGCCATGGCGACACCGGCAGCCATCGAGACGAGCACGCTGTTCGCGCTCAGGCTCGGGGCGAGGTCGGCCACTGTGTCGGCCATCATCCACGGCTTGACGCCGAGGAAGACGAAGTCCGCTCCAGCGGCGGCCTTGCTGTTGGCCTCGGCATCGTCCTCCAGCGAGGTGCTGGTCGCACTCGGGAGCTCCGCAGCGAGTCGCTTCGCCGAGGTGGCCGAATTGGTCGTCGCGCGAACGTCGAGCTTCTCGTCGGCGCTCATGATTCCCTTGATCAGTGCCGTGCCCATGTTTCCGGTGCCGATGGAGGCGATGGAGGTCAAATCAGACCTGCCTTTCTGTGGTGGTTCAGTTGGTGTGAGTTCCGTGTTCATTTGTTCGACGGTTTCTCGCTCGTACCCGTTTCACTGGTCCGCACATGGCTCGAGGCGTTGCGGTGACGGTCCTCGGTATCAAGCCCGAGATGGGTGCGAGCGAAGGCGAGGGAGTCGGCGAGCATCTGCTCCCGGGTGGGCTTCTTCGTCACGAAGCGGGTGTTGACTTCGACGACGACGTCGCCGGACCAGTTGTGTTTGGCCAGAAGCTGCAGAGTCTCGGCCACGGGCATGGTGCCGGCACCGGGGATCAGGTGTTCGTCCTTGAGCGATCCGGAGCCGTCGGTGAGATGGACGTGGCGGAGTTTGTCGAAGATCTCCGACACGGTCTCGACGGCGTTCATTCCAGCCGTCGAAGCGTGGGAGAAGTCGAAGGTCAGGGCATCGTAGTCCTCATCAAGGGGGTTCCAGTCGGGATAGTAGACGAGGATCTCGCGCACGCCTGCACGCCAGGGATACATGTTCTCCACGGCCAGGGTGACTCCGGTCTCCTGCGACACCTGGCGCACACCGTCGACGAAGCCCAGCGCGTATTCTCCCTGCCACCGAAATGGCGGGTGCAGGACCACAGTTTTGGCACCGACCGCCTTCGCGAGGTTCGCGGTGATGCGCAGCTTCTCCCAGTGGTCCTTGTGCAGCACGCGGGGCAGGAAGAGCAGAGTCGGCGCGTGCAGGGACATGACCTCGAGTCCCGTCTCCGCAGCCAGGCCGTTGATGAGGTCGACGTCGCGGGTCTCGGCATTGTGGGTGACCATGATCTCGACACCGTCGTAGCCGTGTTTGGCAGCTTGGGAGAAGGTCTCGGCCACGGTCATCGGGGACACCGAGGAGCTGGAGAGTCCGACCCGGATCCGGTGTTCCGAACTGTGCTGGGTCTCCTGGTCATAGACCTCGTGGCTGTCGAAGTACTCCCTGTGGCGTCGGAAATTGGACCGCGCGGAATTCTTCGCGGTGTACACCTTGCGTGCTGACTTCGACCGTTTCGCCCTGCTCATCTCACCCAGTTTAGTCCTCGAAGTTTCCGTATTCCCTCAGAAAGCATAAGCCCTGAAGTGGCTGAGTTGGATCGATGGCTGATTTTCGAGTCCACTGGGACAGAGCCGATGATGCCTCCCGCATCGCCGAAGTCCACATCGCCGTGTGGGAGGCTGCCCATCGCGGCATCATGGCCGACGAGATCCTCGGCCTTCTCGACCGACTCCCCGACGCCTCGGGACTGGGGCAGCTGGCAGCGATCAATCTCCACCCGGATGCGCTCCGGCGCCGCACGGAGATCACTCACGTCTTCGACGGAGTGTCCCCGGCGGCGCCGGAGTGCATGTTCACGATCGGCCTCAACTGAGGCAAGCCCCCCACTGAGGCCGACCTCGGCGAGGTTGGACCTCGGTCGGAAATCAGTCGGAGAGGGCCTCGACGTCCTCGTCGACCCAGTTCTTCGACCTTTCGACAGCCTTGTTCCACAGACGGTAGGCGCGAGCGACCTTGTCCTCGTCCATCGAAGGCAGCCAACGCTTGTCCTCGCGCCAGTTCGCCTTGACGTCTTCCTCACCGTTCCAGAACTTCACGGCGATGCCGGCAGCGTAGGCCGCACCCAGCGCCGTGGTCTCGACGACCTCGGGGCGGATGACTGGCACGCCGAGGAGGTCGGCCTGGAACTGCATGAGCGTCTCATTGGCAACCATGCCGCCGTCGACCTTGAGCTCAGTGAGTTCGACGCCCGAGTCGAGGTTCATCGCATCGAGGACCTCACGAGACTGGAACGCCACGGACTCGAGCGCCGCACGCGCGATGTGGTTCTTGTTGACGTAGCGGGTCAGTCCCACCATCACGCCACGTGCATCCGACTCCCAGTGCGGGGCGAAGAGACCCGAGAAGGCGGGCACGATATAGCAGCCGCCGTTGTCATCGACATTCTTCGCCAGCTTCTCGACCTCGGGGGCCTCGGAGATGATTCCGAAATTGTCACGAAGCCACTGCACGAGAGAACCTGTGACCGCGACCGAGCCTTCGAGGGCGTAGACCGCGTCAGCGTCGCCGATCTTGTAGGCCACGGTCGTCAGCAGGCCATTCTTGCTGGCCACCGGTTCGGTTCCCGTGTTGATGAGCATGAAGTTGCCGGTGCCGTAAGTGTTCTTGGCCTGACCCTTCTCGAAGCAGGCCTGGCCGAAGGTCGCTGCCTGCTGGTCACCGACGATGCCGCAGATCGGGGTGTCGATGATGAGGCCGTTCTTCGCACCATAGCCGTAGACCTCGGAGCAGGACCTGATCTCTGGGAGCATCGAGAGGGGAATGCCCATCTCGCCGGCGATCTCCTCGTTCCAGTCGAGGCTCTTGATGTTCATGAGCATCGTCCGTGAGGCGTTCGTGACGTCGGTGACGTGGATGCCGCCGTTGACGCCGCCCGTGAGGTTCCAGAGAACCCAGGTATCCATGGTGCCGAAGAGCAGTTCACCGGCCTCAGCCGACTCCTTGACGCCGTCGACGTTGTCGAAGATCCATTTGGCCTTCGGCCCGGCGAAGTAGGTCGCCAGGGGCAGGCCGACGCGCTCCTTGTACTTATCGGGTCCATCGTCTCCGGCGAGTTCGTCGCAGATCTTCTGAGTTCTGGTGTCCTGCCAGACGATCGCATTGTAGACGGGCTTTCCGGTGTTCTTGTTCCAGATGACCGTGGTCTCACGTTGGTTCGTGATGCCCACACCCTCGAGCTGGTGGCGGTTGATGTCGGCCCGGGTCAGGGCCTGACCGACCGCCTCATTCGTGTTCCTGATGATCTCCATCGGGTCGTGTTCGACCCAGCCGGCGCGGGGGAAGATCTGTTCGTGCTCGAGCTGGCCCGAGGACACGATCTGCCCGTCGTGGTTGAAGACGATGGCCCGCGACGAGGTAGTGCCCTGGTCGATGGCGAGGATGAACTTTTCCTGACTCATTCTGACTCCTATGTCGAGGTGATGCTGTGGATTGCTGGTGACTCAGACGAGGGTCTGATGGACTCAGCCGAAGGCCTGGGAGGCCAGCCCGGCGATGACGCCGCCGACGAGTGGGCCTGCGATCGGCACCCACGAATAGGCCCAGTCGGATCCGCCCTTGTTGCGGATCGGCAGCAGGGCATGGACGATGCGGGGTCCGAGGTCACGGGCCGGGTTGATCGCGTAACCGGTGGGCCCGCCCAGCGATGCACCGATGACGAGGACGAGAAGGCCGACCGCCAAAGGTCCGAGCCCGTGCGGGGTTCCTCCGAAGAGGAGGATGACGAACACGAGGACGAACGTGGCGATGACCTCGGTGAGGAAGTTCCAGCCGTAGCTGCGGATCTCGGGTCCGGTCGAGAAGGTGGCGAGAATATTACCGGCTTCCTTCTCTTCGTCGTAGTGCTTCTTGTACACGGCCCAGGCGAGAACCGCACCGATCATCGCACCGATCATCTCGGCCGCGAGGTAGGCGATGGTGTTGCCGAAGTTCACGGCGATGCCGGGCGCGTACTCTTCGGCCCCGCTGGCGAGGATGCCGAAGGTCACTGCCGGGTTGAGGTGCGCTCCGGTCTTGAAGGCGACGAAGACACCGGCGAAGACTGCCAGACCCCAGCCGAACGAGATGAGGAGCCAGCCTCCCCCGTTGCCCTTCGTCTTACCCAGAACCACATTGGCGACGACGCCGACGCCCAGCAGCATGAGCATCGCCGTGCCGGCGATCTCATAGAGGAAAATAGTACCCATATCTCACAAACTCCTATTGTTTGTCTGTCCTTTTTGCAGGTATTACGACTTCTGGGACTCTGCGAGGAGTGCCGCAGCCGAGGCATCGTCGTGGGTCGATTCCGCAGCGATCTGTGCGTCGACGTGGGCGTTGAAGTCTGCGATTTCGCTCGCTTCCCGCTCCTCGTCCCACCCGAGGATGGGTGCGACGATGGCGGCGACCGCCTCGGCGGCGCTCTTGCCTCGATCTTTGACCTCATAGTTGAGCCGCATCCGGCGTTCGAGAATATCGCCGAGGTGGACGGCACCTTCCGATGTCGCCGCGTAGTGGGCCTCGACGCGCAGGTAGCGCTGCGCGCCGGGCAGCGGCCGGCCGAGTTCGGGATGCTCGTCGACGAGGTCGAGGATGTCCTCGACCAGGGTGCCGTAGCGACGGATGAGACGCTTCACACGGTCCTCGTCCCACCCGTACTTCTCGGCGATGCCTGCCTGACCGCGTCTCACGGCACCAACGCCTTGGGCGCCGAGCAGCGGAATCGATTCGGTCAGCGAGCGACGGTCCTTCGCATCGTGACCGAGGGCGAAGTCGACAGCGTCTTCGGCCATCACCCGATAGGTCGTGTACTTTCCACCGGCGATCGCAGACAGGCCGGGTTCGACCTCCATCACCGTGTGCTCGCGTGAGACCTTCGTCGAAGCCTGTCCCTCCTTGGCTACCGGCTGGAGCAGCGGTCGCAGACCCGAGTAGACGCCGATGACATCATCGCGGGTCAACTTCTCCGCCAGAATCGCGTTCGCATGTTTGAGCAGATACTCGATGTCATCGGAGTTCGCCACCGGTGAGTCGACGTCCTGGTCCCACGGGGTGTCGGTGGTGCCGATGACCCAGTAGCCATCCCACGGGATGACGAAGAGCACGGACTTCTCCGTCTTCGAGATGATGCCTGTGTCCGGATCGGCCTTGATCTTGTCTTGGTCGACGGTGATATGCACGCCTTTTGAGGCGAGCACCTTGAGGCCGGCATCGGCCTGGGCCAGGTCCTGCTGCTCCTCGGTCCAGACTCCCCCGGCGAGGATCGTGCGGCGGGCGTGGATGTCGAACTCGCGGCCGGTCATCTCATCTCGGGCACGGACGCCGGAGACCCTGTCGCCGTCGTGAAGGTAGTCGATGACGGACACGTGGTTGGCTGCGGCTGCGCCGTAGCCAACTGCCGAACGGATCAGCGTCATGACGAAGCGGGCGTCGTCGACCTTCGCATCGTAGTATTCGAGGGCACCGACGGCAGCGTCATCTGCCAGGCCGGGGAAGTGAGCGCTCAGGGCCTTCTTGCTCAGGTGCCGGTGCATCGGCACGGCTCGTTTTCGGCCGGGCCGAGTAGCCATGGTGTCGTAGAGCAGAACGCCGGAGCCGATGAACGCACGGTCGATGAGGCGATGCTCGAAGGGGAACACGAAGGCGACGGGCTCAACCAGGTGCGGAGCCGTGTGCTGGAGAAGGAGATCGCGCTCCTTCAGAGCTTCGGCCACGAGTTTGAAGTCGAGCATCTCGAGGTAGCGCAGTCCCCCGTGCATGAGCTTCGAGGACCGCGACGAGGTGCCCGAGGCCCAGTCCTGAGCATCGACGACCCCGACCTTCAGTCCGCGAGTGGCCGCATCGAACGCCGAGCCGGCTCCCGTGACCCCTCCACCCACGACGAAGACGTCCAGGGGGTTGTCAGGGGTGGTGTTCTCTAGTGTGTGCAGGGCCTCATCGCGGAACGATGGGGACAGCTCGCCATTTCTCATTGACAGTTCAATTCCTTCTTCGAGCGTGTGAGTTCCCACCATTATTGCGCCCCGAACTTAACATCTGTTCGATGCGCGGCAGTTAGGGAAAATCTAGCAGGCAATGCGCCGAAGGGAAAGACAAGGGCCAGAAGCCAAAGGGCTCAGACCAGTTCCACCCGCATCGCCGAGGAGGTCTCCGCGGAATCGAGCAGGTCGAGTTTGCGCATGATGATGCCTTCGCGCAGTGCCCATGGGGAGATGCTCATGACGTTGACGTCGAAGATGGCGAAGGCAGCGTCGGCGACGATGGCACCGGCGAGGACCTGACCGGCCCGAGCCTGGGAGACCCCGGGCAGCGTCGCACGCTCTTCGGGGGTTCGGGAGGCCAGGGTCTCGATGATCCCGGCGAGGTCGCGGCGGAAGAGTTTGCGTGGGGCGTAGATGCCGTCCCCGCTCGGAGCGGCACCGGCGATGCGGGCCAGGGAACGGAACGTCTTCGATGAACCCACCACCTGGTCGGTGGTGCCCACTCGGTTGATCTTGCCCGCGATGCGACCGATCTGGGACCGGGCATACTTCTGCAGGCTGTGGATGTCCTCGGCGCTGGGCAGAGGATCGGGGAGGAAGTCGGAATAGGTGCGTCCCGCGCCCAGGGGCACGGACACGGCCGCTTCCGGGTATTCGTCCTGCCCAGCCGCGATTTCGAGGGAGCCGCCGCCGATGTCGAGCAGCAGGATCTTCCCCGCCGACCAACCGAACCAGCGCCTGACCGCGAGGAACGTCACCCGCGCTTCGTCCTTGCCCGACATCACGTTCAGCGTCACACCGAGCTGAGCATTGATGGCGTCGATGAGCTCGACGCCGTTCGGTGCGTCCCTGACCGCCGAGGTGGCGAACGCCAGGATCTGTTCCGATCCTTGGTCTTCGGCGATCTCCACCGCCTCGGCGATGAAGTTGTGGAGTCGTTCCTGACCCGCGGCATCGATCATCCCGTCATCACCGAGGTACTCGGCGAGGCGCAGGACCTCCTTGTGGGAGGTGGCAGGCAGAGGAGGAGCTCCGACATGAGCGTCGACCACGAGAAGGTGGACGCTGTTGGACCCGATATCGAGGACTGCTAGGCGCATTCGATCAGTCTAACCACAGTACGCAGGTTTCCCGGACGACAGTTGACGGTCTGAGAAGCAATTCCCAACCCGGTGCTCACTGCGCTGACCAATCCGTGGCGGCGAAGCCGAACTCGGGCGGGCGTTTGGCGAAGAAGGCTTCCTGTCCCGCTGCTATCTCCATGCGGTAGGCGTCATCGAGCCATCGCGGTGGGTTGAAGGCGGCCGTATCAAGGGCGTGCGCCTTCTCTGTCAGTTCGCCGGCGAGGACCGCCTTCGAACCGATCTGGGACAGCCGTGAGAGTCCCACGATCTTCTCCCCCATCGTCTGTGCCGTGGCCAGCGGAGTCTCGGAGACCTCGTGGAAGAAGCCGAGCTCGCGCATCGTCTCGTACTTCACGATCGATGCCGTGACCAGCAGATACCTGGCCCAGGAGTCACCGAGAACGGTGGCCAGGCGGCGTGTCGGTCCGGGCGGGTAGACGAGTCCGAGCTTTGCTGCGGTGACGCCGAAGATCGAGCCCGGGGCGCCGATGCGGATGTCGCAGGCGGCTGCTATCTCGGTCCCGCCGCCCACGCAGTTTCCTGTGATGGCCGCGATGGTCGTGGTGCGGGCATTCGCCACGGCCGCCTCGGCGGTGGAATTGAGCTCCCAGAAGTCGGCCAGGGCAACGTTGAGGTCCGCGATGTCGGATCCGGCGGAGAAGTGCCCGGCCGCGCCGGTGATCACCAACGCTCCGATCGAGTCATCGGCATCGATGCCGGCGATGATGTCCGGCAGCGCCCGCCACATCGGACGGGAGATGGCGTTGCGCTTTTCGGGCCGATCAATGACGAGGGTTCCGACTCCACCTGTGACAGTGAAGTCGAAACCCTCGAGATCGACCGGACGGTATGTGCCGTCAGCGGTCATGTGCGTAGCCTTTCAGCTGTGGCGCTTCAGCCCCGGTTTTCGGGAACTTCGCGCTGGTCGTGACCGTCGTAGGCGCTCAGCGGACGGATCAGAGCGTTGGACGCCTGCTGCTCCATGATGTGAGCAGTCCAGCCGGTGATGCGGGCCATGACGAAGATCGGGGTGAACTGATCGGTGTCGAAGCCCATCAGGTGGTACGCCGGACCGGACGGGTAGTCGAGGTTCGGGTAGATGCCCTTGCGTTCGACGAAGACGGATTCGAAGGTGTTGTAGAGATCGAGCAGATCGGTTGCGCCCTTGGCCGCGACCATGTTCTCGAAGGCCTTGCGCATAGTCGGCACGCGCGAGTCGCCGTTCTTGTAGACACGGTGTCCGAAGCCCATGATCTTGGCTTTGTTGGCCAGCGCATCGTCGATCCAGGCCGATGCCTTGTCGGCGGTGCCGACCTCTTCGAGCATCGCCATGACGGCCTCATTGGCGCCGCCGTGCAGGGGGCCCTTGAGGGCGCCGACGCCACCGGCGACTGCCGAGTAGAGGTCAGACGTCGTCGAGGTGATGACGCGGGTGGTGAACGTCGAGGCGTTGAACGAGTGCTCTGCGTAGAGGATCATCGAGATGTCGAAGCAGCGCACGACCTCCTCGGTGGGAACCTCGTCGAAGACCATTTTGAAGAAGTTCGCGGCGTAGTCGAGGTCCTTCGTCGGTGCTACGGGCGCGAGCCCGTGGCGGCGACGGTGGTCGATGGCCACGATCGTCGGCAGCTGCGCGTAGAGGCGCTCGGCCTTGGCCAGGTTGGCCTCTTCACCTTCGACGTCTGCTTCAGGATCGACGGCGCCGAGGTAGGACACGGCCGTCTGCACCACGTGCATCGGGTGGCAGTCCTTGGGCAGGTCGAGGATGAGCTGGACGAGCTTGTCGTCGATGTTCCGCTGCGAGCGCTCGCGGGCCTTGAACTCCTCGAGCTGAGTCTTCGTCGGCAGTTCGCTGTTCCAGATCAGGTAAGAGACTTCCTCGGAGCTGCACTTGGCAGCGAGTTCCTGCACGGGGTACCCGCGGTAGGTGAGCGAGTTGGTTTCCTGGACTACCTTCGAAACGGCCGTGGTATCGACGACGACGCCGGCGAGGCCCTTCTTGATTTCTTCGGTCACTGGTGACCCTCCTGTGAAAAGTTGAATACGGCCGCGTCAAAATCGTTGTACGCAGCGTAGTCGATCGTGTCGTACAGGTCCGCACGGGTCTGCATTCCCTCGAGCAGGTCCACCTGAGTGCCCTGGTCGCGAATGGTCTGCAGGCCCGATTTGATCGCACCCATGGCGAGACGCAGAGTTGTGACCGGGTAGATCACAACTTTGACTCCGACGTTCGCCAACTGTTCGGTCGTGAACAGTTCGCTCTTTCCGAATTCTGTCATGTTCGCCAGAATCGGCACATCCACGCTGCTGGCGAACTTCTCGAATTCGCCCAAGTTCCGCATGGCTTCGGGGAAGATCAGGTCCGCCCCGGCGTCTGCGTAGGCCTTCGCGCGGTCGATCGCCGCATCGAGGCCTTCGCCTGCGCGGGAGTCGGTGCGGGCGCTGATGACGAAGCTCTCGTCCCGGCGACCCTTGACTGCGGCGGCGATGCGCTTGGACATCTCAGCAGTGGTGACAACCTCTTTGCCGTCGAGGTGGCCGCAGCGCTTCGGGTTCACCTGATCCTCCAGGTGCATTCCCGAGATTCCGGCATCTTCGAATTCCTGGATGGTGCGGGCCACGTTCATGGCCTCTCCCCAGCCGGTGTCAGCATCGATGAAGGTCGGCAGGTTCGTCACCCGGGCGATGTTGCGCCCATGATCGGCCACCTCGGTGAGCGTGGTGAGTCCGATATCGGGCAAGCCCATGGCGGCAGAGAAGGCACCACCGGAGATGTAGACGCCCTCGAAGCCGGTCTGCTCGATGATCTGAGCATTGATCGGGTTGATGGCACCGGGGAACTGAACGATCTGGTCCCCGGCAAGGAGCTCACGGAACTTCGCGCGGCGTTCGGCCGGCGTTGCGGTTGCCCCCAACATCAGAAGATACCCTTCGAACCGGTGTGCTCGAGTCCGTCGACGGTGAAGCTGAGTTCGGCAACACCCTTGGCGTCGAGGTTCTCGAGGTTCTCGGCCAGGTCGATGAAGCGAGTCTGCTCGGTACCGGTGAGAATGCCCTCGGACAGAGTCTTGAACTTCTCGATGTAGTTCGCGCGAGCGAAGGGTCGTGCGCCGAAGGGGTGCGCGTCGGCCACGGCGATTTCGTCGACCAGGGTCGAGCCGTCGTCGAATTCGATCTCCACGCGGCCGCCGAAGGCCTTCTCATTGGGATCGGTGGAGTGGTAGCGGCGAGTCCATTCCTTGTCTTCGGTGGTCTCGATCTTGTGCCACAGCTCAACGGTCTCCGGGCGTCCGGCGCGCTCGGGAGCATAGGAGTGTTCGTGGTGCCAGCCCTGGTCCTCCATGGCCACAGCGAAGATGTACATGATCGAGTGGTCGAGGGTCTCGCGGCTGGCCTTGGGATCCATCTTCTGCGGATCGTTCGCGCCGGTGCCGATGACGTTGTGCGTGTGGTGCGAGGTGTGGATGACGATGCGCTTGATCTTGCTCAGATCCTCGATCTCGCCACCGAGCTTGCGGGCGAGGTCGATGAGCGCCTGCGCCTGGTACTCGGCCGAATGCTCCTTGGTGTAGGTATCGAGGATCGCGCGCTTGGCCTCGCCTGCGCCCGGCAGAGGAACGGTGTAGCGAGCCTCGGGACCGGAGAGGATCCAGGCGATGAAGCCGTCTTCACCTTCGTAGATCGGGTTGGGTGCACCCTCGCCGCGCATGGCACGGTCGACGGACTCGACGGCCATCTTGCCGGCGAATGCGGGGGCGTGTGCCTTCCACGACGAGATCTCGCCCTTGCGGGACTGACGGGTCGCGGTGGTCACGTGCAGGGCCTGCTGGATCGCCTGGAAGGTGATCTCCGTGTCCAGACCGAGCATGGCGCCGATGCCGGCGGCCGCGGATGGGCCGAGGTGGGCGACGTGGTCGATCTTGTGCTCATGCAGGCACATTCCCTTGACCAGGTCGACCTGGATCTCATAGCCGGTGGCGATGCCGTTGATGAGGTCCTTGCCGCTGATGCCCTTGTGCTGGGCCACGGCGAGGACCGGCGGGATGTTGTCGCCGGGGTGCGAGTATTCGGCGGCGAGGAAAGTGTCATGGAAGTCGAGTTCACGAACGGCGACTCCGTTGGCCCAGGCGGCCCATTCCGGGGAGAAGTGCTCTCCCAGGGGCAGACCGAAGACGGTTGCGCCCGGTGAGTACGGGTGGGTCTGTGCCTGCTCACGAGCGTGCAGCGGGGCCGAGCGGCGTACCGAGGCTGCGGCCACCGCGGCGTTGTCGATGACGCGGTTGATCACCATTTCGGTGACCTCTGAGTCGACCGGAGTCGGGTCTGAGGCGACCTCGGCGATCTTCCAGGCGAGTTGGTCTTCGCGAGCCAGGTTCTCTGAGCTCTTGTGCGTGCGGACTTCATGATCGATCATGGTTAACCCCTTCAAACGTCCTTGACCGTTCAGGTCTGACAGTGGCTGACACAACTGTAGGCTACGTCACGTCGCTGTCACGGTCTGGCCAGAATTTTATCTCGACATCAAGATACTTTACCCGACCGCACCGAGTTCCCACCACCCGGTCTCATCCAAAGAGCCCCTCGAGCACATCGGTGAACTGTGTCACAATTGAGCCATGACGCGCACTGCTCTGGACTTCGATGAAAACTGGTTCGATGATGCCGAGTTCGCTCAGCTGCGACGGCGACTGCCTATCCCCTATGTCAATGCGATTCCCGTGCGTGTGGGCGAATCGGGAAACGTCGAGCGGATCGGCCTGCTGCTGCGCAGTCTGGACGACGGGACACTGGGCCGAGAGGTCGTCGGCGGTCGGATCCGCTTCCATGAGAGCATCCGCTCAGCGCTGATGCGTCACGCGGAGAATGACCTCGGACCGATGGCGCTGCCGGTGATCCCGCCTGCGATCGCACCGTTCCACATCGCCGAGTACTTTCCCACCGAAGGCTCTTCTCTGCTCCATGACCCGCGCCAGCATGCGATCTCTATGTGCTTCATCCTCGAGGTCCGTGGTGAATGCACTCCCCGCGCCGACGCACTGAGCCTCGATTGGCTGACACCGGAGGAGACGCTGCGCGCCGATATCGTCAACGAACTGTGCCACGGTCAGGAACACATACTCAGGTATGCACTGGCCCACATGGGCTTCGCGATCTGAAGGTTCTTCTACGCTCCGTAGAATTGCTTTGGTAGACTGAGTCGCACGGGGACGGTTCTGATGATGGGGCCACCGTCGTCGTCCGGGTGCCTTCGGCCCCCATTGGGAGGTCTGCCATGACTGCCGAGAACCCCACCGCTGACCAGACATCGACGGACCTCGGGATCCTCGTCGGCTACGACGGCTCCGAACTCGCCGCGCGCGCCCTCGAATACGGAGCAGCCGAGGCCACTCGCCGCAACGCCGTCCTCACTGTCGTCGCCGCCTATACCGTTCCTGCGATGCTCTATCCGAACCTCGCATCAATGCCGAAGGAGAACGAGGAGAAAGCCTCACTCCGAGCGGTCGAGTCACTCCTCGGTGAGGCGGCCGGACTCCTGCGAGACCACAGCGGCAAGGTCGTCTACCGCGCCGAGCGGGGCGACGCGGCCGGAGTTCTGAAGGATCTGAGCGCCCACGCACGGACAGTGGTCGTGGGAGCGAGGGGCCGTGGCGGTTTCATCGGCCGAATTCTCGGCTCGGTGTCCACAGCACTGCCCGCACACTCCCACTGCCCGACGGTTGTGGTCGCGCCCCGCCCCTCGGAAACGGCCGAGGCCCCTGTTGTCGTGGCCGTCGACGGCTCGGATGCCGGACGGTTGACCATGTTCACCGCCGCCGAGGTGGCCAGCTCACGAAGAGCCGCACTCGATATCGTCTCCGTCCTCCCGGCTGGCAACGAATGGCTCTACTGGTACCCCGAGCTGGAGCTGAGCGCCGAGGCCTCCGGTCGGAGGCAGAAACAGCTCGAAGCAGCCCTCGAGGCAGAGGTCGCTGCCGTGACTCAGCAGTTTCCGGATATGCAGGTGCGCGCCGAGGTGCCGATCGGAGATCCGACCGAGATTCTCGTCGAAGCCACGAAGACTGCGCAGCTGACCGTCCTCGGCTCCCGCGGACGTGGTCCCGTCAGCAGTGCTCTTCTCGGGTCCGTCTCACGTGGAGTCCTCCACCGTGCGGACGGACCGATCATGGTCGTCCCGAGCTGAGCCGACGCCCCTGTCGTGGACTGCTGTACAGTGGGTGCCACGACAGGGGAGCGCCGACTAAGGCGCTGAGAGTGCAGATGAAGCTGCAGACCCTCGAACCTGATGTGGTTAGCACCGCCGAAGGAAGTCGAGACTCTTCTACCCCTCCTTGATCTGAGGAGGCACAATGCCAAAAACGACCGCGCCGGATACCACCACCGGATTCAAGCCGAAGTATTCCCACGTCCCCGTGACGAAGCAGTGGAAGGTCGTCGACTACGTCGTCACCGCCGTGCTCGGAATCTCCGTCGGACTCATCTTCTGGGTCCTGGCCCTGAGCTGGAAGGTCCTCGAACTCGGGTTCCAAGCCTTCCCCCCATCGATCGGCCTCATTGCCGGCCTGTGGGTCCTCGCGGGACCGTTGGCTGCGATCATCATCCGCAAACCCGGTGCCGCACTGCTATGCGAGATGATCGCCGCCATCGTCGAGGCCGTCCTCGGCTCCCACTTCGGCGCCACAGTTCTGCTCTCCGGGTTCATCCAGGGTCTCGGCGCCGAACTCATCTTCGCCGCCTTCGGCTATCGAAAATTCAGTCTGTGGGTCACGAGCCTGTCCGGACTGCTGGCCGCAGCATTCATGTCTGTGAGCGAGAACATCATGTACAACGCCGAATGGCAGCTGGGCTTCCAAGCCGCCTATGCGGTGTGCGCCATCATCTCCGGCATCGTCATCTCCGGCATCGGAGCCTGGTTCGCCTACCGTGCGATCGCGAAGACCGGTGCGCTGAGCTCCTTCGCCTCCGGCCGCATGCGCTGATGGCTCTGCCGATCACCGCCCGCGGGTTCTCATGGCAACACGCCGATCGTGACGAACCTGCCGTCGGTCCCATCAACCTGCACATCGCCGCAGGTGAGAAGGTCCTCCTGCTCGGCCCGTCCGGGGCAGGCAAGTCCACCCTGCTCCACGCCATCGCCGGTGTCGTGCCTTCCGAGTCCGGTACGGCGACCGGTGAGCTCCTCATCGGCGACTGTCCACCCGACCCTCGCCGAGGTGAGACCGGGCTGGTCCTGCAGGATCCCGATTCGCAGGTGATCTTCTCCCGCGTCGGCGACGATGTCGCCTTCGGCATGGAGAACCTGGGTCTGCCCGCCGAGGAGATCGAGGCCCGGATCGCCTCATCGCTGGCGAGGATGGGCCTCGCCCTCCCCCAATCACATCCCACTGCGGCACTGTCTGGCGGCCAGAAGCAGCGTCTGGCCCTCGCCGGCATCCACGCGATGAGACCTGAGATCATCGTCCTCGACGAACCGACGGCAAACATCGATCCCGACTCTGCCGGGGCCGTTCGCGATGCCATCCTCGAGACCCAGGCGGCAACCTCGGCGACGATGGTCATCGTCGAACATCGAGTCGGCCTGTGGCTCGATCACGTGGACACCGTCGTTGTGCTCGGCCGCCAGGGACTCATCACCCAGGGCCCGCCGAGGCAGGTCTTCGGTGATCCGCAGATCGCCGGGGAACTCCGCGAGTGCGGCATCTGGGTCCCCGAAGACCCGGAGGCTGTCGCGAATCGCGAACCGATGGCTGGGAATCGGGCCACACGAGCCACGCCGAATCCGGCTCCTGGCTCCACCGGAGAGGTGCTTCTGAGGACGCATCGCCTCGGCGTCGCTCGTCCGCGGGCGAAGGTTGCGGCGGCAACGGACATCGACTTCGATGTCCGCGCCGGTGAGGCCCTGGGCATCATCGGGGACAATGGGGCGGGAAAGTCGACGACGGCGCTGACGCTTGCCGGTCTGATCTCCGAATTCGACGGTGAGGTCAATGCCTTCGGGTCCCTGCGATCGGGGGCGAAGCAGGCTCGGCCATTCCGCTGGCCCTCGGCGTTTCTGGCCCCGCGGATCGGGATGGTGTTCCAGGAGCCGGAACATCAGTTCCTGACCTCGAGTGTCGCCGAGGAACTGGCGCTGGGGCCGCGACTGGCCGGATGGTCGAGTTCCGATGTCGACGAGCGTGTCGAAGAGCTGCTGCATGTACTGGGTCTGGAGACGATAGCCGAGGCACATCCGCAGGGTCTGTCCGGGGGTGAGAAGCGCAGGCTCTCGGTCGCTGCGATGATGGCCCCGCGGCCCAGGGTCCTCATCGTTGACGAACCGACGTTCGGGCAGGACGCTCTGACGTGGGCGGGGTTGGTCGAGCTGTTCCTCGATGTGCTTGCCCGCGGCAGTTCCGTCGTGGCTGTCAGCCACGATCATTCATTCCTCGATGCGATCGGCGCCAGGCGGATAGAACTGGGGCAACCAGCTGCCAACGCCTCGCCCGCAACTCTTTCCGAGGCCGCCTCCGATCGGCTGTCGAGGAGTGAGCGAGTTGAGTGATCTGACGAATGCTCCCGCGAAGGTGGAGGTTCAGGATCCCGGTCAGCTCATTCCTGTGGTGCGCTCCACTCCCTTGGTCAGGTGCAATCCGCTGACGAAGATCGCTGTGGCGCTCATCCTCATGGTCGGTGCCCTGCTGAGTATCGACCTCGTCTCGGCCGGTGTGGTCCTCGGGTTCACCCTGATCGGCCTGCCAGCCACTGGGCTCGACATGATCGCCGCACTCAAACGGCTGTGGTTTCTGCCGCTGGGAGCATTGTTGGCAGCCTGGGGCACAGCGATCTTGGCGGAGAAGTCCGGTGCTGTGCTCGTCGATCTCGGCCCGATTCTGATGACAGCGGGATCCCTTGATGCCGCGGCAGCGATCTTCGTCCGGACTCTGGCGCTGGCGATTCCGCTGATCGTGCTCGCATCGACGATCGATCCCAGGGACCTCTCTGATGCGCTGATCCAACATCTGCGCCTGCCCGAGGTCGTTGTCGTCTCGGTTCTAGCCGCCAGTCGGCTCCTGGGCCTGCTTGTTATCGAGTGGCAGACACTGTCGATGGCCAGGCGGGCCAGAGGTGTTGCCGGGGGTTCGATCGCGCGACGGACGAGAAGCCTCTTCGCCGGCATCTTCGTGCTGCTGGTGCAGTCGATTCGACGAGGCACGACCTTGGCGATGGCGATGGAGGGCCGCGCGTTCGGCAGGCCCGGGCGGACCTGGCGCAGGCAGTCGGTCTTCGGTGCCGGGGATGGGGTGGCCGTGGCGGTGTCGCTCGGAGTCTGTGCGCTCGCGATCGTGGCCGCACATGCGCTGGGGACGTGGAATCCGATCATCGCCGGCTGAGTCCCTGGGATGGCAAGCCCCGGGCAGCTGCGAACCCGTCACAATTGACTGAGGAGCTCCTTCAGGTGAGTGCGCCGATCTTCGAGCGCCTCGGCGCTGGGCAGTTCGGAAATGGTGAGCACGAGACGCGTTCTGCCCTCGGATTTCGGTTCGGCGGCCGCTTCGAATCGGGTTCCGTCTTCAAGGTTCGCCCGCCAGAATGAGCGCTTGTCCGTCTTCGATGTGCGAGGCTCACCGTCGATGGCTACACCAGCCAGCGGACCTTGGTCGACGAGGAACGCAAACCGAGTGATGACGTCATCACGGTCGCCGTTCACGGTGCGAGAGACCGCGACATCGAAGGTGCCGTCGGCACGCTGGCCGGGCACACGTCGGCCGATCTCCTGCTCATAGGCGACGACCGCACCTTGGACCCACCAGCCATGTTTCTCAACGACGCCGTCGAACTGCGGATAGAGGGCATCAGCGAGTTCCTTATGACTCGCCGATGACCCTCCAGCTACCTCGAGGCGAGCTCGGGTTGTCGCCCAGGGTTCTCCGAGGGCGTTCTCGATCGCCTGCACATTCACTGCCTTGGTCGCCATGGGAGAAGTATAGGCAATCGAGCCGTCAATGACTATGGCTCAGTCGACGACGATAGCTCAGTCGACTTTGAGTTCGCCCATCTCGTCCCAGCCCTCGCCGTCGATCTTGCGGGAGATGATCTTCGGTGTCGATGCCAGGTGCGGGCGCATGGCCTCGAGCCCAGCGGCGAAATGGTCGCTCTTGACGTGGGGTTCGGCACCTTCGTCGGTGAATGCCTCGATGAGGACGAACTCATTGTCCTTGTCCAGGCTCTTCGACCATTCGAACCAGAGGTTGCCCGGCTCGGCGCGGACCGCCTCGGTGAAGGTGCGCACCGCCTCGGGGAAAGCCTCGACGCTCTCGGGCTTCACGTCGTACTTCACAACGATGAAAATCATGCTGACCGCTCCTGTTCATGTGAGAAAACCGTCGGACTGTATCGAGTCGACGCAACCAGCCAATCATGTTTCGGCTGACGCTCCAAGAGCCACGTCAGTGCGCCCCGAGCCGGTGCACGTCGGCATCACGTTCGCGGTTCGTCCGCGCTGACTGCCTCAATGATCATCAGCGGTTCGTCCGCGGATCCTGTGAACGGAGTACGGTCCCAGTTCCGCCAGACGTCGCTCACTCTCAGACCAGCGGCACCCAGATCGTCACGCAGAGTGGCGAAGGTCCGGAACTGCAGTCGCTGGCTGACGTCGACCACCTCGTCGGCATCGAGAAATTCGTAGACGCTGTCCATGGTGATGATGCCCAGCTCGTCCGGCGCCGAGGTAGTCGTTGCTTCGCGCAGGCGCCCCACTGCGGTGTCCCGTGTCTGGGCAGGTGTGTTCCACTTCTGCCAGGCCTGAGCCAGCGGATTGCGAGCCTCGAAAGTCAGGACACCGCCTTCGCACAGCCCTCGGCTGATGTCGCGCAGAGTCGCAGTCCAAGCATCGCCGAGGATGTGCATCGCGACATTGCCGCTCATCACAATGAGGTCGCTGGAGTTGGTTTCGATCAGTTCAGATGTACCGCGACGCCATTCGACCTTGTCGCCTTCGTGCCGTGCTGCAGCGCGCTCAAGCATGGCCGCGGCAGGGTCGATGCCGACGACGATGCGCCCCGGTCCGGCCATCGTCGCGGTGAGGATTCCCGTGCCGCATCCCAGATCTGTGATCTGAGTCGCCGACAGTTCCCGTGCACGTGCACGAAAGTAGTCGTGATCTGGCCCATCCGGATTGTCATCGTCGTAGATGGCAGCGAGGAGCTCCTCCTCGTAGGCGCGATTGCTCACCTCGGAATCCTCGTTCACGCACGTTCGGCGATGAGGACGAGGAAGTTGCTGTCGGGCTCGTAGGGGTGGATCTCCCAGGTCGAGAGTTTGAGGTTGACGAGCATTCCCGTCGACGTCACATCGTCGATGAAGTCAGCGAAGTCATAGCCTCGTCCGGCCCCGAAGCCGGCGACGAAGCGTCCTCCGGACTTCAGCGTCGATTTGATGTTGGATAGGGTCTGCCGCCGTGAGGCGGGGTCGAGGAAGGAGAGGACGTTGCCCGCGCAGAAGGCCACATCGATGTCGTTGATGCCAACTGCTGAGAAGTCGAATTCGGCGAGATCGCCCGTGTGCCATTCACCGCTCGGGAAGTCCTCCTCGGCGACGGCAATGAGGAACTCGTCGAGGTCGACTCCGTAGACCGTGTGTCCTTCGTTGATGAGCAGACCACCGGCACGGCCTGTGCCGCAGCCGGCGTCGAGGATGCGTGCTCCGCGCGGGGCCATCGCGTTGACGAATCGCGCCTCTCCCCCGATATCGTGCCCTGCGGCGGTGAGCTTCCGCCACCTGTCCGCGTAATTCGCAGAGTGATCGGGGTTGGTCTCACGGATGCGGTTCCACTGATGATCGAAGTTCATGGCCCCATCCTAGGGCGAAAGCTGTCGGCGAAGACGTCGGTGACCACCTCGGCGACGGCCCCGACCGGGTCTGCCGGGTCCGGGGAAGTCAGGACGATGATCTCCCTCCCGCCTGCCTCGTCGATCGGATGCAGGTCGACTTCGGGTCCGCCCAGGGACATCATGATCGGCGTGGCCAGGGTCAGTCCGAGCCCCGTGCCTGCCAGGGCGAGCGCGACGGCGGTGTCGGTGACGATGTGGGTCTCCTTCGCAGCGATCCCCATCGCCGAGGTGGCTAGGCGCATCGCTCGGCCGAAGAGCTCCTCGGCCGGCGGCAGGATCCAATCGGCCTCGGACAGGTCCGTCTGTGTAGGTCGCGGTGCGCCTGCGGGCACCACGATGCCGAAGGCCTCGCTGGCCACGGTCGTCCAGCTCAGACCCCGCATAGGCGGCAGGGGCACGGCCGGATAGTTGATGCCGATACCCAAGTCGATCGCTCCGTCGATCACGGCCGCCGACATCGTCTCGACGTTGATCTCACGGGCTCGGACTTCGATGTGCGGATGCCGCTGACCCAGGAGCCTCACGATGGAGGGCAATGCCTTAGTCGATGCCGAACCGAAGACGCCGAGGGTGACGATGGCTTCGCTGCGGAAGTCTCTGCCCAGCATCGCCATCTCTGCCTGCTTCTGGGCAGCGAGGATGCTTCGGGCACGCGGGAGCAGCGTTCGGCCGGCCTCGGCGAGGACCATTCCCCTGCCTCGGCGCAGAAAGAGTTCGGAGCCGACGGCGCGGCGCAGGGCGCTCATGTGCTGGGAGACAGCGCCGATACTGTAGCCCAGCTGTTCCGCGGCTCTGGTCATCGACCCCAGTTCGGCCACGGTGACGAAGGTGCGCAGCTGTCCGAGAGTCCATGCCATGGCTACAGCCTAGCTCTTTTCACGTTTCCTAAAAACAGTTTTCATGAACTCGCTCTTGCCCTTAAACGTGACTGGAACCACAATGGGCAGTGAGCCGCAATTCGCCGACATCGACGTCGGCACTCCCCGTTGCTGCGACGACCAAGGACGGACGTTCGCAGCAGAAGACAGTGAGGTGGAAGTTGGAGAGCACATCACCGACCGGCACGGTCCCGACGAGCGCCGAGGTCGTCATCATCGGCGCCGGAGTCATGGGAGCATCCATTGCCTATCACCTGGCCAAGCATGACGTGGAAGACATAGTTCTCGTCGAACGGGACGTCCCCGGTTCGGGATCGACGTCGAAGGCCGCCGGTGGGGTGCGCTGCCAGTTCTCCGATGAGGTCAACATCGCCCTGTCCACACGCAGCCTCGAGGTCCTGCGCAACTTCGAGACCAATTTCGGCGTCGACATCGATCTGGTCAGCAATGGGTACCTGTTCCTCCTCGATTCCGCCGAGACGGCCGACACCTTCGCTGCCAATGTCGAACTTCAGCAGCGGATGGGTCTGGATTCCCGGATGCTCACCGTCGCCGAGGTGGCTGAGCTGGCCCCGTACATCAACACCGAGGGTCTCGTGGCGGGGGCGTTCAATCCCACTGATGGGCACTGCACCCCTGAGGCCGTGGTGTCCGGATACATCAGCGCCGCACGAGAACTCGGAGTCACGGTGGTCAAGAACTGCGAAGTGACCGGGTTCGAGTCGACCGTGGGTGAGGACCCGAGCGGCAGCACCCGCACGGTGCAGTCTGTGCTCACGACGAAGGGCAGAATCGAATGTGTGCAGGTTGTCTGTGCTGCCGGCGCCTGGTCCGGGCTCATCGGCGAGGCTGCCGGTGTTGACCTGCCGGTGAAGCCCCTGCGACGGGAGATCATGGTCAGCGAGCCCGTGGATGAAGCGAAACTGGGCATCGACCTGTCGCGGATGCCGTTCACCATCGACTTCTCCACGAGCTTCTACGTCCATCCGGAGGGTCCGGGCCTGCTCTTCGGATGCCCCGACGAGACGGATGTCTGGGATTTCGACGACAAGCGCAATCCCGACTGGTTGCCCACTCTGGCCGAGCTCATCGAATCACGGGCTCGGGGCTTGGGCGAGGTTGAGGCCAAGCGCGGCTGGGCGGGACTCTACGAGATGACGCCCGATCACAATGCACTCATCGGCGAGGCCGAAGAACTCTCCGGATTCTTCTACGCCTGCGGGTTCTCCGGACATGGATTCCTCATGGGCCCGGCAGTCGGAGAGGTCGTCGCTGACCTCATGACCGGTCGCGAACCGTTCGTCGACGTCTCAGGCCTGGACAAACGACGCTTCGCCACCTCGGGACTGCGCAAGGAGCTCAACATCGTGTGAGCCGCCACCACCACCCCAACCCACACAAACACCAGCGAAAGGACAGCAATGACTGCATTGCCCACCGACCAGACGATCACCGATCTCCTCACCTCCGGACTCAATGCCTGCGGAGTCGAGGCCTCCGTGCTGAGCGCAGGGTCCGGTGCCCCGGCGAACCTGCCTGCCCGCTCCCCCATCACCGGTCAGAGCCTGGGCTCCCTGGCCGCGGACACCAAGGAGTCTGCTGCCGACAAGATCGCCGCGGCCGCTGAGGCCTTCGCCACTTGGCGTGACGTCCCAGCACCCGTGCGTGGTCAGCTGGTGCAGCGCTGGGGGCAGCTGTTGGGCGAACACAAGGAGGATCTCGCGAAGATCATCACCGTTGAAGCGGGCAAGACCCCGTCCGAGGCCGCTGGCGAAGTGCAGGAGATGATCGATATCTGCGAATTCGCGCTCGGTCAGTCCCGGCAGCTGTGGGGCAAGACGATGCCCAGCGAACGCCCCGGACACAGGCTCATGGAGACCTGGCATCCGCTCGGAGTCGTCGGCGTCATCTCGGCCTTCAACTTCCCTGTGGCCGTCTACTCCTGGAACACCGCACTGGCACTGGTCGCCGGGGACGCTGTGGTGTGGAAGCCCTCAGAGAACGCTGTGCTCGCCGCCCTTGGCGCCCAGTCCCTGCTGGCCCGTGCTGCCGCCGAGGTGGGGGCTCCGGAAGGACTCGTGCCTATCCTTGTCGGCGGTCGGGACATCGGTGATGCCATGGTTCGCGATGAGCGTGTGGCCCTCGTCTCGGCCACGGGCTCGGTGCGCATGGGCCGAGAGGTCGGACCCGTCGTGGCCGAGCGCTTCGGTCGGGTCCTCCTCGAACTCGGCGGCAACAATGGTGCGATCGTGGCCCCCAGTGCGGACATCGATCTGGCGCTGCGCGGCGTCGTCTTCGCTGCGGCCGGCACCGCCGGGCAGAGGTGCACCACCCTGCGCCGCCTCATCGTCCACGAATCGATTGCCGATGACCTCGTGGAGAAGATCGTCGCCGCTTATAAGACCTTGAGCATCGGCTCCCCCACCGAGGACGGCGTGCTCGTCGGGCCACTCATCAACGAGGATTCGTTCGCGGCGATGCAGTCTGCACTCAAGCAAGCCGAGTCGGAAGGCGGCACGGTCCTCTGCGGTGGCAGGCGGGTTCTCGACGACGAGCGGCCCGAAGCCCACTATGTCGAGCCCGCGGTCGTGCGGATGCCCAGCCAGACCTCGGTGATGGAGTCCGAGACCTTCGCCCCGATCCTCTATGTCGTCACCTATTCGGATCTCGATGAGGCGCTCGACGTCCACAATGGAGTGCCGCAGGGACTGTCCTCGGCGATCTTCACCACGGAGTTGGCCGAGTCGGAGAAGTTCCTGTCGCGTTCGGACTGCGGCATCGCCAACGTCAACATCGGCACCTCCGGTGCGGAGATCGGCGGCGCCTTCGGTGGTGAGAAGGAGACCGGCGGCGGGCGTGAGTCGGGCACCGATTCGTGGAAGGCCTACATGCGCCAGGCCACGAACACGATCAACTACTCCGGTGAGCTGCCGCTGGCGCAGGGAGTCGAGTTCCTCTGAGAGCCACGAGTCAACGAGGCTGTTCTGGATCCTGACCTGATTCGCAGGGATTCGGGCGTCGGTTTTGTGCCGGCGCCCGTTTTCTGTGCTTGAGAAGCAGGGAAACGATTCCTACCAGCACGGCGAGCGGGAATACGATGAGTTCCAAGATCCACGTCGCACCACCCTCATTGACCGACTCGATGCCCGAGGTCACCGAAAGCCCAAAGGCATTGCCCATGATGACTGTCAAAACGATGCCCCTCATATCGGCGAACCTACATGTCAGCAAGATCCCCTGCAATGAAATCTGTTCGCAACTGTCTGCTTGATCACGGACAGGCAGGGCGACCGCGACGGAAGAGACGCAAACGACTAAAGTTGAGGTTGAGCCCGTGAAGACTGAAGGAGAACACCTGTGATTGAGCTGAAGACACCCGCCGAGATCGACAAGATGGCGGTCACCGGCCGATTCGTCGCGAAGACACTGGCCGAACTGTCTGAGCTCGCGGAACCGGGCATGAACATCATGCATCTGGAGAAGCGCGCCAGGAAGCTCATCGAAGAGTCCGGCGCCGAGTCCTGCTATTGGGACTATGCCCCTTCCTTTGGTGAAGGCCCCTTCCGGAACGTCATCTGCCTCTCAGTCAACGATGGAGTCCTCCACGGCAAGCCCCGCGACTACGTGATGAAGGACGGTGACCTGCTCACCTTGGACTTCGCCGTGTCCATCGACGGTTGGGTCGCCGATGCCGCCCGCTCCGTCGTCGTCGGTAACGGCAGCGATGAGGACCAGCACCTCATCGACTCCACCTGGGCAGGCTTGGAAGCCGGCATTTCGGCCGCACAGCCGGGCAACCGCCTCGGCGATATCTCGAAGGCCATCGGTGATGTTGCCGATGAACAGCGGATTCCGGTGAACCTCGACTTCGGCGGCCACGGGCTCGGCCACACGATGCACGAAGATCCCCACGTGGCCAACCGGGGCAAGGGTGGACGCGGCCTGGTACTCAAACCAGGCCTGACACTGGCGATCGAACCGTGGTGGTCGTTCACCTCGAAGAAGCTGGCCGTCGACAAGGACGGCTGGACCCTGCGCCTGGCAGACGGATCGAACGGCGCACATTCGGAGAACACGATCGCCATCACCGAGGACGGCCCGCGAGTTCTCACCACCCTGGACTGAGATCGCCCGCGCTCGCCCACTGTACGTGCGGCTGTGTCAGTGCGGCGTGCCAGAATTGTCGTATGTCTTTCACCTGCACCGAATGTGGCTATTCGACCGTCAAATGGCTGGGTCGCTGCCCTGAATGCCAAGCCTGGGGCACACTCGAGGAGAAGGGCGCGGGGAAGACCTCGGTCAAGACGAAAGTCAAGAAGTCCAGCGGGGCGAAATCGATCAACCAGATCGACTCCACCCTGGCTCAGGCGAGGACGACGTATGTCAGCGAATTCGACCGCGTCCTCGGCGGTGGCATCGTCCCCGGTGCTGTCGTCCTCCTGTCTGGTGAACCGGGCGTAGGAAAATCGACTCTTCTGCTCGACGTCGCTTCACGCCTCGCCAAATTCGGCTCCAAGGTCCTCTACGTCACCGGTGAGGAATCCGCCGGACAAGTCCGACTGCGGGCCGAGCGCATCAACGCGCTCGAGGACTCTCTGCTGTTGGCCGCGGAGAACGACCTCGGCGCTGTCCTGGGAATGATCGAAGCAGAAGAGCCCGACATGCTCATCGTCGATTCCATCCAGACCCTCGCCTCATCCGAGATCGACGGTGTGCCGGGAGGAGTCACTCAGGTCCGCGAGGTGGCTGCTGCCCTCATTCGGGAGGCAAAGTCCAGGTCGCTGCCAACAGTGCTCGTTGGCCACATCACGAAGGACGGCACGATCGCCGGACCCCGACTTCTCGAACACCTCGTCGATGTGGTGTGCAACTTCGAAGGGGAACGCCACTCCCGACTGCGTCTGCTGCGCGCTGTGAAGAACCGGTTCGGACCGACCGACGATGTCGGCTGCTTCGACATGGAGGAAAACGGCATCAAGAGCCTCGAGGATCCCTCGGGCCTCTTCCTCTCCCGCAGCGGCAGCAATCCCCCAGGCACCTGTCTGACAGTGACGCAGGAGGGCAAACGTCCGCTCCTCGTCGAAGTTCAATCGCTCATCACCGAATCCGCTGGCGGGCAGTCTCGCAGGTCCGTCTCCGGTGTGGACTCCTCACGAGTGGCCATGATGCTCGCCGTGCTCAGTCAGAAGATCGGGACTATCAGTTTGGCCAAGTCCGATGTCTTCACCGCCACGGTCGGAGGCGCAAAGCTCAGTGAACCGGCCAGCGACCTCGCGATCTGCCTCTCGCTGGCGTCGGCCGCGATCGGTAAGTCCATGGCCGCAAAATTTGTTGCGATCGGTGAGATCAGTCTCTCGGGAGAGATCCGCAATGTCCCTAACCTGGGCCAGCGGCTCAATGAGGCCTCCCGCCTCGGCATCACCCATGCGATCGTCGCTCACGGCGCATTGCGAAACGTCTCGACTCCCCAGGGAATGCGCGTCAAGGAATGTGAGCACGTCTCCGAAGCCGTTGAGCTGCTGTTGGGAGGCAAATGAGCTTGACATCGCACGGAGAGAAAGTTCGGGACATCTGCACATAAATAGCGCATCCTGGAAGTATGACCACGACAGTTTTTCCGGCAATGAGAACCACGGACGCGGCCGCCACGACCGCTCTGTTGGCAGCACTCGGTTTCACTGAGCGGCTCACAGTCAGGGACGAGGCCGATCCCGAGCTCATCGTCCATGCCGAATACGCACTCGGTGATACGGGTGGAATCATGTTCGGCTCCGTCCGCAACGACGGGTCAGCACTCGACAGCGTCGGCGGCAACTCTCTCTACATCGTCGTCGACACGGAACGAGAAGTCGACCGGCTCTACGAGGAGATCACAGACATGGGCCATGCGATCGTCAAGCCGGTGGCAACACAGCCACATGGCGGCCGAGAGTTCGACTTCCGCGACCACGATGGCAACTCCTGGGGCGTGGGCTCCTACCGCGGAGCCTGAGCCCGCAGCCGCCCCACCGACGCGAACAGCTCAGTCGTCCGAGGAACCTGAACCGTCGGGATTCTCGTCCGACTTCTTCTCGTCAGGCTTCTTCTCGTCAGGTTCCTCGGACTTCTTCTCCTCAGCCTTCTTCTCCTCGGCTTCTCTCTTCTCTTTGGCCTTGGTGGCGGCGTCCTTCTCCAGTTCGAACTTCGCCGGCTTGCTCTCCTTATCACCAAGCTTGACGACCAGCTCGTACTCCCCCGGACCGAAATCCTTGTTCGTTCGGTTGCAGTTCTTGTCCACCTGGACCCGGTTCCATTCAAGCTGAGCAGTCTTCTCCGACTCAGGTGCGAACTCGGTCGAGACCTCAGCGTTCTCGTCTTCACCTGCAGCGCAGAACTTCGAGGACCAGACCACGTCACCGTTCTTCTGAACGAGGTATTCCTGTTCCTTGGTGCCGACCTCGATCAGGCAGGTGGCCGTGTGATTGTTCTCAATCACCATTTTGAACTTGGGCTTCGCGTCCTCGTCGAAGCTCTTCTCGTCGACACCGGCTCTGAGGCCGACCTTGCTCTCAGGGCATTTTCCGCTCGCGGCCTTCTCATCCGGCACCGGCGCTTGTGTCGTCGGGCTCGCCGACGGCGTGTCTTCGGCAACAGGTTCTTCCCCGCCGCCTCCGCCCAGTCCTCTGACTATTCCGACGGCTCCGAGCACCACCAGGGCGACCACCACGAGGCTGGCAAACAACAACATGTAGCGCCGCCGACGGTACACGCGCGCTGGCAGCTTCCCGCTAGACTGGCGGGGCTGCCTGGCGCCGTTCTTCGGCTGCGAACCACGATTGGAAGGAGTCATCGCTTTGAGCCTAAGCCGAAGCGTTTGAGCATCCAAATGACACACCGAGCCACCGCCGAATCGAGATCTTCGCGTCCCGATTCCCCATTCCCCACAGTTGCAGACACGGATATTCACCGCGTTCGCCAGACGATCATCACTTGGTTCGAAACCGCGGCTCGCCCCCTGCCCTGGAGAGATGCCGACACCAGCGCGTGGGCGGTCCTCGTCAGTGAGATCATGTCACAGCAGACTCCCGTCTCCCGGGTCGAACCCCGCTGGCGGGAATGGCTGCAGAAGTGGCCCACACCCGCGGATCTGGCGCAGGCGCCCACCGCCGAAGTGCTCCATAGCTGGGACCGTCTCGGCTACCCGCGAAGGGCTCTGCGGCTGCAGGAAGCCGCGCGGGTGATCGCCGAGGAACTCGACGGACGCGTGCCCCAGACCGCACAGGAACTCGAACGTCTCCCCGGCATCGGTGCGTATACCGCAGCTGCTGTGGCCTCCTTCGCCCACGGTGAACGCACCACTGTGCTCGACACAAATGTGCGACGTGTTCTCATCCGGCTCTTTGCGGGACGTGATCGCCCCTCAGCCTCACCGGGCCGTGCAGAGACCGAGTGGGCCAGCCAGTTCGTACCCGAGACGGACCATGAGAAGTGGAACGCCGGGGTCATGGAATTCGGCGCACTCGTGTGCACGGCCAGGAATCCCGGGTGCCAGACCTGCCCGCTCAATGACCTCTGCGCCTGGCAGAAGGCGGGAAGACCTGCCTCGGCGGAGAAACCGAAGACACAGAAGTGGGCAGGCACGGACCGTCAGCTGCGCGGCGCCATCATGGACGTGCTCAAGTCTGCCCATGCGGAGGCAGCAAGCGACTTCCCGGATTCCGTGACCCTCGACCTCTTCACAGCGTCGACCACGACGATCGATTCGGATCTCTTAGACACCGTCGGCCATGCGACCTCCGAATCACTGACAAAGATGCGCGACCTCACCGCGGATTCAGATCGGATCCTGCGCATCATCGACGGGCTCGTCGTCGACGGACTCGCAGCACAGCACGAGGAACGCCTCAGCCTCCCTCAGTGAAGCTCACAGGAACTTGATCATCCGAGCATTGCCCAACGTATTGGGTTTGACTCGGGCCAGGTCCAGGAACTCGGCCACGCCTTCGTCGGCGGAGTGCAGAAGCTCGACGTAGACCTCTGGGGAGACTGGAATGCCCTTGATCGGCTCGAATCCGAGCGAACCGAAGAACCCGGTCTCGAAGGTCAGGCAGAAGACCCTGTCGACACCGATCGCCACAGCGTCTGAGAGGAGCTGCCGGATGAGGGCCTTACCCACTCCGCGCCCCCGATAGGCCGGCGAGGTGGCAACCGTGCGCGTTTCCGCAAGGTCGGCCCAGATGATGTGCAACGCCGCGCATCCGGCAAGAATCTCGGTTCCGTCCGGCTGCGGGTCCACAACCAGCCAGAATTCCTGCAGGGTCTCAAAGTAGGTGACGGTGTCCTTGGCCAGCAGGATGCGCTCTTCGGCCAGCGGCGCGACCAACGCCTCAATCCCCTTGACATCGCTCGTCCGAGCCCTGCGCAGGAAGAGGCCGCCGGGAAGGCAATGGTTGAAGTGGTGGTCTGCGGAGACCTGATCATGGTCGAAATCGATTGGGGCTGAGCTCATATCTTCATTCAACACCATCGGAAGCGAGCATGAAAAAGCCCGGGGACTCAGCCGATGCTGTGTCCCCGGGCGCTTTCAGCGCTCTAGGAGGAGATCAGGAAGCAGAGCTTCCAGAACCGCTGCCGCCGGACGAACCGGCTCCAGCGAGTTCTCCACCGGAACCGGAATCATCCGGACCGCTGGCGGCAATGCTCTCGGTCTCCACGCCCTCGAACGTGAATTCCATTTCCTTGCCTTCTCCCTTGACGTCGACCCTGATGGTCTGACCGCTTCCGATCTCCTTGAACAGGATCTTCTCGGACAGGTGGTCTTCGATCTCGAGCTGAATCGTGCGACGCAGCGGACGAGCACCCAAGACCGGATCGTAGCCACGGTCGGCGAGGAGGCTCTTGGCCGCATCGCTGACTTCGACCTTCATGCCCTGATCGGCCAGACGTGCGTCCAGACGTGCCAGGAACTGATCGACGATCTGCAGAATCTCTTCCTTGTTCAGCTGAGGGAAGACAATCGTGTCATCGACACGGTTGAGGAACTCGGGCCGGAAGTGCTGCTTGAGCTCCTCGTTGACCTTCTGCTTCATACGCTCGTAGTTGTTGTTGGTACTGCCCTCAACTTGGAAGCCCAGCTGCAGACCACTCGAGATGTCTCGTGTACCCAGGTTGGTGGTCATGATGATGATCGTGTTCTTGAAGTCCACCTCACGACCCTGCGAGTCAGTCAGACGACCATCCTCGAGGATCTGCAACAGTGAGTTGAAGATATCCGAGTGAGCCTTCTCCACCTCGTCGAAGAGGACCACCGAGAACGGTTTGCGACGGACCTTCTCCGTCAGCTGACCACCCTCTTCGTAGCCCACATAGCCGGGGGGAGAACCGAACAGTCGCGACACGGTGTGCTTCTCCGAGTACTCCGACATGTCCAGGCTGATGAGCGAATCCTCATCACCGAACAGGAACTCCGCCAGAGCCTTCGCCAACTCAGTCTTGCCGACGCCTGTGGGGCCAGCGAAGATGAATGAGCCGGAGGGCCGCTTCGGATCCTTCAGACCCGCACGGGTCCGGCGGATGGCACGGGAGATCGACTTGACCGCGTCGTCCTGCCCGATGATGCGCTTGTGCAGTTCGTCTTCCATCCGCAGCAGACGCGAGGATTCTTCCTCGGTGAGCTTGAAGATCGGAATACCGGTGGCGGCTGCCAGCACCTCGGCGATCAGGTCCGCGTCAACGACGGCAGAGGTGTCTTTGCCGCTCTTGCGCCAGGCCTCGGTCTGTTCGTCCTTGTCCTGCTGCAGCTTCATCTCTGAGTCACGTTCAGATGCCGCGAGCTCAAAGTCCTGGGCATCGATGGCGGCTTCCTTGCGATGGCGAGCCTCGAGGATCTTCTCCTCCAGGTCACGGACCTCCTGCGGCACCGACAGACGCGAGATGCGCAACTTGGCACCTGCTTCGTCGATGAGGTCGATCGCCTTGTCCGGCAGGTACCTGTCATTGACGTAGCGGTCGGACATGTTCACGGCAGCCGAGAGTGCGCCTTCTGTGATCGTGACCTTGTGGTGCGCCTCGTACTTGTCGCGCAGCCCCTTGAGGATCTCGATCGAATGCGCCAGCGATGGTTCGGGAACCTGAATCGGCTGGAACCGACGTTCCAGAGCCGCATCCTTCTCGATGTGCTTGCGGTACTCATCGAGAGTTGTCGCACCGATCGTCTGCAGTTCGCCTCGAGCCAGCATGGGCTTGAGGATCGAAGCCGCATCGATGGCGCCTTCAGCAGCACCCGCACCCACCAGGGTGTGGATTTCGTCGATGAAGAGGATGATGTCCCCGCGTGTGCGGATCTCCTTGAGGACCTTCTTCAGGCGTTCCTCGAAGTCACCACGGTAGCGGGAGCCGGCCACCAGTGAACCGAGATCCAAGGTGTAGAGCTGCTTGCCCTCGAGGATCTCCGGAACTTCGCCGTTGACGATCGCCAAGGCGAGTCCTTCGACGACTGCGGTCTTGCCGACACCGGGTTCACCGATGAGGACAGGGTTGTTCTTGGTCCGGCGGGACAGGATCTGCATCACGCGCTGCATCTGCTCGTGCCGGCCGATGACAGGATCGAGATTGCCTTCGCGTGCGGCTGCGGTCAGATTCGTGCCGAACTGGTCGAGGACCAGCGAGCCGGAGGGGGTTCCCTCCTCTCGTCCGCCTGCAGAGACGGGTTCTTTGCCCTGGTAGCCCGACAGAAGCTTGATGACTTCCTGACGGACTCGTCCCAGGTCGGCGCCCAGCTTGACGAGCACCTGTGCGGCAACGCCTTCACCCTCGCGGATCAGACCGAGCAGGATGTGCTCGGTTCCGATGTAGCTGTGTCCCAGCTGCAGTGCCTCACGGAGGCTGAGCTCGAGGACCTTTTTCGCACGCGGAGTGAACGGGATGTGCCCACTCGGTGCCTGCTGTCCCTGTCCGATGATCTCTTGGACTTGGTCGCGCACCTGCTCAAGGGAGATGTCCATTCCCTCAAGTGCTTTGGCTGCCAGGCCCTCACCCTCGTGGATCAGGCCGAGCAGGATGTGCTCGGTTCCGATGTAGTTATGTTTGAGTAGTTTGGCTTCTTCCTGGGCAAGCACTACCACTCGGCGTGCTCGGTCAGTGAACCGCTCGAACATATTCACCCTCCTCGGTCTTGTTATTCTTTAGAGCCTAACGACCATTGGCCACTATCTATTGCACGTTTCGCCATCAGCCGAACCCGTTTGGCTGTGGGCGAAATTCGATGCCCGCCCCTCCCACACTCTGATGGCCGGCACACAGCCGTCCTCGTTCTGCGCCACCGGCTCTGCGGTGACCGTCACTTCAGGCCGCGAAAGACAGCGCACTGCACCCCTGAGCCCCTTCTGGCTCTGCGCGTCGATGAGGTGAGTCGATTCCGTACTGCTCAACGGGAAATCAAGATGCCCCGTACATTAAAGCGGACGCCTCGTCATACTTTGCTGTCCGCGATCAGGTCACACCGTGATCGAAGGCGATTCCCACGTTCGACAACTGCAGCGAGCATTCGTTGAATCAAACGTCATTCGCGGCGCAGATATTCCAGTTCTGGTTCCAGATCTCCCACCTGCGAAACTCATCAGCAGAAACACTGAAGGACCAACGGGCGCACCGTTAGTCCTTCAGAAAACAATTATGGAATCAGTCGAAATCAAACGATTCGCTATGCCGGTTCAATAATGGACTGTACCTGGAAGCAGTCGAATCAGCTGTCTGCAGCTTCGTATGCCTGGACGATTTCAAGCGGAATGCGTCCACGATCGCCCAGCTGGTATCCGTTTGCCTGTGCCCATTCGCGAATCTTGGCAGTGTCGCGCTTCGGACCCGCAACGGAGCCGGACCCTGTGCGACGTCCACGACCGCCCGGGTTCGCTACCCGACGAGCCTTGGCGATGAACGGGGCGAACGTTTCACGGAGCTTTTCGGCATTCTCTGTCGACAGTTCAAGTTCGTAGGTACCTTGGTCGAGGCTGAAGCGAACTGTTTCCGACGCCGCCGAACCATCGAAATCATCCGTAAGAACGAGTCGCATCTCCCTTGCCATGTTCACTCTTTTCATCATCAGAAGTATTTGTCGAAGTCATCTTAACATCTGATTCATGATTATCGCCTAATTCGCTAACTTCATGCTCTGAATAGAATTTGTCGATCTGCTCGCGCTCTGTCCGATCTGCACGCAGGATGTTTCTCATCACGTACCAGAACAGCAAACCAACACAAATCGACGGTAATAGAGCCTTCATCAGATCCATCATGTGCTCAACCCTCCTCAGCAATTTCCGAATTATCGGAGGCAATTGGCTTCGTAAATGGGAAGAGAATGGTTTCTCGAATTCCCAGGCCGGTCAAAGCCATGAGCAGACGGTCAAGTCCCATCCCCATACCGCCTGTCGGCGGCATTCCGTGTTCCATGGCAGTGAGGAATTCCTCGTCAAGCCCCATTGCTTCTTCATCACCCCTGGCCGCGTCAGCCGCCTGAGCCTCGAACCTCTCACGCTGGATGACCGGGTCGACGAGCTCGGAATAGCCTGTGGCCAGTTCGAAGCCGCGAACATAAAGGTCCCACTTCTCCACAACGCCCTTCTTGGTCCGATGTTCACGGACCAGAGGTGAGGTGTCGACGGGGAAATCGGTGACGAATGTCGGCGCCCACAGCTTGTCCTGGTAGAAGTGTTCCCACAGCTCCTCGACATACTTTCCATGTGAGCGGAAGACCCCACCCAGGTCGACATTGTTCTCAGCCGCGATGCCTTCGAGGACGTCGAGCCCGGTGTCCGGGGTGACTTCGACTCCGGATTCCTCGGACAAGGTCTCGTACATGCTGACGACTCGCCAGTCACCACCGAAGTCGTAGTCCTCGCCGTCCTCCAGCTTCACCACGAGGGATCCGGTGGCTTCCTGTGCCGCATTCTGGACCAGGGTCTTCGTCAGATCAGCGATCGAGTGGTAGTCGCCGTAGGACTGGTAGGCCTCGAGCATCGCGAACTCCGGGGAGTGGGTGGAGTCGGCACCTTCGTTGCGGAAGTTGCGGTTGATCTCGAAGACGTTCTCGATGCCGCCGACGATCGCCCGCTTGAGGAAGAGTTCCGGTGCGATGCGCAGGAACATATCGATGTCGTAGGCGTTCATATGTGTTTTGAACGGACGTGCCGCAGCGCCACCGTGCATGGTCTGGAGCATCGGAGTCTCAATCTCGACGAACTCCTGACCGGCGAACGTCCGGCGCAGGGATGACATGACCTCCGCTCGGGTCAGCATGGTCTTCCGTGCTTCTTCGCGTGTGATCAGGTCGAGGTAGCGCTGACGCACGCGAGTGTCCTCGGCCAGCTCGGTGTGCAGGCCCGGTAGCGGACGCAGCGCTTTGCTGGCCATCGTCCAAGAATCGGCGAGCACCGAAAGTTCGCCGCGTTTGGACTTGATGACCTTGCCGTGGACGAACAGGAAGTCTCCCAGATCGACGTCGGTCTTGAAGTCGCCGAGGCGCTCTTCCCCCACTTCACGCAGAGACAGCATGCCTTGGAGGCGCGTCCCGTCCCCAGATTGCAGAGTCACGAAGCAGAGTTTGCCCGTGGTCCTGACGAATACGACACGGCCGACGACGCCGACGATGTCCTCGGTCTCATCTCCAGCTTGCAAACCGTCATGCGCGGCATGAACCTCGGCGAGGGTGTGCGTGCGCGGAATTCCGACCGGATAGGCATCGGTGTCGGAGTCCAAGAGCCGTTGGCGCTTTTCCTTTCGGATCCGGATCTGCTCGGGATCGAGATGCTCGGGTGAAAGGTCTGCGTTTTCGGGCGTGTTCGACTCGGTATCTGCCATACCCTCCAGGCTACCGCGAGCGCGGCCCCGGGGGAATTCGGACCGGCCATCGACCGCTCCGGCGATCAGCCCAGGCGGGACAGGATCTCCTGCGCCTGCGACTCCGTGATCCGCCCCAGGCTCAGAGCCCTGGCGGTGGTGGATCTGGCCAGAGCAATGTAGCTGTTGCGTGCCGCAGGGCTGGAGACGTTGAGACTGAACTCACTGAGCGCTGCCAGGTGCGCGGAGACCGTGCCCACGTCTCCGCGGCTGACGGGTCCGGTCAGTGCCTTCGACCCATTCTGCAGGGTGTTCGTCACGCTCGCGTCGACGAGGGCTGTGAGCACACGTGAGGGGTCGCTGACTCCCGCCTCGGCGAGCATCTCCATGGCTTCGCTGATGATCGTGATCGAGTGATTGGAGGCGTGCGTGATAGCTGCATGGTAGAGCGGGCGGTCCGCTTCGGCCACGTCAATCGGCTCGGCGCCCATTTCGACGACGAGGGCCTGGCCCACCGGACGAATCGGTGCCGGTGCGGTGACGGCGATCGTCGATTGCCGCAGACGTGGAAGATCGACCGCGGTGCCGGTGAAAGACAAGGATGGATGCAGTGCGATCGGCAGCGCGCCGAGGCTGATCCCGGCTTCGAGGACGTCGGTTCCGTACCGGCCCGAGCAGTGGACGAGGATCTGTCCCGAGTGGATTCGCGACACCTTCGCGAGGCCGCTGACAAGGGATTCGATCTCATCGTCGGGGACGGCCAGAAGCAGGAGTTCGGCACGATCTGCGACATCGTCCGGGGGCAGGACGGGTACTCCTGGCAGCATGTTTTCGGCCCGTTGCAGGCTCTTCGCTGAGGTGGCACTGACACCGATGATGGCGTGACCGGCTTCGCGCCAGGCGGCACCGATGCTCGCCCCGACCTTCCCACAGCCGATGATTCCGATTCCCAGGCGAGGGGCCTCGTCCTGGTTCAATCCTGGGTGGCTCATGGCCTGCCTTCCTTGGCCCTGCGGGCTTCCTCGTCGTAACGCTGCCGCGCGATCCGCGTGCGTTCGGAGTGTTCGCTGAAGAACTGCTTCGCGTCGTCGACACTCTGATGGGTGACCCGCGGATCGATGGGGCCGGCCGTGGAGTGCACGGCGACCGTACCCAAACCAAGCCAACGCATGAGTGGGCCCTGATGGTAGCTCATCGACTGCACTCGCACATGGGGCACGAAGTCGACACGACGGTCCAGGACACCCAATCGCAGCACGAGTAGAGATCCGGTGACGGCATAGGCTCGCCGCTTCCACACCAATGGGTCGATGAGCCGAGAGGTCCGGGGCTGGCCAGGGAAGAGCTCTTCTGCCGTTTCGGCCTGCGGGTCCTCGGACTTGCGGTCGTACATGGCTGATCGCATCAGGGTTGCTGCGCTGATGCCTTCTGGCATCTGCGGGTCCGGGAGCGCGAGGCCGACCATGAGCAGCGCCTGGTCTATGTCGCCGACGGGCAGGAGGATGTTCGACTCGTCCGAGCCTCCGGCGCTGGCTATATTGTATTCGACCTTCCACCAGCCGGCCCACCGCCACAGCAGCGGCTGATGGAGGCACACGGCCTGCAGACGGTCAAGCGGGATCACCTTGCGGGAGGTGGAGACGAGTCCGTGGTTGACGGCCAGTCCGTTCTCCCCCAGGTTGACCACGAAGTTCGCGTTGTCGAGGTTCTTCCTGAAAGCGGAGAACGCCGCGAAAAGGCCGGGGATGACTGCGACGAGCATCGGAATGAAAGCCTCGGTCAGCCCCATCACTAGGAGGACGATTGCTGCGGCGATGACGAAGAGGACGGCCAGGACCGAGATGATCGTCTCCGATTTCAGCAGTGAGGAGACCACGACCCGGTGCACAGGTACGCGGATGATCTCGCCTTCCTCACTGACGTTGGCGGAGACATTGTAGGGAGCCAGGAGTTCATTGAGGCTGGACTCCGCCTCGTGTGAGGCGCCTTCGGCCAGCGAGCCGAGGCGTTTGCTCAGGCGTACGCCGATGCTGTCATCGCGGCGCTCGGGTACGGTGCGATCGATGACGGGCTCACCACCGGGGACACCCGGGACATCCGTGGCATCGCCTGGAGCCCCGGTCACACTCGCGGGGGGCGAACTTATGGTGCTCGGTGCTGTCCCAGCGGCCGCCTCGGCGGAGAGTCCGGCGGTCGGAGTTCGCTCACCCTGCTGGCCACCTTGCTTCTTGGCGCGGACAGCGGCGAGAAGCTCGTCACGCAATCCTTCGGCACGCTTCTTCGACAAGTACTTCAGAGAGATGTTGGAATCGGAACCACCGGCGACGTCGAAGACGAGTTCTGCCATTCCCAGGATCCGGGGCAGCAGCTTCTGCTGCAGGTCGATCGACTGCACACGGTCAAGCCTGGCCTTGCGCAGCTTCTTCGACAGCAGACCGCGCCGATAGTAGATGGCCTCGGAATCGATTCGATAGCCCCTGACCCTCCACGCCAACCAGCTGAAGAGGGCGGTGAGGAGGAGAAGGAGAACGATCCCTCCGACGCCGCCAAGGATGACGAAGGGGTGGGTGCGCAGCCAACCGGCGAACCCCAGGTCGACGCCATCTCCCCTGGCCAGGTCTTCGATGGCAGTCTGGGCGAAATTCTGCAGGCCGTAGGCGCCTGCGATGAAGATACCCACGAGCACACCGAGGCTTTCGAGAATCGGCGTCAGCGGGTGGACCCGGTGCCACACTTCGGGAACCGCGGCATCGTGTTCTGTGAGCTCACCTGTGGATTGGTCTGTGGGTTCGCCTGGGGATTGGTCTGTGGGTTCGCCCGTGGAATCCGGAGGTTGGTCGTTCGGTCCTTCCTCGACCATGCTCACAGTCCCGCCAAGTTGGCCTGGCCCAGGCCGGCGAGGCTATCGCGCAGACGATCGGCCTCGGCGCGGGGAAGGCCCGGGATGGTGGCGTCTGTGGCTGCCGAGGCAGTATGAAGTTTGACCGAGGCCAGGCCGAACATGCGATCGATGGGGCCGGCGTCCACGTCGACGAACTGCAGTCGTCCGTACGGGACGACCGTGGCCTTGTGGAACATGATTCCACGCCGGATGAGAAGGTCATCTGCCCTCTCCGCATAGCCGATGGCTTTGGCCTGGCGGATGATGATGACGACGAGGACGACGGTGAGCGCCACGAGGGCGGCCCAGATCGCGTGCAGCCACGGGACTTCGGAGGTGAAGATGATGGCGAAGACGAGGGCCACGATGATCATCGGAACGAGGATCGTCAGAGACGCGATCGTCTCCTTGAGCCCGTATTTGGGACTCACCCGGTTGAAGTCGGCATCTATTCCGGACAGATAGTTGAAATCGCGACTCATGCGGCTTCGGCTCCTGGTGGGTCTTGAGGGGGCAGCGCGCAGAAGCCTTCGACGATCAGGCCGACGATCATCAACGCTGCGGCTGCGATCATAGCGAAAAGCATACCTGCCGCCAAATCATTGCGGATTCCCGGTGCGGACAGGAAATAGTAGGCGGCGTTGCCCATGTACCACCCGGCCAGTCCGGCACCTGTCAGTGCGCTGGCCTTGGCCATGACGGCTACGCGAGCTGCTTGAAGCGGGTCGATCTCCTTGGTCCGGTCGCCGTCGTTCCATTTCTTGATCGGCCAGCCCAGGACCAGCAGGACGGCGGCGAGTATGAGCATTCCGATGATGGCGAACCAGGGCAGGCCAGGCAGTGAGAAGCCCTGACTCTCCAGCAGGACGTCGAGAGTTGGCGCCACCACGACACCGATGACGGCCCAGATGACGAGAGTGCCCGACGCTGTTCGCTGCATAGCTCCAAGTCTCTCAAACCCCGGGCACTTATGGGGCCTGGATTCGCGTGATTTCCTGGTCTCCCAGTTCGGTGAGGACTGCAGTGATCGGGCGCGGGCCGGTAGGGGTGAGTATTTCTGCGCCCCCATCGAGCTCGACCCACGGTGCGAGCACGAAGGCTCGTTCGTGCGCCCGCGGATGGGGCAGGGTCAGTGCCTCGGTGTCGAAGACGAGTTCCTCGTGGTTGGTCCCGAAGCGGATCAGATCGATGTCGAGGGTGCGTGGCCCCCAGCGCAGTTCCCGGGTCCGTCCGCAGGAAACTTCGATTCCCTGCGCCACGGCGAGGAGTTCCGGGGCAGGCAGACTGGTGCTCACGATGAGGCCCAGATTGAGGAAGTCGCCCTGTTCGACTCCGCCCCAGGGCGCGGTGCGATACAGCGAGGATCGCCTGAGCACAGTGATTCTGGGATGTCTGTCGAGAGCGGCAACGGCCTGGTCGAGTGTATCCGCCGCGTCGCCGAGGTTGGCCCCAAGATTGAGGTATGCCTCGGTCTCCGTCTCGGCGATGACGGTGCTGTCTCGGGAACGGACGACGGTGACGCTGACGTCGTTGAAGGACCGTTGGATCGGGGCACCGGGCTTATGGACAACGACCTCGACATGCTCAGCCAGGTCCAGGCAGTGCTCGGCAATCCGGGAGGCCAGGGTCTCGATGAGGTCGAAGGTGTTGTCTTCGACGATGTGTGCGACATCTTCGGCCAGTTCACCGTAGTGGACGGTGTCGGCGATGTCATCGGTGGCCGCGGCCCGGGTCACGGAGGTGTGCAGGGTGACGTCGATGACGAAGTCCTGGCCCTCACGCTTCTCGAAGTCGAAGACCCCGTGGTTGCCGCGCACTCTCAGCCCGCGCAGTTCGATCCGATCCCGATGGGCACTCATGCGTTCCCCTTCGCTGCACGGACATCTGGTGTGGCTGCCGGGGAATGCGAGTTCACGGCGTTGATGACCGTGGCTGCGATCGCCGAGGTGGTGGGTTCGTGGACGCGCACCGCCCACGCTCCTGCTCTGGCCGACAGTGCCGAGATCGCGGCCGTGGCCTGATCTTTCGCCGATTCCTCGGCGAATTTCGGATCCTTAGGTGAGAGCAGGGTGGAGATGAAGCGTTTGCGGCTGGCAGCAACGAGGAGCCGGTGATCCAGGTTCGCAAATTCGTCGAGGGCTCCGAGGATCTGCCAGTTGTGTTCGGCGTTCTTCGAAAATCCCAGCCCCGGGTCGAGGATGATGTTGTCCGGTTCAACACCGACGGTGATTGCTTCGTCGATTCTCATCTTCAGCTCCGCGATCACCTCGGCGACGACATCGTCGTAGTAGAAGGACGCCGACGCACGGTCGAGATAGCCCCGCCAGTGCATGAGCACGACGGGGGCAGCGGTCTCGGAGGCGACAGCCAGCATCGTCGGATCGGAGAGTCCGGCAGAGACGTCGTTGATGATATGGGCGCCGACATTCAGTGATGCCTCGGCGACCTTGGATCGCATGGTGTCAACGCTGATCACAGCCCCCGCAGCGGCCAGCTCACGGATCACAGGGACGACGCGCCGCAGCTCCTCCGCCTCATCGACCCGGACCGACCCGGGCCGTGTGGACTCCCCTCCGACATCGATGATGTCGGCGCCCGAGCGCAGCAGTTCGAAACCGTGGGCGATGGCCGCCTCGTGGTCGAAGTAACGACCGCCGTCGGAGAAGGAGTCGGGCGTGACGTTGAGTACGCCCATGATCTTCGTGCGTTCCGGTGTGGGCATGTCAGACCTCTATCTCCGGATGATCAGGCTCATGGCTTCTGCTCGGGATGCCGTTTCACGCAGCTGCCCGCGCACCGCCGAGGTGATGGTCGAGGCGCCCGGTTTCCGGACTCCGCGCATGGTCATGCACAGATGTTCGGCCTCGACGACGACGATTGCACCCTGCGGCTCGAGGTGTTCGACGAGGGCGTCGGCGATCTGAGTCGTCAGCCGTTCCTGGACCTGGGGGCGACGAGCATAGATCTCGACGAGGCGGGCCAGCTTGGACAGTCCTGTGACTTTGCCGTTCTTGCTCGGAATGTAGCCGATATGGGCGACCCCGTGGAATGGCGCGAGATGATGCTCGCACATCGAATACAAGTCGATGTCGCGAACGAGGACCATCTCCTCGTGGCTGATGTCGAAGGTGACGCCCAGAACATCTGCCGCATCGCGGTGGAGGCCGGCAAAGACCTCTTCGTAGGCACGAGCGACCCTGGCAGGGGTCTCCAGCAGCCCTTCCCGATCAGGGTCCTCGCCGACAGCGATGAGGATCTCACGCACGGCGGCGGCGATCCGAGGCTGATCGACCTTGTTGCCGGTCCCGGCTGGGGCCTCCCCGAGCACCTCCGTCACCTCTTCGAGCTCAGACATCAGTAGCTGCTCTCCCCACTGCCGTCGGAATTGTGTGGGCCAGTTGGGCCAGTCGGGCCGGTTGGGCCCATCGGGTCGTTGGGATTGATCGGTCCCGTGGGGTTATGGGGAACATGAGGTCCATTCACGCCCGTGGGTCCCGCGCCCGGAACGTCGGTGGTGTCGACCTCCGAATCGCCGTTGCCCTTGCCGTTGCGGTCCCCACTCAACGGAGCGGGCGGATCGATCGGGCCGCGTTCGGAGACCGGGCGTTCGTCGTTGGCCAGCCACACATCACGTGTGGGGCGCTTGACGATGGGGGTGAAGATCTCTGCCAGTGCCGCCTGATCGAGGGTTTCCCGTTCGAGCAGCTGGTAGGCGAGATCGTCGAGGACGTCGCGGTTGTGCGTCAGCGCCCAGTAGGCGTCGGCGTGCGCGGCGTCGATGATGTCGCGGACCTCGCGGTCGATCGAGGACAGGGTCGCATCGCCGTACTCGTCTCCCCCGCCATAACCGCGACCAGCGAAGGGCTCGCCCTGATCCTCGCCGATCTTGACCATGCCCAGCTTGTCGCTCATGCCGTACTGGGTGACCATCTTCCGAGCGATGTTCGTCGCCTTTTCGATATCGTTGCTGGCACCCGTAGTCGGATCGTGGAACACGACCTCCTCAGCCACACGGCCGCCCATCGCGTAGGCGAGCTGGTCCAGCAGTTCGTTGCGGGTGGTGGAGTACTTGTCCTCGTTGGGCAGGACCATGGTGTAACCCAGAGCCCGTCCGCGGGGCAGGATGGTGACCTTCGTGACCGGGTCGGTCTGGTTCATCGCGGCAGCCACCAGGGCATGTCCGCCCTCATGGTATGCGGTGATGAGACGTTCCTTGTCGTTCATCAGCCGAGTCCGCTTCTGCGGTCCGGCGATGACGCGATCGATCGCCTCGTCGAGGATCCGGTTGTCGAGGACCTTCGACCCCTCGCGGGCGGTCAGCAGGGCCGCCTCGTTGAGGACGTTGGCCAGATCGGCGCCGGAGAACCCCGGGGTGCGCTTGGCGATCTGGGCCAGATCGACGTCATCTGCCAGGGGCTTGCCCTCGGCATGGACCTCGAGGATGTGCTGGCGGCCCTTCATGTCCGGGGAATCGACAGGGATCTGACGGTCGAAGCGACCGGGGCGCAGAAGCGCTGGGTCGAGGACATCGGGACGGTTGGTTGCGGCGATGAGGATGACGTTGGTCTTCACGTCGAAGCCGTCCATCTCAACGAGCAGCTGATTGAGCGTCTGCTCGCGCTCGTCATGGCCGCCGCCCATGCCGGCTCCGCGTTGGCGACCGACGGCGTCGATCTCATCAATGAAGATGATGCAGGGAGCGTTCGTCTTGGCCTGCTCGAACAGGTCGCGCACGCGGGAGGCACCCACGCCGACGTACATCTCGACGAAGTCAGAACCCGAGATCGAATAGAAGGGGACGCCGGCTTCACCGGCCACGGCCTTCGCCAGCAGTGTCTTGCCGGTACCTGGCTGTCCGTAGAGGAGGACTCCCTTGGGGATCTTGGCGCCGACTGCCGTGAACTTCTCCGGTTCGGCCAGGAACTCCTTGATCTCTTCGAGCTCTTCAAGAGCCTCATCAACACCGGCGACGTCCTTGAACGTGACGTCCGGATTCTCCTTGTTGACCAGTTTCGCCTTGGATTTGCCGAAGTTCATCATCTTGCCGCCCGACATCTGCGAGATGAGGAACCAGAAGACGACGAAGATGATGACGAACGGAATCAGGGTGCCCAGCAGTGACATCAGCCAGCTCTGCTTGGGCACCTCATCGGTGTATCCCTTGCTGGGCTCGGCGGAGTCCACAGCCTTGACGATCTGGTCTCCGCGCTGCTCCACGTAGAAGAACTGGACCTTCTTGCCGAAGTCCTTGCCCTCGATCTTGAGATCCTTCTTCAGGGTCAGATCGACGCGCTGGTCGTTGTCGACGATCTTGGCCTGTTCGACCTGCTTGTCGTCGAGCAGCTTGAGACCTTGTTCGGTGTCGATCTGGCTGAACCCGACTCGGCTGAAGAGCAGAGCACCGATAGACACTATGAGAAGTGCCAGAACGATCCAGACCAAAGGGCCTTTCGTCGCCTTGTTGAGCAGTGGGCGACGCTTATTCGACTCGGCCATAAGTCCTCTCAGGAAAAAGATGTGGGCAACCTGTTCAGGCTACCGAGGCTGCCTGGGAACATCCCCCACAGCCTAATACCTCGCACTGACTTAGCTCGAATGCACCCGGTTTTGTTCCCGGGCGAAACAGGCACTCAGCCAATACGCGGATTGCTCATGCGCAACGCTCAGCTGTAGACGTGCTGAGCCAAGGTGGCGACGAACGGAACGTTGCGGTACTTCTCCGCATAGTCGAGCCCGTAGCCGATGACAAATTCGTTGGGAACGTCGAAACCGATGTACTTGACGTCGATGTCGACCTTGACAGCCTCGGGCTTGCGCAGCATTGTGCAGATCTCAACAGTCGCCGCTCCACGCGAACGCAGGTTCTGGACCAGCCAGGACAAGGTCAGGCCCGAGTCGATGATGTCCTCGACGATGAGCACGTGCCGGTCTGAGAGGTCCGTGTCGAGGTCCTTGAGGATGCGCACCACGCCGGAGGACTTGGTGCCTGAACCGTAGGAGGAGACGGCCATCCAGTCCATGGTGACAGGCGAATGGATCGCGCGAGCCAGATCCGCCATGACCATGACAGCACCCTTGAGGACGCCGACGAGCAAGATGTCCTTGCCCTTGTAGTCTTCATCGATGGCGGTTGCCAGTTCAACGAGTCGCGCGGCTATCTGTTCTTCCGAGACAAGTACCTTTTCGATGTCATTGCCGAGATCGTTGATGTCCACTGGGGTCGTTTCTCCTCGCTTGGGGTGGGATGTGTCTCCATTATGATTCACTTCTGCCCCGGCATGCCACCACGGAGGCCCGCCGTGCCGCCACAGGTGCCTGACGCGCCACCACGAGGCCCTGCTGTCTCCAGCTCGTCGTCGACCGTGCCCGGGGTGGCGGCGAGGTACCCGGTCACACCCATGAGCGCTGCGACGCAGATCATGAACCACAGCGGCACCGACCAGCCGCCGCTCAGCCCGAGGAGTCCACCGACGGCCAAGGGACCGATCGCAGCCAGCACATAGCCACTGGACTGCACGAACGCTGAGGTTCGGGCGGTGATCGACACGTCCTTCGTGCGGCCTGTGATGAGGGCGAGCGCAGCGGGGAAGGCGAAGCCACCGTAGCCCAGGAGGATGGCCCACAGCACTGGCACGGTCGTGGGAATCAGGAGCAGTCCGAGGTAGCCGCACACGGCGCTGACGGAGAAGGTGACGAGGAAGAAGCGCGGCAGGATGTTGCGCATGATGATCTGCGGGGCGAGGAATCCACCGGGGATCCCACCGAGGGTGACGACCGTGAGCATGAGACCGGCGAGAACCGGATCGATCCCCGCATCACGGTAGATCTGCGGCAGCCACCCGAACTGGACGTAGGCGTTGACCGACTGCAGACCGAAGAACATCGCCATGTACCGGGCCTTGGACGAGGTGAAGATATGCCGCCGAGGCGGGTCCGCCTCGTGCGTGTCCTGCGCAGGCTGATCCAGGTTGGGGACGGATCGGGCGAGCTTGAGGATGATCCAGCTGACCAGTGCGCAGGCCGGCACGAGTGCCCAGACACCGAGTCCCACGCGCCAGTTGTCGAAGTGGCCGGTGATGGGTGCGGTGAGGAAGGCAGGGAACATCGCCCCCAGTCCCAGCGACACAGTGAAGGCGGTGGCACCGAGGCTGGCTCGGTCGGGGAAGCGCGTTTTCACGTACACCGGCAGAATGACGTTTCCGATGGACATTCCGGCCAGAGCGACCACGGACAGCCCGGCGAAGCCGACCCAGTTGTCGACGAGCACCCGAGCGCCCACACCTACCGCGATCAGCACGCAGGTCATCACCAGCGAGCTGAACAGCCCGATCTTCTTGAGCACGGGAACGGCGATGAACCCGCAGATCGCGAAGATCAGCCCGGGAAGTGCTGTGAGCAGGCCCGTCTGCCATTCGACCAGAGTGTAGGCGCCCTGAACTTCGGAGAGGACGGGACCCAGCGACGATGCTGCCGGGCGCAGCGAGCAGGCGATGAGGATGAGGCACACGAGTGCCAGCACGTCGAGTCCCCGACCCGTACGATGGCCGTATTCGGGCTGAGAGGTCATTGCCTCATCCTTTCAGACGATGTGCACGCTGGGCCCACGGGTCCATGCCCGAGCCACATCGCGGTATACCATTTGGAGGACAGGTGCCCTCCCACGTTGAAGGATGATGATGACCAGTCTGAGAAATGTTCGCCTCTTTCCCCGCACTGCCGATGCCGCCACCGTTGATGTCGAGATCGAAAACGGACGCTTCGCCGCTTTCACAGCGGCTGCCTCGGCGCAGACGGTCGGCGGCACCGATGTCGGCATCGACGGCGCCGACGTCATCGATGGGGCGGGACGAGCCCTGCTGCCCAGCCTCGGTGACGTTCATGCCCATCTCGATTCGAACCGGATGGGTCAGACCTTCCGCCCCCACACGGCAGACGGAACGCTGCACGGCTTCATCATGAACGATCGGGAGAACTGGAGGCAGGGCGAGCGCAGCGTCCGTGACCAGGCTGCCTTCGTGATCGCAAAGATCGTCTCCTCCGGGGGGACGCGCATCCGCTCGCACACCCAGATCGACGCCGACTGCGGTCTCGAGCGCTTCCTCGGCGTCCGGGACGCGCTGGCCGATCACGCCGCGATCCTCGACTCTCAGATCGTCGCCTTCCCGCAGGCCGGCATCGTGGCCGAAAAGGGTGTCAGAGATCTTCTCGACGCGGCCTTGAGCGAGGGTGCCGATCTGGTCGGTGGGCTCGACCCACTCCAATACGACCGCGATCCGGTCGCGCATCTCGATGTCGTCTTCGGTCTTGCGGAGAAACACGGCAAGGGCGTCGATATCCATCTGCATGAGCGCGGCAGCGCAGGCGTGTTCACGTTCGAGGAGATCGCTCACCGGACGAAGGCTCTCGGCCTGGAGGGGCAGGTGACGATCTCCCATGCCTTCGCTCTGAGCTCGAACCCTGCATCAGAGGTCGACCGGATCGTCGAGCTCGTCGCTGAGGCGGGCATCTCGCTGACGACTGTGGCACCGCAGAACGGTGTCCTGCCGCAGCGAGGCCTGCGTGAGAATCGGGTGGCGCTGGGCCTCGGCGAGGACGGACAGCGCGACTACTGGAGTCCCTACGGTGACGGTGACCTGCTGCGGCGGACCTGGCAGCTGGCATTCACGAATGGGCACCGTCGTGATGAGGACATCGAGACCTGCCTGGACATCGCCTCCCGCGGTGGGGCGCAGGTGATGGCCGGTGCCCGACCGGATGGAACAGCGCTGGTCGATGATGCCCGCTTCGGTCTGGGCATCGGTGCGCCCGCGGACTTCCTGCTGGTCGAGGCCGATACAGTCACCTCGGCGATCATGGACTGCCCGGCCGATCGTGACGTCTTCAAGAACGGAGAGCTGGTGGCCACCGGTGGCCACCTGGTCGACGGCGAGGCCTGAGCCCAACGACCGGGCGCTGAGGTCAGACAGTCTTCGCGTCGCGTCGGAAGACCAGGAACTGCTCGGTGACGATGACCTCTGTGTCACCTGGCAGTGACAGACGAGCGTGTGCCTGACCCGATGCGCCAGGTTCCCGGAGCAGGGCGCACAGTTCGCTCACACGGGCGGCGCCGAAGCTCTGCGCGGGCACGTCGAGGGAGATCAGCCAGTCGCGGACGACGCGGGAGAGGATCGCATCTTCCAGCCCCGCCACTTCACTCAAGCTCACCCTCGTGCGCCCGCGGATCGTGGCGGCAGAGGTCTCAGCGAGTTCGTCGAGGCAGTCAGCATCGGCACGGCACAGTTCGGCGGTGCGAGCCAGGTTCGCGGTGATGGGTTGGCCCAGGTCGGTCTCCAGGGAGGCCAGTAGGCTGCGAGCCCGCACCCGGGCGAAGGAATCGTCGACGTTCATCGGGTCGTTCCAGACCTCAATTCCCTGAGCCCGGCACGAGGCGACGGTGCTCGCCCGTTCGATGCCGAGCAGGGGGCGCACCACGGTGTCGGTGCGCAGAGCCATTCCTGCCAGGGACCTCGTGCCCGAACCGCGCATCAGCCCCAGCAGCACTGTCTCCGCCTGGTCGCTTCGAGTGTGCGCGGTCAGCACCCAATTCGCCGCATGTACTGCCCGGGCGGCTTCGAGTACGCCGTAGCGAGCATCACGGGCGGCGGCTTCGAGCCCCTCAGCACCAGCATCGACGGTGACGGTGGCGACTTCGGCGGGAACACCCCAGGATTCGGCGATCGCTACGACCCGGCGGGCCACCTCGGCGGTCGAGGGCTGCAGCCCATGGTCGACGGTCACGGCATGCGCACGCAGTTCGCCTCGTCGGTGGAGGAAGGCGCAGGCGTGCAGCAGCGCCATTGAGTCCGCTCCCCCGGAGACCGCGACGATGACATTCGGCTGCTGCTCGGAAGGCTGCCCCACCAAGGCCAACGCTTCACGGACACAGTTGCGGATCGCCCCGCTGTCTGGATCGAGGCTCGGACGCCGAGGTGGTGGCCCCTCAGCCGTGGACACGGTCCAACCACAGGCTCGGGGTGTGGATCTCCTCGCTCTTCGGCAGGTTCTCCGGGCTGGCGTAGATGGCGGAGAAGCCGGTCTGTCCGACTTCCTTGCGGATGGCGCGGACGAAGGTGGCGCCGTCGCGGTACTGGGCAAGTTTGAGGTTCATGCCCAGCAGATTCGACAGGAATCCGCCCTGACCGGCGTCTCGGCGGGCTTCGAACTTGCGTCGCAGCTTCGCCACGCTCGGGATCACTTCGATGCCGACCTCGTCCATGACCACATCTGCGTGTCCTTCGAGCAGGCTGAGGATAGCAGTAGCCTCGTCGAGTGCGCTGCGCATCTCCTCGTCCCTGATCAGGTCGACCATGCTCGCCTCACCCTTGACGATCTGGCCCACAGTGGAGAAGACGTCGGCGAGGCCGCGGATCCCAGGCGCCTTGAGCGGGGTCGCGACCACTTGGGACAGGAGAGAGCGCATGTGCTCACGCAGCCAGGGTGCGGTGGCGAACTGAACCTGATGCGTCGCCTCGTGCAGGGCCACCCACATACGGAAGTCGCGGGCAGAGACGTTCATGGCCTCCTCGGCGAGGAGGACCGCGGGGGCGACGAACATCAGGCGGCCCGTGGCCACCGCGAAGGGGTCGAATTGGCCCAGGACTCGCGTGGACAGCAGCGAGAGCACACCTGCCAGTTCCACGGCGGCCGCCTTCGCCGCCCCCGGGCCGACAGGTGCGGGCAGAGCGTCCGCGTCGACCATGCCGTTGAGGGACTGGGCGTTGGCTTTGATCCAGCCGATCTGATCAAGCACGAGCACGGAGCCGGCGCCCAGGCGCGTGCGCACATCATCGGCATGGGCAGGGTCGAGGAGGAACGAGTCGACGACGAGCTCCTGCGCCGTCAGCGCATTGTCCTTGAGTCCGGCGACCAGTTCGTCGAGTTCATCGGTGTTGGGCACGCGCGCTGCGGGGACGAGTTCCCGGGCTGTGCGGGCGGCGAATTTCTCATCGACGATCATCGGCAGCCGCAATTCGCGAGTGCTGCCACGATATCGTCCACGGTCTTCCTGGCTTCCAATATTTTGTCCTTGTCCACGTCGTCGATCTGCAGGGTGAAGACGAGATAGCGTCCATCAGCGTCGAGCACCCCTCCTGCCAGTGAGGTCACGGTCGACAGGGTCCCCGTCTTCGCGTGCACCGTCCCGGCTGCGTTCTTATCCTTGGTGAAACGTTGTGTCAGTGTGCCGGTCAATCCGCCGACGGGCAGATAGCTGATGAGGCTGGCCAGCGAATCGTCGGCGACGACCGATGCCTGCAGGATGGTCGTCAGGTCGTGCGGGCTGATCTGGTTGTCATAGGACAGGCCCGAGGTGTCCTCGAGGTGGGTGCTGCCCAGGTCGACGGAATCGGACAGGGCCGCCAGCACGGCTTCGGGGGCGGCCTCCAGGCTGCCCGGCTCGCCCTGGGCGATGGCGACCTCATTGCCGAGAACCTCGGCAACGACGTTGTCACTGTGCACGAGCGCGTATTCGACGATCTCGGAGATCGTCGCCGACTCCACCTCCGCCAGCTCGCTGGTTTCAGAGTCTCCATCGGGTCTCGCGGCGCCCCCGGTCTCTGCGGCAGTCTTCGGGGTGTCGGTGACCGTGATCCCGGCCGCTTTGAGTTTCTTGGAGAAGACGGCGAAGGCGTCCTTGGCCGGGTGCTCGCTGCGTCCGCGCCACTCCTTGTCTTTGCTGCCGACGTAGCCGGTGTCGATCATCAGCGGCTGGATCGGTGTGATGACGCCCTTGGCGATGTCACCACGTTCCCATCCGGGGCTGAAGTCCTCGCCCGTGTACCGGGATGTGTCCAGGTCCAGGGCCACCTCGGCGACGTTCTGGCTCTGCAGTGACTCAGCGGTGCGCTGCGCCAGTGTTGTCAGTCCAGCGTGGCCATTCACGGCGCCCGGCAGGGACTCCCCCGCACCCAGCAGCGAGTCGCCGCCGCCGGTCAGGGTCACCGTCGAGGTGGACGGGTCGAATTCCGTGGTCGTGCTCAGACGCTTCTGCCCACCGATCGTCAGCAGCGCCGCCGACGCAGTGAGCACCTTCGTCACCGAGGCCGGCGTGCGGGGTCTGTTCTCTTTCTTGGCGTAGAGGATGTCATCGCTGAGCCCGTCGCGGAGCTCGATACCGAAGCCCTTGACCTTGGCGTCGGAGAGGACCTTGTCCACCTTGTCGGGGACCGTGGTGGGCACGGGTGCGGAATCATCCAGCGCCGAGGCTGGCGCGGGCAGGTCTTTCCCCTGTGCGTCGGGCGCGGGGATCGCCTGGACCTCGATCGCGGGGTCAGTGGTCAGTATTCCCGGCAGCTCGGGGAAGACGTCGTAGGCGTCGACTGCCGCCACCGCGGCCAGCACGACGGCGAGGCTGCCTGCAGTGATACCGGCGACAGCCTTCTTCGACCGCTTCCGCCTTCTCCGCTCAGAGATCTGGTTCAAGCGCGGGCTCTCATTCTCATTGCAGTCGTCCTCGCCGTAGCCGTTGTGGTTGTCGTTCGTGGGGACTTGTAAGCTCTATTCTAGTGATGCAACCCTAGCTTGAAGGAGCACTATGGAACTCTTGGCCACAATCGAGATCCCGCGCGGATCGCGCAACAAGTATGAGGTCGATCATGAGACCGGTCGAGTCAAGCTCGACCGCTACCTCTACACCTCGATGCAGTACCCCGCAGATTACGGCTTCTTCGAGGACACCTTGGGCAACGACGGTGACCCGCTCGACGTTCTCGTGCTGCTACCCGAGCCTCTGTTCCCGGGCGTCCTCATCGATGTGCGCCCCATCGGCATGTTCAAGATGGAAGACGAAGCAGGCGGGGACGACAAGGTCCTCGGTGTCACGGCCGGCGATCCTCGGTGGGAGAGCTACCAGGACATCGGCGACGTCGACCAGTTCACCCTCGACTCGATCGAGCACTTCTTCACTCGCTACAAGGACCTTGAGCCGGGCAAGTTCGTCAAGGGCTCCAGCTGGGTCGGCCGCACTGAGGCCGAGGCCGAGGTCAACGCCTCGATCGCCCGCTTCAAAGAGTCTCACTGAGTTCAGCCTCGCCGAGGTGGGGTGAAGCTTCACCCCACCCGTGATGAGTGACCGCCCGAACCTCGCCGTCCGGGCGGTCGCTGCATTCTTCAGATGAGTGGCTGCTCTACCTGGAACGACCCACTACTTAGGTGATCCTAATAAGAAGTGTGAGCCAGGTTATGCCAGTGTCGAGACATGAAACTCGATCATGTGTCCTTCGCCAGCGAACCAGACGGGTACAAAGCCACTGCCGAGAGAATCTCGGAGAAGCTCGGCGTGGTTCCCTACGACGGTGGTGTGCATCCTCGATTCGGTACCAGGAATCTGATCTTCCCTCTCGCAAACGGTCATTACCTCGAAGTCGTCGAAGCCTTGGAGCACCCGGCCGCGCTGTCAACGCCCTTCGGCCAGGCAGTCCGAGCTCGATCCGAGCTCGGCGGCGGCTGGATGGGCTGGTGCGTTTCGGTCGATGACCTCGCCGGTGTGGAGACCCGCCTCGAGCGCAAAGCCGTCGACGGAAACCGCACCCCAGAATCAGGCCTGGAACTCAGGTGGCTGCAGATCGGAATCAAGGGGCTCATCGCCGACCCCCAGCTTCCGTTCTTCATCAAGTGGGCAGCCGACTCGTCTCAGCATCCCTCGTCGTATAAGACCAACGGCGACGTCGCCCTCGACACCCTGCAGATCGCCGGGGATCGTGAACGACTCCGCGACTGGTTGGGCACTCAGGATCCCAAGCCGATCCCGGAGATCCACATCGACTGGTCGGCGCCGCACGGCACCCCAGGCATCATGTCGATCAGCTTCGACACCGCGAAGAACGGCCTCGTCACCATCTGAGATGCCGTAGTCCGTTCTGATCGGCATTCGCCGGTCGACTGACGCCGCACAACGTTGAGGGCAGCACACCGTTTCGGTGTGCTGCCCTCAACAATTCTGACGAAGACTGACCGACGGTTGGTATGTGCTGCTCGAAGTTTTGAACTTCTTCGAGCAGAACATACCAACCGTCGGACGTCTGCCAGGCCAGCGGTCGCGCGGGTCGACTTCAGGCCTCCGCGGACTCCTCTGGGAGGTCCTCAGCGCCTTCAGCCGACTTCTTCTTGCGCATGTGCGCGGCAGTTGCCATCGCACCACCCGCGGCAAGCAGACCAGCTCCTCCGCCAAGCAGCGGCAAAGTGCTGTCGTTGCCGGTGCGCGGCAGGTCACCGCCACCACCGGAGCCGGAGCCACCTGACCCCGAACCGCCTGACCCCGAGCCGGACCCGCTCGAACCCGATCCGCCGTTCGAACCGGCATCACTCGCGCCTGCCGCTCCGGCCGCGGCGGCGTCTTTTGCACCGTCCTGCGATCCGCTCTTCGACCCCTCGGACGAGGCGTCAGATCCATCGGCCGATCCCTCAGACCCATCGACTGAGTCCGACGAGCCGTCCTCGTTCCCGTCAGCGTCTGCGTCCGCGTCCTTCGGATCCTCTGTCGGCGGGTCGGTGGGCTCTTCGCCGCTGCCCTTGATCACCTGGACCACCGTCGGGCGGGGAATCGCGGCCATGCCCTTGTCGACATCCGTGGCGTCGACATAGTCGGGGAACCGCGAGTGCTGATCCGAGTATTCGCCGTCCTCACCGGGGTGCTGGACGGCCACGAACGCCGAGTTGTAGGAGTCGTGGACGAGCGGTCCGCAGACCTCGCCTTCACGCGGGACGGAGAGGAACTGCTCGACGCGTCCCCGCTGCTCACCCTCGATGGTGACCCTGAACAGGCCGTCGCAGTATCCGATGCCGTCGGGTGCACCATCGGTTGAGATCCACAGGTTGCCGGCGGTGTCGAAGGCGACATTGTCGGGGCAGGAGATCGGTGAGATCTGGTCGTCGGGGAAGCCTGCGAAGTAGGTTGCGTCGCCCTGCTTCGGGTCACCGCACACCAACAGCAGAGTCCAGTCGAACTCGGTGCCGGTGTGGTCGCCGCTGCGCTCGGTCAGTTCCACGATGTGTCCGTCGCGGTTCTCGGTGCGCGGGTTCGCCTCGTCGGGCGCGGCATTGCCGTCCACGCCTCGGTCCGAGTTGTTCGTGCACGCGACGTAGATCTTTCCGTTGACGGGGTTGGGCTCGACGTCCTCACAGCGGTCCATCTTCGTCGGGCCGACCTTGTCCGCTGCCAATCGGGTGTTGACCAGCACCTCTTCGATGGCCATTCCCGAGACCTGCGACTTGCCGTCCTTGATCAGGGGCAGCCACTGCCCGCTGCCATCGAACTCACCGTCGGTCGGCACCTCACCGCTGCCGTCGATCTCACCCTTCGGGGAGTTGCCCGTGAACTTCGCGACGAACAGGTCGCCCTTGGTCAGCAGGGTCATGTTGTGCGACAGGTCGCCTGCGATGTATTTGTCCGTGGAGACGAACTTGTAGAGGTAGTCGAACCTCTCATCATCGCCCATGTAGGCGACGGCCTGACCGGAATCGGCGATCGTGATGTTCGCACCCTCGTGCTTGAGGCGTCCCAGGTTCGTGTGCTTGAGCGGAGTCGATTCGGGATCTCGCGGGTCGACCTCGACGATCCAGCCGAATCGGTTGGCCTCGTTAGAGTAGCCGGAGTTGTTCGTGTCGAAGCGGTTCAGATCGGCTTCCCAGCCGTTCGCGGAGGCGTCGTTGCTCAGACCGTAGCGCTTGTCGGCCGCCGAGGTGCCCTGCGCCTTGAAATAGGAGTTGAAGTTCTCCTCCCCGGAGACCAGTGTTCCCCAGGGAGTCAGACCGCCCGAGCAGTTGCCCAGGGTGCCCTGGACCTTGTCGCCGCCCGGGTAGTCCTTGGTCCGGAGCAGGTCGGATCCGGCTGCCGGTCCGGTGAACTCGTATTCGGTGTCGATGAGGAAACGGCGGTTGTTCGCGCCGTTGACATCAACCTTCCACGGGGTCTTCTCATTGGTCCGGACCAGTTCCGCCACGGTCAGCCCGTGAGCGTCGCGGCTGATGGCGCGCTGGGTGGCTTTGTCTAAGGTGTCCGGGTACATGAGCGCGTCGTTCGTGTACTCCTGGTTCGAGAACAGGAGGGCACGGTTGCCGTCTCCACTGTCATCGACCTGGATCTGGAGGTAGTCGTTGTTGTACCCGAATTGGCGACGCTGCGATTCGACGCTCTGGTTCTCGGGATCGAACTTCGGCGCGTCCGGGAACAGCGGGTCACCCCAGCGCACGACGGGATGCCAGGAGTAGCCCTCGGGGACGATGAACGCGTCGACCTCGTGCTGGACCGGGTCGATTGCGGTGAAGTCGAGGCTGCCTCTGGTGCCGGCCGCTGCCGCTGCTGCACGCGTGGTCGGACTCGGTGCGGTCGTGACTGCGATGGCCAATGCTCCCGCCGCCGACGCCCCCAGCACTGCTCGGCGGGACAGCTGTGCCCCGACGATGTCACGGAAGTAGCTGTTGGACGACGTGTTGCAGATGGCCTTCGTGCACGCGTTGTCGCATTTGAGCGCGCAGGTGACGGGGCTGCGCTTGCCACGGACGTGGCCGGCCATGGGCAGAAGTTCACGTAGGGGTGCCATCGGTTCGGTTGTCTCCTCGGATCGGGTCTGTCGGCCCTACCTCGCGAAGCGGAGTCGGGCTCACCAGATCGAGACTGTCAGGATCAGTTGGACCCAGAACCACCGGTGCATGAACTGCGCGTGAACCAGTTCAGCCTACGTCGACGAGGGCGAGGATTCCCGGTGCCAGGAAGCCCACGGCATCGATGATGAAGTGCGCCCACACCAACGGCATCAGTCTGCCCCTGCGCATGAAGTACCATCCGAAGATGATGCCCATGGCGACGTTTCCGATGAACGGCCCAATGCCCTGGTACAGGTGGTAGCTGGCACGAAAGACCGCCAGGCTGATGATGATCGGCCACATCCCGTAGCCCAGACGCTGGAGCCGTTCGGCCCCGAAGCCGAAGATGATGATCTCTTCGACGATGCCGTTCTTCGCTGCCGCCAGGATGAGCACGGGAATGGCCCACCAATGATCGCCGAGGTTGGCAGGCTGGATCTCGGCCGTGATCCCCAGGGCCCTGCCGCCCGCGTAGACGGCCAGAGTGCCGATGCCGATGATGGTGAAGATCAGCGTTCCACGACCGAAGTCTTTCCCGCTCTGACCGTTCACGCCCAGCCGTGTGCTCAGGGGCGGGGCATCGGTGTCGCGAGTGAGCAGGTAGAGGGCCAGGAGCACGGGCACGAGCGTGAAACCGATATCGAGGATCTGGTAGACGAGGTCGAACCCGGGCCGCGGCGACATCGAGGTGTTGAGCTTCGCCTGGGCTTCGCTGATCGGACCGCGGGAGGTGATGTCGGCCAAGCGCACAATCGCATATACAGCGGATTGGCCCAGCGAGAGTGCGGCAACGAGACCGAGCTCGAACCACAGGCGTTTCTTCTCCTGTGGTTCGAGCTCGCTTCTCATGGATCCCACTGTAGTGGGCGAGACATCAGTGCTTCGGTTCCTCACCTGTGTCAGGGCGCTCAACCGCAGTGCCCGAAGCCGGCGGGCTCGGCTCGTCGCGTTCGGCTGTGGCCACTGACCCCGCCTCGGCGGTGGTGCCCGACTGCTTGCCGGAGCGGGCGCGGTCCGGCGCATCCGGACGTTGCTCGGCTCTCGCCTCGGCGACGTCGAGGACCTGGCCACGCGCCATGTTCTTCACGTACTTCTTCTCGGCCCGACGTTCCTTCGCCCCTTCGAGCAGGAGGTAGAGGACAGGCACGAGGATGAGCGTGAGCAGGGTCGAGCTGACGAGACCGCCGATGACGACGATCGCCAGCGGCTTCGAGATGAACACTCCCCCGCCGGTCAGGCCCAGCGCCATCGGCACGAGCGCGAAGATCGTCGCTGCCGCGGTCATGAGGATCGGACGATAACGCAGCCTGGCGCCATGGACGATCGCCGCGCGCAGATCGACGCCTCGAGTTCTGAAACGGTTGATCAGGTCGATGAGCACGATCGCGTTGGTGACAACGATGCCGATGAGCATGAGCAGACCGATCATCGACGTCAGGCCCAGCGGAGTGTCGGTCAGCAGCGACAGCCCGATGGATCCGGTGGCTGCGAACGGGATCGAGACCAGCAGGATCAATGGCTGCAGCAGCGACTTGAACGTGGCGACCATGATGACGAACACGATGAGGATCGCGGCCAGCATGGCCAAGCCCAGCTGGGAGAACGCGTCGTTCTGCTCCTGCGTGGCACCACCGGTGTCGACGCTCACCGAGTCGGGAACGTCGACCTCGTCCAGTGCTGACTGCACATCCGCGGACACGGTTCCCAAGTCGTCACCGGCGGGGGTCACCGACACCGTGGTCGAACGCTGAGAATCGGTGTGCCGGATCGTCGGTGCGGTCTTGACCTCTTTCACCTCGGCGACGTCACTGAGATCGATGAACCGGGGCTCAGACGTCGGCGCTGGAGCGCCAGCCATGGCCCCGGGGTCACCGGCCGCGCCGGCGTCACCTCCGGCTCCTCCTGCAGCACCAGCTCCGCCGTCTGCACCACCAGCAGCGGCACCGGCTGGAGCGATCTCCTTCGGCTTGCCGGGGATCTTGAGGTCGCGCAGTTCGTCGACCGTGTCGGCGTTGCGGTCGAAGAGGAGCACCGAATGCGACACGTTGTCGATGACGACCTCACCGATGTTCTGACCGTGCATAGCCCGCTGGACGTATTGGCCGATGGTTGCTTCCGTCAGGTTCTCCTCCGCGGCCTTCTTGTGATCGACCTTGACCTCGATGACGGGCTGGACCGCTTCGATGTCACTGGTCACCGACTGGGTGCCGGAGACGCCCTCGAGCTTGTCCGTGACGGCCTTCGTAGCGTCGTCGAGTTCTTTGGTGTCGGATCCCGACAGCGTCACGTCGATGGTCTGGGCACCGGGCATCGAACTCTGGCTCTGCACCTCGACCTGGCCGACGTCCTTGAGCCCGTCGAAGTCCTTCTGCAGCTCGTCGGAGATCGACTGCGCCGAGATCCCCGACTTCGAGGTGACGATGTAGGTGCCTGTGATCGACGAATCGTTCGTGAATCCGAATGTGGTTCCGCCCACGGAGAGCTGATAGGACTCGACGTCGCTGTTGTCCTTGAGGATCTTTTCGACCGGTTCTGCCTGCTTCGAGGCTTCATCGAGGTCGGTGCCCGGGTCGAAGGTCTGCGAGATCTGCAGGCTGTCCTGGCCGGTGTCGCCGAAGAGTTCGGTCTTCAGCTGCGGAATCATCGCTCCGGTGCCGCCGAGGACGAGGACGGCGACCAGGATCATCACGACCGGGTGCTTGGTGGAGAACGAGATGAGCGGCATATAGGTCTTCTGCAGCCGTGTCACCGGCGAATGCATGCCGGCAAGCTCATCGACCTCACCGGTCTCCTCCGCACTGGAGTCATAGCGCGGCGGTGTCGAGGTGGTGGCATCGCTTCTGGTGCCCACAGACCCAGCACCTGCAGTCCTGGACTCGGTGCCGGGCTCGTCATGGCGTCCCGCGGTGAGGATATTCTGCTTCTTGGACGCCTTCTTCGCGGCCTTGCTCTCGCTCCTCCATTCGGAGAGCATCCCCTTGCGGCTGCGCCGGATCTCCTTCTTCTCCGCGCGGGTGAGCTTGACCTTGGCCTCACGTTGCCGCAGGAACCAGTAGGCGAGGACGGGCACAATGGTCAGTGCCACGAACAGGCTCGAGAGCAGGGCGATGGTCGCGGTCAGGGCGAAGGGGCGGAACATCTCGCCGGTCTGGCCGGAGACGAAGGCCAGCGGCAGGAACACGGCAACGGTCGTCAGGGTCGATGCGGTGATGGCGCCGGAGACTTCGGAGACGGCGGCAAGGATGTTCGCGAACTTCTCACCGCCCGAGGCGTGCCGTCGTCGGATGGCTTCGATGACGACGATCGAGTCGTCGACGACGCGTCCGACCGAGATCGTCAGCGCACCCAGGGTCAGCATGTTCAGGGTCTCCCCGCCCATCCACAGACCGACCATGGCGATGAGCAGAGACAGCGGGATCGAGATCGCTGTGATGATGGTGGCGCGGACCGAGAGCAGGAACACGAGGATGACGAGGACCGCGAAGAACAGTCCCAGTCCGCCTTCGACGAGCAGATCGTGGATCGACTGTTCGATGAATGGTGCCTGATCGAAGGCGGAGACGAACTCGGTGTTGTCCCCCATCGACTTCTCGAGTTCGGGCAGCTTCTCGGACACGGCAGCGGAGACGTCGACGGTGTTGGCGTCGGATTCCTTCATGATCGACACCGACAGCGAGGGCTGGCCGTTGGTGCGCGAAATCGATTCGACGGGCTGGTTCTCGATCTTGACGTCGGCGACGTCGGAGAGCTTGATCGGGTCGTCCTTGCCGCTGATGACGAGATCCTTGATGGCATCGACGGAGCGGATGCGGGTTCCGACCTCGACCGGTGCCGTGCCCTCATCGCTCTTCAGCTCGCCCGCCGAGGTGGGGATGCCGTTGGACTGGAGGATGCCGGCGATCTCGTCGAGGTTGGCTCCCTCGTCTTCGAGGTCGTCACGACGGATCGTGACCTCGACCTGTTTGGTCTTCGCACCGGCGATCATGACCTGTGAGACGCCGTCGACCTTCTTCAGCTCGGGTTCGGCGATGTCCTCGAGGTTGGCGGCGAGCTTGTCCTCATCGGCGTCCGAGGTCACGGACAGCGCGAGGACGGGAATGTCATCGGTTCCGGCCGTATTCACGGTGGGTTCGACACCCTCGGGCAGCGTGGCCTGGACCTGCGAAACCGCGCGTTGGAGGGACTTGACGACGTCGTCGGAGTCCTCGCCGTACTTGGTGCTCACGGTGATCGAGGAACTGCCCGCCGAGGACGTCGAAGTCATGTCCTCGACCTCTGGCAGCGCCGTCAGCGCACCTTCCAGGGGGTCGGTGACCTCTTGTTCGACGGCCTCCGGGGTTGCGCCCTCGTACGAGGAGGTGACCGTGGCTTGGGGGTTTTCGAGGGAGGGGAAGAGCTCCTGTTTGAGAGCTCCCGCCCCGATGATGCCGAAGATGATGGCGACGACGGAAATGAGCGCAATGAGCGCACGATTCCTCAGGCTCAAACGGGTCAGAAAACTCACGTGGTGACTCTCTTGTCGATGCATGTGCGCAGAGATCGTCTGCAAGGAAATGATGTTGTCTACATCAATACTAGTGATTCACACTATCCAAAACACGTGAGTGGACCCTGAGTGCATACTCCCGGGCCGAGCTCAGTTCAGATCGCCCTCGATCCGCTCATTCTGCCCAGCTTTGCGCACCACGCGGGGTTTGGTCTCACGGCCGGTGAACCAGAAGGCGGCGGCTACGACACCAAGGAGTCCGGTGAGCAGGAATGCCCACGAGTAGTCGAAGCGATCGACGATGGCGCCGGCGATGATGGGACCGACGATGGCGCCGCCGTCGAGGGCCATCTGGTATCTCGAGAGCACGCGGCCGCCCTTGCGATCACGCCCGATGACGTCGGCCACGGTCGCCTGCTGGGCGGGGTTGGCCAGTCCGGAGCCGATGCCGGCGACGACGGAGAAGACGAAGAACACCCAGATCGCGTCCGTGAAGGCCAGCGCCGCGGTGGTCACGCCGAGGACCAGCAGCCCCCCTTGGATGAAGGGCTTGCGCCCGTAGGTGTCCGCATACCTGCCGACGACGGTGACAGCTGAAGCGTTGCCGATCGCGAACATCGTCAGCGCCAGCCCGGCCACGGCTGTGTCGGCCTTGAGCGCCTGGATGGCGAAGAGCGGGTAGATGGCCACACGGATGCCCATCGCCGACCAGCCCTGGACGAACGCCGAGAACAGCGCGCTGCGGTAGGCCGAGTCCTGCCACGCCTGTCGGAAGGTCATGACCTCCTGCTCAGGGTCGCCTTTGGCCGCACCGAGGCGAGCGCGCCCCAGTTTCGTCGAGGACCCGGCCTCTGCAGTGGAGGCGAGGAAAATACGGACGACGATGGCCGCAATGAGGAGCCCGACGGCATAGATGATGAACGGGACACGCATGCCCCATCCGGCCATCGCTCCGCCGAGGACGGGGCCGGCGATATTGCCGACAAGAAAGGCCGTGGCATAGGTGCTCGAGGCCTTGGCACGGGCGTCGATCGGGGCCAGCCGGATGATCAGGGCCATCGCTGAGACGGTGAACATCGTCGACCCGATGCCGCCCAGACCGCGGAAGATCAGCAGCTGCCAGTAGCTCTGTGCGAAGGCGACGGCCGCGGTGGAGGCGGCGACGATGAGGAGGCCGGAGATGTAGATGCGGCGTTCTCCGAAGGCGTCGACGAGGCGACCGGAGGAGGGTGAGAAGACGAACCGGAAGAAGGCGAAGGAGGAGACGACGATCGTGGCGGCGGTGACTCCGAAGTTGAAGCTCGCGGCGAACTGCGGAAGCACAGGGGCGATGATGCCGTAGCCCAACGCCACGATGAAGGCCGCGGCGACGAGGACGTAGATCTCCTTCGGGAGTCTGCGTGAGGAAGCAGTCGGTTCTAACTGCGCGTCATCGTTGTCTGTCACAGGGTATCGAGGAACTGCTCGGGGTCCGGCAGCGGCCGAGTGCTGTTGGGCAGACGCAATCGGTAGCGTTCGGGGACCGCACCGATGTAGAGCCAGCCCATGAGCAGTTCGCTCTCTTTCAGTCGGTGGAGTCTGCGCACGGCAGGTTCGTTGGTGAGGTTTCCGCTGCGCCACATGACGCCCCAGCCGGCCTGCCACAGGGCAAGCTCGAGCAGGTGACCTGCCCCGGCGGCCGTGGCGTGCTGTTCCCATTCGGGGACCTTCGGGTTGTCCTGTGGGGAGGCGACGAGGGCCAAGAGGAGTTCTGCCCGCAGCGGCTTCTCGTTGATCTCACCGGTCTTGCGCTGGACGTTTCCTGCTTCGTCGAGGGCCTCGCCGAGGCGGTTCCGATCGTGTCCGCGGATGATGATGAACCGCCAGGGCTTGAGCCCTTTGTGGTCGGCGACCGAGGAGACTGCATGGATGAGTTCTCGCAGATCGGCGTCGTTGGGAGTCTCCGGACCGAGCTTCGAGATGGACCGACGAGTGGAGATCGCGTGCAGAACGGGGTCAGCGACGATGTCGATCGAACTCGGCACAGAATAGTCCGGGCCCACCGGACGGGACGCCGCCGACGCCGCTGTCTCTGATGAAGAGGATGCCGAAGCCTCAGCGTCGGTCGATGGCGCAGAGTCCGTCGCCGACGGCTCTGCGCCCAGCTTCCTCGCCCAGGGGCCGGTCTGGCCGTCGAGGAAGTGCGCGCGCACGCGATCCCTCGTCACATCACAGGCGCCGACGTCTTTCTGACGCCTCTTCTTGCCCGCCTTCTTCGACATTCAGCTCACCCATTCCGCAAACGCCTCCCGTGCATGGGACAGCTTCGGATCAATGATGACACGGCAGTACCCGTTGTTGCGGTTCTCGGTGTAGAAGTCCTGGTGGACAGCCTCGGCGGTGTGGAAGACACCCAAAGGCTCAAGGGTCGTGACGATCGGAGCCTCGAAGAGTCCCTGTGCCTCGGCGATGGCGGCTTCGAAGCGCGCCTTCTCCTCCTCGTCGGCGTAGAACATGGCCGACCGGTACTGGGTGCCGACGTCATAGCCCTGAGCGTTGAGGCTCGTGGGGTCGTGCCCGGTGAAGAAGAGGCCCAGGATCACGCTTTCGGGCACGATCTCGGGATCGAACGTGACCTGAAGCGCCTCGGCGTGGCCAGACGTGCCGGAACATACTTCGCGGTAGTGCGGGTTCGGCGTATGGCCTCCGGTGTATCCGGAGATCACCGAGGTGACTCCAGTGGTCCGCTGGTAGACGGCGTCGAGGCACCAGAAGCATCCGGCGCCCAGAGTCAGGGTACGAAGTTCACTCATATTCCGTACAACCATGATGTGTGCCAGTTATTCCCGCTTCCGCACCCGGTGCCTGCTGCTGGTGCTCGTGGTGGCAGTTGGTGCGGTCAGCGACGAAGGTCAGCTGATTGGGCTCAGGCCACTGGGCGAGAGTCAGTGGCCCGTCGTCGAATTCCTCATCCTCGACCTCGAAACTGCTCGAATAGCCGACCCCGTCACCGCCGAGACCGAGCGGATGCAGCGTCCCTGACTTCGCCGCAGTCGACAGTTCGGCGGACGTCCGGGGCGGTGAGTCGGCATCGGTGCCGAAGAGATTGAGACTGCTGAGACGACCATCGACGATGTCGAGCGTGAGCTCCAGTCGCGCCGACGCATCTGCGTCCTGGGTGCCGACGACGGGGTAAGTCTGCTGTGCCGGGACGATCAGTGCGGACGACGCCTCTGGGTAGACGTCGATGTTCGAGACATCCTCGTCGCGCAGCAGTTCGGCGAGCTGCCGCGCATCCAGGGTGATGGGTTCATCGCCCGGATGCTGTGTGCGCGAATAGGTCACCCACACGAAGAATCGTGCGGATTTGAACTGTGCTCGCGCCGTATCGGCGGCTTCGGCAGAGACCGGATGCGGCTGTGCGAGCAGCTGATTGACTGCTCCGCGGATATGCTCCGGCAGTTCGATCTCGACCGGAGCGTACTCCAGGTCCTCGATCTGGTCGTGCTCCTCGAACTTGTCGAGGAGGGCCGCACAAGCGGCGACGAACGTGCCGCTGGCCGCTGCGCCCAGTCCTCGCCCGAAACCGGTAGGAAATTTGGCGTCAATCGTATCGGCGAAGTTCTGGGTCGGGTGCCACAGTGCCCAGCTGAAGGCACCGGAGGCAAACGCGGTGGTGAGATTGCGAAAGGACTGAGCCTTCTCCGCCTGCTCCCTCGGGTCCACCGTCGAGTACCGGACGGCTTGTCCTTCGTCCTCCTCGCCAGGCCCCCACACTGCACCCAAGTCGAACTCACCGTCGAGCGGTCCCGCGAAGGCCTTCGTTCCAACGATCCAGGTCAGCCCCGCATTGGCAACCGCATTGCCCAAGCGTGCCGCACGATCGTGTTCAGGCGCGAAGTCACGGCTGCGCACCAGAGCGAGGGCACTGGTTCCGGCAACGGCGATGGTACGGACAAGACTGCGATGACGAGGCGAGATATCGGGAAGATGCATGCGTCAATCGAAACATGGCTGCTTGTGCCGATCATGGGAATCGCCCCGGAAGGCGAGTTCTCCGGTCTCAGAGGAGCATCGAACTGGGCAGAGTGAATCCGAGCTCGCTGGCCGCCTGCTGGGTCGAGGGTTGGTTCCAGAATTTTGCCACCGAGGTGTTCGTCGACAGGGATCGCATCTCTGCTTTGTCGAGGTACATGATGCCGTCGAGGTGATCGGTCTCGTGGGCGACGATGCGTGCCGACCATCCGGCGACCACCTCGGCGATGGGCGTGCCGTTGAGATCAACGCCGGTGAGCTCAATCGAGCGCGGCCGGGCGACGACCGCCTGGTAGCCGGGGATCGACAGGCAGCCTTCGAAGAAGGCGACGTTCTCCGAGGTGGCGGGGGTGTATTCGGCGTTGAGGACGACGCGCAGGGGCATCGGGGACCGCTGTCGCACCTCGGCGGTCTCCGGGTCGAGGCTGCCGGGATCCTCTGCGACGAACATCGACAGACCGATGCCCACCTGCGGCCCGGCCAACCCCACGCCAGGTGCGGCGAGCATGGTTGCCCGCATCACCTCGGCGAGTTGGGCCAGTTCCGCGTCGTCGACCTGCCCGTCGAAGGGACGGGTGGTCTGCCGCAGGATCGGATCGCCGGCTTCGACGATCGGGGCCACTCCCCCGCCTGCTTCAGCGGCGGCGAGGACGGCGCGGATCTGGGCGGCGACGTGGGCATCGGCATCGTTCATGGGCATGACGCTGTCAGCTCAATCAGACGTCGCGGGCGACGATGAGCTCGGCGTGCTTGAGCAGCGGTGCGTCGATCATCTTGCCCTCGTAGGCAAACGCACCCTTCTCGGACTTCGCGAGTTCGAGCACGGCCTTCGCCCAGGTCAGCTGCTCTTCGCTGGGGCGGAAGGCATCGCGGACGACGGGGACGTGGTTGGGGTGGATGGAGACCTTGCCGCTGAAACCGGACTGGACGGCGTCCTCGGCCTCCTCAGCCAGGCCCTCGAGGTTCGGGATGTCGGCCCAGATCGAGTCGAGGGCGAACTTGCCGTGGGCGCGGGCGGCCAAGAGGGTCGAGTTGCGCACGTGTTTGGCCACGTCGCGGTAGCTGCCATCAGCGGTGCGCGAGGATCCCCCGCCGAGGTCGGCGATGAGGTCTTCGGATCCCCACATCAGTGCGTAGGCGTTGGCAGCGGCGGCGATCTCGGCGACGTTGACGGCACCCAGTGCCGTCTCGATCAGGGCGATGACCTGGTAGTCGGCGAGGACCGTGAGGTCGGAGGCGTGCTCGGCCTTCGGCAGCATGACGGCCGTGTAGGCGGTCTTCGCCAGCATCGCCAGATCCTCGCCGAGGTGGTCCGAATCTCGAGCATTGATGCGCACCACCGTACGGGTGGGGTCCAAGGGGTAGTCGATGATCGACTCGCGGGCAACGGCTTTGTCACCGTCGTTGACGGCGTCCTCGAGATCGAGGATGACGATGTCGGAGCGTTCGGCGGCCTTTGTGTAGCGGTCGGGGCGGTCACCGGGGACGAAGAGCCAGGCCGGTTTGAATTCCAATGTCATCGTGGTGCTCACTTTCCTGTCTCGGGCGCTGTGTCTGCGTGGCTGGAGTCGAACATCATGGTCTGGCGCACGGCCTTGGCCACGAGCGTTCCGTCCTGGTTGTAGCCACGGTGTTCCAAAGTCACGATGCCCTGGCCGGGACGGGACTTCGACGCGCGTTTGTCGAGGATCGTCGTCTCCGCATACAGGGTGTCGCCGTGGAAGAGCGGGGCCGGGAAGCTGACTTCGGAGAAGCCGAGATTGCCGACGATGGTGCCCTGCGTCAGCTGCGTGACAGAGAGGCCGATGAGGGTGGAGAGCGTGAACATCGAGTTGACGAGGCGCTGGCCGAAGGGCTCGGTCGCGGCGAACGCCGCGTCGAGGTGAAGGGCCTGCGTATTCATGGTCACGGCGGTGAACCAGGTGTTGTCCGCCTCGGTGATGGTCCGGCCCGGTGCATGCTTGTAGATCGCGCCGACTTCCATCTCGTCCAGCCACAGACCTCGTTGTTCGATGACCTTCTGCTCACTCATGCGTCACTCCTCTGTGTCACGTGTGTCTCTGACCACTTGTCGTGATGCGAGCTTATCGTCTGCCGCCCGACGGCAGGCAGTCAGGGTCCCTGCGTGGGATCCTGACTGCCTGCGGCCGGCTTAGCTGCCGATTTCACCCGAGCAGCACGGTTGGCGATCTCAGTTGGCGATCTCGGCCTCGAAGACGTTGAAGGCGGAGTTCCAGCCGTCGTAGGCGCTGGCGTCGGAGCCGGAGTCGTTGGGAATGCCGGTCAGAGCGAACGTCATCCGGGTGGTGTTCGCATCGATCTCCTCGAACACGACGCTGACCTGCGGAGCGTCGTCGACATCGTCGGGACTTCCCCAGGTGAAGTCGAGCCGGTGAGGCGCGTCGATTACCAGGTATTTGCCCGCGGTGGGGAATTCCTGTCCTGTCTCCTCGATGCGCATGGTGTAGGTGTAGAGACCGCCGACGCGCAGGTCGACGCTGACGGACTCTCGTGGCGTGACCAATGTTTCCGGATGGAACCAGCGGGCAATGACATCGGGATTGGTCCAGGCTTCCCAGACACGGTCTCGTGGTGCGGCGAAGTCTCTCACGATGGTGAAGCCGGGCTCCTCCGTCGTCGGCTGCGCGGTGTCGGCGGCTGTGCTGTTGTGGTTCATGATGATTCTCCTCCTTGAGTCGATCATTTCTCCTCGGCCAATACCTGGTCGAGGTTGTCGAATCGCTGCTGCCAGTCCTCGTGTGCTGCCATCAGCCACTCGTTTGCGGCCGACAGCGGCCCAGTGTTGAGATGCACGATTCGTCGCTGTGCGCTCTTGACCCGGGTAATCAGCCCCGCGTCCTCGAGCACCTTGAGATGCTGTGAGACCGCCGATCGGCTGATCGGCAGCGGTTCGGCGAGGTCTCCGGCGCTGAGGTCACCGTCGCGCAGACGATCGACCATCGCCCGCCTGGTCGGATCGGCCAGAGCACCGAACAGAGCATTCAAGTTCATTTCAGCACTTCCTTAATTAAGGGATTACTACAATACGCCGCTGTGATGAGCTGTCAAGGGTTTTCGCTCAAACCCGACTAGGCTAGGAGACAGCCGTAAGGGCTCGCCGACTATCTTCAGGAGAGACATGGACCGCGACTCGATCGAATGCTGGTTGACCGACATGGACGGTGTCCTGGTCAAGGAGAACAATCCCCTGCCCGGCGCGGCCGAGCTCCTCGCGCAGTGGCGTCAGGCCGACATTCCCTACCTGGTGCTGACGAACAATTCGATCTACACCGCCCGAGACCTCTCTGCTCGGCTCCGCTCGAACGGCCTCGACGTTCCCGAGTCGAAGATCTGGACCTCGGCGATGGCCACCGCAGACTTCCTGTCGAACCAGGTCGAGCACGGCACCGCCTATGTCGTCGGTGAGGCGGGACTGACCACCGCCATCCACGAGGCGGGGTTCATCATGACCGAGAAGGATCCGGACTTCGTCGTCGTCGGCGAAACCCATTCCTACTCCTTCGAGGCGATCACCAAGGCGATCCGCCTCATCCAGGGCGGTTCGCGCTTCATCGTGACCAACCCCGACGCCACCGGCCCCAGCCCTGAAGGTATCCTCCCTGCCACCGGCGCCATCGCCGCCCTCATCACGAAGGCCACGAACCGTGACCCCTATGTCGTGGGCAAGCCGAACCCGATGATGTTCCGCTCCGCACTCAATCAGATCGGCGCGCACTCGGTGAGCACCGCAATGATCGGCGACCGAATGGACACCGACATCATTGCGGGAATGGAGGCAGGCATGCACACGGTGCTCGTTCTCTCAGGCATCTCCACCGCCGAGGATGTGCGCCATTTCCCCTTCCGCCCCAACGAGATCGTCAACGGAGTCCATGACCTCCTCGACGTCCCCCTCGATCAGCGGGATTCACTGGGACCCGACGCCACCGGCTCCGCCTGAGGCGCCCCGCGGGACACCGAGCCAACTCGCCTCAGCGAACTCGACTCACTGCAGTGACGAAGTCAGGCGCATGACTGACTCCAGGTAGCGGCGGATGTAGGGTCGCTGCTCCCATTCGTCGAGGGAGAGCTCACTGCTCTCGGCCTGGTACTCGGCGACCACCTCGGCGATGTCGTGGACGAGGTCACCGCCTGTCGTGAGCAAGCTGATCTCGTAGTTGAGGCCGAATGAGCGCATGTCCAGGTTCGACGAGCCCATCACCGCGTACTCATCGTCGACGATGAGGCACTTGGTGTGCAGGACCTGCGGCTTCGGGTAGCGGAAGATCCGCACTCCGACTTCCAGCAGCGACCGGTAGTACGAGGCCTGGGCGAAGTCGACCATGAACTGGTCGGCCTGTTCGCTGACGTAGAGTTCGACGTCGACGCCGCGCTCGGCGGCGGTGACGACGGCGGCCAACAGGGACTCGTCGGGCACGAAGTACGGGCTGACGATCGCCAGACGCTTCTGCGCCAGGTATATCAGCGAGGTGAAGACTTTGAGGTTGGGTTCGGTGGTGAAGCCCGGGCCCGAGGGAACGAGCTGCATGGCGCTCGTCTGCCCACCCACGTCCGGTAGGTAGGCATCACGATCATAGGTCCTGATCCCCAAGGCCTCATCGCATTCGGTGTACCAGTCGGTGGCGAACACGGCCTCGACGGCGGCGACGATGGGCCCGGAGAGTTCGACCATGATGTCGTGCCAGGCCCGGCCGATCTTCACGTTCGACTTCTTCAGGTACGAGGAGTCGATCATGTTCTGGGACCCCATCATCGCCTTCTTCCCGTCGACGACGAGGAGCTTGCGGTGGTTGCGCAGGTCAATGCGCCGGGCCTTCCCACGCCAAGGGATGAAGGGCAGCATGAGGTGCCAGTCGATTCCGCCCTTGGTCAGACGCTTGCCGAGGCGGTGGAATCCCGGATACTTCCGCGAGCCGATGTGGTCGAAGAGGACCCTGACCTTCACACCCCGGTCAGCGGCACGTTCGAGTGCGCGGAAGAAGACGTCGGTCGTCGAATCCCAGGCCATGATGTAGATCTCGACGTGCACGTATTCGCGCGCCTCATCGACGAGTTCTGACATCCGCTTGATGCTGGCCTCGTAGTCGCTGGTGACACCGTGGCTGTCGCCGGTGACCATCGGCAGAGCCGTGAGCCTGCGCCCCAGCTGAGCGATCGACACGAACCCGGGGGCAGTCTGCAGCGACGGGGGCACGTCGGGCAGGTCGTCGGCACCCTCGTGCATGAGCTCATCGGCCTGCGCCTGAATGCGTGCCCGACGCCGATTGATGTAGGGGCTGCCGAGCATGAGGAACAGCGGGATCCCGACGATGGGGACGAACAGGATGAGCAGCAGCCAGGCCGAGGACGAGGAGGGCCTGCGGTCCTCGGGGACGACGCCGACGGCGATGATCTTCACCACGTATTCGATGACGATCCAGCTCGCGCCCAGGACCGACGCCACGACGCTGTAGTCCACGTACATCCTCTCTGTCCTCGACTGATTCTGTGTTCCACACTAACTGAGCCTGTTCCCAGCAGATGACAGCACCGCCCGCCGAGGTGGCCCTGCACTTCCGTACGGAAGCGTGGAACCACCTCGGCGGGCGGTGTGCTGGTCTCGGTGAGCTCAGATCCCGAGTTCGCGGGCGATGAGCATGAGCTGGACCTCGGTGGTGCCCTCCCCGACCTCGAGGATCTTCGAGTCGCGGTAGTGGCGGGCGACGAGGTATTCGTTCATGAAGCCGTAGCCGCCGTGGATCTGTGTGGCGTCGCGGGCGTTGTCCATTGCGGCCTCACCGGCGACCATCTTCGCGATCGCGGCTTCCTTCTTGAACGGCAGCCCGGCGAGCATGCGTGATGCGGCCAGGTAGTAAGCCGAGCGGGCGGCGACCACGCGGGCCTCCATGCGGGCGATCTTGAAGGAGATGCCCTGGAAGTCGGAGATCGGCTGACCGAAGGCCTGACGCTCCTTGGCGTACTTCACGGATTCGTCCACGCAGCCCTGCGCGGCACCGACGGACAAGGCACCGACGGCGATGCGTCCCTCGTCGAGGATGCGCAGGAAGTTCGCGTAGCCGCGTCCGCGTTCGCCCAGCAGGTTCTCTTCGGGCACCTGCACGTTGTCGAAGGTCAGCGGGTGCGTGTCCGAGGAGTTCCAGCCGACCTTGTCATAGGCCGGTTCGGCGGTGAAGCCAGGGGTGCCGGTGGGGATCATGATCGTCGAGATCTCAGGCACTTCGCGGCCCGACTTCGACGTTCGGGTTCCGGTCACGGCGGTGGCGGTGACCAGGCGGGTGATGTCGGTTCCGGAGTTCGTGATGAAGCACTTGCTGCCGTTGATCGTCCAAGTCCCGCCCTCCAGTGTGGCCTTGGTCCGCGTGCCGCCGGCGTCCGAGCCAGCTTCGGGTTCGGTCAGGCCGAAGGCACCCAGCCCGGAGGCGTCGGTGAGTTTGGGCAGCCATTCGCGCTTCTGCTCTTCGGTGCCGAAGCGGTAGATCGGCATGGCACCCAAAGAGACGCCGGCCTCCAAAGTGATGGCCAGCGACTGGTTGACGCGGCCGATCTCCTCGATGGCCAGGCACAGGGCGAAATAGTCCCCGCCCATGCCGCCGTACTCTTCGTCGAAGGGCAGGCCGAAGAGGCCCATCTCGCCCATCTTCGCTACCAGGTCGTAGGGGAACTCGTGCTTGGCGTCGAGTTCGGCGGAGACCGGTGCGACCTCTTCGTCGGCGAACTTCGCGACGCCCTGGCGCAGGTCCTCGTATTCTTCGGGCAGCATGCCCGGAACGAAAGCTGTCATGATTTCCTCCCCGCTCAATGCGTGGTCAGTGGATTTCTTGTGGTCAATGAGTTTGTTGTGATCAGTTGGCTGCTGGTGCGGCGGCTGCATCGTCGCTTGCGTCGGCGGCTTCTGCTGCGGCTTCGTCGACGACGGTGGCGAGCACCTCGTCGAGTCCGACCTGGGCGCCTTGGACCGCGGTGACGGTGACGCTTCCGGTCGCCGGTGCGGTGAGCACGTGCTCCATCTTCATCGCCTCGACGACGACGATCGGATCGCCCTGTTCGACGTGGTCTCCGGACTCGACCTTGACTTCGACGACAGATCCGGGCATCGGGGCAAGCACCTCGGCGCCGTCGAGACCCGGGGTCAGGGACGTGTCGGACTGGGTGCGGGTGAACGCGTAGACGCCGCGGTCGCTGCTGACCCAGATGCTGCGGTCCCGAGCATCGGAGAACACGCGGGCCGTGTACTGGGTATCGGCGACGCGAACATGCCACAGGCCGCTGTCATCGACAGTGACATCATCGGCGACTGCTTCGACCTTGAAGACATCGCCCCCGAAGTTCAGCTCCACGACAGGACGGAAATCCGGACGTGAGGTTCGCCAGGCAGTAGGTCTCCCCCACGCCGAGGCTGGTGCCGGGTTTCCTGCTGTCGCTGGGTTTCCGACAGTGCCCGACAGGTCAGGCTTCGTGATCGCTCCGGTGAGGTCGGTACCTGCACGGCCCGCCGTGACGAGCACTGCTGCGGCTGCGATCTGCCGGTCGATTTCGCTCGCGGTGTGTGCTAGCTGGTCCTCGTCGAGGCGGTCGATGAGCGAGGTGTCGAGGTTACCCGAAACCACCTCGTCAAGGGTGATGAGCGTGCGCAGGAAATCAATGTTCGTCACGATCCCGGGCACCGCCGAGGCGGCAAGCGCGGCATCGAGACGGGCGATCGCGGCGCCGCGGTCCGGGGCGTGGACGATGAGTTTGGCGATCATCGGGTCGTAGTCCGAGGCGATCGTCTGCCCGGCTTCGAGCCCGGCATCGACGCGGATGCCCTCACCCTCGGGGAAGACGACATCGAGCGCACGGCCACCGGTGGGCAGGAATCCGCGGGAAGGGTCCTCCGCATAGATACGCGCCTCGATCGCATGCCCGGTCATCGTGACGTCGTCCTGGGCCAGCGACAGTTCTTCGCCGGCACCGACACGCAGCTGGAGTTCGACGAGATCAACGCCGGTGACCTCCTCGGTGACCGGGTGCTCGACCTGCAGACGGGTGTTCATCTCCATGAAGAAGAACTCATCGGGGCGGTCGGCGCCGACGATGAATTCGACGGTGCCGGCCCCCCGGTAGCCCACGGACTTCGCGGTCTCGCAGGCCGCCTGGCCGATCCGCGCACGGGTCGCCTCATCCAGCAGTGCCGAGGGCGCTTCTTCGATGACCTTCTGATGGCGTCGCTGCAGCGAGCACTCACGTTCACCGAGGTGGATGACGTTGCCGTGCGCATCGGCCATGACCTGAACCTCGATGTGACGCGGGGTCGCGACGAGGCGTTCGAGGAACAGCGTGTCGTCTCCGAAGGAGCTCGCGGCTTCACGGCGCGCGGTGTCCAGAGCCGCAGGCAGCTCGGAGGGTTCGAAGACCGCGTGCATGCCCTTGCCGCCACCACCGGCGGAGGGCTTGATGAGCACGGGGAAGCCGATGTCGGCGGCCGCTGTGACAAGTGAATCGTTGGACATGGCAGCGTCCTTGGTGCCGGGCACCAGCGGGACTCCACGCTGAGACACGGCATTTTTAGCCGTGATCTTGTCACCCATGATGCGGATGGCTTCGGCTCCGGGGCCGAGGAAGACGATTCCGGCATTCTCGCAGGCGGCGGAGAACTCGGCGTTCTCGGACAGGAACCCGTAGCCGGGGTGGATCGCTTCAGCGCCGGTGGCGTTCGCTGCGGCGATGACCTTGTCGATGCGCAGGTAGGACTCGGAGGCCTGTGCCGGTCCCAGGTGCACGGCGGTGTCGGCGGCCTTGACGTGGGCGGCATGGGCGTCGGCGTCGGAGTAGACAGCGACTGTTCTGATGCCCAGTCGGCGGCAGGTGCGGATGACGCGCAGTGCGATTTCGCCGCGGTTGGCGATGAGTACGGTATTGAACATGGATGAGCTCACATTCTGAAAACGCCGTAGCCGCTGGCATTCAGCGGGCGTTCCATGGGTCCGAAACGGGCGAGTTCGAGTGCCAGGGACAGCACCTGACGAGTGTCGGCGGGTTCGATGATTCCATCGTCCCAGAGCCGGGCCGTCGAGTAGTACGGATTGCCCTGGGCTTCGTACTGATCGCGGACGGGCTGCTTGAACGTGTCCTCTTCCTCGGCACTCCAGGTCTCGCCACGGCCTTCGATCTGATCGCGCTTGACCGTCGAGAGAACGCTGGCGGCCTGTTCGCCGCCCATGACGGAGATGCGCGCATTGGGCCACATCCACAGGAAGCGTGGGCTGTAGGCACGGCCGCACATCGAGTAGTTTCCGGCGCCGAAGGAGCCGCCGATGACGACGGTGAACTTGGGCACGCGGGCCGTGGCGACGGCGTTGACCATCTTCGCCCCGTGTTTGGCGATGCCGCCGGCTTCGTAGTCGCGACCAACCATGAAGCCGGAGATATTCTGCAGGAAGATCAGTGGCACGCTGCGCTGGTCGCAGAGTTCGATGAAGTGCGCCCCCTTCTGAGCGGATTCGCCGAAGAGAATACCGTTGTTTGCCACGATGCCCACCGGGTGTCCGTCGAGGTGGGCGAAACCGGTGATGAGGCTGGTGCCGTACTCGGCCTTGAATTCGTGGAATTCGGAGCCATCGACGAGGCGGGCGATGACTTCGTGGACATCGTAGGGAGTTCTCGAGTCGACGGGCACCACCGAGGTCATTTCCTCGGCAGCATGCTTGGGTTCCCGGGGCTCGATGACGTCCCAGTTGACCGCCGACTTCGGTCCCAGCGTGGAGACGATATCGCGCATGATCTCCAGGGCGTGGGAGTCATTGGCAGCGAGGTGGTCGGTGACGCCGGAGACGCGCGAGTGGAGTGCTCCTCCGCCGAGGTCCTCGGCCGAGACTTCCTCACCCGTTGCGGCCTTCACCAGGGGTGGGCCACCGAGGAAGATGGTGCCCTGTTCACTCACGATGATCGACTCATCGGCCATTGCCGGCACATAGGCACCGCCGGCAGTGCAGGAGCCGAGCACGGCCGCCAGCTGCGGGATGCCTGCGGCGGAGAGTGTGGCCTGGTTGTAGAAGATGCGACCGAAGTGCTCCCGGTCGGGGAATACGTCGTCCTGGTTGGGGAGGTTGGCTCCGCCGGAGTCGACGAGGTAGATGCAGGGAAGGCTGTTCTCTTTCGCGACTTCCTGGGCGCGCAGATGCTTCTTCACCGTGACCGGATAATAGGTTCCGCCCTTGGCCGTGGCGTCATTGGCCACGATGACGCATTCGCGCCCGTTGACGCGGCCGATGCCCGTGATGATCCCTGCTCCGGGGCTGGCATCGTCGTACATGCCGTTGGCGGCCAGAGGCGAAAGTTCGAGGAACGCTGTGCCCGGGTCGAGGAGGCCTTCGACGCGCTCACGCGGAAGCAGCTTGCCTCGATCGATATGGCGTTGCCTGGATTTCTCGGGTCCACCCAGGGCCGTGACCCGGATGCGTTCCCGGAGTTCAGCGATGAGTTCGGCGTGGGCATCGGCGTTCGCCTGCCCCGTTGCCGGACTGACCGCAGTTCCCACTGCTCTCATTTCACTCCCCGTTTCAGTTAATGTTTGTTAACTGAATGCTATGATACTGCTCAAAAGCCGTTGTGACAATGCGCACGATCGAATGCCGTGCCGACGGCCTCGCGCGGAGTTCGCAGAAGAAAAAGGGGGTGACGGATATGGTGCCGAAGTCGGTGCTGCCGCCAGTGGCAGACGGGTCAGCGCCGCTCGCAGACGGGTCAGCGCCAGTGGCAGGGACTTCCCGGGCCGCAGCGAAGGCAGCGCGACGTGAACAGCTGCTGTCGGTGGCGAAGAATCTCTACGCCCAACATGGCTTCCATGGAGTCCGTCTCGATGACCTGGGCAAGGGTGCGGGGATCTCTGCACCGGCGGTCTATCGCCATTTCGATTCGAAGGAAGCGGTCCTCGAGGAGCTCCTCGTCGGTATCTCCGAATATCTGAACTCGGGTGGGGACGCGATCATCACGGGCCATGACAACGGCTCGTCCACCTCGGCGCTCATCGAGCTCATCGACTTCCATGTCGCCTTCGCGATGCGCGAGCCCGAACTCATTCGGATTCAGGATCGGGACCTGGCTGCACTGCCCGAGACCTCACGGCGCACCGTTCGTCGCCTGCAGAGAAGCTATGTCAGCCAGTGGTCTGAGGTCGTAGCGCGGGCCAATCCGGGATGGTCGCTCGATGCGGCGACCGTGCGTGTGCATGCGGTCTTCGGCATGATCAATTCGACCCCGTACCAAGCCCGACGCTCAAGCGCCGAGGTGGTCGGGGTCGAATTGCGGGCCGCCGCTCGGGCAGCACTGGGTATCGCCTGACGCCGCTCAGGGGACGATGACGAGCTTTCCTCGCGTGTGTCCTTCCGCGCTGGTGCGGAATGCTTCGGGCACCTGATCGAGGCTGAAGGTCTGGGCAACCTCGACGCTCAGTTCGCCGGACTCGACGAGCTCGGCCACGCGTGCGGTCTGCGAACCGTAGGGGCGGACCCAGATGTAGCGTCCGCCGTGTTCGGCCACCGAGGGATCTGCGACGGAGGCATGTGCCCCGCCGTCCCTCAGCACCGCGAGGGTGGTCTCGAGCATTTCTCCGACGAAGTCGACGGCCCCGTCGATCGGGCCGCCTGCGAGCTCGAGGACGCGATCACTCAGTCCGTCCCCGTAGGTGACCGGTTCGGCGCCGAGGGTGCGCAGATAGTCATGGTTGGCCTCCGAAGCGGTGCCGATGACTCGGGCGCCGAAGGACTTTGCGATCTGCACGGCGAAGCTGCCTACTCCCCCGGAGGCTCCGTGGACGAGAACGGTCTTGCCGTTGATGTCACCCAACGCTTCGAGGGTGCGCAGGGCGGTGCCACCAGCCAACGGCAGTCCGCCCGCCTGTTCCCAGCTCAGGGAGGCCGGCTTCGCGGTCACCGAATGAACAGGCACAGCCACCTTCTCGGCGAAGGTGCCGGCACCGAGGACGTCCTTGCGGGCGTAGGCGATGACCTCATCGCCGATCTGGAACTCGGGGACATCTGCGCCGAGTCCGATGACGACGCCCGCAACGTCCCAGCCTGGGGTGACGGGGAACTGGGTCGGCATGACCGGGTCGAGGTGTCCGCCGACGAGTTTCCAGTCGACCGGATTGACTCCGGCGGCGCGGACCTCGATGAGCACGGATGCCGGCGGAACCTTCGGGTCGTCGACGTCGCGAACCGTGATGTCGCTGAAGTCATCGGTGTACTGGTCATAGACTGCTGCACGCATGTGTGAGGACCTTTCGAAGGGACGACATGTCTTAGGCGTGGCCGTCACCGGCCTGCCACAAACAGAACACGATGACAGCGACTGCTATTCCTATAAGGTTCAACGGCACTGGGCCGGGCCGGTTGATTCCGACCCGGCCCAGTGCCGTGACTGTGTCAGCGGAGTGACCCGGTGACAGTCCTATTCGTACGTGTTGTTCGCTGCAGCACGCTCAACGAGTGAGGCAGGTGGCACAAAGCGATCGCCGTAGGTCGCGGCGAGTTCCTTGGCACGTTCGACGAATCCGTTCAGACCGCCCTCGTACTGGTTGACGTACTGGAGCACGCCACCGGACCAGGCCGGGAAGCCGATTCCGAAGATCGAACCGATGTTCGCATCCGGAACCGAGGTGAGCACACCCTCGTCGAGGCATTTGATCGTCTCGATCGCCTCGGCGAAGAGCATCCGCTCCTGCAGGTCCTCGAAAGGCTGCGTCGCCGAACCGGAGTTGAAGTGTTCACGCACACCGGGCCACAGCTTGGCGCGCTTGCCGTTCTCGTCGTAGTCGTAGAAGCCGCGTCCGTCCTTGCGTCCGGTGCGCCCCTGCTCGATCATCCAGTCGAAGACGCCGTCTGAGGGGTGGCCTTCTGGCGTTCCGCCTGCGGCTGTGATTGCATCCTCGGTTTCCTTTCGGATGTTCTGCGACAGCGTCAGCGTCAGTTCATCGAGCAGCTGCAGAGCGCCGGTCGGGTAACCGGCCTGCAGTGCTGCCTGCTCCACCGTTGCCGGCTCCACTCCTTCACCGACGGCGGCGACAGCCTCGGCGATGAAGGTTCCGATCACACGGGAGGTGAAGAATCCGCGGGAGTCGGTGACGACGATCGGGGTCTTCTTGATCTGCTGCACGAGGTCGAAGGTGCGCGCCAGGGTCTCATCTGAAGTGTTCTCACCACGGATGATTTCGACCAGGGGCATCTTGTCAGCGGGTGAGAAGAAGTGGACGCCGATGAAGTCGGAATCGCGCTTCACACCGGTGGCCAGTTCCGTGATCGGCAGGGTCGAGGTGTTGGAACCAAGGACTGCGTCGGACTCGACGATGTCCTGGATCTCACTGAAGACCTGCTGCTTGACGGGCACGGACTCGAAGACCGCCTCGATGACGAAGTCGACTCCGGCGAAGTCCTCAACCGAGGCGCTCGGGGTGATCCGGTCGAGAACAGCCTTGCTCTTCTCTTCGGTCGTCTTGCCCTTGGCCAGTGCCGATTCCTCACGCTTGGCCGCATAGGCCTTGCCACGTTCGGCGGCTTCGATCTCGACGTCCTTGAGGACGACGTCGATGCCGGCCTTCGCTGCGGTGTAGGCGATGCCGGCACCCATCATTCCGGCGCCGAGGACGCCGAGCTTCTTCACCTGGCGAGGTTCGAAGCCATCGGGACGCGAGCCGCCGGAGTTGATGTGTCCGAGGTCGAAGAAGAACGCCTTGATCATGTTCTTCGCCACCGGCGTGTGAGTGAGGTGGACGAAGTAGCGGGTTTCGACTGCCAGTGCCGTGTCGATGTCGACGTAGGCACCTTCGACGGCGGCGGCAATGGCCGCGCGAGGAGCGGGCATCGGCGCACCCTTGGTCTGACGGCGCAGGAGCGCCGGCAGCGCGGGCAGCATCGCACCCAGCGATGGTGAGGTGGGTGCTCCGCCGGGGATCTTGAAGCCCTTGACGTCCCAGGGCTGAGTCGCCTCGGGGTTGGCCTTGACCCAGTCCTTGGCGCGTGCTTCGAGTTCGGCCACCGGAGCGAGTTCGTCGATGAGGCCGAGCTTGAGAGCGTCGGCTGCCTTGAACTTCGTCGAGGGCAGGATGGCCTTCTGCAGTGCGTTCTGGAGGCCCATCAGGCGCACGGCCCTGGCTACACCACCACCACCGGGCAGGAGACCCAAGGAGACTTCGGGGAATCCGACGCGCAGGCTGGAGACGTCCTCCGCTGCAATGCGGTGATGCGCGACGAGGGCGACCTCGAGGCCACCTCCGAGTGCGGCACCGTTGATGGCTGCGACGACGGGCTTGCCCAGCGTTTCGAGGCGACGCATGACCGTCTTCATGTGGTTGGTCAGTGCGGCTTCGGCTTCCGAGTTCTCAGGGTCGGCCGCACGCAGCTTGTTGAGGTCACCGCCCGCAAAGAAGGTCTTCTTCGCCGAGGTGAGGACGACGCCGGAGATGTCATCGACGTTCGCTTCGAGCCATTCCACGGTGCCTTCGAAGGCAGCCTTGAAATGGTCGTTCATCGTGTTGACCTTGGAATTCGGGTCGTCGATGACGACTGTGACGATTCCGTCGGAGTCGGTGGAATGCGAGTATGCAGTTGAAGTCGTTTCAGTGTTCGTCATGTCAGACCCTTTCGATGATCGTCGCAATGCCCATTCCGCCGCCGATGCACAGCGTGACGAGACCACGCTTGAGATCGCGACGTTCGAGCTCGTCGAGGACGGTCCCGAGGATCATGGCACCGGTAGCACCCAGCGGGTGTCCCATGGCAATTGCTCCGCCGTTGACGTTGACCTTGTCATGCGGGATGTTGAGGTCCTTCATCCATTTCAGGACCACTGCGCCGAAGGCTTCGTTGAGCTCGAACAGGTCGATGTCATCGACGGTCAGGCCCGCCTTGTCGAGCGCCTTCTGCGTCGCGGGAGTGGGACCGGTGAGCATGATGGTCGGCTCGGATCCGGTGACGGCAGTGGAGACGATGCGAGCCCGCGGCTTCATGTTCATCGTCTGTCCCACCTCGGCGTCGCCGATGATGACGAGGCTGGCCCCGTCGACGATTCCCGAGGAGTTCGCGGCGGTGTGGACGTGGTCGATCTCTTCGACCCAGTGGTATTTCTGAAGAGCAACCTCGTCGAAGCCTGCTTGCGCGGCGACCTTGGTGAAGGCTGGGGACAGCTTCGCCAGCGACTCCACCGTCGAACCGGGGCGCATGTGCTCATCGGTGTCGAGCAGGGTCACACCGTTGAGGTCTTTGACGGGGACGATCGACTTCTCGAAGTAGCCGTTTTCCCAGGCGTTGGCGGCGCGCTTCTGTGACTCCTCAGCGAATTCGTCGATGTCGGTGCGGCTGAATCCTTCAGTGGTCGCGATGAGGTCGGCGCTGATGCCCTGGGGCACGAAGTAGGTGTCGAAGTTCGTCGTCGGATCCTGTGCCCATGCGCCTCCGTCGGAGCCGAGGGGAACACGCGACATCGATTCGACGCCGCCTGCTAGGACGAGGTTCTCAAAACCGCTGCCGACCTTCTGTGCAGCGATGTTGACCGCTTCGAGCCCGGATGCGCAGAATCGGTTGATCTGAACGCCGGCGACGGATTCATCGAGACCCGCGACGAGAGCCGCGGTGCGAGCGATGTCTCCGCCCTGTTCGCCGACGGGCGAGACGACGCCCAAGACCATGTCGTCGATCGCCTTGTCGTCGAGATCGGGGTTACGCTCGCGCAGGGCATCGATGAGCCCTGTCACGAGATCGATTGGTTTGACGCTGTGTAGGGCTCCACCGCGGTTCTTTCCGCGCGGTGTGCGCACTGCGTCGTAGATGTACGCTTCGCTCATCTGTTCCTCACAGTCCTAGAGAACGGCCGATGATCGGTTTCGTGATCTCGGCCGTGGATACGTCAATGACGCTCGCTCAGCCTCACCGGCTGATCGATCGTTCAGTAACATTCACACCACCATTCAATACCAGTTGCCTGTGATGGTCAACACGGAAACGGCGACAGTCGGCACGTGCGCATTGGGAGTCCTGCACTGCGACAGACGCAATGCAGAAGACGGAGCGGGCTCGACGCGGGATGGGAGAATGAAGCATGCGTCGTTTTTTCGCAGTGACCTCGATCCTGGCCCGGAGAAGGACAGGCTGGATGTACTTCTGGCCGATCCTGGCATCGGCGTGCGTATATGTCATCGCACTGTCCGTCCTGGTTCCGCTCTTCGGTGTCGTCGAACGGGCAGGTGCCGATGAGGGGATCCCGACCCCTGCCCCGACCGCAGCGAAACAGCCCTCAGGCTCGCCCCCGAACTTCTCGATCGCAGTCGGCACCGACGACGAGGCGCAGGAGATGCCGGCGATCCAGAGCGCAATGACGGACTACCTGTCGTTCTCCGATGAGTTCTTCACCCGAATCGAGCAGGGCGCGATCGCTCCCGACTTCTCCACCCGTGAACGCGAGCTCTCCCCTGAGTCCGCCCGTGCCCAGGTCGAAGACGGAACTTCGGTTCTCGCAGTCCTGCTGCCGAAGAACCTCACCCCTCGAGTCATGGACGACATCGGGGCGTACTATCGCGGCGACGCCGACGCCCCGCGTTATACGATCACGGTCCTGGCCAGCCCGCAGGCCTTGAACGAAGACGAGTTCATCCTGGACCAATATCGGGACCAGGTCATCCGCCAGGCCGAAGAGCATATCTCCGAGCAGATTCGAGTCGTGGCCCGGAAGCTCGGGTGCGAGGCCGGTGGCCAACAGGACTGCCCACGTTCTCAGCAGGACGCGGAGCGCGCCTTCGAACGGCCCTTCGACATCAGGGTTGAGGATGTCAGCGGTCCACCAGCTGTCGACTACTTCAGTCAGGGATCCGATGGTGACGGTCCTCCGCCAGCTGCGCAGCCCTCTGCCCCAGCACCGAAGGTCACGGCGTCCACGCCGCACGAGTCACAGCCGTCCACGATTGCCACACTCTCTGCCATCATCAGTGCGCTCGTCCTCGGTGCAGTCACTCTGGCCATGTTGTCGTCTGCAGCCATCAATCGAGCGGCAGGCCTTCAGGTCGTCATCATCGGACCATGGCGGTCGCTGTCGCCGCAGAGACCATTCCCCAGAAGAACGCTTCTGAGCCAGAAGTTCGGCTTGGCCGCCGCCGGGACCCTGGCACTGACGACGGTTGCCGGCATCAGCTCGATCTGGCCGGGGAGGAACATCGTGGACAGCCTCGGCGCCTACCCGAGTCTGCGGATGATCGCGATCATCGGATCCCTGTGTCTGGTCTGCCTGACTGTGGCTGTCGTGGTCCTCGCCGTGACCGATACCCTGGGGGTGCTGGCCGGAGCCGCAGTCGCCGTCGGCGCGATTGCCGGGGGAACTCTCTGGACTGCTGTGGCGAGTCTTCTCGATCCGAGCTACTCGGGCCTGTGGGCCAAGGCTCAGGTGCTCATCGGTGGGAACAGGCAGACCGTTGTCGAGCTGGGGCCGACAGTCGTCGTTCTGCTGTTCATCCTTGTCGCGTCTTTGCTCGGAAGCCTCACCGCGACCGGCGCCTTCGACCGGAGATTCAGCACTCAGATCAATCGATCATAGGCCGAACCGAGCCGGCGCAAGAGAGAACCCCTGTGCCGGTGTGTTTTCACCGGGCACAGGGGTTCTTTGCCGAGCCGCCTGGGAGAATCGAACTCCCGACCTATTCATTACGAGTGAATCGCTCTACCGACTGAGCTAAGGCGGCAACCGACCTAACTTTAGCCAAAACCAGTACTCCTGGTCAAAAGGAGCATGACTGAAGTCTGAGTAGGTAACACAGCTCACATATGCTGGACCCTATAGACCAATCCTTGCGCATCTCAGAAGACACATGAGAACCGCTGAGCTGGTCGGCCCTCAGGTCGCCGAACTTCCCAACATCGGTGCCGTACTCGATCGTTGGCAGTCCGACGATGGACCTCTCCACCACCACACGGGAGACCTGGGCTGGTATTCACTGAGAGGCGCAGAAGCAACAGCCCAGGCGCTGCGGGTCTGGCGGCGCCAGGACAGGATCCTCGCAATTGGATTGCTTGACGGTGAGGACCTTCTGCGCCTGTCCGTTGATCCGGATCTCAACCATGACGACTCTTTGGCGCCACAGATCGAATCAGACATCGACTCATCGAACCGCACCGTCCTGGAGACGAACAGCACTGTCTTAGGGTCCGAAACGGCAATTGTCGAAGCTCGGGGAGCAACCCGCCTCCGCGATCGGCTGACAGAGCCAGGATGCTGGGGCGCGGACGAGCCCTGGCGATCGCTGCGGCAAGAAGCCTACAGCAACCGGGATCGCCATGAGCATCAGTCTGTGCAGAGAGCTCGAACAAGGGTGCTGTCGCGGCCTATTCGTCCGCTGGCTACATTCCCCGCACTCAAGTCAGGGATCTTCGCCGAGTCAGTTGAAGGTTCGCTGTCGTCACGTCTGACTGGCAGCTCACCCGTTAACCTGGTGAAGACAGACTTTCCAAGAGAGAAATGGGTGACGCACGTGGGCGAGTTCGACTCGAAGGACTTCATGAGTGATTTCAAGGCGCTCATAGAATGTGAGTCGTTCTCCCAGGATCCCGAATCACTGGCTCGCAGCGCTCAGCTCGTCTCCCGGATCGGCACCGGCCTGCTGGGGGCGGCTCCGCACATCATCGAAACCGATTCGCACCCCCACGTGCTGTGGCGCTTCGGCACCGGGCCCCGCAAGGTCGTGCTCATCGGTCATCATGACACCGTGTGGCCGACCGGCACGCTCGCCGAGTTTCCCTATTCGGTTGCCGACGGTGTCGTGCGCGGGCCGGGCGCCGACGATATGAAGGGCGGTCTGCTCATCGCTCTCTATGCGATGGCGCGCCTGCGTGACGAGCGCGGCAACCTCGACGGCGTCAGCATCCTCATGACCGGAGACGAAGAGCTCGGCTCCCCCGGCTCACGCCAGATCATCGAAGACGAAGCCCGTGGAGCCAAGGCGGCGTTGGTCTTCGAAAGCGGCGCGCCCGATGGAGGGGTGAAGATCGCCCGCAAAGGCGTCGCCATCTACTCACTCGAAGTCACTGGTTTGGCCGCCCATGCGGGCGTGGAACCGGAGAAGGGCATCAACGCCACAATCGAGGTAGCCAACCAGGTGGTCAAAATTGCGGAGCTGCATGACCCGTCCGTGGGAACTTCGGTTGTGCCGACCCTCATGCACAGCGGTTCGACGACGAACACCGTGCCTGCCAAGGCCGTTGTGGGTGTTGACTCCCGAGCCGCCTCGGTGACAGAGCAGGAACGCATCGACGCGATCCTCAGCACTCTCTCCCCCACTGTGGCCGGGGCGAAGGTCGACGTCCGAGGCGGAATCAACCGGGCCCCGCTGGAGGAGAAGATGGCGATGGGTCTCTACGCTCGAGCCCAGCGTCTGAGCGCTCACCTGGGGCACCCACCATTGCGGTCGGTCGCCGTCGGCGGTGGATCGGACGGCAACTTCACAGCCGGAGTCGGAACTCCGACCATTGACGGACTCGGCACTGTGGGCGGCGGCTCGCACGCAAGAACCGAGCATGCCCTGCAGCTGTGGATCCCTCGCCGGGTCGAGCTCACCACCGCACTGGTCGGCGAGCTTCTGGCCGAAGATGAACCTCCTGCTCAGGACTGAATTTCACAGCGCCCCGGTGCGGTCCTCGAGCAGCCAGGGGTTCGACAGCAGCACGAACGCCGATTCGACAATGAGCACGGGCGACATGTTCGTCTGCAGCCGTCGTCTCGCCTGGGTGATGGCGTCAATGCGCAGCAGAGTCGTGTCGGGTCCGTCCCTGTTCGCCTGCTCGGCGATGAGATCGACTTCGCCGGCGTTGATCCACCCGTCGCGGATCCCCAACTGGTGCATGAGGATGTCGCGGTAGAGACTCATGAGTTCGAGGAAGATCCGATCGAGTTCATCGTTGCGGGCGCGCACCGACCGTCGCTTCTGCTCCTCTTCGAGCTTCCTGATCTGAGATCTTGCCGAGGGTGGAATGGACTTCTCGGATTCGATGCCCAAAGTCGCCATGAGATCGCTGCGTTCCGAAGCATTGCGTTCCTCGACACGAGATTTTGCGGTCTCCGCGGCTTCGTCGACGATGCGTCCCGCCAAACGGATGGTTGCCCCGACGGAGGTCAGCTTGCCCGGGATCGCGAGGATCTGTTTGCGCTCCTCACCTGCGGACTCGTTGAGCGCCATGTATTTGGCCCGGCCGATGTGGTTCTGCGCCACGGCTGCTGCCCACTTTGCTCGGTCCTCATCGACGTGGTCTCGTTCGATGAGGAGCTGCGCCACGGCATCGCGAGAGGGAATGCGCAGACGAACTGGACGGCACCGAGAACGGATCGTGGTGAGCACATCGATGGGGCTTGGCGCGCACAGCAGCCACACCGTGGCTGGGGGTGGCTCCTCTATGGCCTTGAGCAGGACGTTGGCGGTCCGCTCGCTCATCCTGTCTGCGTCTTCGATGATGACGACTCGCCACGGGGAGTTGACTGGAGCTGACTGTGCTCTCGACACCAGTTCCCGCACTTCGTCAATGGCGATCACCGATTTCTGAGTCGACATGATCGTCAACGATTCGTGATGCCCCTTGAGCACGCGCGCGGTGACACCGTTGGGGTCTTCACGGCCGGAGATCAGTGCCGCAGCGAAGGCTCGTGCTGCATTGGACCGGCCGGACCCCGGAGGCCCGGTGAATAGCCAGGCATGGGTCATCGCACCCGGCGATTGGAGAGCGTACCTGAGCTGGGTGATGACGTCGTCCTGGCCGACGAGCTCATTGAAGACGCTCACTCAGTGACCTTCCGGGTTGTTGAAGCGCTGATGGTTGCGTTCTCGCTGCTTGCGCAGCCGCTCGCGTGCCTGACGTTCGATCTCCGCCTGGGCCTGCAGTCGCTCTCGACTCATCTGTCGGGGGCTGCGCACGGGCAGAATTGTTGTCTCTGCATTCTCGCCCCCGCTCTCGGTGCGGGGCCTGTCTCCCGTGCGGGGATCATCGTCGCTGCGATTCTCGACCTGCTTGACGACACGAGTCTGCGCTTCTTCCGAAGAACGTGTCTCGATCACGTCTGTCGGGACACCGTCATCATCGTCGTCGTCATTGTCCTGCACTGTTGCGCTCGGGGTGAAACCGCGGGCCGGCAGGACCGTTGTGGCAGCTTCTTCCTCGGACTCAGGTTCGGCCCCATCGACTGGTACTTGCCCGCTGGCCGACTGGTCATCGCTGCCCGGCTGGTCATCGCTGGCAGGCTGGTCATCACTGACAGCCTTGCCTTGGGTCTCCGACTGATCCAGCTCACCTGGTTGGCGCAGATCAGCGCCGAGGTCAACTCTCTCCGTCTCCACTCCGTCATTGCGCTCTTCGGATTCCCGACGCCCCCCAGCCTCTGGGACGAACCGTTCACCCGACAACGGGACGAACCGGACCCCGGGCTCGGGAGTGAAATCCTCATCGTCGGCTGTTGAGGCGTTCTCGATCAATTCTTCGTCTCGCGACTGCGCGGACTGCGCCTCGTCTGATTCCTCGGACGGATTGCCCACGACGGCCTCGGAGGGCTGACTTGCAGCCACCTCGGCGCCGGTTGACGCACCGGTGGCGACACCTGCATCGGGGGCGGACGCACTGCCCGCCTGCCGCGGCAAACGGGTGCGGATGGAGGTGAGGATTCCGTCGGTCAGTTCATCCTCGGATACCGATGCGTCGAGGACGACGTAGCGGTCGGGCTCTTTGTGTGCACGTGTCAGGTAGGTCTGCCGGACCCGCTGGTGGAACTGCTGGTTCTCCTCGTCGAGGTAGTTGTTCTCGCCGCGTGCGCCCATCCGCGCTGCGGCGATCTCGGGATCGATGTCAAGGACGATCGTCAGGTGCGGGACGAGACCCTGAGTCGCCCATTTGCTCAGCGCCAGGATCGTCTTCGGGTCGAAGTTGCGGCCAGCGGCCTGGTAGGCGATCGTCGAATCGATGTATCTGTCGGTGATGACGATGTTTCCAGCGTCGAGGCTCGGATCTACCAATGAGGCCACGTGGTGGGCGCGGTCGGCAGCGAAGAGCAGCGCCTCGGTGCGAGGGCTGGGCGGTTCGGAGTCGAAGAGGACAGAACGGATCTGTCGCCCCAGCTCGGTTCCACCTGGTTCGCGCGTGGCTTCGACGTTGTGGCCCTCATCGGCGAGAATCCGTGAGATCCGCTTGATCTGTGTACTCTTGCCCGAACCGTCACCGCCCTCAATGGCGATGAAGAATCCGGCTCCCAGCCGTTCCACGGAGTTTCCGATGCCGTCGTTCGCCCCGTTCTCGAGGGTGCTGGGCGGACGGAATCCGTGCACGATGTCAACGGACAGGCCTTGTAGGCCGTGTGGGTCGAAGATGAAGAGTCCGATGATGCCGGCGACCAGAGCGGCCAATCCCATGATTCCGAATGCAACGTCGCTGGGGGCCAACAGCCATTCCATGGCCGAACCGACAGGGACGGCGATGCCGAGGTCGATGGAGTTGAGGATGAGGGCGACAACTGCACCGCCGACTGCCCCGACCCGCCGCGAGAAGTCGTAGGGCTGTGAACGCACGCCGACTCCGACGAGGAAGGCGATGACTGCGGACAGGACGACCTTGCCGGAGAGCTCATTGATGGCTCCCGTAGCGATCAGCAGAATTCCTGACACGGCCAACGCGAACGCAGAGACACGCGGCCTCGACATTCCGGGAGCGAAGGTGGGCCCCATCTCGAATCCGATGGCCCAACCCACCAAGCACGACGCAATCATGAGGGCGAAGCCCGCTTGTCCGAAGCTGTGTTCGACAGCGGTCGGCTGCGCGAGGATGACTGTGGTTCCCAGCACCGCGAACAGCGCGATGCAGACCCACGGTGTCTTGATGGTCGCGGCAGGTCTGGCCACGCGAGCCTTGATCGCGGGGAATGCGCCAGTTGTCGCTGATTCGGCGTGGAGAGCGCGCTCGGGAGTGAGGAAGATGATCACGGCGCCGACGGCCATGGCGACGCCCACCAGGAGACTCATCCACCCCAGAGCCTGAGTGCCAGCGACGGAACCACCGATGATCTGGAAGGCGAAGGAGACGAAGACGAGGACCGCCGCAGGAATGCCGACCCTACGCCACGGCTTCTCGTTCGTGAAGGGATTGATGCTCAGCAGAAGGCCGACGACGGCTCCGAGGAACAGTGCGGTGACCCAGGTCAGCCAGGCGCTCGGCGCGAGGCTGAGGACGATGAGAAGCCCTGCCTCGACGACAGCACCAATGCTGAGTGCGAGTTTGCGGGCGGCTGGGCCCCTGCTCGCCAAGATCTTCTGCGGAATGAACAGTCCGGCGCCGGCGAGAACGAAGACGATGAGAAGCGACAGGCTCCCCAGCTGATTGTCGAAGTCTCCCACACCGAGACTGTCTGCCGTTGCAGTAAAGGCCCTCCCGCCGATCGTGGCGAAGAATCCGCTGGTGCCCGCCACGACATAGCTGATCGCCACAAGTACGATCAGTGCGCCCCAGGCAGCGGTCTCGGCAACCAACCGGCCAGGGGCTCCGGGAAGTCGATGTCCTGTAGTCGTCAACATACTCACAGACCTACAATATCTGCCGCGACTGACATATCTCTTGGAACCGACCGGATCTCTTTGCCCAGATGCCTGATCCTCTACTCTTGATTGCGTGCACACAACGAATACCGCCATGTCAGCAGTAGCGACCACCGGACTGGGCCCGATCGAGGAACTCGCGTTCGCCAGAGTCCTCCTCGATTCGGTCAAACATGGCAGCCGCGGGGCGACGCTGCGGATGTACCGGCCCGCACCGACGGTGGCATTCGGGGCCAGGGATCGTTTCCTCCCCGGGTTCCCGACAGCCATCGAAGCAGCCCGAGATCACGGTTTCACTCCAGCTCTGCGCAGCCTCGGTGGGCGAGCCGCCGCCTATCATCGCGGATCGCTGGTCATCGACCACATCGAACCCAGTGATGCGTTCATCAAGGACACGACCGCCAGGTTCACCGGGTTCGGGCAGGACTACGTCGAAGTGCTGCGAAGCATCGGGGTCGACGCCCGCCTCGGCGAGATTCCCGGGGAGTACTGTCCCGGTGAGCACAGCGTCAACGTGGCCGGTCGGATCAAAGCGATCGGAACCGCACAGCGGGTGGTCTCGGGGGCGTGGCTGTTCTCGTCATCTGTGATCGTCGAGGACCCTGATCCCATCCGTGCCGTCCTCACCGACGTCGAGGCTGCTCTGGGCATCGAGTGGGACCCGACCACGGGAGGCGCGATCAGTGAAGCTCACCCCGAGATCACGACCGACACCGTCGCCGAGGCGTTCGCCTCCTACTATGCCCACGCCGATCCGCAGACTCCCGGTGAGCCCACCGCTGACGAACTCGCGGCGCTGCCGGACAAGTCCGGCACCCACGTGCTGTAACACCCCCTGCATTGTGACACCCTCCGTGCCATGACAACTCTGCACTGCGACACCGAAGCGATTGGAGACCATCACCTCATGAATGTGCGCGAGGCGACACACAACGACCTGCCGGACATTCTCCGTCTGGTCCATGCTCTGGCCGTGTACGAAATGGACCCCGAAGCGGTCGAAGCCACCGAAGACGACTTCGCTGCAGTGATGTTCCCAGACGATGGGCATCCGAACACCTACGGACTCGTCGCCGAGGTGGAAGGGCAGATCATCGGTATCGCGATCTGGTTCCACTCGTTCTCCACCTGGACGGGAAAGAACGGGATCTGGCTAGAGGATCTGTTCGTCGACCCCGATCATCGCGGCGACGGGGCGGGCAAAGCCCTGCTGGGGCGATTGGCTCAGATCTGCCAGGAACGGGGTCTGACCCGACTCGAGTGGTGCGTCCTCAAGTGGAACGAGCCCTCCATCGGGTTCTACCGCTCACTGGGTGCGAAGGCTCAGGACGAGTGGGAGACCTTCCGTCTCGACGGTGAAGCCTTGGACTCATTTGCCGCCGAGTCGGCAGAGCACGAGTCGAGAGGCTGACAGGTTTCACCTATCTGATTTCTGTCGCCGCGACGTCACCAGCCCGAGTTACCGCCAGCGGGAGTTACCGCCAGCGGGAGTTACCGCCAGCGGGAGTTGAGGAAGAAATGGGCCGATTCTCCGTCTAGATATCGTCCCAAAACTTCCACAACTCGGTGTACTGCTGACACTTGCAACGCCCACCGCCCAAACGACCCACCGTCTAGACGAGGAGGGGCCGCGCGGCCTCAGGGAGTCTTCGGCTTGGCCGCCGTTGTCTTCTTCGCCGCGGTCGTCGACTTAGCGATTGTCTTCTTCGCCGCGGTCGTGTTCTTTGCCGCTGTGGTTGTCGACTTCGATGCCGTGGTCGACTTGGCAGCAGTCTTCGCCGCCGTTGCCTTCGCCGTGGTCTTCTTCGCCGCCGTGGTCTTCGCCGCAGTTGTCTTCTTGGCGGGAGCCTTCTTGGCGGGAGCCTTCTTAGCCGGCGCCTTCTTCTTAGCCGGTCCCTTCGCACGCTTCTCGGCCAGGAGCTCGGCGGCACGGTCGATGGTCATCGACTCGACGGCGTCGTCCTTGCGCAGTGTGGCGTTGAATTCGCCGTCGGTGACGTAGGGACCGAAGCGACCGTCCTTGACGACGACCGGATTCTTCGAAATGGGGTCTTCGCCGAGTTCCTTCAGCGGTGCTGCCGCTTGGCGACCGCCGCGCTGTTTCGGCTGGGCGTAGATCTTCAGTGCCTCGTCCAAGGTGATGTTGAAGATCTGATCTTCCTCGGTCAACGACCGTGAGTCAGTGCCCTTCTTCAGATACGGGCCGTAGCGGCCGTTCTGGGCGGTGATGTCGGTGCCCTCTTCATCCTGGCCGACGACTCGGGGAAGGCTGAGCAGTGTCAGTGCAGTCTCGAGGTCGATCGAGTTCAGGTCCATGGACTTGAACAGGGAGCCGGTGCGAGGCTTCGGTTTCTTCGCTCCGCGCTTGGGCTTCTCTTCGGGCTCGGGCAGGATCTCGGAGACATAGGGACCGAATCGCCCGTTCTTCGCCACGATCGTGTGTCCGGTCTCGGGATCGACACCGAGTTCACGGTCGCCATCACCCTGCGATTCGATGAGTTCAGCAGCCTTGGCTGCGGTCAACTCATCCGGGGCCAGGTCTTCAGGCACAGACACACGTTTCGGGTCCGCGCCCTCTTCGGAGGCCGGGACCTCGAGGTACGGGCCGTAGCGACCCACACGCAGATTCACGCCTTCGCTGATGACAACGGTGTTGACCTCGCGGGCATCGATGTCGCCGAGGTCGTCAACGACTTCCTTAAGTCCTTCGCGGTCCTGGGACTTGTCGCCGAAGTAGAAGCGAGCCAACCACGCCTTGCGGTCTTCCTCGCCCATGGCGATACGGTCGAGCTCGGACTCCAGGTCTGCGGTGAACGCGTAGTCGACGAGCCTGGTGAAGTGCTCTTCGAGGAGGCGGACGACAGAGAACGCCAACCAGCTGGGAACCAGGGCATTGCCGCGAGTGGTGACATAGCCGCGGTCCTGGATCACGGAGATCGTGGCTGCATACGTCGAGGGTCGGCCGATGCCGAGCTCTTCGAGCTGCTTGACCAGGCTGGCTTCTGTGAAGCGTGGCGGTGGAGCCGTCGTGTGACCGTCGGCTTCGGCCTTGACCACGGACAGGGCCTGACCTTCGTCGACCTGCGGCAGGCGTGACTCACCGGATTTCGTGTCGTAGCGTCCGGCGTCGGTGCCCTCTTCGTAGGCTGCGAGGAATCCGCGGAAGGTGATGACGGTGCCGCTGGCACTGAAGCCGGCGTCATGACCGTCAGCAAGGTCGGCGCGGACTTTGATCGTTGCTGTCTTGCCCTTGGCATCGGCCATCTGGCTGGCGACGGTGCGCTTCCAGATCAGGTCGTAGAGACGGAACTCGTCGCCGCTGAGTGACTTCGAGACCTGGGCCGGTGTGCGGAAGGAGTCACCGGAGGGACGGATCGCCTCGTGGGCCTCCTGCGCCGACTTCTGCTTGCCCGAGTAGGAGCGAGGCGACTGCGGGACGAATTCGGGACCGTAGAGTTCGGTCACCTGTTTCCGTGCCGCGGAGATTGCCTGACCCGACAGTGCGGAGGAGTCGGTACGCATATAGGTGATGTAGCCGTGTTCGTACAGCGATTGGGCGGTGCGCATGGCCTGTCGGGCGCTCATGCGCAGCTTGCGCCCGGCTTCCTGCTGCAGGGTCGAGGTCGTGAACGGTGCGGCTGGTTTGCGTGAGTACGGCTTCGATTCGACGGCCGTGACCGTCAGCGCGTTCTTCGCGGTGCCGTTGAGCTGTGTCGCCAGCTCCTCGGCCTTGGCTTGGTCGACGACGGTGGCCGAGGAGTTCTTCAGCTCACCCTTGTCATTGAAGTCGCGGCCCGAGGCCACACGAGAGCCATCGAGGGTCGTGAGGTTCGCGGCGAATGCGCTGCTGCCATCGGGCAGCCCCAGGTCGACATCGAGGTCCCAGTAATCAGCGGAGACGAAGGCCATGCGTTCGCGTTCGCGTTCGACAACGAGACGTGTCGCCACAGACTGGACACGACCGGCGGAGAGTCCGGCACGGATCTTGCGCCACAGGACGGGCGAGATCTCGTAGCCGTAGAGGCGGTCGAGGATGCGGCGAGTCTCCTGTGCGTCGACGAGGGCGACGTCGATCTCGCGGGTGTTCTCCAAAGCCCGTTCGATGGCTTCAGGGGTGATCTCGTGGAAGACCATGCGCTTGACGGGGATCTTCGGCTTGAGGACTTCGAGAAGGTGCCAGGCAATTGCCTCACCTTCGCGGTCCTCATCTGTTGCGAGATAGAGTTCGTCGGCGTCTTTGAGAAGACGCTTGAGTTCAGTGACCTTCTTCTTCTTGCCCGGGTCGACGCGGTAGTAGGGATCGAAATTGTTGTCGACGTCGACAGCGAACTTTCCGTATGGCCCCTTCTTCATGTCTGCCGGGAGTTCGGACGGGGTGGGAAGGTCACGGATGTGGCCGACCGACGCCTCAACGTCGTAACCCTCTCCGAGGTACCCAACGATCGTTCGCGCCTTCGTCGGGGACTCGACGATGACGAGACGGCGGGGCTGCTTCTCGGTTGTGGTCACGCTTTCACATTCCTCTCACGGCGCCGGTTGATCGAATAAACGGACGATCCGGCCCAATGTAACACTGATGATCGTGCTCGACCTGCATCGGGTTGATGCAGTGAACCTCAACGGCAACGGTTTTCGATACTACCGTTATTCCTGCTTCCCATCGTGCACAGGCAGCAGTGCACCGGCAGCAACGAGCTGTCTCACCTGAGCGATGAGCTGGTCTTCGAGCGCGGTCGGGTTGACATCGAGCAGCTGCGCAAGAGCCACCGCTGTCTGCCGCAGAGTCAGGCTGCCGTCGGCGACTGAGACGAATCCGGCCAAGGCTGTGTCGAGGTCGAAGACCTGTCCGAAGCCGATGCCCTGTTCCAGCGTGATCGAGCTCGGATCTGATTCTCCGGGCATATGGTGGCGGTGCTCGACGAGGTCCGGAGAGCGGGTGAATACGGTGTTCGCGATCTCCTCGGCTGCAGCAGTTGCCAGCCACGACCTCAGCGCGAACGTGGTCGTGACGAACTGTGCGAGTCCATGCGGATTGTTCGCAATCGCCGAGGTGGTCCTGACCTTGGTCTTGAACGTCGACGGCGGTTGCCCCGCATCGGTGGCAATCCCATGATCGGCAATCGCTGGGGCAGCATAGTCGGCCGTCGACGCGTGTTCTGGCTTGTGCATGATGACGTATCCGAAGACGACCTCTCTCACGTCACGCGTGTCGAAGTCGTCCATCCAGGCTGCGGTTGCCGCGTTCCAATCCTGGCCGGCACGAGGGATGCCTCCGTCCCGGATCCACGTCTCTGCATAGGCGATGGGGTCAAGTGCCTCGCGTTCGATGACGAGCACCGAGGTGTCCGGGTCCGTGACCCAGGCCTCCGGTCCTGCATCCACCGCCGAGGTGGTCTCCCAGTTCCCGAGGCACACGGACCGCCCGCCCCGTTGGAGATGGTCGGGTATCGCGGTGAACAGGGACCGCACCAGCCGGTCGCCGGTCATCCCGCCGTCCCTGTATTCGAAGTTGGCCACGGTGGTGCGCGGGGTGATGACGAAGGGCGGGTTGGACACGAGCAGATCGACCTGTTCGCGCAGTGGTTCGAGCATTGATCCTGCCCGGAGTTCGATGTTGTCGACGCCGTTGAGTCCAGCGCTGAGTCTAGTCAGGTGCAGAGCACGCTCGGAGATGTCGGTGGCGATGACGCGGTCGCTGTGACGGGCCAAGAGCAGAGCCTGGATCCCACACCCGGTGCCGATGTCGGCGGAGATGGTGACGTGGTCACGCGGCGTCAGTGACACGAGCGTGCGTCCCGCCCCGCCGAGTCCGAGCACGAAGTCACCGTCGAGAACATCGGGATTGATGAGAGTTCCATGGTCGCTGACAAGATACAGGTTTTCGTCACCGGGGCGGAACCCGCGTGGAACGCCGACCGGCAGGTCATAGGGAGTGATCGCAAACGGAGCGCACACGTATCCCGGATCTCCCACCTCGGCGTTCGAAGACTCGTCATCGTTGCTCATCAGGTCACGATTGATTGTCGCGTCACCGTTGCTCATCTTGTCACTGCTGCTGGGCACGAGCAGTCCGGCGTCGACAGCGACACCGAACGCGCCTTCGCCGAGGGCGGCACGCGCCGTTTCGGTGCTGACTTCACGATGGAAATGAAAGAGCATGGCCAGTGCCGCTAGATGCTGGTCGAACGGACTCGGGGCCTCCCCTCGATTCCGTGCCTGCCCATGTGCCTCAGCTGCTTCGAGCACCTTCTGGCAGAAGTGGATCGCAGGGGCGCCGTTGTTGCGCACCAGCGCGGAGGCGATGGGTCCACCCCAGAACTGTCGGAGCCGCGGCTCGGTGTACCCGGCCCGGTAGAGTTGGTCTGCCACGAGGGTCATGTCTTGTTCAATCACACACAAATCCTAACGACTGCACCTCGAGGACCCTGACTGCGCCATAATTGGGGCCATGGCCTCTTCTGCTCTTCTCGACATCGTCACCGGGTTCGGTGCCAGGGATGAACGGATCGTCCACGTGCGCGATATTCCACAGCGGTTCGAACATGAGTCGGACTGGCCGGAGTGGATCGACGAAGAACTCAAACACGCCTGTCATGCCATCGGCGTCGATCAACTCTGGGACCACCAACTCGAAGCTGCGCAGTCCGCGCGAGACGGTTCCGACGTCGTCATCGCCACGCCGACTGCCTCGGGGAAATCCTTGGGGTTCTGGCTTCCGGTCCTCGAATCCATTCAGAGCACCCGCACGAAACTGCGCACCTCCTCGGCGATCTACATCGCACCGACCAAGGCCTTGGCCGCGGACCAGATGGCGAACCTGGAGAAGCTCATCGTCCAAGGCATGCGACCGGCCACCTACGACGGGGACACGTCTCAGGCGTCGAAGGATTGGGCGAGACGGCACGCCAACATCGTGTTCACCAACCCGGACATGCTCCACCGCGGGATCCTGCCACAGCACGAACGGTTCGCCCGGCTGTTCAAATCGCTGCGTTTCATCGTCATCGACGAAGCTCATCGCTACCGTGGCGTCTTCGGCTCCCACGTCGCACTAATCCTCCGCCGTCTGCTGCGCATCGCCGCGCACTATGGGGCTCACCCGGTGGTCATCGGAGCGTCTGCGACGATGGCGAACCCGGATGAGGCGTTCTCCAAGCTCACCGGACGCGACGTGCACGCGGTGAACCAGGATTCGTCTCCACGTGCCTCAGGCAGCTTCGCTCTCTGGGAGCCACCGGTCTCCCCCGGCGGCGAGCGCCGCAGTGGTCTGGTCGAAGCGGCAGATATCCTCACCGACGCGATGTGTGCAGGCTATCGTTCGATTGCGTTCATCGCCTCCCGCCGCGGCACCGAAGCACTGGCCTCGACCGTGCGTGACCAGGTCGGTCAAGTCGATGACTCGTTGAAGGACAAGGTCGCGGCCTATCGCGGCGGCTATCTTGCAGAGGAGCGCAGACTCCTCGAATCCGCGCTGCGATCGGGACGTCTTCTGGCTGTGGCGTCGACGAATGCCCTTGAGCTTGGGATCGACATCTCGGGCCTCGACCTCGTCATCATCTCCGGGTGGCCCGGGACCCTGGCGTCACTGTGGCAGCAGGCTGGTCGTGCGGGACGCGCGGGACAGCGGTGGATGGCCGTATTCATCGCCCGTGACGACCCGCTGGACACTTATGTCGTGAACCATCCCGAGGTCATCTTCGATGCTCCCGTCGATGCGGGAGTCATCCATCCCGGCAATCCGCACGTTCTGGGCGGGCACCTGTGTGCTGCGGCCGCCGAGGTGCCCCTGACGGAGGCGGATCTCGTTCACTTCCCCGACAATGCCGGTGAGGTGCTCGCCGACCTGGTCGAACGAAAGCTCCTGCGGGCACGGCCCACCGGGTGGTTCTGGGCGAAGGACGAATCTGCAGCGGATATGTCCGATATCCGCGGCAGCGGGGGCGGCCAGTTCCGTCTCGTCGAGGCCAGCACCGGTGCACTGCTGGGCACCGTTGACGAGTCCGGGGCCTTCACCGGTGCTCACCCAGGCGCGGTCTATACGCACCAGGGCGCCGATTTCACTGTCCTCGATCTTGATCTCGAGGATCGAGTTGCACTCGTGGAGCGCGCCGAGGTCGACTACACGACGCAGGCCCGGTCCCAGACCGAGATCGACATCGTCAACACCGACCGGCACCGTGCCCTTCCTTCTGGGGTGACGGTGTACAGCGGGACCGTCGACGTCAAGGACCATGTCATCGCTTATCGGATGCGGGCGAAGCGCGGCGGGGCGATCCTCGCCGAACACGAGCTTGATCTGCCCGAACGCACCCTGGAGACCAAGGCCGTGTGGTGGACGATTCCACAGACGCTGTTGGACGAAGCTGAGATAGTTCAGGCCGATCTTCCCGGTGCCGTACACGCAGCCGAGCATGCGTCAATCGGGCTCCTGCCGCTGTTCGCCGGCTGCGACCGGTGGGACATCGGCGGTGTCTCCACCGCCGGCCACGCTGACACCGGGATGGCCACGGTCTTCGTCTACGACGGTCTCGCCGGTGGAGCTGGATTCGCGGAGCGCGGCTATGAGGTCATCGAAGGTTGGCTGAGGGCGACACGTGATGCGATCGCTGCGTGCGAATGCGTCGACGGCTGCCCTTCGTGCGTGCAGTCACCGAAGTGCGGAAACGGCAATGAACCGTTGGAAAAGGATGCGGCTCTGCGACTGCTGCGGGCCGCTCTGGGGTGACAACCTCCGTCTTTTTTGACCACTCGTTCTACTTCCCAGCCACCGCTTTTTCCTTCACCTTCGGCAGCGGACCGGGGATTTCGACCTCCACCTGAACATATGCGCTCTGCTCCGACAATGAGGCGCGGCAGTCGTTGACGACTGCGCCGTTGCGTTTCGCGACCTCCTTCGCAATGTCACAGGGCTCGCCAGCGACGATTCCGCGAACTGCGTCGGCTGCCGCGAGCGCCGCAAGGTCGGCGGCACTCTGCGCGGTGCTGTGGGCTGCGAATGCTTGGCTGAGTCCGCCGATGGCGGTGGCGAGGACCAGGACCATTGAGCACAGTCCGACAACGATGTTCGTCATGGCGGTCCGCCTGAAGTGTGCTGGCCCTGGGCCTCGGCAGCGGTGGAGCGACTTCCCTCTGTTCGCGCCGTCGCCGCCGCTTCGACTTCGCTGAGGAAGACGATCGCCGCCGGGAGTTCGATGGTGATGGTCACCGTCGAATATCCGCCTTCGGAGCGGACCAGCACCTCGGACGCTTTTCCAGCGTGCTTCTTCGCCTCGGACACGACCGCTGCCTGCGGTTCACCGCGGGCGATCTCTCGGGCTGCGGATCTGGCTGCGTCGAAGGCTCTCAGCTGGGAGAAGCCGACGGCGGCTGCCCCTGTGAGCACGATGATGAGAAGCACGATGGCGGGCATGACAACGGCGAATTCTGCGGTGGCCGTTCCCGCATCACGGTGCTGCTTCTCTCGTCGTAGATCACAGGAGCATCCGGTCGCCATGTCAGGCTCCGAGTCCAAGCGCGGTCTGGATCACGCCGGTGACGAGTTCTTTGATCGGTTCCGATTTCAGAATGACAACCAGCAGTGCCGCGAATCCGCAGGCCGCGAGGGTCGTGATCGCATATTCTGCGGTCGTCGCCCCTGCGTCGGGGCCCCATGGTTCTGGAGTGCCGTCCTCTCGCCACGGTTCCACGCTGTCGAAGGCATCCGCGGCAGCATCCGAATCGGTACCAGAGCCAGAGCACTTGGCTGCTCCTGCCCAATCGACATCGCTGGTGTCGACGCCGCGCGCCTTACCCCAAGGCGGGTAGGGCGGCCCGTCACAGTCGTGCGACTTTGTTTCTATGCTCATAGTCTCCTCCTCGTTGAAGCCCTCATTCGCGGTCTGCGATGGGAGTATCAGTCTTGGATGAGACGTGGACTCACGTCCAGAGTCGACAATCGGGCTGTGGAAACAGGTTCACCGTCAACAACCGAAATGCACTCGAGTCGAGGTGAATTCCACAGGCGTAAGCACTCAAGTCAGCTCGGCCTACGAGCCTACGAGCGTGTGCGGGCCAGAATACCGCAGGGTGCGGGTGAGCAGGATTGAGAGTCAGCCCCTGCCTGCCCACTCCTCTTTGAGGATCGCCATGATGACTTCATCGTGACGGCGACCGTTGAAGAAGACAGCCTCACGACGGCGCCCCTCTTCGACGAATCCGGCCTTCGTGTACGAGGCGATGCCGCGCGTGTTGAACGCCCATGTCTGCAGCTCGATACGATTGAGTCCCAGCTGCAGGAAGCCGTATTTGATGCCCAGTCGCACAGCATCGGAGCCATAGCCGCGGCCGTGGAACTCCGGTCCGAGGACGATGGCCAGTGTGGCGGACTGGTTGATCGAATTCCGGCCGAAGAGTGTCACGTGGCCGACGAATTCCTCGGTCTCGAGCAGCTCAATGCTGAAACCGACCGCATCGGTGTCCTTGTTCGCGCTCCACAGCGCGAACTGTTCGGACACCCCGCCTTCGGGACGAGGGAGGACGGTGTGGTTCTGCAAGACCACGATCGAGGGATCAAACCACCACTGCTCGAGGTAGGGAAGATCCTCCTGCTGCAGCGGACGAAGCCTTACGTGACGACCGGTGAAGAGGTTGTCAGCGTATTCTTCGGCTTGTTCGACGTTGGACAGTTGATTGAAGGGCGTAACCGGTGCCATGCCCCCGACCTTACCAAGGTCAGCTGAACGGTCGGTCGACAATCGCTCGTACCAGTCAGAGTGCGCGCTCGGAGCGCGAGATCGGACGGACCTGTCACGTGTGGTCGGACGGCCCTGTCACGCGAGGTCGGACGGTCCTGTCAGAAGAAGACAGTCGTCAGGTCCGACAGCAGAGAAATGACCACGGGAACGACCGAAAGCAGCAGAAAGGCTGGAAGGATGCAGACTCCCAGTGGTACGACGAGTTTGACGCCCAGAGCTGCAGCCGCTTCCTGTCTGCGTCTGCGGGACGAGTCTCTCAACTCCTTCGCGACAGACTCGATGAGTGGTGCGGGTCCAACGCCGGTGTGCTCGGAGAATTCGAAGACTTCGAGGACAGGGGCGAGCCGGTCATCGTCGGACAGGTCTTGGCCTCCGATCGTCATGGATCGCGCGATTCGTCCCAGCCCGGACCGATCGTCTGTCGCGTCGGCGGTCAATGCCAGAGCGACCGGGATCGGCAGCCCGGAGGTGAGGCAGATGGCCACGAGATCGAGGTCGAAGGCGAGCAGGTCATCGACCACCCGAGGCCGGCCCCTGGTATCCCGCTGTGAATCCGTTCGGGGCGCTTCAACACCACCTCGCTGTCGTGGACCGTGCCCGCCCAACAGTCGTCTCAAGCGCCCGTCGGATCTGCCCGACCACAACAGGACCCCAGCCGCGATGAGGACTCCCACCAGGAGTGCGGTCATATCGATCAGCGCTCCGCCCGAGCCATCATCCGCCTCATCCACCAGCGCCCGACGAAGTACAGGGCGAGACCGCCGCCGATGCTCAATCGGCCCGGCAACCCCAAGAGCAGCTCAACGGGGTGGACGCCGATGAGCAGGCCGAGACCGACACCGATCAGCGGCAGCCAGCTGAGCACTCTGACTGTCGCTCGGGGGCCGGCCATCGCTATGCGTCTCTCCCGATCAGCATCGAGGGTGCTGCGCTGCGCCTTCGCATAACGGAGGATCATGTCGGCTGCGGGTGCTCCGGATCGTTCCGACACGGTCCACACCGAAGACATGCCGGCGAAGACTTCGGCGGCTGCCTGCGGCAGTGCTGCTCCCCTGGTGGCAATGGCTCGTCCGGGCTCTTCGCCCAGGGAGATCGCACGTGAGATCGGTGCCAGTTGTGCGTTCTGCCTGCTCAGGGTCGCCATCACTGCCTGCGGGGTCATACCCACTTTGAGCAGATGCGCACAGTTCTCCACCGCCGAGATGGCCCACAGCTTCTCTTGTTCGGGATCCTCCTTGGCCTGCCGTCCACCTCGACGGGAGTCGTCTTTGTCCGGGCGTGTGCGGAGTAGGTCCTGCAGTCGCGATGCCGGGTCAAGCGGTGCGCTGAGGATGATGCTCAGAGCCACCAGCACGGCGATCGCGGTGATCATCAGGCAGCCTTCTGCTCGAGCACCGCTTCGAACCGGGCCAGCGCCCGACGATTGAAAGTTCCCTCGGACAGCGGAGACGGTCGACCCCAGACGGGTTCCATTCTCACCCCGCTGCTGCTCTCCCGCGTGGGAATCGCCAGTTCGGTGATTCCTCGGTCAGCTCCGATTCGGCGCAGGTGGATGACAAGGTCGATGGCGGTCGAGAATTGTGAGAACACTGCTTGTGGACTCATGTTCGCCAATGCTCCCAGCGCTGCCAGACGGCTGGGCACGGCTTCTGCTGTGTTCGCATGGATTGTGGCGCTGCCGCCCTCGTGGCCGGTGTTCAGCGCAGTGAGCATGTCCCTCACCTCGGCGCCTCGACACTCTCCGACGACGAGGCGATCGGGACGCATCCGCAGTGCGTTGCGAACGAGATCCGTCAGCGTCACTTCGCCGCCGCCCTCGACGTTGGCCTGGCGCGCGGCGAGCGCGACCACGTGGGAGTGCCCGACGATGAGCTCCCGGGAGTCCTCGACGATGACGATGCGTTGATCCGAATCGACAAGACCCAGAAGCGCGCCGAGGAGGACCGTCTTTCCTGTTCCGGTACCGCCGGAGATGAGGATGTTGGCTCGGGATCGGACCGCCTCAATCAGGAGCTCGTGCACATCTTCGGGGATGAATCCACCGGTGAGCAGCTGTTCGAAGGTGAAACCGGCGTGCCGGGGAACCCGAAAGGAGATCGTGGTGTGCTCACCGGAAATCGGTGGCACGATCGCATTCATACGTACCCCGTCGGGGAGCCTGACATCGACGAACGGACTGGCATCATCGAGACGGCGGCCGCCCAAAGCTGCCAAGCGCACGGCCAAGGACCGCACTTCGTCCTCAGCACCCAAGGACAGGTCAAGGAGCCGGGGTCCCGCTCCGGTGTCGGCGAAGATCTCACGCGGGCCGTTGACGAACACGTCGGTGGTGTCAGCGACCTCGAGCACTGATTGGAGGGGACCTGCACCGGAGAGCTGCGCGGACAGACGGTTCACGAGTTCGAGGAGGGCGCTGGAACCGAGCACCCGACCGGTGCGCTGAACTGCCTCGGCGACGGCCGCTGTGGTCACAGGCCCCGGATTGTCGAGCAGGGTTTTGCGGACCTCTGCCACGAGTGAGGCGTCAAGCCATTCGCTCATTCCACCCACTCCCCCAGGAGACGGTCGACGAGTTTTCCCAGTCGTGCCCCGCCCGGGATGCCTTCGCCGCGGTCGACGGCGGCGGACAGGCCACGGTCGTCGCGGATGCTGCCGGCGAGGTCGAGTCCGATGGATTCGGCGAGGAGATCAGCATCGAGTCCTCCGGCGCCGGTGTCACGAACGACGAGACGCACGTCTGGGTGGGATTGGGACAGACGTTTTGCGACTTGAGATGCTGCGACTGCAGACCGGACCCGTGCAGGCGAGACGAGAAGAACGTGATGGCAGCGGCGTGTCCACTGTGGTGGGGCATGACGCGGCAGATCGACGATGACGAGTTCGAACGCCTGTCCAGCTGCGGCCAGGAAGTCGTCGAATACATCCGGGTCGAGGTCAAGGATGTCGTCCCGGCCCCACGACAGGATCGCCAGGCCCTCATGGCGGGGCAGCGCCTGGCTCAGCGTTGAGGGGCGAAGCTGTCCACGTGAGGCACTGAGATCGGCCCAACGTGGGCCGGGGACCTGTTCTGCACCGAGCACCAGATCGAGTCCACCGCCCAGCGGATCAGCATCGACGAGGACCGTGGCCACGTCCGGTCCGGCACGGCGGGCGAGCGCGCAGGAGAGCACGGATGCGCCCGCGCCTCCGCACCCGGCGACGACGCCGACCGTGACGCCTGGTGCTACCGGCGGTTCGACGGCTGCGATCATGCGCCCGCTCAGCCATTCCGCGGCTGAGGGCAGAACCGCCAACTGTCCGACGCCGAGGTGGGCGGCACGTTTCCAGGCCGAGCTGGTCTCATCCCCGTCGAGGACGACGAGGATGCGGTCCGCATGGTCCGTGGCTGGAGCTTCGCGAACATCCTCGCCGAGGAGAATGAGAGAGGCGTTCTGCCAGCCGCCCGAGTCCGGAGGCAGAACCTTGAGCGAAATGCCGATGCTTTCGGCGACTCGTGCGCATTCGTCGGTGATGGCGCCGAGGTCGGTGATGAGTGCTATCTGCATGGTGCAAGCGTGGACCTACGATAAGTCGTGAATACAGCTCCACAGTGCAGGCTGTGGACAAAAAGCAGGCGGGGCGGCTCCTGTGCACTCAAGTCACAGGAGCCGCCCCTTCTCGGTCGACTTGGAGATCTCGACTGGTCAGGTCCCTCAGAGGCACAGTCTGACGGATTCTGCTCAGATGGTCAGACGACGTGGGCTCAGGCTGTTGTCCACAGCCCGAGCGCACGAGTCGGCCGTTTTGGGATCAACCCCGCTGGACACCTTCGGTGTTGCGCAGAAGTCCTTCGCGACCATCCGAATCGCGAACCTTGAACCACGATCCGTTGTCCTCGAGACCGAGGAACCAGTCTCCGGGGTAGATCGTGAACACCGGCATTCCGGTGGTCGCATCCACAGCTTCGCGCGGCTCAGGAACGGCGAACCAGAACGCCTGGATGACATTCTGGCCGGTGCCCCGGTTAGGCCCGTCCTGGTCAGCGCCATTCCGGTTCTCACCTGATCGGTCCTCGCGATCGTTCATGCTGCCGCCCGGCTGAACTGCACTCTGAACGACGGTCTCCTCTTCGCCGACTGCGGAGGCATTCGACGAGGCGTTCGCGGCTCCGGATTGTGGAGCAGAAGGCGCATTCTCGGCGTTGTCTCCGCCGTGGCTCCTCGCCTCTCCAGTTCCCGAGCCGCTGCTGCGATGGCCGCCGTTGCCATAGCCGGCTACCGGCACATACTGCGTCGGTTCGTCCGCTTCTGGGTGAGTGGTCCGTTCTGAACCGGATTCTGCGACGCCAGCTGCGACGTGACCGCTGACGACGACGGCATCGTCATCTGCAGCCTCGGTGTGAGGCCCTGCGACGCGAGACTCGCTTCCACGAACCTCGTCGGCGGTCGTGCTTGCTTCTGACTGTTCGGCGTTCGCCGACTCGACTGAGTCCGCCAAATCGCCCGAGGCGGTTGAGGCAGTCGATTCGTCTTCAGGCTTCAGCGAAATTCCTTCGGAGGCACGAAGGTTGGTATCCGAGTCATGAGCGTTGACCTTCGTGGCAAACGAGCTGCTCTCCGCAGGAGATGCGGAGTCGTCGTCGGTCAGTGCGAAGGAGTCATCCTGCGTCGACGTCACAGCCGCACCTGAAGCAGTTTCTGCTTTGTCTCCCTGGTCGCTGGCCGCTTCGCGATCGGCGCTGACGATGCGGTCGGAATCACCTGCTGGGCGCTCGGTCAGGCTATCGACCCGTGCGTCAGCTGCTTCGGATTCGGTGTCCGAGCTGGGAGCGGCATGGCGTCCGCGACGACGTTCGGATTCCGAGCTCGGTTCAGATTCCGAGCTCGCTGAGGCGGCTCCGGCAACAGCTGCACCGACGCCCATGGCGCCCGCACCTGCGACAGCAGCGGTCGTGCCCGCTCCCGAGGAAGTGCTGCTACCGCTGTCGGACTCCGACTCGGCGGCGCCCAGGCTGTCCACACTGGAGTCACTCGTGTCGCGAGAGTCGCTCAAGTCATTTGAGCCACTGGCACGTGAGCTGTCAGCAGACACCGGAGCCTGAACTGCAGTTTCGCCGTCGTTGCTCCACTGCGATTCTTCACGATGAGCACCGAAGCCGAAGGTCTGCGTCGGTTCGCTCTGCGTGTGCTGGGGATCCAGTGAGTGCTGAGCACCCAGGTAGGTCTGACCTGATCCTGTACTCTGCACCGCCTGGTCCGCCGAGTCATCGGCGGACGCTGCGGAATCGAAAGACGACTCCTGCACCCGCTGCTCCGGTGGAGCATACGGGCTGTTCTGCTCGGCTCCGGCGAGCTGGCCGAACTGGTCCTGTCCATTGGGCTGGCCGAACTGATCTGGCGCAGAGAACTGACCCGCTGGTGCCGACTGTGCAGGCGCAGCGACCTGCCCCGGCTGGCTTGGCTGGCCTGGCTGGCCTGGCTGGCTTGGCTGGCCTGGCTGGCCTGGCTGGCCGAACTGATCCGGTCCACCGAACTGACCCGGGCCTCCTGGCTGACCTGGATGTACGGGCGCTCCCGGGTGACCCTGCGGACCGATCGGCCCGTTGGGCTCACTGCTATAGGGCGCACCGAATCCGCCTGGGCCGTTGTGGGCGCCTGGCATGTTCGCCACTGGCGCTGGGTGCGGTGCGCGCTTGGTCGTGGGGCGTGCCTTCGGATGTGCGGCAACGTCATCGCGAACTGCGAATTCCTTGCTGAAGAAGGGAAGCATCGTGAATACGCCTGCAAAGAAGGCGATCAGAGCTGCGAAGAAGGCGAGGTACGCGCCGACGTGCCAGTACTGTACCGAGGTCAGCAGGTGGACGAACGCGAAGGTAAATGAAGCACCGGACAGAACCGAGATCGCCTGGTCAAGACTGAGCGAACCGACTTTGAGTCCACCATTGCCGAATTTGTTGACGAAGACTGCTGCCACGATCAACCAGATCCCGAACACGTCGAATGTCAGGGTCCCCATGGCGTCGATCGTCCAATGCCACAGCGACCACGACATGAACCCATCAGCCTTGAACGGCACGAAAAGAACAATCAACGAGAGGAGTCCGGCGAAGAGCAGGAACAGATCGCGCAGGGTCAGCGGACCGAGAAGCCCCGGGCCGGTGCGAGGACGCTTCTGAGCTGTTGGACCTGCGGAGCCGAACTGGCCTGGTGCTGCCCCTTGGAAGCCGGGAGCAGAACCATAGGCACCCGGCGCTGAGCCGTAGGGCCCAGGTGCTGGCGCTGAGCCGTAGGGCCCTGGTGCTGGCGCTGGCCCTGGCCCTGGCGCTGGCGCTGAACCATAGGGCCCAGGCGCTGGCGCTGAACCATAGGGTCCAGGGCCGGAGTTCTGCGGGCCTGGGCCCGGACCATAGGGCCCAGGGCCTCCCGAACCGACAGGACCGCCGCCGTACCCTCCAGGCCCGGAGGGCTGAGACTCAGGTCCTGCACCGAAGGCAGGTCCTGATCCATATGCGAGCCCCTGGCCGAACTGTGGCTGGTTGCTCGGCCCGGGGTTCTGCGCGTGCGGATCGTGCCACTGCTGTGGTCCTGATCCAGTCGGGTGCTGCGGCGAACTCATCGATTACTCCAGTCGCTCTTGGGGACAGGGTCGTCAAACTTAATGTGTCTATCTAGTTCCCATCCTGACAGACTCCGTCCCTATCCTTGCAGAACAGGATTCCCTGCGCACTCCTTCTGTGCCGCCTGCCAGGTGCAGGTGAATCTCCGGGTATGCCTCCTCCACGTTTCACTCGGTCCGTAGAGTGTGTCTTATAGCACAGTGTCTGGGCGATTGCTACCCCCGGAAACCATCGTTCATCGAACGGACGACGGTGCCCCGAGGCCCCATCTCGGGTATACAGTGCAACTAGAATTTTCGATCCATCAAAGAAGCCGGAGGGAAAAATGACCGACAGCACAGCAGAATCCGAAACCTTTGCCCCACCTGAAGAGTTCGTCACTGCCGCCAACGTCAAGGCCGACGAATACGAACGTGCCGATGCCGACTACCTGAGCTTCTGGGCCGAGCAGTCTCGTGACCTCGTCGACTGGAAAGAAGACTTCGGCGAAACACTCGACTGGACCAACCCGCCGTTCGCGAAGTGGTTCATCGGCGGCAAACTCAACGTGGCCTACAACTGCCTCGACCGCCACGTCATCGCCGGCAACGGTGATCGAGTTGCCATCAACTTCGAAGGGGAACCCGGCGACTCCCGCACCTTCACCTACGCAGAACTGCTCGCCGAAGTGTCAAAAGCGGCCAACACTCTCGCCGACCTCGGGGTCAAAGCCGGAGATCGCGTGGCCATCTACCTGCCCATGATCCCCGAAGCGATAATCTCAATGCTGGCCTGCGCCCGCCTCGGAGCTGCCCATTCAGTGGTCTTCGGCGGCTTCTCCGCCGACGCTCTGCGCTCACGCATCATCGATGCCGAAGCGCGTGTGGTCATCACCGCTGACGGCAGCTACCGCCGCACCAAGGCCACCAGCCTGAAGCCGGCCGTCGACGACGCACTGTCACACGGTGACACCCCTGTCGAGACGGTCCTCGTGGTGCGTCGCACCGGTCAGGACGTCGAGATGGTCGACGGTCGGGACCAGTGGTGGCACGAGTCGGTGGAGACCGCGAGCCCCGAGCACGAATGCGAATTCTTCGACTCCGAGAACCCGCTGTTCATCCTCTACACCTCCGGGACAACCGGCAAGCCGAAGGGCATTCTGCACACCTCGGGCGGTTACCTCACTCAGGTTCTGTACTCGATGAAGGCGGTCTTCGACATCAAGCCCGAATCCGATGTGTTCTGGTGCACTGCCGACGTCGGCTGGGTCACAGGACACTCCTATGTCACTTACGGACCATTGGCAGCCGGCGCCACGCAGATCGTCTACGAAGGCACTCCCGACACCCCTCACCAGGGCCGCTGGTGGGAGATCATTGAGAAGTACAAGGCAACGATCCTCTATGCCGCGCCGACTGCTATCCGCACGTTCATGAAGTGGGGCGAGGAGATTCCAGCGAAGTACGATCTCTCGAGTCTGCGTCTGCTCGGCAGTGTCGGTGAGCCGATCAACCCGGAGGCCTGGCGTTGGTACCACCGTGTCATCGGAGGTGATCGCTGCCCGATCGTCGACACCTGGTGGCAGACCGAAACCGGTGCGCACATGATCGCCCCGCTTCCCGGTGTGATGTCGACGAAGCCTGGTTCTTCGCAGCGCGCGATTCCTGGAGTCTCCGTCGATGTCGTCGATGACGCAGGAAACAGCCCTGCTGGGCCAGAGGGTGGGCTCCTCGTCATTCGCCAGCCGTGGCCTTCCATGTTGCGCGGAATCTGGAAAGATCCCGAGCGTTTCAAGGAGACATACTGGTCGCGGTTCGAGAACACCTACTTCGCCGGAGACGGTGCCAGGCGCGATGAGGACGGGGACATCTGGTTCCTCGGCCGTGTCGATGATGTGATGAACGTGTCCGGACACCGTCTGTCGACAACTGAGATCGAGTCATCCCTGGTCGCCCACCCCTATGTCGCCGAGGCGGCAGTGGTCGGAGCAGACGACGCAACGTCCGGTCAGGCCGTCGTTGCATTCGTCATCGTGGGCAACAATGTCGAAGACTCCCCGGAGACGTCTGAAGAGCTGCGTCAACACGTCGGGAAGGACATCGGGCCGATTGCGAAGCCGAAGAAGGTCCACATCGTGTCTGAGCTGCCGAAGACCCGCTCCGGCAAGATCATGCGCCGCCTGCTCAAGGACGTCGCTGAGCATCGCAAGGTGGGAGACTCCTCGACGCTGGCCGACTCCTCGGTCATGGACCTGATCGAAGAATCGGTGGCGAAGTCCTGATCCTGCGCTGAGACGAACCCGCCGGTGAGAACGGACGCTCGCAGAGAGCCGTTCAGGTTTCATCTGGGGGGTTTTTCTCATTCTGCTGACCGTATTTCTTTGGTCACCGGGCGCGTTCAGACTACTCTTAAGAAAGATTGTCCAAGTTTTTGTCGATAGGAGCACTCATGGCTGAGAGGTCGATCAGCGAACTGATCAAAGGCATCGGCGACGATTCCAAAGCGATCGCCGAGGAAGAAATTGCGCTGGCCAAGGCTGAAGCCACAGCCGGTGCGAAGAACTTGGGCATCGGCTCGGCACTTGCCGTCGTGGCCCTGTTCTTCCTGTTCTTGTCATCGTTCATGGTGATTTTCGCCGGGGCTGCCGCATTCCACGAAGGCCTGGGATGGCCTTGGTGGGGAAGCTTCCTCATTGTCTTCGGCATCCTCGCGGTGCTCGCCATCATCCTCGTTCTGATTGCTCTGCCGTTGTTCAAGAAGGGCAACCCTGTCCCGGGTACGGCGATCAGTTCGGCCAAGTCGTTGATCGCCTCGGTCAAGCGTGCGGTGAAGAATCCCTCCGGTCCGCGGTACTGACAGGTTTCGCAACTGAGCGCAGCAGAATAGCTCCAAACAGCGGTGGCGTCGGGCTCAGCCCGGCGCCACCGCTCCATTCACTCGGCTGGTTTCGTGGTGAGGAATGTGCGGATCTTTTCTCCGAAGAGGTATTCGACCGCGCTTGTCCCGCAAAGTGACCGCGGCTTGTCATGTGGCTGTCTTCGTTTCATCGGCGGACCGTGGGCCTGGTCGGTTTCTTTGTGGCGTCGACGTCGCTTCGCCACGTCGAGCTTGGCGTCAGCCGAATCCGTCTCAGCTGCACGGGAGTCGATGGGCTTGGTCCTCGTCTCGTAGCGGTGGCCCGTCGGGGTCTTCACAATCAGCTTCTCTGGAGACGATACGTGCTTCCAGCCGTTGAGCTCCTTGGCGAAGTTGCAGGCGGCGCATAGACCCGAGGCATTGTCCCAATCAGTCTCGCCACCGGCGGAGTAGGCCGTGGCATGGTCAGCGTGTTTGATCTGCGCATCGCACCACGGTGAGCGGCAGACGTCGTCACGGATGACGATCATGCGTCGCAGCAGCCCCGAGAACTCCCTGCGCCGCGTATCCATGCGCACCAGCTGGCCGTCGTCAGGGCGGGTGTAGAGCCTGCGCAGGAATACGGTTGCCTCGTTCTCGGCCAGGAACGTGCGTGCGGCACCCGCAGGCAAGGGACCGACACCGGGAAGCCAGGCCGGATCGTCTCCGGGGCTCACCAGGCTGGCATCATTCATCACAAGATGGATCTCTGTTGGAACTGCTGCTGCGCACTCCTGACCCGTCGTCCGCGCGACGAGCAGGTCTGCCATGACCTGAGACTGTGAGCGTTGGCCTGACTCCCCTGTCCCGATCAGGGAGGCCGCGGACTTCTTCAGATTTGTGTATACAGCAACAGCCTGGGGCATCGGCAACAGTGCGGTGAGGTATGCCATGTTGCCCGGGGCAGGACGAACCGAGACTGACCGTTCCTCCGTGCATTTCTCGAGATGTTCAACGGCGGCCTTCTGGTCTACTTGCTGCGCCAGGGCACGAACCTCGTTGCCCAGCCGCCCGACTCCCACCTCGGCGAGGCGTGGCGCCATGCGCTCATCGACCTGTCGACGTTTGTCCCTGGGGAGCCAGTCGGTCTCCTTCGCAACGGCACGAGCCTTCTCTTCGGATATACGGCCGGTCTTCAGCGCTGAATACGTATGGGGCAGATCGATGAGCAGGGAGCGTGAAAATTTGAGGAGCGTGCTGCCCCGAGCCCGGGAAACCTTACGTGCGAGGGCGATCTCCGCTCCGACGCCTCTGCCCTGCTTTGTACTCGTCACTCCGTCTTCGGCCTCGCGGTTGCGTCGGCGCATGTCAAAGGTCAAGGTTTCCCTGGCTTGGGCAGCAGCAGCGGCAGCCGTCAGTTCTTCAAGTGCGGCGATCCGGTCGATGGCTTCGACTTCGCTGAGTGCTGGGGGCAGATTCGACAGCGCCTCATGCCACCGCTGGATCTCGGTGATCACGTCGGGAACCGGCTCTGCTTCCATACCAAGAAGGCTAGTACTCGGCACTGACACGACATTTTTCGCGAGTGTTCGCCCTGATCAGGTACCTCAGTCGTCAAACTCGCGAGCTGTCGTCCGCATGCTCTGTCATCGAGCAGTCGACTTCGAAGTGAAGGAGCAATAGCCTCAGAAGTCGATGTCGATGTGTGAGTCGCGGTCCCATTCCCCGGCCCAGCCGAGGTGTTCGAGAGCGAAGTCGAGGATGCCTGCAGTGAAGCCCCACACTTTGAGCACTCCAACGTCGAAGGCCGGTGTCGTGATCTTCAGGTCCGGCCGGGAGAACGTGCCTCGGTTGGCCGGCGCCACCAGATCGGCGGCAGAGACCCGGTAGACGGAGTACGACTCAGCTGTGTCCATCACCCGCACCGCACCGGGCTGCGCCCAGTAGCCGATGACAGGAGTGACCTGGAATTTGCTGACGGGAATGTAGAGCGGATCCATCTGCCCGAGCACGTCGACCGTTGACGGCACGATGCCGGCCTCTTCCCGCGCTTCACGCAGGGCTGCAGCGGCTAAGGAGTCGTCTTCGGGATCCCGTCGGCCACCGGGAAACGCGACTTGCCCGGGATGGTTGCGCAGGGTGCTCGCCCTCTGCAGCAGAACGATGTCGACGTCGTCGACGCCGAAGTCTGCCAAGCGTGATGACTCTGCCCGACCGGCGTCTGTGCGCGGCTGGCCTCCCTTGCCGAAGAGCATGAGGACGGCGGCGTCACGCACTGAATCATCACCAGGAGCCTGCGCCCGTCGCAGCCACTCGGGCGAACCATTCGACGCCGCGAGGCTCTCCAGCTGCGTCCGCAGAGTCGGGTCGTGCGCGACGGGGTCGTGCCCGGTCGAAGCCTGCGCAGCGGATCCCTGCCCCACCGATCCCTGCCCAGAAGTGCCCCGCTCACATGCTTCAGCACTCATGCCTGGGGTGCCATTTCGAATCTGAGCATCGCCCGCGCCTTCTCCGGATCGAGTTCCCCGACCCCGAACGAGGGACACAATGCCATCAATGGGCACACCCCGCAGGCAGGTCTGCGCGAGTGGCAGATGCGTCGTCCGTGAAAGATGACTCGGTGGGAGAGCAGGGTGAGTTCCTTCTTCGGAAACAGCGCCGCGATGTCATGCTCAGCCTTGACTGGGTCACTCTCATCGGTCCAGCCGAGCCTGCGAGCCAGTCGTCCCATGTGCGTGTCCACGGTCAGGCCCGGGGTGTCGAACGCGTTGCCGAGCACCACGTTCGCGGTTTTCCGGCCGACTCCCGCGAGCTTGACGAGTTTGTCCAGTGAGTTGGGGACCTCACCGTCGTGGGTGTCGACGAGTTCGTTCGCGAGCTTGACGATGTTGCGGGCCTTCGCCCGGTAGAAACCGGTCGAGTGGATGAGTTCCTCGACCTCGATGAGGTTGGCCACCGCGAGGCTGTGTGCGTCAGGGAAGACCGAGAACAGTCCCGGTGTCACCGCGTTGACCCGAATGTCTGTGGTCTGGGCGGATAGGACAGTCGCGATCAGGAGCTGGAATGGGGTCTCGAAGTCGAGCTCGCATTTCGCATTCGGGTACACCTCGGCGAGGATTCGATGAATCCTCCTCGCTCGTCGAGTCTTGCCCAATGGGGTTTCCTTGGCGAACTTGCGCGCGCTCTTCTCTGCCACCGTCAACACGACTCACCATCCTAATCCGTGCCCCGCATTTCCGCAGTAGCGTCCCTCATATCGCCGAGGCGGCTCTGCACTTGCCCGGCGAACGGGATCGTCCGCATGCAACCGTGGCCCACCTCGGCGAGGGTGGAGGAAACGCAAACAAAACCCCTTGTTTTGCACTAATGCCGCAAACTCCCGCGCCTTTGCTGGTATCAGCACCGTTGACCAGGTAGATTTATCTGTGATTACCACGACGAGGAGGACACAGTGGATATTGAAGTTGTGCGGGGCGCGACGCTCTTCGCAGGTTTGGACGATGAATCGACAAGCGCATTGATGAAGTTCATGAACCCGCGGAGTCTCCGTCGGGGAACCGCGCTCTTTCACGAGGGCGATGCCGGTGACGAACTGTATATCGTCTCCAGCGGCAAGCTCAAGATCGGCCGCGAGTCCTCCGACGGCCGCGAAAATCTGCTCTCGGTCATCGGACCGGGCGAGATCATCGGTGAGCTCAGCCTCTTTGATCCCGGCCCACGCTCCACCTCTGTCACCGCTGTCTCTCAGTCCGAGCTGCTCAGCCTCAAGCATGAGGACCTCACGACGTGGCTCGATGAGCGTCCCCGGGCAGCAATGAACCTGCTCAAGGCTCTGGCTCAGCGTCTGCGCCGCACAAACGAGACCGTGGGCGACCTCGTGTTCTCCGATGTTCCCGGTCGTGTCGCCAAGGCACTGCTGGACCTCGCGGCGCGCTTCTCGAAGCCGGCACCTGATGGTGTCCTCGTCGCTCACGATCTCACTCAGGAAGAACTCGCGCAGCTCGTCGGAGCCTCGCGTGAGACCGTGAACAAGGCCCTGGCCGACTTCGCTGCTCGTGGCTTCATCCGCCTCGAGGCTCGTTCCGTTGTCATCCTCGACATGGAGCGCATGCGCAACCGCGCCCGCTGATCAGTCCTCGGCAGTTGCCGAACCGCTCAAATCCCACATCGTACGAACGCCCAGGCACTGTATGTGCCTGGGCGTTCGTACGTGGTTGGGCGCCTCAGCCGTCGTTACTTCGCTGTGCAGACGAGAGCCTTGTTTGCAGACAGTGGTCTCGTCTGCAGAACGAGTGAAGGACGGTGTCGGCCGAGCAATGCCGCGCGAGGCGCCTCAGCTGCGTCTGCTCACATCTGGTCGTCGGGCGCCAGGGCTCCCAAGTAGTTCAGCTGCGCCCGCACGATCTGCTCGGCGGCTGCGCGGACGCTCGGATCGACGTCGTGGTAGACGATGTCACAGACTTCGGTGGCACTCGTGGCTCCTTGCGCCAAAGCCGCTCTGACCTGTGCGATGCGTTCGAGCCGGTGGCTGCGGTAGTACTCAATCACCTGGGCAGGAGATTCGATGCTGGGACCGTGTGCGGGCTCAATGGTCGAATAGACTCCCTCACCAAGCAGCCGGATCAGCCGGTCGAGTGACTCAAGGTAGTCGCCCAGCGATCCTTCCGGATGGGTGACGATCGTCGTCCCCTCCCCCAGGACCGTGTCGCCGCTGTAGAGCACGTGATCATGGATGAGACTGATGCTGTCCATCGTGTGTCCCGGAGTCGCTACGACTTCCATGACATCGGCCGTGTCAGTGCCGAATGCGATCATGTCACCATCGGCCACAGGACGGCTCAGACGGGAGAACTTCTCGAGGACCGCGTGCACGGGCACCTCCGGCGCCCACTGCTCCACACTTCCGAGCATCTCCGAGTGATCGTCATGCTGATGTGTGAGGATGATGGCCGACAGCTTCCGGTCGCCGAGCTCAGTCAGGAAGTTCTCACGATGTTCAGCAAGCTCCGGGCCCGGATCGATGAGCACAGCCGAAGTGTCGTCCGCCGAGGTGATGACATAGGTGTTGGTGCCTGTCAGAGTCATCGGGGATGGGTTGTTCGCGCGGATCCTCATGATTCGTCCGTCTCCTCTTCGCCTGCTTCGGCATCGTTGTCCTCGTCACTCAGAGTCAGAAACCCGGGGCTCTGGTCATTCTCGTCGTCACCGACGGCCACCGCATAATCGCGCAGAGTGCCCTTGCGGTAGAGGTCGCGTCCGGGGTGGATGACGACCCGCCACTCGCCGTCGTCGTTGGTGATCTCGGGCCGCAGCGGATGCAGATCGCGGACTTGGGCCATGGCGGCTCCGACGCTTGGTACGTCGACCAGGCTCTCGGCGATGATGCGCGTGCTCGCACTGATCTTGTCGGGATCTCCCTCGGCCTCGGCGAGGATCTCCTCGGGTCGTTTCCATCCTCCCGAGGTCTCATTCGGAGAGAGGAAGTCGACGTTCTGGCCGAAGGGCACTGTGGCCACAAAATAGGTGGTATCGAAGCGGTGCAGCTGGGTCGCCGTGTTGATCCACCGCAGCCAGGGTTTGCAGAGGTCCGGGCGCAGCTTGAGATCACGTTCGCGCAGAATCTGGGACCAGGAGATCTCATTGGAGAACAGCCGTGACCGCGTTCCGCGCCAATCCGTCTGGGGCGCGGCGACGATGTCCCGGTCGACGTCCTCCGCCAGCAGGACACCGGTGGCAGCGAACGAGATTCGTGCCGCGGCCGAGAAATGGTGCAGGGCCCGTGACTTGTTCTCAATGCTCAGAGTCCTTGCACAGCGGGCCGAATTCCATCCGGCCAGAGGCAGATTGCGCAGGTCACCGAGACGCAGATTGCTGACCGGGTAGGCCAAGCGGTTGCGGTCTTCGATTCCCCTGGCATCAAGCTGCCGAGTGATGAAGGTTTCCAAGCCATCCAGTGAGTCTCTGATCAGCACGATCGCCGAGGCAGGTCGTGGAGCTTCGGGGACCGGGAACCGCCCGTCGGACTGCCATTGGTCCAAAAGCCAACGCAGGTCCGACGAGACGGGCAGAGTGCGTCCGCTAAGCGGCATCGTCCTCAACCTCGACGACGACTTCGACCTCAACGGGGGTGCCGAGAGGAAGAGTGTTCACACCCACGGCGCTGCGCGTGTGCTGGCCACGGTCGCCGAAGATCTCACCGTAGAGTTCGGAGACGCCGTTGATGACGGAGGGCTGCTGTGTGAAGTCATCAGCCGAGTTCACGAACCCGGTCACCTTGACGACGCGCACGATCCTATCGAGATCGCCGATGACGCCGGCAATCGCGGCGAGAGCATTGAGCCCTGCAGTCCGTGCCAGGTCATAGCCGGTCTCAAGGTCGACGTCGGAGCCGATGTGGCCCGTCGCGGGAAGTTTTCCGTCGACAACAGGCAGCTGGCCCGAGGTGTAGACATAGTTGCCGGTCCGCAGCGCCGGGACGTAGGCGCCTGCGGGTGTGGCGACATCAGGCAGGGTGAGACCGAGTTCAGCGATGCGGTCTAGGGTCTTCGACATGTTTGGTCCTTCGACGAGGGTGTTTCAGGTCAGATGAGTGCTCAGACTCTGGAGCTTCAGGCTTGGTTGCTTCAGGCTTTGGGACGCTTGAGGTAGGCCACGAGTCCGTTGTTGTCGGGGCCCGGAACAACTTGGACCAGCTCGTAGCCGTCTTCGCCCCACTGGTCGAGGATCTGCTTCGTCGCGTGGACGATGAGCGGCACAGTGACGTATTCCCACTTGGTCATGATTCTCCTTGAGTCTCTGGTTGCCCGTGTCCCGATGCGCCATCGGAACGAGCGCCTGCATGAACCGACAGCCGATCGTACTGCACGAGTGCGACCGGCGATCATTGTCGTTGCCAACACTAGCCGAGAACCCGGGAACCCACCGCCAACCATGCCACAGAGTGAACGCTCCTGAGAGACGAGAAGGGGGTGGGGCGATCGGAATGATCGTCCCACCCCTGTACCTCTCAGGTTGCGCGGCGCTCAGTTACCGGCGAGGCCCGGCGCTTCACCGCCGCCGTCTCCACCGTCTCCGTTGTCGCCATCTCCGCCACCGGTGCCACCGCCACCGTTGTTACTGCCGCCGGTACCGCCACCGCCACCAGTGCCGCCGCCGTTGTTGCTGCCGCCGGTACCGCCACCAGTACCACCGCCACCGTTGTTACTGCCACCGGTACCGCCACCGGTGCCGCCACCGGTGCCGCCGCCACCGTTCTGGGTGCCGGTGCCGCCGCCGGAGCCGCCACTGGAGCCGGCGCCGCCCATGTACTTGCCACTCGGCTTGGGGAATCCGGTGTTGCCCTTCGTCTCCTTGACCGCCTGGTTCATATAGGCCTGCCAGGTCTTACCGGAGATCGTGGCACCGTAGACATATCCGCGCACCGCTCCCTGGCTGTTCGTGCGCCAGTCACGCGTTCCAGCCGGGTCACCGGTCCAGACGGCGGTCGACAAAGTCTTCGTGAACCCGAGCAACCAGGTGTGACCGACATCGAAGTTCGTCGTACCGGTCTTTGCACCTGCTGGTGCTCCGATCTTCAACTGGGTAGTCGTACCACCGTTGAACGTCTGCGTCAGCGCATAGGCGACACCCTTGGCCACCTCTTTGTCGAGGACTTGTTTGCAGCCTTCTCCCGGTACGTCGATCTTCTTGCCCGAACGGTCCTTGATCTCAAGGATCGGCTTCGGACCGCAGAACTCGCCTTCGTTCGCGAAGGTCGCAAACGCCGCTGCCATCGCGATCGGGGTGGTCTCCGTCGTTCCCAGGATCGATGAAGGCGACAGCGCCTGGATGAAGCCGGACTTGTTCTTGAAGTCGAGCTTCTCGCCGCTGCCGTAGCGGATTCCCAGGTCCATTGCGGTGTCCATGATCTTGCACATGTTGAGCTGGTTGCCAATGGCCGCGTAACCGGTGTTCACGGACTTCTTCGTGGCTTCCAGTGCGGTCATAGATCCCTTACCTGGTCCATCGCCGGCGTTGTTCGGGTCCCAGTCACCGCCCATGTTCGGACAGCCGTCATATTTCCATGAGTTTGCCGGGAAGTTGCGCTTCGTAGCGTTAACCGTTGTGTTGAGGCCCCTGCCGGATTTCAGCCAGGTGGCCAGCACGAAGGGCTTCCACGTCGAACCGACCTGGAACCCTCCACCGCCGTTGTGCTTCCTATCGACCGTGTAATTGATGCTGGTCTTTTTGTTCTTGTCCTTCTTTTTGACGTCGCCGACCGTGTATTCGCGGTTCTCAGCCATGGCGATGACCTCACCCGTGCCGGGTTCGATCGTCACCAGAGCATGCCCAGCGCCGGAGGGGTCGCCCACGGGGACACGACTCTTGATCTGCTTGTCAGCGATCTTCTGAATCTCGGGGTTGAGGCTGGTCTTGATCGTCAGCCCGCCGCGCTGCAGGAAGGCGAGGCGTTCTTCAACGGTCTTGCCGAAGGTGTCGTCGTTCTTGATGACGTTTTCAACGTAGTCGCAGAAGAATGCAGCGTTATTCTTCGCCGCCGAACAGCCGTTCGGGGTCTCGTGCAGGTCGAGGTCGAGGTCGGTCTTGACCGCCTTGTCGTATTCCTTCTGACTGATGTGATCGTATTTGAGCATCTGCCCGAGCACAGTGTTACGGCGCTCCTTCACCTGATCGGGGGACCGCTGCGGGTTGAAGGCCGAAGGGTTCTGCACAATGCCGGCGAGCATCGCCGACTGCTGAATATTCAGGTCCTTCGCGTCGATGCCCCAGTATTTGTGGGCCGCAGCCTGCACACCGTAGGCGTTGGGCGAACCAGAGTAGTTGTTGATGTTCATGTAGCGGTTGAGAATGTCCTTCTTGTCGTACTTCTTCTCAACTGCAACAGCGAGTTTGGCCTCACGCAGCTTACGCGCATAGCCAGCCGTGCCCTCTGACTCCTTGGCCGCTGCGACACCTTCTTTGTTCTCGTTAGCGTGGGCGTTCTCCGCCAGCACGTTCTTCACATACTGCTGAGTCAGCGTTGATCCGCCCTGTGTCGTCGAGGACATCATGTTGTGCACCGCTGCACGGGCGATACCCTCGATATCGACGCCGCCGTGCTCGAAGTACCGATAGTCTTCGACCGAAATCGTCGCGTCCTGCATCTCCTGCGAGATCTCGTCGAGGGGCACTTCAACGCGATTCTGCCAGTAGAACTCCGCAATCTCCGAACCGTCGGAGGCAAGCATCGTCGACTTCTCCCCCAGGTCCTGGACCTCCAGGGTCGCGGGAAGGGAGTTGAAGATCTCGACCGCACTGTTTGCGCTGGCAGTAGCTACACCGACCCCAGGGATGGCAAGACCGGCGGCGACGATTCCCGCCACCGCGCTCACGGCGACGAATTGGAGAAACGCACCGGTCTTGGTCGGATTCGGATTTGACTCAGGAGACACCATAAGGCCAAGTTTAACTAATCCGAGTTGTGCAAATTCTCAATAATCGATGAGAAGGTCAGACTCTGGGGACGAGAGTCAACAGGCTGACCTCGGGACGGCAGGCGAAACGCACCGGTGAGAAGGGCGAGAATCCCAATCCAGCAGAGATCTCGACGAGAGATTTTCGGTAGGGAAACAGGCCTCTTGCGCGTGTCCGATCGAGGTCGCAGTTGGTCACCGGCGCGCCCCAGAAGGGCACCCGGATCTGCCCCCCGTGAGTGTGACCGGTCATGATGAGGTCGGCCCCCGCCGAGGTGAACGCCTCCAAGGTGCGCGAATACGGCGCATGCGTGACCCCTACTTTCACCCCAGCAGCAGGATCGAACCGAGGGTAGTCGAACGCCTTAGGGCCACGGCCCTGACCGTCGCTTGGCTGGATCCGGTCACGGTCGATGTGGGAGTCCCCCAGGCCGCAGAAATCAATGCGGGTCCCACGGATCGTCAGACTCGCCTCGGCGTTGTCGAGAAAATGCCATCCACGGGTCTTACTGTGCGTGTCACTGGTAAGCGTGTCGTCGGTGGGCGTGTCGCCGGCTGTAATGTGACTGCCTTCGAAACCGCGAATCAGGGCCTTGACGTCCAGGTCGGGCTGCGTGCGATGCTTCACCTCGGAGGGAGACCGCAGGTAGGTGGCAGGATTCTTCGCCTTGGGCGAGAAGAAATCGTTGGACCCGAGGACGAAGACGCCGGGAACATCGAGTAGTCCGTCGAAGACGTCGAGGACGACGTCCACGATGTCTGCAGAGAGGTTGTCCCCTGTGTTGACGACGATGTCGGGGTCCAGGCGTGTCAGCGCCTTGACCCAGGCGGCCCTGTGCTTCTGCCAGGGCGCCAAATGCAGGTCGGAGACGTGCAGCATCGTGATGGTCTGTGCTCCGGCCGGGAGGATCGGCAGGGTGTGGCGACGGACGGCGAAAAGGTGCGGTTCGATGACCGCTCCCCAGATGCCGGCTGCCGCAGGAATCGCGAGGGCGCCGGCGAATAATGCACGCTTCTTCATTCGTCCAACTCTAGTCGGCCATCCTCCCCACTTTCCCAACTACTACCTAACGGCGGCCCAGCACCATGGCGCGAGGTTGCTGGGCCGCCGTCAGGTAGTTCGGGAGGAGTGCTGGGCTCGCGGCGTCTCAGGCTGGGAACGCGACCGGCTTCTCGTGTTCTCCGGCAGCACGGGCGGTGCGGCGTCGGTGCAGATGCTTCATCCGGCGCTGCCCAACGAAACGGCAGACGAGGTAGATGAGGAATGAGATCGTGGTGACGAACGGGCTGATCGGCACGACCGGCGAGCCCAGAGCGATGAGAATGCCGCCGACGGAGGACGTGACCGCGAAGATGACACTGAGGACCGGAACCCATACCGGGGATGCCGAGAGCTGGGTGGCCGCCGCGGCCGGGGTGATGAGCAGAGCGAGCACGAGGAGCACGCCGACCACCTGCACACTCAGTGCCACGGCCAGACCGAGGGTGAGCATGAAGACGATCGTCAGCCCCGATACCGGCACCCCTTTGGCACGTGCCACCTCAGGATCGAGGCTGGCGAACATGAGCGGGCGCCAGACGACGGCGAGCACGAGGAGCACAATCAGCGAACACACGACGAGGGTCATGATCTGCCCCGGTGTGATGGCCACGATCTGACCGGTCAGCAGTCCGAACTTGCTGGCGGCACGGCCATCGTAGAGGGCGAGGAACAAGATCGCCAGCCCCAGCCCGAAGGGCATGAGCACACCGATGATGGCGTTCTTCTCCGACGCCTTGGCCCCACCGACGCCGATGATCAGCGCGGCGATGATGGATCCGATGATGGATCCGCCCACCACGTCGAAGCCGACGAGGAGGGCGAAGGCGGCACCGGCGAACGAGAGCTCTGAGACACCGTGGACGGCGAAGGGAATGTCGCGGGCCATGACGAAGACGCTGATGAGACCACCGACGACGCCGAGCAGCCCGGCGGCGATGAGCGAGTTGGACAGCAGCGCCACCAGTTCGCCGTAGTCCTCGAAGGTGAACAGACTGCCGAAGATCTCCTGAGCTGACATCAGATCGCACCTCGTTCCATGCTCATCTCGTCCTCGTGGATGTGGTGGTCGACGTATTCGGCTTCGCCGCCGACCACGATGAGCCGGCCACCGACTCGGACCACTTCGACTGGGGAACCGTAGAGTCTGGTCAGCGACCTGGTGGTCATCACCTCGGCGGGGGTGCCGACGAGGAAGTGGCCGCCGACGATGTAGAGGACACGGTCGACGTAGGGCAGGATCGGGTTGATCTCGTGGGTGACGAAGACGACGGAGGTGTTGCGTTTGACCCGCTGCTCATGAAGCAGACCGGCCACGACCTTCTGATGATGGATATCCAGGGACAGCAGCGGCTCATCGCACAGCAGCACCGAGGGGTCGTTGGCCAGGGCCTGGGCCACGCGCAGACGCTGCAGCTCACCGCCGGACAGAGTCCCAGCAGGGGCGTCTGCGTAGTCGCTGGCGCCGACGGAGTCGAGGAGCTCATCGACCTGCTGGCGGCGTCGCCTCCAGAACCGGCCGGGCCCCCAGCGGTGTCCGTCGATGCCCATCCGGACCAGATCGCGGCCCCGCATCGGGGTGTGCTGGTCGATTCCGCGCTGCTGGGGGATGTAGCCGATGGCCGAGTTTCCCGCGTGCACGTTCCTGCCATTGACCTCAGCTGAGCCGGTGGACAGCGCATGCTGGCCCAACAGCACCTTGAGCAGAGAAGTCTTCCCGGTCCCGTTCGGGCCCAGCACCGCCACGAACTCCCCCGGTGAGACATCCAGGTCGAGGTCGTGCCAGAGCACACGCTGACCGAATCGCAGCTGCGCATCGCGCAGACGGATCACCGGTGGTTGGCCAGCTGTTGTGATCTGCTCGGGAGAAATGTCGGAATCAGTGGCCATTCTCAGTGTTCATGTCCTTCGAGCGCAGTGGAGATTTCGGTGATGTAGTCGCCCATCCAATCCGCATAGTGCGCATCGGCCGGCATCGTTTCACTAAGGTCGACGACCGGAACGTCGGATTCCTCAGCCGTGGATTTCAGCCGCTCTGCCTGTGGACCTGCCGCTTGAGTATTGTACCCAAGCAGAACTGCGTCACCCGCCGAAATCTGCTCCTCGGCCTTCTTCAGCACCAGGGGCGGCACGTCGTTGCCCTCTTCCACGGCTGCGAGGAACTCATCGGAGGTGATGTTCGTCAGCCCCATGTCCCTAAACAGCCACAGCGGCACAGGTTCCGTGGCCGCGACCTCATCACCCTCATGTTTAGTCTTGGCCGCATCGATCTGCGACTGCAGCTTCTCCAGCGTCTTGTTGTAGTCGTCTGCGTTGGCTGCGAAGTCATCCTTGTGTTCGGGTTCAGCCTCGCCGAGGTGGGTCGCGACCTCGTCAACAAGTTTCGTCATCGTGGGAACCGAGTACCAGAGATGCTCGTTGAACTCCCCGTGGTCGTGACCGTCATCGCCGTGGTCGTGACCGTCATCGCCGTGCTCGTGGTCATGACCTTCCTCGTCATCGCCATGTTCGTGGACGTGACCGCCGCCCTTGGCTTCCTCATCACCGTGATCATGAGATTCATTGCCGACGCCCTTGGAACCGGGCAGGCCGGAGATCGAGACTGTGTCGATGGTGTCGACCTCGACGTCAGAGGCTTCAAGCATCGTGGTCATGAATGAGTCGTAGCCGCCGCCGTTCTGCACGACCACATCGGCCTTCGACAGCTTCAGGCGGTCCTGTGTCGTCGCCTCATAGGAGTGCGGATCCTGGTTGGGATCATCGATGACTGCGCTCACCTTTGCGAAGTCGCCTGCCACTTGGGACACGATGTCCGCGTACACATTGGTCGAGGCGACGACCGAGAGTTCTGTGGATCCAGAGGCCTGTCCCCCGCACCCGCTCAGAGCGGCAACTGTGGTCAGAGCAATAGCCCCGGACATAATGCCGAGTCGGGAAGAGCGCATGAAGTGCCTTTCAGAGCGTGAGGTAGGACCGTGTGTCAACGACGTTCACACTACTCAGTTCGAAGGTTCACCACTAATATAAATATTTATATATAGCAACTTGTTTATGTGTACCGCCCCCGCGCTCGATCCACGCCGCGCTCGAAAAAGTCGTCGCAGGCGACGATGAATTCCGACGCCGCGTTGATCGGCGGCCGTACGGCCGGCGCTGACACGTCGAACCGCCCGGGAGCATCGGCTCCCGGGCGGTTCGCGTGCAGCTCAGATCGAGCGTTTTTCGGCGAGGAGATCAAGCCGCCTGTGACTCAACCTTCTTCGCCAGCAGCGCCGCGATCTGCACAGTATTCAGGGCAGCACCCTTGCGCAGATTGTCATTGGCGACGAACAGGACGAGTCCCTTGCCTGCCGGAGCAGACTGGTCGGCGCGGATACGGCCCACGAAGCTTGCGTCCTTGCCTGCTGCCTTCAGCGGTGTGGGCACGTCATCAAGCTCGACGCCAGGTGCCTTCGCGAGCACCTCGGTGGCCTTGGCCGGTGTGATCTCGGAGTCGAACTCCGCGTGGATGCTCAGGCTGTGTCCGGTGAACACGGGAACGCGCACGCAGGTGCCTGCCACGAGGAGATCCGGAAGCCCCAAGATCTTGCGGCTCTCGTTGCGCAGCTTCTTCTCTTCGTCGGTCTCGAGTTCACCGTCATCGACGATGGATCCTGCCATGGGCAGGACGTTGAACGCGATGGGTTCGACGTAGTTGTCCGGCGCGGGCAGGTTCACTGCGCTGCCGTCGCGAGCCAGCTTGCGGGAATCTGCGACTCCGGCTTCGAGCTGCCCGGCGAGCTCTTCGACTCCGCTCACACCTGAGCCGGACACTGCCTGGTAGGTGCTGACGATGAGTCGCTGGAGGCCAGCGGCGGAATCGAGCGCCTTGAGGACCGGCATGGCAGCCATCGTGGTGCAGTTCGGGTTGGCGATGATGCCCTTGGGCAATGTGTCCAGAGCTTCCGGGTTGACCTCGCTGACGACCAGGGGAACGTCAGGATCTGAGCGCCAGGCAGAGGAATTGTCGACGACGATGGCTCCGGCTGCGGCGAAACGCTCCGCCTGTGCACGGGAGGTGGCCCCGCCGGCGGAGAACAATGCGATGTCGAGCCCACTGGGGTCCGCCTCGGCGGCGTCTTCGACGGTGATGTCCTCACCGGCGAATTCGATGACCTTGCCCGCAGACCTCGCCGAGGCGAAGAGCCTCAGGCTGTTGATCTCGAATCCGGGATTGTCCGCCAGCAGGTCGAGCATGACGCCGCCCACCTGACCGGTTGCTCCGACTACTCCGATATTGACGCTCATCGTCCGGTACCTCCGTAAACCACTGCTTCGTCGTCTTCACTGTCGAGTCCGTACGCGGCATGGGCGGCACGGACGGCGTCGTCGAGAACATCTGCTCGCGTGACGACGCTGATACGGATCTCCGAGGTGGAGATCATATCGATGTTCACTTGGGCGTTGCTCAGTGCCTCGAACAGGATGGCGGTCACACCGGGGTGGGAGCGCATGCCTGCACCGACGACGGAGAGTTTGCCGATCTGATCGTCGTAGCGAACCTGGTCGAAGCCGATCGAGGTCTTCACCGCGTCGAGGGCTTCAAGTGCCTTGGCACCGTCGTCCATCGGCAGGGTGAAGGAGATGTCTGTCTTGCCGGGTTCGCGCGTGGAGATGTTCTGGACGATCATGTCGATGTTGATCTCCGTCGCGGCCATGGTGTTGAAGATCTCGGCAGCTTTGCCAGGAACGTCGGGAACGCCGACGATCGTGACCTTGGCCTCCGAGCGATCATGGGCGACTCCGGAAATGATTGCCTGTTCCATGTTGGACTCCGTTTCTGATTCCGCTGCTGCCGGGGCCTTCGACCCCCGTGTCGGCCGGAAGGCTTCAGGAATGGGTGAGCCGGTCACCCAAGTGCCTTGATTACGTGAGAATGAGGACCGCACGTGCACGGGCACATTGTAGCGGCGGGCGTATTCGACGCACCGGAGCATGAGGACCTTGGCGCCCGAGGCCGCCATCTCCATCATCTCCTCGTATCCGATCTCATCGATCTTGTGTGCGTTCGACACGATACGGGGGTCTGCGGTGAATACTCCGTCGACGTCGGTGTAGATCTCGCACACGTCGGCATTCAGTGCCGCTGCCAGTGCTACCGCGGTTGTATCCGATCCGCCGCGTCCCAGTGTGGTGATGTTCTTCGCTGTCTGACTGACTCCCTGGAATCCGGCCACGATGGCCACGTATCCCTGGTCGAGTGCCGAACGGATACGACCCGGCGTGACGTCGATGATGCGCGCCTTGCCGAACTGCTCGTCGGTGATCACACCTGCCTGGGAGCCGGTGAATGACTGTGCTTCCTCGCCGAGGTTGGCGATCGCCATGGCAAGGACCGCCATAGAGATGCGCTCACCGGCAGTGAGTAGCATGTCGAGCTCACGGGCTGGGGGCATCGGAGAGACCTGTTGGGCCAAGTCGATGAGATCGTCGGTGCTGTCTCCCATGGCCGACACCACGACAACAACTTCGTGACCGGCCTGACGGTTCTCGACAATTCGCTTGGCCACTCGCTTCACCGATTCCGCATCGGCTACCGAGGACCCGCCAAACTTCTGGACGACTATGCTCACTGCAGTCTCTTCCTTATCGCTGATAAGTTCCGTGCCGGGCGATCGATTCCATGCTTCCAAACATGGTCGTCTCGTGCTTGCATCGATCAGGATTTCAGCCGTGTCGGCTCTCCGGCACCTTGACCATTGTATGAGGTCAGCCGTTTCACTTCACCTTCACCCGTCTTTCAGACCCTGCTCAGGTCCTCGGGATTCGCATCGCAGATCCGCTGGGACCCCCGCGCTGTTCACGATCTCGGGTGGTCGGCTGGTGATGCTCCCTGCTCGTCTCAATCGGGTCTGACGTTGACGGTGAACAGCTCTCCCGGTTGACAGTCGAGAGCCTGGCAGAGCGCGATGAGCGTGGAGTACCTGATGGCCTTTGCACGGTTGTTCTTGAGCACCGACAGATTGGCCAGGGACACCCCGACGAGCTTCGACAGCTCGGTGAGACTGAGGCCTCTGCGCGTCAGCAGTGAGTCCAGATGACAGACGACGTGGAGTGAATCGAATTCCTCAACCATCAGACCAGACCTTCAAGTTCTTCCTGGGCTGCACGGCCGGACTTGAAACAGCGACGGAGAAGTTCAGCGCCACCGATGACTCCGAGAACCAGGAACGCCTGCATGGTGGTGATGCCAGGGCCAACCTCCTGGGCGATGCCGAGGTCGCGGGAGACCAGGTTGCTGCCGAGGAGCATAGTGAGAAAGTAGAGAGCGAACCCTACGGCGACGATCCATTCGAGTACCACGAGAGCTCCGATCGAGCGAGCAGTGAAGGGGGCGCCCGCGGAAATAGCTCTGATGACTGGAACGATCGCAATCGCGGCACCCAGGAAAATGAGAATGACGGCGATCTTAGCGATGATGAGGAACACCATAGTCTCCGGGGCCAGGTCAGATGTCGAGACTGTGATCTGCGTCAGTCCACTCAACGAGGCCGCGGCTGAGGGGAAATCGAGCATCCCCACGGAGTCGGACTCGAATTCCAGCGGCAGTTTGATCTCCGAGTGGACAAGGTCGGTGATCAGCTCAGTGACCGCATAAACTACATAGAATCCGATCGCCAGTCCGACCCAGAGTTCGTATCCTGTGCCGAACGCCTTGCGCTTAGCCTCTTTACCCGGGGACTTCGCGCCGCCCTTAAGGTTCCCGATGACGGTGTCATCGTTCTCGGAACGACGGCCGGCTTCGCCGGGACGCTCATTCTGCTCATTTCCCTGTGACATCGTCTTGCCTTCTCAATCCGCTCATCTACATCTTTATCGTTATTCGATATGCCGATAAACGATATACTTCACGATAATCGATATGCCGTCAAGGGCACATGGGGATCATCTTTGTCACGGTGATGATGTCGACGAGGGAGCAGGCGCTGCGTCAGGAGTGAACGCTCGCGGGGTGCAGCAGGATGGCTGAGTCGGATCAATCCATCTCGCGACGGCCTGAGAAGGCACGGCCGAGTGTGACCTCATCCGCGTATTCGAGGTCTCCGCCGACGGGCAGGCCCGAGGCAAGCCTGGTCACGGTGACACCGATGGTGTTGAGCAGCCGCACGAGGTAGGTGGCGGTGGCCTCTCCCTCGAGGTTGGGGTCAGTGGCGATCACGCATTCCTTGACTTCGCCGTTCTGCAGACGCGGCATCAGTTCCTTGATGCGCAGATTGTCCGGACCAACGCCGGCCATGGGGTCGATCGCGCCGCCGAGCACGTGATAGAGGCCCCGGTATTCGCGGGTGCGTTCGATGGCGACGACGTCCTTCGGTTCCTCGACAACGCAGATCATCGAACGATCACGACGCGGATCCTGACAGACGGTGCACTCTGATTCCTCAGAGACATTGCCGCAGATGTCGCAGAAGCGCACGCGCTTCTTCACATCGGTCAGAGCCTGTGCCAGGGCGCTGACATCGGCGGATTCGGATTGGAGAATGTGGAACGCCAGTCGCTGCGCGGACTTAGGGCCGATGCCCGGAAGCTTGCCGAATTCCTCGACCAGGTCCTGCAGGGCACCTTCGTAAACCGAGCTCATACTTCTCTTTCATCAATGATTTCGCCGCCGAGGACTCGTGCGATCACGGCCACTCCGATCTGTGGAGCTTCCGATACGTCGAGATCCGTGTCCGGATCGTACTCGTCTTCGTCAGCTCCGGAACTCTGGGTATGAGAATCTGCGTTCTCGCTATTCGCATCGTTTGCGGTCAGCGCGCCGTTCGTGTTCTGCGGGTAGGCGTGTCCTCCCGTCTGGGCCATTGGCTGTGGGGTGCCGCCTCCGTGCTTCTCGGCAAGAGCGGCGAAACGGGATTTGAACGGCTTCTTGCCTCCGTGTCCCTGAGGTCGCGAGGACTGTGCTGACGACTCCTGAGGCTGTGAGTGCGCAGTTGGCTGTGCCGCAGAATCCGACAGTCCCATATCGGCATCCGCGTAATCACCGAGGAAGTCGAGATCATCGTCTTCCGGGGGAGGCACGACCAGCGCTCCGACTTCCACAGCACCCGAACCCGCGCTCGTGGACTCATCGGTTGGATCCGTCGGCCCAGCTGCGCCGTCTGGGGAATCACCGAGGTTCGGGGCACCATCGCTTGGCCCATCGTGCCAGGCCGGTTCCTCCCATCGGGGCTGCACATACTCCATCGGTGCATCCGGCGCCACCTGTGACGCGGTGTGCGCCTGTGGATCACTGTCCGATTGCTGATCGGAGGGGTAGTCGGAGGCACCGCTGAAGAAGTCATCGTCAGAGAGATCGGGCACGACGATTTCCGAGTCCGCCACTGACTCGTCCGATACCGAGATTTCAGATGTCTGCTCTTCAGCCGCAGCCTCTTCTGATGCCGCTGTATCAGACGCCGACACTTCAGGGGCTGACTTCTCAGGCTCTGGAGCGTCAGGCTCTGAAGCGTCGGCGGGTGCCCCCGCTGAAAGGCCGGGCTCGGAGCCAATCGGTGACTGTGTCCCCGGTTGTTCTCCCTCCTCATCGTCGTCAGACCACGGTCCCTGAGGAGAGCCGCTGGTCTCCCAGAATTTCTCGTGATCAACCTGCGGCTTGTCGACCTCGCGAGTGCCGACGACCGCGGCGACTTCCTGTGGGCTGGGTCGTCTCTGCGCAGGTGCTGGTCCCCGGTTGCCGGTGGTCTCGTTCATCACCGGGGCCGAGGCGCCCTTGCCACCGGTTCCGCCCCCGGCATCTTTCTGATTCGAATTCCCACCAATACGGCCGACGTCGCCGATGTCGATGCGGGCCTGGATGCCCAGGACATCATTGATCGCCATCGCCAGCTTGGCAGCATGGTCTCTCTGCTGGAAGCCCTGGACAGAACCGGCGTTGTTGAATCCGAGGTAGACAACACCGGCCGAGTAGGATTGTGGGATCGCATTCGCCGCAATGATCGCCCTGGTCAGACGGCTGCGTTTCTCAACTGCGGCAAGGATGCTCGGCCAAGCCCGTCGAATTGCTTCGATTTCGCCACCGATGTTGCCTACGCCAGCCACAGCTCCATCTTCGGGAGCAGAGTCTGCCCCTGGAGCTGATTCTTCAGACGGCGCGCTAGCTTCCTGCTCGCCCTGAGCCTGGGGTGCCTGAGTCTGAGGCGCCGGAGCCTGGGGTGCCGGATCTTGAGAAGCAGGTTCGACCCCAGACTGTTCACGAGGTTCCTCTTCTGCGGCTGCGTTCACCGACTGCGGTGGCTCGTTGAGCATGGATTCCGCAGCCACAGCCATGTCGGCGAGATCGTCGAAATCATCATGTGGTGCTTGATTCGCAGGCTGCGGCGCAGGCGCCTGCGCTGGCTGCGCCGATTTCGGCTGCGCAGTGGTGTCCTGCACACCGCCCGGCCCGGCAGCTCTGCCCTGCTGGGCAACTTCTCTCTGCTGGGAGCCTGCATCCGGCTGAGCAATTCCATCCTGCTGTGCAATTCCATCCTGCTGTGCAATTCCATCCTGCTGTGCAGGCGGAATGTTCGCGGCCGTTCCCGATGCGGACATGCCGATCCGGCGTTCCATCCGTTCGACACGGCTGAGCACGGCGTCGCGACTGCGGCCTGAACCGGGCAGAAGAATGCGCGCACAGATCAGCTCGAGCTGCAGCCTCGGCGAGGTTGCTCCTGACATTTCGGTCAGACCCTGGTTGAGTAGGTCCGCCGCGCGCGAGAGCTCGCCCTGCCCAAAGCCTCTGGCCTGCAGGGTCAGTCGTTCGAGGCGGTCAGGAGGGACCTCCGGAAGGAAGGCATGAGCAGCCTCAGGGGCCGCATTGATGACGATGAGGTCGCGCATGCGCTCGAGCAGATCCTCGACGAAGCGACGCGGGTCTTGTCCCGATTCGATGACACGTTCGACGGCACGGTAGACCCCGCCGCCGTCACCGGCGGAGAAGGCGTCGACGATGTCGGACAGCAGAGAGTCAGGGGTGTAACCCAACAGCGAGATGGCTCCGGCGTAGTCGACACCGTCAGGCCCCGAACCGGCGATGAGCTGGTCGAGGACGGACAGGGTGTCACGCACTGAACCACCACCGGCGCGCACGACGAGCGGCAGCACACCCTTGGCGACCTGCACGCCTTCGCGGGTGCACAGATCGTCCATATAGTTGCCCAGCGCCTCGGGCGGGACCAGCCGGAAGGGGTAGTGATGTGTCCGCGACCGGATCGTGCCGATAACCTTCTCAGGTTCGGTCGTCGCGAAGATGAACTTGATGTGAGGCGGCGGCTCCTCGACGATCTTGAGCAGAGCGTTGAACCCCTGCGAGGTCACCATATGAGCCTCATCGAGGATGAAGACCTTGTACCGGTCGCGGGCCGGGGCATAGATCGCACGCTCACGCAGGTCACGGGCATCGTCGACACCGTTGTGGCTGGCCGCGTCGATCTCCACGACGTCGAGGGACCCCGGGCCGCCGTTGGCCAGATCCTCACAGCTGGGGCACTCACCACAGGGCACAGGAGTCGGGCCCTTGGCACAGTTGAGGCACCTCGCCAGGATCCGTGCAGAGGTGGTCTTGCCACAGCCTCGGGGGCCGGAGAACAGATAGGCATGGTTGATGCGGCCACGTGCGATCGCGGCCTTCAGCGGATCGGTCACATGCTCTTGACCGATGACCTCATCGAAGGTCTCTGGGCGGTATCTTCTGTACAGTGCGGTGGACACATGCTTAGCCTAATGCCAACGGCTGACACGACACACGTGCCCGCTCCTCGTCGTCATGGTGACCTGCAGCCCAAAACGAGACGCAGTTCGTTGTGGCCGGCAGTGTGAATCGGGCACGATAGAGGCTATGAGCCACTCCGTCCCCGATTCCCCTGACAACAACCCTGCCGAGAACGACCCGGCGAAGACCTACCGCATCGGACACAAAGAACGCGACGAAGCGATCGAAGTCCTGCGCGAAGCCGCCGGCGACGGTCGGATCACGGTAGAGGAGCTCGACGAGCGCATGGAGAAGGTCCAATCCGCCCGCTTCCCGATCGACCTTGACGAAGTCCTCTCCGACCTCACCCCCACCCTGCCCTCCGATCGCTTCCGCCTCGGGTCCTCTCTCACCCGAACGACTCCCGCCGGACAGGCCATCGAGACGGGAGAGCCACTGGTCATCAAGGCCGGCTGGGAGACCGAACTCCGCCGTGGACGGTGGCAGGTGCCTCCCTACCTCCGGTGCCACCCCACAGGGTCGAACATCGAACTGAACTTCCTCGAGGTCGAGACCGATCTCGAGGTCATCGATGTCGAAGTCGTCGCAGGCATGGGGTCTGTGATCGTCGTCGTCCCCGATGACTGGGCCGTGAACACTGACGCTCTGTCCAAATCATGGGGGTCGGTGAAATCCGTGGTCAACGCCGTCCCAGAGGGCCGCAAGCCGATCATCGAAGTCAGCGGTTCGATCGGCATGGGTTCCTTCCGTGCCCGATTCGCGAATTTCCTCGACCGTCGTCGGATGGCCAAGTGATGGAACCCGGCCTCGGCGCGGTCATCTTCCTCATCCTGACCATCATCGTGGTCTTCAGCGTAGGTGCCTTCCTCATCTACCGGGTGATGAATCGTCCCGGTGCGCACATCGGCTCACGCCTGCCCAAGGACGATCCCACCGCCGAAGCAGGTCCTGAGGACGGCGTGGACCCGCACCAGCATCCTTGAAATCCGTGTCGGCTCGTGGTCGACTCGTGTCATGGTCGATGTCCAGATCACCCGGATCCAGCCCGACGATGTCGACGGGCTCACGCGTTGGCATGGCCTCATGCGTGAGGCCTACACCGCCGACCGTACCGCCGCCTGGTGGCAGAGTCTCGAATCCACCCTCACCCAGTTCGCCCACCCGCGCTCGGACAAGTCCGATATCGCACTCCTGGCCCACCTCGACAAGCAGGCCATCGGCGGCGCCGAGGTCAACATCGTCACCGATGCACCCGCCGACGTCGAGGTCGGGGTTCTTCCCGCTCACCGGTGCCAGGGACACGGCACCTCGATTGCCGGTGTCGTCGAAGATCTGCTGCACGGGCGCACGGAGCTCGTGCAGACCGAAACCTACTGCCCGGAAGGCGTCGCCTTTGCTCAAGCCCAGGGTCTGAGCATCGGCAACCAGGAGTATCGTCTCCTGCTCGACCTGCCGGCCTACCTGCGCGACGATGCGAACCGCTACAAGCACCCGGACGCGAAGTCGAAGCTCAGCACGGTTCCCGATCCGAGCATGTCGATCACCTCATGGATCGGCGGCTGCCCGGAAAAAGTGGTCGAGGATTGGGCCAGGCTGCGCGAACAGATGGATGAGGATGTTCCCGTCGGTGATCTCACTCGCACGCTCAAACATGCCGGTGCGAGCGCGATTCGCACCCATGAGGAGCGAATGGCAGATCAGGGCTGGATCCTAGTCAGCTCGATCGCGCACATCGACGATGCCTCTCTCGGCTCTGCCCCGGTCGGCTACACGGAGATCATGGTCTCGTCCCACGAATCGGACATCGTCATCCAGGAGGACACCTTGGTCGACCGGGCATATCGCGGTCGAGGCATCGGCCGGGCACTCAAAGTCGCGAACATGCGCCAACTCCACGACATCCCGGAGGTCACCCAGGCGTCGTGGATACAGACCTACACGGCCACGAGCAATGGGCCGATGCACACCCTCAACCAGGACCTCGGATACTTCGCGGCAGACACGATGACCGCACTCGAAGGACGTTTCGACTACAGTGAACTGTGAACTTTCCGGCTACCGAAGCGAAGCAGGCACCGTGTCGTCCAACATCCTCATCATCGCACTGGTATTCATCGTCGTTGTCCTCATCACGGTGATCGTCGTCCGCAAGCGTGCAGCGAACCGCCGCAAGTCCGAAGAGAATGCGGCTGCCCCCCGCCCGAGCGATCCGTTCGCCGCCGAGCAGAACACCGGCGGGGATCCGGAGACGATCAAAGCCGGTGATCTGCTCGAGTTCGGCAATGAGAAGTTCTTCGTCCGCGGCACCCTGCGCATCTCCGAGGGCGGCTACGACTGGGCCGAGCACTTCTTCCAGGCCGACCAGTCCGCCACCCGCCTGTGGCTGACAGTCGAGAAGGACCCCGACCTGCAGGTCTCCCGCTGGCGTGATCGTCCCGACCTGGACATCGAACCCAAGGCCAAGGCCATCACCATCGAGGGCACCGAGTACAAGCTCATCGAGCACGGCACCGCCTCCTATCGCTCCGAGGGCACCACTGGCCTCAACGAGAAGGGCGGTGTGGACTATGCGGACTATGAATCCGATGACCACAGACTGCTCGCGTTCGAACGCTTCGACCACGGCCGTTGGGAAGTGAGCACCGGCGAGTCGATCCCGGTCGGCTCCTTCACCATCTATTCGGGCAGCTGATGGCACTCACTCCCCCAATGACACAGCAGGTGAGCGCTGACGTGGCATTCACCGACACGTCGGCCCAAGCACTGAGCTTCAGCCTGGACCAGCGCCGAATCGCCCCTCTGGCCTCAGAGTTCATCGATCTGCCATCGTCGGATGGGCAGGATCGATCGCGCCTCGAACTCCACGTCATCGGCTCCTCCCACCAGGTGGTCCTGAGCGACCATGACACTGACTCATTCATCGAAACCTTCGCCTGCCTCGGCGAGGATGAGAGTCCCGGCTGGGACACGACCCGCACCACCACTGGAACCTGGTCGGGATTCACCCGGCATCAGTTCCGGTGCGAGCTCACAGACGTGGCCGGCAGCTTCACCGATGCCGCCGCCGAGGTGGTCCGCCGTTCGAGTGCCCACGACCGTCATCTCGTCGTCGACTTCCCCGGTGAACCCGGTGCGCTCACGGCACTGGCGTTGACGAACAGCACACCGGAACAAGTCTCCTGGCAGAGCTGGCACTGCTATCCGCAGCACCGACAGATCGTACACAGCCACAGTGAACTGAGGAGGAGATCATGAGCCGCGATCCCAACGTCTCCATGGGCGGAGGCTCCTTCAACTTCGACGCCGAGAACGGACGCGGCTCCGGCGGCGGAGATCGCGGCTCCGGCGGCAATCGCGGCTCTGGACCCTCGAACAATAACTCCGGAGACCCGAAGCGGCGCTCCGGCTGCGGCACCATCGTCTTCCTCGTCGTCATCGTCCTGATCCTCGGCAGCATCATGAATGGCTGCACAGACGATTCGAACGGCTCGGGCGGGGGCGGCGGAGGATTCTTCTTCCTTCCCTTCTTCGGAGGCGGCTCCAGCAGCACCGGATCGACCTACGGCGATGGCTCCGGATTCCGCGGCGGCGGACCCGGCACCGGCAAATGACAGCGCCCGCAGCAACTGCAGAAATGACAGCACCGACCGCACCTTGAAAGGCAACCATGTTGGCAGACCTCTTCCTTGAGATCGGGATCGTCCTCTCCTACGCCGTGAGCGGCCTCATACTCATGCTCATCGGCTACTTCGTCGTCGACCTCCTCACCCCGGGCAGGCTCCACGTGATCCTGTGGGAGAAGAAGTCGAAGAATGCCGCGATCCTTGTGGCCTCCGACCTTCTGAGTGTGGCGATCATCGTCATCGCTGCGATCCGGGCCAGCTCCGATGACCTGCTCCTGGGCATCATCTCCACACTCGTCTTCGGCCTCGTCGGCATCATCCTCATGGCCCTGAGCTTCCTGCTCATCGACGCCTTCACACCCGGCAAGCTCGGCGACATCATCAAACCTGATGAGTTCCACCCCGAGGTATGGGTCAATGCCTCCGCTCACGTGGGCATCGCGGGCATCATGGCCGCAGCACTCCTTTGAGCTCACTGACCGACACCAGTGACGCCGGTTCCACCGGCGGCACCAAACCGATCACGTTGCCGCTGAAGCCAGGGCCAGCCCGTTTTTTCGTGCTCTTGGCCGTCTTCATCTGCGCCAGCTGCGGCATGGTCTACGAGCTCGCGCTCGTCGCACTGGGTTCCTACCTCCTGGGCGACACGATCGTCCAAGCCTCGATCGTGCTCTCCGTCATGGTATTCGCGATGGGCATCGGGTCCCTGGCCACGAAGCGCCTGACAGAGTTCGCCGCCGTCGCCTTCGCCCTCATCGAAGCGGCCTTGGGCATCATCGGTGGGCTCTCGGTCATCCTGCTCTACCTCGCGTTCGCCTTCGCCGACGTCTACACCGTCGCCATGGTCGCCCTCGCATTCGTCATCGGCGCCCTCATCGGCGCGGAGATCCCACTCCTCATGGAGCTCGTCCAGCGCATCCGCGCGCAGAAGGCCTCAAGTGCCGTGGCCGATCTCTTCGCCGCGGACTACGTCGGCGGCCTGGTCGGCGGCCTCGCCTTCCCCTTCATCCTGCTTCCCGTCTTCGGTCTGCCCCGCGGCGCCCTGGCAGTGGGCATCACGAACGCCGTCGTCGGCATCCTCATCGTCCTCTGGCTCTTCCGCACCGAAATCCGCACCCGCACACAGGTGATCTTGGCTGGCCTGCTCGTCGTCATCGTCGGTGGGCTCACCGTGGTCTGGGTGTACACCGACGATATCGAGATGACCACCCGCCAGCGCCTCTACCGCGACCCGATCGTGTACTCCCAACGCACGGACTATCAGGAGATCGTGCTCACCGAATCGCAGAAGACCGGAGACACGAGGCTCTATCTCAATGAGGACCTGCAGTTCGCTTCGGCAGACGAATACCGCTATCACGAATCCCTCGTCCACCCGCTCATGGACGGCCCCAAACGCAACGTCCTCGTCCTCGGCGGCGGGGACGGCCTGGCGGTGCGTGAGATCCTCAAGTACCCCGACGTCGAATCGGTGACGCTCGTCGACCTCGATCCACGAGTCCTCGAACTCGCGAAGACCTCGGACCACTTCACCGACTTCAATGAGGACTCCCTCGACGATCCCCGGGTGACAACCATCGCCGCAGACGCCTTCACCTGGCTGCGCGAAGCCAAGCACACCGCCTACGATGCGGTCATCGCCGACCTGCCCGACCCAGACGATGTGGCCACCTCGAAGCTCTACAGCATCGAGTTCTATGGACTGATCAAGCAGGTCATGTCTCCCGAGGCCCGCCTCGTCGTCCAGGCCGGTTCCCCGTATTTCGCGCCGGATGCGTATTGGGGCATCGGGGAGGCCGTCGCCGAGGCGGGCCTGGCCACCACGCCCTATCACGTCGATGTTCCCAGCTTCGGTGACTGGGGCTATTTCCTCGCCGATGTCTCTGGACAGGGCGGGACCAGCAAGAAGGGTCCGGACGTGACAGTCCCCCGGGATGCTCCCGAGGGATTGAAATTCGCGACGCCTGAGGTGCTCGCTTCCTCCACCGCCTTCCCGCCCGATCGTGATCGGGCCTCCGTCGGTGACGTCGAAGCGTCGACCCTGCTCCACCCACGTGTGCTCGATCAGGAGCGCGGAGCCTGGGTCGGCTATTGAGCCTCAGTTTGTCGGGGCCTCAGGCTCCCAGTAAGCCAGCGAGCCCGGCGAAGCCGGCGATGGACAGGCCGAGCAGTCCGCCAAGTGCGGCCAGCGAGATGAAGACGATGCCGAGGATGAAGCCCCATTTGCCCATCTCGTTGTCGACGAAGCCTGCACCGCGTGAGTTCTTGCGTGCCATATGTCCGGTGATGATGCCGACGATGGGGCCGATGAAGTTGAAGCCGATGAATGTCGAGAGGGTCGCGACCAGGGAGATGATGCCCAGGACCTTGCCCGGGTCTTCCTCCGCTCGGGAGCGATAGGACTGCGGAGGTTGCGGTTGCGCTCGAGTGCCGTGGAACTGGTTCGGATCGTAGTAACCCTGGCTGCCGGAGTGCTGGTTGTCGTCAAGGTTCGGGGTGTAGTCGGAGTTCGGGGTGGGGTTCATTTCTCTGCCTCTGCTTGAGCCTGTGCTGTTGGTACCAGCCTAGGAACTCTGGGCAGCGGGGTGAATGATATAAACCGTCCACCTGCTCGGGGGTTTTCCCCCGCTTGGCCCGACAACACAGCAGTTTCACCTCACATCGACGAGGGCATGCTCCTCACGACCCATGAGATAGAGCAGGATCTCCACGGGTTCACCCGTGATGGTGATCCCGCTGGTCCTGCCGGAGCTTCCGCTGGCGTGTCTGCCGGCACTGCGTTGGCCGAAGCCGGGGCCAACAATCTCCACACGGCCTTCGGCCTTGGCTGCAAAAGGCAGAAGCGCGGTGCGGCACGCAGTCCACACCGCACGGTTCTCCGGCAGGGACAGCCTGCGTGGGATCCACTCGATCGCCGCACGGCGGATGTCCTCGTGGTGGACTAGGTATTCGGCGGTATTCATCACGGATTCGACGCCGGGCCACCCACCCGGGGTCCACCTCGGCGGGGATGCCACCAGACCCAAGAGTCGCGGATACGGCATCGAGGCATACGCCTGCTCCTGTGCCTCGAGCTTGCCCTCGAACTTCGGCATGAAGATGCCGAGGGCGGCAGCCAGATGGCGCTCGCGAATGACGAGGTGCGTGGCAAGGTCGCGTGTCGTCCAGCCCTCACACAGCGTCGGGGCGTCCTCACCCGCTCTGCGTGCTGCATCGACGAGGCGGAGGCGTTCGGTTCGTGCAAGATTGTTCATAGGGTGAGCCTGTCATCTCCGCCTTGGATTCCTCTGAGTGCCCAGTCGGCCACGAAATCGGCAACTCGGGAGATCGAGCGGTAGTCGGCAAGCTCATCGCCCCTGGTGGGTCCGTCAGTGACGATGACGACCGGCTTCGACTCCTTCGCGGCCGCCCGGACGAATCGCAACCCGGAGAGCACTGCGAGTGAGGAACCGAGCACCACGATTCCACGCGCCTCCTGGCAGATCCGATTCGCTTCCTGCAGCCTCGACGGCGGCACGGAGTCACCGAAGTACACGACGTCCGGTTTGAGGATTCCGCCGCACCGAGGGCAGTCGACGACGACGAAGTTCTGCGTCTCCTCCAACTCCACGTCACCATCGGGAGCCGTCTCGACGTCGATGGGATCGATTCCCACGAGTCTCGCGAAGTCGGGGTTGAGCTCGCTCAGTCTGGCCTGAACCCAGTCCCGGTCGAAAATGTGCCCCTGGCTAAGACAGATGACACGATCAAGGCTGCCGTGTAGGTCGATGACCGGACTCTCGCTGCCCATCTCACTCGCCGCGGCCTGGTGGAGTCCGTCAACGTTCTGCGTGACGATGCCGGCAACGGGCAGCTGTGCAAGCCCCAGATGGCCCGCATTCGGCTGGGCAGAGCGCATGCGCGGCCACCCCACCCATGAACGCGCCCAATAGCGGGCCCGCTGATCGGGATGGGACAGGAAGGTCTGGATCGTCATCGGCTGCCGGGGCACCGCGTCGGGCCCCCGATAGTCGGGGACTCCCGAGTCCGTGCTCATCCCGGCCCCAGTCAGGACCGCCCACCCGGTCGTGTCGATTCTCTCGTCGGCACCCGCACCCACGCTGAAACCGCCTCGAGTGAGGTCGCCTCCGGTGAGGACGTCGATGATCTCCTGATCACCATGGCTGGCTGCGGGCCGCATTCGGCCTCGAAGCGGATCAAAGATGACTGCCACGAATCCTCCCTCGTCGAACTGCTGCAGGGTTAGTCTGGTCCCATGGTCAGCATATTGCTCGTTCATCATTCCCCATCACAGGCAACGGCTGAAATCGCCGAGGCGGCTCTGTCCGGACTGCGCATGCCGGAACTGGGCACCATCGACGTCACAGTCCGTCCCGCGCTGGAAGCGACCACCGCGGACGTGCTCGCCGCCGATGGGTTCGTCCTCGGCACGACCGCGAACTTCGGCTACATCTCCGGTGCTCTGAAGCACTTCTTCGACACGACATATGACGAAGTCAGGGAGCCGACCGCGGGTCGTCCGTTCTCCTATTGGATTCATGGAGGCTATGACACGACCGGGGCGGAGACCGCGATGAAGCAGATCACCACGGGCCTCGGCTGGAAGCTCGCCTTCGACCCTCTCATCGTCACCGGCGAGGTCACCGACGACCACTTCGCCAGCGCCACCGAGCTCGCGGCCACGGTGGCGGCGGCTGCCATGTGAGCGCCCAGGCGCACTATCGCTCCTCCGAGGCCTCGGGTGTTAGTTTCCTGAAAGTACTTTCTATATTGGAAACTACTTGCTACGCTGTAATTACTTCCATCAGGAAGCGCCGTATCTCGGTGACGACAGCACGAAGGAGCTGCCATGACCACGCCCACCCCGCAGCAAGCCAAGGACCTTCTCTCACAGGTCGAGTCGAATCAGACACAGGCACGCTCCAGCGACGCCTGGCCATTGGTCACGATGCTCTTCGTCTACAGCGCCGCAGTCTCCGTCGGGATCGTCGCCGTCGGAGTCATCGAGGACAACACCACTCAGCTGATCATCCTCGGCGCAGGTGGCGCCTGGTTAGCACCGGCCATCATCGTCTATGTCGTCAAGGCCCTGAGCTGGAGTCGTCGTTCGACCATTCTGCTCTGCACCTGGCTGCCGTTGACCTTCATCGCCTTCTCCACAGCGCTCATCGTCGACTCGTTCACCCCCAGTTCCTGGGTGCCATTCGCAGCCGCCGGCTTCCTCTGGGTCATCTCGCCCATCATGGCCCTCTTCGGCCTGCGCCGCTGAGCGCATGCAGATCGGCAGCGCTGACCGTCGGCACCTAGGCAAAGAGACATCCTCATGAACCCGAAGAAGAATTCCACGACAGCCCCCTACTCCCGGGCAGAACCAAGACCCGAGGAATCGCACGAACCCATCCCCCACCTCGGCGGGTCTCTGGCTCGGATCGAATCCGATCTGGGCAATCCCACTCGCCTCGGAATCGTGGCGAGCCTGAAGAATCGGGACAGGGCCGAGTTCAAGCTCCTGCGCGATTCTCTCGGAGTCTCCGACTCCGTGCTCTCCCGACACATCTCCGCTCTCGAGAAGGCGGGCATGATCGAGGTCAGGAAGGGCTACGTCGGCAAGCGACCCCGCACCTGGGTCGCGATCACCCCAGACGGAGGCGCTCGTCTCGACGCTCATGTCCAGGCCCTGCGTGAACTCGCCGGGGGCGGAGCTGATCAGCAGTGACGTGACGGGCTTTCCCCGATAGCATGGGGAAAACCGATGCAAGGAGGCGTCCATGACCAGCAGCACCTCGGCGAACAGCGGACTCGAGTTTCGCGAACTGCACGAAGTATCGGAGCTCATCAGGTCCGGGCGTCTGAGTTCCAGAGACGCCACGCAGGCCATGTTCGATCGCATCACCGAACTCGATTCCCACCTCCTGTCCTTCGTCACCCTGATGCGAGAATCGGCGCTGGCCTCCGCAGACGTCCTTGATGCGCGACTGGCTCGCGGGGACTGGCTGGGACCGCTGCACGGCGTGCCGCTGGCGATCAAGGACCTGGCCTACACTCACGATGCGCCGACGGGCGCGGGCACCACGATCCATGCTGACTTCCAACCCGACTACGATGCCACCGTCGTCGCTCGCCTGCGGGCCGCCGGGGCCGTGATCCTCGGGAAGCTGCGCCTCACCGAAGGCGCATTCACCGGCCACCACCCCGACCTGCCGACCCCGGTCAATCCCTGGGAACCGAACACCTGGTCCGGGGTCTCCTCGAGCGGTTCGGGCGTCGCCACCGCTGCCGGCCTCTGCTACGGCTCGCTGGGCTCGGACACGGGCGGATCGATCCGCCTCCCCTCCTCGGCGAATGGGGTCACCGGGCTCAAACCCACGTGGGGCCGGGTCTCGCGCAACGGCATCTTCGGGCTGGCGCCGAGCCTCGACCATATCGGCCCGATGACGCGCAGCGCACGCGACGCCGCCATCATTCTCGAGGCCATCGCCGGCCATGACCCCAACGACCCGACCTCGTCCCTCGAGCCGGTCCCCCGCTACAGCCAGCAGCTCACCCTCGACCATGCTCCGGTCGTCGGCTTCGACCGCGAATTGGCCGCCGAGCATTTCGATCACGCGACCAATGCGATGCTGGAATCCACCATCGAGGTGCTCGTCGACCTCGGCTGGCGCGTCCTCGACGTGCGCACCCCCGGCCTGCCCGAAGCAGCACAGGAGTGGACTGCCCTGTGCGGCATCGAGACTGCCGGAGTTCACGCAGAGAACTACCCTTCGAGGTCAGCCGAGTACGGACCCGACCTCGCCGGACTCATCGAGGTGGGACGCGGACTGAGCGCCGTCGACTACCACGAACTGCTCGAATCCAGACGAGCATTCACCGGTCGCATGCGTGCACTCATGGCTGACATCGACCTGCTTCTTCTCCCGGGCATCGGGGCCGCGTCGCCGACGATCACACAGATGGAGAACCTCGGCTCGGATGCCGAACTGTTTGCCGCGGTGACGGTTCCCACGGCACCGATCGACAACTGCGGGCTGCCGTCGATCACCCTGCCCTCCGGATTCTCCGACCGCGGCACCCCACTGGCCGCTCAGTTCGTCGCCGGAGACTTCAGAGAAGGCCTGCTCCTCGCTGCCGGGCACACGTTCCAGCAGGCCACCGATTTCCACCGCCAGCACCCTCACATCGTGGCGGTCTAGATCGGGCTCACGTCGCGTCTCTGCAAGGGCTCAGCGCTGACAGTTCAGACGAGCTGCCTGACGCAGGAGGTGGTCGCGTTCGGCGAGGTTGCTCGCCTGAGCTGCGGCCTTGACGTAGAGTTTCGCCGCCACGTCCACTTCTCCTGCCCTCTGTCTCAGATGTGCTTCAACCGCGAAGTAGCGGGGCAGGCCGTCATCGAGTCCGCAGAGTTCGGCCAGTCCGGCCATCGGCCCGTCCGCTTCACCGATCGCGACGGCACGATTGAGCCGAGCGATCGGGCTGTCGCCTAATTTCAGGAGCTCGTCGTACCACTCGACGATCTGGACCCAGTCGGTGTCTTCGACCCGCTGCGCGTCGGCATGCAGAGCCGCGATGGCCGCCTGGATCTGGAATTCCCCGAGTTGGTCGCGGGCGAGCGCGGCCTGCAGGATGCCGATTCCCTCGGCAATCTGGCGGGTCTCCCACAGGGATCGGTCCTGCTCAGCCAGGGCGATCAGGGCACCATCGGCGGTGAACCGGGCGTCGCGGCGGGCATGGTGGATGAGCATGAGCGCCAACAACCCGGAGACCTCAGGATGGTCGATCGACGCGACGAGCGCCCGGGTCAGACGGATGGCCTCTGCCGCGAGGTCCACGTCGCCGGAATAGCCCTCGTTGAACACGAGATAGAGAACCGTGAGAACGGCAGAGACGTTTCCAGGGCGATTGAGTCTGCGGCCGGCCAATGTGCGTTTAGCCCGGGAGATGCGCTGAGCCATCGTCGGCTCGGGCACCAGATGGGCCTCGGCGATCTGGCGGGTCGTCAGACCGCCGACGGCCCGCAGAGTCAGAGCCACCGCCGAGGCTGGGCTGAGGTCCGGATGGGCGCACAAAAAGTAGAGGTCGACGGTGTCATCTGCCGAGGTGATGTGTGGTGAAGTATCCAGGTCGAAGGCTCGCTCCTCGCGTTGTGAGCGTGCCGACTCGCTGCGATTCCGGTCGAGGAACTTGCGCCAGGCGACGGTGATCAGCCACCCCTTCATGTCACGGGGTTCGTCGCCTGGCCACGTGCGAAATGCCTCGATCAGGGCATCCTGAACGGCGTCCTCGGCGGTGGAGAAGTCTGCTCCCCGCCGCTCGAGGATGCCGATCACGATGGGGACGAGGTCCCTCAGTTCGTCGTCGTTCATGCTGAACTCAGGTCATTCCACGGTGGTCAATCCGTGGTGTTCGGGGTGGCTCCCATAAACGGCCGGAGCTCGAGCCACTCACGGATCGGTTCGCCGCCGGCACCCGGTGCGGCCGAAAGCTCGCCCGCCAGCTCAAGCGCCCGATCGTAGGAATCGACGTCGATGACCATCCATCCGGCGATGAGGTCCTTGGTCTCGGGGAAAGGGCCGTCGGTGACCGGCGGCCTGCCCGCTCCGTCGAACCGGACGAAAGTCCCTTCGGGTGAGAGCGCCTGTGAGTCGACGAACTCCCCGGTCTCTTTCAGCCTCGCCGCGAAGTTGTTCATGTAGGTCATGTGCGCGTCGACTTCGGCGGGAGTCCACTGATCCATCGGGGTGTACTGCATGTACTCCGGGGCCATCTTGTAGTGCTTGAGCATCAGGTACTTAGCCATGTTCTTCTCCTCATATCAACTGCTCGTCGCGAACTTCGCTGACATCCCGGGGACGAAGCCACTTGCGGATTCTCGACATCTTCGGCGAGACCTGTCTCGATTCTTCCACGGATAGTCTCCGCTGGGCCTTTGTAACCGACCTGGAACACGGGTCCCCGAATGCGAACACGCAGGCACCCACCTCGGCGGACCCCGTTGACAGAGTGGTCTCATGTCCACGACCCCACGTCTCAGGAGTCCACCATGACGACCACAAAGCTCATTCGGTCCATCACCGTTGCCGGCGCATTCGCAGCCGCACTGTCACTGTCGGCCTGCGACATGCAGGTCTCCTTCGGCGACCCGAAGCTTGACCCGGGAGAAACGCAGGAAGGAGAGGGAGTCTCCGCGACCCCCGACGAGGCACAGACTGAAGACCCCGTCACCGAAGAGGCTCCCGACACCTCGTCAGGCGAAGGCTCTTCGAGCTCCCGCAGCGAGAATGCGGGCACCAGCAACCCCGGATTCGATATCGACGAAAACGGCAATGGCACCATCCCCGCCTCCTTGCTCGAGAAGGACATCGAGAGAGCGTACTCGAAGCAGGGGACGACCGTCGACAAGGTCGAATGCCGCAATGACCTGATGATCATCTCCAAGAGGGGATCTGCCTCCTGCAACGTCACCGCTTACGGCGAGACACGCTACGGCACGGTCAAGGTCACATCGGTCTCGGGTTCGAACGTCGGATACTCGCTCGACTTCCCCAGCTTCAGCTGAGCATGGCTGCAGCCGGCACTCGGCATCAAGGGCAGTCAGGAATATCGGGACCGGGCAGCTGCGTTCTTGGGTATGACACCGACGCACGGTTCGTCATGCTGACAGGTCGTACCTGCGAAGTCGGATCCGACAACTGACTAGGAGTAAGCAATATGGCAATCTCAGACAAGAAGGTCGCGTTCCTCCTCACCCGCGGAGTCGAGCAGGTCGAACTCACCAGTCCCCGCGGAGCACTCGACGAAGCCGGGGCCACGACCGTCATCGTCTCGCCCTCGGAGGGAACATTGCAGGCGATGAACGGCGACTGGGACCACGCCGACGAGTTCACCGTCGACGTCCCCGCCTCTGCGGCCAAGGTTGAGGACTTCGACGCCCTCGTACTTCCAGGCGGCACCCTCAACGCGGATGCACTGCGCCTCGATGAGGACGCGGTGGCACTGGTGAAGGCATTCTTCGCAGCCGACAAGCCGGTGGCCGCGATCTGCCACGCACCATGGATCCTCGCCGAGGCAGATGTGGCAAAGGGCCGGAAGCTGACCTCGTTCGTCTCAACGAAGACCGACCTGGTCAACGCTGGGGCAGTGTGGGAGGACTCCGAGGTTGTCATCGACGGCAACCTCATCACCTCACGCAACCCCGGAGACCTCGACGCGTTCAACTCGGCCATCGCCAAGGTGCTGGGCTGAGGCCCTGGGACAGGCTGAAGCGCCCGTGAACAGCTGACGAAGAAGGCTCCCATCCGAATGATCTCGGGTGGGAGCCTTCTTCTCTCTGCGGAGGATAGGGGATTCGAACCCCTGAGGGCGTTAACCCAACCCGCGTTCCAGGCGAGCGCCATAGGCCACTAGGCGAATCCTCCGCGAGCCAGCCTATCCGAGTCGTGTCGACAATGCGAAATCAAGACGGCCCAGTGTGAACCATCACACTAAGCGCAGGTGAAATCGTCCTTCAGTCTCCGAGCGCCGTCCGAGCCCATTGAGGGAATTGGCAGCCGAGCCGGTCGCCGCGTGAAACCGACCTCAGCCGATTCGACACAGTGCATGAGAGGTCTCCCCCAAAGCCCCCGGCACATTCCTGGCCAAGGAGCCACCGTGAAATTCATGCTCATCATGTGCACAGTCGATCAGGCCGCAGTGGACGCATCCGAAGACGTCGACTTCAACGAGATCGTCGCTGCCATGGGCACCGATGCCGAATCGATGATCAATGCCGGAGGCATGGCCGATGGCGCCGGACTCTCCGATCGAGGGCCGAATGGCGAAACACTGATCATTGACCACACTGTTGACCCTCGTTTTGTGCCTCGAGGATGCTCTCGACTACACTGATCGATGGCTCCCCGTGCGGCGTCATCTTGTGAACTCCCCCAGGGCCGGAAGGCAGCAAGGGTAAGCGAGCTCTGGCGGGTGCACGGGGAGTCCTTCGTTTCTCAAGGTCACAATTCCACAACTCCCCCTCCCCTATATCAGTCCTGGTCAGGACCGCTCTCAACGGCGAGAAACGGGCATTTCCCGCCGATTTCAGGCAGTGCTTTAATACTTTCGTGATTTGGGGTCACTAGCATGGTTTGCAGCTCTCATCCCTTTGCTCGAACGAGGATCCCTGTTTTGTCACCCAAGAAGATTCACGGGGCGGTTGCTGCCTTATCGGCAATCGCTCTGCTCACCGCCTGCACACCCTCCGGCTCAGACCCCGATGCCACTCGCAAGGAAGCGAAGAAGTCCGCCGAGGCCGCTGCCGAACCCATTTTCCGAGTCGGCACCGTCTCCGAGACCGAGGCAGCCAAGTCCTCTGCGCAGGGATCTTCAGCGAAGACGTCCGGTTCCACCACATCGGCCGAGCCGACCAGCACCAAGTCGCCCGCCCCGGAACACGGCGGCGAAGTAGTCGAATCCGGAGCAGAGACCGCGGCCGCACCGGGTGAGCGCATCAGCCTCAGCGTCGAGAACGCGACGCTGAGCAATATTTCGATCACCGAGTCCGAACACCCCAGAATCACATCCGACCCCGGAGTCTTCTTCGACACCGCTGGGGCCGAACTCGAGGCAGCAGACCAGACCGAAGACGCGAAGGCGGGCTCTTCAACGCCGAGCGAAAGCGCTTCGGATGACACAACCGAGTCCGCGGCAAAGCAGGACTCCGCTAAAGACACGCACTCGGTCATGGCTCCCGACGATGCTGCGGCCTGGGTTTCGGCCTACGACCTCGTCGCCGACAGCACCTACGAGCTCTCGGCCACAGCCACCTCGGCGGATGGAGAAGAACACGACTTCACGTCCACGGTCACCGTGTCGGCCGGCGATGCCTCCCCGATGCCCGTGCGCACGATCCTCTCCGATGACCAGACCGTGGGCGTCGGAGCTCCGATCATCCTGACCTTCGGCTCCACCGTGGCCAAGGCGTACCGTGATGACGTCGAGCACCGGCTGACGGTCAAGGTCACCGACAACGACGGCAAGAAACGCAAGGTCGAGGGCTCCTGGGCGTGGCTGCCCGATGACCCGCAGTCGCGCCTGCACTTCCGCCCCAAGGACTTCTGGCCCGCGCACTCCAAGATCTCCGTTGACGTCCCGCTGAAGAACGTCCCCACCACCGATGACACCGTTGGCCAGAACGACCTCACCCTTGATTTCGACATCGGGCGGAAGCAGGTCGTCACGGCCGACGTCAAGTCTCACCGCATGGTTGTGACCCGCAACGGCAAAGAGGTCATGAACTTCCCTGCCTCACTGGGCGCTGCGAAGTCTCCGTCCTACAACGGAACCCATGTGGTCATGTCGAAGGCAGCGGACTACACGATGACCTCCGAGCAGTGGGACTACGAAACCGACGTGCGTTGGGCCGTGCGCATCCACAACAACGGAGAATTCATCCACGCCGCTCCCTGGTCGACAGGGGTCCAAGGTTCGGCGAACGTCTCCCATGGCTGCGTCAACCTGTCCACCGCGCGAGCCAAGCAGTACTACGACTCGGCGATCTTCGGCGACCCCGTCGAGATCACCGGTTCGGATGTCAGCCTGTCCACCTCGGCCAGCGACATCTCCGACTGGGTCTACGACTGGGATGAGTGGAAGAAGCTGAGCGCACTCGACTGACGCGTCATTCGACTTTTGATGTTCTACTTCTTGACGTTCTTCATGGCCTCGTCGATCATCGGAACGTAACGCTTAAGCGCCCAGGGGACGGTGAGCGGGTTGATGATCGACGAGGCGGTGACGAAGGCCTGGTCTTCGGCAGCGACGACCGCGCTTGACTTGATCGCGGGGATGTTCGAGTACACGCTTTGTGACTCGATCTCCCCTCTGCTCTTCTCATCGGAGTAGAACGTAAAGATGAGGTCGGAGTCGTCGAGCTTGTCGGCATTCTCGAGTCCGATGAGAGCCGAGTCCGTGCCCGGCGCGTCGTAGTTCTTCTTGAGTTTGTCGATGATGGGATCGGGGGTCAGACCCAGCGCCGAGACCATCGCCACCCGCTGCTCATCGGGATAGAAGACGCCGAGAGTGCCCGGTCCGTCATTGTAGATGTAGGAGAACGTGAGTCCCTCGTATTCGGACCGCTTCGCCTCGTTCATCTGCGTCTTGATGTCGTCGACGAGCCCCTCAGATTCCTTCTTCTGGCCCAGGGCCTTGCCGATGGTCTCAATCTGCTCATCCCATTCGATGGTCCACGGCTGCTCGGGGTAGGCAACTGTGGGGGCGATGGCGTCGAGCTGCTTGTACTGATCGGCAGTGACGCCGGACCACGGCGCGAGGATGACATCGGGTTCGAGCTCGGCGACGGCTTCGACGTCGAGTTCCGCAGCTCCCTGGAACTGCTTGGGCAGCTCGTCGCCCTTCTCCTTCACAGCCTCATGGATCCACGGCATATAGCCGGTGTCATCACTGCCCCAGGCGTATTCCTCCATACCCACCGGGGTCTTCCCCAAGGCAATGGCGGTTTCGGTCGAGCCCTGACCGAGGGTCACAACGCGCTCGGGTTCAGCCTCGATGACGGCCTTGCCCAGCGCATGTTCGATCGTGACGGTCTGGAAGTCGCTGGAGGCCGACTTCGCAGAGTCACTCGAGTCTTGGCTGCAGGCGCTCGCGCTGAAGGCAAGTGTGACGATGGTGCCAATGGTTATGGCCCGGCGAGAGAGATGAGCTGACATTCCTGCCCTTTCGACTGTGGGGGTCGCGGTCGCCCCCTCAACATGAACATAGGACAGCCTAACTTAACTTCACGATGTTGGTGCAACTCGGCTACAAATCAGTGCAGCCGACCCAACAATGCCGCTGACCCAACAGTGCAGCTGCCCCAGAAGACAGCCAGCACCGCCGTGATAAAATCAAGCGACGGTTTCAAGTGGAAGGTCGAGTCGCAATGCTGCTGAACCTGTGGATGACAGTTCAGTTCATCATGGTGCTGCTCAGCGCCGACGTCGATTCGGTCATTCCCCAGTCGTCCATGCATCTGATCGTCCTCGTGCTTCTGGGTGCGGTCCTGCTGTCTCCGGTAGCACCCTGGGCGGCAAACGCTCTCGTCAGGGTTCTGTCCCTGGCTCCCCACGGTCCCTGGATGGGACGTGAGCGAACCGAAGTTCGCCAGTTCCGTATGCCTGAGGAGCCCGGCACTCCGGGCACCGCACAAGCCAGAGCCCCCTCTCTCGTCGTTCATTCCTTCGCCTGAACGACGACTTTCATCTCCGTGCTCTGAAGCACGGTCTCTGACGTCACTCCTGCCTCCTCCTTGAGAGAGCCGGCCTGTGGTGTCGCCATGCGTCGTTCTGTCGATGAACTCCCATGACGACATCACCACTGCTGCCTGCATGCTTTCGCGCATCGGCAGCGCCCAGGAGGGCCCTCACCATGAACATCTATGAATTTCCACCCATCGAACTGCTCGTCAACGCCGCCTACTCGGTCGTCACCTGGCTCTCGACCCTGCTCGAACCTTTGGCTGGCAGCGCAAGTGCCGCGCTGGCCATCGTGGTGCTGACGATCACCGTCCGCGCCGTCCTGATCCCCGTCGGCCTGTCCCAGGTCAGGGCCGGAATCACCCGCAAGCGCCTGGCCCCGAAGATCGCCGAACTGCAGACCCGACACAAGAAGAACCCCGAGCTCAAGCAGCAGAAGATCATGGAGCTCTACAAGGAGGAGAAGGCTTCCCCGATGGCCGGCTGCCTGCCCGTGCTGGCACAGATGCCTGTGCTCATGGCCGTCTACGGGATCTTCATCCAAACCACAATCGGCGGGCATGCGAATGAACTACTCAATCATTCTCTGCTCTCCATCCCTCTCAACGCCGGCTTCGTCGGCCTCCTGGGCGGCGGGGACCTGACGGTGGCCACGATTGCGGTCTTCGCTGTCATCGTCGTGGTCATCACCGTCGTCGCTGCCCTGTCGCGTCATCTGCTGACTCCCGACATGCCGCAGACGCCGCCAGTCCAGGCTTCAGACACCGATGGGCCCGCTATGCCCGACCTCACAGGTGTGACACGGGTGCTGAGCTTCATGCCGTTCATGACCGCTGTCATCGCGCTGTTCGTGCCGCTGGCGGCTACGCTCTATCTCATGACGACGACGGCATGGACCTTGGCGGAACGTCTCGTGCTCAACCGTGTCCTCAAGGTTCACGAGCAGGACGAGGCCCAGCGGGAGACGCAGAGCAGCCCAGCCGCCTGAGCGAGCCGGCGTAGGGCCAAGAGGCAGAAACAGGGCCGGGGCGGAAGAGATGTCTTCCGACCCGACCCTGGTCTCTGCAGGTAGCCGACTCAGACTGCCACGGGAACCTCAGGAGATCCCGCGATCACGTTCAGCTGACCGTCGTCGACCGTGGCACTGACGGTCCCGCCCTCTGACACTGCCTCGTTGACGAGGAGGTCCGCGATGCGGTCGTCGAGCTCACGCTGGATCACGCGCCGCAGCGGACGAGCACCGAACTCGGGTTCGTACCCTGCATCTGAGAGCCATTCCACAGCGTCCTCGGACACGCTCAGGCTGATGTCCTGGTGTGCCAGGCGCTGCACCGACGCCTCCAGTTGGAGACGGACGATGACTTGCAGCTGCTCACGGTCGAGCCGCGAGAACATCACGGTCTCGTCGATCCGGTTGAGGAACTCGGGACGCATGATCTCCTTGAGCTTGCCCATCACCTTCGCGCTCAGGTCCTTTTCGGTGACCTTCGCGTCGGTGGAGCTGAAGCCCAGAGGAGTGCTGCCCGCCATGAACTCGGAGCCCAGGTTGCTCGTCATGATGATGACGGTGTTCCGAAAGTCCACGGTTCTCCCCTGGCCGTCGGTCAGGCGGCCGTCGTCGAGGACCTGGAGCAGCAGGTTGAATGCGTCCGGGTGCGCCTTCTCGACCTCGTCGAGCAGGATCACCGAATACGGCTTCCGCCGGACCTGCTCGGTGAGTTGGCCGGCTTCGTCATAACCGACGTAGCCGGGAGGCGAACCCACCAGGCGCGATACGGTGTGACGCTCGCCGAACTCACTCATGTCGAATCGGATCATGGCCGACTCGTCATCGAAGAGGGTTGCTGCCAGAGATTTGGCCAGCTCCGTCTTGCCCACGCCCGTGGGGCCTAAGAAGAGGAAGCTGCCGATGGGACGGTTCGGGTCCCCCATTCCCATCTGCGACCGGCGGACGGCCTTCGACACTGCGGTCACCGCATCATCCTGGCCGATGACACGACCGTGGAGGACCTCTTCGAGCTTGGCCAGTTTGGCCTTCTGTCCCTGAGTCATGCTCCCCGCCGGGATTCCAGTGGCACGGGAGACGACCTGTGCGATCTGGTCGGCGTCGACGACGCTGGCCTCAGCAGACGTGCTCTGGCCGGCTCTGCTCTGATCGACATTGTGATCAGTCTGGGCCGTCGCCGCGGTTTCGTTCGGGTTCTCGGCTGCATGCAGCTTCTCCCCAAGACCCATGATCTCATCTCGGAGTTCTCCGGCACGCTCATAGTTCTCTTCGCTGATGGCGGTGCTCTTCTCGGTCTCGAGCCGCTCGATCTCCGTCCGCAGAGCCTGAGCATCGACCTTGGGCCCACGACGCAGGGACAGACGGGCACCCGCCTGATCGATGAGGTCGATCGCCTTGTCCGGCAGGAACCTGTCGTTGATGTAGCGATCGGAGAGCTCCACCGAGGCCCGGATCGCCTCAGGCGTGTACGTCACGTTGTGGTGTTCGGCGTAGCGGCCCTTGAGCCCGTCGAGGATCGCCACAGCATCCTCGATGCTCGGTTCTCCGACGCGCACCGGTTGGAACCGACGTTCGAGAGCCGAGTCCTTCTCAATCGTGCGGTACTCCTTGAGCGTGGTCGCACCCAGCAGGTGCAGATCGCCTCGGGCCAGCCTGGGCTTGAGGATGTTGCCGGCATCCATCGAGTTGGATTCGCCGTTGCCACCGGCACCGACGAGGGTATGGAGTTCATCGACGAAGACGATCATCTCGCCGTCCTCGGCGATCTCGTCGAGCGCACCGGTCAGACGCTCCTCGAAGTCACCACGGTAGCGTGTGCCCGCGAGCATCCCCGGCAGATCGAGTGCGATGACTCGCTTGCCGGACAGCTGTGCCGGGATCTCGCCACTGTGGATGGCCTGAGCCAGTCCTTCGGCGATCGCGGTCTTGCCGACGCCTGCCTCGCCGAGGAGCACCGGGTTGTTCTTGGTGCGCCGGGCGAGGATCTCGATCGTCTCCTGAATCTCTTCGGCACGTCCGATCACCGGGTCGAGTTCACCGTCGGCTGCCAGCGCCGTGAGATCCGTGCCGAAGCGCTCGAGCATGGTCTCTTCCGACTGGCCTGCTCCGGGACCGCCATGTGGGTCACCGGCCTCTGCGGCTTCGGCTCCGGCCTGCAACCGCTCCTGCGTCACACCCGCCTGGGCGAGGATGCGACCGGCAGGCATCTCATGGTTGAGCACGAAGGCGAAGAACAGGTGCTCCGGGTCGACGTAGGTCGAGCCGAACGCCCGCGCCACCTGGTAGGCGTCGAGGAGCGCACGCTGACCGGAACCGGTCAGGGTCAATGCTCCCTCGGGCTTCGTGTTCGAGGTAGCGGGCAAGCGCTCCTCAACGGCATGGGCGACCTGCTCTGGGTCCGCCCCGGCCTGGCGAATCGCTGAGATACCGGGTTCGGTCTCTGCCATGGTGCGCAGAATGTGCAGAGCGTCGACCTCCGCCTGCCCGTGCTCTCTGGCATAGTCAGCGGCGTTGTCGATGACCTCGTGGCTGCGTTTGCTCAGCAGCTTGTTGATGTCGACGCTGCGCCCCTGTCGGGCGCCCTGCTGTCCCTGCAGAAAACGGGCAAGGAACTCGTCAAATGAATCTCCGCCAGAACCGGCGGATCCGAAGAACGTAGCCAATCTGATCTCCTGTCGAAAGTTGAGCGTGTATGACTCAATCAACGACGAGGTCGGTCGTCTTATTCCCGATTGCCATCTCGTTTTATACTCGTAGCAAGCCGCAACGAGGGGAAGGTAGGACCAATGGGGGTCGACGACGATCCAGCGGGGAGCACTGACAGTTCCGAAGCTCACCACAGCACCGGAGAACGCCACTGGTGGAGACGACGGTGGCTGTGGGCAACAGGAGCAGGGGTTGTGGTGATCGTGATCGCGGCAATTGCGATTCCACAGATACTACGACCGGACGATCCCGCGGAAGACGGTGCCCTGCCCTCCAACATCGGGTACGGACTTCCGAGTTGGACACCCCACGGCAGCTTGGCCGATGACGCCGGGTTCATCCGTGATGGCGCCAAACGCCTTCCCGAGGACGGAGAATACACGCTGCTCTGGGCCGGACAGGGCGCAGACGAGGACGACAGTCAGTCCGATTTCGCCTATTTCGCCTCTTACACCGACGCTGACGATGTGGTGCTCGAGTTCTTCGTGGTGCGCAGAGACACAGACGGCCGTTGGAGCGACAGCGAAGACGTTGCCATCGCTTCCTCAGAACACGCGCCCGGTTCCTCCTGGAACTCAATCATTCCTCTGCCGCTCGATGCTGTCGAGGGCTTCAGCGACGACCACGACCAGTTCTATCTCGTCCGAGACAACGTCCGCGCCGAGGAGATCACAAACCTGGGTGGAGATCTCGTGGACGAACATGACCACGTGGTCGGTGTCGACGATGAGCAACCCAACAGTGCAACCATCCTCACAGTCCAAATCTCCTTCGGCAACAGCGCCTACACTTCCCCGTCGTTGTTCTCACCGCTCTTGGCAAGCAGCTGGAAGCAGAGTCAGGCGGAGGGTGTGCTCAACCTCCTGCGATACACCGGCCATGGCGAATCTGTTGCGTTAGCTGATGATGGAGCTCTTACCGAATTGTCGTATCCAGAGCCAGTGAAATTCGACGAAGGCACCGGATTCATGGTCGCGGCGCGAGATCATAACGTCGACTATTACAAAGGCATCGATCCGCCAAACCCGCGGCGACAGCGGTCCGCCCTCATCATCGCGATGCCGGGCCACGATCCGGTCGTCACCGGTCCGGCGCTTGACGGAAATGGCAAGGAAACTCATCTCACTGTGGAGGACGAATACGCAGTCGCGGTCCCCGAGGGAATACCTGGAGGACCCGCCGTCGCAGTCAGCGGCGGAAGTGCAAAAGCCATGCCGAAGCTGCCGGTGATCGGCAAGCCGCTGAAGAAGGGCGGCCCCATGGTCTTCGGTGACGCCCCAGAGTCAACCGCCATCGTATTTCACAGCGAGCAAGGGAACCCGCGCAGCACGTCACTCGTCGTGCAGCACCCGGACAGGTGATCTCGGCAACCAGCGACCCAATTCTTCTCCCACCCAACTCAGCCCTTCGAGGGCCAGCCGTTGGGTTCACAGCCCTGCAGTCCCTTGGTCTGCTGCTGCATCAGCGGGGCCGTCTTCCCTGCGCCGGGGCATGATTCGTGGCCGTGACCGAGCGCGTGGCCCACCTCGTGGTTGATGAGGTACTGGCGGTACTGAGTGGTGTCATCGAATTCGTCGGTGGCAGATACCCAGCGTTTGGCGTTGAGGATGACGTTGTCGCCGTTGCGGCACGAGAGCTTGCCCAGGGTGCGCAGCGGTAAGCACATCGAGTCCACGGTATCGGGACTGGCGATGGAGATCATCGCATCTTCGCCATCATCGACCATTTCGATCGACACATCGTCGAGGTCCTGCCAGCCGCGCTCATCCTGCAGGGTCTTGATGATGAAGGCGGCGGCCTCGTCGACGTCGATTGGGAGATTGTCCTCGACTCGCAGCGCGACCGTGAAGGTCTTGCCCTCGTCCCGGTTGGGTCCGGTCTCCTTCTTCGGTCGATCCCACTCGCCGCTGCCCTTCATATCGATGTCATCTTCGCCGACAGCGGCGGCGCCGGCCGATTCTGCGTCGGCATCAGCAGACTTGCTGGGCGTCGGGGACTTCGTCGGCGATACCGACTTACTCGGCTGGGCAGAGGCCGAACCCTCGCCGGACGCGACCGTCTCGTTCGAGGACGGTGCCGGCCTGGTCTCCTGATCCGAGTCGGTTGCGCAGGCGCTGAGTCCGATGAGCAGGGATGCAGCAACCACCGCCGAGGCTGACCTCAGCCGCTGCGAGGAGCCCAGCAACGATCGACTTGAGTGCAGTGGACCTTGTGAAATGCGAGGAGTTGGCGACACTCTGTCGAGTCTAGCGTTTCACAACCGCTCCACTGAGAACTTTCGCTCAGAACTCGAGGACACCGCCGGGACCACGCAGGCGTGCATGCAGCCGATGCTCCGTGCCTTCGACGACCTGGGTATCACCGGCACCGAGCACATCGAGGGCACGACGGCTCTCCTCGGCGTCCGGGGATTCGATGGAGAACTCGAGGAGTTCGACCGACGGCAGGGCAGCCTCGGCGGGGTGGGTCGACTCGCCCCAGTCGATGAGGAAGGGCTGCGTGCCCTTGCCCGGCAGCGGAGACCGAGAGGTCAGGCGCCATTCGAGCAGCGTGCCGTCGGCGGTCTCCCGGGACATGTCGCGGACCTCGCCGAAGTCGATTCCTTCGGTATTCGCCCCGGCGACCTTCGCAAGGAAGGCGTGTGGGTGGATCGCCCAGGTCTGCAGGGTCAGGCCCTGAGCCAGGTGTGCATCCAGCGGCAGGGTGCCGTCGGCCGGTGGCTTCTGCTGCGTGTCGGGGCCCAGTATCTCGAGGTAGGTGCGGGAGCCTGCGGGCCAGCCGGCTGGCGTGAGGCCGACAAGACAGTTCGCGGTTCCCCTGCCTGGGTGTTTGCCGCCTGCGATGGCGCGGACTCCGGTGAGGCGCTCGAATTCAGCGACCCCGGCTTCGAGCTCGGGCACCGTGATGATGAGGTGGTCAAGATTGGCGGGAATCGTACTCAGATCGTCCATGATCCACCGGGACCTTTCAGTGTGGCGTGCAGGGTTTCCGTGTCTCCTGCCTCAACCTCGATGGTAGTCCCCAAGGATCGCAGAACTCTGGATGTGGTGTCCACATCCGCACTCGTCGCCCAGAACCGCTCGAGACGGACAGCGGGCATCATCCGCCGTGCGGGGTGCGGGGAGTCCTTCCAGTCGATGAGGAAGGGCTGAATTCCCCCGAGCGCCAGCGGTGTCCGCCTCGTGAGTCTCCATTCGAGAAGCGTGCCTTCAGGGGTGCGGCGGGTCATGTCGTGAACCTCGCCGAGGTCGACGTGGGGTTGGCTCGATCGTGAGGCTGAGGTGACGAGCCCGTCGAAGTCGGCCGGGTGGATGGCCCACCGCTGCACCGTGGGCCGGGTGATACCGGCCAGGCGCGCGACTGCCAGCTCGGGATCCTGCTCCGGGTCGGGTCCGAGGATCTCCAAATAGATGTCGCGGTGCTCATCGCCAGACTCGTCGCCGAACTCAAGGCCCAGCAGCGCATTGGCCGTCCCCAGCCCCGGATGGGCACCACCGGGAATAGGCTCCACGCCGAGAATGTTGTGATATTGCTCAACACTTTCGGCGAGATTCGGCACGGCAATGACGAGATGATCCAAGTCCGGAGGTAGCAACATGACTCAATGTTAAGCGATCGGATTGACTACCAGCATGCCGATGGGCTTAACTCGAAGCATGCAGACACACCCAAAGGACCGAATGCTGTGGCGTCGACTCCACATCGACCTCAAGCTAGTCACAAGCTCTAATTGTTGAGCTATACCAACGACTAGTTGAGATATCTGAGCAACTGGCCACACCCCGACCTCGGTTTCATCTGCACAAAGGACCACCTTCCATGACGGACCTCCGTCCATCCACCTCGGCGCGCTTCAAACGAACCTATGGCCGACGCAATTTCCTCAGCCTCGGGCTGGGGCTGGGCACCATCATCACGCTCAGCGCGTGCGCCCCCACCGATGATGCCCCACTGGCCGAGGGCGGCGATCCCGTGCAGGGCGGGGTCCTCACCTACTTCGAGCCTCAGACCTGGACGCTGCTCTACCCGCCCTCGGTCGGGTTCTATCCCAACGGCGGCATCATGAACAACATCTCCGCGCGACTTCTGTGGCAGGACCCGGAGACCCTCGAACTCCACCCCTGGCTGGCCACGGCGCTGCCAGAGATCAACAACGATGCCACCCAATTCACGTTCACCATCCGTCAGGGCGTGACCTACTCCGACGGTTCGCCTCTGACTCCGCAGAACGTGGCGAAGAACTTCGACCTCTTCGGCACCGGCGACGAAGCGCGCACGCTTCCGGTCTCCGAGCAGATCTCGAACTACTATCGCAGCGAGGTCCTCGGTGAGAACACGGTCCGCTTCCACTTCAGCGCCCCCTCCCCCGGATTCGCCCAGGCGACATCGACGATGAACGCCGGTCTGCTCGCCGACTCGACGCTGGGACTCGACGCCGAGGGCTTCGGTCCCGGCGGGGCCACGCAGATCCACACCTGCGGGCCGTTCCACATCACCGAGGAGACGATCGGAACGAAGCTGTCCGTGCAAGTCCGCGAGGACTACGACTGGGCCCCACCTCACTTCGAGCATCAGGGCCGGGCCCATCTCGATGGGATCGACTACCTGGCCAACAACGAGTACTCGGTGCGCATCGGAGCCGTTCTCTCCGGGCAGGCCGACGGCGTCCGCGACGTCCAGGCCCCCGATGAGTCCCGGGTGACCGAGCAGGGTCTGCGTCTCTACGCCAAGGCCACGAACGGCATCAACAACAGCATCAACTTCCGTTTCCGACACGAGCTCCTGGCCGACCTCAAGGTCAGGCAGGCCATCATCGCCGCCGTCAACCGGCAGGAGATCGTGGACAAGCTCTTCACCTCCAACTACCCGCTGGCCACCGGACTCCTGGCCAAGGGAGCCATGGGCTACAAGGATCAGTCCGGGTCCTGGGTCCATGACCCCGACGAAGCGAACCGGCTGCTCGACGAGGCCGGCTGGGGCGAACGCAACGCTGCCGGTTTCCGCGTCAAGGATGACCAGGTCCTGGAGTTGGCCGTCAACATCGCCTTGCCGCAGCCACGCTCGAACGAGGTGCAGACCCTCATCCAGCAGCAGCTGCGTCACGTGGGCGTGCGTCTGTCCATCAACCCCGGTGACCAGTCCAAGCAGACCCTCGATGCCCTCGAACTCGACACGGTCCAGATCTACCATTCGATGGTCGCGCGCGCGGACTTCGACAATCTGCGTTCCAACTACTCCTCGGTCAACCGCGACGTCTTCCTCAACGGCAAGGACCGCGACGATGCGAAGGACGGAAGCATCGACCCCGAGATCGACCGGCTGCTGGAGGAACTCGCCTCGGAGCCCGAGACGAAGAACCGGCAGAAGGCCGCCGAGAAAGTTCAGGACTACCTCGTCGAGAACGCCTATGTTCTGCCGTTCTTCGAAGAGCCCCAGGTGTTCTCCTTCCGTCGCCGCGTCAACGGCTTCACGACCGAACCGGTGGGCCGCCCCGACTTCTACAGCACATGGTTGGAAGGTGGACAATGATCCTCGACATCCGATACCTCGTCCTGCGCCTGGGCCAGGCACTGCTCGTGCTGCTGCTCGCGTTCACCGCGGCCTTCATCCTGCTCAGCCTCATTCCCGGCGACGGTGTCACCGCCAGATTCGCCGACCCTGCACTGGGTCTCTCTCCCGACCAGATCGCGCAGATCCGCACCGAGACCGGGGCCGATGAGTCGTGGATCAGCCGCTACTTCCTCAGCCTCGGAGGGTTCCTCACCGGCAACTTCGGCTTCTCCGTCCAGACCGGTGCCGCGGTGTCGACGATCATCGCCGCGGCCCTGCCCTCGACCGCGGTGCTCGCCCTGTCCGGGTTCGTCTCCGCCCTGGTCCTGGCCGTTGTCATCGCGGTGCTGGCAACCTACGGGCCCTTCGCCTGGCTGCGGAAGCTGCTCGACTCGGTGCCCAGCCTCTTCATCTCGATTCCCGTCTTCTGGTTGGGGATCCTGCTCATCCAGATCTTCTCCTTCCAGCTCGGGTTCGTCTCCGTGGTCTCACCCGGCCCCGCCGAGGCGCTCGTCCTCCCAACCCTGACCGTGGCGGTGCCGCTCTCGGCCCCCATCGCGCAGGTCCTCATCCGCTCCATCACCGACGTCAAGGCCTCCGGATTCGTCAAGGTCACCTCGGCGAAGGGTGCCGGTGAGCTGTGGATCCTCGTCCACACCGTCGCCCGCAACGCCGTCCTGCCGGGCCTGACGATCATCGGCCTCGTCTTCGGTGAACTGGTCGCCGGCGCCGTGGTCACCGAGACCGTATTCGGGCGCAACGGAATCGGCCAGATCACCGCCCAGGCCGTGACCCACCGCGACAACCCGATCCTCCTGGCCGTCGTCGTCATCGCGACCCTGGCCTACGTGACCATCAACCTCATCGTCGACCTCCTCTACCCCGTCATCGACGTCCGGCTGCGCACACAGCCCGGGGCCGCCTCGGCGGGGAAGAAGCCTGCCGATGAACCCACTCGCCGGGCGCTGTCGACGACCGCGGCCAGCGTCGGGGTCGACCTCGACTGGGACGACAAGGACACCCACTCATGAGCCTCATCAGCAGTCTTGCCCCCACCTCGGGCACCGGTAAGCCGGGCTCGGCGGCGAAGCGACGCAGCCGCACCCGCGCGAACATCGGCCCCGCCACCATCGTCTCGGCCCTGGTCCTGCTCATCGCCATCATGTGGGCGCTCTTCCCCGGACTCTTCACCCAGCATGACCCCAACGACGGCGGCACCACTCCGGCGCTGCTTGGCCCCAGCCTCGACCACTGGTTCGGCACCGACCAGACCGGACGTGATGCCTACGCCCGCGTCGTCTACGGCGCGTCACAGTCATTGCTCGCAGCACTCGTGGCTGTCGGTGTCGGACTCATCGTGGGCACGGCCATCGGGCTCATCGCCGGCACCCGCCGCGGCTGGGTCGACGATGTGCTCATGCGCTTGATCGACGTGCTGCTCTCGATCCCGGCGATCCTGCTCAGCCTCTCGATCGTCGTCGTCTTGGGCTTCGGCACCATCAACGCGGCCATCGCCGTCGGCGTCACGGCCATCGCCCAGTTCGCACGACTGTCGAGGTCAGAGGCGGTGCGCATCAACACCAGCGACTTCGTGGCCGCGGCCTACGGTTCGGGCGGCACCTTCTTCTCCGTCCTCGTCCGCCATATCCTGCCCAACTCGATCTCGCCCGTGCTGTCCCTGGCCGTCCTCCAGATCGGATCCGCGATCCTCCAGATCTCGACGCTGGGCTTCCTGGGCTACGGGACTCCCCCGCCGACACCGGAATGGGGCCTCATCATCGCCGAGGGCCGCAACTTCGTCGCCACCGCATGGTGGCTGACCGTGCTGCCCGGCTTCGTCGTCATGGCCATCGTCCTGGCCACCCACCAAATCGGCAACACCCTGAGAAAGGTGACATCATGACCGAGTCCGCACCCCTGCTGTCCGTGCAGGATCTCAGTGTCGCCTACTCCCAGTCCTCGGCCCCGGCCGTCGACGGCGTGACCTTCGCCGTGCGCGCCGGGTCGATGACCGCGGTCGTCGGCGAGTCCGGGTCCGGCAAGTCCACGACCGCGAATGCCGCCATCGGCCTCCTCCCGGAGTCCGCGCAGATCACGACCGGGCACATCCACTTAGGTGAAGTCGATCTCGGTGGCTTGGGAACCAGCGGCTGGCGTGGGATCCGCGGCAGTCAGATCGGCTACGTCCCCCAGGACCCCGGCAGTTCACTCAATCCGCTGCAGACCATCGGCAAATCCGTCGCCGAGGCGCTGCGGATCCACAAGCGCGCCGATCGGAAGTCTGCCCGTGCCCAGGTCATCGAACTGCTGACCAGAGTCGGCATCGATCGGCCACAGATGCGCGCCGATCAGTTCCCGCATGAGCTCTCCGGGGGAATGCGCCAGCGAGTCCTCATCGCCTCCGCGATCGCACTGCGCCCACGACTGCTCATCGCCGACGAGCCGACCTCGGCCCTCGATGTGACCGTGCAGAAGCAGGTCCTCGATCTCCTCGATGAGCTGCGCGCAGAGACCGAGATGGGCGTCCTCTTCATCACCCACGACCTCGCCGTCGCCGGTGAACGCGCCGATGAGGTCGTCGTCATGCAGTCCGGACGCGTCGTCGAGGCCGGACCGGCGGCTAAGATCTTCTCCCGGCCTGCCACCGACTACACCTCGCGGCTGCTTGCCGACGCCCCGGCGCTGAAGACGAAGACCCACCGACAGGCCACAACCACCGCCGCACTCGCCGAGGCGCAGGCCCCCTTCGTCTCGGTCGAGGGCCTGACTCAGGTCTATGCCCGCAACGATGATCAGGTCATCGGCATCGACGACGTGTCACTGCACGTCGAACGCGGCACCACCCACGGCATCGTGGGCGAATCCGGTTCAGGGAAGACGACGACGGGCAAGGCCCTGGCCGGGTTCCTCACCCCACAGTCCGGTCGCATCCGCGTCGGCAATTTCGACACCGATGACTCTTTGCGCGGTCGTGCGGAGCGGGCCCGCCTGCGCGACTTCCGCCGCACGGTCCAGCTCGTGCACCAGAACCCGTACTCGGCACTGGATCCCAAGCACACCATCGGCCAGATACTCACCGAACCGCTGCGCAACTTCCGCATCGGTTCCCGGAATTCGCGACCGACCCTCGTCGCCGAGGCCCTGGAGAGGGTTGCCCTGCCTACCGAGTTCGGCGAGCGCCGACCGGCCGAGCTCTCCGGCGGTCAGCTGCAGCGGGTGGCGATCGCGCGGGCCCTCATCGCCGGCCCCGAGCTCGTCGTCTTCGATGAGGCCGTCTCGGCCCTCGACGTGACCGTGCAGGCCCAGATTCTGACCCTCCTCGACGATCTCCAATCTGACCTGGGACTGACCTATGTCTTCATCTCCCACGATCTCGCTGTCGTGCGACAGATCGCTGATACCGTGTCGGTGATGTCGCAGGGACGACTGGTGGAGAACGGACCGACGGAGGACCTCTTCGCTCGCCCGCAGACTCAGTACACGCGCACCCTCCTCGATGCGATCCCCCGCCCCGTGATGCTCCACGGCAACGGAGACAGCGCCGCTTCGACACCCACATTGCTCACCGCAGCAGAAAGTTGAGACTGACACGATGACGAACAGTTCCACCGGTCCCCGGCTCGGATTCTTCACCCGCCTGCTCGAGGACGCCCCGGCAGCTCAGCGCTACCGGTTCGCACTCGAACAGATCCAGGCGGCCGAGGCCCACGGCTTCGACTCCGCGTGGGTGGCCCAGCACCACTTCTCTGCGACCGAGGGCGGCCTGCCCTCCCCACTCGTGTTCCTCGCCCATGCGGCAGCCCAGACCTCGCGGATCCGCTTGGGCACGGCGATCATCACCCTGCCCATGGAGAACGGCGTGCGTGTGGCCGAAGACGCTGCGGTCACCGACGTGCTCTCCGGGGGACGCCTGGAGATCGGGCTCGGTTCGGGCGGAAACCCGAAGTCCTTCCCCGCCTTCGGCACCAGCTTCGATCAACGACGTGAGGTCTTCGCCGACAACCTCGCGGCACTGAAGACTCTGCTGGCAGGTCAGTCCCTGGAGACCGGGCATGCGCTCTATCCGGAACCGACCCGGCTCTCCGAGCGCCTCTGGCAGGCCACCTTCTCCTCCGGCGGATCCGGAGCTGCCGGTGCCGCCGGTGATGGCCTCATGCTCTCTCGCACCCAACCCCGCTCCCAGGACAAGCCCGAAGCAACCCTCGACGAGGTGCAGCTGCCGGTCATCGACACCTACCTGGCGAACCTTCCCTCCGGTGTGGAGCCCCGAATCCTGGCATCGCGCACGGCCGTCGTCGCCGATGCCGCAGCGCTGCCCGAACTCCGCGCCCGGACCGAACCGGCGCTGCGGGCCGAGGCAGATCGCCTCGTCGGCTATGACACCTCGGGGCTGAGCCTGGACGAGCTGCTCATCGCCACCGACACCTACCTCGGCACCCCCGAGCAGGTCATCGAACGCCTGGCGACAGACCGTGTGCTGAACCGGGCCACCGACGTCAGCTTCCAGGTACACTCGGTGCCGGCGACGAATGAGACGACGCTGCGGTCCATCGAACTCCTGGCCACCGAGGTGGCCCCGGCCCTGGGACTGACGCTCACGACGGAACAGGCGGCCTGACATGACCGACATCATCAACACCCTCGCCGGAATCGCCGCACAGGACCCCCTCGACAAGCTGCGCGATCACCGTGCACAGGCCAAGGACAACGCCCAGCTCAGCTTCGAAGCGCTGCTCGAACCAGCTGAGACCGGTGGGTTCTCCCACCGTGACCGCTATGCCGTCGCCGCATTCACGGCCGGCCTCCTCGGCGCGCCCGCGGCCGAGGAGTTCTACCGTGACCTCCTCCGTGACGAAGACGAGGTCGCCTCCTGGGAGATCGCCGAACTCCTCGATGAGGTGCTGCTCGAACTCGACTCCCGTTCGACCGTGCGCGGCCCCTACGGAACCTTCGAATCGGCTGCCCTGGCGGCCGAGAACGTCCCGGGACCCTGGCTGAGTGTGGAGAAGAAGTCGAGCGAGGTGCTGGGCGCACAGCTGGCCGCCGGCCTCGAATTCGCCCATCTCCTAGTTCTGCATCCCCGCGACTCACGTCCCGAACACATGGCGCTGCTCCTCGACGCCGGCTGGGACGAAGACTCGATCGTCACGCTCGCGCAGCTCGTGTCATTCCTCAACTTCCAGATCCGCATCAGCACCGGACTCACTGCCCTGGTCCACGCACCGGCGACGACCCTGCCCCCGGTCTCGGACGAACCGCCCGAAGCGGGCGACGGTGACGGCGAGGCCACCTCTGCGAGGGACTCTGCCGCTTCGTCGAAGGGCAGCGAGGCTCTGGCCCGGGTCGGCGAGCGCGTCAGCACCTATCCCGGGCTCACCCGTCCGGAGCTGTTCCAGCAGTCCGGGCTGGGCTGGGTGCCCTGGATCTCCCCCGTCGCCGAGGCGGACCTGACCGATGTCCAGCGCGAGGCACTCATCGAGGCGGGGCGGGCGAAGAACCCCTACTTCCGGCTCCTGGCCAGGGATCCGGCGGCCCTGCGGGCACGAACACTGACCGACCTCGACATCTTCTTCAACACCACCGACGGGCTCGGCCGGGCCGAACGTGAGCTGGCCGCGACCGTGGCCTCACGTCTCAACGGGTGCCTGTTCTGCGCCTCGATCCACTCGGACCGGGCCACGGAGGAGTCGGGTCGCCGGGACCTGGTGCAGACGCTGCTCGACACTGGTGTGGAAACGCCGTCGAACCTCGGCGATGCTGTCTGGGACGCTGTCGTCGACGCTTCCGCGGCTCTCACGCTGACCCCGCAGGCGTTCGGTCCTGCGCATGTCAATGCACTGCGCGAGGCCGGCCTCGACGATGGCGACATCATCGACGTACTCAACTGCGCAGCCTTCTTCAACTGGGCCAACCGCCTCATGCTCTCCCTCGGCGAACCCGAGGTGCTCGCACCCGGAAAGTGACGCGGCTCAGCGGCTGCGCACTGCCCTCACCACGACGTCGTCGATGGTGATTGTGCGGCCACCGGGTCCTGCCATGGTGCGCTGGGATTCCTCGGCGGTGACGACGGTCCAGACGACTCGATCGAGACGCTCAGTGATCGAGTCGGCAGTCGCTGAGGCTACTGCCGGCGGGTGAGAATCGCCGTGAGAGTCGCCATGGCCGTGGTGGAGGTGGCCGACGATGAGGAGTGTTCCCCCGGGTGCCACCCAATCCGCGATGCGCCCGTAGAAGTCCAGCTGAGGCATTGCCGGATGCGCGTAGTGGGTGGTGACCAGGTCGTACTGCGTCTCCGGCGCCCAGCTGGAGAGATCGGCCTGGATCCAGCGCACCCGGTCACTGACTCCGGCGACCGCAGCGCGGTCCTTCGCGTGGTCAAGTGCTGCATTCGCAACGTCGGCTCCGGTGACATCCCAGCCCTGAGCTGCCAGCCAGATGGCCTCTGCTCCGGCACCGCAGCCGGCGTCGAGTGCGGTTCCGGATTCGAGTCCGCTGACCTCCTTGATCAGGTGGGGGTTCGGATCGCCTGAGCTCATCGCTGGGGCGCGTTCACCGGTCCAGGTCTGATCCCAGTAGGTCTTGTCGAATGAGTGTGTCATCAGCTTGCCTCCTGTGCCTGCTCGGTCTCGTGCTGCGCCACTGCGCGATCGAGGTCGGTGAAGATGAGGTCGGTGTTGATGTGCTGTGCGGCGAGCGCACCGGCCGCTGCCGCACCACTGACCTGCGCTCCGATGTCGGTAGCATTGCCGGCCACCCAGACGCCGGGGACCGCGGTCTGCCCGAAGGCTTCGGTTTCGATGAAAGCCCCAGCAGGACGGGCCGTGGGCTCGAGCCCGATCCCTGCGAAGAGTTCGGTGCGGGCAACCATCGGCGTAGCGACGACTGCAGCATCCACGGCAATGACCTGTCCATCACCCAGACGCACACCCGTGAGCGTGTCATCGGTGATCTCCAGGCTGTCGATGTCCCCGTCGATGACTGGGATGTCGAGCGCGCGAAGTTTGACCTGATCTTCCTCGCTCAGCTGTTGGTCTCCGGAGAAGAGCATCACATGAGGGCTCCACTGCTTGAACAGAAAGGCCTTGTGGATGGCCATCGGACTGGTGGCGAGGATGCCGATGCGACTGTCGCGGACCTCCCATCCGTGGCAGTAGGGGCAGTGAAGGACGCCACGACCCCACTGTTCGCGCACGCCCGGGATCTCGGGCAGTTCGTCGACGAGGCCGGTCGCCATGAGCAGCCGTCTGCCGACGATCTCTTCGCCGTTTTCCACGGTGATTGTGAACCTGTCGACTTCGCCGCTGATTTCGGTGACCTGGCCGTCGATGATCTCGCCGCCGTAGCTCTGCACTTCGTCTCGGCCTCGGGTCAACAGCTCTGCGGGGCTGATGCCTTCGAGTCCGAGGAGCCCATGGACCCCGTCGGCCGGAGCATTGCGCGGGTGGCCGGCATCGATGACTGTCACCCTCCGGCGTGCGCGGGCCAGGGTCAGGCCAGCGCTGAGTCCGGCCGCACCGGCTCCGACGATCACGACGTCTCGAATCGCGCTCTGCTTCTCTGCCATGTCCTGGTCCTCTCAAAGTATGTGGAGTCGCCGCTGCGGCGCTCCGATACTTCGATGGTGACAACCTATTCGCAGTATTGCAAACAGTTTTGCCGAATGGCAAAATAAGGGGCATGGATGAACTCATGGACCGCACTCTCGATGCTGTTGGGCCACGGCTGAAGCAGCTACGGCAGCGCCGCGACATCACTCTCACCGATCTGTCCGAAGAGACCGGCATCTCGATCAGCACGCTCTCGCGCCTTGAGGCCGGGCACCGCCGTCCCAGTCTCGAACAGCTCCTGCCCTTGGCGCGAGCGTTCGGGGCCACTCTCGACGAACTCGTCGACGCGCCCCCGACCGGGGATCCGCGCATCAATCTGCGGCCCCTGCCCACTCGCGACGGCCGGACGATCCTGCCGCTGACGCGTCGGGCAGGGGGCATCCAGGCCTATAAATTCGTGCTGCCGACAGGCTCGGATGAGGCCACGCCAGAGCTGCGCAGCCATGAGGGCTACGACTGGGTCTTCGTCCTCAACGGCAGCCTTCGCCTCGTCCTCGGCGAGCACGATCTCATCATGGAACCCGGCGAGGCAGCCGAGTTCGACACCCGCACCCCGCACTGGTTCGGCGCCACCAGTGCAGGGCCCGTCGAGTTCCTCAGCCTCGTCGGCAAGCAGGGCGAGAGAGCCCACGTCCGTGCGGCACCGAAGCGCCACCTCGGCGAGGGTTAGCGGTATCTCAGCCGACGTCCATGAGGGTGGACCGGATGATGAAGCGGTTGCCTGTCGGTGACTCGACGCTGAAGCCGCTGCCTCGTCCGGGGACCACATCGATCGTGAGGTGGGTGTGCTTCCAGTACTCGAACTGCTCGACCGACATCCAGAAGTCGAGGCCCGCCTTCTCTGCGTCATCGACGGGCAGTTCGAAGTGGCCGAGGAGAACGTCGGCCTCCGAGGTCAGGAAGTCGCCTTCGGGGAAGCACATCGGCGAGGACCCGTCGCAGCAGCCACCCGATTGGTGGAACATCAGTTGGCCGTGTTTGGCGACCAGATCGCCGAGGAGGTCGACGGCGGCCTGTGTCATGGCCACTCTCGATTTCTCCTCCCCGTCGATGGTCGGTGCTGATTCCAGCGCCGCGGTCTGTGTAGATTCACTCATCAGAAAAATCCTTGTGCGTTCTCCGAGTAGCTGACCAGCAGGTTCTTCGTCTGCTGGTAGTGGTCGAGCATCATCAGGTGGTTCTCTCGGCCGATTCCCGATGACTTGTATCCGCCGAAGGCAGCGTGTGCCGGATAGGCGTGGTAGTTGTTGACCCAGACGCGACCGGCCTGGATGTCTCGGCCTGCCCGGTAGGCGGTGTTGCCGGTCCGGGCCCAGACGCCGGCGCCGAGTCCGTAGAGCGTGTCATTGGCCGTGGTGATGGCGTCGTCGTAGTCCTTGAACGAGGTCAGGGCGACGACGGGGCCGAAGATCTCCTCCTGGAAGATCCGCATATTGTTCGAGCCCTTGAAGATGGTCGGCTGGACGTAGAAGCCTCCTGAGAGGTCGCCCTCGAGTTCGGCCTTGTCACCGCCGATGAGCACCTCGGCGCCTTCGTCCTTGCCGATCTTCAGGTAGGACATGATCTTCTCGTACTGATCGTTCGAGGCTTGCGCGCCGACCTGGGTGTCGGTGTCGAGCGGGTTGCCCTGCTTGATCGCGCGGACACGTTCGACTCCGGCGGCGACGAAGTCATCGAAGATCGACTCCTGGACGAGTGCACGCGACGGGCAGGTGCAGACCTCGCCCTGATTGAGAGCGAACATTGCGAAGCCCTCGAGTGCCTTGTCGCGGTAGCTGTCATCAGCGGCGAGCACGTCTTCGAAGAAGATGTTCGGGGACTTGCCGCCGAGTTCCAGAGTCACCGGGATGATGTTCTGCGAGGCGTACTGCATGATGAGTCGGCCGGTCGTCGTCTCACCGGTGAAGGCGATCTTCTTGATCCGCTTGTTCGAGGCCAGGGGCTTGCCCGCCTCGACTCCGAAGCCGTTGACGATGTTGAGCACACCGGCTGGCAGCAGATCGCCGACGAGTTCGGCGAGGATGAGGATCGATGCCGGGGTCTGCTCGGCGGGCTTGAGGACGACGCAGTTGCCTGCGGCGAGCGCCGGTGCCAGCTTCCACGTGGCCATGAGGATGGGGAAGTTCCACGGGATGATCTGTCCGACGACGCCGAGCGGTTCGTGGAAGTGATAGGCCACGGTATCGTCGTCGATCTGGGACAGGCCGCCTTCTTGGGCCCGGATCGCTGCGGCGAAATAGCGGAAGTGGTCGATGGCCAGTGGGATGTCGGCGGCCAGTGGTTCGCGGATGCCCTTGCCGTTGTCCCAGGTCTCGGCGACCGCGAGCATCTCAAGATTGGCCTCCATGCGATCAGCGATCTTGAGGAGGACGTTCGAGCGCTCGGTGACCGAGGTCTTCCCCCATGCAGGTGCTGCGGCCCAGGCCGCATCGAGGGCGGTTTCGATGTCGTCGGCGGTGGAACTGGGGATCTCTGTGAATGCCTGTCCGGTGACGGGAGTGATGTTGTCGAAGTAGTCGCCGTTCTTCGGCGGCACCCACTCGCCTCCGATGTAGTTCTCGTAGCGCGACTTGAACGTGACGAGCGAACCTTCGGTACCGGGTGCTGAGTAGACTGCCATGACACTCCTTCGTGTGAGTCCATCCGCTCGCATCGCACGCATAGTTTCGCGTGCAGTGCATGGTCGTGGTCGACTGCGCGAAGCGGATGTGTCCGTGTCCTCTCACCATAGGCTGGAGAGAGGACACGGACAATAGCCTGATCGACTTCGCGTTGCTGAGTCGACTCGCGTTGAGGTCGGGTTGAGGGCTCAGCGCCTAGAGTGTGGTGATGAATGCACGATTGGACAGCGCCCGAAAAATCTCTGCAGCGATCGACAGGCTTGACGATTCTGAGGTTCGTGCGCTCGTGGACACGGCTCAGAAGGTCGGGGTCGGCATCGGAGGTACTACCCGGAAAGCTCACGTTGACGGAGCACAGGTCTTTGTGAAGCAGCTGCCGATCACCGTGACAGAAGAGGCCGACCCCTTCGCGACCGTCAACCACAACGGACTCCCCTTCGTCTCCCACTACGGGATCGGCAGCCCCTCCCACGGTGTCGGCAGAGAATTGGCAGCTCACCAAATGACCTCTGACTGGGTCCAGAGTGGAGCGGTGGACTTCTTTCCGCTGCTGCTCGGGTGGCGAATCATCAACCTGCAGTCCGAAATCGACCTCAGCGAATTTCACGAAGTCGGCCCGCAACACCAGTGGGGAGCCTCGTGGCCTCAGGTGGAGACGAAGCTCAGGGAGTTGAAAGCCGCCCGGTCGAGCATGGTGCTCTTTCTCGAATACGTTCCTGAGACTCTCGGTACTTTCATACGCAGAAACTTGGCTGAGGGCAACGGAGAGTCCGACTTCACCGACGTAGTGAAACAGATCGCCGAAGCCACAGCATGGATGGCGAAACAACAGTTTCAGCACTTCGATGTCCACCCGGGAAATATCCTTGTGCGCGAGAGCAGGCTGCTGTTCACTGATTTCGGGCTGTCGCTGCACCCAGAATTCGTGCTCACACCAGATGAAGAGTCCGCCATGCCCTCCCACGCAGACTTCGACAACGACTCCGCGCTGATGCACCTATTCCACTGGGTGCTGTTCGAACTCGGGTACACCAGCGCAGAAGGACGGCTGGCCCTGTTGCGTGCTGCCGCTGCTGACGGCTTCGCCCCTGATTTTGATCCGGTTCGAGCTGCTCTAGGTTCAGGTGCCGATCTCATCGCAGAATATGCGAACGTCGTTGTTCGCATGTCGGAGATGTTCGCCATTCTCACACGGGATGCGTTCGGGGCGAGATATTGTTGCTGACCCTGGCCCTGTCGGTCTATGGGCCCTGCTGCGCACAGTGCCGCCAGACTTCTCGATCCGATAGGACACCGTCACATCCAGGCGAGGTCGAGCCTGACCTGACCCCAAGAGATGTTCGGACCGGCTTCGTCCCGCGCTGCGTCGAAAGCCTCGATATCGTCGATCTCCTCAGCGGATGCCAGCAGTCGGTCATACTCGGCTGCGCTGACAATCACCGCCGCTCTATTCCCCTCGTGCTCAACGATCACGGCTTCCGTCTGGGCTGTTTCCATGACGAAGGAAAAGACTTGCAGGCATCGTAAAAGGAGATGCGGAAACCGCCCGCGACCCTTCACTCACTCGGGCCACCGTCCTCCGGTCGAACGGCAACATACAAACCCATGTCCCGCCTCTGCCCACCGATCATCTTGTGTCCGGGCAAGAGGCTCTCGCGAAGATACCCAGCGTGTTCCGCGGTGCGGATTGACGCGGCATTCCATGGTTCGATGAACAGTTCGACCCGCTGAACTCCCGGAACTGTCCAAGCAAATTCGGTCAAAGCGGCGAGCGCCTTGCCGGCGTATCCGCGACCACGTTCAGCTGGCGAAATCGCGTATCCTGCACTCGCTCGGCCTTCGTCGAGGTCCTTCAGCCACAGACCACAGTGACCGACCCCGTCATCATCGGAACGCCGTGCAATCGTGAACGAGAAGCCAGCCCCTTCGGCATGACGTCCTTGTTGGCGGGCAATCCAGGCGCCGGCCTCCGACGCGGAGGCATTGCCCGGAAGGGAGCCGGTCTGCGGAACGTAAGGATCGGTCGACAGCTGCCGGGCCATTGCACTGTCGCGTGCTTCCACTGCTCGGAGCCGAACTTCCCCACTAGTCGGAGAATCCGCGGGCCAGGGTGGCAGCGTCATAGCAGCGGCATGACCATGATCAGGCAGGGCGTCGCGGCGTCCCACAGGTCGGTCTCCTCCAGCGGGAGGAACCCCATCTTCTCATAGAAGTGACGGGTGCGGTCGTAGTTGGGATCCGGGCTCGAGGCTCCTAATGTCTTGACGTGCAGCAGCGTGGCGCCCCTCGTCCGCACATCAGCCGCGACCGCTCGCATCATCGCAGTGCCGACTCCGGTTCCATGCGCCGACCTGTCGACGACCGTGAAATGGATTTCAGCAGAGTGGTCGAAATGCCAGGAGACGAGGGTGACTCCGACGACCGCGCCGTCGTCACTGCGCACCGTCCATGTCTCCATGGTGCGTGCATCATCGACATATTCTGCGTTGGATTCCGGTCTGCCGAACCATTCGGGAACGCTCAGCAGCAGGCGATCCACGTCATCGGGAACTTGGTCATCTCGCACGGCACTCCACTGTGTCTGTGTCATCCGAACCATACTAACGACCGCTCGCTTCGGGCACCGCCACCTCGGCGACATTCGACGGCTTGGTACTCTGACATCCATGAGTGACATCGATAGCCCGGTTCTCCGCCTGATTCCCTATCTCGCGGCGATCACCGTGACGATCTTCGCGACCCTCGCGTTGACCAGCGGCGGTGAGAGCAACCTGCTGATCACTCTGCTCACAGCCGCCGTCTCCTATTTCGGTACGTACTTCATCGTCCGGTTCCTCATCGGACTCATCTTCGGAAACCGGGGCAGCGAACCTGAAGATCCAGACAGAAGAGAGTAGCCGCTACTTCTTATCCTGGGCGGGCACGACGACCTTGCGGATGATGATCATTCCCGAGGCGGCCACGGGCACCGCGACCACGGCGCCGAGCACCCCACCCAGGGTGCCGCCGGCGATGGCGGCGATGATGACGAGCGCACCGGGCACATCCACAGCGGTCTTCATGATGCGGGGGCTGAGCAGGTACGCCTCCACCTGCATGTACACGAGGTAGTAGATGCCGACGGCGATCCCCAGCCCCGGAGAGACCATGAGGCATGAGCCGGTGATGATGATGGAACCGGTGATCGGGCCCACCAGCGGAATGAGCGAGGCGAGGAAGGCGATGAATGCCAGCAGCGCCGGCAGCGGGGCCCCGATGATGGTGAGGAAGATCGCCGAGCACACGCCGTTGACGATGCCCAAGGACACCTGCCCGAGAACGTAGCGTCCGATGGAACGGGTGACCTCCTCGGTGACGGATTCGACGGTCTCTCGCGAGCTCGCCGCGACGAGCGAGAGCATGGCCGCCTTGATCGTCGGCATCGTCACCGCGAAGTAGATGGTGAGGATGACGACGATGACGACGCCGGCGAGGAAACTGAGGATTCCGGCCCCGATGGACACCACGCCGCCGCCGAGCGAGACCACGTTCTTCGGGTCGGCGACCCAATCGCCGATGTTGTTGAAGATTCTGTCGAGGTCGACGGCTCCGGTGAATCTCTGTTCGAGGTCCGCCACCCAGCCCGTGGCCGCCAGGTCCGCGACGATCTCCGGGAGATCGCCGATGAACTGCTGGATCTGGCTGATGACGGCAGGGGCGATGAGCAGCACGGCTCCGGCGACGATGCCGATGAAGGCCAGGACCACGAGGACGACGGCCAGAGACCTGGGCAGCTTGCGCTCCACCAGCCACAGCACGATCGGTTCGAGACCGAGTGCGAGGAACAGAGCCAGACCGATGTAGATGAAGACTGTCGCCACGGACTGCAGGGCCGCGATCAGCCCGATTGCGAGTCCCACTCCCAGTGTTCCGGTGAAGCCCACCCGGAATGCGCTGTTGAGAGTGAGGGTCTTCCCCTGCCCTTTGCCCATGATCCCCAGTGTAACCAGCGACCATGCACTTCAGAGCGCGCACGCGTTAGGATCGAGGTCGAGACCTGGCACAAACCTCCAACCGTGTAGAAAGTGGTACGTCGACGATGAGCTCCGAACCGAACAGCATCGATGTCTGGGAGGCCTTCCTCGACCCACAGGGCGAATTCTCACTGCCCGACTTCTCCGCCGTCACTCCCGCATCGCTGATCGCCGCCGTTCGAGCAGCCACGGACTTCGCACGCTCAGAGGTTGAGGACATCATCGCTGATGAGAACGACCCCACGTTCGTGTCGACCACCGTCCGCTTCGAGTCCGCGACCATCCCCATGGCCCGGATCGCCGCGGTCGTGTCCTCCGTGGAGTCCAATCACTTCCGTCCCGAACTGGCAGATTCCGTCGCCGAGGTGTGGGATCGTCTGTCCGCTGCCCGGACCCGCATCTTCCTCGACGTCGATCTCTTCCACCGCATCGAACAGGTACCATCGACCGATCTCAACCCCGAGGACAAGCGTCAGCAGGAGCTCACCGTCGAGGAGTTCGTGCGTGCCGGAGCCCGCCTCGGTGCGGAAGAGCGCGACCAGATGTCCACCATCGCGGCCGAGCTCACGACCCTAGGAACCTCCTTCTCCCGTGCCCTGCAGAAGGACACCAGGGAGCTTGCCGTCCATCTCGACGATAAGGCGCAGCTGGCCGGACTCAGCGAGGACCAGGTCGCGGCCGCGGCCAATCGGGCCGCCGAGCGAGGCACCGACGGGTACCTGCTGCCGCTGAACAACTTCACCCAGCAGCTTGTCCTCGAATCCCTGGAATCGGCTGCGACCCGCAAACAAGTCTTGGACAATTCGACCTCCCGCGGTGCCCGCGGCGGTGAGGGCGACACCCGGACTCAGGTCGCCGACACCACGGCGCTGCGAGCACTGCAGGCGAAGCTGCTGGGATACCCGTCCTATTCGTCGTTTGCCATCGACAATCAGACCGCCGGTGGCCCGGATGCGGCCGCAGACATCGTGTCCTCGCTCATCGCGCCGGCCAATGCACAGTTGGCCGAGGAGCTGGCACAGGTCAAGGACCATTACGGCCTCACTGATGTCGCACCCGAGGACGTCAAGCATCGTCTGGCGCAGTACCGGGCCGAGAAATTCGACATCGACGCCGATGAGGTCGCCAAGTACTTCGAGTTCGACACCGTCCTCAATGAAGGCGTCTTCCGCGCGGCCACGGGTCTCTACGGAGTCACCTTCGCCCCACGCGAGACTGTCTCCGCCTGGCACGAGGATGTGCGGACCTTCGAGGTCACCGACGCCAATGAACGCACCCTGGGACTCATCCTCCTCGACCCCTACTCCCGGGACACGAAGCGCGGCGGCGCATGGATGGGTGAGCTGGTGACAAGTTCACGGCTGACCGGGCACCTGCCCGTGGTCACACTCTCGCTCAATCTGGCCAAGCCGGGCGAAGGTCGACCGACGCTGCTCAACCCCACCGAGCTCAACACCCTCTTCCACGAATTCGGCCACGTCCTTCACGGCCTGTTCGCGAACTCGACCTACCCGTCGACAGCCGGGACAGCTGTGCCTCGCGACTACGTGGAATTCCCGTCCCAGCTCAATGAGATGTGGCGCTTCCACCCGCAGGTCCTCCCCCACTACGCCAAGCACGTGGAGACGGGCGAGCCGATGCCCGAATCCCTGGTCACCGCTCTCATCGACAGTGAGAAGTTCGGCCAAGGCTTCGACACGACCGAGTATCTGGCCGCGGCCATGCTCGACCTCTCCTGGCATTCGCTGGAGGCCGGTGAGCACATCACCGACGTCCTGTCCTTCGAATCCGAGGTACTCGCCGCAGCCGGGTTCACCGACCTGGTTCCGCCCCGCTACCGCACCACGTACTTCGGCCACATCTTCGCCTCCGGCTATGCCGCCGGTTACTACTCCTACCTCTACTCGGAGGTCATCGCAGCCTGGGTCAGCGAATGGTTCGAGGCCCAGGGCGGACTCAACCGGGAAGCCGGCGATGCCTTCCGTGAGGCCATCCTGGCCCCCGGCTACTCGATCGACCCGATGAGTGCGATCGAACGCTTCTTCGGCACCCGCCCCGATGTCGCACCCCTGCTGCGCAGGCGCGGACTGGCCGAGCCGGTGGAAGAATCGGCGCCCGCCGAGGAACCGGCCGAAGAGCCCACCGAGGTCGGTGCCGCCGAGCCGAAGGGGCACCGCAACCATGCGGCGGTCTCCCAGGTCCTCGAAGCCAATGGAATCGAACCACAGATCAGACTCTTCACCGATGCCACCCCTACCGCAGCCTCGGCGGCGGAGAAGGTCGGCGTGGAGGTCGGAGCGATTGCGAACAGCCTGATCTTCTCCGCTGAGGGCGAACCGGTGCTCATCATGACCTCCGGTCGCCACCGCGTGGACACGGACTTCGTGGCCGGACTCATCGGGCTGAGCTCCCTCGATCGGGCCGATAAGGATCTGGTGCGCACCGCGACGGGGCAGGTCATCGGCGGGGTCGCCCCATGCGGGCATCCGCAGCCGATCCCCACGTATGTCGACGTGGCGCTGAAGGACTATCCTGTTCTCTGGGCTGCGGCCGGCACACCGAACTCGATGATGCCGCTGACGTATGAGCAGCTGCTGGCGATCACCGGAGGGAAGGAAATCACTGTTGTCGAAGAAGGTGCCGAAGCCTGAGGGCTCGGACGAGCCGAGCACTGGAGGCCCGGAGGCGCTGAGCGCTGCGGGCAGATTGGCGGCCTTCGCCTCCTCCCGAGGACGCTACTATGCGGTGATTCTGGCCGTGTTCTCTGCGGTGCTCATCATCTCCAACATCTCCGCGACGAAGGTCATCGGCTTCGGACCCATCGTCACCGACGGCGGTGCATTCCTGTTTCCCATCGCCTACATCCTCGGCGATGTGATCAGCGAGGTCTACGGTTTCAAAGCCGCCCGCAAGGCCGTCATCACCGGTTTCGGACTCCAGATCCTGGCGACTCTCGTGTTCTGGCTCGTCCTCATCTCACCCCCGGGACCCGGCTATGAGAACCAGGACGCCTTCGCCGCCGTCCTCGGCTTCTACCCGCGCATCGTCGCCGCGTCCTTAGTCGGCTACTTCTTCGGCCAGCTGCTGAACTCGTATGTGCTCGTGGCTGTGAAGAAGCGCATGGGCGAACAGAAGCTGTGGGTCCGCCTGCTCACCTCTACCGGGGTCGGAGAGTTCGTCGACACTCTGCTGTTCTGCGTCATCGCCTTCGCCGGGGTCATCCCCGGACTCGATTTCATCAACTACATCGTCTTCGGCTTCGTCTACAAGGTCGCCGTCGAAGTCATCCTCATGCCCGTGACCTATCGGGTGATCAAGCTCGTGAAGAAGCACGAACCCAGCTACGAGCTGCCCGACGGCAGCACGACCGCCTAGCCGCGCTCAGGCCTTCTTGGCGTAGTAGCGGCCCAGCACCTCGGCTTCGAGTTCGGCGAAGCGACCGTCGATCATCGACTGTCGGATCTCGGCGACGAGGTTGACGACGAAGTACTCGTTGTGGACGGTGCACAGGGTGGAGAAGAGCATCTCCTTGGCCTTGTACAGGTGCCGCAGGTAGGCCCGCGAGTAGTTCTGGCACGTGTAGCAGGCACAGTCGGGATCCAGCGGCCCGAAGTCCCTGCGGTACTTCGCCCCGGTCAGGTTGTAGCGGCCGTCGCGGGTGTAGATCGCGGCGTTGCGGGCCACTCGTGAGGGCGAGACGCAGTCGAAGGTGTCCGCGCCGGTCTTGATCGCCTCGAACAGGTCATCGGGTTCCGAGATGCCCAGCAGGTGGCGGGGCTTGTTCTCCGGCAGCTCCTCGCACACCCAGCGGATGATGGTGCCGAGGTTCTCCTTCTCCAGGGCGCCGCCAATGCCGAAGCCGTCGAAGTCCATCCCACCCAGATCGCGTGCTGCCTTGCGCCGCAGGTCCTCGTACTGTGCACCATGGAGCACGCCGAAGAGTGCCTGGTAGGGCCGGTGGGTGCGGGCGGCGGTCTGGCGCTGGTGCTCCTCGATGCAGCGCAGAGCCCACTGCCGGGTGCGTTCGAGCGACTCGACCTGGTAGCCGCGCGTGTTGACCAGGGTCGTCAGCTCGTCGAAGGCGAACATGATGTCCGCGCCGAGTTCGTGCTGGACCCGCATGGAGACCTCGGGGGTGAAACGATGCATGGTCCCGTCCAGGTGGGACTTGAAGGTCACCCCGTCGTCGTCGACGTTCGACATGCGTTCCTTGCCGACGGCAACGAGATCATCGTTCTGTTCGCCGGTCGACTCCATCGAGATGACCTTTTTGAACCCCGAGCCCAAGCTCATCACCTGGAATCCGCCGGAGTCCGTAAACGTTGGGCCGGGCCAGTTCATGAACTTGCCCAGTCCTCCGGCCTCGTCGATGAGGTCAGAGCCGGGCTGCAGGTAGAGGTGGTAGGCGTTGGCGAGCACCGCCTGGCCGCCGAGTTCGGCCACCTCGTCGGGGCGTACGGCCTTGACCGTGGCCTTCGTGCCGACCGGGATGAACGCGGGCGTTGCGATGTCCCCGTGCGGGGTGTGGATGACGCCGGTGCGACCCCCCTGGTCGAGGCGGGTGCCGACCTCGAACCCGAACCGGGAGCGGTCGTTGATGGGCGCTGTCTCAGATTCTGCGGAGGATTCGATTCGGGTCACGCGACCAGTTTAACTGGGAGCATGAGTCAGACCTTCATCCACCTGCTCCAGGCTGCTGTGCGCTCGGGCGACCCTCTCGTCATCGACGGCGGCCTGGGTACCGCGCTCGAGTCCCGCGGCATCGATCTGAGCCACGAGCTGTGGTCGGCGGCTCTGCTCCGGGACTCCCCCGACACCCTCGCCGAGGTGCACGCCGACTTCATCCGCGCCGGTGCCCAGATCGTCACGACCGCCAGCTACCAGGCGACCCCCTTGGGGTTCGAGCGGGCATCGATCCCCGCCGAGGAGGGTCTGCGTCTCATCGCACGTAGCGTCGAGATCGCGGCTGGGGCCGGTGATGCCCTCGTCGCCGGGTCCGTCGGACCCTACGGCGCGGCATTGGGCAACGGCGCCGAGTACACCGGCGACTATCACCTCAGCGACGAGGAGTTCGCCGCCTTCCACCGTCCCCGAATCGAGGCTCTGGTCAACGCCGGTGCCGACCTGCTGGCCATCGAGACACAGCCTTCGTTGCCGGAGATCACAGTGCTCGCAGGCCTGGCCGATGAGTACGGGATTCCCGCGTGGCTGAGCGTGACCCTGGCTGACCAGGGGGACCTCGCCGATGGTTCTCACATGGCCGACCGGACACCCTTGAGCGACCTCGCCGAGGCGGTTGCTGACTCGAGAATGATCCGCGCCGTCGGCGTCAACTGCGTCCGGCCGTCACTCGTGGCCCCCGCGCTGGCGGCCTTGGCGAGCGCCACGGACCTCCCGCTCATCGCTTACCCGAATTCGGGTGAGACCTACGATGCGGCCACGATGGAATGGCGCGAGGACTCTGCCTTCGACACGAGCCCGTCGACCCTGGCACCGTGGGTGTCGGCCGGTGTTCGCATCATCGGCGGCTGCTGCCGGACGACACCGGCCGACATCGCCGGCTTGGCCGCGTCGGTGCAGGCACTCAGCCGAACATCTTCCCCGGATTGAGGATCCCCAACGGGTCAAGGGCGTTCTTGATCTGGGTGTGCATCAGCCTGGCTCCGGCATCGAGTTCGCGTCCGAGCCACTCGCGCTTGAGGAATCCGACACCGTGTTCCCCCGTGATCGTCCCACCCAGATCGAGGCCCAGCTGCATGATCGCAGCGAACGCCTCCTGCGCTTGGCTGACCTGAGCCTCGTCCCCGGCGTCGAAGACCACCGAAGGATGCATGTTTCCGTCACCGGCGTGACCGGCCGTGGCGACCTCGACGTCGAAGCGGGCATCGATGAGCGCCAGGCGTTCGAAGAACTCCCCGAGAGCGGAGCGCGGCACGCACACATCATCGACGAGCTCTCCCCCACCACGAGTGTGGGCGTACTTCTCCATCGCCGGGGCCACCGCTCGGCGGGCTGCGACGAGCATCTGCGAATCGGCAGGATCGTCGGAGACGAAGACCTCGGAGCCGCCGTTGGACTCCGCGACCCGGCGGAAGGCTTCGAGCTCCTCCATCGCCCCGGCGCCCTTGGCATCGGACTGCACGAGCAGCAGTGCACCGACATCGTCCGGCAGACCGAAGTCGCCGTAGGCATTGATCATCGCCACGCTGGGACCGTCGATGAACTCCAGCATCGACGGATTCGCCCCCGACCCCATGTACTCGGTGACGGTGCGTCCGGCCGATGCGGTGTCGGGGAAGATTCCCACTGCGGTGATCGGCTGCGTCAGTGCCGGTTTCAGGGCCAGAGTCACCTCGACGATGGTGCCCAAGGTGCCTTCGGACCCGACGAACAGGGCCGCCAGGTCGAGACCGGCGACACCCTTGGCAGTCGGACGGCCCAGCTTCGTCACGGTTCCGTCGGCGAGCACCACGGTCATGGCCCGCACATAGTCCTTGGTCACGCCGTACTTCACGCAGCACATGCCACCGGCATTCGTGGCGACATTGCCGCCGATCGTCGAGATCGCCACCGACCCTGGATCGGGCGGGTAGGCCAGTCCGTGTTCGGCCAGCGCCGTCTTCAGGTCTTGGTTGATGACGCCGGGCTGGACGCGGCAGGTCTGATTCACCTCGTCGATCTCGAGGACCTGATCCATCGCTGCGACATTGAGCAGGAGGCCGCCGTCGACGGCGTTCGCGGCACCGGACAGGCCGGTCCGTGCGCCCTGGGTGACGACGGGGATGTGGTGCTGCGTGGCGAAGGACATCACTGCCACGACGTCATCGACCGTGCGTGCCCGCACCAGGGCCAGGGCCTGGCCCGCCGGGCAGAACAGGGCCTTGTCGGAGGCGTAGCTGTCGATGACGTCCCTGTCGGTGACCAGCGCGCCGGGGCTCAGCCGAGCCTCCAGGTCCTGGGTCGGAATCTCGGCTGTCACACTCATGCGGTCCGCGAGGCTGCGAACTTCGTGGCCACTTCGCGCACCCGGTCGAGAGCTTCATCGGGTCCGATGCTGATGCGCACCCCGCCGCTGAGCTTCCGCACGGCCACGGCCTGGGCTGCGCAGGCAGCTTCGAAGTCTTGTGCGTCATCGTCGGGCAGGCTGACCCACACATAGTTGCCCTGCGAGTCGGTGACGGTGAGTCCCGCATTCCGCAGATCCTGTGCGAACTGGTCACGAGTGGCCGCGACGTCCTTGGCCCGGACGAGGACCTCGTCGTTGCGCGACAGTGATTCTACGGCCGCGACCTGAGCCGTCGAGGTGACGCTGAAGGGTGCGATGACCTGGCGCAGTGCGGTCGCGATCGTCGGATCGGCGACGCCGAAGCCCACCCGCAGGCCAGCCAGGCCATGGGCCTTGGAGAAGGTGCGCGCCAACACCAGATTCGGGAACTTCCGGTAGGCGGCCATCCCATCGACCACCTCGGCGTCGGTGGCGAACTCGAAGTACGCCTCGTCGAGGACGACGATGACCTCGGCAGGGACCTCGGCCATGAAGCCGTCGAGCTCAGCCGTCGAGATCGACAGGCCGGTCGGATTGTTGGGCGAGCAGAGCAGGATGAGGCGGGTCGTGTCGTCGATGGCGGCAACCAGGCCCTGGAAGTCGTGCCGGCCGTCTTCGAGCAGCGGCACGGGGCGCTTCTCGGCACCGCGCGCCGAGGCGAGGATCGGGTACATCTCGAAGGAGGGCCAGGGGTAGACCACCGAGGTGCCTGCTTCGAGGGTGATGTTCGTCAGCGCGGAGAGGATCTCCGAAGCGCCGGCACCGGGCACGACCTCGGAGGCATCGACGTCGAGGTGGGCCGCAATATCGGCGACCAGCTTCGTCGACTTCGGATCGGGATAGTTCGCGGGCACCTGCCCGGGGTCGGTGATCGACTTGAGGACGCCCGGCAGCGGTGCCAGGTGGTTTTCGTTCGAAGACAGTTTGTACGGTTTCAGACCCGGCGTGGTGGTCGGGGGTTTGCCCGGCACATAGGGCGGGAATTCGGCCAGGGCATCACGAAGCAGGAAACGATTCGACATGTGCCCATATTTGCACATCCTGTGGCGGGCGACACAAGGCGTCCACGGGCTAAACGTCCGAATGGTCGGAAAATGCGTGTGACTGCGGACGATCGCCGGCTGTGAGGTTGCTCGCACGGGACTCCTGTACGCAGGGGCGGGTTACTGGTTCGCGCGTGGCGAAGAGTAGTCTGTGAGTCGAATACATGTAGTCAGTGACGAAGGATGAGAGTCGAAATGCCCTCAACGCAGGAAAAGGTTGACGTTGTCTTGATCGGCGGCGGCATCATGAGCTCCACTCTTGGTGCCATGCTGACCGAACTTCAGCCCGAATGGGATATCCGGGTCTACGAGAAGCTCGACTATGTCGCCGAGGAGAGCTCCGATCCCTGGAACAACGCAGGCACCGGCCACGCCGCCCTGTGCGAGCTCAACTACACTCCTGAGGACGAGAACGGCCACGTCGATCTCGCGAAGGCCTCGCAGATCAACGAGCAGTTCCATCACTCCCGCCAGTACTGGTCGCACCTCGTCGACAACGGCGTCCTGGCGGAGCCGAAGTCCTTCATCAACCAGGTCCCTCACATCAGCTACGGCCGTGGTGAGAAGGGACGCGACTACATCAAGAACCGCTACGAGCAGATGGTGCGCAATCCGCTCTTCTCCGAGATGGAGTACACCGACGACCCGGCCACCCAGGCCGAGTGGCTGCCGCTGATGTTCGAAGGCCGCGGACCCGGCCAGGTCAACGGCATCTCACGGACGAAGGTCGGCACTGACGTCGACTTCGGTTCGCTCTCGCACCAGCTGCTCAACTACGTCGGCGACAAGGGTGCCACGATCCGCACCAGCCACCAGGTCACCGACCTTGAGCGCTCCTCCGACGGCTGGGTCGTCACCGTCAAGGACCTGCTCTCCCACGAGACCCACAAGGTCAACGCGAAGTTCGTCTTCAACGGCGCCGGCGGCGGTGCCCTGCCGCTGCTGCAGAAGTCGGGCATCCCCGAGGGCCGCGGCTACGGCGGGTTCCCCGTCTCCGGCATCTTCCTGCGGACCTCGAACCCAGACCTCGTCGCCCGCCACCAGGCCAAGGTCTACGGCCAGGCATCCTTCGGCGCACCCGCCATGTCGGTGCCTCACCTCGACACCCGTGTCGTCGACGGCAAGGACTACCTGCTCTTCGGTCCCTACGCCGGCTTCTCCCCGAAGTTCCTCAAGGGCGGACGCTTCACCGATCTGCCTTTCTCGGTGCGCGGAAACAACCTGCCCACGATGCTCAATGTGGCCAAGGACAACACCGACCTCGTCACCTACCTCGTCTCCGAGCTGGCCTCGTCGAAGAAGGCCCGCTTCGAGTCGATGCACGAGTTCATCCCGAACATCGACCCCAGCAACTGGGAGTTCATCCAGGCCGGTCAGCGCGTACAGGTGATGAAGAAGGATCCCAAGAAGGGCGGAGTTCTGAGCTTCGGCACCGAGCTCATCTCCTCGGCCGACGGCTCGATCGCTACTCTCCTCGGCGCCTCACCTGGTGCATCGACGGCAGTGTCGATCATGCTCAACCTGCTCAAGACCTGCTTCCCACGCCAGTACAGCGCTTGGGAGCCTGCGATCAAGGACATGGTTCCCTCGCTGGGCCGCAGCCTCGCCGATGACGAGACACTGCTTAAGGAGCTCTCCGAGTACACGGCTCGCACCCTCAAGCTGATCTGATCGGCTGACGACTGGTAGCTGACAACAGCTGAATACAGAAAGAACGGCGGACCCTGTGGGCCGCCGTTCTTCGTGTGTCAGCGTCTATGAGTGAGTCAGTGCCTCACAGCTCGACCTGGCGGTTGACGTCCTTGTAGAGCAGGTAGCGGAAGCGACCCGGTCCACCGGCGTAGCAGGCCTGCGGGCAGAAGGCGCGCATCGAGATGAAGTCGCCCTCCTGCACCTCCACCCAGTCGCCGTTGAGACGGTAGACGGCCTTGCCCTCGAGCACGTAGAGACCATGCTCCATCTCATGAGTCTCGGCGAAGGGGATCACCGCACCGGGTTCGAAGGTCACGATGTTCACGTGCATGTCGTAGGCCAGGTTGTCCGGATCCAGGGGACGCGTCGTGCGCCACCGGTTGTCGGTGCCCGGCATCGACGCGGGCTCGACGTCAGACTCCTGACCGAACTTGGCCTCCGGGGTCAGCCCGGCCACGGGCTGGTAGCGCTTGCGCACCCAATGGAAACGTGCCGCCTCGGCGCCGGTGGACTTCACGCTCCACGTCGAACCGGCAGGCAGGAATCCGTAGCCGCCGGCGGTCAGGGTGTGGGCCTGGCCCTCGTGGGTGATCTCGAGTGTTCCCGCCATGAGGAAGATGAACCCCTCGACCTCGGCCTGCGGTTCTGGCTTCTCCGAGCCGCCGCCGGGAGCGACCTCGAGGATGGTCTGGGAGAACGTCACCGCTCCCCCGGCCACCGGCTTGCTCAGCACCCACGACCTGGTCCCCGTCCATTCGGGCAGATTCGAGGTCACGATGTCGCGCATGACGCCGCGCGGGATCACGGTGTACGCCTCGGTGACGATCGCGCGGTCAGTCAGAAGGTCCGTCTGCGGCGGGTGCCCGCCGGTGGGCGCGAAGTAGGTGTAGGGGTCGGTCGTCGTCATGGGTGTGGTGTCTCCTTGAGATCGGGGCTGGTCAGTACAAACCGGCGGTCTGGCGCCGAGGTTGTCGGCAGGTCACTCTGCCGCGCCGGTGGCGGCGATATGATTGAGGGTCGCGATCGACATCTTCGTCCGATCCGTCACGAACTCCTCGGTGTGGGCGCCACAGGAGAGTCCGCGGCCCAGGTAGCGGGCCAGCGCCCGTGCCGTCGCCGGCTCGTCGAGGACACCTGAGTCCTCCTGGAACACATAGTTGCGCAGTCGAGTCGCCGCCCGCTCCGCCCCTTCGCGGTAGAAGCGGAATGTGGCGAGGAAGCGTGTGGGCAGCTGGTGCGGGTGCATGTCCCACCCCTGGTAGATGCCGCGCTTGAGGTGCCTGCGGACCAGTCCGGCATGCAGGCTCCAGGCCCGTTGGATCTCTTCGGGCTCACCGAGAGGCATGATGTTCGTCGAACCATCAGAGAGGTGGACGCCGGTGCCGGCGACCGCGAGCATCATCTGGTTCTTCGCGAAGTCGGCCACCGGGTGATCCATGGCCTGGTAGGCGGCGGCGACGCCCATCGAGGCCGAATAGTCGTAGGTGCCATAGTGCAGGGAGGTGATGCGCCCGGCCCCAGCATCGAGGACCGGTGCCAGCGGCACTGTTCCGTCGGCGCCGAGGATGAGCTGCGGGGTCTCGACCTGCACCTCGAAGGTGATCGTGCCCTCGGCGAGGCCGTGCTCGGCTTCGAGTGCACGGCAGGCCAGGACCATGGCGCTGACCTGGTCGACGGTGCTCACCTTCGGCAGCGTGAGGACAAGCTCCTTCGGATACGATCCGTGGGCGGCGATCACCTCGGCGAGGTACACATCCAGGGTGCACAGACCGCGTGCCCTGGTATCGGCTTCCAAGCACTTGAAGCGGATGCCGAAGAACGCCGGCGCACCCGCCTCGGCCAGTCCTGCGATCCCATTGCGTGCGGCCTCACGCACACAGCCGTCCTCGGTCTCATCGCCACGATTCCCGAACCCGTCCTCGAAGTCCATCCTCAGGTCCTCGATCGGTTCGGTGGCGAGCTTCCGGGTGACGGCCTCGGCGAGCATCTCCGCTTCCCGAGCGACCTGGTGCAGATTCGGCATCGTCTGGCTGTCGGGGGCGAGGGCCTCCTTGCGGGAGGCGATGATGACGCGTTCGGCCAGCTGAACCATCCCGCCGTTGGCCTCGACGCATTCCAGCGCCTGTTCACCCCACTCGCGGGGCAGTGCCGGGGTCGAGAGGTGCCCGGGGACGTAGACGGTGTGCACGGGCTGCCGGACATCACGCTCGCCGGGATACCGCGTGCTCAGCAGCTCGTCCGTGTCCGCCAGGAGTGAGTCGATGTCGGCCAACGTTGATTGATCCAATTTCACATTCTCTTTCGTAGCATCATTGCGCGGGAGGACTGGTCTCCCAACATTGTCTCTCATAAAACAGCGACCGGCCCCCTGTTTCAGGAGACCGGTCGATGATCAGGACGAAACGGCCGCAACCGCCTCTGCGACCTTCTTCGCCACTTCGGGGTCGAAGACCGAAGGCACCACATAACCCGGATGGAGTTCGTCTTCCGGGATGCACGAGGCGATAGCGTCCGCCGCAGCGACCATGATGTTCTCGTCGATGTCGGTCGCCTCAGCATCAAGCAGGCCGCGGAAGATGCCCGGGAATGCCAGCACATTGTTGATCTGGTTCGGATAATCGCTGCGGCCGGTGGCCACAACGGCTGCGTACTTGAGCGCCTCTGCGGGGTCGACCTCAGGGTCGGGGTTGGCCATCGCGAAGACAAGAGCATCTTTGTTCATGGCCTGGATGTCGCTGCCGTCGAGCACGTTCGGAGCGGAGACGCCGATGAACACGTCCGAGCCGACGACGGCTTCCTTCAGAGTGCCCTCGAAGCCCTCCGGGTTCGTGTTGCGCTGCAGCCACAGCTTGTGCTCAGTGTCGACATTCGACTCGGGTCCGATAGCGCCGTCACGGCCACAGGCGATGATGTTCTTCGCACCAGCGACCTGGAGGAGCCGGATGATCGCATTTCCCGCAGCGCCCACACCGGACACGACGATGCGCTGATCTTCAAGCTTCCTGCCCACGACCTTGAGCGCATTCTTCAGCGCAGCCAGTGTCACGATGCCGGTGCCGTGCTGATCGTCGTGGAAGACGGGGATGTCGAGCTCCTCGCGGAGTCGGGCCTCGATCTCGAAGCACCTCGGGGCGGAGATGTCCTCGAGGTTGATGCCGCCGTAGGCCGGAGCAATGGCCTTGCAGATCGAGATGATCTCCTCGGTGTCCTTGGTATCAAGGGCCACCGGCCAGGCATCGACGCCGGCGAACTGCTTGAACAGAACGGCCTTGCCCTCCATCACGGGCATCGCCGCTTCCGGCCCGATGTCGCCGAGGCCCAGAACCGCAGTGCCGTCTGTGACGACCGCAACGGTGTTGCGCTTGATCGTCAGACGACGAGCGTCGGCCTTGTTCTCCGCGATGGCCATGCACACTCGGGCCACGCCAGGCGTATAGGCCCGGGAGAGGTCGTCACGGTTGCGCAGAGGCACCTTGGGCGAGGATTCGAGTTTGCCGCCGAGGTGGAGCAGGAAGGTCCGGTCGGAGACCTTGTGAACCTCGACGCCGTCAAGTTTGTCGAGTGCAGCCGATACCTCGTCGGCGTGGGCGACATCGCGGGTATCGGCGCTGACATCGATCATCACCGCGTGCGGGGTGGATTCGACGACATCGAGCGCGGTGATCGCGGCACCGGTTGCCGCGGCTGCAGCCACGAGGTCGGACGTCGATGTCCGGCCGACCGCTGTCTCCACTCGAAGAGTGATTGAGTATCCGGGACTTGGAACAGCCATGGAAGTTATCCTCTCTGATAAGTCTTTTCCGTAGTACGGATAATATCTTCTGTATAGTGGAAAATCTAGCCAGAATGATCGCGAGCGGAAACTTTCTTCCATTTCGAGACTAGACTGAGTCACAGTTTCGCTCAGCGATCCTGGTTGTCATGTCGACGGCACTCATCGTCGAGCTGCCACGCAAGTCAATGAACACGAATTCAATAGACGAGGAAGAGGAACTGGGATGACCAGCAACGATACGAAGGCCCCCGCGATCCGCCAGACCAAGGGCGGCGTCCAGTCCGTCGAACGCGCCTTCGGGCTCCTCGAGTGCATCGCGAACTCCTCCGGTTCTGCAACGCTGAGTCACATCGCCGCCGAGGTGAGCCTGCCCCTCCCGACGATCCACCGTCTGCTCAACACTCTGGTCAACCTCGGCGTGGTGCGTCAGCTGCCCAACCGCGGCTATGCGCTGGGACCGGGATTGATCCGCCTGGGCAACCTGGCCGGGACCCAGCTGGGGGCCATCGCCCGCCCCTACCTGCGCACGCTCGTGGACGAACTCGGTGAGTCCGCAAACGTCGCCACCATCGACGGAGACATGGTCGTCTACGTCGATCAGGTCTCCTCGCAGCGACAGATGCGCATGTTCACCGAGGTGGGGCGGCGGACGCATATGCACGACACCGGTGTGGGCAAGGCGATCCTCGCCGGCCTGGAACCCGAGCAGGTGCGTCACATCGTGACGACCGCCGGGATGCCGACGCCCACGGAGTACAGCATCGGCACCGTCGAGGATCTCGAGGCCGAGCTGGTGCGCATCCGTGACCGCGGGTACTCGATCGACGAGCAGGAGCAGGAGCTGGGCGTGCGCTGCTTCGCGATGTCGATCCCCGATGCCCCCGCTCCCCTGGCGATCTCCGTGTCCGGACCGATCAGCCGTGTCGACCAGAACTTCGCCGATCGTGCGATTCCGCTGCTGCGCTCGGCCGCCGAGGCGATCTCCCACGATATGCGCGGCGGCGCCTGAGGCACTGGGGCTCACTGCACAGCCACCACAAGCTGCACAGCCAAAAACGGGTGGCGTGTCGAGACTCGTAGTTTCACCTACGATTCTCGACACGCCACCCGTTTGTCGAGTCAGGCAGCCTCAGGAATCGCCTCCGGCGGTTCCTGAGGTTCCTGCGTTGACCTCGTTCAGGCGGTACTTCTTCGCCGCCTCAACTGGCACCGTGCGGGCGATCTCGCCGCGGTCGGCCAGCAGCTGCAGGGTGCGCACGACCATCGAGTGGGCGTCGATCTTGAAGTGGCGCCTCGCTGCTGCACGCGTGTCGGAGAACCCGAATCCGTCAGCACCCAGGGTTGCGAAGTCCTGCTTGAGGAACGGCCGGATGAGGTCCGGCTGCGTGGAGTCGAAGTCACTCGTTGCCACAATCGGCCCGGCCTCGGAGCCCAGGCGCTCACGCACATAGGGCGTACGCGGCTCGGCCTCGAAATTCTCGAGCTTCTCGGCCTCGCACTTCAGAGCGTCGCGGCGCAGCTCGGCCCATGAGGTGACCGACCAGACAGCCGCGTCCACTCCCCATTCCTGGGCCAGCAGACCACGGGCCTCAAGGGCCCACGGGACTGCGACTCCGGACGCGAGCAGCTGAGCTTGCGGGCGATCCCCTGCCCCAGCCTCGGCGCCGGTGCCGGCTTCTGCCACGCGATGGATCCCGCGCAGGATCCCATCGACGTCGACATCCTCCGGCTCGGCCGGCTGGAGCATCGGCTCGTTGTACACGGTCAGGTAGTACATGACGTTGCGGGCGTCGTCGCCGAGGTCGTGCTCGCCGTACATACGGTGCAGGCCATCGCGCATGATGTGCCCGATTTCGTAGCCGAAGGCCGGGTCGTAGATCCGCACAGCCGGGTTGGTCGCGGCCAGCACCGGCGAGTGGCCGTCGGCGTGCTGGAGTCCCTCACCGGTCAGCGTGGTGCGTCCGGCGGTGGCGCCGATGATGAACCCGCGGGTCATCTGGTCACCGGCGGCCCAGAAGGCGTCGCCGGTGCGCTGGAAGCCGAACATCGAGTAGAAGACGTAGATCGGGATCATCGGCTCGCCGTGCGTCGAGTACGCGGTGCCGGCGGCTGTGAAGCCTGCCGCTGCACCGGCCTCGTTGATGCCGACGTGGAGCAGCTGACCCGAGGTCGCTTCCTTGTAGGACAGGAAGAGCTCACGGTCGACGGCGAGGTAGTTCTGCCCGTTCGGGTTGTAGATCTTCGCGGTCGGGAAGAACGCGTCGATGCCGAAGGTACGTGCCTCATCAGGGATGATGGGCACGATCCGATTGCCGATGCCCTTCTCCCGCATGAGGTCCTTGAGCAGGCGGACGAAGGCCATCGTGGTCGCGGCCTGCTGGTGGCCCGAGCCCTTCTTCGTCTGCGAGAAGGCCTTGTCGGAGACCGCGGGCAGGGTCTTCTTGCTGTTCTCGGGCTTCCGGTTGGGCAGGAACCCGCCCAGTGACTTCCGCTTTTCGAGCATGTACTGAATCTCTTCAGCGTCGTTGCCCGGGTGGTAGTAGGGCACCGCGTAGGGGTCTTCGTCGATGACCTTGTCGGTGATCGGGATGTCCATCCGGTCGCGGAAGGCTTTGACGTCTGCGGCGGTGAACTTCTTCATCTGGTGGGTGGCGTTGCGCGACTCGAAGGTCGTGCCCAGGCCGTAGCCCTTGACCGTCTGGACAAGGATGACGGTCGGCTTGCCGGTCGTGTTCACTGCCTGCTGGTAGGCGGCGAAGACCTTGTGGTAGTCGTGGCCGCCGCGCTTGAGGTTCCAGATGTCGTCGTCGCTCAGGTGCTCGACGAGGCCCTTCGTCTCCGGTGAACGACCGAAGAAGTTGTCGCGGATGAACCCGCCGGACTCGGCCTTGAAGGTCTGGTAGTCACCGTCGAGCGTCTCGTTCATGATCCGCACCAGCGAGCCGGTGTGGTCGGCGTCGAGCAGGGCGTCCCATTCGCGACCCCACAGCACCTTGATGACGTTCCAGCCGGCGCCGGTGAAGACCGCTTCGAGTTCCTGCACGATCTTGCCGTTGCCGCGCACGGGTCCGTCGAGGCGCTGCAGGTTGCAGTTGATGACGTAGGTGAGGTTGTCCAGGCCCTCGTTGGCGGCCAGCTGGAGTGCACCGCGTGATTCCGGTTCGTCCATCTCACCGTCGCCGAGGAAGGCCCAGACGCGCTGGTCGGAGGTGTCCTTGATGCCGCGGTTGTGCAGGTAGCGGTTCATCTGCGCCTGGTAGATCGAGTTGATCGGGCCCAGGCCCATCGACACGGTCGGGAACTGCCAGAAATCAGGCATCAGACGAGGGTGCGGGTAGGAGCTCAGTCCGTTGGGGGACTTCGAGGCCTCCTGTCGGAAGCCGTCGAGCTGCTTGTCGCTCAGGCGGTTCTCGAGGTAGGCCCGGGCGTACATGCCGGGTGAGGCGTGGCCCTGGAAGAAGACCTGGTCGCCGCCGCCGGGGTGGTTCTGGCCGCGGAAGAAGTTGTTGAACCCGATCTCGTAGAGGGTCGCGGCACCGGCGTAGGTTGAGATGTGCCCGCCGACGGAGATCTCGGGACGCTGGGCCCGGTGGACGAGCATCGCGGCGTTCCAGCGCAGCCATTTGCGGTACTTGCGCTCGAGGCGCTCATCGCCCGGGTAGGCAGGTTCCTGATCGGCCGGGATCGTGTTCACGTAGTCCGTGGTCGTGACCTTCGGCTGGGCCACCGAGTTCGATGCGGCACGGCGGCGCAGGGCCTCCATGATCTCGGCCGCACGCAGGGTTCCACGCTGGCTGACGAGTCCCTCCCAGGATTCGAGCCACTCGTCGATCTCTTCGTCACCGGTTCCCCTCGGGATCGCCGAGGTTGTGTCCTGGGTCATAGTTCTCCCTCTCAAACACGTCAGGCCCACGGGAAGGTGTTTCCCGTGGACCCGACTATGGAAATTATCAGCAGAAGCCGGCGATCTGCGCCCAGGCGTCCTTGTTCTCCTCCACACCGTCACGGGTGAAGGTGGCTTCGATCAACCCGTAGGGGCGATCAGCGACGATGAGCACTTCGTTCGGGTTCTCCAGTCCGAAGCGTTCGATGTCGTAGAGGAAATGGTGCTTGTTCGGGCAGGAGAAGCGGATCTCATCGATCTCCGGCACAGCCTCGATGACCTTCTCACCCATCTGGTACAGGGTGTGCTGCAGGGCATGCGAGTAGTGGTCGGTGAACGAGTCGAGGATGATCTCCTTCACTTGTCTGTACACGCCCTCGAAGTCGAGGTCCGAGGTGTTGTAGATCCAGCGGGTCGCGATGTCCGTGGCGAGGATGCGGTCGTCGGTCTCCGGCAGGGTCGTGTACTTGTCCTTCGGGTAGCCGACGAAGCCCGACTCGGTGGTCTTGAGTACGGTGAGCCCGTAGAAGCCCGAGATCAGGGTGTCTTTGTCACCGTCGCGGGTGAAGACCGCGGTGCGGGTCTCAGGCGCTGACTTGTAGAAGGAGTGGTCGTGGTCGTTGATGCGGCTCCAACCGTATTCCTCGGCCGCCCAGCGTCCGCCGGTGACCCAGTCGAAGCTCGAGGTGAAGTGGTCCGCGAGGCCCATGATGAACTGCTCGGGCGAGGTCACGCCGAGTTCCTTGGCCTTCGCGAAGACCGTGTTCTTCTGAGTGTCGGTGGCCACGACGTGCTCGTTGTTGCCCTCTGTGTGGGCAGTTTCGAAATCGCCCCGCAGCTCCGAGGTCACGTTGAGGTCGCGGATCTCGTGACGATCGGTGTCACGGTAGACCCTCATCAACCGGTTCTCCGCCTTGCCGTACTGGTTCGTTGTCAGTCGTACCTTGCTCATCTTCTTGCTCCTGTTGCTGAAACCAGCGACCCCGGCGCGCTCGTCACCGAGTCTGCCTTGGCCGCTGTGACCAATTGATTTGCGAGGTTGCCGGACGACTCGTCCTGCCAACTTCGGCGGTTTGTTGAGGATCATGATCCTGTAAGGGGGCCTGCTTCCCCTGATGTCGTATGGGTGGTGTCAGCTTCTCAGCTTCCCCGGTAGGTGCTGTAGGCGAACGGGCTCAGCAGCAATGGTATGTGATAGTGGCCTTCACCGGCCTTGACCGTGAAGTCGATCGTCACCTGAGGATGGAAGTGATCCTGCCCTTGGGTCTCGAAGTAGGCACCGGTACCGAATACGATCCGATAGTCTCCGGCGCCGAGGTGGTCCGGTCCGAATTCCGAGACACGACCGTTGCCGTCCGTGCGGGCGTTCGCGATCACCTCAGCACCGGAGTACAGCGTGACCTCGAGGTCAGCGGCAGGAGTGCCGAGCGTGGAGTCGAGTGCGTGGGCGGAGATGAAGCTCATGCAAGTATTCCTTCGAGTCTGAGTGCGGCGATCTGGATCAGCTGCTCGCCGACCTCTGCGAGCTCCTGGGTGTCGGTGTTGGACATGCGGCGCTGAAGCTCAGCGAGGATCTCCTCGGGGCTGCGTCCAGCGGCGCGGATGAGGAAGACGCGGTCGAAACGCTCTTCGTAGGCGGCGTTGCCTGCGGCGAGACGGTCCTGAACATCCCCTTCGAGGGAGCCCAGGCCAGCCTGCTCACGAGAGGAATGGGCCGCCTCGGCGGAGGCCCCCTTGGCCTTCTCACCGATCCGGGGATGGTGAGACATGGCACGGGCGATCTCATCTGGGCTCAATGGGTTCGCGCTTGTGCGAGCCGAGTCCAGGGCCGCGGCCAGGTCGGAGTAGGGCCGGGCGGCCACGACACCATCGATCCACCGGTCGACGTCCAGGCATGGACGCAACGCCGTTCGGGCGTCATCGGCAGGGAGCTGATTGAACTCGCTCAGGTCCACACTGACCTCCTGAAGAAATCGAGATGCTGGCCCGTCTCAGAACGTGTTTCACATCTCGGAAGTATATTTCCATTTAACTGGTTCGAGTGTGGCCCGAGGTGCCTTCGATGTCAAATCCCAAACGATCACCTGGGGCACTAATTTGGAAAACTTCTTCCGCAGAGTGGATAATGATTGTGCGAATGGTGGAATCGGCTGGTCCGACTGCTGAGCGCTCTCCGCCGATATCACGACAATGAGGTTGAATGACGTCATGAGCAGGGAAAGACCAACGATCGTCTGTGCCCCCGATTCCTTCAAGGGCTCGGCCGGTGCCCCCGCCGCCGCAGCCGCCCTGGCGCGCGGTGCCCGCCAAGTGTTCCCCGACTCGCAGATCACCGATCTGCCCTTCGCCGACGGCGGTGAGGGCACCCTCGACGCTCTGCTCGCAGTGTGGGGCACGCCAGCCCGCTCGGTCGACGTGGTCGATGCCCTGGGGCGACCCGCGACCGCCCTGTTCGGCATCTCCGCCGACGGGAAGACCGCAGTCATCGAGGCGGCACAGGCCAATGGCCTCCCCCAGGTCTCCGACGTTGAGCTGCAGCCCGAGCGCGCTGGCACCTATGGCGTCGGGCTCATCGCCAGCCATGTCCTGGCACAGGGAGTCGAAGAGATCCTGCTGTGCATCGGCGGATCGGCGAGCACCGACGGCGGGGTCGGCATCGTCTCCGCTCTGGGCGCGACGTTCAGCGACTCCTCCGGGGAGCCCGTCGCCCCCGGCGGCGGCGGCCTGTCAGCCCTGGTCTCGGTCGATTCCTCGGGGCTCGACCCCCGCGCGCTCGACGTCCGCTGGCGCATCGCCGTCGACGTCGACAATCCGCTCACCGGCCCCCGCGGTGCCGCCGCAGTCTTCGGCCCGCAGAAGGGTGCCGACCCCTCCTCGGTGTCCGTCCTCGATTCCGGCCTGGCCCACCTCGCCGAGGTGCTCGCCGGTTCCTCGGCCGAGGCCTTGTCTCTGGCCGCGACGCCTGGCTTCGGTGCAGCCGGCGGCATCCCTCTGGCGCTGACTACCCTGCTGGGCGCCGAGGTTGTGCCCGGATCGACCATGGTCGCCGAGGCGGTGGGCCTGACCGAAGCCCTGTCGAAGGCCGATATCGTGCTCACCGGCGAGGGGTCCTTCGACTCCCAGTCCCTGGGCGGGAAGGTCGTCGCGGCCGTCCGGGACCATGCCCCCGCCTCGGCGAGGATCATCGTCGTGGCCGGACGCGTCGCGCTCAGTCCCGCCGAATGCCGCGAGGCAGGAATCACCGCCGCACTGTCGATCGCACCCGGCCCGGCCGAGCTCGCCGAGCTCTCCGACCGCGCCGAAGAGCTCATCGAAGCCACGGCGGCACACGCGTGCGCGCTCTTGGGCGCGGGCCTAATGGGCGCAGGTACCGCGGGCGCGCAACAGAACTGACCACCAGCAGCACAAGCAGTCACCCACGAAAGGACGCATCATCATGGCGACACAACTCGAAGTCGGACAGAACGCACCCGACTTCTCCCTCACCGACGCCAATGGAAAGACCCACTCGAAGGCGGACTTCGCCGGACAGAAGTTCATCCTCTACTTCTACCCCGAGGCCGCGACACCCGGCTGCACGACCGAGGCCTGCGACTTCCGCGGCAACCTCTCGTCCCTGGCCGCTGCAGGATTCCAGGTGCTCGGGGTCTCCCCCGATGACGCCGAGGCACTCCAGGCGTTCACGGACGACCAGCACCTGACCTTCCCACTGCTCTCCGATCCCGGCGCGGAGCTCGCGAAGACCTACGGGTCGTTCGGAGAGAAGACGGTGGGCGGCAACACCTTCGAGGGCACCCTGCGCTCAACCTTCGTCATCGCCGAAGACGGAACACTCAGCGACGTCGAATACAACGTCGACGCCGAGGGCCACGTCCGCCGCCTCCGCGAGAAGCTCGGCGCCTGAAGCCAGCTCTTCTTGCACGGCTGAGCAACCTTCCCGGCGCTTGGCAACCTTTAGCGAGGTTGCTACGCGCCCGAAAGGTTGCTCAGTTCGACGAGAGCCGCGTGGCAGTTGCATTGAGGATGTGATGGAAGAGCTCTGATCGGTAGAGCTGCCTCCAGGTCAACCGGATCACCAGATAGCCCGCGGCGCTGAGGGCCGACTCCCGCAGCTTCTCCTTCTCGATCTCCTTCTTCGGATCCCCGGAGCCGAGTCCGTACTTACCCATTCCGTCGACCTCGACGATGATCTTGGCCTTCTCATGGCAGAAGTCGACTCGTCCCAACCAGTTCCGGGCAGTGTCGAAGATGTTCACCTGTGGGAGGAATCCGACAATTCCGAACTCGTAGAATCGCACAGCACAGACCGATTCGGCGACGGATTCCCGACGACCGTCGGCTAGCTCAAGAGCGTTCTCCACATTTCGCGAACCCTCTATCTCAACGCAGGCAGAGACAACCGTCCTCACATCGTCGAGATCTGCAGAGCCACAGCGCAAAGCATGGTCGAGCATCGGCACTGAGACGCTCAGCGGATAGTCACGCGCTACGTCGATGAGCGACCGCTCCAGTGAGGTCACTGCATATATGCCGATCTTGACCATCTGGGTTTGAGGTATCAAACGACGCCGGACCCGCAGATTGGTATAAGTGCGGCTGACCTTTGGCCGTACAACTTCCACCCGATGCTCGCTGAGGGAGCTCACGGGCAGTTCATGGATGAGCGCTGCGGACAGGTGGCTGAAGATTTCTCCTCCACGTGGAGTACGCCGACTGAGCAGACCCTCCTGAAGATGCTCTGCTCGAGCCCGGATAAGTACCTTGAGTCTCTCGACCTGGTCCCGGATATCCCCGAATTGGACGAACTCACTGCTGGAACCGCTCTTGATCGATTCCCAAAGCTCGCTATGAGCTGCATCAGCGCAGACGAACTCGGTGACATATCGGCCTCGCGCCACCCTGCGCAGGCAGCAGCGCAGCGCTCGCCGGATTTCCTCTCGAGAGAATCCCAAGCGAACCAGACGTGCGGCGGTGATGTGCGCATACATAACAACTAAATTGCATCATTCAACAGCAAACAGCAACATATTCCGCGATTCTGTGGATAAACCTGTGCACAGAGGTGGTCGTATCGTCAGCAACAACTTCGTACCTCAGCAACCCGAATGCTTCGCGTCATCAAACTGAGCAACCTTCCGGGCGCTGAGCAACCCCGCTAAAGGTTGCTCAGCGCCCGGAAGGTTGCTGTAACGATGAAGCCCCTTGCGAGGCGCGCCTCAGCGGGCGCGGAGGAGGTGGCCCTGGGGCTCGTCGAAGTTCACGGGGGCGCCGCGGAGGATCGTCTGCTTGACGGCGCCGCGGACGGTGCGGGCGTCGTAGGCGCTGATCTGGTTGCGGTGGTAGAGCTCGGCGGCTGCGACCGTCCACTCCTCGTCGGGAGCGAAGACTGCGAAGTCCGCGTCGTTGCCGAGTGCGATCGCGCCCTTGTTCTCCACTCCAGCGACGGAGGCGGGGGCACTGGACATCCAGGCCACCACCTCGGCGAGGTCGATGCCGCGCTTGGCGGCCTCGGTCCATACAAGGGAGAGACCCAGCTGCAGCGAGGAGATTCCGCCCCAGGCTGCCCCGAAGTCGCCGGTGTCGAGCAGTTTGAGTTCGGCCGTCGAGGGCGAATGGTCGGAGACGATGCAGTCGATCGTGCCGTCGACCAGGCCCTGCCACAGGGCCTCGCGGTTGGATTCCTCACGGATCGGCGGGCAGCACTTGTGCGTCGTCGCTCCGTCCGGGATCTCCTCGGCGGTGAACACGAGGTAGTGGGGGCAGGTCTCAACGGTGAGCTTCACGCCCTCGGCCTTGGCCGCGGCGATCTGCGGCAGCGCATCTGCCGATGACAGGTGCAGGATGTGGGCGCGGGCACCGGTCTCGCGGGCGGCCTCGATGACCCGTGCGATCGCGACGTTCTCGGCCTCGCGCGGGCGGGAGGCGAGGAAGTCGCTGAACTTGCGGCCCGAGTTCTTCGGGGCCTCGGCCATGACCGAGTGGTCCTCGGCGTGGACGATGAGCAGGCCGTCGTACTTCGCGAGCTCGGCCAGATCGGCGCGCAGCTCATCTGGCTCCAGCGGTGGGAACTCATCGACTCCCGAGTCTTCGAGGAAGCACTTGAAACCGTAGACGCCCGCGTCGAAGAGGGGCTTGAGGTCACCGGTATTGCCGGGGATCGCCCCGCCCCAGAAGCCGACATCGATGAATGCCTTGGATGCGGCTACTTCGCGCTTGATGTCGAGGGATTCGACGTTGACGGTCGGCGGCAGGGAGTTCAGCGGCATGTCGACGATCGTCGTCACCCCGCCGGCGGCTGCGGCGCGGGTGGCGCTGGCGAAGCCTTCCCATTCGCTGCGGCCCGGGTCATTGACATGCACGTGCGAATCGACGAGCCCGGGCAGGAGAACCTGCGACTCATCGACGTCGACAACCTTCGCATCCGCCGAGGCGGCACCGCTGAGCACCGCTCCCCCGGTGGCGACCTCGACGATCTTGCCCGCACGAACGCCGATCTCGGCCGCGCTCACGCCCTCGGGCAGAACTGCCCGCTGTGCCCGAATGATCAGGTCGAAGTCCTGGTCAGGACCCTGTGTACCGGCGTCATCGACGTTCATGCATCCTCCTCGTTTCATCGGCCCGCAGGCCAAGTTCTCTGCTCGGCATCGATCCCGGTCGTTTCCACGGCATCGATGCCCGATGTCTGCTGCGACGTGTCTCGCCAAGCATGTCAGACAAGTCCCGGGAGTGTCGGAACCAACCCTCCGACGCTCCCGGGACTATGGTATACCAATTGTGGTGCAGCCGACATCTGGCGCGGCTACTGAACCGCGCCGCGCCGGCCGCGCCCCAACTACTTCGCCGCGGACATTTCGCCCATCGGAGTCAGCGCCGTGGGCGCATCGGCCGGAGTCTGAGCGAGGACGTCGAACTCATTGATGTTGTCCAGTGCGGCGCCCATCGAGATGTTCGTGACGCGTTCGAGGATGACCTCGACGACAACGGGAACCTGGTGCTCGTCCATGAGCTCCTTGGCCACTCGCAGGCCCTCGCCGATGAGTTCGGGGTCCTCGACGCGCAGCGCCTTGCACCCCAATCCCTGTGCGACGGCCACATGGTCGACGCCGTAGCTGGCAGCTTCTCCCGAGGAATTGATGTTGTCGAAGGCCAACGACACGTGATAGTCCATGTCGAAGCCGCGCTGCGATTGCCGGATGAGCCCCAGGTAGGAATTGTTGACCACGACGTGCAGGTAGGGGATCTTGTGCTGTGCCCCGACGGCCAGCTCCTCAATCATGAATTGGAAGTCGTAGTCACCGGAGAGGGCGACAACCGTCTCCTCCGGCTTGGTCTTCGCCACCCCCAGCGCTGCCGGTCCGGTCCAGCCCAATGGTCCGGCCTGACCCGCGTTGATCCAGTGGCGCGGCTTGTAGACGTGAAGCATCTGCGCACCGGCGATCTGGCTCAGGCCGATCGTCGACACATAGGTCACGTCCTCGTCGAAGGCGGCGTTCATCTCCTGGTAGACCCGCTGGGGCTTGATCGGCATATCGGTGTAGTTGGTCTTGCGGTGCTCCGTGGACTTGCGCGCCGTGCACTCGCCGGCCCAGCCGGTGAAGTCCGGCAGTCCCGCAGCCTCAGTCCGCCCGCGTGCAGCGGACAGCAGGGCGTCGAGCGCGGCCCCGGCGTCGGAGACGACACCGTAGTCGGGTGAGAACACGCGCCCGATCTGCGTGGGCTCGATGTCGATATGGACGAACTTCCGGCCGTTGCGATAGACCCCCAGATCACCGGTGTGACGGTTGGCCCAGCGGTTGCCGATGCCGATGACCAGGTCGGACTCCAGGAATGAGGCATTGCCGTAGCGCACGTGGGTCTGGATCCCAACCATGCCTGCCTGCAGCGGGTGGTCATCAGGGATGGTGCCCCAGCCCATCAGTGTCGGTGAGACCGGAATCGATGTCGCCTCGGCGAATTCGACGAGCTTGTCCGCGGCATCGGCGTTGAGGATGCCGCCGCCGGCGATGATGAGCGGGTGCTTGGCAGCCGCGATGAGGTCGAGGACCTTCTCCGCCTGCGCCGAGGTGGCCGCCGGCTTCGACGGAACCAACGGTTCGTAGGTCTCGATATCGAAGTCGATCTCAGTCTGCTGGACGTCGATCGGCAGGTCGATGAGGACCGGGCCCGGCCTGGCCGAGCGCATGAGCTGGAAGGCCGACTGGAAGACGCCGGGGACCTGCCCTGCTTCGAGCACCGTTTTTGCCATCTTGGTCACGGGCTTCGCGATCGAGGCGATGTCCACGGCCTGGAAGTCCTCCTTGTCGAGGACCGCGACGGGAGCCTGTCCGGTGATGCACAGGATGGGCTGCGAGTCCGCGGCTGCGGCGTAGAGACCGGTGATCATGTCTGTTCCGGCAGGCCCCGAGGTGCCCAGGCAGATGCCGATGTTCCCGGCCGCTGCCCGCGTGTATCCGTCTGCCATGTGCGAGGCACCCTCAACGTGGCGGGCCAGCGTGTGGCGGATTCCGCCGTGGGCCCTCATCGCTGAGTACAGCGGGTTGATGGCCGCACCCGGCAGGCCGAATGTTTCGGTTGCGCCTTCCTTTTCGAGGATGAGCACCACCGCGTCAACTGCACGCATACGTGTCATTGTTCTTCCTTCTTGTCAGTGGTCCGGAGTCAAGTGGTCCGGATTCGAGTGGTCCGAGTTCAGAGAGCCGGCGACGACGCTGTCGCCGGCTCGGTTCGTGGTGGGACGAGGCCGCCAGTGTCGTTATGCCGATGGCCCCGCCCTGTCTGTGGCAGCTCAGTGCTGTCTGCGGCAGCTCAGTCCTGGTTCTTGCCCGAGAGCTGTTCGACGACGGTGAACAGACCCGAGTGGTCGAGTCCTCCGTTGCCCTGCTGGACGGTCGAGGCGACGAGCTGCGCGACGGCCGAACCGAGCGGAATCGCGACCCCTGCCTCGCGGGCGGCGGCGGTGACGATGCCCATGTCCTTGTGGTGCAGCTCCAGGCGGAAGCCGGGGTCGAAGGAGCGGTCGAGCATCTTCTGCCCCTTCTGGTCGAGGACCTTCGATCCGGCCAGTCCTCCACCGAGGACCTGCAGCGCCGAGGTGGTCTCGACTCCGTAGGCCTCGAGGAAGACGACCGCCTCGGCGAGGAGTTCGATATTGCCGGCGACGATGAGCTGGTTCGCGGCCTTCACGGTCTGCCCCGAGCCCGAAGGTCCGACGAGGACGATGGTCTTGCCGACGGCGTCGAAGACATCGGACACGGCATCGAAGTGGCCCTTGTCGCCTCCGACCATGATCGACAGCGCACCGTTGATCGCTCCTGCTTCGCCGCCGGAGACGGGTGCGTCGAGTGGCTTGAGGCCCTTCTGGGCAGCCTGGGCGGACAGGTTCTTCGCAACGTCGGGGCGGATCGTGGAGTTGTCGATCCAGTAGGCGCCGGCCTTGGCGTGGGCGAGGATGCCCTCGTCGCCGGTCAGCACGTCCTCGACGTCCGGGGAGTCGGGCACCATGGTGATGATGACATCGGCTCCGTCGACCGCCTCGGCGATGGTCCCTGCGGCCTGGCCGCCTGCTGCGGCAAGGTCTGCGGCCTTCTCCGGTGAACGGTTGTAGCCGCGGACGGTGAAGCCTGCATTGACGAGGTTCTTGGCCATCGGCAACCCCATGATTCCGAGTCCGATGAATGCGATTGTCTTGCTCATGTTCATGTCCTATCTGAAGTGGGTGTGGCGTTCAGTTCGCGAGCCATTCGAATGCGGTGGCGCGATCCTGCTTGTATTCGAGTGCAATGGATCCGGTGTAGCCGAGCTCGTAGGACCGGTTGATCCAGTCCTGGAGCGGCAGTTCCCCCGTGCCGGGTGCCCCGCGGCCGGCGGCGTCGGCGATCTGGATGTGACCGAACTTCGCGGCATCGGCCTCGATGACCGCGGCGACGTCGTCACCGTTGATCGACATATGGAAGAAGTCGGCGAGGACGGCGATGTTGGCAACGCCCTGAGCACGGACCCGCTGGACCACCTCGGCGGCGTCGGAAGCACGCTTGAGGGGGTAGTCATCGGCTCCGGAGACGGGTTCGACGAGCACGGTCCCCTGGATGGCGGCGACGGCGTCGGCCGCGAACTTGAGATTCTCGATCGCGACCTCGTCCTGCTCCTCAGGGGTCTGGCCCTCGGTGCGCAGGCCGTAGAGGGCGTTGAAGGCGCGGCAGCCTGTGCGGCGGCCGATCTCGACGACGATCTCGACGTTCTTCGCGAAGTCGGCCTCTGCGCCCTTGATCGAGACCATGCCGCGGTCACCGGCGGCCATGTTCCCGGCCCAGAAGTTCAGTCCCTTGAGTTCGACGCCTGCACTGTCCAGCGAAGCGATGAATTCATCGACCTCCGCCGAGGTGGGGGTCGGGTTGCCGTCGAAGGGCCACCAGAACTCGACCTGGCTGAAACCGGCGTCCTTAGCGGCCTGGGCGCGCTCCATCACGGGCAGTTCGGTGAGCAGGGTGGAGCAGTTGAGGATGTAGCTGTCGGCATTGGTGAAATCGAATGTCGCCATGGGATTCTCCTTCGCGTCGCTGCGAGTGCGGGTTACCAGGTTTTCGTATCGTGGAAAGGTGTTTCCGTTTGATGAAATCAAGCATAGGCAGGCAACTGAGATGGAGTCAACCCACCGAGGCGGATCAGTCCGAAATTCTCGGATGCCCACAGGGCACGTACGGACCCCGCCCGCCAGCACTGACCAGACAGGGGACTTGCCCCGAACGCCGGAACCCGCTACCCGAATCGCCGGTTTGACTTTGCAGAAAAAGAGGCCGAACGTAGTGGAGATCACATTTGTGGAAGATCGAATCCACGATACGGAAGAGTAATGAGGCTTGCTTCGGAAGGCTGAGATATGACCGAGAGTTCGACGACGAAGTCCCTCCCGCCCGGGTCCACGCGGCCCGAGGACGCGTGGCTCCCGGTGCCCAAGCTCTTCGCCTACGGGCTCCAGCACGTCCTCACCATGTACGGCGGCATCATCGCGGTGCCGCTCATCATCGGCAAGGCGGCCGGCGTCGACGGCGATCAGCTCGTCGCACTCGTCACCGCCAGCCTCTTCGTCGGCGGGATAGCAACCCTGATCCAGAGCATCGGCTTCCCCCTGGTGGGATCGCGTCTGCCATTGATCCAGGGAGTCTCCTTCGCCGGCGTCGCGACGATGCTCTCCATCCTCTCCGGCGGCGGCAACCTCGGCGACATCTTCGGCGCGGTCATCGTCGCCAGCGTCATCGGATTCGTCGTGGCTCCGTTCTTCGCCCGGATCATCCGCTTCTTCCCACCCGTGGTCACCGGCGTGGTCATCACGGCCATCGGACTCACACTCATTCCGACTGCGGGCAATTGGGCCATGGGCGGCGACGAGGCCGCCGCCGACTACGGTTCCGTGCAGAACATCGCACTGGCCTTCATCACCTTCGCCGTCATCCTGCTGCTGAGCAAGGTGGGATCGGCCACGATCTCACGGCTGTCGATCCTGCTCGGCCTCATCATCGGCACGGCCATCGGTGCTGCGATGGGCATGACGGACTTCTCCGACGTCGGCGACGGCGCTCCGGTAGCGCTACCGGGACTGCTGCCCTTCGGCGCGCCGACCTTCGACCTTGCAGCGATCGGCTCGATGCTCATCGTCATCCTCGTCATCAAGACCGAGACCGCAGCGGACGTGCTGGCCGTCGGCGAGATCGTCGGCACCCCGGTCGACAAGAAGCGGGTCTCGGCCGGGCTGCGCGCCGACATGCTCTCCTCGGTCATTGCGCCCTTCTTCGGGTCCTTCACCCAGTCGGCCTTCGCCCAGAACGTGGGCCTCGTGGCGCTGACCGGAGTCCGCTCCCGCTTCGTCGTCTCCGCGGGCGGTGTCATCCTCATCCTTCTCGGGCTCATGCCCGTACTCGGTCAGGTCGTCGCGGCTGTGCCGATGCCCGTCCTCGGCGGCGCCGGGTTCATCCTCTTCGGAACCGTTTCGGGATCAGGCATCCGCAACCTCAAGGAGGTGAAGTTCGAGGGAAACATGAACCTCATCATCGTCTCCGCCTCGCTCGCCTTCGCACTCATCCCCGTGGTCAAGCCCGACTTCTACGAGCAGTTCCCGTCCTGGGTGCAGACGATCTTCCACTCGGGAATCTCCTCGGCCGCGATCATGGCGGTTCTGCTCAATCTCCTGTTCAACGAGCTGAGTTTCGGCAATTCGCGAAACCCCTCCGTCTACGGTGCGAAGCCCGCGCGCTTCCTCACACCTTCGAACCTCAAGGATCTGCGCGAAGGCGATCAGTTCATCGACGGAGTCTTCGTCGACTGCGATGGCGAGGAGATCCCACTCGTTCCCGACGAGCAGGCCGAGGAGATCCGCGCCGCGATCGACTGCGGAGACATCGTCGACACCGCCAGCGTGAAGCAGGTCGTCAGCGAGGAGTCGGAGCACCGCCGCCCTTGACGAGCTGACCGTCGACCCACACGCGGGTGATGTCGGCTGGTGTCCCCATGGCGAAGATCTTCGCCAGAGCGTCCTCGTCGCTGCCGGCGTGCCTGATGCCCACGTCCAGGGGCTGGTGCGCTGCAGGTGAGATGTAGGCCGCGTCGAAGCGCTTGCCCACGGACAGGTCACCCACCTCATCGCCGAGTTCGAGCGCCTCGGCGCCGGCGGCGGTGGCCAGGTGCAGCAGGTGTGCGGAGCTCAGCGGCAGACCGCCGGACGGGTCGAGCTGCTGCATGAAGTACGCCTGGACGCCCTCCTTGAGCAGGGAGAATCCTGTCCCCGCTCCCACATCGGAGCCGAGCGCGACGCGGACTCCGGCCTCGATGTGTCGGCGCAGTGGGAAGAAGCCGCTGGCCAGGTTCGAATTCGAGGTCGGACAGTGCGCCGAGGCGGCCCCGACCTCGGCCATTCTGGCCAGTTCACGATCGTTCGGGTGGACGTTGTGGGCCAGGATCGTCCGCCTGCCCAGCAGTCCCGCACGATCGTAGGTGTCGAGGTAGTCGCGTGCTTCGGGGAACATCTCGGCGACACCGGCGATCTCGTCGCGGTTCTCGTTGAGGTGAGAGGTCACCCAGACCCCAGGATTGTCCGCCAGCAGCTGCCCACCAGCGGCCAGCAGCTCCTCCCCCGCAGAGAAGGAGAAGCGCGGAGTGATGGCGAATCTGAGTCTGCCGTTCCCGTGCCAGCGGTCGATGAGACCCTGACTCTCGGACACTGATTGCTCGACGCTGGTCAGCAGCGGTTCTGGAAGGGTCTTGTCGCTGGTGACCAGTCCAGATGTGATCCGCAGACCCACCTCGGCGGCTTGGGAGAAGAAGGTGTCCATGGCGGTTGCGAAATGCGAACCGAAGACCATCGCCGAGGTGGTTCCCGCCGAGGTCAGCCCGGCGAGGAACTCGCCGGCCACGGCAGAGGCATAGGCCTCGTCAGCGAGCTTCGCCTCTTCTGGCAGGGCACAGTGGTCGAGCCACTCGAGCAGAGGCTTGCCGAGATAGCCGATCGCGCGGACCTGCGGGTAGTGGACATGGGTGTCGATGAGGCCGGGAATGAGTACGCCGGCACGCAGGTCGACCACCTCGGCGTCGGGATGCTCAGCAACCGCACTCGCGTAGTCGGTGCGGGCGATGATCAGCCCCTCAGCGACGACGATGGCGACGTCTGAGCCCGAGCGCAGAGTGCCCCCGGCGAAGGGGTCGATCGGTGTGTCGAAGACACGGGCACGGTAGATGAACATAGTGGTGCTCCTTGGAAGGTGAAGTGTGGCAGAAGGCCTGTCAGCCGATGCGGCCCAGCAGATCGGCGGCGACGCTGAGTGCGATCGTCGCCGGCTGCTTTCCGGGCAGATCGGGCAGGCCGATGGGGCAGTCGATGGTGTCAACAGTCTCGGGTGTGTGGCCTTCGGCGATGAGGTTCTTTCTGAACCGCTGCCATTTGGCACTCGAGCCGATGAGCCCGATGGACCCGAGGTCGCCGCGGGTCAGTGCCGCATCGCAGAGGTGGAGATCCTCGGCGTGGTCGTGGGTCATGATGAGCACATGCGTGCCCATGGGCAGCCCGACAAGCACCTCCTCGCCGACGACGGCGAACTCGCGATGGACCTGGGCCACAGGCGGTTCCAGTCGCTCGAGCTCCTCGAGATGCTCGGGACGGGAGTCGCTGAGGTGGATGTCGATGTCGTGGCGGGCCAGGATTCGGGTCAGCTCAAGTCCGATGTTGCCGATCCCGAAGATCGCCACCGAGGCGGGCACGGGCAGCGGTTCGAGCAGTACGCTGACCTCTCCCCCGCAGCATTGACGCCCGTATTTGGCCGGTGCCTTGTCGTTGAGTCGCAGCGTGAGCATCTCAGGTTCGGGTCGAGTCGCCTCCGATCCCGGCCCAGACGCTGCAGCCAGGATCTCGCGGGCACGGGTGACGGCAGTCATCTCCATGTTGCCACCGCCGATGGTCCCATGCAGGTCATCGGCGGTGACGATCAGCTTCGCTCCGGCCTCACGCGGGGCGTGCCCGCGAACCGAGGCGAGAGTGACGAGGACGGCCGGCACCCGAGAAGAACGAAGCTTCGCAGCTGTGTCCATCCAGGTCATGATGGGACACTGATGCCTTCCGGGCTCCCCTGCGCAGCATCTCCGGACACGGTAGCATCGCTGGCGGCAGGCAGCCGCACCGATTCGATGGCCCAGAACACGGCTTCGGGCGTCGCCGGTGAGGCCAGCTCGACGGAGGGACCGTGTTCGCCGGCAGTCTCCGAGCCGAACGCGGCCACAGCGCCTCGCAGGGCCTCCCGGACGGAGAATGCGAGCATGAGCGGTGGTTCGCCCACGGCCTTGGAGCCGTAGACGGCACCCTCTTCGTGTGCCTTGTCCAGCAGCGAGACGTTGAAGACCTCTGGCGCCTCAGAGAAGCTGGGGATCTTGTAGGTGCTGGCGGCTTGGGTCGCCAGGCGACCTCGGCTGGGCTTGTCTGATTCGTCCCACCGCAGGTCCTCCAGGGTCAGCCAACCGGCGCCTTGGACGAATCCGCCCTCGATCTGGCCGAGGTCGATCAGAGGTGAGAGCGAATCGCCGACATCATGGACGATGTCGACCCGGCGCAGTGTGTAGGATCCGTCGAAGCGGTTGACCTCGACCTCGGACGCGGCCGCACCGTAGGCGAAGTATTTGAAGGGCTCACCGGTCATGACCGACAGGTCCCAGTGCAGTCCTTCGGTTCGGTAGAACCCGGAGGCCGAGAGCTGGACCCGCTGGAAGTAGGCGGCGTTGATGAGCTCTTCCCAGGTCACCGTCTTCTTCGATGACAGCGCACTGACGATGCCGCGGTGGACGCTGACCTCGTTGGCGGGTGCCCCGAGGATTCCGGCGGCGACCTGTGTCAGCCGGCCCCGGATCTGTTCGCAGGCGTCCTTGACCGCACCGCCGTTGAGGTCGGTTCCGGAGCTTGCCGCCGTCGCCGAGGTGTTGGGGACCTTGTCCGTGCGCGTGGGCGCAAGCCGCACCGTGGACAGAGGCACCCCGAGGGTGGTGGCCGCGACCTGCAGCATCTTCATGTGCAGGCCCTGGCCCATCTCGGTGCCACCATGAGTGACGAGGACGGAACCGTCCTTGTACACGAGGACGAGGGCGCCGCCTTGGTTGAAGGCGGTGAGGTTGAACGAGATCCCGAACTTCACCGGGGTGATCGCGATCGCGCGTTTGACGTGCTCGTTCCGGGCATTGAACTGGTCGATTTCGGATTCCCGGGCCTCCACCTCGGCGGTGGACACGACCTGATCCCAGGCGGCCTCCATCCGCTCGGGATGACGCACCGGCTGGTAGTACGGGGTGTCCTGTCCGGCGGTGTAGAAGTTACGACGGCGCAGTTCACGGGCCGACAGCCCCAGCTTCGGGGCGACCCGGCCGAGGATGTCCTCCATCACCAGCATGCCCTGGGGTCCGCCGAATCCGCGGAAGGCCGTCTGCGAGGTCTTGTTGCACTTCGCAATGCGACCGGCCACACGGATGTTGGGCACCCAGTAGGCGTTGTCGATGTGACACATGGCGCGGGTGAGCACGGGCTCGGACAGGTCGAGGCTCCACCCACCGTCAGCGGTCAGAGTCGCGTCGAGGGCGAGAATCTTGCCCTCGTCGGTGAATCCGATCTTCCAGGACGAATGGAAGCCGTGGCGCTTGCCGGTCATCGTGATGTCGAGTGTGCGGTTCAGACGCAGGCGCACCGGGCGACCGGTGAGCTTCGCGCCGAGGGCCGCCAGAGCCGCATATCCGTGTGGCTGCATCTCCTTGCCGCCGAATCCACCGCCCATGCGCAGGCATTGCACGGTCACCTCATGGGCGGGAACCCCGAGGACGTGGGAGACGATGTCCTGCGTTTCGGTGGGGTGCTGGGTCGAGCACTGGACGAAGATCTGCCCGCTTTCATCGATGTGAGCCAGCGAGGCCTGGGTCTCGAGGTAGAAGTGCTCTTGGCCGGCGAACTCGAATTCGCCTTCGAACACGTGAGCGGCATCGGCGAAGGCTCCGGTGGCGTCGCCCTTGTCGATGACGGGCTGAATGCCGTGGAAGCTCTTCGCCTCGATCGCATCCCTCACGCTGACCAGAGAGGGCAGCGGTTCGTAGTCAACGACGACAGCTGCCGCTCCGGCCTTCGCCGCTTCGAGGTCGTTGCCGAGGACCCAGGCGATGGGCTGGCCGAAGAACATCACCTCGTCAACGGGCAGCATCGGCTCGTCGTGTTTGACGCCCTGGTCGTTGACGCCGGGAATGTCTTCGGCCGTGATCACACGGACGACGCCCGGGATCTCGTAGGCGCCGGCGATATCGACGCTGCCCAGCTTCGCGTGCGCCTGGGTGGACTGCACGGGGTGGGCGTGGAGGACGCCAGTGAGGCGTCCGACCAGGTCATCGGTGTAGAGGGCCGCTCCGGTGACGTGACCGAAGGCGCTTTCGTGGTGGTGGCTCTCACCGACGATGGGATCGGTGGGGCGCTGTGACAGCTGGCTCATCGTCCTGCCTCCTGTTCGGCAAAGAAACGCTCAAGCGAGGACCGCAGCATCGCGGTCCGGTATTTCGCACTCGCCCGGTGATCATCCATCGGGGTGCCCTCGGCGGCGAGGGTATCTGCAGCACCGTGCACGGTCTCCAGCGTCCAGGGTGCCCCCTCGAGCAGCGCCTCGGTGGCCTTGGCGCGAAGCGGGGTGGCCACGACGCCGCCCAGACCGATCCGGGCCTTGGCCACGACCCCGTCCTCGACTCTCACCGCGTAGCCGATTGCGACCGAGGAGATGTCGTCGAAGCGGCGCTTCGCGATCTTCTGGAACGAGGTCAGTGGTGCCAGTGGCAATGGGATGCGGATCGCGGTGATGAGCTCACCCGCACCGCGTACGGTCTGCCGGTAGCCGGTGAAATAGTCGGCGAGTTCCACGATTCGTGAGCCCTGCGCCGAGGTGAGCACGAGCTGTGCGTCCAAGGCCAGGAGCGCCGGCGGGGCGTCGCCGATGGGTGAGCCCGTGCCGAGGTTGCCACCGATGGTAGCGGCGTTGCGGATGAGTCGGGAGGCGAACTGAGGGATCAGTTTGCCCAGCAGCGGGATCGATCCGGCGAGTTCGCGTTCGAGTTCACTCAGTGTGTGAGCTGCCCCCAGCTCAATGTATTCAGCGCTGCGAGCGATGCCGCGCAGCTCGGGGAGGCGGTCGATGGCGAGCATCGATTTGGCGCGTGCGTTCTTGATGTTGACCTCCACGCCCCAATCGGTGGCGCCGGCGACGACGAGAACCTCGGGCTCATCGGCCAGGATGTGAAGCACCTCGGCGAGGGTGGAAGGACGACGGAACCGTCCGATTTCACCGGTGGCGGTATCGGCCCGGTGGATATCGGTGCTCGCCGAGTTCGGGGCCGGCTTCTCGCGACGCGCCGCGACCGGGTCGCCGGGTTCGGGCTGGCCGAGGGCGTAGGCAGCGTCTCGGATGGGGCGGTAGCCGGTGCAGCGGCAGAGGTTGCCTGACAGGGAATGGATGTCGAAGCCGTTGGGGCCGCAGTGGTGGTCGGCCGCGTTGTCGCCGGTGGTCGCAGCGGCATCGTCTCCACGTTCGGGCCGGTAGTATTCGGCGGCCATGGAGCAGATGAAGCCGGGGGTGCAGTATCCGCATTGGGATCCTCCGCGCACTGCCATCTCTTCCTGGACGGGGTGGACGCTCTCACCGTCGGCGAGGCCTTCGGCCGTGATGACCTCTTGGCCGTCGAGTGCCGCGGCCGGCAGCAGGCAGGAGTTGATCGAGGTCCAACGGGTTGTCCCATCGTTCTCGGGGCGGGCGACCATGATGGCGCAGGCCCCGCATTCGCCTTCGGCACAGCCTTCCTTGGCTGCCGTGAGTCCGACTCCGCGGAGGAAGTCCAGAGCATTTGTGTGTGGTGGCCCGTCGAATTCGTGAACGGCTGAGTTCACTGAAACCCGGGCGGTGGAACGTTGAGTTTCCGTGGCAGACATCGCACTTACCTCCTGCGCCTCGTCTCTGCGGCGCACAGTGCATGGTTGGAACAATTGCTTCGTTCTTCGAAACTTCTGGTTATCCATGCGAACAGCAGCGAAGAACGTGGAGTCGAGTTGACGCCGGCGACCCGGTTGGCTGGGTGCCCCGTCAGTGCAGCGACCGACTCAGGCTTCAGTCGCCGTGTGCGATCTGGCCCTTTCCCCAAGCAAGATGTCCAATCATTTCACTCATCCACCTAAGATAGCTGAAATCGGGCCGCGAACGAAGTACAGGACGAATCCTGCTGACACGACCCAGAGGAGCCAGTGGACGTCCCGGCCGCGCTTGCTCATCGCGTGGATGAGGGCCCAGGAGATGAATCCGACGCCGATTCCGTTGGCGATCGAGTAGGTCAGCGGCATCGTGACCATGGTCAGGAATACCGGCAGCGAGGTGCGGAAGTCACTCATGTCGATCTCGCGGATCTGCGTGACCATCATGGCACCGACGATGACGAGCGCGGCGGCTCCGGCTTCCATCGGGATGACGCCGATGAGCGGCGCGAAGAACATCGACAGCAGGAACAGTCCGCCGGTGACGCAGGCGGCGAGTCCGGTTCGTGCGCCTTCGGCGATGCCTGCCGCGGCGTCGACGAACACGGTGTTCGACGAGGCGGAAGCTCCACCACCGGCAACTGCGCCGATGCCTTCGACGATGAATGCACCGCGGATGCGGGGGAACATTCCGTCCTTCGTCTGCAGGCCGGCACTGCGAGCGAGGCCGGTCATTGTGCCCATGGCGTCGAAGAAGTTCGTGAACACCAGAGTGAAGACCAGCATCGTGGCAGCCAGGACGCCGATGCGCTCAAAGGATCCGAACAGGTCGAAGGCGCCGATGAGTGAGAAGTCCGGCAGCGCCACGACCTGACCGGGGATCTCGGGTGCGGCGAGGTTCCAGCCCACCGGGTCCGGGTTGACCGGGTCGCCCACGGTTCCCAGCTTCGCGAAGGCCTGGATGACCATCGCGAGGATCGTGGCCACGATGATGCCGATGAGGATTCCGCCCGGAACCTGACGTGCGACGAGGATGCCGATGAGGATCAGGGCGAAGACGAACACGAGCGTCGGCAGCGATGCAATCGACCCGTTCTGCCCCAGCTGGACGGGAGGTCCGGCCGGTGTGCGGGTGACGAAGCCGGAGTTGACGAAGCCGATGAACGCAATGAACAGGCCGATGCCGACCGTGATCGCGACCTTCAGAGCGTGGGGCACGGCGTTGAAGATCGCGGTTCGGATGCCGGTGGCTCCGAGGACGACGATGATGACACCGTTGATGACCACGAGCCCCATGGCTTCGGCCCAGGTGACGTCCTGGACCACGGAGACGGCCAGGAAGCTGTTCATGCCCAGTCCCGCGGCGAGCGCGAATGGGAGCCTCGCGACGACGCCGAAGAGGATCGTGATGACGCCGGCGATGAGGCCGGTGACAGCGGTCAGTTGGGCGAAGTCGAGCGTCCCGCCCGCGACATCCTGGGAACCGCCCAGGATGAGCGGGTTGAGGACGACGATATAAGCCATCGCAAAGAAGGCGACGATGCCTCCGCGGATCTCCTGCTTGATCGAGGAACCGCGTGATGTGATCTCGAAGAATCTGTCGAGCAGTCCGGGACTCCCGCTGCTCTCGGTGGCGGTTTTCGCATCCCGCCGTTGGTCGTTGTCAGCCATTTTCATGGACCACCTCAAGTTGTTCGATCTGATCAGTCGGCAACATCATCGTTGGCGACCACGCGCTTTGAACCTGCGCAGAGAAACGGACACCGCTTCCACAACAGAAGCTTCTTTTCGCATCATGGAAAGACACTTCCGTTCCGCCTGATAAGTTAAGTCTGTTTGGTGCAATGTGTCAACGGTCACAATCTGGCTGCAGGGCTTGACCATGTCAGTTCGTCCGCCTCGACCACACGCAATCATCTCAAACATCGCACTCATTGCCGTCATCGGGGTAAGGAGTCGCAGAGCCCAGGGGGTGCGAGTCCACGGACGGACACGGAGGGCTTCGCCTCCACATGGTTCGCCGAGGTGACTGCAGGCAAGGTGAAGTGACCACCCAGTCATCTCCGCACACAAAAAACCTGAGCCGCGACATCGTCTTCCAACGATGTCGCGGCTCAGGCAAAACGCGGTGGCGGTGGGATTTGAACCCACGGTAGGGGGTTACCCTACACAACATTTCGAGTGTTGCACCTTCGGCCGCTCGGACACGCCACCGCGGACAACATTACAGTCAGCCCCAGGTGACGTCCAAATCGAGCGGGCGTGACCTGAGCCACTGCCCTGCCCCACGTCCTCGGCGTCGCTCAGCCAGCGGGATTCCCCCGTTTCGCGGCGAAGAAGTCACTGAGCAGGCCCCGGCACTTCGTCGCTGCCACTCCGGAATAGACCTCCGGGTGGTGCAGCGCGGCGCGATCTCGCAGCAGGTCCCAGACGGAGCCTGCCGCACCGGCCTTCTCATCGAATGCTCCATAGACGACTCGGGCAATCCGAGATCCGACGAGTGCACCTGCACACATCGCACAGGGTTCGAGCGTGACGACAAGGGTGGCCTCATCGAGGCGCCACCGCCCGGTCGCCTCGGCGGCATTGCGCAGTGCCATGAGTTCGGCATGGCCGAGCGGATCCTGATCGACTTCTCGTCGATTGTGACCACGCCCGATCACCACACCATCACCGTCGAGGACCACAGCCCCGACGGGAACGTCGTCATGCTCGCGGGCCAGGGCCGCCTCGGCGAGAGCGAGTCCCATCCAATCCTGGAAGTGCGGGTGGCCACCGAAGCCGAGTTCCGCGTTCTCCTCCGGTGAACTCAGCGGGCGGCCTGGAGCTGGTCGGCGAACCCGACGGTCTCACCGACGTGGGCGACGACGCGGGCAGGGTCCGAGCGGTACTTCTCCACCTGTTCGATGAGTTCGGCGGGCAGGACTCCGCGGTCGGCATAGATCTCGGCATCGCCGCCCCATTCGGCGTCAGCGTCGAACTCGAGCATCGCGACCTCTTCCTCCTCGGCGTCGTCATCGGTCTGGGCTGCCGCCTCGTCGTCGAGACCGAACTCCTCTTCCGGCTCCGCCTCATAGGCGTCGGGCTGGGAATCGAGGAAGTCGGCGAAGATATCTGCGAAGGGACTGAGCTCAACGGCACGCAGGTCAGACAGGAAGACTCTGATCTCGTTGTTTTCGCAGACTCGCACGAGGCCGAACCATTCGTCCTCGTGCTCGATGACCGCGACCGATTCGCCGTCTTCCGACCCGGCGGCCTGCATCATCTCGACGAGGCTGTCGAGATCGGAGGCATCCCGAACATCGACATCGAGCGCACGAAAACCATCGCTGGTTTCGGCAAGGATCTCAGTGAAGTAGGACATGCTCCCATTGTGACGCTTCGGCCGACCTTTCACCACAGCTCCACGCGCGAAGATGAAAAGTTCCGTACCATTTCTCCTATGCGCCTTCATGTAGCCGATCACCCGCTCATCGCCCATAAACTCAGCGTCCTGCGTGACCAGAGCACCGATTCCGCTCGGTTCCGTCAGCTCACCGAGGAACTCGTCATGCTCCTCGCCTACGAGGCCACCCGCTCGGTCGCGGTCGAGGACAAGGAAATCACGACTCCAGTGACGACGTTCACCGGCACCCGCTTGGCCGAGCCGCGCCCGGTCGTCGTCCCGATTCTGCGCGCGGGCCTGGGCATGCTCGATGGAATGCTGCGCATCCTCCCCACCGCCGAGGTGGGCTTCCTGGGGATGGTCCGCGACGAGGAGACATTTGAGCCCAGTGCCTACGCAGATCGCCTGCCCGATGACCTCAGCGGCCGACAGGTCTTCGTCGTCGATCCGATGCTGGCCACGGGTGGGACCTTAGCCATGGCCATCGACTTCCTCCTCGCCCGAGGCGCCAGGGACGTCGCAGCGGTCTGCCTCGTCAGCGCCCCAGAAGGTGTCGAGCGGATTGAGAGGGATTACGCCCAGTCCGCGAATGTCGAGATCTACACGGCAGCGCTGGACGAGAAACTCAACGAGAAGGGCTACATCGTCCCTGGACTCGGCGACGCTGGTGACCGGATGTACGGAATCGTCGACTGAGCTGAACACCGCTTAACCGGTCCGAAGGGTGTGGCGAAAGGACGTCATATTTCGTCACACTCGTCTCATTTTCGGGCTTTCCTTTGCCACCGGCGAGTTTTGTGACAAATAATGAAGCCATGACTTCTACGACGCACTCGACGCGAATGTGCCCCGCAGGCATGTGTATGCTCTGCGTTCGTTGTCGGTGACCGTCTCCCCGCTGTCCGGCCTCGAACGAGTACACGCAGACTCCGCAGCGGACTCATTCAGTCACAACGGCCTTCCAGGTCGAAGCAAAGGACAGCAATGTCGAATTCAGAACCAGCGTACGCACATCCACGCAGCGCAGCTGCCATCCGTCGCGCAGGAGCCCGGTTGAGTGCTGTAGACCCGCAGAACCCGCCCCACACCTTCGGCCCCGCCGGTGTCGTACCCTCACCGAAGGCAGCGCGCGGAATCATCGTCTACATCGGCCTTGATGAGTCCAAGGCCGCCGCCGATGGGACCAACCTCTCCGCGATCGCCGGCGAGCTGCAGGCCTACGCGAAGGAACTGGCCTCCCAGGCAGAGACCCAGGCGGTCATCGCTTTGGCACCAGAAGGTCGCGGCAACGACATCGATGCCGTCCGTGCCGTGGCCAACGGCTCCCCCGCCGCCACCGGGACCCCGGCTGGAACACACGGCCCGGTCCGCTCGCGCATCCCCAGCCGAATCCACCCGCCGCCCCTGCGCCGCGAGTCCGAGCAGGGCATCGGCGAAGCCGCCCCCACAGGCGGCTTCGGATCCCGATTCAATGGGAACTTCCAGAACCGAGCCGCTGAGCGACTGCGCATCGACATCCCCCGCCGCGAGGTCCGCATCGACGGCGACCTCATCGATGTCACCACCAAGGAATTCGACCTCCTGGCGACTCTCGTCTCTCATGCCGATTCCACTCTGCCTCGTGAAGACCTCATCGCTGCCGTCTGGTCAGGTGGCGAAGTCCCTGATGAGAGGACTGTTGACGTGCATATCCGGCGTCTGCGCAGGCGTTTGGGAGAGTACTCTACGGTGATTCGGACAATGAGAGGCACCGGCTATCGCTATGACACTCACCCCGATGTCACGGTGTGGTCGGCCACCGCCCACAGATGACCCTCGCCCAGTACCACCAGCTCAACCTGGTCTCAAGTGAGGCACGTCGCATGACTCACCCAGCATGAGGACAGGCTCAGCGGTTAAGCTTCTTAATCGATGAACCAGGAATATTCTCAACCCAGAAAATCGCGCAGCCCAGCCAAGGGGATCACTGCGCTGATCTTCGGCGTGGCCTATGCGGCATTCCTCCTGCTCCACCACCTGCTGCCTACCAGGATGGGCGTTGCGCTGCTCGTCGAGAGCATCCTGCCGTGGACGGGAATCGTCCTGGCTCTCGTCCTGCTCATGTTCCTCATCCGCTTTTCGGTGCTGTCAGCAATCGGCATTCTGGTTCCGACAGTTGTCTGGGCCTCGATGTTCGGTTCCGCGGTGATTCCGGCGAACGACACCGGCGAACCGGACCTCACGGTGGCTACGCACAACGTGGGAGCCAGGCTGCCCGAGCCCACAGCGGCGGCGAAGAGCCTCGTGTCCGCCGACCCGGACATCGTCACGATTCAGGAACTGGAGTCCCTGTCAGGCAAGATCATCCACAAGGAACTCGATTCCTCGTTCGAACATTCGCAGGTCGTCGACACGATCGGTGTGTGGTCGAAATGGCCGATGTCTGCACCCGAAGAGGTGGACCTGGGGCTGCAGTGGCCGCGCGCCTTCGCCACAACCGTCTCCACAGACCACGGCGACATCAGGTTCTACTCCGTGCACATGCCTTCGGTGCGCCCCGGTCATGAAGCCATGCGCAATGCTGCGATCCGCAGATTGGCCACAGAAGTCGAAACCGATGCAGCCGAGCACGTCATCGTCGCCGGTGACTTCAACACCGCAACGACGGACACCAACTTCTCGACCCTGTCTCCCCCGCTGGAGGATACGCGGGTCGAAACCGGCGGCGGATTCGGCTTCACCTGGCCCGCTCGCTTCCCCGTCACCCGACTCGACCACGTACTGTATCGCGGGTTCGACGCCACCTCCGACGAGGTGCTCGACCGCGGCTCGAGTGACCATCGCGCCGTACTCGCCGGCCTTGACTTGAAGTAATCGCCGGCCTTGACCTGAGATAGTTGTCAGCCGGTGCACTGCCCTGTCGGCTGCGGAGCCCGGTTCTGCGCTCCCGCTTGCAGTTCGTCGCTGATCTCCGCACGTGTGAGGGCATACCCTGTCTCCTCATCGGTGGCAGACCTGGCGAAGACCATCCCCACCACATCACCGTTCGCGTCGAGCAGCGGACCTCCCGAGTTTCCTTCGCGGACGATGCCGCGGATCGAATACACCTCGCGCACCACTGAACTCGAATCGTAGATGTCCAGGCCCCGCGCGTTGATCTTCTCTCGCACTCGCGAAGGAGAGATCGTATAGGGCCCGTTCTGGGGGAAACCGGCGACCACTGAGTCGTCTCCCGGCCCCAGCCCGTTGCCGAAGTCGAGAGCGGGCGCATCAAGCTCGGGAACCCGCAGGACGGCCACATCGGCCTCAGAATCGAATTCCACTACCTCGGCGGAGTAGGGCTTGCCCTTACCTCCGACTTGGACCGCGAGGTCCGTTGAGCCTGCAACGACGTGGGCGTTGGTGGCGATGAGTCCGTCGCTGTAGACGAACCCCGACCCCTCGGATCCTGTCGGACAGGTGGTGGCAGTGGTCGTGATCTTGACGACGGATTCCTCGACGCCACGACCGACATCGACCATCGCGGAGTCGGGTTTTCCAACGCCGCGTATCTGCTCTGTCTGGCCAGCGAACACTTGCGGGAACCCTGTGGCCTTAAGACCTTGGGAGATGTCGCCCAGCGCGATCTGCGAGGAGTACGGGATCGTCCGGTCGACGGCCGCTATCACCGATGAGTCCGCGACCCACCGGTTCGGTTCGACCCACGGTGTGGTCCGAATGAACCCCGCCGCCAGCCAGATGACAAGGACGTAGACTACACCCGCGGTGACCGTGCCGCCGATCGAGTCGATGCCCTGCCCAAGCTGAGAGTCCATGGATCGTTTGATCCATGCGCCGATCCCGTTGCCGGCGAAGGCGAACAGAACGCTGAGGACAAGCGGCATCGACGCCAGGAGGATGACGACACCGGGATTCTCCATTGCCTGGGTGCCTTCGCTCAGGCTTTCGCCCAGGGGTGAGAGCAGCCGGCCCACGATCCAGCCGACAACGAAGCCGACTGCGGTGCCGAGACCGATGATGATTCCCTGGCGGAACCCGGAGAAGAGCGCAGCAATCCCCAGGATGATGATGACGACGTCTACGATCATCATAGAAGTCAGCGCACCACGCTGTTCGATGCAGCGAGAAGGCGATCGCGGGCGGAGGAGAACTTCTTCAGCTGGAAGCTCTCTATGTCACGTTCCTTCTGCCCGCCGACTCCGGCCAGGAGCCGCATGCGCGTCGTCGAGAGATCTCCGGAGGTACGGATCATGGTGCGCATCTCCTCCTTGCCGCCGGGGAACGAATCGGCCCAACGTTTGCCGAACTTCCGTCCCTTCCACGTTGCGAGCATGTCGACTTCGGAGTAGGTGAGCCATCCCGTGTTCGCGTAGTCGCCGAGCATATTCTGCGTGTGGAGGCGTTCACTGCGGCGCAGGACAATCCCGAGCACCACCCAAAGTGTGGTGAAGATGAAGCTGAGGACGATGAGTCCGATGATCGACACAAACTCGTTGATCTGGCCCAGCCCGGTCATCGTGCCGTTCCAAAGGGCGTGCAGAATCATGCCGACGAGGAGGCCAGGCAGCCACATCAGGATGATCGCCCACCATTGCCACTTGCGGGCGGCAAGGCCGATGGTCACGCCGGCACAGGTACAGAACACCGTGTGCAGCAGCGGAGAGAACAGGCAGCGGAGAATGAAGGTCCACAGCAGATCCATGCCATCGCCTTGCTCCCACGCGCCGCCGAGGTAGAGCACATTTTCAGTGAAGGCGAAGCCGGCACCGATAAGGGCACCATAGACGAGTCCGTCGAGGGGACCTTCGAAGTGCCGGCGAGCAGCGAGGACGATGACAACGAGCAGTACGGTCTTCGTCGTCTCCTCGACGATCGGGGCCTGGATCACGGCGCCGACGGCATCGGGCATTGCCCCGACGCCGGCGAAATAGAGCGCGACCTGGCTGACGAGGGAGACGAAGAGGGTGAGGATGACGGCGGCGACGGCACCCCAGAGGAGACAGAGTCCGAGGATGATCTTCGGCTGCGGTTTCCACCGGTCGAGCCAGAGCACGTAGGCGACGATCGCGATCAGTGGCACCGCTGACAACGCAACCAGCGCGAAGAGCCTCAGGCCGAAGCTCAGTCCTCCGAGAAGAGCGAGAAGCAACAGTCCGACGAAGAGGCCGACCACTGCGAGGATGGCGATCACCAAGCGCACGATGTTTGCGGTCGACCCGGGCTCTTCCTCGGGCTGGGACTGGCGCACAGCCCCGGTCCACGGGGTCTCCGAGACCACCTGCTGAGGTGCCTGCACGTGGGCACGGACCCGCATCTCCTGGGTCACGGTCGGTGCGAACCGCGCCTGTTCGTAGACGCGTCGCTGCATCGGCGGCTGGCTCGTCGGGGCGCCGAGGCGAGGATTGCCCTGACCCTGTGACGCCGGGTTCATCCCCGGCTGGGGGATCTGACGAGGGGGCTGCTGCGGGCCCGGCCCCTGCGAACCGGGACCGGGCTGCGGCGGTCGAGGACGAAACCGGTCGTTGTTCGGGCGCTGCGGCGGCGGGACCGGCTGCTGCGGCGGGGGCTGTTGCATCGGTGGCCCCTGTGGCGGCATCTGGGCCTGACCATGTGGCGGCATTCCTTGCTGAGGCGGCATTCCTTGCTGAGGAGGCACATTAGGGTTCCGGGGGTCGGTGCCCTGAGGAGGATGCGCGCGCTGGGGCACGGGTTCGCCCGGATGCGCGTTCTGCTGCGAGTCGGGGCCGTTTCCGGGGCCCGCCTGATGCGACATATATCGTCCTTCTTCGTCTGGAGTTCACCGCCTTGACAAGTTTACGGTCCATTGCTGACGCCAGGCCCAGAACGGTGTGGCCATACCGCAACAGTTGCTGACATTCGGCGACCCACTCACGTTCGCTCCCATGTGGACGAATCACCGTTCCCGCCGACCACCTCGGCGAGGGACAGCAGCGATGAAATCGTGGGCTGCCCGTCCAATCTCGATGGTAACCACCGTGACCTGGAATGACGTCTGCCCGCGAGCACCCTCGCCTGTCCACACCCCCACTGCTGTCGACATCGACTCGTGTTCGTTTTCCTGTGGATGATGCCGGGTGAATTCACAGGCAGATTTTCTGCACTAGTCAGGCTCGACACATTCATCGTGGAATCGGAATATGACTACTCGCAGACGCTTCGCTCTCCGCTCCGCTCTCCTCCTCCTGGTCCTGGCTCTGGCCTCTCTCATCGGACTCGGACCGGCCATGGCCCAAGGACCGTCCGCTTCGCTTGGCGAAGTGCCGATGCTCAAGGCCAGCGACGCCTATGGTCCCGGCATCTGGCATCACGCACCGCAGGGCAAGACCTGGTATGGCGCCTACCGAACCTTCGATGACACGCATGCATACTGCATCGATGCCGGCAAACAATCTCCTCTGCCCAAGTACTTCACGAACTCAGAAGCGCAGAAGATCACCACCGCGCAGACCGCGTGGGCGCTGCACGAGTACTCCGGGTCCACATCGGCCGATGTGCAGGCAGCCTTGAGCGCGCTGGCACGTCTGGATGAGGCGATCCCGCATGATCACAAGGTTCCCCCGCAAGAGCCCGGCGACCTGGGAAAGAAGTTCACGGGTGCCGCGAAGCAGTTCTCAAAGATCAGCACCGAAGCCAAGAAGTTCGCTGGTCCCTATACCCTCGATGTCAGCCTGACCCCAGTCGTAGACATGCCGGTGCTCGAGCCATACGGCGGTCAGGAGCCGGAGGACGGTGATGTCAAACGAGTCGATGACAGCAAGGGCGACGACACGAGGCCCCAGTTCCCCATGACGGGTACGGTCACGCTTTCCGTGTCCTTGACCAGCGCCTCAGGCACCGCCGTGCCGGGCATTCCTCTCACTCTCGACGTCAACGGAACCGAGAACGCACCGAAATCCCTGACCAGCAAGGCCAAACCCGTCGTCACCACCCTCAAGCTCAACGCTCCCGGCACGGTCACGGCCAAGGCATCGGCACGCCTCGCGCCAGAGTCTGTCCTGCTCTACGAACCTCAGAAGACCAAACGGGTCCAACGCGTCATCACCCCTGACGAACCTGTCGAGGTCTCTGCTCAGGCGAAGGTCGACATGACCTCGAAGCCTCGTGTCTCCACCGAAATCTCCGACCAGAGCCCGCAGTCAGGCGATTCGATCACCGACACGTTCACCGTCTCGGGCCTGGTCGGCGACCACACGGTCACCGTCGAGCACGAGCTGTGGCAGACGCAATCGATGCCCGAACCCGGGAAGAAGAACGACGACGCCGAGGTGATCGCACGGGTGACGTCGAAGGACGTCGGCAACGGCACACACCGATCCGATGCGATCACTGTTCCCCAGGACTTCCACGGATGGATGTACTTCACCGAGACCATCGCCGGTGACAAGTCCACGAAGGAATGGAAGGGCGTCCACGGTCAGCCGCGGGAAACAGGCTTCGTTCCCTGGACCCCGAGCGCCGAGACGAAGGCGGTTCTCAAGGTCAACGCCGTCCATGATGAAGTCACGGTCAGCGGACTGCGCCCGGGCGGAGAAGCAGTGATCACGATGACGGCATATCACTCGGACACCGAGCCAGAGCAGTCGAAGGAAGTCAGCGGGACAAAGCTCCACTCCCAGGACATCACCGTGGTCGGGGACGAAGAGGGCACCGCAACGGTGAGTTCCAAGGCCATCGACATGCCCGTCGGGTGGGTGACCTATGTGACCACGATCCAGGACAACGACGAGCACCAGAAATGGACGAGCGACTGGGGCATCCCCGCTGAAACCGTGCACCGGCCACCTGAGGAGACGCCGACGCCGCCACCGGAGGAGCCCACTGCTCCCCCAGCACCGCCGGAACCAACACCGCCCGAGGAGCCCTCGACACCGCCTGAAGAACCCACTCCGCCACCTGCCCCGCCGGAGGCACCGGAGCCACCCGCCCCGCCGGAAGCACCCGCCCCGCCGGCTGAGCCAGTCTCGGAACCGGTCGCTGACAAACCTGCAGCACCCGCCCCACCGGCACAGCTGCCGAGGACGGGCACCACGGGCAACGGAATGCTCATCGGCGCCGGAATCTTCCTCATCGGGCTCGGAGCCACGGCCCTGCTCATCACCGGCAGACGCCGAAACAAAGAGTAAGGAGTAAGGCGGTGGCCCGGAGGACACACGTCCTCCGGGCCACCGCCACGCTGCTCAGCTGCTCTCAGCCGATCAGTCGCGCACCCAGGTCTCGGCCCAGGCGCGGGCGCCGTTCATCATCAGACCGACATCGGCACCGACGAGGACGAAGGAGGCACCGGCGTCAAGGTACTTCCCCGCCTGCTCGGGATCGAAGGCATTGACACCGACCGGTTTGCCGGCCGCCTTGACCGCGGCGAAGGTCCGCAGCACTGCATCAGTGACATCCGGGTGGGTCTGCTGCCCGAGCAGACCCATCGAAGCAGCAAGGTCAGAGGGCCCGACGAACACTGCATCGATCCCATCGACTGCAGCGATCTCGGCGGCGTTGTCGACCGCCGTCGCAGATTCGATCTGCACGGTCAGGGACACGAGTTCCTCGGCACGGCCGAGGTAGTTCGGCACCGCATTCCAGCGGGAGGCCCGCGCCAGTGCCGATCCCACCCCTCGCACACCGTGAGGCGGGTAGTGCACGGAACGCACGGCCGCCTCGGCGTCAGCCGGGGTATCGATCATCGGCACGAGCAGGTTCTGCGCGCCGAGGTCGAGGAACTGCTTGATGAGCATCTGGTCATTCACGGGCACCCGCACGACAGGGGTCGCCGGGTATCCGTTCATGGCGCGCAACAGACCGGTCGTGGTTTCGAGGCCGATCGGCGAATGTTCGGCGTCGATGAGCACCCACTGCATCCCCGAGGATGCGGCGATCTCCGCGGCCACAGGCGAACCGGAGCAGACCCACATTCCGGCCAGATGCTCCCCCTCGCCCAGCTCAGCCATGCGCTGAGTCAGCGTCGGTGGCAGTTCTACTCGAAACGGCATGTGATGACTCCCAGATCTCCGTAGTCGGCGTGGACGGTATCGCCCGAGCTGACCCACATGGGGCGGGTGAAAGACCCTGCCAGGACGGTCTCCCCAGCTCGAAGGACATCGCCGTGTTCGGCCAGCTTGTTCGCCAGCCACACGATGCCGCGGGCTGGATGGTCGAGGACGGCTGCGGCGAGGCCGGAGTCCTCGACCGACTCATTGCGGTACAGCAGTGCCCCGACCCGGCGCAGATCAACCGCGTCGACGGCCACCGGACGACCGCCGAGGACCATGGCCCCCAGCGCGGCATTATCGGAGATCGTGTCGACGATGGTGCGGCCTTCCATCTCGATCCGCGACGACAGCACCTCGAGTGCCGGCACCACGTATTCGGTGGCCCGCAGCACGTCGATGAGACTGATGTCCGGTCCGCGCAGTTCGTCCTTGAGCACGAATGCGAGTTCGACCTCGACACGCACGCCCGAGTACTGCGAGTGGTCGATGACCGAACCTGTGTCGTAGACCTGATCGGCGAAGATCGCCCCGTAGTCGGGTTCACTGATGCCCGTCGCCTGCTGCATCGGCTTCGAGGTCAGGCCGATCTTGTGACCGATCAGTCTCCGCCCGGAGGCCTCACCTCGGCGACGCCATTCGTTCTGCACTGCGTAGGAGTCCTCGACGGTCATGTCGGGATACTTGGTTGTCAGCAGACCGATCTTCGTCCGGTTCTTCTCCGCTTGCGCCAGATCGTCGGCGATTGCGGCGATCGTTGTTTCATCGAGCATGTGCGCGTCTCCTCAGAGCTGGTGGCCCAGTTTGAACTCGTCTTCTCCCTCGCCAGCACCGGAGTGCTCGCCGACGGCGGCCGTCGCGTCCTCACGCCGAGTGTAGGAGAACCCGTCGGCGCCGATCGTCACGTCCATCTCGGAGTCGTCGGTGCGCTGAGTCAACGACACCGGATTGCCGTCGAGGTCGAGGACCGTGGAGGCGTCCGTGTACCAGGACGGCACGACCGGGTTGCCCCACCAGTCGCGGCGCTGATTGTCGTGGACGTCCCAGGTCACGCGCGGGTTGTCGGGGTCACCCGTGTAATAGTCCTGCGTGTAGATCTCGATGCGGTGGCCGTCGGGGTCGCGCAGATAGAGGTAGAAGGCATTCGAGACGCCGTGCCTGCCCGGTCCGCGTTCGATCGTGTCGGACAGGCGCAATGCCCCGAGCTTGTCGCAGATGGCGAGGATGTTGTGCTTTTCGTGCGTGGCGAAAGCAACGTGGTGCATGCGCGGGCCGTCGCCGCCGGTCATCGCCGTGTCATGCACGGTGGACTTCCGGCGCATCCACGAGGCGTAGACAGTGCCTTCGGAGTCCTGGATGTCCTCGGTGACCTTGAAGCCCAAGTTCTCCATGTAGTCCACGGCCTTCGGCACGTCCGGGGTGACCTGGTTGAAGTGGTCGAGACGCACAAGTGCCCCTGGGGAGTAGAGGTCGTAGCGCCAGGCCAGGCGCTCGACGTGCTCGACGTCGTAGAAGAACTCGTAAGGGAAGCCGAGCGGATCCTGCACGCGCACCGAGTCACCGATGCCGCGGACGAATCCGTCCTTCTTCCGCTCGACTCGGCAGCCGAGCTCACGAAAGTACGCTTCGGCGGCGTCGACCTCTTCGGGGCTGCGCACACGGTAGGAGAATGCGGCGACTGCGGCCACCGGTCCCTGTCGCAGCACAAGGTTGTGGTGGATGAATTCTTCCATTGACCGCAGGTAGACGGTGCTCTCGTCTTCCTCGGTGACCTGCAGGTCGAGGACGCCGACGTAGAAGTCGCGGGACTTCTTCAGATCGGTGACGACGATCTCCATATAGGCACAGCGGATGATATCCGGGGCCGGAACTGATGGGACAGGGATTGTCTGGGACATGTGTTTTCCTCTCACTGCTTCCCGAAGACTGGATTGTGGACCTCGCCGAGGTTGATGTGCACGGACTGCTGTTCCGTGTAGAAATCGATCGACCGGTATCCGCCCTCGTGTCCCAGGCCCGAGGCCTTGACTCCGCCGAAGGGGGTGCGCAGGTCGCGGACGTTGTTCGAGTTCAGCCACACCATTCCGGATTCGACGGCCTGCGAGAAGTTGTGTGCCCGCTTGAGGTCGGAGGTCCAGATGTAGGCGGCCAAACCGTACTTGGTGTTGTTGGCCAGCTGCAGCGCCTCCTCATCGGATTTGAAGGGAGTGATCGCGACGACGGGACCGAAGATCTCCTCCTGGAAGATCCGTGCGTCGGGGGTGACATCGGCGAAGACGGTCGGCTCGACGAAGTTGCCGGTCTCGAAGCCTTCGGGGCGGCCGCCGCCGGCGACGAGGCGAGCTTCCTGCTTGCCGATTTCGACGTAGGACATGACCTTCTCGTAGTGCTCGGGGTGGACCAGTGCTCCCACCTCGGTGCTGGGATCCGAAGGCAGGCCCACCTTCACGCGCTTGGCCTGAGCAGCGTAGCGCTGAACGAACTCGTCATAGACCGACTCTTCGACGAGGATGCGCGAACCGGCGGTGCAGCGTTCGCCGTTGAGGGAGAAGACGCCGAAGACAGTGGCATTGATCGCCGCGTCGAGGTCAGCATCGGCGAAGACGACGGCCGGTGACTTCCCGCCGAGTTCCATGGACAGGCCTTTGAGCCAGGGAGCGGCATTGGCGAAGATCGTCTGACCCGTGCTCGACTCACCGGTGAACGAGATGAGCGGGACATCGGGGTGCTTGACGAGGGAGTCTCCGGCAAAGCCCTCTTCGCCGAAGCCGTTGACCATGTTGAAGACGCCTGTGGGCAGTCCGGCCTCTTCGAAGATGCCTGGCCACAGCGATGCCGACAGCGGGGTGAATTCGGCAGGTTTGAGCACGACGGCGTTGCCGGTCGCGATTGCCGGAGCCAGCTTCCAGGACTCGAGCATGAAGGGCGTGTTCCACGGAGTGATGAGCCCGGCGACGCCGATCGGCTTGCGGTTGACGTAGTTGGCCTGACGGCCGGGAACCTTGAACGCGTCGTCGACCTGCGCGACGATGAGATCAGCGAAGAAGCGGAAGTTCTCCGCGGCCCGGTTGGCCTGTCCCTTCGCCTGGGTGATCGGCAGGCCGGAGTCGAAGGACTCCATCTCTGCCAGTTCCTGACTGCGGGTCTCGGCGATGTCGGCGATCTTGTTGAGCACGCGGGCACGCTCACGTGGGAGCATCGAGGGCCAAGGGCCTTCGTCGAAGGCCTGCTTCGCTGAGGCGACGGCGGCGTCGATGTCGGCCTTCTTGCCTGATGCAGCCTTGATGTAGGGCTCGTTGGTCACCGGATTGATGACGTCGAATTCCTCGCCGTCGATCGAATCGACGAATTCACCGTTGATGTAGTGACGGATCTTCTCCGGCAGGTTCGCTGGAGTTGCAGTGGACTTCGTCATGACTTGCCCTCTTCTCTGTCGATGATTCCTGTAGTTACACGGGTATCGGTGGTTTTGGCTTGGGCTTCCTGATAGCTGGCGAGGGTCGCCGAGCGGTGATTTCTCACGACTCGCTCAATCTCCTCCGCCGAGGCGCGGGCCCGGATGAGTGCAAGGATCCTGGCGTGCTCGTCGACTGACCCCTGCGCCCGCTCGGGCACGAAGGAGAAGGTGGAGTTGCGCAGGTGCGCCAGACGATCCCATTCGACGGCGACCAAGGAATGCAGTCGCTCGTTCGGGCAGCGTCGGAACAGCGTCGCGTGGAATTCGTGGTTGAGGCGGGTGAATTCGGTGGGATCGAAATTCGCGAGAAGGTCTCGCATGCGCTCATTGATCGCATCCGCCTCGGCGAGATCGTGCTCGCCCAGGAACTCGAGAGCCTGCGCGGTCGCGGCCCCCTCGAGGACCGCCACAGCCTCCATCGACTGCGCGTAGGAGCTCTGGTCGACCATGGCCACACGGGCCCCGACATTGCGTTCGAAGGTGACGAGCCCGTCGGCCTCGAGGCGGCGGATGGCTTCCCTGACCGGAACGACCGAGGTATCGAGTTCGAGAGCGATCTGAGCCAGCACCAGCTTGTGCCCGGGCTCAAAGGTCTGATCCGCGATGCATCTTCGGATCCAGCGGTAGGCCGTCTCCGCCTTGCTCAATGAGCTCGGCTGGGTATGCGCGTCGACGGTGTCAGCGGTTGTCATCGTGAGGCTTTCCAGGCGTCGAACTTGTCTTTCCATTCGCCCTTCGGGGGAAACAGAGACTCGATCGGGTTGCCGGCGGCGACCTGTTCGGCCACCCAGCCGTCCTCGATCTCCTTCGCCAGTGCCGCGTCGACGACCTCCTCGACGAGATCGCGTGGGATGACGATGACGCCGTCGTCGTCTCCGACGATCACGTCGCCGGGCAGCACGGTGGCGTTTCCGCAGGCCACGGCCACGTCAGATTCCCATGGCACGTGTTTGCGGCCAAGCACGGCAGGGTTCTTCGACGTCGAGAACACGGGTAGGATCCCGGCCACCTCAGCAGAGTCGCGGACTCCCCCGTCGGTGATGACGCCGGTCGCGCCCTGGGCTTTGGCCCGCAGCGCCAACACGTCGCCGAGGGTTCCCGAGCCGGACTCGCCGCGTGCTTCGATGACGACGACCTCACCGGACTGCAGGGAGTCGAAGGCCCGCTTCTGGGCGTTGTATCCGCCGCCGTGAGATTTGAACAGATCCTCGCGGTTGGGCACGAAGCGCAGCGTCTTCGCAGTGCCCACGATCTTCGTGCCGGGCACCAGAGCACAGACTCCTTCGATGACCACGTTGTTGAGTCCGCGTGCACGCAGCTGTGCGGAGAGACCAGCCGTCGGCGCCTCGGCGAGCTTGGCGCGCAGCTCCTGGCTCAGCGCATCGGTGAGAGTTTCCTCCGGTGCCAGACCAGCGGCTTCCCGTGATCCCCAGGCGTCGACTTGCAGTGCTTCGTCGACGGCGGGCATGCTGCCGAGGTTCGGGTCGAAGTCGCCAGGGCCCTCGACGACGTTCGTGACGAGGCGACCCGAGCTGAGTTCTGATCCGGTGCTCGCCGAGGTGGCCGTGACCTCGACCTCGACCGTATCCCCGGGTGCGACGACCGTCGACCCTGCGGGAGTGCCGGTGAGGATCACGTCACCGGGTTCCAGCGTCATGTGCTGGCTGAGATCGGCGACGATCTGGGTCAGGGGGAAGATCAGCTGCGCGGCGCTCGTGCCGTCGTCCTGCTTGACCTCGCCGTTGACCCAGGTGCGGATGCGCAGGGACTGCGGATCCGCCTCGGAGGCGGGAATGATGCTCGGACCCAATGGGGTGTAACCGTCACGGCTCTTCGAGCGCAGATTGGAACCTTTGTCGGCAGTCTTGATGTCGTAGAGACCGAAGTCGTTGGACGCGGTCACTCCCTCAACAAAGGTCCAGGCTTCTGCGGGGCTGACGGATCTGGCCGTTGTGCCGATGACGACGGCGATCTCACCTTCGAAGGCGAGCAGCGAGGTCCCCGCAGGACGCTCGATCGTGTCACCCGAAGCAGCCAGGGAACTTGTTGCCTTCAGGAAATAGGACGGCTGGGAGGGCCGTTTTCCGCGCTGGGCCGAGCGTGATTCGTACGCCACGTGGACGGCAACGATTTTGCCTGGTCTGACTGGGACACCAGCTGGAGTCGACATCGATCTCGCACCTCATTTCAATTGGCTTTCACCAAGATCGTATATGATGCCGTTCTGGAGGACAAGTGGCCTGCGTCACTTCAGCGAGGGTGGCGCCGGCGGCCGCGCTTCCGGGATGATCTTCGACGAACCCTTCTCCAGCCTGCTGATTTCGACGCTGTCGACCATACTCGTCTGGGCCACCGCCGGCATCAGCTTCCCGTTCCGCCCGCTGGGCACATTCCCGGCCGGACACTACGGAGACAGGTTGGGCCACCGTGTCCGTCGCCCACGTCATATCTACCGAGAGCCCTCGTACTGATAACGCCGATCGCGCCCAGTGTCGTCGGTCATCGGATTCAGCGGGGCGTCAATGAACCGCCCGCCTTCCACGAGACCGCGGCGCACAGGGAGCAGGCGACCACCCCTCGGACAGGCTGCCCAAGACCCGCGGACCCGACCGCCTCTGCGCCCACCTATCCCGCCATCATGACGGCGATCTCCCCGGTCGCCAGACCGGCACCGCAGGGCCGCTCGGGCACTCCGCTGGGCACCGGCCATGAGGAGTAGCAATCTGTGAGCCCGATCATAGGAATTCTTCAATGATGCCCTGGATACCACATGATCGTATATGAACTGCTAGCATTGGAAAGTCACGAAGACGTGTGATGAACCGGAGGTTGACATGCACTTTCACCAGCACGGCTATGTGTCCGCAGATCCGCGGATCGAAGCTGCAGCAGGTTATGGAATCGATCGCCCAGCCGACCTGCCCGATGAGGTTGATGTCCTCATCGTCGGCAGCGGACCGGCCGGCATGATCGCGGCGGCACAGCTCTCTCAGTACCCGGAGGTCAGTACCCGGATCATCGAGAAGCGCGACTCCCGCCTGGTCATCGGGCAGGCCGATGGCATTCAGGCACGCTCGGTCGAGACCTTCCAGGCGTTCGGGTTCGCCGAGGAGATCATGCGCGAGGGCTACCACATCACCGAGATGGCCTTCTGGAATCCGGACCCGGAGAATCCCGAGCACATCATCCGCACCGGACGGCCGAAGGACGATGAGACGGGAATCAGCGAATTCCCGCACCTCATCGTCAACCAGGCGCGAGTGCTCGACTACTTTGCGCAGTTCGCCAAGCAGTCTCCCGCCCGCATCTCTCCCGACTACGGCTTCGAATTCGTCGACCTCACGATTGATGGTGACGACGCTGGCGACTGCGCGGCAGTCGATTCCAGTCATCCGGTCACGGTCACCCTCCGGCGCACAGCCGGGGAGCGTGCAGGTGAAGTACACACCATCCGCGCCGGCTACGTCATCGGCTGCGACGGTGCCCGCTCCGGCGTCCGTAAATCCATCGGACGCACGATGACCGGCGACCAAGCCAACCATGCTTGGGGCGTGATGGACGTGCTCGCAAATTCGGACTTCCCGGACATCCGCACCAAGTGCGCAATCTCCTCGAAGCACGGCAACATCCTCCTCATCCCCCGCGAGGGCGGGCATCTGTTCCGCATGTACGTCGACCTGGGCGAAGTCTCCGACGACGATGCACGCAAGGTGCGGCAGACAAGCATCGACGAAATCATCGCCAACGCGAACGCCATCATCAGTCCCTACAGCCTCGATGTGAAAGAAGTCGCCTGGCACAGCGTCTACGAAGTCGGTCACCGCCTCACGGACGCCTTCGACGACACCGATGAGACTGCGGTCGGCTCACCGTGCCCGCGCGTGTTCATCACCGGCGATGCCTGCCACACTCACTCGGCGAAGGCCGGCCAGGGCATGAACGTGTCGATGCAGGACGGGTTCAACATCTCATGGAAGCTCGGTCAGGTGATCTCCGGACGGTCCTCACAAGAGCTGCTGCGAACCTATTCCGCAGAACGCCAGGTGACTGCGAAGAATCTCATCGACTTCGACAAGGAATGGTCGACCCTGATGGCGACCCCGCAGGAGGACCTGCCGGAAGAGACCTATCTGCAGGACTTCTACGTCAAGACTGCCGAGTTCCCCGCCGGGTTCATGACCGAGTACACGCAATCAATGATCACTGCGTCCCCCAAACACCAGGAACTGGCCAGCGGGTTCCCTGTCGGCAAGAGGTTCAAATCGGCTCAGGTGCAGCGCAGCTGTGACGCCAACTTCATCCACCTGGGCCATGAGGCCAGGGCTGACGGCCGCTGGCGTGTCTACGTCTTCGCGGATGCACCTGCTCCGATGCTCGGCGATGGTGCAGCCGGTACGGGCGGCTGGGCCGATGACGGCGCAGCAGGTTCGACGAAGTCCAAGGTCACGCAGTTGGCTGACTGGCTCGAATTCGACCCGGCTTCGCCTCTGGTCAGGTTCCGCCGTGAGGGCGCTGACCTCGATGCACTCATCGAACTCAGCGTCGTCTACCAACAGGACCATACCGAGTTCTCATTCCCCGATGTTCCAACGGCTTTCCGCCCGCATGTGGGCGAGTTCGACCTCGAATACGTGGAGAAGATCTTCGCGGCCATGCCTGAGGAGGACATCTACGATGAGCGCGGCATCAGTCGTGAGGGTGCTGTGGTCGTGGTTCGCCCCGATCAGTATGTCTCGGGCATCTTCCCTCTTGACGCTCACGATGAGATCGGCGAGTTCTTCGCAGGAGTGTTCGTTGCCGAACAGTGACGGCCGATGATGATTCCTGCTCCGTGATGAGCTGAGAAGAATCCTGGTCTGTGAGGCGAGTGCCCTCAGCCTGAAAAGTCATTCCGGGCTGAGGGCATTGCTGTGCGGGTTGGCGTCACCGCGTTTGGGGGAAATCGAATGAGCGGCCCTGCCTGTCACCGATGAAGCCGGCGATTCCGGCCGTTCCGGCGAGCACGAGGGCTCCGCTTCCCAGAACCCAATAGCTCACCCCCGCATCGGGGTAACCGATGAGCGTGGCTCCCCTGCGTTCCCCCGAGGAATCGGTGATCAGGAGTCGGGCTGTCGGCGGATCGATCATGCTCACTTCCAACATAATGAACAGAGCAAGGCCGATCACTATGACGATCATTGACCACCAGAGCGGTGGATCAACGAGCCACGCAATCGCTGCGCATAGGAGCACCGCCGCCCACGGAAGAATGACGTCGAGCCCGATGTCGCTGAATCTGAATGGCGGCCTGCCCAGGGAAGTCATGGTGACGCTGTGCTCCGCCGAGGCCCGGTTGGAGAAGATGGGCACCCAGATCATCACCACCCAGGCGCTTACGCTCACGAGAGGCAACAGCCGCGCGATGTGTTCGGCTGCCAAGCGGTGCCGACGAGCTCGGATCTGACCGTCGCGTCCTGGCTTGGTCGAGAACCATCGAGTGATTCGTGGGCCGTCGTTCTTCCCGGAGCGACGACGTTCTCCGATCAGGCCACAGATGCCAGCAGCAATCAGGGCGATCCCACCGACCGTCCAGAGCACGGCACCCGGTGCCGGAGACGCGACCTCCATGCCGCCGATCCACTGTCCGCCGCTGTCTTGACCGTCCCACATGATTGTCGGCGGATCGATGCTCTCGCTGGTCAGGAAGATCAGCACAACGACTCCGAGCCCGGAGGCGGACCACGACCAGAACTTCAGCCCGTTGCAGAGCCACACCGAGATCGCGCAAGCCAGCAGGCAGCTCCAGATGATGACGAACTCGAAGTCAGTCTCGATTGCCCTATCAGGAAGACGACCGAGCGACGTGACGACGATCCGCACGGAGTCGCCGAAGTGCAAGCTGTTGTTCGCGCTGTCGAGGACCGGCACCCAGATCATCACGACCCAAGCGGCCAACGCGAGCAGGGGAAGAGTTCGGGCAGTGCCCCGCAGTCTCTCGCCACCTCGCATCACGCCATCTCTCCCCACGCCGTTGCCCTTGGTCACAGCGCTGCTCCTCCCCATGCCTGCGCCCTGGGCTTGTGTCGCTGCCCGTTGATCCACCCACAGGTGCCGGCCGCGATGCGGGCCAAACTCCCGATGGCCCACAGCACGAAACCGAAGTCCGGGAGGCCGACCTCCATGCCACCTGTCGGCATTGCGTCGTCGGTCTGCCCATCCCACATCAGGAAGGGTGGATCGATGGCTGCGGATGACCACGTTTGCGAGTGCCCGAAAAGCCACGGCAGGAGTTGCGCGGTTCGCAGCGGTGCCCGTCCTTGTCGCGTCCTTTGTCGTGGCGGCGAATCCTCAGCGGTGGCATCTGCGTTGCCGCCGCTATCAGGCAAGTGAGCATCGTTCTCGTCGGCATTCATACTCAGAATCATGCAGTCTGACGTGGTGGCAGCAGTGTCGGATTTGTTGCAGTTTCACCACGTCATACCGCGTCGAGCAGCGCCTGTCGTAGGTATCTCTCCGCACAGCTGTCCCCTGGGCCACCGACACTGCGGGAGTCGCGGCGATAGTTGGGTCGAATCGTTCGCGGAATGGGAAGGGGGTCGACGACCTCGGCGATTTCGAACTCAGGAGGTTCATTCTGCCCAGACGTGGCTCGCTGGCTCTCCTCGTACTTCTTCGCTTCCGATTCGGTGATGGGACAGAACGGGATCTCCACTTCGCGGTATTCGGTGTCAGGCGGCGCCCCGGGCCGCTGCGGCTCCAGCAGTCCGGAGAGTTTGAGTCGCCAATCGTCATCGCGTGGCGAAGACTGTGAGATGCCAGTGCCTGCCGAGGCTGCTGTTGCGGGCGAGGCTCGTGGGTACTTCATCCGCCTGACGAAAGGAGCGGTCGGATCGTCGTATTCACGACCGCTGGGAGTGGTGACCTTCAGCCCCTCTGCCGTTGCTTCGTGCTTCCAACCAGGATGTTCCTTGGCATAATTGCATGCGGCGCACAGTCCCGAGCCGTTCTCCCACGAGGTTGCACCGCCGGAGGCATACTCATCGGCATGGTCGGCATGCCTGATGCGCGCGTCGCACCACGGCGTCCGGCACACATCGTCACGGTAGACGACCATTTGCCTCAGCAGACCTGTGAACGCCCGGCCGCGAGATTCCATCCCCACCAGCTGACCGTCGGTGGCGCGGGTGAACATGCGTCGGATGAAGACCTCGGCCTCGTTGGCGGCGATGAAGTTGCGGGCCGTTCGAGCCGGGAGAGGGCCGAAACCCGGCAGCCAGGCGGGGACCATTCCATCGGAGAGCAGTGTTTCCGCTTCCACGACAAGGTGCACTTCGGTGGGAACGGCTGCCGCACTCGACTGTCCCGTCATCCGTTCAACGAAGGTGTCGGCCATCAGCTGATTGTTTCTGCGCCCTTCGGCGCCTCCAGCGGCGGATACCGATTCGGCCGCACCTTTCAGCCCCTCATAGACGGCAACGGCCTGCTGGATGGGAAGGATAGCGGACACTCTCCCCATTCCGTCATCGAGCGCGGTCATGGTCACCCGCCGATTCGCCGCTGCCCTCGTCGCCCGCTCTGCCGCCGCCTCGGCGTTCATCTCCTCTGCCAAGGCACGCGCTTCCGTGCGCAGGCTCCGCAGCCCGGCCGGCCCCATGCTCATCTTCATCCGGGTATCGACCTTGCGTCGGTCTGCGCTGGGCAGCGTCGCGGTTTCGTCGGCCATCACACGGGCCTTGTCCTCGGAAATCTCCCCCGAGGCAAGAGCCTTGAAGGTGTTCGGCATCTCGTGGACGATTGCGCGCGAAGTGGAAAGAAACTTTCGGCCGGAACCCGGCGAGACCTTCTTCGCCAGGGCGATTTCCTCAGCAGATCGGATTCCACATTCACGCGCGGGAACTTGGTTGAGCGCATCCCGACGTCTGCGCAGGGCCTCGAACGCCACAGCCTCGGCGGACTGCGCGGACACGACGGTCGCCTTCAGCCCTTCGAACGCGGCGATCCGCGCCAGTGTCTCGGCTTCGGTCGCAGCGGGCTCCTCGCCACGCAGCAGGGAGGCGAAGCGGTCGATCTCGGCAATGAGATCAAGGTCGCCCGACGGTGCCTCCGGAACGGTCTCCGTGTCCATGCAAACACACTACAAGTCACCCCTGACACGAGATCTCCCGAACCCTGTCGAACACACGACAACATCGGATGCAGCTCTAGCCGACGTCCCTCTGGATCCGGTTGAGGACCATGTCCATGGCCACGATATTATGCCCGCCATCAGGGATGATGATGTCGGCATTGCGCTTCGAGGGCTCCACATACAGCTCATGCATCGGCTTCACGGTTCCCAGATACTGGTCCTCGACCGACTGCAGGGTCCGGCCTCGTTCGACGACGTCGCGTTTGATCCGCCGCAGCAGGCGAACATCGGCGTCCGTGTCGACGAAGAGTTTGATGTCGAGCAGCTCGCAGATCCGCGGTTCGGCGAAGATGAGAATCCCCTCGACGATGATCACCGGCGATGGTTCGACGAGCGTCGTGCGATCGCTGCGATTGTGGATCGAGAAGTCATAGACCGGGCTGTCGACCGAGTGTGAGGACCGCAGTGCGCTCAGGTGTTCGACGAAGAGGTCGTTGTCGAAGGCGTCGAGGTCGTCGTAGTTGACCTGCTCGCGTTCTTCGTAGGTCAGTTTGTCTCGTCGCTTGTAGTAGTTGTCGTGAAACAGAACGGATGGCGGGCCCACACATTTGTCCAGCAGCGCCTGGGTCAGGGTCGTCTTTCCGCTGCCGGTGCCGCCGGCCACGCCTACAATCAAGGTCTCCACGGTTCAACTATCCCTTTCGGCTCGGACTATCCCCAAATTTATACCAGTCACCCTCGCCGAGGTTGCCCGGCGGGACCGTTTATCCCCGACGTGTGAGCTGTGCCCAGAGGTCTTGGTCGAACCGACGCCGAGCGAAGAGTCCGGCCATATGCCTGACCGCGTTGTCGACCTTGCCTCGCCAGGCGTCCACCGCGGTCTCCGCGTCCCCGAGAGACAGTGCCCTGAAGATGGCACGGTCATCGATGAGGATGCGATCGCTGGCCGGTGAGTAGTCGAGCTGCAGGACCGAGATGAACAGGCGCAGGCGCAGGGTCAGGGCTTCGAAGGCTCGGGCGCTCTGCCGCAGGCCAGAGGCCCGGGCCAGTTCCTGCTGGAAGTGGAGATCAGCGTCCTCGACGTCGATGCCGCTCTTCGTCGCCGCCGATGCCTCCACCTGCCGCAGGGCCAGCTGCACAGGCACGAAGTAGCGCTTCGGCCGCAGCGCCAGAGACCGCAGGAGAACCTCTCCCACCGCCATGCGTCCGGCATAGAGGTCGAGAACGTCGAGGGTGGTGATCAACGGAATCCTCGAACCACCACGTGAGCCGTCGAGCAGCTTGTCATCGACCATGCGCCGCAGTGCGGCATCCACCGAGGAGCGGGGCACCTCCATCCGTCGTGACAGGAGGCGCGGATTGATCCTGTCTCCGGGCTGATAGCCCGAATCGATGATCTCCTCGCGCAGGGCGATCGCGAGGTGTTCGGTGATGGAACGAGTCTCCTTCGGCAGCCACGAAGAGATCTCCATTGAGTCAGAAGAAATGGAACTTCTCCTCGCGTCGGTGTGGCTCGACTGCCGCCACATGACTCCTTCGAAGCCGTGGCGCACGCGGGCGGCGAGAATGTCGAGCAGAGACCCGGGAACATCGCGGCAGGCTGCGAGGCCAGATTTCGCGTCGTCGAGGAACTCTGCGAACTCGCGGTGGACCGCGATCTCGGCAGCCCCAACCAGATCACCCCCGCCCGAGGCGCTCGTCTCCCCGAAGGGATCGAAGACGATGAAGCGTTCGCGCTGCCCACCAGCCCGAAGCAGATCGAGCGTCGCCGAAGCATCGGTCTGGCGATGCTCACTGTCGAAGCGCTGCGGCCAGTGCTGGACTCCTGCCGAACGCAGAGCGGCCACGATCCCGGCGATGCGGCGCTGAACCCGTCGCGCCGAGACTGGGCTCGCACCTCCGCCTCCGCCGGTGCCCCCATCTTCAGCCTCATCACTGCCGCGCTCACCAGCAACGCGAATGCCGATGACGACCAGCGGGAAGCCACCCGCAACAACGGTGATCTCGTCACTGCCGAGCAGCTGGTCCGATGGCACCGTCATCCCCCTCATCGCCCGGGACACGATGCTCTGACTCAGCCCTGTCGCATCGGCCAGAGCCCGGGTCGAATAGTCCTTCCCCGAGATTCTCGCCCCGGCGGTGCTCACCAGAGCTTCGACGACCTGGTCGGCCGTGCTCTGGATCTGCGGGCGTCCGCTGCGCGGGCGGTCGTCGAGGTCGGATCGCCCCATCCACCGACGCAGGCTCGACGGTGAGATGTTCAGTTCAGCAGCCACCTCGGCGATGGAGGACGAGTCCGTCCTGGCAACAGCGGCGCGACGCATCTCTGAGGAGTACATGATGCGATTCTATTACTTCTGACTCAACTATGTCTGCGATTGGTCACGAGCTCTTCACCCCGGATTTTCTCCGGCGCATACTGGTCTCAACGATCCCGTCAACAGTCGACGGCGACGCGGGAGCGCCTGGCACAGACCCCAGCCAGACTCGTCCAGAGTTCGTCCAACAGAAAAGGAACGAGCAGTTGTTGCACACAGACTCAGATCTCGACCAGCTCACCAGTCGCTCCATCGACACCGTTCGCAAATGGCTGCGTGTAGCAACGAGCAAGACCACGGCGAAGAACCCGGCCGCTGAACGCCTCTCGGCAGTGCTCTCCGACCCCAACGGGCTCGACTTCACCGTCGGATTCGTCGATCGGGTCGTGCGCACCGATGATGTGCACGCCGCCGCCGACGCCCTGGCGGAAGTCGGCAAGCTCGCCCCCGAGACGATGTCGGCTCTCGACCGCGCCCAGATCAAGACCGGCGCCGCGCTGGCCCGCGCACTGCCGCAGGTCGTCGTGCCCGCAGCCCGCACCCGCCTGCGTCAGATGGTCGGACACATGGTTGTCGACGCCCGCGACAAGCAGTTCGGCAAGGCCGTCGCCGCGCTGACCGCCGACGGACACCGGCTCAACATCAACCTCCTCGGCGAGGCTGTACTCGGTGATGGCGAAGCCGACCACCACCTCGAGGAAACCCACCGACTTCTGGCTCGCGAAGACGTCGACTACGTCTCGGTCAAGGTTTCCTCGGTCGCCTCTCAGATCTCGATGTGGGCCTTCGACGAGACCGTCGACTACGTCGTCGAACGCCTGCGCCCGCTCTACCAGCAGGCGGCTAAGGCACCGACGGGGTCGAAGTTCGTCAACCTGGACATGGAGGAGTACCAGGACCTCGAACTCACGATCGCGGTCTTCACCCGCCTGCTCGCCGAACCTGAGTTCGCGAACCTCGAGGCCGGCATCGTCATCCAGGGCTACCAGCCTGACGCGCTGGGCGCGGTGCAGCGCCTGAGCGAATTCGCCAACGAACGAATCGCCAACGGCGGAGTCGGAATCAAGGTTCGCCTCGTCAAGGGAGCGAACCTCGCGATGGAGACCGTCCACGCGGAGATCGCCGGCTGGCCTACGACCACCTGCGATTCGAAGCAGTCCACCGATGCGAACTACAAGCGCGTCCTCCACTGGCTGTTCACCCCCGAGCGGATGAAGGGGCTGCGCATCGGCGTGGCAGGTCACAACCTCTTCGACATCGCCTTCGCCCACCACCTGTCCGTCGACCGCGAGGTCACCGACCGCGTGGAATTCGAGATGCTGCAGGGCATGGCCTCGGAACAGGCCGCTGCAGTGACCGAGGACGTCGGAGATCTCCTCCTCTACGTCCCGGCCGTGCATCCGAAGGAATTCGACGTCGCGATCTCCTACCTCGTGCGCAGACTCGAAGAGAACTCGTCTCACGAGAACTTCATGTCCGGCATCTTCGACCTGGCCAACGGCAACGAGGTCTTCGTCCGGGAGGCAGACCGCTTCCAGGACTCCGTCAAGCAGCTCGAGGACATCCTCGCGACCGACGGTGACAGCGCACCAGCGCCCAACCGGAACCAGGACCGTTCGACCGAGCGCGATGTCCCAGGAACTGCCCCGACCGAGTTCTTCAACGAACCGGATACCGATCCCTCACTGCCTGCGAACCAGAAGTGGGCCAAGGAGATCATCGCCGAGGCGACCGCCCCCGGATATCTCGACGACCGGCAGAAGACTCCGAAGGTCGATTCGGCTGCGAAGCTCGATGAGATGATCGCCAATGGCCGCGAGGCCGCCAAGGCCTGGCGCGAGCTGGGTGCTGCCGGTCGCGGCGAGATCCTCCACCGCGCGGCAGAGGTGTTCTCCGTCCGTCGCGGTGAGTTCATCGCTGTCGAGGCCGCCGAGGTGGGCAAGATGCCTTCGCAGTCCGATCCTGAGATCTCCGAGGCCATCGACTTCATCCGCTACTACGCGCTGAATGCCGCCGAGCTGGAGAACCTCGAGGGCGCGAACTTCGTCCCCGATGAGATGGTCGTCATCACCCCACCGTGGAACTTCCCCATCGCCATCCCCACCGGCGGAACCGTGGCAGCCCTTGCCGTAGGTTCGGCCGTCATCCACAAACCATCCAAGCCCACACCGCACTGCTCTGCACTCATCATCGACTGCCTGTGGGAGGCCGGTGTACCCAAGGACGTGCTGCAGCTGTGCACGCCGTCCGACCGGGACCTCAGCCGCCACCTCGTCGCCCACCCGGATGTCGATCGTGTCATCCTCACCGGTGCCTCCGAGACCGCGGCGCTGTTCAAGTCCTTCCGTCCCGATCTCCACGTCAATGCGGAGACCTCCGGCAAGAACGCACTGGTCATCACCCCTGCCGCCGACCGCGATCTGGCCGTGGCCGATCTCGTGCACTCGGCCTTCGGGCACGCCGGACAGAAGTGCTCGGCCGCGTCACTGGGCATCATGGTCGGGTCCACTCACGACTCGCAGCGCTACCGCAAGCAGCTCATCGATGCGGCCTCGTCCATGGTCGTCGACTGGCCGGCAAATATGTCGGCGACGATGGGACCGCTGACCGAGGATCCCTCGGACAAGCTCGAGCGGGCGCTGACATCGCTGGAACCCGGTGAGTCCTGGCTGCTTCAGCCCAAGCAGCTCGATGACACGGGCCGCCTGTGGAGCCCGGGAATCAAGGAAGGCGTCAAGCCCGGATCGTTCTTCCACCTCACCGAGGTGTTCGGTCCGGTGCTCGGCCTCATGCACGCTCGTGACCTCGACGAGGCGATCGAGTTCCAGAATGCTGTGGACTTCGGCCTCACCGGCGGCATCCACTCCCTTGACCCCGATGAGGTGCGCACCTGGCTCGAGAACGTGCAGGTCGGCAATGCCTACGTCAATCGCGGCATCACCGGCGCAATCGTCCGGCGCCAGTCCTTCGGCGGCTGGAAGCAGTCCTCCGTCGGACTCGGCTCGAAGGCGGGTGGCCCGAACTACCTCATGCTCTTCGGCCACTACACCGACGATCCCTCCACCCTGCCAGGCGCTGCTGACACGAGCCAGAACCTCGAGCTGGCTAAGGCCGACGATGAGCGTTGGCTGGCTCGCGAATTCGGGGCGGCGAAGGACCACACCGGCCTCCAAGCAGAAGCGAACATCTTCCGCTACCGGCCTCGTCCCGTCACCCTGCGAGTGACCTCGACCTCGTCGCTGTTCGATCTCGAGAGGTCACTGCATGCCGCGAAGTCTGTGGGGTCGATCGTGCAGCTGTCCGTCGCCGAGGATGTGGCCTCCGAGGTGAAGATCGCCGTCACGAACGCGCGCGTTCCGGCTCGTACCGAGTCCGCGTCGACCTTCGCCGATATGGTCGGCGAAGGTCGATACGACGATTCCGTCGGTGCCCGCATCCGCGTGCTCGGACCGCAGGAACCCGAGCTGTTGGCGGCGACCGCCTCCCGTCCCGAGGTTGCCGTCATCGATGAGCCCGTGACCTCCTCGGCACGGGTGGAGATGCGGTACTACGTGCAGGAGCAGGCCGTGTCCATGACTCTGCACCGCTTCGGCAACCCCAGCCGCGACTTCCACGAACTGGCGGCCGAACTGAAGGCCTAAGCAGATCGAGAAACCGGCTGCCGGCTGTCGAAAGGCGCCCCAGAATGACCTTTCACCAGGTTGTTCTGGGGCGCCTTCGATATGCCGCACTGCTGCTGTCGCAGGACTCCCGGCGGTCGCCGGGCGGCGTCAGAACCAGCTCTGCTCGTCTGCGGTGAGCCAGCTGATGGGGTTGACATTGCGTCCGTTGGACATCGCCACCGACAGAATATTGGCGAGATAGCGGTCTTCGGAGATCTCCAGTGGACTCCCCGCGCCGTCTCGGCTGCGGCGCAGGTGGCGCAGCAGCGGTCGCCCACGGGACACCTCGAGCAGAGCAGCATCCTGCTGGCCGCAGACCGTCGCGGAGAAGACATGGTCGGCACCGGCGAAGACGATGCCGTGCTCCTGCTCGAGCCAGCCGCTGACGGATGCCGCGTCGGCGGAGACCTTCTCGACCAGCTCCCCGAGCTCCTCCGGGTAGCTGGTCCTCTCGACCATCACCTTCTCACCGTCGAGGAGACGAACACGCAGCACACGCAGCACACGTGCACGAGGGTCGACATTGAGTGCAGCCGCGTTCTCCTTGCCGGCGATGTGCCAGCCCTGCTCGATGACATGGCCGCCGGGAGTGCGACCATGCGCGCTGGCCCACTGCGCAAAGCTGCGGAACTCCTCAGCCACGGCGGCGGGCCGAGGCTTGCGCAGCACCGTCTTCCGGGCACCTCGGCGACCGCCTACGGTGCCTTCGCTGACAAGCAGGCGCAGGGCCTCGCGCACCGTTCCGGGAGCGACTTCGTATTCAGCGGCGAGCGCCGCCTCGGATTCGAGACTCTGCCCCACCTGCCGCGCACCATTGCGAATAGAATCACGGATCTGCTCCGCAATCTGCTCATACCGTGCCTCGATCACTCCTGCGATCCCCTCATGATCGTCCTTCCAGTCCAGCCGGTCATCTCACCACGGCATACAGTAACGTGCATCTACGGTACCGCAGGAGATCAGGCGCAGCCGACAGCGATCTCCGCCCGTATCGTCGGTCCAGAAACCACCTCATCGCTACCGTCGATTTCCGTTGCTCACTAGTGAACTTTTAGTTAATTTCAGAACCTCACTAGTAATCTGGTTTGGTATTATCGGACCGATTCTCTATCGTGGACGTAACTTGAACCATCCCAACAGCCACCGCAACACGCTTGCGCACAGATCTGCGCACACGTCCGAAAGGCGAGTACAACGATGTTCAGACAGACAACGAAGCTCACTGCCGCCCTCACGCTGGGCACTCTGGCAGTCCTCTCCGGCTGCGGCGGGAGCGCAGAGTCCGAGGAGTCGGCCGATTGGCGCGCGGCGACCTCGGTTGAAGACGGCGGCGGCATGGATGCCCTCGTCGAAGCCGCCCAGGCCGAAGGCACCCTCAACGTCATGGGGCTCTTCCCCGATTGGGCGAACTACGGCGGACTGCTCAAAGCGTTCTCGGACAAGTACGACATCGAGGTCAAAAACGACACCTCGACCGGCGCCAGCCAGGACCTCATCAACGCCGTCAAGAACAGGCAGGGGCAGGAGACCTCGCTCGACTACCTCGACACCGGCGAGTCCTTTGCTGTCGACGCGTCGGAACAGGGCCTGCTCGCGGAGTACCGCCCGGCGACGGCCGACTCTCTTCCCGAGAACATGCAGTCCTCGGACGGCACCTGGTTCAACCACCTCGGCGGGACCATGGCCATCGGCTGTGACACTGCGGCGGTGAAGACATGCCCGACGACGTTCGCGGATCTCCTCGATTCCGAGTACAAGGGCAAGGTCGCGATTCGCGGCAATCCGACGACAGGCGAGGCCGGATTCATGACGGTCATGGCGGCATCGCTGGCCAACGGCGGCTCGCTCGACGACATCCAGCCGGGAATCGACTACTTCGCGCAACTCTCCAACAAGGGCAACCTCGTGCCGACGGAAGCCGAAGCCGGCACAATCGAGACCGGGGAGACCCCGATCGTCATCAACTGGGACTACCTGCTGCTGCAGTGGGCCGATGACCTGTCCGACGGCGGAGTCGATATGTCGATCGAAATCCCCTCCGACGGGACCGTCGCCTCCTACTATGCCGCCTCGGTCAATGACGATGCGCCGCATCCGGCCGTTGCCCGTCTCTGGCAGGAATTCGTCTTCAGCGATGAAGGGCAGAACCTTCTGCTCAAGGGCTATGTGCTCCCCGGCCGCCTCGACAGCATGGTCGACGACGGCACCGCCGATGAGAAGGCGCTGTCGAAGCTGCTCGACGATGCAGTGGACAAGGAAGCACCCCAGCCCACCCAGGAGCAGCGTGACTCGCAGGCCAAGGTACTCGCCGACAACTGGGCGAAAGCGGTCGGATGATTTCTGCTCCACCCGATACCCGACGCAGACCGAGCCTGTCGCCGGCATGGGCCGCACTGGCTCCGCTGACCGTCATCCTCGCGCTCTTCTTCGTCGTCCCGATCGGCGGAATGGTCGTGACCTCCCTGCTCGTTGGCGGTAGTTCACCGGGGACGTCGACCTTCAGCGTCGACAACTTCACTGCTTTGGGGTCCGGCTCCCGGTCCATGGCGCTGAAGAACAGTCTGCTCCTGTCGTTCACGGCTGCGAGCGTCGCGGCCGTGTTCGGCGGCATCTGCGCATGGGCGATCTCAACAGTGAAATCGAAGGTCGTCGACTCACTGACGGCAGTGATCTCCAGTGTTCTGGCCAATGACGGAGGCGTCCCGCTGGCGTTCTCCTTCATCGTCGCCGTGGGCAACACCGGTTACTTCACTGCGCTGATCACCGCGGTCGATTCCAGCTTCACGCTCTACAGCGTCAAGGGCCTCATCCTCATGTACCAGTACTTCCTCATCCCGACGATGATCCTGCTGACGCTGCCCAGCTTCGTCGCACTCAAACAGCAGTGGCGGGAAGCCAACACCTCGCTGGGAGGAAGCAGCTGGACATTCTGGCGCCGCGTCGGTCTGCCTGTGATCACCCCAGCACTGCTCGGGGCATGGCTGCTGATGTTCGGCTCGGCCTTCGGCACCCATGCCTCGGCTGCGGTCCTCATCGGCACCGGGGCCTTCCCCCTCATCCCACTCGAGATCGCTGGCCAGCTCGCCGGCTCGGCCGCCACTGGCGGCGAAGGCGTGGCAATGGCTCTGGGTGTGACCACCGGAGTGATCGCGGTGATCGTGCTCATCGCCTTCAACGCACTGACGAAGAGGAGCGCAAAGTGGCTCAACAGCTGAACGCCGGCACCCGTCCGCGACCTGCCATGACCAAATTCCTCGTCTGGCTGCCGATCGTCGCCTTGGCGATCTTCATCCTCACCCCGCTGCTGAGCTCGCTGACCTACTCGTTCTTCCGCTCCGACGGCAGCTTCACCACCTCGGGGCTGACCGGTCTCGCCGACTCCGGAAAGATCGTCGCGCCCCTGACCCGCAGCCTCATCGTGTCCGTGCTCGCCGCCGCCGTCCTCATCGCCACAGTCGTTCCGGCAGTGGTCGCGGTCCATCTCTGGGCACCGAAGATGCGCTCTGTTCTCAGCATCCTCTGCACTCTGCCCCTTGTAGTTCCTGCGATCGCGATCGTGGCAGGACTCTCGGCCGTGCTGCGCAATCTGGCTTCCCACGGCCGGGGCAGCCTCGGGATGGAGCTGAACACGATACTGCAGTCACAGGACCTTCCCCTTGTGCTCGTGGGCACATATGTCGTGCTCTGCCTGCCCTTCACCTTCAGATCGATCGACGCGGGCCTGTCGACGCTGCCGCTGCGCACGCTCTACGAGTCCTCGTCCATCCTCGGCGCGCGCATGGGCACCACCCTGTGGCAGGTGGTCATGCCGAATATCCGCGGACCGATCATCTTCTCCGCGTTCTTCACATTCGCTCTCTCGATCGCCGAATACACTGTGGCCGCGACCCTGTCGATCAACACGCTCCCGGTGTTCCTCAACACCCTCTCCAGCACGAACTTCCGTGGCTCGATCACACTGTCCGTGCTGCTTAACCTCACCACGTGGCTGCTGCTGGCTTCAGCGACTCTGAGCGCTTCGCGCTTCGGACACCGCTCACAGGCAGAGCCCGCACCGACCGCGGCCAACGAGCCTCGAAAGGAAGCCGAGATCTCATGAGCACAGCAACGAAGAGTCCACCCATTCAGGCAGCAGCGAAGGGTCGGGGCGAGTCGATGTCGGTCCGCTTCGACCGGGTCAGCAAATCGTATGGCGACACCGAAGTGCTGCGTGATTTCAGCATCGACATCGCCGCCGGCAGCATGGTCAGCTTCCTCGGCCCCTCGGGCTGCGGAAAGACGACGACCCTGCGCATCCTCGCCGGATTCGAACCCGTCAACGGCGGCGACGTCATCGTCGGCGGCGAATCAGTGCTGCAACTGCCACCCAACCAGCGCAGCATGGGAATGGTGTTCCAGAGCTACAGCCTCTTTCCCAACCTCAGCGTCCTCGACAACATCGAGTACGGACTGCGCATCCGCAAGGTCGATGGCAGCGCCCGGCGCCGACGCTCCGAGGAGCTGCTCGAGATCTGCGGGCTCACCGAGATGGGCACGCGCTACCCGCATCAGCTCTCCGGTGGGCAGCAGCAGCGCGTGGCTCTGGCCCGCGCCCTGGCCACACAGCCGAAGGTGCTCCTGCTCGATGAACCCCTGTCGGCTCTCGACGCCTCGGTCCGCTCCTCGCTGCGCGACGAGATCCGCCGAGTCCAGCAGACCCTGGGCACCACGACCGTCTTCATCACCCACGATCAGGGTGAGGCCCTGGCCATCGCCGACAGGGTGGCCGTGATGAACGCAGGCGGAATCGAGCAGTACTCGGCGCCAGACGAGATCTATTCCCGCCCTGCCACGTCATTCGTCGCACGCTTCGTCGGTTCGATCAACGAATTCGCCGTGCCCGCGAACTGGGCGACCGGCGACCGCCTGCCGATCACCTCGGACGCCGATGACGTCATCTTCGTCCGCCCTGAGAACCTCAGCATCGCTGCAAGAGACGACGGCTTCCTCCAGGTCAAGCGTCAGACCTACACGGGTGAGCGGACCATGATCCACCTCGGCCGGCCCGACAGCGAGACCGCCGAATGGTCCGCGTCCGTGTCCTCGGCCAGTGCCGGCGCCCTGCAGACGGGCACACGCGTCGAGGCCGCAGTGACGGCCGACGCCGGCCTGCGCCTGCCTCGCGCTGAAGCCGAAGGAGCCCGGGCATGATCCTCTCCGATCTGGAGGGCGCGATCTTCGACTGCGACGGAATCCTCGTCGACTCCGAACAGCCGTGGATCGACCTCATGACGAGCTATCTGCGCACCCTCGGAGCCAGTCATATCCCGGCTGAGCGGCTGCGCGGGCTCACCGCCGCCGAGGCGGTCACGTCGTTGGCCGAGATCCATCAGCACCTTGGCTCACCCTCTGCTGCGACCCCACCGACGGCCGCCGAGGTGGATGCCGCCTACAGTGACGCGCTCGCAGACTTGAGCGCCCCCATGCCAGGGGCGCTGGAATTCGTCGCGTCGATGTCGGGGACCGTCCCGGTGGCGGTGGCCAGCAACGGGCGAGCCGCAGACGTCCGGGGACTGCTCGAACGCGCTGGGATGCTCCGCCTCTTCGACATCATCGTGACCATCGATGACGTCGAGCACGGCAAACCCGACCCCGCACCCTACCTTCTTGCCGCACAGCGTCTCGGCGTGGCCGCCTCGGCGGTGGTCGCCTTTGAGGACTCTCCTGTCGGGTCACGGGCCGCCGCAGACGCAGGCTGCACCGTGATCGGCATCAACGATGATCCAGATGTCGAGCTGGCCGGGGATGTGCGCCTGGCAGACTTCGGGCAGCTGCGTTTCGACCGCACTGCACACTCAATCCATCTGCTCCGGTGAGCAGTCGACCGAAACAGGAGACTCCCATGTCCACATTCACCCTGCAGACGTGGAACCTCTGGTACGGAGGCCGAGAGGTCGACTTCGGCCAGGAGAAGCAATACGCGATCGCCGCTCAGTTCCCCGCGGACGTGCTCGCGCTCCAGGAATGCTGGGGAAACGCCGCGGAGAATCTGGCTCCGAAGCTCGATGCAGCCTGCGCGCAGTCCGCCTTCGACAACGCCGTGCTCAGCACCGGTGAGCTGAGCGCGGTGAACACGGACACGATTCCCTACGCTCAGGCGGCCGTGATCCGACCGGTACCGGGCTCCGCGGAGATCCTGGTGTGGTCTGTGCATCTGGCCCCCTATCCCTATGCTGTCTACACTGCGCTGCAAGGCGGCGGCCAAACGGTCGCCGATGAAGAGGAGGCGCCACGGGTGAGGCAGATCGAGCAGATCCTTGCAGAAACCGACCGCATCTGCACCGAGCTGGGAAAACCGGAACTGCCGGTGGTGATCTGCGGGGACTTCAACACACCAGCCACAGGTGACTGGGCAGGACGGTCAGATCGGCCCGACATCGCGTGGGGATCGCCGGATGCGCTGCTTGACGCCGGTTTCATCGATTCCTTCCGCCAGGTCCATCCCGATCCGTGCACTGTCCGCGCCGACACCTGGTCGCCGATCGAACCTCTCACCCATGCCGGGCACGAGGAGAAGCCGGAGCCGGGACGCACCGACGGCGCCGAACCGCGCGACCGCCTCGACTTCATCTTCTCCAGGGGGCTGCAGATAGTCGACAGTGTGATCCGCGGCGCCAGCGCTGAAGGTCTCGACGAACCCGGGTTCGTCGATGTCGGCGGCCGCTGCGAACACATTCCCAATCAGCGGCAAAACCGGTTCCCCTCCGATCACCAGCTGGTCGAGACCGTATTCACCTGCCCGGAGGACTGAGCCAGGTCACGATGTCCTGATTTGGTGTCCGGACCGTGTAGTAGTCTCGAGTCCACCAGTGCACCCAGCGTTCATTCGCAGAGTTCACATCTCGTTCACAAGGTCGTCACCGATGACGCCCTGTCGCTGGATAGGGTGCATGCGACTGCACCGGAATCTCTCGCGGTGCCCGAGAACTCGAAAGGCTCCTATGACAGTCTCCAAGACGGCCTCATCGTGCGCGGCGCTCAGCCTCGTCGCGGCGATGGGCCTCACGCTTCCTGTCGCTCCGGCGACCGCGGCACTCGCGGCCGAAGATCCGCACATCAGCGAGATCGGCTATACGCTCGAGACCGACTTCATCGAGATCGCGGCCGATCCCGGCACTGACGTCTCGGGATGGACCATCGGGTCCGTCACTCGCGGAGGCAGTGTCCAGGCGGCGGAGAACACCACCACCGTTCCCGAGGGCACCACCGTCGGTGAGTCGGGTGCTGTGGCAGTCGATGTGGCGATCACGAACTCCGTGAAGTCCGGCAGCGCCGCCGATGGCAGCTACGGATCGTCTGCTTTCGCCATCGACGATGACGGTGTGCTCATCGGTTTCGAGCAGATCGGCGGAGTCACCGATGGCATGGGCGTGACGGGCAAGTCGAACAAGCACACCCCGGACGCCGTCGTCGGCGAAGAGGCCGCACCCACCGGTGCCACCGCTTCAGGCGGAGCGTCCATCCAACTCATCGACGGCACCTGGACATCCGCAGCCCCCACCCCGGATGCGCTGCCCGGTGACAGCGGAGACGACGGCCCGGATACCCCAGTCCCCGAGGATGTCACCCCGATCGCCGAGATCCAGGGCACCGGGGACGAAAGCCCACTGCAGGGCGAGACCGTCAAGACCCAAGGCGTCGTCACAGCTGCCTACCCGAGCGGCGGCCTGAACGGATACTACGTGCAGACACCGGGCACAGGCAGTGCCGAGGATGAGACACCAGGCGCCTCGGACGGCATCTTCGTCTACTCTCCCGACACGGTCTCCGACATCGGCATCGGCGACCATCTCGAACTGACCGGCAAGGTGTCAGAGCGCTATGGGCAGACTCAGATCTCAGTCAGCGGCACAGGGAAGACGGCCGTGGATGAGCCCGCCGAGGCGGTCAAGCCGGTCGAGGACGTCTTCCCCGACGAGGCTGCCGCACGTGAAGCCCTCGAAGGCATGCTGCTGCAGCCCAGCGGGGAGCTGACCGTGGCCGATAACTACAACACGAATTCCTACGGCGAAGTGGTTCTGGCCACCGGCGACAAAACCCTTCCGCAGCCCACCGATGTGGCCCGACCGGGAAGTGCCGAAGCCAAGGCCATCGAGGCCGAGAACCTCAGTCGAGAGGTCGTCCTCGACGACGGTGCCACCGTGAACTATCTGGAGAACGACAAGGACACTGTCCTGCCCTACGTCTCGAACGACGCCCCCGTCCGGGTCGGCGCTCAGGCCACAATCACCTCGCCGGTGGTGCTCGGCTTCGATCACGAGAAGTGGCGCTTCCAACCCACCACCCGCCTGACCGGGGACAACGCCGAAGCGATCCAGCCTGCCAGCTTCGCCGACACCCGCACCGAGGCCCCCGAGGACATCGGCGGCCAGGTCAGCCTGGCCAGCTTCAACGTCCTCAACTACTTCACCACCACCGGCGATCAGCTCTCCGGATGCAGCTACTACGATGACCGCCAGGGCAACCACATCACCGTCCGCAGCGGCTGCGAGGCTCGCGGCGCGGCCAATGCCAAGAGCCTCAAGCGGCAGGAGACCAAGATCGTCACAGCGATCAACAAGCTCGATGCCTCGGTCGTCTCTCTCATGGAGATCGAGAACTCGTCGGTCTTCGGCGAGGATCGCGATGCTGCGCTGGGAACTCTGGTCTCACGCCTCAACGAGGCTGCCGGAACCACGAGGTGGGACTTCGTCCCTTCCCCCGAAGATGTGCCGGCAGATGAAGATGTCATCCGCACGGCCTTGATCTATCAGCCCGCCGAGGTGGCTCCGCAGAACGATTCCACGATCCTTGACGATCAGGCTGCGTTCTCCAACGCCCGCGAACCCCTGTCGCAGGCCTTCGCACCGAGGGACGAGTCCGGTGAGCTCGAAGCCGCCAAGACCTTCCTCACGATCTCAAACCACTTCAAGTCCAAGGGTTCAGGCGAAGGCCCCGGCAATGAGGACAGTGGTGACGGGCAGGGCAATTCGAACGCGGATCGCGTGAAGCAGGCGAAGTCCCTCGTCGAGTTCGCAAGCGAGCAGCAGAAGGCCGCAGACAGTGACTTCGTCTACCTGCTCGGCGACTTCAACTCCTATACGCAGGAGGACCCGATGCAGGTCTTCTATGAGGCCGGGTTCAAGGACGTCGGAGCCGAGAAGACGGACAAGTCGACGTATGTCTACCAGTCCCGGACGGGCAGTCTCGATCACGTGCTGGCGTTGGATGTTTCGGGTTCGGACGGTTCGGACGCTCAGGCTGCCCTGCCGTCAAGTGCCTTCGATGCGATCATCGGCGCCGATGTCTGGAACATCAACTCGGTCGAAGCACTGGCACTCGAATACAGTCGCTTCAACTACAACGCAGGCGACTTCTACGCTCCGGATCAGTTCCGCGCTTCGGACCACGACCCGGTCGTCGTCGGACTCTTCGAGCCTGCAGATGATGGCGGAAGCGACGACGGCGCTTCGGACGAGGACAATGCTGGGGCAGACGGCGGGGCAGACGGCGGCGAAGGCGCCTCGGCTGGCGCAGACGGCGACGATGCAGAAGCGGCCGACGACGGCGCTTCCGACAGCAGCTCCGGTGCCGACAGCGATGCCGGCGACGACAGCGATGCCGGTGCCGGCGACGACCTGCCTCGCACCGGCGTCGATCCGACGCTGATGATGGCGGTTGCGGCCGGGCTGCTCGTCGTCGGTGCGAGCATCATGCTCATCGTCCGTCGACGCCGCGTGGGAGGGCGACTCTAGCCGACGACTGAGACTGTGAGGGAAGAGAAGGTTGATTTCTGAACTTGAGATCAACTTTCTCTTCCCTCGCTTTCGTCTGGGCCTCAGCCCTGACAATCATCGTCCGGCGGCGTCCACTGCCTTCGGAACGATCGCCATCGCTGCGAAGCCGAAGACGGCGACAACCGCGAAGAGATAGAAGCCCCACGGGTAGGCGATGCCTGCCGTGACGAGGGTGCCGGTGATGAACGGGCCGACGATGGCACCGATGCGTCCCACTGCCGAGGCCATGCCGATCGCGGTACCGCGGGCAGTGGGCGGGTAGATCGCGGATACGAAGGCGTAGACGAGGACCTGGGCGGAGAACACGAACACACCGGTGATGAATACTGCGATGTTGAGCAGGATCTGGCTCGCCATCGGGATGCTCAATGCCGCGAGGAACACGGCGGCGAGGATGAACCACAGCAGCACGATCGGTTTCGTCCCGTGCGTGTCCGCGAGCCAGCCGGCGATGACGAGGCCGACGACGGCACCGACATTCATGACGAACAGCATGACGAGGGAATCCGAGACCTCGTACCCGGCATCGGCCATGATCTTCGGCAGCCACGTGTTGAGGCCATAGACGAGCAGCAGGCCCATGAAGCTTGCTGCCCAGACGCCGATCGTGACCAGTTTGAACCGGCCCACGAACAGTCCTGCCACCCCGGTCTTCGGGGCCACGGCAGCAGTTTGGGCGGGACGGTCCTTCGCGGCCCGGGCATCGACGAAGGCCTGAGATTCGGGCAGCTTCCACCACAGCAGCGGGACGAGGACGAGTCCTGCCACACCCCCGGCGATGAAGAGCAGGTGCCAGTTATGGGAGTAGAAGACGGCGAGCAGAGAGATCGCCACGGCGCCGGCGTGGTAGCCGGTCATCGTCAGCGTCGTCGCCTTGCCGGTCTTACCCGACTTGTTGTGCTCGCTGATGTAGGCGAGGCAACCCGGCATCACCGCGCCCAAGGCCAGCCCGGCGATGAACCGGAAGGTCGTGAACAGTGCGACGTTCGGGGAGAATGCGACAAGCAGGGTGAAGATGCTGAAGATCAGCACACAGACGATGATCGTGTAGCGACGCCCGAAGCGGTCGGAGATCGGCCCCACCGCCGCAGCCCCGAGGCCCACACCTACCAGGCTCAGAGTCGCCACGAGCGTCGCGGCCTCGGTGGTGAAGCCGATGGCGTTCGTCGCCAGAAGCTCGGGGATCACGGCCCCGAGCACGACGAGGTCGAAGCCCTCGAGGGCGACGGCCAGCCAGCACAGGATCGCCGGCCAGCGGGTAGTGGCCGCCGTTCGGGCAGAGGTGGTGACAGGGGCTACGGCAGGTGTGGACATCGGTGTCTCCGGTCGGTCGTTCGCTCGGTCAGAATTCGGGGCGGTGCAGAATCAGCGGATCAGAATGGGTATGGGGCAAGCTGGGAGCGCATCGTCACCCACTGGGTTTCGGTGAAGGCTTCGATGTTGGCCTCCGCTCCACCGAAGCGGGACCCGTTCCCGGAGTCCTTCGTGCCGCCGAAGGGCACGTTCGCCTCATCGGAGACGGTCTGCTCATTGATGTGGATCTTGCCGGTGTCGACGAAGTCGGCCAGCTCGATGGCCGTGCCCACATCGCCGAGGATGCCCACGGACAGCCCGTAAACGCTTGAGTTGACGAGCTCCGCGGCTTCTTCGAGAGTCGAGAAGCGGCTCACAGGCGCTACAGGTCCGAAGATCTCCTGCGTCCAGGCCGGGTTCGAGGGGCTCAGGTCCGCCAACACCGTCGGTGGCACGAATGCTCCTTCACCGGTTCCTCCGGCGACGAGTCGTGCACCGTCGGCCTGCGCCTTGTCGATGATGTCGCGGATCCGGGTCCGCTGGTTGTCGTCGATGATTGGACCCAGCGCGACCTCCTCGGTGGCGGGGTTGCCTACGGGCAGGTTCCTGGCACGCTCGGCCAGCTGTTCGACGTATTCGTCGTAGATGGACTCGTGGACGAGGTGGCGACCCGTGGTCATGCAGATCTGGCCCTGGTGCATCCAGGAACCGAAGGCTCCCGCCGAGGTGGCCGGACCGACCTCTGCTCCGGGGAGGACGACGAGTGCGTTGTTTCCACCGAGTTCCAGGTGGCAGCGTTTGAGGAGGCGCCCGGCAGTTTCGCCGACCTTGCGTCCGGCTGCGGTCGACCCGGTGAAGGAGATGACCGAGACCTCAGGAGCAGAGACCACGGCTTCGCCGGCTTCCCGACCTCCGGGCAGCACCTGCAGGAGTCCCTCGGGAAGACCCGCCTCGGCGAAGATCCGGGCCAGGCTCACCCCACCGCAGACCGCGGTGCGCGGGTCCGGCTTGAGCAGGACCGCATTGCCCAGCGCGAGTGCCGGGGCGACCGAGCGGATCGAGAGGATGAGTGGGAAGTTGAAGGGTGCGATGACGGAGACGACTCCGGCGGGCACCCGGCGAGAGAATGACCAGCGGGGTTCGTTCGAGGTCAGGACCTGGCCCTTGGGGTGGCTGGGCAGGCCGGAGGATTCGTAGCAGATCTGCTCAGCAGAGCTGACTTCGAGACCTGCCTTGGCAGAAATCCCGCCCGATTCACGGATGATCCAGTCCGAGATCTCCTCGGCGTGCTCGGCCCACAGTGCGCCGGCCCGGCGGAGGACGGCTGCGCGCTCGGCAGGCGGCGTCTTCGCCCATTCCTTCTGGGCGGCCGCGGCACGGGTGGCGGCGGCGTTCACGTCATCGGCGTTCGCAGCGCCCAAGCGTCCCAGCGACTGACCTGTTGCGGGTTCGATGACGTCATAGGGCTCGTCTGCACCGTTCGTCCATGCCCCCGTGAAGATCTTGCCGTGCCACTGGGTGCCTAGGAAACTGTTCTCGCTCATGTCGTTCTCCCCTATTCCTGCTCTGGTCGGGTCTTGACTGTGTTGACTTCGATGAGGGGCGATCAGGTGCTTGGCTGCCGCTCCTTCGAGGTCGGCCTTTTCAGGCGCGGGTGATGCACGCGACTGCCACCCTAATCGGCCACAATAGTGATGCAGACCACGGGGAGCCATCGGTGATCCATTGATTGAGAATACGAGCACTCTATGGCTACGATTGCGGTCATGGCGAACTCTCTATCGGGCGATTCCATGATCGATCGGCTGGTCCGGGTCCTCGGCTCGTTCGAGCCCGATCATCCGAGCTTAAGCACCGACGAGCTGTCCGAGCGAGCGGGATTGCCGAAGTCCACGGCATACCGACTGATCAACGATATGATGCGGCATAATCTGCTCCAGCGCGACCCCAACGGTCGAATCAGGATCGGCGTGGGAATGTGGGAGCTGTCGAATCGGGCCTCCGACGCCGTCGATCTCGCGACCGTGGCCAGACCCCATATGAGCGCGGTTCATGACTTCGTCGGCGAGAACACCCAGCTGGGCATCCTGCGCGAACGCGAGGTCCTCATCATCGAGAGGATGTCGAAGCCGGCAGCGGTCATCCACCGCTCGAAGACAGCCGGGAGACTTCCTGCCCATGCCTCATCGTGCGGATTGGTGCTGCTCGCGCACGCTCCGAAGCACGTGCGAGAGGCCTACCTGCGCGGACCGCTCGCCGCGATCACCGAGAAGACGACGACCGATCCGGCTGTGCTGCGGACGATGCTGACGACGATCCGGACCTATCGCTTCGCAGAGCTTGCCGGTCATATCGATGACGGCACCACCGGAATCGCGGTGCCCGTCTTCGACGGCAACGGGCTGACGATCGCCAGCCTCGGCGTCGTCGTCGACTCCGAGCACCACATCGGAGTGCCGGCGATCATGCAGGCCCTGCGCACCGCCTCGGCGGGGATCACGAAGGATCTCGAGGCTCGGGGGACGACCGTGGTGGACTGATTGAGTCAGGCTCGTGCCGCGTATCTGGCTCGTCGCTTCTCGGCCTCGACCTCACGATTCTTCGCCGGTGCAGTGGTCACCAACGCGTTGAGAAGATGCTGAGTCGTGTGAGCGACCTCTTCGACGGCCGCTTCGAAGGCCTCGGCGTTGGCGTGGGACGGCTTCGTCGTGCCCGCGATCTTGGCCACGTACTGCACTGCCGCGGCATGCACTTCGTCCGAGGTGGCGTGGGGTTCGAAATTATGAAGGGTTCTGATGTTCCTGCACATGATCCAACAATAGGCCGCAGGGCTGACATAGGACAGAGAAGCGCCGCGGATACACTGACACAGGACACCCAGACACTGGAGAATCATGACCGAACGACAACAGCTCCCAGACATGGCGTTGACGCCGAATCAGGTGGCGAGCGTGCGATCCCTGCGGCACGATTTCTCGTTGCTGCTCATGCAGCATCGCTTCGTCATCGACGAGCTGCTGACCAAGATCTCGATTCTGCGTGAAGAGTCCTTCCACACGCACAGCTACAATCCGATCGAGCACATCACCTCGAGGGTGAAGTCGCCGCAGAGCCTGCTCGAGAAGGTCAATCGCCGGCAGCTTCCACTCGACGTCGCGACGATCCGCTCGAAGATCACCGACATCGCGGGTATCCGCATCACCTGCAGCTTCATCGCCGATACCTATCACGTGCTCGACATGCTGACCTCGCAGAATGATGTTCGGATCGTGGAGATCAAGGACTACATCGCCAACCCGAAGCCCAATGGCTACAAGAGCCTCCATGCGATCCTCGAAGTGCCCGTCTTCCTCAATGGGGGCCCGACACCGGTGATCTGCGAAGTCCAGATCCGCACCATCGCCATGGACTTCTGGGCCAGCCTCGAGCACAAGATCCACTACAAATTCTCGGGTGAAGTTCCGGAGCGGCTCATCGAGGAGCTCACCCAGACCGCCGAGGTGGCCAGCCAGCTCGATCGCCGGATGGAGCAGCTGCACGCCGAGGTCCACGACAGCGATCCCAGCAGCACTGCCGGCGAGGATTTCGATGAGGAAGCACTGCGCATTCTGTGGGAGCTGAGCTCACGGCAGGAATGAGACCTATCGCTTCGGACGATAGGTGCGCACGAAGGCCTCCCTGTTCGCCTCATCGATCTCGACGAGTTCCCAAACGATGCGCCTGCCGCCGGGAACATCGAAGATCCTGGTGCCGTCACCGAGGAAGACCGGGGCGACGAAGACCTGCATCTCGTCGATGAGATCGACTTCGAGAGCCTGCCGGGCGATGTCGGCGCTGATGATCTGGATATCGCGATCACCGGCGATGGGCTGGGCCCGGTCGACCGCCTCGGCGATGGAGCAGTTCATGGCGGTGACGTTCGGATCGTCGGCGAGCTCCTCGGGACGGTGGGTGAGGATGAACTCGGTGCCCGACCACGCTCCCCCGTAGGCCTCGGAGGTCAGCTCGTCGCGTTCGTCGGCCTGGGCCTTGGCCGCGTCATAGCCGCGGCGGCCGGAGATGATGACGGCGACCCTCGACGCGAGGTTCTCGACCGTGCCGTCTGCCAGTGAGCCGAGGCCGGACATCCAGGACATATCGTGATCCGGGCCGGTGATGAACCCGTCGAGCGAACTTGTGAACCCCCACGTGACTCTTCCCATTGCTCCCCCTCGAGTATGTGGACTGGTGTCCCTCATTATCGCCCGATCCGTCTTTGTATGCGCGGCCCCGCGTCGACAGAGGTGGCCTCGACCCGCGGTTCTGTTGCCGAAGGGGTCTCCTCTCGCGTCGCCAGGCGTTCAATTATTGTCGATGTTCAATTATTCTGAACATATGAGAAAACTTGAACATTCGGATCACCGCACCCCAGAGTTCGTCGGGCGAGCAATCAGCCACCTCGGCGAACTCGGTGCGCACGCCGAATGGACGAGCCACTCAGATGAGGACGGGCGAGCCGTCTCCGGCACTCTCGTGATCAGTGCCGAAGGCAGGCGGCACGAATTCCAGGCACTGGCCAGCACGACTGTCACAAAGGCCGATGTGGCAATGCTTCCTCACGACCGGAAAACGATCCTCATCTCGGAGCAGGTCGCCCCCACTCGCGCACTGCAACTCAAAGACCACGGTTGGGGCGGATACGCGGACGCAGCGGGAAATGCTTCACTGCGTGCAGACGGACTGATCATCGAGATCACGGGCAAGCGCAGTTCCGGTACCATTCCTGTCGCCACTGCAGCCCCGTTTACCCGTGCGGGCCTGCCAGTGACATACTCCCTTCTGACTGCCAATGAGCACTTCGGCATCACACCCTCCCAGCGTTCTCTGGCGGCGAGCTCCGGAGCTTCCTTGGGAACTGTCAATCGCGTCGTCCGCGCTCTGCGCGAGCGCACTCCCTCAATGCTGCAGGGGAAACATAACCAGCTCCCGCGAGCCTCAGCATTGGAGCGCGAATGGATCTCCGCCTACACTGCCATGCAGCCCAGCATCTGGCCTGAGGAACGCTTCACCAGTACCGTCTGGAGGACTCCCGCAGAGCTGCTTGAAGCGTCTCTCCCCCCGAACGCACTGTTGGGTTCCGAAGCAGCGGCCGCCCGCCTCGGCGCACCAATCCGACCTGCCTCTGTGCTGATCCACTTCGACGGCGACACACGTGCCCGGCGGGAACTCATCCAGGAGGGACGCCTACGCCGGGCCGACGACGGCTTGATTCGCGTTCGACCGGCATTCTGGAAGTTCTCCCCTGTGCCGACCTTCAACCAAACGGCACCCCGACTCCTCGTACGAGCCGACCTGCTGCTCGAGGACGACCCACACATCGACGAAATCCGTACCGAATACTTCGGGGACGAGTGATGCTCGATCTCACCGGCCACACCGACATCCCCGTCCCCGAAGAGGTTCTTGCCGAATTGGCAGACGTGTGCGGGAAGTCAGGCACAGAAATGTTCGTCATCGGTGCCGCCTCGATGTCACAGGCATCCGAGAAGCGCACTCAACCTCCGTTCTCGTACGTCTGCCGAAAGGCACCGAAGTCTACGATGCATCCCCGGCTGCTCTGACCGCCCTCAAGATTCTCGCCTGGAGTGAGCGCCGTCATCCTCAGCGCATTGTCCGAAAGCCCTTTCGACGATGAAGTCTGGAATGACGATGACGCCCTCGACGCAACTGATGCCGATATCATTTCGGCGGCCAGCTACCACTATGCTCGCATCGCTGCCGAGCCCTTCACACCACATGATGGCAGGGTCGTGCTCAATATCATCCGGGACCAAGCGCAGCGCTCGACGCTGATCCGAAATATGCGGACCCCGTTTGCTGAAGATCTCCTCGAAGCATACTCCCGAGGGTTCTCAGCGGGGCTCGAACTCTGACAGTGAAGGCCGGGCCTGTGCCTCATTCCCCATCTTCGGTGACTCTGTGCGCGGTGATGTTGACGACGTTGCCATCGGGGTCGCGGACGAAGAAGCGCGTCACGCCCCACCCCTCGTCGGTGAGCGGATGGACGATGTCGAAGCCGCTGGCCTTCGCCTCAACGTAGGCGGCATCGATGTCGTCCACCTTGAGCGAGAGCACAGGATTCGCTGGGCTGGTCTCATCCTCGGTGACCACCTGCACGGCAGCCCTGGACTCAGGCTCGGTGAACCTGGCCACCCAGCCGAGATTGAACTCCTCCTCGCCGAGGCCGAGGAAGTCCTGATAGAAACCGCGAGCGGCCTCGATGTCGGTCACCTCGATATCGGGGATAACGCTGCGAACCTTCATCTTTTTCCCTCTCACCATTGGTCGTGGTCGAAGACCTGGCAGAACACACTCGTCATCGAATCGTTGAAGAGGACGAAGACCACCTCGGCGATCTGCTCCCAGCGACCGCGCTGCCGGCCATCGACGATGACCGCGTGGGCCGCCTCGGCGACGTCCCTGGCCGACCAGCCGTAGACTCCCCCGCCGATGGCCGGGAAAGCCACCGAGGTGGCACCGATCTCCTCGGCCAGGTTGAGGCTCGATTCGAAGCAGGATTCGAGGACCTCAGGGTCGGCCTCTCCCCGGTGCCGATTCGGGCCGACGGTGTGGATGACCCATGTGGCTTCGAGCGCTCCGGCCGCTGTTGCGACGGCCTGACCCGCGGGAAGCCCGCGCGGGTGGCTGGTGCGACGAATCTCGCGACAGGCCTCGAGCAGTTCCGGCCCGGCCGCCTTGTGGATCGCGCCGTCGACGCCCCCTCCGCCCAGCAGACTTGAGTTGGCGGCGTTGACGATCACATCCACGGAAGCCTCGGTGATATCTCCCTCGAGCACCGTGATCTTCATGATTCAAGTCTAGTCAGCGCGAAACTCAAGTGATAGGGAGTAGCCTGAAATTCAGTGCCCCCTCGGCGAATCTCACAGAAGGACACGGCGAACGATGTGCAGACTGCTCGGCTATATTTCACCGGAAGCCGTGACCACGGCCGATCTCATCGGTGCCGAAGAGTGTCGTCAATGGCAAAATCTTGGCCGTCTCCATGCTGACGGCTGGGGCACTGCCTGGATCCGGCCGACGATCGATTCGTTCGACTCCGCCCGTCCCCAGGGAACGACATCCGGGAAATTCGACACCGGCACGAACACTCCAGCTGAGGAGGACACCATCTCACGTGGAGGCCAACTCGAGCGGTATCGGACACCACACGAAGGCGCCGATGACGAGCATCTCACCGAGGTCCTGACCCAGAGACCCTCAGCAGGCAGGATCGCGCACCTGCGAATGGCGACGATGGGGATCGACCTCGTTGAGAACACCCACCCTTTCCTGGCAGACAACATCGCCTTTGCACACAACGGTTCCATCCATCCGATTGAGCGGCTGCGCGAGTACGCCAGCGAGACGGAGATCGAACGCATCGGCGGCTCGACCGACAGTGCCATCATGTTCGCCCTCATCCTGCGTCGTGTCGCGGAGGGAGACGACCTCCTCAATGCCACGGTTGCCACGGTCCGGATGATCCGAAGCGACTTCGACCATCCCGGGATCAATCTGCTCGTCCTCACCGCCGAGGAGCTGATCGTCGTCCACGACACCGCCGGCACACCGATTCCGTATCAGAATTTCGACACCTCGGGCACCGACGGGGAACTGCCTCTCGACCACAAGGACCACTACTACCGCATGAGCTGGCAGCGGTTCGATGACGGAGCGACGGTCGTCAGCTCTTCGGGCCTCGACCACAAGGGCTGGTCCCTCATCGAACAGAGCACAGCCATGCGCCTGTCGGTGGTCAACGGGGACGAGACCATCGTCCGCCTCTGAAGCCGAGTGCGGGACGAATCAGGCCTTCTGCACAGTGATCGTCCAACTCGCGTCACCGGTGCGATCGAAGTGGGTCACGGGGTAGCCGTTCTCGGCCGCCCACTGGGGAATCGCCTCGGTGGCCTGGGTGCAGTCGAAATTGATGACGAGCTCATCGCCGCCGTTCAGTTCGCCGATCGCATCCTTGGCCTCAACCAAGGGGAACGGGCAGACGAGTCCATTGGTTTCCAGTACCTGTCTCATACACTCCTGCTTTCTACGGGTCGCGCGACACCTGTCCGCGTTCCTGATTTGATGGTGAGCTTCGCGGCGACTCCCGCCCCGACGATCATGAAGAACGTCGCAACCCAGCCCTGATACTCGAACTGCGCGGTCGAGACCATGGAATTGCCGACGGTGCAGCCACCGGCGATTGCGGCACCGACGCCCATGCCGATTCCACCGAGGATGGACTTGACCACGGTGGCCTGATCGGGGACCCGGATCCGGAATTCGCCCGAAGCCTTCGCCGCGATGAACGACCCGAGCAGGATGCCGATGACGAGCATGACACCCCAGTCGATGAGCTCCACATCGCCGGTCGCCAGGTAACCCGTCAGGTTCGCCGAGGGGGTTGTGATCCCCAGACCGGAGTTGCGCCCTGTTGCCGCCGACAACGGCCAGGCGATCGTGGCAATGACGCCGATGACCACGGCCGTGGCGAACGGATTCCAGCGCTTCTCCGTGAGAATGTGGGCCAGCCCCTTCTTCCTTGGAGGCAGAGTCGCGACCGGGGTGGCGGTGCTCCGATTGTGGTGAACGGTGACCACGATTGCCACAGCAGTGAGGATTGCGACGAAGACCCACGGGCTCAGGCCTGTTGAGGCCTGGAGTGTTCCGCTGTCCAAGGTGATCGAGCGCAGCCCCTCGGTCGCCGAGGTGGCCGGTCCGTTCTTCATCACCGCAGAGGACAGCGCGTAGAAGATCAGGGCGAACCAGCTGCCGACCAGACCCTCGCCCGCCCGGTAGTAGGTGCCGGTGGCACAGCCGCCGGCGAGCACGATGGCGAAGCCGAAGATGAGGCCGCCGATGATGGAGGCCAACCATGGGAACGGCGAGGTCTCCAGAGTGATGATGCCGAGGGCATTGAGCCCGAAGAGTCCGATCGAATGCACGGCGATGAGGAGGATGAGCGCCGAGAACCAGCGTGTGTTCCCGGTCAGAGTGAGATCCCGGAAGGCTCCGGTCACGCAGAATCGTCCTCGCTGGAGAACGAACCCGAGTGCCAGGCCGACGATCAGTCCTGTGATGATCATTCATGAGCTTTCTGCTTGAGAGGCGGGTGACTGCCATGATCATTCTTCAAGGTGCCGATTCAACTGTTGAGCTAAATTCTGTTCATGCGATCAACGAATGTCAGATACTAGGTACGCACGGAGAAGAATAGATTCCATTCTGCTCAACAATCCATGTATTCGTCAACATTGCTCAGCCGCGCCGTCACCAAGCGTCACATTCTCGTTCATTGAAAATTGTCTCGCCTTGTGTCAGTGATCAGGGGCACACTGAGGGGACGAATACGGCAAGGAGGCCCAGGTGCCAGAACTACAGACCGACGTCGCGATCGTCGGAGCGGGCCCAGCAGGACTGCTGCTGGCCCACATGCTCCATAATGCGGGCATCGACTCAGTCGTCATCGACAATCGCAGCCGCGAGGACATCGCCCATACCCACCGGGCCGGCATTCTCGAAGCCGGTTCCGTGCGCATGCTCGAGGCCGAGGGCATCGAATCGCGCGTGCACACCGCCGGTCACCGGCACGACGGAATCGACATCCGCGTCGACGGCATCAGCCACTCCCTCGACTTCCCGGACCTGGTCGGTGAATCCGTGTGGCTCTACCCGCAGAACGAAATCTTCGTCGACCTCTCCGCAGCCCGGTCCCGCACCGGACGCCCCACCTTCTACTCGGTCACTGACACCCGCCTCGGCGATATCGAGACCGAGCGTCCCTGGGTATCTGCAACGACCGAAGACGGTGAGGAACTGAGAGTCGAGGCTCGTTACGTCGTCGGTGCCGACGGATCTCGCGGACCCAGCCGAGCCATGATCCCGGCCGACACCAAGCAGCGGTTCTTCCACGAATACCCCTTCGCCTGGTTCGGCATCCTCTGCGAGGCCCCGCCCAGTCACGAAGTCCTCATCTACTCCCGCTCCGAACGCGGTTTCGCGCTGATCTCCCAGCGCAGCGAGTCCGTCCAGCGCATGTACTTCCAGACCTCCCCCGACACCGAGGTGGCCGAGTGGTCGGATGAGCGCATCTGGTCAGAGCTGCAGGCCCGGGTCGACGGACCCGATGGCTTTGAACTGAAGACCGGACCGATCATCGACAAGAACATCCTGCCCTTCCGGTCTGCCGTGACCGAGCCGATGCAGCACGGTTCCCTGTTCCTCGCCGGCGACAGTGCGCACACGGTCCCACCGACCGGCGCGAAGGGCCTCAACCTCGCCTTCGCCGACGTGTCCCTGCTCGCCCCGGCACTGATCTCGGCCCTGCGGGACTCCGACGCCGAGGCGCTGGCCGGGTATTCGCAGACCGCGACGAAACGCGTGTGGAAGGCGCAGAACTTCTCCTACCAGATGACCCGGATGCTCCACTCGGATCCCAGCCAGGATGACTTCGAAGCTCGGCGCAGCCTCGGCGAGCTCAATTCGATCCTCGAATCCGAGCACGGCAGACGCTACCTCGCCGAGTGCTACACGGGGTGGCCGAAGGGCTGAGGTGATGTTCCCCCGACGAAGCGGGGACCACTGATATCTACGAATATTCAGACTGCCACGAATGTGCAGACTGCAGAGAGAAAGGTTCGACAATGGGTGCACAGAAGCGCTCCGGCCCGGACGATGCCGCCGAATCGCAGGCCACGCTGTCTGCCGAGATCGACGCGATCCACGCCGATCATGCTGGCACCGTCGCCGCCGGCAAGTCCCCCGAGACGCAGCCACGACTGAACTACCCGCCCTACCGCTCGTCACTGCTGCGCCACCCGACGAAGGACCTCCGGCACACTGACCCGGAGACCATCGAGCTCTGCTCCCCCGCCTTCGGCCACCGCGACTTAGCGAACCTCGAGTCCGATCTCACGCTTCAGGCCGGCGGCGAACCGATCGGCGAGCGCATCAAGGTCACGGGTCGTGTCCTCGACGGCAGCGGTCGACCCGTGCGCAACCAGCTCGTTGAGATCTGGCAGGCCAATTCCGCCGGACGCTACATCCACAAGCGTGACCAGCACCCGGCGCCGATCGACCCGAACTTCACGGGCGTCGGACGCACCCTGACCGGTGAGGACGGCTCGTACTCGTTCACGACGATCAAGCCGGGACCCTACCCGTGGAAGAACCACCACAATGCGTGGCGGCCGGCGCACATCCACTTCTCGCTCTTCGGCTCCGAATTCACCCAGCGCATGATCACCCAGATGTACTTCCCGAACGATCCGCTGTTCGCACTCGACCCGATCTATCAGTCGATCACGGATCCAAAGGCCCGCGACCGTCTCGTCGCGACTTACAACCACGACATCACCGAACACGAATTCCTCATGGGCTACAACTGGGACATCGTGCTCACCGGTGGCAACCGCACCTGGATGGAAGAAGAGGACGATGACTGAGCCAAGCTCCACCACCGATCTCACCGCGACACCGGGCCAGACCGTCGGGCCGTTCTACGGCTATGCGCTGCCGTGGCCTGGCGACAACGAACTCGTTCCCCCGGGCACGGCCAGTGCCGTACAGCTGCATGGATTCGTCTACGACGGAGCCGGAACTCCCGTTCCCGATGCGATCCTCGAGATCTGGCAGCCCGATGACAACGGCGTGATCTCCCGTGCGAACGGCTCCCTGCGCCGTGACGGCTTCACCTTCACCGGTTTCGGTCGCAACGCCGCCGATCCAGAGGGGCGCTTCGTCTTCTCGACAGTCAACCCCGGCGCCAGCGAGGCAGGCAAGGCACCGTTCATCAGTGTCGTCATCTTCGCCCGTGGGCTGTTGAACAGGCTCTTCACCAGGGTCTATCTCCCCGAGGACACCAAGGCACTCGCAGCCGATCCCCTGCTGTCCTCCCTCGAACCGGACGACAGAAATCGGCTCATCGCGACTCGTGGGGCTGACGGATCACTGCGTTTCGACATACGGTTGCAGGGTGAGGACGAGACTCCGTTCCTGCGGTTCCCCGGTCACGAGGCCTGAAACCAGCCACGAAGACTCGAGATATCGCGGCACAGCCCCGTCGTCGAATGCGACAATCGCCGTTGGAGAGGACCACACAATGACTGACACCGCTGCCCATACGCGCCTGCTGTTCGCCCCGGGCGATCTGCGAGGCGCCGAGGCCATCGACGACGTCGCACTCGTGTCCGCGCTCGGCGACGTGGAGTCCGCATGGGTCAATGCTCAGGCGCATGCCGGACTGATCTCCGCACATGCCCGCACCGAGGCGGTGACCGGGATCGAAGCGACCAGCCGGTCGCTGCTGGCCGACACCTCCGAACTCGAGGCTCTGGCCGCAGGCTCCGAACCGGGCGGCAACCCGGTCATCCCCTTCCTCCAAGCGGTCCGATCGCGGCTCGGACATGACGCCTCCCGTGCACTGCACAAGGGCCTGACCAGTCAGGACGTCATGGACTCTGCCCTCGGGCTGCTCATGTCCCGTGTCGCTCGCCAGACCCATGCGCGGCTCGACGTCATCGCCGAGTTGCTCGTCGATCTCTCCGACGCCCACGCCTCGACCATCTGTCTGGCCCGCACGCTGACCCAACCAGCGCTGCCGACGACCTTCGGGCTCAAGGTTGCGGCCTGGGCGGCAGAAGTCCAGGAGGTCCAGAGCCTCACTCCGCGCATCGACTATGTCCAGGTCGGGGGCGCGGCCGGAACCAGGGCCGCGATTCGGGAGTTCGCCGGGGCTGCGACCGAGACGCTGCTGCGTGAGTTCCACGTGCAGCTGCGCGGACCCGACGCCGCACTCGCCAGCATCCCCGTGCCCTGGCATACGGACCGCGTCCGGGTCCTCAACTGGGCCTCCCACCTCACCCAATGCGTGACCGTGGGCGCCTCGATCGCCCGTGATGTGCTCATCGGAACTCGCCCCGAGGTGGGCGAAATGGCCCTGGCGTCAACCGGTGGCTCTTCGGCGATGCCCCAGAAGCTCAACCCCACCTTGGCGGTGCTCCTCCACCGCAACGGCATGCGCGTTCCCGGGCTCATGGCAACGCTGACGTCGACCGCAGCAGAAGCGATCGAAGAGCGCTCCGACGGTGCCTGGCACGCCGAATGGCCGGCACTGTCCGAGCTCATGGGCCTGGCCGTGTCCTCCCTCAGCATGCTCCAGAGGATGATCGAGGGCCTCAGCGTCAACCCCGAAGCAATGCGAAACAACGTCAACGCTGCCAGTCCCGGCATCTTCGCTGAGAGACTCAGCATCTCCTTCGGCGAACGTCTGACGAAGGCGGAGATACAGGAGGTCATCGCCGACGGCGGTGACCCAGCGGCTGCGCTCAAGACGGCGCTGGACCAGCACCCCGTGAGCCAGGAAGGCACAGACGGTCAAGGCAGCACTGCCGACATCGACTTGGATGGGTTCTTCTCTCCGGAGAACTACCTCGGCGATGCCGAAGACATCCGCCTGGCCATCATCGCCACCATCAACGGACCCGAGCCCGTATCGCCGGGCCTCCTTCCCAACACCGCCAGAAAGTGACCTGACGTGGAACTCACCGCAACCGTCCTCGCCGCTCCGACTGTCCCCGTCCACTCGTACGCTCGAGTCCTCGTCGTCCTCCCCTCGCTGGGCACATCGGTGAGCGCGCTGTGGCAGTCGGCGGCGACTCACCTCGTCGGTGTGGCTCCGGAGACGACGGTCATCGGCATCGATCTGCCCGGCCACGGCCGTTCGGCACCGATCGACGTCCCCGCGGGGACGTCCGAGGTCCCACGGCTGACGATGAGCGATCTCGCCGAGGCGGTCCTGGCCACCATCGACCGCGTGCTGCCCGACGTGATCGGGTCCAGTGACCGAGACGATGCCCGAATTGTGCTGGCCGGCGACTCGATCGGCGCAGCCATCGCACTCCAGCTGGCCCTCGATCATGGCGATCGCTTCGATCGCGCCGCGGTGTTCTGCACCGGGGCGAAGATCGGTGAGGCCAATGCTTGGGAGGAGCGTGCGGAGGTCGTCGCGACCTCGGGCACGCCGACGCAGGTCATCGGTTCGGCCCAGCGCTGGTTCGGGGAGGGCTTCATAGATCGCGAACCCGAGGCATCGGCTGCACTGCTGCATTCGCTCCAGGATGCCGATCGGTTCTCCTATGCTGCGCTCTGCCACGCCCTGGCAACCTTCGACGTTCGCTCGCGACTGCCGGAGATCACTCTGCCGGTCCTCGCCGTTGCGGGGTCAGAGGATCAGCCGACCCCGCCGACCAAACTGGTGGAGATCGCCAACGGAGTCTCGGGCGCCCTGCTCGAGGTCATCGAGGGCGCCGCCCACCTCGTGCCGGCCGAAGCCCCCGCGGTCACCGCGGGACTGCTGCGTGACTTCATGGGTGGAAACGCCTTGGGTGGCAAGGGCACGGGCGAGCCGGACTCGGGCGCCGCCTCGGCGGATCTGCCCACCGCCTCCGGTCCACGCGACGCCAGTCGAGACGAGGTCCACGACGCGGGCATGACGGTGCGCCGACAGGTCCTCTCCGACGCCCACGTCGACCGGGCGAATGCGAAGGTCGATGACTTCACTGCCGACTTCCAGGACCTCATCACCCGCTATGCCTGGGGCGAGATCTGGACCCGTCCGGGCCTCGAGAAGCGCATGCGATCGGCGATCACGCTGACCGCAATGATCGCCGGCGGTCACGAGGCCGAACTCGCAATGCACGTCAAGGCCGCTGTGCGCAACGGCCTCAGCCGTGACGAGATCAAGGAAGTCCTGTTGCAATCGGCCATCTACTGCTCGGTGCCGAGTGCGAATACGGCGTTCTCGGTGGCCTCGCAGGCACTGAGGGAGATAGATGAGGAAGGCTGACGCCACATGAGTGACTCACCGATCCTGCGGGCGCTGTACGAATCGTCACATTGAGACTGCGGGGCTACCGGTTGCCGTCGATGAGCAATAGGCTTGACCGGTCGCGGTCAATAGCCCGGTCGCAGCTCCAACATCGGGCTTCTCCGCGGTCCCAATCTTTCATCCCCTACGAAGGGACTCCATGAGCGACGCTCCGGTGCCACGCCGAGTCTACAAATTCGCCGTCTTCGCCCTGGCGATCGGCGCATTCGCAATCGGTGTCACCGAGTTCGCCACCATGGGTCTGCTGCCCCACATCGCCCGCGAGCTCGGCATCACCGTGCCCCAGGCGGGCCACGCCGTGTCGTTCTACGCCATCGGCGTCGTCGTCGGCGCACCACTGATCACCACGATCGCCGCGCACATGGATCGCAAGAACCTGCTGCTGTGCCTCATGGGATTCTTCGCACTCGGCAATGTCGCCTCGATGCTCGCCCCCGACGCCACCCTGTTCAACATCGCCCGCTTCGCCAGCGGACTTCCTCACGGCGCCTACCTGGGCATCGGCGCCATCGTCGCCTCATCGCTCGCGCCCCCGAACCGTCGCGGTCGAGCGATGGCACGCGTCATGCTGGGGCTGACGATCGCGAACATCGTCGGCGTCCCCATCGCCACGGCACTGGGCAACCTGCTCGGCTGGCGCAGCGCTTATGCATTGGTCGCCGCGCTCGGGATCCTCACCGTCATCATGGTCGCGGTCGGCGTGCCCCGAGTGAAGCTCGGAGCTGCCCCGTCAGCCCGCGGCGAGATGCGGGCCCTGGCACGTCCGCAGATCATCCTCACCCTCGTCGCAGGCTCCGTGGGCTTCGGCGGCATGTTCGCCGTCTACACCTACATCGCCCCGACCATGACCGACATTGCCGGCGTACCCGAGACCGCGATCCCCTGGGTGCTGGCCGTCTACGGTCTCGGCATGACCGCCGGTTCCCTCATCGCGGGACCGCTGGTCGACAAATCCATCGAACGCTCGGGCATCGGCGGCATGATCCTCTCCGCCCTCGTGCTCTCCACCTTTGGTGCCTTCACCCATATCGCGGCCGTTGCGATCATCGCGCTCTTCTTCATCGGCATCGCCGGGTCGATGATCACGACCTCGCTGCAGATGCGTCTGCTGCGCGACTCCCACGACGCACCGAGTCTGTCGGCGGCAATGAACCATGCCGCATTCAACCTCGCCAATGCCCTCGGCGCCTGGCTCGGTGGCATCGTCATCACTGCGGGCCTGGGTTACCGCGCCCCCGCCTGGGTGGGAGTCGGCCTGTGCCTGGCCGGCCTCATCGTGCTCATCATCGCGATCGTCCTCCGCCGAGGCGGCACCTCGGAAACCTCGGGCCGGAACGCAGTCGAGGTCTGAGGCCCAGCAGCCTTCGCGAAACACAGGCACAATCGAACACGCTCCTCGGCAAAGACCATCCGATGGTGACCATTCTCCGTCGACGAAATACGATGGGGGCATGGATCACCCTGCGCGGCACCGCTATCGAGCCCTCACCCATCGTCCCGTGTCGGCAGTGGCGGTCCTCGCCGTCTTGGCCGTCCTCGCGCTGCTGGCCCTGACCGCGTGCGGATCTGCTGAGTCCGCTGACGATTCAGCGGGCTCGAACGCCGGAGCATCGGAATCGGCCGGCTCTTCCGCCTGCCAATACCCGGCCGATTCCGCACCAGCGGCGAAGGACGTCGAGCCTCCCAAGGAGTCTCCTCAGACCAGCGGCAAGGTCGCTGCCACAGTGTCAACGACTGCTGGTGATCTGTCCGTAAGCCTCGATGCCGACGGCGCACCCTGTACCGTGAATAGCTTCCTGTCCTTGGCTGATCAGAAGTACTTCGATGACACCGACTGCCACCGACTGACCACCGAGGGCATCTTCGTCCTCCAATGCGGTGACCCATCGGGCACTGGCAGCGGCGGACCCGGCTACACCTTCGCCGATGAGGTCGACGGCTCCGAGAAGTACCCGGCCGGCACATTAGCAATGGCCAACGCCGGCCCCGATACGAATGGATCGCAGTTCTTCGTCGTCTATGACGACAGCTCGCTGCCGCCGGACTACACCGTGTTCGGATCACTCGACGCAGCCAGCACGAAGTCCGTTGCCGACATCGCGGCCAAGGGCACAGAATCCGGTGCCAGCGATGGCGCCCCCAAGGAAGCAGTGACCATCACCGGCGTCACCGTCGAATAGGCGAAGGCTCGGACTCCTCAGGAATCAGAACATGCCCTAGGATCAGGATGAGGACAACCGGACCAGGGAGGATGACCATGGCACTTCCACCGCAGCTGCGGCCGTTGATCGGCACCTGGCGAGGCACCGGATCGGGGCACTACCCGACGATCGACGCCTTCAGCTACAGCGAAGAACTGGTGTTCAGCGACGTCGCCAAACCCTTCCTGGTCTACCAACAGCGCACCTGGTCGCCCGAGGGCAAGCCCATGCACATGGAAACGGGATTCCTGCGCAGCCCCACTGCAACGACCGTCGAATTCGTTCTGGCCCAACCGACCGGTCATGCCGAACTGGCCGAAGGCACTCTGTCGGCCGTTGAGGGCGGGCTCTTCCTCGACCTCCGGTCCCCACAGCTTCTCGTGAGCACCTCGGCGAAGACCGTAGAGGCAACCGCACGGACCTACCGAATCACGGACGACCGCCTGTCCGTCGACTTCTCCATGGCCGCAGTGGGTGTCGTGATGACCCACCATCTCCACTCGGACCTGGTCAAAGCCGAGGACTGACGAGTTCTCCGGGCAAGTGCCCCCACAATGAGACTCAACACTACGATTTGGCAACGACCGACGCAGTGGGCTCAGGGTAGTCACGTGTGTGACTTATAACACTGTACGATCTCTTTCAGACGTTGCTCAGAACTTCGGTTGGGCAGCGACACCTGTTACGTGACATCGATGTCACCGACTCTTCTGGAGGAACAATGAAACGACGCTTGACTATGGCCACGGTGGCCATCGGCGCCATGCTTGCCCTGTCCGCGTGCAGCGGCGGCGACGATTCGGAACCGGCAGCGACCGCCGAGGGCGGCGTGCCCCTTGTCAAAGAAGGCCAGCTGACTACCTGCACCCACCTGTCGTATCAACCGTTCCAGTTCGAAAAAGACGGAAAGGTCGTCGGCTTCGATGTCGACATCGTCGACGCCGTGGCAAAGAAGCTCGGCGTCGAGCAGGAGATTGTCAACGTCCCCTTCGAACCGATCACTGCTGGAGCCTCGTTTGCTCAGGATCAATGCGACGTTGCCGCGGCTGCCATGACCATCACCCCGGAGCGCGAAGAGGCCATCGACTTCTCCGATCCGTACTTCGCCGCCAATCAAGCGATTCTGACCAATGATGACAAAACAGCGAAGGATGCTGACGCGCTCAAGGGCTTCAAAATCGGCGCCCAAGCAGGCACCACCGGCCTCGACTATGCAACCGAGAACTTCAAGGACGCAGAAGTCATCACCTACGAGGACCTGCCACTGTCCCTCGAAGCTTTGAAGAACGGTCAAGCCGATGCTGTCATCAATGACAACGGAGTCCTCTACGACTACGCCGCGAACAATGACGGTTTCGCCGTCGGCTTCGACATTGACACCGGTGAGCACTACGGCATCGGCATGAAGAAGGGCAATGCCGAGATGAAGAAGGCCGTAGACGAGACACTCAAAGAGATCAAAGACAACGGCGAATACGACAAAATCTACGAGAAGTGGTTCGGCGACGCTCCCAAGTGATCGCTATTCGGGCGGTCGACCTCGGCTTTCTGGCCGGATCGGCCGCCCGTTGCCCTGAGCACATCCGTCACCGTACGCCACCACCGTTGAAGGACCCCACATGTCGACTACCCCAGAAAGGGAGGACGGTAGCCCGACCGGCTCGACCACTCCTCGCACCACCCCCAAAGCGAAGATGAGCAAACGGCAGAAGGCCAAGGTCTCGCGCGCCATCCAATACGCGATCCTCATCGTCATAGTCATAGTCGTCGCAGCTCTGGCCGACTGGCCCACACTCATCGACACCTTCGGCCGGGTCGACCTTGCGATCGGAATGTTTCCCGACGTCATCACCAAGGCCCTGAAGAACACCGTCATCTTCACCCTCCTCGGCTTCATTCTCGGCCTGGCGATCGCCATCGTGCTCGCCCTCATGCGTCTGTCTTCGGTCGGTGTCTACCGTTGGCTGGCCTTCGTCTACACCGAATTCTTCCGCGGACTGCCGGCCCTCGTCGTCTTCCTTGTCATGGGATTTGGACTGCCCCTGGCGTTCCGGGGCTTTAATCTGCCGCAGCTCGTCATCATCATGATCGCCCTCGCACTCGTGTCGTCGGCCTATATGGCCGAGACCATCCGTGCCGGCATCCAGGCTGTGCCGAAGGGGCAGGTTGAAGCGGCACGGTCATTGGGTATGTCGTCCTCACGGGCGATGGTCACGATCGTCCTGCCGCAGGCGATGCGCATCATCCTGCCGCCGCTGACCAATGAACTCATCCTGCTGACCAAGGACTCCTCGCTGGCCTACATCCTCGGTTCCTCGGTCGATGGACGTGAGCTGACCGCGCTGGCACGGGCAGAGATCGTCAACACAGCAAACCTCACTCCGTTCATCGTTGTCGCAGTCTGCTATCTCATCATCACGATCCCGCTGTCGTATCTGTCACGGGTCCTCGAACGCAAATACGGTTCCGCCGAGCCAGGAGTGAAGTAATGACCACCTCGATCATCTCGATCCAGAACCTCAAGAAGAGCTTCGGGTCGAATCAGGTCCTCACCGACATCAACCTCGAGGTCGACAAGGGCGAGGTCGTCTGCGTGGTCGGGCCCTCGGGCTCCGGCAAATCCACAATGCTGCGCTGCATCAACACCTTGGAGACGCCGACCGGCGGCTCGATCGTCGTCGATGGAATGGACATGACCGACCTTGACCTCGACATCGATGCCGCCCGGACTCGCATCGGCATGGTGTTCCAGTCCTTCAACCTCTTCGGGCATCTCACCGTGCGTGAGAATCTCACGGTGGCCCAGCTCAAGGTGCTGGGGCGCTCGAAGGCCGAGGCCGATCAGGTCGCCGAGGAGAACCTGGCGAAGGTGGGTCTGTCTGAGAAGATCGACGCCAAGCCTGCTTCTCTCTCCGGTGGGCAGCAGCAGCGCGTAGCCATCGCTCGGGCGTTGAGCATGGACCCCGACGTCATGCTCTTCGACGAGCCCACCTCCGCACTCGACCCCGAGACCGTGGGCGATGTCCTTCAGGTCATGCGCAACCTCGCCGAGGCGGGAATGACCATGGTCGTCGTCACTCACGAGATGGAGTTCGCCCGGCAGGTCGCCGATCGCGTCCTCTTCATGGACGGCGGATACGTCGTCGAATCCGGCCCGGCCAAGGAGGTCATCGGCAATCCGCAGGAGCAGCGGACGAAGGACTTCCTCGCCCGTGTGCTCAACCCGGGTCAGCTGGGATAGCTCAGTGAGCCCTGGTAGCTCAGCTTCGCCGAGGGGACCACTTAGCCTCGAAGGGCTACGCTATAGCCTCACCCATCAGTGATAAGTAGTCCGCTCGGCGAGGCGGCGCCGCTCGGCGAGCAAGCTGACTGAGCGACCCTCAGCTCTTCGCCTCGAGCACATCCTTGGGGAGGATGACCCGGTAGCCCAGGCGGGGGTCGTAGCCGTGGATCTCTCGGGTGTCGAGGGCGGACATGAAGTCGAGCACCTCGGCGGTGATGACCTGCCCGGGCACCAGCACCGGGAATCCCGGCGGGTAGGGGGTGACGAACCCGGCAGAGACCGGCACATCACCGGCTTCGACGCGGCGCCCCAGCTCTTCAGGGAGGACATGCTCGACGTTGCCGCGGCGCATTCCCGCGTAGTATGCCGTGCGCAGGTCACCGTCAGGCAGCTGCTTCGACGGATCCTCAGCCGGCACCTCGGCGGCATAGGCAGGAGCGAATGCGCTGAAGTCGGGCAGCGGCGGCATGATGACCGCCGGCTCGTTCAATGCCTCCTGGGCCTCGATCTCGTGTGGGTTGCTGAACTTCCCGGCGAGCTTGACGAGGACTTCGATGAGGTAGGCGATGGCCGAACGCGAGGTGCCGATGTTCGTCATGAACAGCACGGTGTTGCGGCTCGTCTTGTTGACCTGGATGCCGTAGCGGTCCATGAGGTGTTCGTGCTTGAATGTGTCCCCATCGACTCCGGTGCCGCTGATCTCGACGGTGATGCGGCTGGGATCGACGACGAATTCATCGCTCGCCCACGCCTTCCAGAAGGTTGCCAAGCCGTCACGCAACGGCATCGTCCGTTCGGTCTGGCGATACTGCTCGGGAATGAGGTCGGCGGCAGTGAGCACCTTGAAGGTCTTCTTCAGCAGCGGGTGACGCGAAACCGCGGAAGCCAGGCTCATCGCCAGGTCGAGCTGCTTTTGGACGAGCGCGAACCCTTCCATCTCGACCTGCCTGCGCCCCAGGTCCAAGGAAGCGAGGATCTGATAGTTCGGTGAGGTCGAGGTATGCGTCATGTAGGCCTCGTGGAATGCCTCTTCGGCGCCGTAAGCGAAGTCCTGATCGTAGACGTGGATCATCGATCCCTGCCGCAGAGCAGTCAGAGTCTTGTGCGTCGACTGGGTCGCATACACGCGGATCCGCGAATCCGGTGGCGGCAGCAGCGTCTCATTCAGCCACACCTCGTCGGATGCCGGCGCACCGGTCTCCTCATCGAAGAGACGCTTCTGCTGGTCCCGGTACGCCGTGGCGTGGGCGTCCGAGGCCAGCCGGTCCTCAAGGTGTTCGGCCGCGACCATGGCGGTGCGCTTGCGGGTGACCGGGTGGAAGCGGGCGAAGGCGAACCAGGCTTCGTCCCAGAGGAACACGAGGTCGTTCTTGATCGCCAGGCACTCGGCCATGACCTTCTCCGGATCGTAGACGATGCCGTCGAAGGTGCAGTTGGTCAGGGTGATCATCCGCACCTCGTCGAGGCGGCCGGCGGCCCGGTAGTCCAGCAGGAGCTGCTTGATCCGGTTGAGCGGCACGGCACCGTAGAAGGCGACGTCATTGAGCGGGTACGCCTCGAGGTACGCGGCTCTGGCGCCTGTGAGCATAAGCGCATGGTGGTGCGATTTATGGCAGTTGCGGTCGACCATGACGACCTCATCGGGTGCCACTACGGCCTGGTGGACGATCTTGTTCGCCGTCGACGTTCCGTTCGTGACGAAGTAGGTCCGCTTCGCACCGAAGGCTCGGGCAGCCAGAGACTGGGCCTTCTTGATGGTCCCGACCGGTGCGAGCAGTGAGTCCAGCTCACCCGAGGTGGCGCTGGTCTCTGCGAGCAGCAGGTTGAGCCCGTAGAAGTCGACGAAGTCGCTGATCCACTTCGAGCCCACGACCGAACCTCCGCGGGAGACCGGCAGGGCGTGGAACACACCGGCAGGCCGGCGCGCATGCTCCCGGATGGCGGTGAAGAACGGCGTGTCGTAGAGGTGCTGGACGCGGCGCAGCAGCGACAGGTGCAGTTCGAACTGGTCCTCACGGCGGAAGACGCGCCGGAACCGATGGGTCAGCGCACCGGCCAGGCTCTCGATGTGGGCGCCGGCCATGAGGTAGAGGTCGAGCTCCGGGCGCAGACCGGCCAGGGTGTCGGCCAGTCGCAGCACACGACGAACCGAGTTGAGCGGGCTCATCGGCGTCGTCGGGGAGGTCGCTGTGCCCTCGTGGGCGAGCGCGACTGTGCTGCGCAGGTCCCGGCTGAGCACCTGTCGGGTCCGGTCGGTGAACCCGGGGCGGATGACGCAGGCCAGCAGGTTCGGGTTCGTCAGTGCTGCGACGACCGCATCATCTGCGGTCGGGACGATGACGTAGTCGTAGATGAACTGGTCGGAGGTATTGCGCAGCTTGAGCAGGTCGGTGTGCAGCTCATCGCGGCCGCCTTCGGTGGTCTCATCGACGATGAGGACCTCGAACCGGGGGCGGGAATCCTGCCGGTCCTTGTGTTCGGCGCGCTCATCCTCATTGAGGTGCTCATCCTCGGCGACGTCTGGGACCGTTGTCCCACGCAGACGGTTGACCGCACGCGTGATCATGTCGTGAGCCCGATCGAACTCACCGTTGGAGAGCAGCTCGGCGATGTCCTCGACATAGCGCTGACCGAATCCGCCCCAGTACAGTTCGATCGTCTTCAGCGACCGCAGCGACCGCCAGACCTCACCGTCGGCAGCGATCATCGAGAAGTCCCCACCGCTGATGGCCAGGCGCTTGATCGCGAACTTCAGGTACTCCCAGGCATCCGATCGCAGCCGCCACGTGCTTGCCGGCATTCCCGGGTCACGTTCGAGTTTGGACTTCTGCGGACGAGACCGGAACCCACTCGCCGAAGCGTCAGAGTCCAATCGCTTGCGCGGTGCGCCTCCGGCGGCGGACGGCCCAGGCGTGAACGATGCCTGTCCCGAATATTCGTCGGAGTCGATGCCGGTCATACTTGAGCCTCCTGGCGATGAAGTATCTCGTAGTCGAGTGATCCCTGCGGAATCCGTTGTGCCAAGATCATACGGCCTTGCACAGCCAAATTGTTCGACAGTCCACCCACATGAGACAAAAGAATGATAAGCATGAAGCCATGGACAACTCCGCGCCACTCTCCGCCGGCCATCTCCTCGTCAAGGAGCTCGAAGCCCACGGTGTCCAGCGTTCCTACCTGGTCCCCGGCGAGTCCTACCTCGACGTGCTCGATGGCCTCCATGATTCGACTATCACCCCCATCGTCTGCCGTCAGGAGGGCGGGGCCGGCTACATGGCCGTCGCCGAGGGCCGCATGACCGGCATTCCCGGAATCGCCATGGTGACGCGTGGTCCGGGTGCCTCGAACGTCATGGTCTCCGTCCACACCGCCTACCAGGACGCCACACCCCTCGTCGTCTTCGTGGGCCTCATCCCCACCGCGCAGCGTGGTCGCGAATCCTTCCAGGAGTTCGATCTGGGCGGCTGGTTTTCCACGACGACGAAGAAGGTGCTGACCCTCGACGACCCGGATAAGGCCGCCGAGGTGGTCGCCGACGCCATGCACACCGCCGTGACCGGGCGGCCGGGACCCGTCGTCGTGGGCCTGCCCGAGGAAGTGCTTACTCAGGCGAGCGGCGGTCGGGTTCTGCCGCCCCGCACACACGGCTCCGCGGCGCCGTATGCCGGTGACGTCACCGAGCTGCGAGCCCGCATCCTGCAGGCCGATCGTCCCGTGCTCATCATCGGCGGCGAGGATTGGTCGCCGGCGACCTCACGAAGGATCGCGCAATGGTCGCACGACCGCGGCCTCGGCGTGATCGGGACCTTCCGCGCCTACGACGGCATCGACCACGACTCACCCAACTTCCTGGGTATTCTCGGCTTCGGTGCCTCCGCCGTGGCCAAGAGGACCTTCGCCGAGGCTGACCTGCACATCTTCCTCGGCTGTGTCCGCACCGATGTGGCCACCGACTCCTTCACGATCGGCACCGACGCGAAGACCGTCGTCATCGGCCCCGACGCCGACGCCCACGGGCATTTCGGCAGCCTCGACCAACACATCATCACCCCAGTCAACAGATTCGCCCAGGCACTGTTCACCGCCGACGGAAGTCGCGCGTACTCGGTGTCCTCCGACGGTTCCATCGACGAGCCCGCGGCCGGCGACGAGCACCTGACCTCGAATGACGAGCCGGTGTCGTTGCCCGATTGGATCCTCGATGCCCGCGTAGAACTCGAGGACTGGCGCTCACCGATCACCACCTCGGCGGACTCTGGCTCTGGTGCGGGTTCTGGCTCTGGTGCTGCCGGTGAGGGCTTCGTCGACATGGATGAGGCCTTCGTCCATGTGAAGGAGCTGCTGCCGGACAATGCGATCATCACCTACGGGGCCGGGAACTTCTCGGGCTGGGCTACCAGATTCCTGCCCACGCACGGCTTCCCCTCGGCGCTGGGGCCGCGGAACGGGTCGATGGGCTTCGGCCTCCCGGCTGCCGTTGCCGCTGGGCTCGTTCATCCCGAGCGGGCCGTGTTCTGCATCGCCGGGGATGGAGACTTCCTGATGAATGGTCAGGAGCTAGCGACCGCCGCGCAGTATGGGGTGAACCTCACCGTCGTCGTCAACGACAACTCCGTCTACGGAACGATCCGCGGCCATCAGGACCGCGAATATCCGGGCCGTGCGACGGCAACAGCCCTGCGCAGCCCGGACTTCGCTGCCCTGGCCACAGCCTTCGGCGGCCTCGGACTGACCGTCGAGCGCACAGAGGACTTCCGGGACGCCTTTGCCAAGGCTCTTGCGTATGAGGGCCCGGCCCTCGTCCGCTGCCTCACGGACCCCACGATCCGCGGAGCCCGGGTGTGAGCGCGCACGCCGTCCCCGGACTCGCCGCTGCCATGAAATACGACGCTGAACGCCGAACCCGACGCTGAAAAGGTGAACCAATGAACATCGACGCGATCTTCACCGATCTCGACGCCCACACGCTCGACCCGACGCGTCCGCGTGCGCAGAAGATCGGCGTCTTCGCCGGACGCATCATCGGCTTCGACGAGGAACTCGACGGCGTCAGCGCGGATCGGGTCGAGTCCTTAGGCGGGGCCACCGTTCTGCCGGGCTTCAATGACGTCCACTGCCACACCGCGTGGTTCGGACTCACCCTGGCATCGATCGACGTCACAGCACTGCCCGGCGGGCTGCCCGATGTCTACGCCGCACTCGAGCGGGCGGCCGCGACGACGCCGGCAGGCGAATGGATCAACGCCACCGGCTACGGCCACCGCGACTACGACGGGCAGTACCCGGAGCTGTCCCGCCTTGACGAGATCACCGGCGACCGCCCGCTGTTCATGCGCCAGACCTCCGGGCATGCCGCGATCGTCAACACCGAGGCGATGCGCCGTGCCGGCATCCTCGAGCCCGGGTTCGCCGACCCCGTCGGCGGCAAGGTCGTCACCGATTCTGCCGGCCACCCCACAGGACTGCTCGAGGAGACGGCGCAGGAGCTCGTGCAGAACCTCATCCGCCCCTACTCACTCGATACGATCGTCGAGGCCCTGGACCTGGCGACCGCGTACTACGCGAAGGAGGGCATCACCTCGTTCGGAGACTGCGGCATCGCCTACGGGTGGATCGGTCACTCCCCGATCGAAATCACCGCCTATCTGCGCGCCCGCGAAGAGGGCAAGCTGCGTGCCCGCGCCCAGCTTCTGCCGCAGGCTGACGGTCTCCACGAGATCGCTGCGAACTCCGCCGATGGCTTCGGAATCGGCCTCGATGCGGGAGTCCGCACCGGCCTCGGCGATGACCTCGTCGCGCTGGGACCGGTCAAGTTCTTCATGGACGGAGCGATGAGCGGAGAGACTGCGGCGCTGCGGGAGAACTACACGGGCAGGGATCACGCCGGATACCTCCAGGCCGATGCTGAGGTGCTGCGCAAGCAGATCCTCGACGCCTATGCCTCCGGCTGGTCAGTCGCCGTGCACGCGATCGGTGACGCCGCGGTGGATGCGGCCGTGGCGAACATCGTCGATGCCCAAGCCAGGTACGGTCGCCGGGCCGTTCCCAACCGGATCGAGCACGCTGGCCTCGTCCACGACGAGCATCTGCGCACTCTGGCCGACAACGGCATCGCCGTCACCCCGCAGGCGGCGTTCGCCGAGGCGATCGGCGACGGGATGAACGACTCGATGGGCCCCGAACGTCGACCGCTGCTCTACCGGGGGAAGTCCTTCGTCGATGCCGGCGTGCTGATGGCAGGCAGCTCGGATCGTCCCTGCGCCGATGGGAATGTGCTGCGCGGGATCGAAGCCTACGTGACCCGGGCGACCCGCGATGGCGACATCATGGGTTCGGCCGACGAGTGCCTCACCCCCGATGAGGCGATCGCCGCCTACACCTCGGTCGCGGCCGAGGCTTCCGGCCAGGGTGCGGACAAGGGAACGCTGACCCGCGGGAAGCTCGCGGACTTCGTGGCGCTGGGTGCTCACCCCGCCGAGGTGGCACCGACCGAGATCTCACAGATCCCGGTCCGCGCCACCGTCCTCGGCGGCAAGTTCACCCACGACGCCCGCTAAAACTACCTGACGGCGGCCCAGCAACCTCGCGCCAGGTTGCTGGGCCGCCGTCAGGTGCTTCTGGAGGGGATCAGCGGGAGAAGTCGAGGTCGGTGAGCACCTTCTCGAAGACACCCAAACCGGTTTCGAGATCTTCGTCGCTGATGTTGATGGGCGGGACCACGTGGAGGCGGTGGTAGTTGCTGAAGGGCACCACGCCGAGTTCTTTGAGAGAGGACACCACCGAGGCGACCTCGGGCGAGCCTCCGCCGTAGGGTGCCAGCGGCTCACGGGACTCCTTGTCCCAGACGAGCTCGATGGCCCAGAAGGCACCGACCCCGCGGACCTCACCAACGTGTTTCGAGTTCTCGGCGATCTGGCGCAGCCTGGGTCCGATGACCTCCTCACCGATGCGCTGGGCATGCTCGATCATGCCCTCGTCGTCCATTGCCTTCATCGTCGCCACTGCTGCTGCGCAGGCCAGTGGGTGGCCGGAGTAGGTCAGTCCGCCAGGATAGGCCTTCTGCGCGAATGAACCGTAGATCGCCTCATTCATGATCACTCCGCCCAAGGGCACATAGCCGGAGTTCACACCCTTGGCGAAGGTGATGATGTCGGGGACGACGTCGAAGTGTTCGAAGGCGAACCACTTGCCGCTGCGTCCGAATCCGGCCATCACCTCGTCGGCGATGTAGATGATCTCGTGCTTGTCGCACAGGGCGCGGACCCCCTGCATGTACTCACTGCCCGGCAGCATGATGCCGGCGGTGCCGGGAATGGTCTCGAGGATGATCGCGGCGATCGTCGACGGGCCCTCGAGCTCGATGGTGCGCTCGAGGTGACGCAGGGCGCGCTCAGTCTCCTCTGCCTCTGTTGTGGCCGAGAATTCAGTCCGGTAGAGGAAAGGACCGAAGAAGTGGACGACGCCGGAGTCTCCGCGATCGTTCGACCAGCGGCGCGGATCACCGGTGACGTTGACGGCCGTCTCGGTGCCACCGTGGTACGAACGGTAACGGGAGAGGACCTTGTGCTTGCCGGTGTGCAGCCGGGCCATGCGGATCGCGTGCTCGTTGGCATCAGCCCCGCCATTGGTGAAGAACACATGGTCAAGTCCGGCCGGGGTGCGGTCGGTGATGAGGCGGGCCGCCTCCGACCGCGCAGCGTTGACGTGGGCCGGGCTGATCGTGCACAGCAGGTCGGCCTGGTCCTTGATCGCCTGGACGACCGTCGGATGCTGGTGGCCGATGTTGGTGTTGACGAGCTGTGAGGAGAAGTCGAGGAACGACTGCCCCTGGCCATCGACGATGGTCGACCCCGAGGCCCTGGAGACTGTCATCGGATCGATGAGCTCTTGAGCCGACCACGAATGGAAGACGTGTGCCCGATCGAGTTCATAGGCCCGGGCAGATTCGTCCTTGATCGCTGAGATCTCACTGTCGCTGAGCTGTTGCACAACACATCACCCTTTCACCGTTGTTCAGGTTTGTCCGCTCATCGTAGATCAGATTCCGACGAAACGGTCCGCGTCAGTGTCGTTGGGTAGAGTGACTGGCATGCCCTACCGGACCATCGCCACCGCTGCCGAGGCCGAGATCGAGATCAAGAAGTCGCGATTCATCGGATTCCTCGCACCGGTCGCCGATGAAGCAGAGGCCAGGGAGGTCATCGCGAAGCGGCGGAATGCCCATCCCAAGGCCAGGCATCACTGCACGGCGTTCGTGCTCGATCCCGATTCGCGCACACAGCGCTTCAGCGATGATGGTGAACCGGCGGGCACGGCCGGGGCACCGATCCTCGACGTCGTCTCCGGTCACCGGCTGACCTTTGTCGTCGCGGTCGTGACCAGGTATTTCGGGGGAACTCTGCTGGGTGCAGGAGGACTCGTCCGGGCCTACGGCCAGGCCACCTCGGCGGCGTTGGAGACGGCACGAGTCGTGACGAAGCATGAACTGGTGCCGGTGCGCGCCGACGTGGACTACGCCCAGGCCAACGCCCTGGATCGGGCAGCTGGGAACAGAGGCTGGACGACGCGGTCACAGTACGGTGCAACAGTGGAGATCGACATGATGGTCCCCGTCGCCGAGGTGGATGCGGCCCTGGCGATGTATGCAGACGTCACCGCCGGGCAGGCAGAACCCGCCGTCGGTGACGTCGAATGGGCGTGATCAGTACTGGGCGTGATCAGTACTGGGCTGATCAGTCCAGCGCTGCGATCTTCCCGACCTGTGCATTGGTCAGCATGACGAGATCTTCGGGACGGATCTCGATTTCGAGGCCACGACGGCCTGCCGAGACGAAGACCGAGGAATGCTCGAGTGCGGTGCGGTCGATGACGACCGGCACAGCATGGCGCTGCCCGAACGGGGAGACTCCGCCCACCGGATAGCCGGTGCGACGTTCGGTCTCGGCCACGCCTGACAGCTGGGCCTTCTTCGCGCCACGCGCGGACGCGAGACCCTTGAGGTCAAGCTGCCCGGAAACGGGAACCAGAGCGGTGACGGGTGCGCCGTCAACCTGGATCATGAGGGTCTTGAATACCTGGTCGGAGCCGACGCCGAGCTTGTCGGCGGCTTCAGTTCCGTAACGGCGGGTGCTCGGATCGTGATCGAAGCTGTGCAGGGTGTAATCGATGCCTGCCAGATTGAGTACACGGACGGCCGGGGTAGCCGCGCTTGTCGGTTTGGATGCCACTGTCATAAAGGGGTCGTGCCTCCTGCCCGTAAATCTGCGAGGACACGCGGAGCATTTCTGCCCGGGGCTGAGCGCCCCCTGTGTTCCCGCGTCGATACGGACGGAATGTTGTATCGAATGCTGATGGGTACCCGCCCACAATAAGCGAAGTCCAGGCTCAAGCGCCAATCAATGACGCACGATGAAAGGACTGACACCACCTACGACCTGGAGTGACGCTGGTCTTTGTGGTCAACTGCGAAAGGTCGCAGGCCTCAACCCCAGCCGAGCTCGTGGAGCCGCTCGTCATCGATTCCGTAGAAGTGTGCGATCTCGTGGACGATGGTGATGACGATCTCGCGCCGCAGGTGGTCACGGTCATCAGCGAATGCAATGAGGTTGTCGCGGTAGAGGAAGATGTTGTCCGGCAGCTCCAGTCCGGAGATTCCTCGCTCCCCCACCGGTGTTCCCTCGTAGAGTCCCAGCAGATGCGTGTTTTCGTCCTCAGGCCGGTCTTCGACGAAGAGAGCGACATTGTCGAGCTCATCGGTGACGCCCGTGGGAAGCTGGTCGAGCGCCTCGTCAAGGATCATTTCGAACTCTTCTGCACTGAGGTCTTCCATGATCACCAGCCTAACGGGATGACCTTCGAAGGGACTGCGGGCGACCCTCCCACCGTCGCCTGGATCAGTGTGACCGAGGACACTCGATATCGGTTTGCACTCTGCGAAATGGTTGGGATAAGCTTAACGTCGTTGCCCCGGGGAATCCGAGGACAACCTGGGCCCCCATCGTCTAGAGGCCTAGGACACCGCCCTTTCACGGCGGCGACACGGGTTCGAATCCCGTTGGGGGTACGGTGTAGGATTGAAAAGTCCGACATCGGATCAGATGCAACACGTTAGGCCCTGTAGCGCAGTTGGTTAGCGCGCCGCCCTGTCACGGCGGAGGTCGCCGGTTCGAGTCCGGTCAGGGTCGCGGAGCACAAGGCTCTTCTTCGGAAGGGCCTTTGTTTCTCTCAACATGCTTCGGCATGTTGGCGGCCTGGCTCTGTAGCTCAGTTGGTAGAGCGTTCGACTGAAAATCGAAAGGTCACCGGATCGACGCCGGTCGGAGCCACCACGCAAGAAGAACCCCCAGATTTCTCCGGAGATCTGGGGGTTCTTCTATTTACTGACCGGTAACCTTGCTCTAACGTGGACTGAGGTATCGACCATTCGCTTGAAGCCTCAGCCTGGGAGTTTTGGCTGAAGCCATGATGCAAAGGAGCAGTCACATGAAACGTGGAACCCAAATTGCCGGTGCACGAGTGCTGATCACCGGGGCTGGCAGCGGAATCGGACGCTTGATGGCTCTGGATTCTGCAGCCCGTGGCGCCGCGGAGATTCTGATCTGGGACCTCTCGGAAGAACGCGGACAGAGCGTTCGCGATGAGATCGTGGCGACCGGATCGCACGCCCGTTCATTTGCCGTCAATGTGGGCGACTCCGACCAGGTGGCAGACGCTGCGGAAGAAGCCGGACCGGTCGATGTCGTCATCAACTGCGCGGGAATCGTCACCGGCAAGAAGCTGCTCGAAACCGACGAGGACGCGATCCGACGCGTCTACGACGTCAACACCCTCGCCCTGTACTGGGTGACACGCGCCTTCCTGCCCGGAATGCTCAAACGTGACCGCGGCACCATCGTCACCATTTCCAGCGCCGCGGGACTCACCGGGGTGGCCCGGCAGACCGACTACTCGGCAAGCAAGTTCGCGGCCGTGGGCTTCACCGAGTCTCTGCGCGCAGAGCTGCGGGCCGATGGCAGCAATGTGAGAACGCTCCTCGTCTGCCCCTTCTACATCAACACCGGCATGTTCGAAGGTGTGACCACCAAATTCCCCCGCCTGCTGCCGATTCTCGAGGAGACGGAGGTCGCGGACAAGGTCATCAACTCCGTCGAGTCCGGGCGTGAGCAGCTTGTCATGCCCCCGTTCGTTCGTTTCGTGCCAGGTGTGCGACTGCTGCCCACACGGGTCTTCGATCAGGTGATGGACTTCCTCGGCGTCAACAAGACCATGGATCACTTCACTGGCCGGCGGCCCGTGACTGCAGGGCCGGACACTGCTTCACCGGCCTCGGAGCTCAATGATGCCGACCCAGTCCGCGCTCGGCGCTGACACCGGACGCTACTTCCGGCCGGCACGAAGGCCTGGGTGGACAATGAGAGAAGGCGCATCGACACCAAGGTCGATGGGACACCCAGGCAGCTGAGAAGGAGGGCGTCATGGCCGTCACCGATCTGGTCCTCGAAGGTGGAGGAGCCAAACTTCCCGGCCTCGTCGGCGCGGTCAATGCCCTGAGCTCCGCCGACTACTCCATCCACCGCATCGCGGGAACCTCGGCCGGCGCGGTCGTCGGAGCGCTGACCACCGCAGGCATCGCGCCGGAGAGGCTCATCGAGACGATCCTCAGCAAGGACTTCACCGACTTCGAAGACCTCAGCCCGGCCTTCCGTTTCGTGCCGTGGCTCGGCAAGGTCCAGGGGCTCCTGTTCCACAAGGGCATGTATCTCGGCACCGCCCTCCACGACTTCCTTGCCGGCATCCTCGCCGCGCAGGGCATCCGCACCTGGGGAGACCTTCGCCTGCATGACCCCCACAGTGCACTGCCGCCGGAGCGGCAGTATCGCCTCGTGGTCATCGTCTCCGATGTCTCTCGCGGTCGCATGCTGCGACTGCCTTGGGACTACCGATCGGCGCTCGGTGTCGACCCGGATTCTCAGTCTGTCGCCGAGGCAGTCTGCGCCTCGGCCGCAACTCCGTTCTTCTTCCGACCCCGATCTCTGCGAGCAGATCCGCGAATAGCCGGTGGCGCCACGGTGCTCGGGGCGGACGGCGGACTGCTGTCGAACTTCCCCGTCGACATCTTCGACCGGAAGGATCAACAGCCTGCACGTTGGCCCACGTTGGGTGTGATGCTCTCTGCCAGGGCGACGGCCGAAACCCAATGGCGTCCCAATGCGAACACCTACCAATATGGCCTCTCGCTCCTGTCGACCATGATCAACGCCCATGACCGGCGCCATATCGATGAGCCTTCTGTCACCGATCGAACGATCTTCGTCGACACTGCGTCCCAGAGCAGCACCGATTTCACCCTGACACGAGAGGACAAGCTCGATCTCATTCGCTCCGGAGAGACTGCAGCACACGAGTTCCTCAGCACATGGGACTGGCAGACGTGGAAGGAACGCTACGACCGCCGGTGATCGCAGCGGCGTTCACGAAATCCGGGCGAGCCAGGACACCTGCGCGCAGGCCCCTGCTCGTGCAACAATGTGGGCGTCGACAGACAGAAGCATCGACCACCACCGAAGGAGCGATCATGAGCGACAATCCCACCGATCCGACACAGTGGCCAGACGAACCCGAGATGGGGGCGCCTGTGATGGATGATCCCACTCTCGAAGAACCCACCGCCGACGAGCTCGATGACCCGGAGCTCAACGCTGCCGAAGCCGAAGCCGATGACGTCGACACCGCACTCGATGCCGACGTCGAATCCGATGCGGAAGCCTCCCCGCTCGTCGAGCCAGGGGCCGACGGCCCCGAGGGAACCGGCATCGAAGGTGCCGACGATGCTCTCCTCGAAGACTCGGGCGAGGACGACGAGCTCGATGCTCCGGACATCTCCGGTGAGTTCTCCACGGACTCCACCACCGCCGCAGAACTGGGCAACCGCCCCGGCGATGAGATGGTCTCCGAAGACGAAGACGAGGCTGAAGTCGCCGAGCTCGCCGGCGATGACCTCGACGTCGACGCGCTCGCCGGCGATGATCTCGACGCGCTCGCTGATGGCGGCGGCGAAGACTGAGCTGCTGGAGCTAGTCGCCCAGTTCGGAGACCGTCCGGTAGGACAGCACGTTCGCTGTCTGCGCCGGGCGGTCTCCGCTCAGCCCACTCAGCGAGTGCAATGCCGCTGAGATCGCGGTTCGGTAGAGCAGCGATCCGGTACTGATCCTGGCCACCCCCACCTCGGCGAACTCATCGCGGAAGAAGCGCGGACTGGCCAGCACATTGACCGGGAGCGGACAGGCCTCGACGATCCGCCCGATAGTCTCCAGGTCAAGATCCCCGGGCACGAAGATCCCATCGGCCCCGGAATCGACATAGCGGCGCATCCGCTCAAGGGTGCCGCCGAGGTTGTCCTGCCCAGTCCAGTACGTGTCGATGCGCGCGTTGACGAACAGATCAGGAACCGCCCCCTTGATCGCGCTGACCTTGTCGGCGAGTGCCCCGGGCTCGACGAGCTGGCCGCGAGCGGAATCTTCGATGTTGATTCCGTCGACGTCGAAGCTGCCCCGCAGAGTCTCGACGACGGGACCCGGTTCGTCGCTGTACCCGTCCTCGAAATCGCAGGTGAGCAGCGTTTCAGGCAAGGCCTGTGAGATGTTCCCGATCAAACCGGCCATGGCGGTCAGGGTTTCACGGTCCTCATCGGCGGCCCCGATGCCGGCTGCCACACCAAGGCTGGTCGTGCCGACGGCCGGGTGCCCCGCCTCGGCGAACAATCGGGCACTTGCGACGTCCCAGGCACAGGGCAGAAGGAACGGCTCCCCTGGCCGGTGCAGTTGGTGGAATGACTGGCGGCGGGAGGGCTGACGGTCGGAGGCAGGGATCTGATCGTTCATACCCCCATGTTAGGACGCCCGCGGTTCAGCAAGGACCGAATCGTGCTGAGTTCGCTCTTCGTTCCAGGCCAAGGGGGTGCTGGTCGAGGGGGTGCTGGTCGAAGGGGTGGCTCAGGCGGCCGAGAGTGTTCTCTTGACCCCGACAATCGTAGCGAGCACCAGACCGAGGATTCCCGCCATGAAGGCGGGGGCGCCGTAGCCGCCCCAGCTGGATATGGCGGTACCGACATAGGCAATGAGCAGCGACGCTGACACCCACACCATCATCCGTTCTGACTCCCGGAAGATCAGCTGAGAGTTCTCCTGAGTCACGACGACCGGGAAATTGAGAACCTGCGGCCGCGTCGACAACCAGGCCGTTGCGCAGATGAGGGCGCAGAGCAGACCGCCGATGACGAACACCGTCCAGCTCGGACCATAGCCGTCAGCCTCGCCCGCAAGGTTGAAATGAGTCGGAATCAGATCAGGCAGCAGCGGGTAGCTGGCAAGCAGTATTGCGGAAAGGACTGCAGTCGCGATCAGCGTCGCGCGTCGGATCCACCTGGTCACGGTTCCGGTCTCGAATGTCGTCGCATAGCTCTGCTGCCCCACCATGCGATGATCGTACCTCCTCCGCGCGGGCTCCTTTGGGCTCCGCCTCCCGCAGTGGCATAGGGTGGACAGCGATCACACGGGCAGCGGACGCTAAGGAGCAGTCATGACAGACATGACGGTGGAGAACTCGGCGGCCGACCGCCTCGAGTCCGCACTGACGGGGCGCATCGACCGTCCGGCGATGGACACGATCGCCCATCTTGCGCACCAGGTGCCCCTGCCCGAGCTGACCCGCCTCGTCCACACCAGCACACCGCTGCAGTCGGCGGTCCTCTTCCGCATCCTGGACAAGGATGAGGCACTCGCCGTGTTCGAGAATCTTCCGCCGGGCTACCAGGCGGAACTCATCCAGAACCTCCGCGAACCAGAGGTCGCCCACATCGTCGAGGGCCTCGACCCCGACGACCGTGCCGAACTCTTCGGCGAACTCCCCGCCAACGTCGCCCGCCAACTGATGAGCGGCCTCGATGCCGAGGAACGCGAAATGACCACCGCAGTCCTCGGGTACCCGAAGGCTGCGATCGGCCGGTACATGTCCCCGGAGGTCCTCAGCCTCCACGAGGACTGGACCGCCGCCGAAGCGATGGAAGTCGTCCGAGCCCGCATCGACGGCCCCGAGACCGTCTACCTCCTCCCCGTCGTCGGCTACGGACGTGTCCTCTTGGGTGTTGTGTCCTTGCGTAACCTCATCGCTGCCGACGCCGAAGATCTCGTCGCGGACTTGGTGCGAGAGTCGATCAGCACGCAGGCGCTGACCAACCGTGAGGTCGCCTCCCGCCAGTTCCTCTCCCACCGGCTGATTGCAATGCCCGTCGTGGACAAGGAGGACCGCCTCGTCGGGATCCTGACCATGGACGACGTCCTCGACATCGTCGACGAAGAGGACGCCGAGGACATCGCCCGCTCCAGCGGTTCCGAGCCGCTGGACCGGTCCTACCTCTCGTCGACCATCTTCCGCCTGGTCAAGAGCCGCATCGTCTGGCTGCTGGTCCTCGCACTGTCGGCGATCCTCACGGTCCAGGTCCTCGAGGTCTATGAGGACCGGCTCGACCAGGTCGTCATCCTCGCCCTCTTCATCCCTCTGCTCACCGGTACGGGAGGCAACACCGGCAACCAGGCCGCAACGACCGTGACCCGTGCGCTGGCCGTGGGAGAGGTGAGGATCCGCGACCTGGGGAGAGTCATCTGGCGCGAACTGCGCGTCGGGGCGATGCTGGGAGCCGTACTCGGCCTCTTGGGCTTCGTCGTCGCAGGCCTCGTCTACGGGTGGGCGATCGGCCTGGTCATCGGACTCACCCTGCTGTCGGTGTGAATAATGGCCGCAACCGTGGGCGGGCTGATGCCGATCATCGCGAAGCGAATCGGCGCCGACCCGGCGGTGTTCTCCAACCCATTCATCTCCACCTTCTGCGACGCCACCGGCCTGATCATCTACTTCACCATTGCGACGACGGTCCTGGGACTGAGCTGAGGAATGTCAGTCGCAGGGTGCTCAGCTCAGGCGGACCAGGCCGACCACAGCTGGGCATAACGGCCACCAGCGGCGACCAACTCCTCGTGAGTGCCCTCTTCGACGATCCGTCCATGCGCCATGACGAGAACGCGGTCCGCGGTCTCGGCCTGGCTGAGACAGTGGGCGACGACGAGGGCCCCACGCCCGGCCACTGCAGCACGGGCAGAGGCTTCGAGCACGTGAGCGCCGGCGGATCCTGCCTCGGCGCTCGCTTCGTCAAGGATCGCGAAGTCAGGGTCTGCGAGCACCAGGCGAGCCAACGCGATCGACTGGTCCGCGACCGCGCTCAAGCGGGTCCCGCCGTCACCAACCTCGGTCTCCAGTCCTGTGGACAGTTCGCCGGCCCAGCCAGCCCCGACCCTGGTCAACGCCGCAGCGATCTGTTCGTCTGTGGCGTCCGGGACCGGCAGCGCCACATTCTCACGCAGGGTGCCATTGAAGGTGTGGACCTCCTGCGAGACCATGCTGATGTGTGAGCGCAGCACTGACTCCGGCAGCGCAGTCAGTTCCACTCCCCCCGCCGAGGCGGCTGTGCCCGAATCGAGTCCGGCCCACCCGCACGAGAGCGCAGAGAGGCCCGCCGCGATCCGCGCGAGCGTTGACTTCCCTGCTCCCGTGGTGCCGACAACGGCGACAACTTCGCCCGGTTCGAGGCGCAGGCTCACACCCTTGAGGACATGATTGCTCGACCCGGGATCTTCGTCGTAGGTGAACCACAGGTTCTCCAGCACGAGAGCAGGCCGGTTGATGGAAACGTCGCCCGACCGCCTCGGCGACGTTGATGCCTCGTCAATGACGCCGACCATACGAGTCAGCGAGGCTCCGGCGGATTGGATCTGGTCGAAGAGCCCGACCAGAGCACCGATGGGATTGAACAGACGGTGGAAGACGAGTGCCGCGGTAGTCACGGCACCGGCCGTGGTCTGGCCGGAGAAGACCAGGACGAATCCGGCGATGAGGAGCAGGGACAGGACGACAGCCTCGGCGCGGTTATTGCGTGAGAAGGCGCGGGTGAGGAAACTGAACACTCCGATCGACAGGTCCCGGGCCTGCCCCGAGGCAGCATCGATGCGGTCCAGCTCCCCTGCCTCGGCGCGGTAGGCACGCAGGGTTCGGGCACCGGTGAGACCGCCGAGGAGGCGTCCGGCACGCCTGCCGAACGCGGCGCGTTCCTCCTTGTAGATCGGTTCCGACCTGGGCAGATACCAGCGCAGGGTGAGCCAGTACATCGGCACTGCAACGAGACCCACGAGGCCCAGGCGCCAGTCGATCGCGGCCAGACCTATGGCAGAGACAATGACGATGAGAAGTGATTCGACGATGAGCGGCAGCACTTGCGCGGCGGCCTCGCTGATCTTGCGGGAATCATCGGCGACCCTGGAGACCAGATCACCTGTGCCTGTGGATTCGACGCGCTGAGATTGCAGGCTCAGTGCGGATTCGACGACCTGTGTGCGCAGGTCACCGACGATGGGCATCGCGATATGGGCCAGCGCCCACGCCCCGATCCAGGTGCCCAACGCCATGACGACACCGGCGATGGCCACAGCGATCGCGCACTCGATGACGACGTCTGAACCGGCCCCAGCTGGGAGTTCGTCGACGAGACGACCGATCGCCCATGGTCCCACGAGCCCGGCACCGGCGTTGGCGATCCCGGCGAGAACGAGCAGGACGAGCCAGCCCCACCGTAAGCGAAGCAACGGGGCCAGATGCGCGAACGAGCGGCGCCTGGAGGCAATCGACAGGGTGGTGTGGGCGGCCTGCTCGGCAGATGCGCTCATCGGGTCACCGCGTTGCGGTAGGCCTCGGCGGATGCGCCTGCGGCGGACTCGTCTGCGGCGACGAGGAGCTCGGCGTGCTTTCCGCTGAGGACAGGCCCTGCAGCAGGGACGAACACGACGGAGTCGGCTGCTGCGAGAAAGGCTGGGGAGCTGGTGAGAATGATCGTGGCGGCGTTCCCGCGTGAGCTGCGCAGATCGTGGAGTCGGTCTGCTATGCGTGCTTCGGTGACGGCATCGACCGCGGTGGTCGGCTCGTGGAGGACGAGGACCTGAGGATCGGCATGGAGGGCGCGGGCCAGGGCCACTCTTTGGCGTTGCCCGCCGGACAGGTTGCCGCCGAGTTCCTGGATTCGGTGGTCGAGCCCGGTGTCGACGAGGCCAAGGAGCTCATCAACGCCCGAGGCGGTGAGCACCTCGGGCGCCACAGGGGCATCGCCTGCGCCGAGGATCATGGTGATGTTGGAGCGGATCGTGCCTTCGAACAGGTCGACTGTGTGCGGTGAAACGAGCATCTGGCCCAGCCCGGTGCTGCGGGCATGGCCAGCCAGAGCCGTGATCAGCGCGGTCTCTGTCTCGGCTTGTTCGACGACAATGGCGGTCAGGGAGCCGAATTGAGTGGTGAAGTCGACCGTGCGCCCCTCCCCTGCCGCCCAGCCCCGGACGCTGATCTTCTCGTCGTCGATGTCGATGGTTGCTGCGGGTGCGGTCGTCGGCGCTGCTCCGGCGCCGTCGATGTCGGTCAGCAGCTGAGAGATCCGCTGGGCGGCTCCATGGGATTGGGCGAAGAGACCGACGATCTCGGCCAGGGCGCGCATCGGTTCGGTGAGGAACGCGGTCATGCCGAGGATGCCGATGAGTGCGCCGACGCTGAGCTGTCCGTCGATGAGGCGCAGACCGGCGACGATGAGGACGATCGCGAGCACGAGAGACATGACGAGGGCACCGAGCCCCGCGAGCCGCCCAGTTCGCTCACCGGTGGCGATGCCGGCGTTCGCGGCTTCATCTGAGGTGTGTCGGTAGCGGCCCACGGCCCAGGGTTCTCCGCCCATGGCCTTGATCACGCGCAGACCGTGCATCAGGTCCGAGGCTGATCTGCCGGCTCGCGCCACGGCTTCGAGCTGGGCGTTGGCCTTCGCAGACACCGAGCGGCCGGGCAGTGCCACGATGATCAGCCCGATGGGTACGGCGATGAGCACGACGAGGCCGGTCACAGGGTCCGCGATGAGAAGGAAGACGGCGGCCGTGATCATGCCCAGCACCGAGGCGATGCCGCGTCCGGCCTGGGCGAAGGACTGTGCCGCCGTGTCAGCGTCGGCCGAGGCGATTGACAGGACTTCGCCGGAGGCGCGGTCCGGTGGCAGGTTCGCCGAGGTGAGTGCGGCGTGGGTGATCTCGACGCGCAGGGCGTGTGCTTCGTGTTCGCGGGCAGAATTGCAGAATCGGGCACCGAAGCGGTAGCCGAGGCTGAGCACGGTGAACAGCAGACCGATGCCGACGATGGAGACGATGAGTGCCGGGACGGACAGCGGGATAATCGCGACGTCGACGACGATGCCGATGGCGACCGGGACCAGCGCTTCGCAGACCTGCCACAGCGACATGGTGATGGCTCCGGGCACGAGCAGTCGGAGGCGCCGCCGAGCGGCTCTGCGGAGGAGAATCGAACCTGATGAGGGAGTCGTCGGCACGAAGGTTACCCTAACATCTTCTGGTGGGTCTACGATGGCGCCTATGACATCAGCAATCGAGTACAGCCTCCCCTCGATGACCGGTCGCACGGTCATCATCACCGGAGCGAACAGCGGAATCGGCCGAGTTGCCGCTCGGGTGCTGGCGGGCAGGGGCGCTCACGTCGTCCTGGCCGTGCGCAACCTCGACAAGGGCGAAGCGGCAGCAGCGACCATGCCGGGCAGCACCGACGTCCGCCTGCTCGACCTTGCTGACCTCGACTCGGTCCGGTCCTTCGCCGCCGCCTTCACCGACCCGATCGACATCCTCATCAACAACGCGGGAATCATGATCCCGCCGCTGTCGCACACCGTAGACGGATTCGAGTCCCAGTTCGGAACGAACCACCTCGGCCATTTCGCGCTCACCAACCTGCTGCTCCCGCAGATCCGCGACCGCGTCGTCACCCTCTCTTCCCTGGCCCATAAGTCGGGATACATCGAATTCGACGATCTCGATTGGACGCGCAGACCCTACAAGGCGATGGCCGCCTACGGGCAGTCCAAACTCGCCAATCTGCTCTTCACCTCGGAGCTCCAACGTCGGCTCTCGGAGAAGTCATCGCCGGTCATTGCGACCGCGGCGCATCCGGGGCTGGCGACGACGAACCTGTTCAAGGCCGGTGACGGCAATCGGCTGCGCGCAGCCGTCAGTCGGACCTTCATCGGACTGATCGGTCAGAACGAACAGGAAGGCGCGCGCCCGACGCTCTGCGCCGCAGTCGCCGACATCCCGGGCGACAGTTTCGTGGGACCGAAATCTCTGTTCGAGGTCCGCGGAGCACCGGGATTCGCCTCACGTGCGCCAGGAGCCAAGAACGCCGAGGTGGCTCGTCGTCTGTGGACCGTGTCCGAAGAGCTGACCGAGGTGACGTTCCCGCTGCCTGCACCATGAGGACCCGCACAGTGACAGCCAATTCAGTGACGATATGACTGTGCTGCGCAATGTCCGACTCGTCGATCCCGCAACCGAGGGTTCTGCCTCGCCCGATACCTGGTCCCGGGCCTCATCGACACGCACGTCCACCTCGGCGAACGATCAAGGCTGATCGATGCCGTCCGTGCGGGCCTGACGACCGTCGTCGACCTCGGGACGCACCCAGATTCGCTTGTCGACGGGTTGCGCTCCGACGCCGAATTGCCCGCGATCCTCAGTGCCGGCTCAGCCGCCTCGGCGCCGGGCAGCACCCAGATCGAGATGATGGGATTCCCCGCCGAGTCCGCGGTCACGGGTCCGGCCGATGCCGAGAGATTCCTCGATTGGCGGGTGGACAACGATGCCGACCTCATCAAGATCATCGTCGAGGATCCTGCTGCCACCGAGGTTCCGGCGCTGAGCATCGAGTCGCTGGCTGCTCTGGTCGAGGGGGCACATGCGCGTGGGCTGCTGACCGTGGCACACGTCGTCACCGCCGCAGCCTTCGACCGCGGTCTCGACGCCGGCGTCGACGTCCTCACCCATGCCCCACTCGACCGAGCGCTGGCACCGCACACCCTTGAGCGGATGCGGGACCAGGGCACTGCCGTCTCCCCCACGCTCGTGATGATGCGGGCGATGGCCGACGCCCGCCTCGGCGATCACGCCGACGCCGCCTTTGCGGTCGCACTCGACAATGTTCGCGCCATGCTCGATACGGGGATCACCGTCATCGTCGGGATGACGAGGGCAGAGGCGATTCGTGCGGTCACGTCCTCCGCCGCCGAGGTGTGGGTGGCGGGAGTCTCGCGACACCGGTCCTAGGTGTGGCCGTTCCAGTCCAGCTCTTATCTGAACGCCTGCTCACCGGTGATGTGACGGCCGAGGATGAGAGTGTGCACCTCATCGGTGCCCTCGTAGGTGCGCACGGATTCGAGATTGTTCGCATGTCGCAGCGGTGAGTAGTCAAGGGTGATCCCGTTGCCGCCGAGCATTGTGCGCGCCTCGCGGCAGATCGCGATGGCCTCGCGGCAGTTGTTGAGCTTGCCCACCGAGATCTGAACCGGGTCGAGATTCCCCGCGTCCTTGAGACGCCCTGTCTGCACGGCCACGAGAATCCCCTTCTGGATCTCGAGGACCATATTCACGAGCTTCTCCTGCGAGATCTGGTATCCAGCCAACGGCTTGTCGAACTGGAGGCGCTCCTGCGCATACTTCAGCGCCACCTCGTAGGAATCACGGGCAGCGCCCATCGCACCCCACATGATTCCGTAGCGGGCCTCGTTGAGGCAGGAGAACGGACCCTTCAGCCCTCTGACCTCAGGAAGGATGGCATCTTCCGGGAGGACGACCTCGTCGAGGGTGATGTCGCATTGGATCGAGGCGCGCATCGACAGCTTCTGCTCAATCGGGGTTGCCGTGAAGCCTTCGGTCTCGGTGGGGACGAGGAAGCCGCGGATCCCGTCGTCGGTCGCGGCCCAGATGACGGCGACGTCAGCAATCGAGGCCAGTCCGATCCACCGCTTGGCGCCGTTGAGAATCCAAGAGCCATCGTCACTGCGGGTCGCGGTGGTGGCCATGGATGCGGGATCGGAGCCAGCAGTGGGCTCGGTCAGGCCGAAGCAGCCGATGAGTTCACCCTTGGCCATCCCCGGCAGGTACCGGTTCTTCTGGTCTTCGGAGCCGAATTTGTGGATCGCGGACATCGCGAGTGATCCCTGAACGGAGACGAAGGTGCGCAGTCCCGAATCGCCGGCTTCGAGTTCGAGGGCGGCGATGCCGTATTCGACGGCGGAGCGGCCGGGGCATCCGTAGCCGTGCAGGTGCATGCCCAACAGACCGAGGTCGCCCATCTCGCGCACGATCTCGACCGGGAATACCGCGTTCTCGTACCACTCGGCGATGTTCGGGCGGATCCGTGCGTCGACGAAAGCACGGACCTTGTCGCGGAGTTCGATCTCGGTTTCGCTGAAGAGGCCATCGAGGTTGAGGAGGTCGGAGGGATTCGTCGTGGTCATGTCATGCTCCAGCGGTTGTCGGGTCAGAGGTGATCGGGCGCTGCGGATGTCGTCCGTGATGCCGCGATTCCAACATTGCCACCTGGATTACCCAGAGTCCAAGAGATAATATCGAACATATTGATGCGTTTTTATTATCAGTAGAAAGTGATCGAGATGGATCTGCGCCATTTCTCAGCCTTCATCGCCGTGGCACAAGAGCTCCACTTCGGGCGTGCTGCTGAGAAGCTCCACATCGCCCAGCCGGCCCTCAGCCAGATGATCCGCTCACTCGAGGCAGAGCTTGATGCGCCCCTATTCGAGCGGACCACCCGGCGAGTCAGGCTCACCCCCTCGGGCGAAGCCCTGCTCGAACCGGCTCACGCGATCCGAGATCAGGTCGAGGGAGCCCGTCGAATCGCCCGTTCGGCGCAGGAAGGAATTGTTGGGCGAGTGCGCATCGGCTTCGGCGGCACGAGCGGCTATTCGATCCTGTCACTGCTCGCACGAGAAGTGGCCGAGAGACAACCGGGAATCGAACTTGAGCTGCATCCTCAGATGTACTGCGGAGAAGCCGCTCTCGCGCTGCGCGACGGGGTCGCCGATCTGGCTGTTATCTCACCCCCAGCGTCGGCAGGCATCGCCGTCCACGTCATCCGGCAGGAGAGGGTCATGGTCGCGGTTCCCACCCGCCACGAACTCGCCGGTTGGGACTCTGTGTCCATGGCGGACCTGGAAGAGCAGCCGTTCATCACCTATGCGCCCTCACATGGTTCGCAGGTGCGCGAGGCGATGATGCGGCTGGCCGACCAGGCCGGCTTCCTCCCGCGCATCGCGCAGGAGGCACCGGACCCGTACAGTCTGCTCGCACTCGTCGGCGCTCAGGTCGGGATCTCGATCGTCGTCGAGTCCTCGAACCATATCCGCATCGACGGAGTCACCTATGTTCGGCTCGCCGAGGGTGGAGACGCGTTCACCCTGGCACTCGGCTGGCGCCGCAACAATCCCTCGAAGGCCCTGACCCGAGTCGTCGAGATCGTGCAGGAGATCCTGCCCGAGGCGGTGCCGCCGGAAGCGGAGTGACGTGCCGGCGCCGCGTGCCTCGTGAAAGACTGAGGACATGACGGCTTCTCGGGACTATCGGAATTACGCAGCGAAGATGCACGCGTACGCATCCACGGACACCGATATGGAAGTCGATGCTCGCTTCGTCGATATGATCGCCGCCAGATCCTCGCGCATTCTCGACATTGGGTGCGGCATCGGAAACGCCGTCAACGGGCTTCGCTCCCGAAACCATCGGGCGTTCGGCATCGACCCCACACCTGAGGTGCTCCATGTTGCCCACGACCTCTTCGATTCGACGTGGTTCCGCTCGATGCGCGCAACAGATGCCTCTGCACAGGCATTGTCAGCAGAAGGTCTTCCGGCGAAATACGACGTCATTCTCATGTCCGGAAACGTCCCGGCATTCCTCACAGCGGACGAGCTGGCGGAGACCTTCAACCGGGCGAAGGACCTTCTGGCGCCAGGGGGCTATCTCATCATCGGAACAAGCACTCATGCTCGAGGAGGCCCCGCGGACCAAGACGCATGCGCGTCGGTGACCGGACTTCATTTGAAGCACCGATACGCCGACTGGCATCTGGGACAATTCCGCAGTGAGTGCCTGTGGTCCGTCAGCGTCTATTCACACTCTGGTTCGCGGCCACCTGCCGACGGGCCTGATGGGATCTTCATCCTCGGCCACTGATCCTCCCCGACGGCACCGAGGTTGTGAATGCGGCCCTCGGGTCGGGGAGGTTCAGGTGAGGGGAGCCGTTATCACCAGCTGATCACATGCGGAACGCTGACGTGCTTGAGTCCCTCGAGGCCGAACTCGAGTCCGAACCCGGACTTCTTCACACCGCCGAACGGAACGCGCGGATCCACGGCACCGTGTTTGTTGATCCACGTCGAACCCGCCTCCAGGCGAGTCGCAACCTTCTTGCACTCCTCGAGGTCGCTGCCCCACACCGAGGCCCCGAGCCCGACTTCGAGCTCATTGGCCCAGCCGATGGCCTGTTCCAGATCCGTGTATTTGATGATCGGCAGAACCGGACCGAACTGCTCCTCGGCGACCAGCGGGTTGTCGTTGTCGATGTCGGCAACCAGCGTCGTCGGGTAGAAGTAGCCTGGCTGGTCAGCAACCGGATCGCCGCCCATGAGCACACGGGCTCCCCCGTCTTTGGCCGCCTGGACGAGTTTGGCGACGATGTCGTACTGCTGCTTGTTCTGCAGCGGTCCGAGAACGTTGTTCTCATCCAAACCCACACCCATCGGTGACTGGGATGCCACCTCGGCGAGGGCATCGCAGACCTGGTCGTAGAGGGATTCGGGCACGTAGAGGCGCTTCATCGCCGCACAGGTCTGGCCGGTGTTGATGAACGCACCCCAGAACAGGTCACCGGCGATCGCCGCCGGATCGGCATCCTCGAGCACGATGCCCGCATCGTTGCCGCCCAGTTCCAGTGTCAGGCGGGCAAGAGTGTCCGCGGCCGAGCGCATGATGGCCTGCCCTGTCTTCGTCGACCCGGTGAACATGATCTTGTCGACTTGCGTATGCTCCGTCAGCGCGGCACCGACGGATCCGTCGCCGGGGACGACGGAGAGCACATCGGCCGGCAGCGCCTGATTGACCACGGCTACGAGCGCCTGGACGGACAACGGCGTGTATTCAGACGGTTTGAGGACGACCGTGTTGCCCATCTTCAGCGAGGGCGCGAACTGCCACACAGAGATCATCATCGGCCAGTTCCAAGGCCCCACAGCACCGACGACGCCGACGGGTCCGTAGTGGAGTTCGGCGTGGGTCTCTCCGTCATCGACGAGGACTTCGGGCTCGAGCTCGAAAGCGGCATTGGCCCGCAGCCACGCGGCACAGGCGCCGACCTCGAAACGGGCATTGGGCCCGTTGAGCGGCTTACCCTGCTCCCTTGAGAGCAGCTCCGCCAGCGCCTCGGCGGAGGCCTCGACGGCATCGGCAGCCTGGTTGAGCAGTTCGCTGCGCTCCTGCGATGTCCGTGCGGCCCAGCCCGCCTGGACCTTGCCCGCGGCAGCAACTGCGGTGTCGATATCGGCAACGCTGCCTTCACGGGTACGACCGACGACCTCGCCGGTGGCGGGGTCGAGCAGTTCGCGGCCGTTGGGGTCCTCGATGGTCGACAGCAGTCCTGCGAAAGTGGTGAGGTCGGTGCTCATGATTCTCCTTTATCTGAGGTGGAACGGGTGATCGAGAGGTGGGTGGTGTTCATGGAGTGCTCAAGTGGCAACCTCATCCCAGGCTTCCACCTGTGCCGATGCCAGCATAGAGTTGTGGGCGCCTCGACCGGAGGACGAAGGCCCAGACAGTGCCGATGATGCCGGGCACGAGGACGATGGCAGGCAGCAGCCAGGAGAGCACCGAGGTGCCTTCCAAGCCGATGAGGACATTGAAGTTGATGACGATGGAGACAAAGAGCACAAACAGTCCGATGGCGGAGAGCCCAGGGGCGATCACCCTGGTCCACAGCGAGTATTCGTGCTTATGGGAGCGTAGGAACCCGATCACCGCGAGCGCAGTCAGCCCCATGAGGAGGACGAGCCCGAATGCCCCCATGTTCGTCAGCCAGGTGAACAGGGTGACGACGGGGAAAAGCGGATCATCGCTGCCGGAACCGACGGCCGCGAAGATGAGGATGACGATGAGGCCCAGCCCCGACTGAGTCAGGGAACCAGCGACGGGTGCACCCGTGCGGCGTGAGGTTCTGGCCAGGAGGGTCGGCAGGACCCGGTCACGTCCGAGTGCAAAGAAGTAGCGGGCCACGATGTTGTGGAATGCCACCAGAGCCGCGATCAGCGAGGTGAGGAAGAGCAGGTTGGCCAGGTCGACGAACCACACCGGCACATGTTCACCGAGGAAGACGAACATCAGGTCGGGACCGAACTCCTGGGACCGTCCCACAACGTTCGAAGCACCCTCTGCCATGGTCATGGCCCAGGCCGAGAACGCGTAGAAGACGGCGATGATGCTCACCGCAATGATCGTTGCTCGACCTGCCGTGCGCTTGGGGTCCTTGACCTCTTCGTTGTAGATCGCGCCTGATTCGAAGCCCATGAATGCAGCGATCGAAAAGGCCAGTGCGGCGCCGACTCCCGGAGCGAAGAGCTGATCCGGCAGCATCCCGTCTGCGGTGATGCCTTCAGGGCTGTGGGCGAATCCGATGATGTCGAAGACGATGACGACGAGGAACTCTGTGCCGACGATGACGCCGAGGACCTTGGCGGAGAAATCAACCCGGCTCACCCCCATGAGCCCGACGATCACCCAGGCGATGAGTGCGCAGATCCACCAGCTCAGCTGCAGACCGAACAGCGAATCGAGGAAGGAGGAGAAGACGAAGCCGAACATCCCGGCGATGCCGATCTGCATCGAGTTGTAGGCGACTAAGGCCGTGAGTGCGGCGCCCATGCCCACGGGCTTTCCCAACCCTTTGGAGATATAGGCGAAGAAGGCACCCGCATTGTGCACGTGCCGGCTCATCGCCGCATACCCGATGGCGAACAGGATGAGGATGATGCCGAGGACGACGAACGACAGCGGGATCCCCAACAGCCCGGTGACCGCGAAGTTGCTGGGCACACCGCCGGCGACCACGGTCAGGGGCGCCGAGGCGGCAATGATCATGAAGACAAGGGCGACGGTGCCGATGCGACGCGATTCCAGGCCCGCGCCTGCTTGCAGTGTTGTTCCCGCAGAGTGCGGTTGTGCGCTTTTCACATCCATGTGATCCACCTAACGAATTGGCTGTAACGTCAGGCTCTCGCGTCAGGGGCGGCCCTGTCTTGGCTCTGGGGGCAGGAGTCTTGACTTTCGGTGCAGTCAGCTCAGCGAGCCGCGACGGAATGCGGCCGGGGGCGATCCCACGACGCTGCGGAAGAGTCGGGAGAAGTGGGCAGGATCGCTCAGGCCCCACCGGGCTCCGATCGCGGCGACCGGCACCTGAGACTGCTGGGCATCAGCGAGGTCTTGGCGGCAGCGATCGATCCGGCGCCGACGAATCTCGCCGGAGACCGTTTCACCGCTGCCTTCGAATACCTGGTGCAGGGCACGTACCGACACGAAGTGTGCGGCGGCGATCGTCGAGGGTGAGAGCTGTGGGTCGGCGAGATTGGCATCGATGAACCGGGTCACCTCCGACCAGAGGCGTTGCCTCTCCCCGGTGCCTCCGCAGTCTCCGCGAGCTCATCGGCCATGACGGTGGTGAGCAGGTCGACGACATTGCCCGCCAACCTGATCCCGACCGACCGGCTCAGTGTGGGCAGCATGGCCCCGGCCTGAGTGATGATCTGGGTGGCCACGGCTCCGAGCTGATGCTCGGCGCCGATCGAGGTGGCAGTGAGCTGGCCGACGGTGCCGGTGGGCAGATTGACTCGCGACTGCGGAAACATCATGACGTAGGACGAGAAGTCGCAGTCGAAGCTCAGGGTATAGGGGCGAGAGGTGTCATAGATCGCCAAAGATCCGGGTGCCAGTGACACTTCTCGACCGTCTTGGATGAGCAGCCCGTGCCCTTTGAGCTGGAGTGAGACCTTGTAGTAGCTGCTCGGGCTCAGGGCCGAGCCATGGGCCTTCGCGTCGCGGGCGATGAGATTCGGTGTTCGCAGCACCGCGTGAGGGTTGGCGCTGATATGGGACATGACGACGGAATCGTAGTCGCGGGCGCTGATCGCTCCCCGGAAGCCGCCGCGGCGCTGGGGTTCGGTGTCCAGCGGCACGAATGAGTCCGAGACGAGCGCTTGCCACCCGTCGAAGTCTGAGGCTGTGCTCTCAAGTAACATCTTCGTCCTTCTCAGAAGCAACCGATCGTCGACCTCTGTGTCGGCGATCGCTTGGCGCTCACTCTATCCTCAACCAGTCAGGGAGTCACGGGTGTTTGCGGATTTACCGACCGAATGGTCATTTTCGTCCGACTGCTCGGCCGACATGCGGTCGATCACATAGTCGAGCTGGCCGCGGAAACCGGCGAAGTCGAACGATTCGCCACCGATGATCGCGGTGGTCTGAGCACCGAGCAGATACGTGAGAAGAACATCGGCGGCGGGCTCCAGGACCACCTCGGCGGCCAATTCTCCAGCGTCATCGGCCTGACGAAGCCATCCGAGGATCCACCTCCGCCACAGGGCCACGGTGTCCCGGGTGATACGAGCATGGTCGGGGCTCTGCGCCACCTCAGCAAGGAAGGACAGAACGACGCGGGCTTCGTCGTGGAGCTCGGGCGTGACGGGAAGGACCTCGCGAGCGAAGGCACGCAATGCCGCAATGCCGCGCAAGCCCACTGTGGAGAGTTCGACACGACGGTTCGTAGCCTCGTAGACGAAGAGGTATGTGGCGGCGAGCAGGTCCGATTTTGAGGCGAAGTAGGACTTGATCGCACCATTGGCGTATCCGGCTTCGGCAGCGATATCACGCATCGTCGCCCCGGCCAGCCCCTGCCGGACAACGATGCGCAGGGTCGCTTCGACGAGCTCGCGACGGCGCTGATCGTGGTCGACGATCTTGGGCATGCATCCTCCGGTTCGCCTCAACGGCCACTCTTGACTTTAATTTCTACAAGTGTAGATTATTGCGTGAGTCAGAACACATATACAACGCTGCAAAGGTGCACACATGTCCTGCCATTCTGCTTCTGCCGACCCCTCCACCCCGAGCACCCCCACCCCATTCACACTGCCCACCGAGGCAGAGATCTCGACCGTCACCACGGTGCTGCGCGAGGCCGGCCACTTTCCCGCCGAGGCGCGCATGACCTACGTCGGACTGCTCGATCCCGTCCGTGGCCAGGCCCAGCATGCCGCCGAGGCGGATCGTCGTTTCCGTGCCTTCGTCCTCAACAAATCCGCTGGCACAGCCCTCGACATCATCGTCTCCGCGACCCATTCGAGACTCGATTCCGTCGCTGAGGTGGACTCCACCACGCAGGGCGAGTTCCCTGTCATGGAAGAGGAGTTCGAGCTCGTCGAGGAGGTTCTGGCTGCCGATCCCACATGGCAGGAGATCCTTGCTCGTCGCGGTCTGCCCGTCGAACAGGTTCGTGTCGCACCGCTGTCGGCTGGTGTCTTCGAGTACCCGGAGGAGTCGGGGCGGCGCATCCTGCGCGGGCTTGCCTTCCACCAGCAGCACGAGAGTGATTCCGCCTGGGCACACCCGATCGACGGCCTCGTCGCCTATGTCGATGTCACGAACAGAACCGTCGATCAGATCCTCGACCTCGAAGACATCCCGGTGCCGTCTGAGCACGGCAACTACACCGATCCTCAACTGACCGGTCCGGTGCGCACCACGCAGAAGTCGATCGAGATCACCCAGCCGGAAGGTCCGAGCTTCACCGTGTCCGAGGGCAATCACATCGAATGGGAGAAGTGGTCGCTCGACGTCGGCTTCGACATGCGTGAGGGCCTCATCCTGCACAACATCGCCTTCACCGAGGGCGGGGCCACCCGCACGATCCTCGACCGGGCGGCGATCGCGGAGATGGTCGTGCCCTACGGCGACCCTTCACCCGTGCGGTCCTGGCAGAACTACTTCGACACCGGCGAATACCTCGTCGGGCAATGGGCGAACTCGCTGGAACTGGGGTGTGACTGCCTCGGTGACATCACCTACCTGTCGCCGTGGGTGGCGAACAACCTCGGCGAAGCGCGGCAGATCAAGAACGGCATCTGCATGCACGAAGAGGACGCCTCGATCCTGGCCAAGCATTCGGATCTGTGGTCGGATGTGGCCTATACACGGCGCAATCGTCGTTTCGTGATCTCCTTCTTCACCACCGTCGGCAACTACGACTACGGCTTCTACTGGTACCTCTACCTCGACGGCACGATCGAGTTCGAGGCGAAGGCGACCGGTGTCGTCTTCACCTCGGCGCTGCCGAACGGCTCGAGTGACTTCGCCTCGCAGATCGCTCCCGGCCTGGGCGCACCGTTCCATCAGCATCTCTTCGGGGCACGCCTCGACTTCGCACTCGACGGCGGCAAGTGCCGCGTCGAGGAAGAGGACGTCGTGCGCCTGCCGACCTCGGAGACCAACCCGCGCGGCAACGCCTTCAGCCGCAAGCGCACCATTCTCGGCACTGAGCAGCAGGCTCAGCGGGATGCGGACCAGTCGGTGGCCAGGACCTGGGTGGTGTCGAACCCGGAGTCTCTCAACCGCCTCGGCGAACCCGTCGGATACAAGCTCCATCCAACGGGACTGCCGACTCTGCTCGCGGCAGAGGACTCCTCGATCCACCGTCGGGCGGCGTTCGCCTCGAAGGCACTGTGGGTCTCGCAGTATCACCAGGACGAGCGCTACCCGACCGGTGATTTCCCGAACCAGCACCCCGGGCATGCGGGTCTGCCGGCGTGGACTGCCGCCGATCGCAACGTCGACGGTGAGGACATCGTCCTGTGGCACAGCTTCGGTCTCACGCACTTCCCCAGGGTCGAGGACTGGCCGATCATGCCTGTGGACACGGTCGGATTCAAGCTGCGGCCGGAAGGATTCTTCGACCGCTCCCCCGTCCTCGATGTCCCGGCACCGGCGTCGGGAGGGCACGGAGACTGCTGCGAGGAATGAGACGCCTCGGCAGCGAAGACAGGCTCTCGCCGAAGTACTGATACAACTGGTAGCAGAACGCAACCGCCCAGTCTGATCAGGAGCACTCGCATGACGGCCCTTTCCCTCGAGACGCACGGACGAACTCTGTGCTCGCGCCTCGGCTCCAAGCGCTGATGCCCTCGCTGCGCAGATTAGGCAGGACCGGAGCGTTCTGGACCTCTGCCTCGGTGCTGGCGCTTGTGCTGTGGTCAAGTGGGGCGCCGAGTGTTCTCTACCCGATCTACGCTCAGAAGTGGGAACTGAGCTCGGCGGTCGTGACTCTGGTGTTCGCGTCCTACCAGCTCGCGCTGATCGTCGTTCTCCCGCTGTTCGGCAATCTCTCCGATCAGTTCGGGCGACGCCTCGTGATGATCTGGGGCGTGGCTCTGATCGCGTCGTCTGCCATCGTCTTCGCCATCGCCCCGAACGTCGGGTTCCTGTTTCTGGGCCGCGTGCTCCAGGGCGCGGGTTCGGGGCTGGCGATGGGCGCCGCGACGGCGTCATTGGTCGAAAACAACACGACGGGCAATTCCAGACTCGCCAGTTCTCTGGCGACCGTGTCGACCGCCGCCGGGCTCACCCTGGCCCTCGTCCTCAGCGGCGTGTTGGCTCGCTTCGCACCCATGCCCCTGTTCTGGAGCTACATTCTCCTGCTGGCGCTGACCGTCATCGCCATGATCACACTTGCCCTGACCCCTCACGACCGCCCCACCCACACACACAGATGGCGACCTCAAGCTCCGCGGCTTCTTCCCGAACTGCGCTTAAGCTTCTCGATCGCGACCCTGTCCGTGGCACTGGCCTACTGTGCAGGAGCGATCTTCCTCTCGCTGGGGGCACACATAATCGGTCAGTTCGCCGGCACCTCCGACGCAGCACTGGCAGGACTGCTGCTGGGATGCTCTTCGGCGACCATCGGCGTCACCGGCCTGTTCCTCTCCCGTCTCCGACCGCACGTTTCACTGCTGGTCGGAACACTCCTGACGATCGTCAGCCTGGCTCTCATGGCCGCAGCAGCGGCGTTCGGCTCGATCGGACTCTTTCTTGCCTGGTGCATCGTGGGCGGGGTGGCCTACTCGTTCACGTTCACAGGCGGGCTGGGTGTGATCAACCAAGCTGCGCCGGTGCGCCACCGTGGCTCGACGCTGTCCCTGCTCTACCTGGTCGCCTATATCCTGCAGGCCGCCACTGCGATCGGCATGGGCGCACTCGCCACGGCCAGCACGCTGGGTACAGCGGTGGGAGTTGCCGCTGCGACGATCACAGGCTTCTGCCTAGTGGTCCTGGTTCTCAGCTTCGTCGACGCACGGGCTCGCCGCAGGAAGTCGAAATCGTCGACGTCGCAGGTTGAGAGGGCGGAGCACTCCCGATGCCCACAGGCACCCAATTGACCCTGCGTGCACGGTTGAGGACTCGGCTTGCGTCTGCGCGCAGAGTCCCACCCCGCCCCATTACCGCACAGTGAGGCAGGTCACTAGTCTGGCGTCATGAATGCCACCGAACTTCCCACCGAACACTTCGACTATGTGGTCGTCGGAGCCGGATCCTCCGGGTGCGTCATCGCTCGCCGGCTCATCGACGCAGGCAAGAAAGTGTGCCTCATCGAGGCCGGTGGGGACGAGACGAACCCGAACATCGACCACCTGAACACCTTGGGTCTGCTGTGGCATTCGGCCCAGGACTGGGACTATTACACGACCCCGCAGCCGGGTGCGATGAATCGGAAGATCCACCTGCCGCGCGGCAAAGTCCTGGGCGGCTCCAATGCCCTCAACGCCGTCATCTGGGTCCGTGGCGACGCCTGGGACTACGAGCAGTGGGTTCAATCAGGCTGCCCCGGCTGGTCCTGGGACGAGGTTCTGCCCGTGTTCAAAGCCATCGAGACCTATGACGGTGAGATCACGGACAGCCGCGGCACCGACGGCCCCATGGATGTGCGCATCGGCTACGAGCGCAACCCCATCCAGGAAGACATGGTCACAGCCGGTGAGCAGACCGGCCTGACCTACAACCCGGACTACAACTCCGGCAGCGTCGAAGGCATCTCCCGGATCCAACTCAACGTCCGCGACGGCAAACGGCTGAACACGTGGCGGGCATACCTCAAGCCCCGCCTCGGCGATGGGAATCTCACGATCCTGACCTCGACACATGCTCGACGTCTCCTCATCGATGACAAGCAGGTCACGGGCGTCGAGGTCGACTTCCGCGGACGGGTGGGGACACTGTCGGCCCACGAAATCATCCTCACATCTGGGGCACTGGCTTCACCGGAACTGCTCATGCGCAGCGGGATCGGCCCCGCCGACGAGCTGTGCGAGGTCGACATCGAGCCCGTCCACAACCTGCCCGGCGTGGGCAAGAACCTGCAGGATCACTGGCTGTCCCCGGTCATCTTCACCACCGAATCCCAGCCGGTGCCGATGGGTGAGGTCGCCCCCGCCGAGGTGCATCTGTTTGCGAAATCCGATCCGGACCTTCCGGTGCCCGACACCCAGCCCCTGTTCTTCTCGGTACCGATGTATGCCCAGGATTCCGCACCGAATGTGCAGTCGGGACCGGACAACGGCTTCACCCTGCAGGGCGGTCTCGTCCGACCGGCCAGTCGCGGCGAGGTCACGCTGAGTGGACCGAACCCGCAGGACCCGAGCCTGGTCAACCCGAACGTCCTGTCCGAACAGGTCGATGTCGACGCCCTCGTGGCCTCGGTCAGGCAGTGCCGTGAGATCGGACGCGCGAAGGCGTTGTCCCACTGGCAGCCCACCGAGATCTTTCCCGGTCCCGAGGTGAGCGACGACGAGCTCGAAGACTATGTGCGCGGCTCGGTCGTGACCTACCACCACCAGGTCGGCACGTGCCGGATGGGACAGGACGAGACATCCGTCGTCGACCCGTCCACGTTCAAGGTCCACGGGTTGGAAGGTCTGCGCATCGCCGACGCCTCGATCATGCCGCAGATACCCACCGGCAACACCAACGCCCCGACGATCATGATCGCCGAGCGCGCAGCCGCCGCCCTCGTCGGTTCCCCACTCGAGGGAATCACCGCCCCCTGACTTACCCAACTGCTACCTGACGGCGGCCCAGCTACCTGGCGCCAGGTTGCTGGGCCGCCGTCAGGTAGCAGTTGAGGGCTGGTAGTCTTCGATTTTGTCGGCCGGCCTGCGAGCGAGAGGGTGTGTGAGTGAACGAGGACACCGATTCACCTGTGGCCACGCAGCAGCTGCTGGTCACCATCGGGGCCGGGCTCCTCGCGAGCGGGATCTCCTCCGTCGACGTCGAGGACGCTCTGTCTGGTCTCGCACGCACCCTGGGCATCAGCAGACTCCGTGTCGCTGCTCTTCCCCGTGGCCTGTTCCTCACCTCCGGTTCCGGAGATTCCACAAAGTTCGAACGCATCGGCCCTGACCTGCGATTCGATCAGACGGCGAAGCTGCTCGACATCGTTGACGCCCTGCGCGCCCGCAGGCTTACGGTCAACGCAGCCACACGGATGATCGAATCCAAGGTCCACGCTGCACCGCCGCGCTGGCCCGGTTGGCTCTCCCGACTCGGCGCCGTCCCCATCGGCATCGGGCTGTGCCTGCTGCTCGAACCCGGACTGGTCAATCTGGCCTTCGCAGCTTTCGGCTCACTCATCGTCGCCGGCATCCTCGCTCTCAACGGCCGCTGGCCCAATCTCAATCCGTTGCTGCCGGTGAGTTCGGCATTCATCGTCTCCGTCATCGTGCTCATCGGCTACCGACTCGACTGGCTGGAGAGTCCCCTGCGCACGATCATCGCAACTCTCGCGCTGCTTCTGCCGGGCAGTGCCGTGGTCACCGGTCTGACAGAGATCTCAGCCGGAGCACTCTCGGCTGGCAGTTCACGGCTCGTCTCGGCCACAGTGCAGCTGGCGATGTTCATCGCGGGAGTCGCCGGTGCGGCAGCGATCACCGGCACCGGAGCTCAGGCCCTGCGGAACTCTCAGCTCGCCGATTCGACCTGGCAGCTCTCCGCCCTCGGCGTCCTTGCCGCCACCATCGGCCTCATCATCTACCTCTACACCCCACTCGAACACACCGTGCCGATCGTTCTCACAATCGCAGCGGCCGCACTGGCGCAGCTGGGCGTCGGAGCCGAGTTCGGGGCGGCAGCGGGCGGTCTCGCCGGGGCGCTGACCGCCTCACTCGTGGCCGTCATCCTCTCCCGCCTGCCGCGTGGACCGATCTGGCGCATCAGCTTCGTTCCGGCATTCCTCGTCGTCGCACCCGGTTCGTTCGGCCTGCTCAACGCCTCGCAGCTCGAGTTCGGCGAGGGCAGCGGGGTTGCGGGCAGTCTGCTCGCGGCGGGCGCGACGTTCTTCTCCATCGCCATCGGCACAGTCATCGGTGCCGCGATCGCCCATTCCGTCGAACCGCGGGACGAGATCGTCGCCTGACACACTCCTGGTCGGCAGGGTCGGATCATCGTCGGTCGGCCGGGACAACCGTCTGGCGGCACCGGCCGGGACCGCTTCTGTTCAGGCGAAGGGCTCCGAAGCCTGATCGAGGCGCACGATTTCCTCGGGACTGAGTTCGAGATCCGGGGCCGCCATGAGGGCATCGAGTTGTTCCGGCGCGCGCGCCGAGACGATCGGGGCGCTCACGCCCTTGGCCAGCAGCCAGGCGAGCGCGACCGTGGCCGGTGCCGCGTCGTGGGCTTCGGCGACCGCGACCAGCTCATCGACGACCTTGAGGCCCTCGGCGTTGAAGTACCCCTTGACCATGCCGCCTCGGCTCGCGCCCTCCAGATCGGCCTCGGTGCGATATTTGCCGGTGAGGAATCCGGCAGCCAGGCTGAAGTAGGTGAAGACGCCGAGGTGGTGCTCCTGCGCCAACGGCTGAAGCTCGACCTCGTAGTCGCGGCGGCTGACGAGACTGTACTGGGGCTGGATCGCCACGGGCTCGGCGAGGTTCTCCCGCTTGGCCACGGCCAGCCATTCGGCGAGCCTGTCATTCGAATAGTTGGACACGGCGACGTACCGGGCCTTACCGGCGCTCACGATCTCGTCGAAGACTCGGGCCACCTCGGCGATGGGGGTCACCTCATCATCACGGTGGGCGTAGTAGACGTCGACGTGATCGGTCTGGAGACGTTCGAGGGAAGCGTCGATGGCGGTGCGGATATATTCGGGATCCTGCGTCGTGTGGTCGGGATGGTCGCCGACCTTCGTGGCGATGACGACCTGGTCGCGGATGTCGCGGGCGGCGAGCCACGTGCCGATGATGGTCTCGGACTCATGGCCGGTGTTGCCCGGCACCCACGCCGGGTAGGACTCGGCGGTGTCGAGGAAGTTGCCTCCTGCGGCGACGAAGGCGTCGAGAACGGCATGAGATCTGGCTTCGTCAGCGGTCCAGCCGAAGGTGTTCGTGCCCAGGTTGATGGGGAAGATGGTCAGGTCGGTGCCGGGGATGTGTACCTGCTGCGTCATGATGCTCCTGTGTCTGGGCGGCCTGAGAATTTCGGACGGCGGTTCACGCGGTGGTTGGCACGTGCTCGCCTGCCTGGTGCAACGACGAGCCCGGCAGGAAAATTTCGAGCATCGGTGAGGTCAGCTCTTCGAGCACCCGACTATTTGAGCAGCCTGTCCATTCTGCGGTCGCTCAGCTTCTTCTCACCTGTCTGGCAACCGGGGCAGTACTGCAGGGACTTGTCAGCATAGGAGACCTCCGCGATGGTCGAACCGCACACCAGGCAGTTCTCGCCAGCCCGGCCGTGGACCTGCAGTCCGCGTTTCTTCGCCGCCTTGACCTTCGCCGGGGGCAGATCGATGAGGGAGTCTCGGGCCTGGCCGAGGACCTTGCGCATCGTCTCCAGCAGTGCAGGAGCATCGACACCGCTGGCCGGGGCGAAGGGGGAGAGCTTGGCCGCATGGAGGATCTCGTCGGAGTAGGCATTGCCGATGCCGGCGATGAGCTCCTGATCCTCGAGCACGGTCTTGATCCGTGAGGTCGAGTCAGCGAGTGCCGCCGCGAACTGGTCCTCCTCGATGGTCAGCGCATCGGGTCCGGCGTTGCCGATGGCGGGCACCTCGGTGCGGTCGCTGACGAGGGACACCGAAGCGTTCTTCTTCGTTCCCGCTTCGCTCAGGTCGAAGCCGGCACCGGAGGCCAGGTGGATGCGCAGGCCCAGCGGCCCCTTGCCCATCTTGACGGGACCGGCGGGTACGTCCTCATGCCAGACCAGCCAGCCAGCGCGGGCGAAACGGCAGACCAGGTCAAGTCCGTCGAACTCGACGATGAGGGCCTTGCCGACCCGGGAGAGCCCGCTGATCTCCAACCCGCTGACCGCCTCCAACGGCGGATCGGCCGACTTGAGGATGCTCAGTTCGCCGACGTCGGTCCGGGTGATGAAGTCACCGACGACTTTCGAGCGCAGGAACGAAACAAGTGCGTCGACCTCGGGCAATTCCGGCATGAGCCCAGTATGCGCCCCCGCGCGCGAAGAGGCACCACACCGCTCTTGTGAGTTCCCTGCACGAGAGCTAACGTGGACAGACCACGTGAGAGCGTGCACCACCAGCAATTCGACCACTTCCTAAGGAGGGTGACAATGGCTGAGAACGTCGCTCAGAAGCTCATCGGCTCACATCTGGAATCCGGGACGCTTGAGCCCGGAAATGAGATCGGGGTCCGCATCGATCAGACGCTGACTCAGGACGCGACGGGAACGCTGGTGATGCTCGAGCTCGAGGCGCTGGGCATCGACCGGATCCGCACGGAGACCTCTGTCCAGTACGTCGATCACAACCTTCTGCAGACCGATGAGAAGAACCCGGAAGACCACATGTTCCTGCGCTCTGCCGCGCAGCGATTCGGCCTCTGGTTCTCCCCCGCAGGCAACGGCGTCTCCCACCCGGTCCACCAGTCGCGGTTCGGCAAACCGGGTGCCACCCTCATCGGCTCCGACTCCCACACCTGCGCGGCCGGCGCCTTGGGAATGCTGGCCATCGGCGTCGGCGGTCTCGAAATCGCGATGTCCATGGTCGGCGAACCCCTCTACATCAGCGCACCCCAGGTCATGGGCGTCGAGCTCACCGGCACGCTGCCGCCGTGGGTCTCGGCCAAGGACGTCATCCTCGAGATGCTGCGCCGTCACGGCGTCAAGGGCGGGGTCGGAAAGATCATCGAATACCACGGCGAAGGCCTCAAGAACCTCACCGCCATGGACCGGCACGTGATCGCGAACATGGGCGCCGAGCTCGGAGCCACGGCCACGGTATTCCCCGCTGACGACGCGGTCCGGGACTTCCTCGAAGCCAGCGACCGGGGCGAGGACTTCACCCGAATCGAAGCCGACGCAGGCGCGCAGTACGACCTCCACGACTCCATCGACCTCTCCCAGCTCGAACCACTCATCGCCGCTCCCTCATCGCCGGGCAATGTCCGCACCGTGCGCGAAGCCGCTGGTGAGGATGTCTTCCAGGTCGTCATCGGCTCCTCGGCGAACCCTGGCCTGCGCGACTTCGCCGTCGTCGCCGAGACGCTTGAAGGTCGGCACATCCACGAGCAGATCTCACTCGACGTCAACCCGACATCGCGGGAGATCCTCGCCGACCTCATCGGCGGCGGCTGGCTGACCTCACTGGTGGCATCTGGTGCCCGGATCCACCAGTCGGGCTGCATGGGCTGCATCGGTATGGGACAGGCACCGGCCGTGGGCCGCAACAGTCTGCGCACCATGCCGCGGAACTTCCCCGGGCGTTCGGGCACCGACGAGGACGCCGTGTGGCTGTGCTCGCCGGAGACCGCCGTGGCCGCAGCGCTGACGGGCAAGATCACCGACCCGCGTGACCTGGGCATCGACTACCCGCAGGTCAAACTGCCGGAGAAGTTCTCAGCCAATCGGTCGATGCTGGTTCCGCCGCTGCCGCTTCAGGAGGCGCGCGAAGTGGAGCTGGTCAAGGGCTCGAACATCTCGACCCTGCCCGAGTTCGATCCCCTGCCGGGCGACATCGATCTCGAGATCATGCTCAAGGTCGGCGACAATGTGTCCACCGACGAGATCATGCCCGCCGGCTCTCGCGTCCTGCCCTACCGGAGCAACATTCCCAAGATCTCCGAATTCGTCTACATCCAGGTCGACGACACCTACGCCACACGAGCCGTCGAACACGAGGGCGGACACGCGATCGTCGGCGGTGAGAACTACGGCCAAGGTTCATCCCGTGAGCACGCCGTGATCGCACCCCGCTACCTGGGGCTGCGGGTCGTCGTCGCGAAGTCGCTGGCCCGCATCCACTGGCAGAACCTCGCGAACTTCGGCGTTCTGGCGCTCGAGTTCAGCGATGAGAGCGACTACGAGAATCTGTCCCAAGGTGATGTCCTCGAGTTCCGGGGCCTGCGCGACGAGCTGGCTGAGGGGAAGACAGTGAGCGCGAAGGTGGGCGGACGAACCTTCGAATTCCGTCACACGCTCGCCCCTCGGCAGGTCGAGATGGTCCTCGCCGGCGGTCGCATCGCCCAGCGCGCCCAGCAGGAAGCCGCAGACAAGAGCTGAGGCCGCACGTTCTCAGGGCTCAGCGAGGAAGCCCCTGAGCAGCGAGGCGGTGCCGTCGAGGTGCTCGGCCATCGCCGTTCGCGCACCGAGGGGGTCACCGACGAGGATCGCGGTGTGGATCCGCTGATGCTGCTCATGGGAATGGGCCAGGTTGGGCTCGATCATCGGGATCCGCTCAAGCAGCTTGTTCGCCCGAGTCCGGCTCTCGACCATCGAACGCACCAGGCTCGGTGAGCCTGTCATCTGGGCCCAGGTCAGGTGCAGTTGGGAGTCCAGGCGCCTGTACTCGGCCATGCTCGACTGTCTGCTCGTCTCCATCGCCGCCACCAGCTGGCCGCGTTGGGCAGCGGTGAGATCCTGGCCGGCTGCCACCTCGGCGACGCCCATCTCGATGACGCGTCGCCAGGTCAGGGTGTCCTCGACTTCGACGACGGAGAACCCGGCGTCGTCTGCCGCGGGACTTCCCCACCCACCACCGGAAGCTGCGCCTTGGACTGCACCGGTTGCGGGAGTTCGCGAGACGAACGTTCCTCCGCCCCGACCTCGGCGGACGTTGACCCAGCCGGCGGTCTGCAGCTCGGAGATCGCCTCGCGCAGGGTCGCACGGGAGACGCCGAGCTGTTCGGCGAGCTCACGTTCGGGTGGGAAACGCTGTCCAGGCGGGATGATCCCGAGTCGCACGATCTGGAGCAGACACTCGATCGTCTCCTCGAAGATGTTGCCTGAGCGTGCCGGAGCGATCGCCCGCAGCGCTGTGACCTGGGCTTGCGGTGTCTGCGATACGTTGTCCCCCAGCGCCTTGGCCACGTTGCGCCGTGGCTCGTCAGCTCCACCGGACACGCTCATGTCGGCGCCCCTGCCCTACTTCGTCTCATGCGTTCACGATCTCATAGCGGAGTCGTGTAGGCGTTGGTCAGTCCCCCGTCGACGGTGAACGACTGGGCGGTGACGAACGAGGCATCATCGCTGGCCAGGAAGGCCACAGCCGCAGCCATCTCGTCAGGCTCACCGAAGCGCCCCATCGGCACATGCACCAAACGCCGGGCGGCCATCTCAGGGTCATTGGCGAACAGCTCTCGGAGCAGCTCGGTGTTCACCGGTCCGGGGCACAGGGCGTTGACGCGGATGCCTTCCTTCGCGAACTCCACACCGAGTTCCCGCGACATGGCCAGCACCCCGCCCTTCGACGCGGTGTAGGAGATCTGCGAGCTGGCCGATCCCATCAGTGCCACGAACGAAGCAGTGTTGATGATTGAGCCGCGCCCCTGCCTGCGCATCTGCTTCAGAGCCGCCTTCGAGCACAGGTACACCGAGGTCAGATTGATGTCCTGGACCGCGCGCCACACATCGAGACCGGTCTCCGTGATCGAGGCGTCCGCCGGCGGGGAGACTCCCGCGTTGTTGAAGGCGACATCCACACTGCCGAAGGTGTCGAAGGCCGTTTGGAACAGGTTCTCCACCTGGTCCGCATCGGTGACGTCGGTGGACACGAAGAGGCCTCCCACCGCCTTCGCAGCGGCTTCGCCAGAGTCTGCGTTGGTGTCGGCGATGACGACGTTGGCCCCTTCAGAGGCGAGGCGCTTCGCGGTTGCCAGACCGATGCCGCTGGCCCCTCCGGTGACGACGGCGGTCCGCCCCGGGAGACGCCGGCAGATGATTCGGGCGGAGTCCCTGGCTGCTGTCTCGTTCATATTCTGTCCTTTGCCCAGTGGTGGTGAGAGTCGAATCGGCCGGAGCGCCAAAGCTTCGGCGCCCTGTCTTACGGTCAGTCCGTGGCGATGAAGAGGTTCTTCGTCTCCGTGAACGAGTCCATCGCGTGAGGGCCGAGTTCGCGGCCGATGCCGGAGCGTTTGAACCCACCGAACGGGGTCGAATAGCGCACCGCGGAATGGGAGTTCAGCGACAACGCCCCCGAGTCGACCCCGCGAGCAACCCGCAGTCCCCGGCCGACGTCGCGGGTCCAGATCGATCCTGACAGGCCGTAGGGCGAGTCGTTGGCCATGGTGATCGCCTCCGCTTCGTCGCTGAAGCGCTGCACGGTCACGACGGGCCCGAACACCTCGTCGGTGACGATGCGATCACGCGGCGTTTTCGGGAGCACGACAGTCGGCGCCATCCAGTAGCCAGCACCACTGGGGGCACTGCCGGTGAACGCGATGTCGACGCCCTCGAGGAATCCGGCCACGCTCTCGCGGTGGCCGCGCGAGATGAGCGGGCCCATCTCTGCCTCCTCGAGGCTGGGGTCGGTGACGACAACTCCGGACACCGCAGGTTCGAGAAGTTCCATGAAGCGCTCGAAGACAGAGTCGTGGACGAGGATGCGCGAGCGCGCGCAGCAGTCCTGGCCGGCATTGTCGAAGACTCCATAGGGCGCGGTGGCCGCGGCGAGCTCAAGGTCCGCGTCACCGAAGACGATGTTCGCGGACTTTCCGCCCAGCTCCAGCGTCGTCCGCTTCATCGTCTTGGCCGCATCGGCCATGATCGTCTCGCCCACCGCGGTGGATCCGGTGAACACGATCTTCGCGACCCGTGGGTCCTCGGTGAAGGTCTGGCCGACGACGGATCCCTTGCCGGGGATGACGTGGAAGACATCGGCGGGAATCCCCGCCTGCAGAGCCAGTTCGCCGAGGCGGATCGCCGTCAGCGGGGTCAGCTCGGCGGGTTTGAGGACCACCGTGTTGCCCGCGGCGAGCGCGGGTGCGAAACCCCATCCGGCGATCGGCATGGGAAAGTTCCACGGCACGATGATTCCGACGACCCCGAGCGGTTCGTTGAACGTGATGTTCACTCCCCCTGCCACGGGAATCTGATCGCCGAGGTGGCGCTCGACTCCACCGGCGAAGTAGTTGAGGACGTCGCGGACGTTTCCGGCCTCGCCCCGGGCGTTGGAGATCGTGTGTCCGGCCTCGGCGACCTCGAGCGCGGCGAGGTTCTCACTATCCTCGTCGACGGCGCGGGCGAAGGCGCGCAGCAGTTCCGCGCGTTCGGCCGGGTCCGTTGCCCGCCACCGGCCGAAGGCATCTGCCGCCCGGCCGATCGCGTCCTTCGTCGATTCGGCACTGTGGGCATCGACTGAGGTGATGAGTGCCTCGGTCGCAGGGTTGATCACTTCGGTCATCGGTGGGCCTCCGTTGGTGTCTGCAGTGTCGTGGTCGTCGTTGTCTTCACGCGGCAGGCGGCAGCCTCGACGAGGCCGGTGAACAGGCGCAGATCCTCAAGGGTCTCCTCCGGGTGCCATTGCACCGCGAGCATCGAACCGTCTGGAGTCTCGAGGGCCTCGATGCAGCCGTCGTCGGAGCGTGCGCTCACGATCAGTCCAGCGCCGAGGTCGTCGATGGCCTGGTGATGGTGGCACCTGACCGTGGCCTCGGTTCCGATCAGGCCGGCCACGGCGGTATCAGGTGTCGTCGCCACCTCCACCTCGGCGAATTCGTCCTTCTTCTCAGCCTCGTGGGCACCGTAGCCATCGAGGTCGGGCAGGTGCTGATGCAGGGTTCCACCGTGGACGGTGTTGACGATCTGGGCGCCGCGGCAGATCGCGAACACCGGCACGTTCGCGGTGCGGGCGTGCCGGTACAGGGTGGTCTCGAAGGAATCGCGACGCACGTTGGGAACCTGGGTGCGGGGGTGGGCCCGCGCTTCGTAGAGTCCGGGGTCGACGTCGTCGCCGCCGGTGAGGATGAGGCCGTCGAGTTCGGCCACCTCGCTCAGAGCCCAGGGACCTTCAGGGGGCAGGAGGACGGCGCGGCCGCCGGCTCGGGTCACGGCGGTGACGTAGACGCTGGGCAGGAACGCCGCGTCCCGGTCCCAGACTCCGAACTGGCCGCGGCCATAATAGGTGGGCAGTCCGATGAGCGGGCGGCGCGTCGGCGGGTCGAGGTCCGCTCGTACCGGGGTCGGGTCAGAGTCGCTCGAAGCCACGCCGGACCTCCCAATCGGTGACTGCGGCGTCGAAAGCCGCCATCTCGACTTCACCGGCGTGGGTGTAGTGGTTCACGACCTCGTCGCCGAAGGCATGGCGGGCGATATCGGAGGATTCGAAGGCGGCGACAGCGTCGTGGAGGCGGCGCGGAATGCTCGGCGCGTCCTGGGTGTAGGCGTTGCCGGCGAGGGCTTCGGGCAGTTCGAGTTCGTTCTCGATTCCGTGGATTCCGGCTGCGATGAGGGCTGCGCTCGCAAGGTAGGGGTTGGCGTCTGCGCCGGGAACGCGCTGTTCGAAGCGCAGCGCCGGCCCGTGACCGACGATGCGCACGGCACAGGTTCGGTTGTCCCATCCCCAGCCCACCGCGGTGGGGGCGAAGGAGCCGTCGGCGAAGCGTTTGTAGGAATTGATGTTCGGGGCATAAAGGTAGGTGAAGTCGTGCTGGGTGGCAACGACACCGGCGACGAAGTGCTTCATCGTCTCTGACATCTGCGTGCCGTGGCCGGTAGGGAAGACCGGGGTGCCTGCGGAGTCGCACAGGCTCATGTGGATGTGGCAGGAGCTGCCTTCGCGGTCGTTGGGTTTGGCCATGAAGGTCACCGACTTGCCCTCTTGGTCTGCGATCTCCTTCGCACCGAGCTTGTAGACGACGTGGTTGTCGCAGGTGGCGAGCATGTCGGTGTAGTGGAAGCCGACCTCAAGCTGACCGAGGTTGCATTCGCCCTTCGCGCTTTCGGTGTAGAGTCCGGCGCCGTCCATCTCGTTGCGCAGTCTGCGCAGATAGCCTTCGACCTGGCCGGTGCCGAAGAGGGAGTAGTCGATGTTGTAGGTGCTGGCGGCTTGAAGGTTGCGGTAGTCGCCTGCCATCGCCTCGCGGTAGCCGGTGTTGTAGAGGGCGAATTCGAGTTCTGTGGCACCGATGGGGCTATAGCCCAGTTTCTCGAGTCGCTCCAGTTGGGCCTTGAGGACCTGTCGTGGGGAGACGCTCAGCGGTGAGCCGTCGACGAAGGCCAGATCGCATTGAACCATCACAGTCGCCGGGTGCCAGGGGATGCGGCGCAGGGTCGAATAGTCGGGGACGAACATGAGGTCGCCGTAGCCGCGTTCCCAGGAGGTGAGTTCGTACCCGTCGATGGTGTTCATCTCGACGTCGGTGGCCATCATGTAGTTGCAGCCTTCGGTGCCGCTGTCCAACACTTCGTCGAGGAAGAAGCGGCCCGTGATCCTCTTGCCTTGGAGTCGGCCCTGTATGTCCGTGGCGGCGACGAGCACCGTGTCGACACGGCCGGCGGCGATGTCTGCCTGCAGCTGCTCCAGGGTCATATCTGATGAAGTCACGTTCATGATTCCTCTTCTCGGTAGCCCAACTCGACGATGTGTTCGCATCCTTGCGACGGGCTGCATCCCTGCGGTGGTCACGCATCGTTGCGGGGGTGGTGCTGTGCGGCAGTAGCGGCTTGCGACGGTTCAGGAAGACTCTCTCAAATAAGGTATGCCACCGAACCATTTACGCGCAATAGCTGGGCCAAAATTGTCGACGATCTCGCCCTGATGCCTGCACAAATACCTATTGACAAACCATTTGCACGGTGACAAGCTCAACGTCAGAACAGAGTTGTGAACTGCATCACGCACTATTTTCGTGACTTCCGCACCCATTCCACAATCGCGTTCCAGACGGACGTGCACGCGGTATCTGTGCCTGGTCAACGGCCGGATTCCGTTGATGACGATCGGTCAGCGACGACCGATCCGGATCCTCAGGCGGGGCCGTTCCGGTTCGGCCCGACGATCCGAGCCGGCCAGCCAGCCAGCGGAAGCAATCATTTCGAGAAGAACGGTGTTCTCCATGAGCAATGAATCCTCTCCACCCAACGATCCGGCATCCGAGCCGACGCCGCACGATGGCACAGGCGATCCCGACGCTGCGGCCCCGGCACTCAGCGCTGACGAGGCCGGTCTTGCCGAACTCGGGTACAAGCAGGAGCTCAAGCGCGGCATGTCGGGCTTCGGCAACTTCGCGGTCTCCTTCTCCATCATCTCGATCCTCGCCGGCTGCATCACCTCCTACAGCATTGCGCTCGGATCGGGCGGCCCGGCCGCGATCACGATCGGCTGGCCGCTGGTCGGCATCTTCGTCCTCTGCGTGGCACTGGCCATGGCTGAAGTCTGTTCAAAGTACCCGACGGCGGGTGGGCTGTACTTCTGGGCCGGCCGCCTGGCTAAACGCAACAAGCGGCATTGGGCCTGGTACGTGGGATGGTTCAACTTCCTCGGCGAGGTGGCCGTGACTGCAGCCATCGACTTCGGCGCGGCGACAACCATGATGGCCTTCGCGGCACTGACCTTCGGAGTCGTGCCCACGGCCCTCAACACGTTCCTCCTGTTCCTCGTCATCATCACCTTGCATGGTCTGCTCAACACCTTCGGCGTCAACCTGGTCAATCTGCTCTCCGGCGTCTCCGCCTGGTGGCACATCGTCGGTGTGCTCGTCATCGTCGCCGCCCTGTGGATCATGCCCACGAAGCATCAGTCGTTCAGCTGGACCATGACGGCCTGGCACAACGAAACCGGGTTCACGTTCATGCCGTTCGTCTTGAATCGCTCCGGGGATAATAGAGGCAGGGAGATTGGAAGAAGGAGATTCTCTCATGCCAGTGAAATACACCGATGAGCTCAAAGCTCGTGCCGTCGAGCTCGTCATGCATGCCCAGGCCGATCCTGAGACCGCGAGCGGGGCAATCACCCGCGTCGCGAACGAACTCGGCCTGAGCAAGGAGACCCTGCGAGTTTGGGTGCGCAAGCACAAGGACTCCGGCAGAGCCACGCCGACGGAGTCGGTCGACCTTGAGGCCGAAAACCGTCGACTGCGCGCCGAGTTGACCGAAGCGAAACGGGCAAACGAGATACTTCGCCGGGCGTCCTTAGATTCAAATCGTCAAGGCAACACCTCTGGTTTTCGGGTGGTGAGGTCGTGCTGGGCCTCGAGCGGTGTTCGGAAGCTCAAACACTTTCGGGGTCGGGTGTTGAGCTCATGAGCAATGACGTCG
>NZ_FXZD01000021.1 GCF_900169145.1 Brevibacterium antiquum CNRZ 918 | reverse complement strand
AACGGCAGGCTGGAGCATCTGCGGGGTATCGCGCTGGGATTCCGTAACCGGGGCAACTATCTCATCCGGTCGCTCCTCCATGCCGGAGGAATGGGCAGGCTCCTACAGCCCTATTTATGAAGAGCCGCTTTAGCGAATGCTGGATTCGTTGCGATTGCCGAATGCGTTGGAAAAATCAGTACGCTGGCCTGGACCGTAGTCGCTGCGCAGCAGCTCGGCCAAGCCGGGTTCGGTGTTTTCAACCTCGCCCTCGCACTAGGCCTGATCCTCGTTGCCGTCGGCCAATGGGGCTTCGACAGTGTCATGGTGAGGCGGGCGAGCCAGGACACCTCACAGCTCTCCCGATTCTTCACCGAAGCCATCGTCTGGCAGGTGGTTCTCACAGTGCCCCTGCTCATCATCGGCATCGCAGTCTTTGCTGTTTGGGAGGCAGACCGCACTGCCTCGCTGGCAACTGCCATGGTCCTCGCCGGCGTGCTCTGCGATATGGTCAGTGACAACGCGCGGTCCGCAGCATCAACGATCCATCGCCAAGGAATCACTTCGGCAGCCCTGATCGGACAGCGCATCATCATGTTCGCAGTCGCCGTCCCGCTGGTCTTGCAGTGGGGTGACGTCATCGCGTTGAGTGCCGCCTTCCTCTTCTCTTCGGTGCTCGGACTCGCTCTGCATGGTGTTGCCCTGCACCGACTGCGAATCCGCTTCACCCTCAGGTTGGTCACGAGAACGGGCCTTCGCAGCTGCTTCAGAGGGACGGGGTTCATCGGACTCAGCTCATTGATCCAGGTCCTCCAGGCACGAATCGGCTTCATATTGCTCGGTGCTCTTGCAACCCAGCAGACAGTCGGCATCTATTCGGTTGCTTTCCGTCTCTATGAAACTGTCCTTTTTCTGTCTTTCGCATTGGTTGCAGCAGTCTTTCCCCTCATGAGCGTGGCAAAGAGCGGGCAGGATCTGCGAGCTCTGATCGAGTCGACGGTCAACATACTCTGCGGCTTCTATCTTCCGTTCGCGGCAGTCTGCCTCGTCGACGCACCCGGGATGATCCACCTCATCTTCGGAGAGCAGTATGTCGCGGACGCTTCCTTGGCGCTGTGGTGGCTCGCACCGGCTCCTGCGCTGTTCGCTGTGACGTTTGTCGGCAGGACCGCACTCGTAGCCGCATCGTCAACCACGCCGTTGCTGATTTCAGCATCTGCCTCAACTGGGACGGTCGCTCTCCTCTGCTTTCTCCTGATCCCGAATTTTGACGCCGCGGGTGCAACGATCGCTTTGACGAGCGGACTTGCACTCGACGCGATTCTCACCGTGATCTTCCTCAGAACGATTCTGGATCGATGGCCGCAGCTGCTACGGCAGTCGACTCAACCGCTGCTCTGCAGCGCCGTCGTCGCCGTCATCTTCTTCGCCCTCCACACATCGTTCCTCGTCGAGCTTCTCATCAGCGCTGTTGTCTACATTGCGTGCTGGGGCAGTCTGCTTCTATGGGGACGCTCGAGCGCCTCGCGGCTGGTCCGCACGCTTCCTGTCGTCAGCTCGCAGGCCTCTGGCACCAGCGCAGATTTAGGCGGAGCAGAGAACGAGAAATGACCAGCATGCACTGGGGAGGAAACCTGAGGCCACTCACATATTGCGAAACCCGGACAGCCGACACAGCTGCCGAAATCGGCTCTCATCAACTGAACGCGCTGCGGGAGTCGAACTTCTGTTCCACACGAACTCAAACAAGGCAGCGAAGATACCAGTCAGCTGGAGCCGACCCGGACCCGAGTAGAAGAATCGCCTTCTGCATGATTGCGATCCGCAAAATCGGTCACTCGAAGAGAAACGGGATACGAATGAGACATCAGGAAAAGCCCCCACACAGCAAACGGGCGCGTTATCAGAGCTGGGGTATGATCGCGCTATGGAGGACACCATGACTCCCAGCGGGTCGGATCGTACCGATCGGGGCTCGGACTCCACTAAGCCCACCATGTCCGTTATCATTGCGACTCTGGGTCGCCCTGAGCATTTGCCCAATGCACTCGAGAGTCTGCGCAACAGCGAAGTCACTCCAGACGAGGTCCTCATTGTCGATGGCTCTGCGGATTCTGATGCCCTCGATCTCACTGCACGTGAAGATGCCATCAGCCCGTATCCGATCCGCCACATTCACTCGGATCCGGGCTCATCGCGGCAGAGAAACGTCGGAATATCAGCAGCCGTCTGCGATGTAGTCGTCTTTCTCGACGATGATGCCAAGGTCTCTGAGCACGCACTTCGTGAGATCGGAGCTGCATACGCAGATTCCAGCGTCGTCGGCGCTACGGCTCGAATCGTCGAGCCCTACGGTAACGAAGTGGGAGGTAAAGTCTCACTCTTCCGAAGAGTGTTCAATGCTGGCGGCGAGCCCGGAACCTTCACCATCGCCGGTTTTCCGAGGCGCCTCCAGGACGAGACAGTTCGTCGGGACATCGAGTTCATGCAGGGCGCGTTCATGACCGCACGTCGTCCGGAAGCTCGTCAGGTCTGCTTCGATGAGACACTGGCCGGCTATGGTCTGGCAGAAGACGAGGACTTCTCCTATCGCCTGTCCGGCTTGGGCAAGCTTCGATACCTCGGCGACGTCGAGATCCAGCACGACAACGCGGGTTTCTCGAACCGCGACAGTGTCGCATTCGCACAGCGAGTGGTACGAAATCGCCGTTATCTCTTCCACAAGAACTTCGAAACTACTAGATCCTCGCGCACAGCATTCGCACTGCTCATGGGCACGCTCGTCATCCATCGATTGCTCAATAGGGAAGTGGCGGCAGCTGTGGCCCTTGCCGTATCTGCTATCCGAGGCGAGGAACAAGGAATGGGGCCGCAACGATGACGAAGATGCAAGCAAGCCTGGTGCCATTGTCGGAGGTCGACGAGGGCTTCCTGCAACAGTGGCGTCACTTGGTCCACCAGTGTATAGAGCCAAACCCATTCTTCGACCCCATAATGACGCTGGCGGCCTCTTCGCTTCCGGGTTCAACAGATGTCGAGCTGCTCGCCGTCCGGAACGGCACCGAGCTGTGCCTCCTGATGCCTGTCCTTAGGATGAAACGCTATCGACGCGTCCCTGCCCCGGCTCTCAGGACATGGAAGCATGACTACTCGTCTCTGGGGAATCCGCTGCTGACGCCCAACGATCCAGTCACTGCGGTCGAAACTGCACTTCTGTTTCTTCGGGAGGAGAAGATCGCGACTGTACTCGTCCTGGAAAGCTTCGCTGTCGACGGCGCCGTTGCCAACGCAGTGAACTCCGCGCTGAAACGACTCGATCTCAACCCCACATCTCTCCTCACTCACACCAGAGAAGCAGTCCTGAAACACCGCGGCACTGACGAGGTTCAGCACGGGCTGAGCAGCTCGACGGTGAAGGCTCAACGCAAGAAGCAAGCGCGTCTTGCACGGAAGCTCGGAGGTGATGTCGGCTTGGCTGAAGTACCTCGAGGCCCTGAACTCGATTCGGCTATCGAGCAATTCCTCCGTGCCGAGGCCAGCGGGTGGAAAGGCGAGGACGGTGGGGCAATGGCCAACCGCCCCGGCCACGCCGACTTCCTCCGCACCATTTGTCAAGGATTCGCTGCCGAAGGCAGACTCCAATTCAAATTGTTCGGCACCGCGGAAACGCCAGTAGCATATTTCTGCAATTTCATCGCACAGGGACGAATCTTCGGTTTCAAAATGGCCTACGACGATGAGTACCGCCGATTCTCGCCGGGAGCCATTGCTGAGCTTGAGCTTCTCACTGACTTCTACAGTCAAACCGAACTCACGTCCATAGACTCGTGCAGGGAGTCGAAGTTTCCGAGACACCATCAGCTGTTTCCCGACACCCTCACCATCAGCACCCTGGTCATCCCCCTCGGGATCAGGGGCCGCGTCGTGGCCCGCAGCATTCCCATCGCCAATGCCGCCGGTCGCCGACTCCGGGAATGGAACGACGCGCTACGCAAGAGGATGTCGTGGAAGAAGCCTCGCTGAGAAGAGTCCTGACGATACTCCGTGTTCGATGGCGACTCGTCGCGGCCTTGGCCCTACCGATCATGGTATTGTGCCTGGTCTATGCGGCAACTCTGCCACCCTCATACACAGCGACTACGGTCATGTCGTTCGCTCCGGCCAAAGACACCGAATCCGGGCCGGCTTTTGCCCGGATGATCTCTCCATATGAACTGACTGCGACCAGCCACGCGACTATCGCGAAGGCAGAGAAAGACGCAGGCATACCCCCCGGCGACCTTCGCGGCAATGTCAGCGTGAAGTTGCCCACGGGCGACTTGGAGCTCTCCCTCGAGGTGACGACAACCAGCGCAGAGGTCAGCACGGCAGCTGCCCGGTCTATCGTCAACACCGTCAAAGAAACTGCTGACGAAGATCAACGGGTTGTCATATGGAACACTTCCGAGGCGCCTGTATCCCACGACAGTACGCCTGTCCGAAGGGCAATAATCCTTTTACCCAGTGTCCTCCTCGCTCTGTTTCCCGGAGCCTTCCTCGCTCTATCGCGAGAAGGGTATCGTCCGCGCGTCTGGATACCCGATGATCTCCGATCGCTCGGAATACCGGTACTCCAGCAGATTCCAGGTCGCCAAGTTTGGAGGACACGACAGACGAAGCGGGAGAATTCAGAGATCCGCACTGCGATGCGGCTCTGGTTACCGCTCCTCTGGGAGCTGTCTCGTCCAGCATCGACCGCTCGCAAGCCCAACGAGATCATCGTGACCAACCTGGACAGCAGCCAGACAGAGGCAACACCAATTGCCGCGGGGCTGAGGACAGTCGCGGAGAGCTCTGACTTCAACGACGAGAAACGGTCGATCACCATCCGGTCAGCCCAATGGGGTGCGCTTCACTCCCCCTCGAATTCTCCTCGCCCTGATGCCGAGACGCTCTGCCTCCTGGTCATTCGCCCCGGACTTCCACAGGATCATCTGAAGTTAGTCGTCGACCTTGCACAAGGTCAGGGAGTCCGAGTCGTCGGCAGCGTCTTCGTCAGTCGCTGATCCGATTCTCATGCTTATCGTGATGGCCTGACATCTTTCCCTGAGTCCTAAGGTGCGCTACCCAACGAAGTTGTGCAGCTGCGAGCGCAGCGACAACTGCCGCGACTCCTCCTACTGTCAGCGTGATTCCCAGTGGAGGAAAACTGGGCTCGATTGGAGGCTCTGCGGGTGCCGCAACATAGGCAGACAGCAACGGGTCCTTATCTGAGAACTTCTCCAGCTCCTTGGTCACTCCGTTTGCGAGCTCAGCTGCTCTGCTAGGATCACTCCACTTCACCGAAACGATGACTGTATTGGTGGACGGCACGACTTCCCCGCTCACGCTGGAGCTGAGCTGTTTCGGGTCCTCCCCGTATGCATCGGCCATGTCTGTCATGACTGATGGTGCGTCGACGAGCTCCGCATAGGTCGGCACAGCCAGTTGGACGAGATCGCCACTAGGATTGGTATCCGCTTTGGGCACCAAGGCGACAATAGTTGTCGCCGTATAGGTACGAGGCGAGAAAGCTGCGAATAGCGCAGTTGCGGCCACGATTATCACAAAGACGAGTATCGCCAGAACCCGATATCTGCGTAGAGCGGCGAATGTGTTCACTGCACTGTCCCTTCTTCAAAACGATTTGTCTTCGCGTCCCTCGCGCGTTTTGTCACAGCGAACAGTGCACCGAGGACGATCCATACCAAGAAGTACAGGATCGGATTGCCCAGAGTGTAGTCGACCATTCCCTGTACGAGCACAGACAGCAGCGCGCTGACGAGACCCATACCCATAGCAGCTTCATATCGCGGCACCTCTGTCCACATTTTCCACGTTTGTTGCGCCAATACCGCCGCGAACATAACCAGCAGCGCAGCTGCGACCACTCCGGCTTCAGCAGCAACCTGCAGAAAAAGATTGTGAGCATGCACCGCGTCCACAGCCATACCCGTCCGTTCGGCCAACAGGGATGTCGGCGAGAAGCTTCCCGGCCCCTGGCCGAGCACCGGATGCTCCTGGATCTGCCGGTATGCCTCACGATAGATGAACGGCCTGTTGTCATTGGGATTCGATCCCGGCTCGAAAATCGACAGCAACCGCCCGGTCACGAGAGAAGACTCCGGTGGTGCAGCGATGAGAAAAGCGGGAATTCCCACGACAGTTGCCAATGCCACAATCCGCAGAGTCCACTTCCGGTAATACTTTACAGTCAAAACCATAAGCAGAAGTGCCCCGGCAAAGGCACCTAGCCAGGCTCCACGGGAGAAGCTGACAACGAGATTCACCGCAGACAGAACCGCGCAGAGAATGGCAAGTATCCGTATCGGCCAATTCCGCGCGACGAGCGCCTGCGCCCAAGCGATCATCAACAGTACAGCGCTGAACGTTCCGAGCTGGTTGGGGTCCGTGAAGACGCCGACGGCGCGACCGGAAAGTGCACCAGCCCCCGCCGACTGGGCCTGAACGGCACCTCGAGTCGCGAATCCGTAGACAGCCACGAGTGTCCCAGATGCTATCAGAACCGTAAGCATGATGCGCCACCGGGCAGCAGTGACACAAACTGTGTGCACAGTCAGTGCCAGCGCCCCGCCCAGTATCGAGATGAGAACTGTGTGCGCAGCGGTCAGCGGATCTCGAGTCGTGATCATCGAGGCCAGATAGACGAGCAGGAGGCCGAGCAGCCAAATGGCGCTGGGATGCCACCGCCAAGGGGTCGTCCCTGCGACGACCCGCGATATAACGGAAATGACGATGACTGCAGCGGCCGTGAGATGAATAAGGTTGAGGGGTCCGAGCGAAAGCGCCACCCCCAGCGGTAGCGCTGCAACGCAAGCGAGCAGGCCTGCGAAAGGGAACGACCAGCGGACGGGGCCCCAACAGACGCTTTGAGAGTTCAACTGGCTGCCTTTCGACGGCGAAGCACCTTGCGGACCATGCGAGATGCTATCTGCCGGAGTCCGCTCCAACGACTGTGCTGGGCAGCCTCGTACAGTACCGATGCGAACGATCCCGCTACCTCGGCGGAATTCGCATATTCGGCGACAATTGAGCGTCCTTGCTCGCCCATCCCTGCACGCGTGGCTGGATCGATGAGTCGTTTCAGTGCCACAGCTATCTCCGAGGGCGACTGCGGTGACACGATGATACCGGCAGTTCCACCAAGGCGTTTCGCTACTGGGCTGTCTTTGACTGCAATGACAGGAATCCCCGCCTGCATCGCCTCGAATGCCGTCATACCGAATCCCTCCTGGGACGGAGCGCGGCGGTCGGTCGGTTTGGTGAGGACGGCCAAGGCGTCGAAAGCGGCGAAGAGGCTGCCCAGCCCTTGCACCGGCCGCGCGAAGATCACGCGGTCGACAACACCCAGCCGTTCTGCGAGCCGCCTGAGTCGATCACGTTCCCCTGGAGACGAATGATCTTCCTCTCCGATTGCGACCAGACGCCATGATTCTCCACCAGGAGCGGCAAGTCCTGCGATCGCATCGTCCAAGCCCTTATACGGTACGAGCCGGCCGGCCATGACCAGAACGGGGCGATCATCGAATTCGATTCCTCGTTCGAGTAGCATCGACCGTGCCTTGTCCCTGTCACATATCGGCTCGTCCTGCACCGGCGGATGGATGACTGCCAGGTCATCCCGGCCGGCTTTCACGCCGACTTCAGCTGCGGTCGTAACGACAGTGTCCGCCGCGCAGCCCAGGGGTCCTGCCAGAGTCGAATCATAGGAATAGTCATGTTTCACCCACACAGAAGGAATACCGCGTAGAGGTGTCGCGAGTGCGATGACCAATTGAGCTTTGACCCCATTGCCAATGACAACGTCGGGCTCCAGAAACGGCAGGAACCGCGCAACTTCGCAGGCCGCTCGCACTGCAGCAATCCCCGATGCCCCTGTCGGTCGTACGGATACACCGATGCCCGCTGCGCGCAGTTCGTCGCAGAACGGCCCATCTTGGAGAGACAGGACATGCCAAGAGATGCTCGGCATGTTCGCAATCATTCCGAGCAGCCACTTCTCTGCCCCTCCGGTCACGGATGACGTACCAAAAGGAGTCACGACCAAGACGCGCAACGGCACATCCCTGTTCACCGAATTCAGTCCCGTGTTGCCCACAAATGCAGTCTACAGGCAAATGGAACTGCACCAGAAGTCCACTAAGATGGGATAATGACAAGCAATATAAGGAGCGGATCTTCGGCCACGCCGGTGATCATGCATATGGTCGACTGCTACCACGGTGGCGTTGCTCGCGCCATCAATGACATGGTCGCAAATGCCCCTCAGGTACACCATGTGATCGCTTTCCACGGCGACGATACTCCGCCTTCTGGACTCTTCACGCGGGAGTTCGAGGTCACCGGTGGTGCGCTGTCTCGCATGCGTACTTTCCGGCGGCTCCTTCGAGATTCTGATGCTTCGATCGCACATGTACATTCGAGCTGGGCGGGTGGCTTCCTCAGAGTTGGGCGCATGCCGTCCCGACCTCTGATCTACCAACCGCATTGCTATAAGTTCGTCGACCCCAACCTCTCACGTGCGCAATCCTTCGGAATCCGCTTGATTGAACGACTGCTGCTTGCGAACACGACTGTCACCGTTGCTCTCAGCCCCGCAGAGCGATCGGCGGCCGCTGCCCTCGGCCCGACTCCGGTGCGAGTAGTGCCCAACGTGCCATCGGTTCCACCCGGCACGGTGGACACAGACTCCACCAGTCGACGGCGCATCATCATGGTCGGCCGGGTTTCTCATCAGAAGGATCCGGAGTTCTTCGAGAGAGTGGTCCGCAAGTGCAGAGAACTGCGCCCCGACGTCGAAGCCGTCTGGGTCGGCGACGGCGACCCGCAGATGGTTTGCGCCCTGCGCAGCGCAGGTGTGAGAGTCACGGGTTGGCTGGAGACACCGGAACTGGCGAACTTGCTGTCAGAGGGCGGAGTGTATATTCACAGTGCACACTACGAGGGTCTTCCCCTGTCCGTTCTCGACGCGGTGCAACGAGGGCTGCCTGTGGCCCTGCGCCGAATCCCCTCCCTCACGGGGGTGCTCGAGGAACGCCAGTCTGACTCTCCCAAGCAGCTCGCGGCGGAAGCGGTACGGCTCTTCAATAATGCGCATGCCTACCGAGAAGTGATCGAGCAGACGCAACCGTGGCTTGAGGAGCATTCGAACTCCAAGCAGCGGCAAGCTCTGCACAAGCTCTACGAGTCACTGATCACCACATAATCGCGCGGTCTCCGTTCGAGCGCAGCTCAGTTGCCCACGAAGAGCTCGTCCATGCGACGCAGGACCGGCTTCGGCTCCAGATCGTGCCCGAGGAGACCGAACCCCGTCTCGAATCCGTCTCCAGAGCCGCCAAGATCACGCAAGTTGTACCAGAGAAGCATCTCGATCTGCGGATAGTCCTTCTCCACGAGTCTGACGACTTCTTCGAATCGATCGGCTTGCGTCTCGTCATCTACGTTGAGCCTTGTGTCTTTGCTGCCGACCTCGCTTCGGTGGGTCGACCAGCCGAGTTCGGTCACCCAGATCGATTTGCTCGAGTCGCCTTCACCCGCCATCAGATCCATCAGCTGATCGATCTCCTGAATTCGAGATGAACCGTTCGAAATGTCTGTGATCGATGCATCCGCCGGGACCGGATACGGATTGACCGCCACAACATCAGTGAAATCGGCAACTCCCAGGGCATACATCCGCTCCCACCACCCGATGTCGACTTCCGAGGTGCCTCCGGCAAGGACAACGAGCGCTTCGTCGCCCTGCGGCCCGTATTCCTTGATCTTCCGATAGGCGTCCTCGACCATTGCCGCATGCTCAGGCGCTTCTTGGCCCTCTTGCCGTGCGGTGAAGAATGACGAATGGTTCGGTTCGTTCCACAGTTCGATAGCGGAGACCTTCCCCTCGTACCTTTGGCTCATACGGAGCGCGAAGTCGCCGAAGACACTCGGATCATTCGGCGCCAGTGCTTCGTCGTCGGACCCGTTGGCCCATCCAGGAGTTCGCTGCAGTACCAGCAACACTTTCAGGTCTTCGCTGCGCGCAACTTCGATCGCATGGTCGTATTTCTCGAGTGCCCAGTCGCTGTCGACACCCCGGGCAGTTTCAACAGCCGCCCATCCCAAGTCAATTCGCACCCACCGACCGCCCGCATTCCTGAGCGTCCGCAGTGCGAGGATCATTTCGCGATCGGATTCGTAGTTCCAGAATCCATGAAATGTGGCGCCAGCGCGGAGTCGTCGAATCGGAGCATTCTGCATACCCGGGCGTTCAGCTTTCGGCAACGGCAGGTCCGAACACGCAACCATCGTTCCTGCACCGGCAAACAACGCAACGGTCGCGCAGAGGGCGGAGCGACGCGTGAGCACGGATTACCCCCACTTTCACAATGCCTGAATTGGACCGAACCGAAAATAATGCGTAATCACAGGAAAAGACCTTTAAACCGGTATGCTCAGAATACAGGATCAATCTGGACGGAGTTCGTGTGAAAAACGCACCCATAGTGCTCATGTATCATGGCATCGACAATGTGGATTCCGCCCACGATGCAGAGAATCTTTTTGTTCCAGTCAATGCATTTCACCAACAAATGGAATATTTGAAGCGCTCCGGGTACCGAATCCTCTCGGAAAACGAGTACCTCGATTGGCTGAACGGCAGACCTCTAGACGGCAAGTCAATTCTGCTCACCTTCGACGACGGCTATACTTCGGTCTTGCAGAACGCGGCGCCGATACTCGGGAAGCTTCGTATGCCAGGAATTTGCTATGTATGCCCGGGCCTGCTCGGAGGCCGCTCAACCTGGATGGAACCTGCGTCCTGGCACGAGCTGATGGACGCTGCAGGGCTAACCGAGATCGCCAATGCCGGCCTCACACTGGGAATTCACGGCCATGATCACACGTCGATGCAATCCCTGAGCTTCCAGGACCTGACGAAACACACGGGCGATGCCAGAGCACTGCTCGAAGAACGCGTAGGGGTTCGGGCACAGACTCTTGCGTATCCGTACGGCCAGCACAGCCCCAAATCTCGGCAGGCAGTCAGCAGCGCTGGCTTCGAATGCGCCTTTGCCATTTACGAAACAGCAGGACGTTGGGCGCTCCCGCGGGTCGACATCAATTCAGTAGATACTCCACGCACGTTCCGTCTGAAGCTGAAGTCGATCTATCCGACCGCTCGTCGAGCTATGTCGGTGGCACCTCCAGTTCGACGAGCAGCTCACAAGCTCGTGGGGTTGGCTAAGCGCTGAGTCGAAGAACGGAACGGGAAACTCGACGCTGAGAACACCGGCTAGCCTGTGTTCCTTGGCCGATTGGGATCGGCCTGAGAAGCCCAGCTGCACTCGGTCGAGCGCCTCTGCGACCTGCTCGCGAGAAGAGATGCCGAGCTTGCGGCAAAGTCGGTGGTATGCCCATCAACAGTGCTCAACGCGACGTCGAGGTCATCGACAGACGCTGCATTAGTCACACCCGCGATGATCAGTCATGAGAGCTGTTCGTTCCCGGCCAGTCAGTTTTGCTCCGGGCACTGGGCTTCGGCAACAGCAATAGTTTGGAACTGCTCATGGTTCCAATATCTAAGTGTCTCAACGGCAGCACAACTCGTTCGCGCACACTCCCTCGAATTGAGTAGGTAGACAAATCAACTCCCACGACGGAACGTGGCAGAGTCCCTGACTTGTTGGCTCGGTTGCACTTGAACTCACTCCTATTTCGTCTGCACAGCCGATGCCAAGTCTCGCCACAGCCGTCGTATCACTTCCCAGTCCATTACCAACGTCACTGCGCACCTGCACCCAGAGGTCCGGGCTATAGATGCCAGCTTCTTACACTTCGGAAGCTCTTTCCAAATAGCGAGGCGCAGAACTCTGACGTCTAAGCAACATCCAGTGAATTCTAGGCAGACTACGACATCAATATTCGACTTCCTTGGACTTGTTTGCAGCGCTGTTCCGGCTCGCTCAGGTCGAGCGCCCACTCGAGACCGGCCCGACTGGACTGCGAGCGGCTCGCAGTTCCTCGAGGACCCCAGCAACCTGCTCACGGCGAGTGATTCCCAACTTCTGAAACAGCCTGTAGGTATGTCCTTCCACGGTCCTCACCCGGACGCCGAGCTGTGCGGCAATCTCGGAGTTCGTGCTCCCTGAGGCGATGAGGCTGCTGATCTGGCGTTCTCGACCTGTGAGTTTCAGATTGCTGTCGCTGCCTCCGCCCAGCCCGGTCTCCACCCCGTCGGTGAAGCGGGAGGCCAGCGACCGGCACAGCGTGGCGATGTCCGGCAGGCTCCTTTCTCGGCTCGCGGCGATATCGAGCAGAGCAGCGCTGTCGCTGTCTCGCAGCGCAGCTCCCAGCTGGCCGAGAAGACGAAACAGATCTCCTGTGCCGCGCCCTGCCAGCAGGCACATCTCTTCGGGTTCCACCACGTCAAAGTGCCTGAACAGCATGAGCCTGATGAGCGCTGCGAGACCAGACGATCCGTCGCTCATTGCCTCGGCGAGCAGGTGTCGAAGCTTCTCGACCCACACGGCTTCACCAGTGCGCAGCGCCTTCGCGACGAGGACTAGGATCACCGCACGGCGGTACTGGAGATACGGCCCGTAGGTCGGCAGCTCATCGAAACGAGCCTCGTATTCGGCAGCGACTTCGACGTTTCCGCCCACAATCGACACATACGCTGCTTCAGCGATGGCCATCGCGAGAAAGGACTTCTGGTTCCAGTGTTCGAGCCCCTCGACGGCGGCGTGAGCGGACCTAGTCGCCTCAGGCAATGCTCCGTCCTGCGTATGAACACGATGCCAGACGAGGTCGCTGGGCCCGCTGCGAGCGGTAAGGTAGGCGATATCTTTGCTTGGCAGTTCCTTCAAGATTCGCTTTGCCCGCTCCGTATCCCCTGCACTGGTCAGGGCACTTGCTCGGGCCATGGACAGGATCATCGAGCCGGTCCCTACGGAGTGGCTGCGGCCGGACTCGTGGTCAAGCAGGTCTAGGGCTTCGGCGTTGGCTCCCTGCTCGACCTTCCGACCAGCCAATGCCACAGTCAGAAGCACACGCAGAGAGTCGGGCAGTCGGGCATCGCGGAGGGTCTGGACAAAAAAATCCTGATCAGCGACGCTCACAAGCAATGGCCGAGTGCCCAGCCGGTCGATGACGTCACGAGCGGTGAACACATCGATTCCATTGCAGCGTGCTTCGACAAGACTCTCGGAATCACGCTCTATGCCATGCGCCACACCCTCTTCTTCGAGTGCTTCTACGCGGTCGAGCGCGTCACGGAGCCGGTCGAGGGTCAGAGTCGGAGAGTTGCGGTCGAAGTCCCGGTGGGCCCAGACGACGAATACTTCTACGATAATGTCGGCGCAACGGGCCTTCAGCACGGCTTGAGCGAGCACGTCGAAGCCAAGAGCCGCCTGATTCACCTCACAGTAGAGACGTCCGAGATCGCAGAGCTCATGTGCCTCCATATAAGCGGTCGGCACCTCGATGAGCATTCGCAGTGCCCTCTGCCATTCGCCGATTCGGGCTGCCACGCGGGCGGCATTGATCTGATCTTGGACCTCTGTTTTGACTCCACAGGCTAAGGCCCAGTCCATCCGCAACATGAGCGCCCATTCGGACGGAGGTGAAGTGCTGCTGGTGAGGACGAAGTCGTACATCTGCCGACTCCGGCCGTCAGGGATAGTGAACCGGATCGTCTCGGACTTATGGTTCTCCACGGCCACATACACGCGTCGTCCCCTGTTTTCGAGGAGGATCTCCCCAGCAGCGACCAGAGCGTCGGCTGCTTCTCCGAGGCCGGCCGTGAGCATGAGTTCGACGTCGATCTCACCGGCGAGGACGACGAGTTCAAGAGCGTCCCTCATCTGCGTGGGGTGCTCTTCAAGATCGATGCGTGTGACGTCACGCGCACGTTCGTCGTATTCGATATCGCGGCCGTCGAGAACCCAAACCCCCTGCCGGTCGTAGAACCGCCTGGCCCGGTGCGTGTAACCGAGGAGTTCGACTATCTTCCCTGGGACCCTTCCCGAGTGGAATTCGACGATGTCGAGCACCCCACGTGAGACGACCCCGCCGAGGTGGTGCTCTACCATCTCCGCATAGGAGTCAGTATCGAGTGGGCTGAGAACAATGTGATCGAGAACATGGTCCGCGACGAGATCGTCAAACGGATGCCCCCGACCAGTCGGGGGCCGTCGCAATGTCGCCACGATCCTGATATCGCCGTCATTGGCCAACTGCGACAGCACGCCGAGGCTGCGGCGATCGATGTCGTGGGCATCGTCGATAAAGATCACAGGGGTGGATCGGTCTCCAGTCAGAACTGACACGACTCGATAGAGCAGATCGCCCAGGTCTTTGTCGAGATCGACAAACAATCCCAGCGCCCCGAAGTCGACAGATCGGAGTATCCGATCACCACGCAACCACAGCTCCGCTCCTCCGCGGCGACGGTGGAGAAGGGTAGCAAGGAAAGTCTTGCCCGAGCCCCCTTCCCCCTCGATGAGGATCCCTCCGGAGGACGAGCTGCCCAGAGAGTGCTCCATCGCTTCTACCTCACGGCTGCGTCCGAATACGACGGCCTTCCCGATCTGGATCATGGATGGTCCTCCCATGAGACGATCACCTCACGCAGCTCCCGTCGATTGGCTACGTGCAAGCGGCGATAGATTCTGCTGAGGTGCCATTCGATTGTCCGGGCCGACAGATGCTGCGTGGCACCGATTTCCTGACTGGTGCGCCCGGCCATGATCCCATCGACGAGATGCCGTTCGAAGTCCGACAGCACTGCCTGCAGCCGTGGTCCTGAGGAGCTGAATTTGATCACCCGCAAGCTGTTGCCGATGAGGATGCGGGCATCTTTGGCTGCTTGCTGATCGTGAGCATCGATGGCGCGGGACTGAGCCAGCTTCGCAAGAGTGGAGCAGAGGACGACTGCACCATAGTCTGCAGCGCCGCTGGCCGCCTCGACGAGAGCAGACGGTGAGCCGTCGGTCATTGCAGAGGCGACGATGCCTGCCAGACGTCCCGGTCGCCCGTCGATCTCTGCAGCCGCTCCGCCCAGCTCCACGATGGCCGCTCTATGCCCGAGGCATGCTGCTTCCAGCCAGGCTGAGGCCGCCGATGTTGTAGCGCCCGTCGAGCGTGCCGCACCACCAAGCGTGTACAGCTGATCGGCGGCCTTGTCCGGCTTCGTCACTGCCAAAGTCTGGAGCTGGAACAGCGAGGCTTCGAACTCCACCCAGTACGAAAAGTCGTCACCTTCGAACGGTTGGCTGTGCCTCGGCCACCTCTGCACTGTGGTATCGCCCAACAAGGTACGTGCGAAGTCCGTGGCTGCATTGATGACCACATGGCCGACGTCCTCGGTGGTCATCGTGACCCGCTCCAGCACAGCCAGCGCCCGAGCCGGGTGACCGGTGCGCAGATCGACAAGAGCTCCGACGAACCCGGACAGTCGCGGGCTGACGCGATTCCCGCTCCGTGCCTCCATCCAGCTCAGCGATGCTCGGGCTCCGGCCCAGTCACCCGCTGTGTATCTGGCGATGAAGAATTGAGGCGATGCGTCTTCACGTTCGAGACTCGTCATTCCCGGCAGGCCGAACATCAGCTCCGCCTGCTCGATGAGCTTCAGCCCGGTCTCGACTCTGCCAGTGAGAACCGAGGCAGATCCGAGGACCGCGCAGGCACGAAGTCGGTGACGCGTCAGGCACGAATGGTCACGATAGACACGTTCCGCACGTTCGACAGCTTCGGCGAATCGTCCTCCTTTGAGGTCGAACCGAGCAAGTGTGACGTCGAACCGGCCGCGGTCGATCGACATGTTGAGATGGTTGCGCAGCCAGCCGACTCGAAGCCGGTCCGGCTCACGCGGGTCCGTCAAGCGCATGTCCATTGTGGCCACACGGGAGAGAAACTCCGAGCTCATCTCCGTCCATCGCTCGTCTAATCGATCGAGAAGTCGATCGAACGCCTTGTTCGCTGCCCTGATGTTGTGGTTGCCCTGTTCTGCACGGATGGCTTCGAGGAGTAGTTCGACCGATTGTTCGGCCGCGGCCGAGGCGAGTTCGGCTGCGCCCGCATAGTCACCCTCGCTATTGGCCCAGGAGACTGCCTCCAGGATCTTCTCTTCCGGCTGGTCGAAGCCTAAGCTGCCTCCCCAAGACAGGTATCCGAACAGTGCGCACCCTTCCATCACTTCGAGGTCGGCGACTTCGCTGAGGCGCTTCCATAGGGACAGCGAATGCGATGGCCTGACCCGTGACTTCAGAGAAGAGGCAACCACCGGTTCGACGATCCTGACGGCGCCGTGCCTGGCACGAGACATCCTGATGATTCCGGCATCGACCAGGGAATCGAGCCCGTCCGCTGAGCAGAGCTGCAGGAGAGTCTCATAGTGGACAGCTCCGGTCATCGCAACCATTTCGAGTACGGATCGCAGCTCTGGATCGATGTTGCACAAGATGCGATCTGCGGTCCGCAGATGATCACGTCTGAAGAGAACATGGCTGAGTAGGAGTGGGTTTCCCCCAGTCTCCGCGTGCAAGCGGGAGACTGATCGACCTTCGAATGTGCGCGATCCGGAGGTCTCAGCCAGTGCGGCCACAGCGGCTTCGTCGAGACCGTTGAGGTCGACCCGGATGAGATCGCCTGAAAGCCACAGACTGGTCACGAGGTCGACGGGCGGCCGAATAGACTCCGCTGCGATGAGGATTCTGGCCCGCCCGGCCACCGCGAGTTGGGTCAGCACTGACAGTGACGTCGCATCGACGAGATTCGCGTTGTCGACGAGGACGATGGGGATCGAGTCGGGGTATCGGATCGCCAGTGCCGCACCGATCGACGACAACGCGGCACCAGCACTCACGTCGGCCGTGCTTCCCGATTGGGAAAGGACTATGTCGAGAATTCCCAGATCCCGATCACGCATCGCCTCCGAACCTCGAAGGCGCAGAACAGGCGTGTCTTTGTCGATGCGTACCAGAGCGGCGTTCATCAACGTGGTCTTCCCGATTCCGGCAGCACCGATAATCAACGCACCGCTGACATCTGGGGCGGTGAGAGACTTCACCACGGTCGTCACTTCGTCCGTGTACCCGAAAGTCTGATCTTGGACCGATCCAACCGCAACGGCCATCTTCCCAACCTTCTTTGTATCCTGCAATATCCACCACACAGCCGGCGATGGGAAGTTCACAGCTGCGAATCACGCTTGAACGTCACCTGGCACAATGTCTGCCAATCGACCTGCATATCGCTAAGGCGAATATCGGTCGATGTCACATTTGGGAATTGCAATCATCGTTTAATTCAAAACATTTACTATAATTGTCATACTATACAGCATCTTTCGCCATTTGGCACGGAAAACTGGCTCTTCATAAATAGGGCGGTGCTCAAGAGCTGAGGCAACCTCGAACGACAACGGGACCCTGGGTGCAATGATGTAGGTGTTCAAGACTCCATCACGACCCAAGGTCCCTGATGCACAACTTTACC
>NZ_FXZD01000032.1 GCF_900169145.1 Brevibacterium antiquum CNRZ 918 | reverse complement strand
ACGCTACGGGCGGCGGTAAATACTCTGGCCGAACAAATCCGCAGCCACGAAGAACAGCTACGCCGCCTGCGCGACTGACTTCATTAACCGGCCAAAACACCAAACTGACGTTGATTAGCCGGATAATGTTGGGACAACGCGATGTCGGAGTCGTTTTGGTCGTCGTTGAAGTCGGAGTTCTTCGATCGTCGGGTGTGGCAGACGCGGACCGAGGTCAAGCGCGAGGTCGCCCGGTGGATCGAGATTGTCTATAACCGGCGACGGTTGCATTCCGCGTTAGGGATGGTGCCGCCGGTGGAGTTCGAAGGTAATCTTCTGGCTGGTCGGCAGGCTGGTCAGGTGGAGAAGGAAGCGTCTACGCAGGCTGCGTGACGTAGCACACGTGTCCACGACTTGCGGGGAACCTCACGAAGTGCCTCGCGTTTCGTGACGAAAGACGCGATCGTAGGTCTGTGCAACGGACAGGTATGGGAAGACGAGTGGGACGATGCTAAGAGTGAAGACTGGAGGCAAGGACGCACTGGAGACTCAGACTGTATTGTTGTCTTCCCTGCCAGCTTAGATACCGTAATGCGACTGGCACAGGGACGCAGCGACTCGCCAGCTTTGATGATGATGCAGGTCACCCATCTGCCGATCATCCTGTGCGAAGCTTTACCCGTGATCAACTCTGTCATCGAGCATTGGCGAAATATTTTACTTGAACGGCCGAATGTGACTACCGCTCCGCCCGTCGTCGGGACCAAGGCCACGGACCGCGACTCTCAAGAGACTGGATTCAACCTCCCGGGTGCCATTGAAATGGCAAACGAGCTTATTAGCGCAACACGTGAAGGTGACTGCGGTGAATGAAGTCAACGTCCGGCTACTTGCACCTCTTCATAGTCATGGTTTGCTTCAGCACGTTGGTTCGTACCCAGTGGGACACATTTTGTCACAACGAAACATTCAGGATGGTGGAACAGTCGCTTTATGATCGAACTCAATAACGTCAGTGTGTTTGCGGGCGAGGTGCCTCTGTTGAGACCCACCACAGTCTCAGTATCACAAGCAGAGGCTCTGGTGATTCGTGGTCACAACGGTTCTGGTAAGTCAACGTTGCTTCGTTTACTCGCAGGAGCCCTGCCTCCTACAGATGGTGAGGTTTTGATCAATGGCAGCGTGCCGGATACGAGAAGTCGAGCTTTTCGCCGCACGGTCGCTGCCATGATCGGCCTTCCCCCGATGTCCTCGGACCTCACTGTCCGCGACCATGTCGCACTTGTGTCGACCACGTGGTTCCCGCGGTCTGCAGATGCTGACGATGTTGCATCCAGCGTCCTCGACAAGCTCGGACTATCACAACTCTCCTTGCGTTTTCCTCATGAACTTTCGTCCGGACAACTCCAATTGTTCGGACTGAGTCTTGTGCTTGCGCGACCGTTCGACGTTCTGATCGTCGATGAACCCGAGCAACGACTTGATGATGAGCGCTTGGGTATTGTGTCTCATGTTCTTCAGGCACTGAGAAACGATGGCGTCACCGTTGTGGTGGCCACGCACAGCTCTCATCTGGCTGATGACCTGGGAGACCGTGTCCTCAGTCTGGATGTAACGACGTGAGGTCGCAGTACTCCGCGGCGATGTCGATCTGGAGAAACAGGACGGTTGACAGCGACCACCCCGAACCTCGGCGCGACGTGGGGTTCATTATCTACGCTGTGATTCTGCTGTCTGTTATTTGTCTAGTACCAATAATTCGCCTTTTATTCTTATCCCTGGTTTCACCTTCTGCCAGTTCAGTTCTCGCTTCACCAGTGGCAGAACGAACGGCGTTCGCAGTTGCTGTGATTGTTTGCGTGACAGCTCTTTGGGGTGGCCGGTTTCAGGGCCCCGCGACCTTGCCCCCGTTTCTCACATATGCTCTGGCCGGTAGTGATATTCCTCGACTCTTAACGTATCGGCGTCCGCTTTTAATCGCGGCGTCGTGGGTGTTGGGGATGTTGACAGCGGCGTCTATTCTGGTCGCCGCCAGTATGTGGACGACTGACATCATCTTTGCCCTGGACGCGGCGCTGGTCGTGGTGTCTTGGATCTGCACGGCCACCGTCGTCTTTTGTCTTTGGGTCACGAGCCAAACTTTTCCGCGAGCTTCCGCTGTGTCCGCCATTGCATTACTGGTGGTGGGCGGTTGTGTTCTGTTCGTCCCTGGCCTGTGGCAGGAATGGCCGGCCGAAATTTTGTCCAGTCGCCCAGGAACGGTCACCGCGTTGATAACTTGGGCAGCGCTTGCTGTGGTCGGAGTATGTTGCTTACCTCGCATGCTTGAGACTCAGCGATTTGATGATCTGCTCAAACGCTCTATCCGCTTGGCGCAGGCACAAGCGCAGGTGTTTATCATGGAGTTTGGCCAGGCTTCCTCAATCTATCGGGAGCCTCCACGGTTGCTTCGGAGACTGAAAGCGGTGCGGCCGTCGCGACACGTCTGGATCACCATCGCCAGAAGTGATTTGTACGCGTCACCGAGAAGTCCCATCCGACTATTGACCAGCCTTGTGTGCGTCTTAGGTGCCGGCTTGCTCGTGGGGTTGGGGTCGTCGCTGGGACCTTTAGCTGCTCTACTCGGACTCGGTGCCGGGGCGTTGAGCTATATGGGCGTAGGCCCCCTTGCCGATGGCCTTCGGCATGGTGCTGCTCAGGTCTCGGATCTTCCTCTGTACGGTATCAGTGATCGTTTTCTCATTAGTGTTCATGCGATCTTTCCGATCGTGGTCAGTGGTGTCGTCACCACGATCGGTGGTCTGATCGGTGTGCAGCTGACTAGCGGATCGATTCTTCAGGTATTAGTGTCATCGGTCGGTTTGTCAGTCCTGACAGTTGCTTCCATACTCATGAGCGCATTGAAAGGTCCGATGCCGGTCCAATTCCTCACGTCGGTTCCTTCGCCGATGGGAGATCCGATGGTGCTGACGAGAGCGATGTGGGCCCTCGACGGTTTACTTACAGCTATAGCTGCAGGTATGGCTGTGGCAGCGCTGCCGACGGCTCCTGCTCTGACGGTCGTAGTCGCAGGCATTCCCTTGGTCCTCATTTTGCGTCGATGGCGCTATCGCGGTTAATGTCCCAGATCTAGCGTCGCATGAATGGTTGCTGGCCTCCTTAAATCGTGACTTCAATGCGCCGTGGACCCGTGCGAGGAAAACTCAACGCATGTCAAGCACCGGGTTTCGTAGAGGCTCCTTTTCTTGGTTTCCTAAGCAGCCGCGGGTTCAATCGCGGACTGGTTGATCCATTCCGAATGGACCTCGAACGGCGGGCGGTAGTCAATCGCTGAGTGCAACCGTGTCTGGTTGTACCAGGCCACCCACTTCGACGTCTCCGCCATCACCTCGATCAACCCCGACCACACCTTCCGGTCAATCAACTCTGCCTTGTAGACCGAGTTCAGAGCCTCGGCCATGGCATTGTCGTACGAGTCTCCACGTGACCCCACCGACGCCACGACCTCGGATTCCGCCAGGGTCTCGCCGTAGCGAATCGATCGGAATTGGGCGGATTCAACTGGTCGTTGCAACACCTTGAGAGAAAGGACGACCATGGGACGACCAGCAGGGTGGCTGAAGGGGCTGACAGGCAGGAACCCGATGATCTCACCAGGAGCCCCGAAGAGCAG
>NZ_FXZD01000049.1 GCF_900169145.1 Brevibacterium antiquum CNRZ 918 | reverse complement strand
TGATAGTGGTGGGGAAACGCCCGGTTAACCGTTCCGATCCCGGTAGCTAAGCCCATTCGCGCTGATGGTACTGCAACTTGGTGGTTGTGGGAGAGTAAGTGACTGCCGCAATATTCTTTGGGAGGGGGAGCGCTCGCTGATTAGGTTCAGCGAACACTCCCCCTCCTTCTTTTCGTGTTGGTGGGGGTTCGTCGCTTGGCGGACCCCCATTTTTGTGCCCTTTTGCACCGGTGCGCACTCGCGATATCACGTGTCAAAGGGAGCCCAGATGACCCAGCCGGGGCTCATGAAATTAGTTCACAGATCCATGCACGGAGTGCTCGGAGTGAAGTAGTGTAGTGCGAAGTTTCTTCGAGGCACCCGAACGGAATTTTTCAAGTCAAGCGGTACCAGGGTGAGTGAGGCAGTGGTTAGGCTGCCTCTGTTTCGGTGCCCTCCTTTGGTTGGTTGATCCATGCCGGTCCGGGTAGGGCCAGGATCTTGGGATCTGTGGCCTTGCTGAACCTTTGGGGGTGTTTGGCCCGCGCGGCAGCCAAGGTCTGTGAGCGTTTCACGGCGACGCTATCTGAGGTTAGCCTCGAATAGTGGACACCCAAGTTAGCGGGATTTCAGGTCCTGCTGGAAGGATGTTCAACATGTCAGATCAGAAACGGCAACGCCGCTCTTATACTCCGGAGTACCGCATCGAGGCCGCGAATCTCGTCATCAGCACAGGTCGGTCGATCGCGGCAGTGGCGAAGGAACTCGGAATCGGTGAGCAGACCTTGGGCACCTGGGTCAAAGCCGAGAAGGACCGACTCCGTGGCGAGGGCGAATCGACTGGCCCCTTGGGTGAGGACGAGCGGTCCGAACTGTCGCGGTTGCGGCGGGAGAATTTCGAGCTCAAAGAGGATAATGAATTTTTGGGAAAAGCAGCCTTAGATTCAAATCGTCAAGGCAACACCTCTGGTTTTCGGGTGGTGAGGTCGTGCTGGGCCTCGAGCGGTGTTCGGAAGCTCAAACACTTTCGGGGTCGGGTGTTGAGCTCATGAGCAATGACGTC
>NZ_FXZD01000022.1 GCF_900169145.1 Brevibacterium antiquum CNRZ 918 | reverse complement strand
GGTAAAGTTGTGCATCAGGGACCTTGGGTCGTGATGGAGTCTTGAACACCTACATCATTGCACCCAGGGTCCCGTTGTCGTTCGAGGTTGCCTCAGCTCTTGAGCACCGCCCTATTTATGAAGAGCCGCTAAAGCGGATCGTCCCGTTAGTTCACGGCCTGGGGCCTTGCCGGAATCTGAGGAGGGGGTATCGGTGCTCATCGCAGTCCTCGCATTACGACGCACCATTGCGAGGTTCGGATGATTTCCTCGACCTGGACTCGCGCCGTTCGTGCACCAGGCGCTCCAGCGACCGCCGTGCCTGTGCGATGCGCGTGGCGGCCGCACCAGCTGGTCCACTGCTGACCGTCAAGGTGCAGGTATCTCTTGATTGGTCGGCGAGACGATTCTTGTATGACTCGCCGCCACGCAGGAGTCGGTATTCTCGAGCGCCGTCCGCAGCCGCGGTCCGCAGTCCGTCCATGAGTAATACCGAACCGACGGAATACTGGTCGAACTCGGGATCGCGGCCGCTCTGCCAGGACGAGTGAACCCCCGCGAACCGCAACCCCAGCAGTGCTGCTGCGGGGCGACCGTTGAGCTCCATGACCGTCAGGCGCAGACGATCTCGGTCAATGCAGTGACGGGCAAATCGACGTGCCAGCGCCGCCTGTTCGCCTTTGGCGAATGGCGCCTCCGCACCCCATCTCAGTCGATGGAGGCGGAAGAGGGTAGTCAGGTCCTCTTCGAGGGTCTCTTGCGTGCTAGTTCGGATCGTCATCTCGAAGTCACGCTCGATGCGATTCCGCTGGTGTCGTATTTCTTTGCGGAAACTTCTGCTTCGGGATGCGAGGAATTCGTCCCATCCGCCCATGCTGAGATCCACAATGGGACTTGGGGTCGTACGGATGAGTCCGCCATCGAGGCGGTCTGTCCACTCGGCCTCTACAGGGGCATCATGCAAGACGAGCACGCCTCGACGCAGATCCCTGCCCAGTTCACTTCGGAGTAGTTCAGCGGCCAGATGACGATCGTCGGGAGCGGCCAGCGGCCCAAGCTCGTCGGCGGGGCCGTGCCCAATCTGGCGAATCAGAGGGACAGCCTTCCCCCGCCGATAGAGCGGGAGGATGCAACGGGGGTCGTCTGCGCGGTCAGTCAGAACCACCATCTCTCCGTGGGGCTGGTAGACGGACCACCACGCTTCCGCGAAGTCACGAGTCTGGAAGATGTTCTGGCTGTGGGCGGCCAGCCGATCCCAGGTATCTGCGTCAGGGCCAATGAACTCCACCATGCCTCCACTTTCGAACATTTCGCCTTTGCAGCGGTGCTGCGTACAGAGAACCTCAGCGCGCTTCTTCTCACCCCTGTGTGATCAACTTCAGATCGGATACTTCTCACTGGGTCGAGCGTGCAATTGTGATCGACACGGCTCATGATTCGAGCGACATTGTGACTATCCGATACTTTTCCTTAATAGTCAAACGACTATTCAGCATAATCGATGATCTGTGCTTCACAGTCTAAGCAAATACGGTCTGTAGTCTCTTCTTTTCGATTTCGTCGGCGAGTGAATTCTGTTCTTGATCAAGGGTTTGCTGACGGCGGTTGCGTTGTAGAGTGCTCGCTAGCGCCACTACCTCACGAAAATTCCGGTCGAGTTCCGCGAAAACAAGGCGATCCACAGTCGCCAATGTGCGAATTGCATGTTTGGTATTCGAGTGGTGCATGCGGTCCACGCAACAGTCTGAGTAGCAGTCTTGGGCATCCTCGAAATTAGCCTCCTATTACTGAGTAGTGACCACCCGTAATAGAGTGTTTGCTCTGTGTAAAGGGCGAAAATGATCCAGTAATGGCCACCTAGTGACAGATTCGCGGAACCGAAATGATCGGAGGTATGCCGAATCCTCATCCATATCCTTTGAGGCCTTGCGCCACTTTGATGCGTATGCCCCGATCAAATCGGAAATCGTTCTTATGACTGCCGAGGCGCTCGATCCAATTTCCATCCTCACTGAAGACACTTCGATTTCCCCTGTCCCGAAGTCTGACGTCACTGCTCCGAGGGCCAGCGTCACCCGCCTCGACGATCGTCGAGGGCAGACAGTCAGAGGCTCAGGCAGCTGGCGCCGCCTGATGACTGCAGTTGCCTTGCAGTCGATTGTCACAGCACTCGCCGTGTCAATCGTGTATTTGCTTACGCTCGGACCTGCGGCCGTGTGGATCCTGGTCTGCTGTATGCTCGACCTCCTTATCGCCACCACCGCTCCGGGTCGGAGTACATGGTCCGTGCGCGTTCCGCTTCTCTCTGCACTTGTCGTCACCGGACTGGTCGCATTCATCGCTGTTTTCACCGCGGCGGATGCCGTTGTTCCAGCAGTGACCATCGCCGACGAGAACCGGTATATCTTCCTGGTTGGGCTGTGGGGGACGGCTTTCGCAACCGCACTTATCCGCGCTGCCGTCCCAGCGGTTCTGCCGAAACATCGCCTACGAGTCGTTGCCGAAGCCAGCGTTCGGCCGGAGCGAGCTGTGAGCGAAGCAGTGATCGATCCTCAATCCCAGACTGACGATGAATTCTTCGTTGCCACAGTCCTCGCGGAGGTGCGGCGCAATGACATCGACCTAGTTGAACTCACCTTCGGAGTTGACGCGGAGACGCTTCGTCAGCTCAGCTGGGCTCTGCGTGACAGAGACGTCGAACTGTACTTCCCAATCGTCAACCTCGGGTTCGACCCCGATCGAGTACGGATCCGGAGTGCGATCGACAGCTCGGGCCTGGTTATCGGGCCCTCTCGTCCGAGACTGCTCGAACGACTGACGAAGCGATTCTTCGATGTCGCGCTCGGCGCCGGTCTGGTCGTCGTGTTCGCCCCGCTGTTGGCGGCCGTAGCGATCGCGATCAAGATCTCCATGCCCGGCCCTGCCTTCTACACTCAGACTCGAATCGGACTCGACGGCAAACCATTCCAAATCATCAAGTTCCGATCGATGGTGGTCGACGCCGATGCCCAGCTGAAAGAACTTCTGAAAACACAGGGCACAGGTTCCCAGCCTTTGTTCAAGGTTCAGTCTGACCCTCGCGTCACGCGCCTCGGCCACGTTTTGCGTCGGTCTTCCATAGACGAACTGCCGCAGTTGTTCAACGTCGTCGGCGGGTCGATGAGTCTCGTGGGACCTCGTCCCCAGCGCGACGAAGAGGTGGCTCTGTATCACAGTACCGACCATCACCGCCTCGGTGTGCGCCCCGGTATGACAGGTCTGTGGCAGGTCAGTGGTCGTTCGGATCTCGAATGGGATGAGGCCAGAGAATTCGACCTCTACTATGCGCACAACTGGAGTCTGAAGAACGATCTCAAAATTCTGCTGCGGACCTTCGCCGCTGTCGGACGAGCTGCGGGTGCGCGATGACTCAGGTTGTGCTTCGGTATCATTCAGCGGGATGCGGCGTGGTTGTTTCCACCGTGCGGCCTCCAGCCCATTGCTCGGATGCCTGTGCCTGGTGAAAAGGCACAGCGCCCTGAGCGGGCCCGAGACCCTGAAGAACTGAGCAGACTGCTAGCCACCGCGGACTCGGCATTTGATGATCCCGAAGAGGCGATGTATGGCTTTGATGGACCCCTGACGGCTGTCAAACTGTACGACGCCAGTGGTGGCTTCGTAAGCCTCGCGAGAGCCGCCACAGATATCGCAGAGTCGACTGGTCTGGTCGACGATGTCGGTTCGACCAGCTTCGCCGACTTCGTGGCTGCTCGGACCTCGATGCCTGAGGTTGGATTGGCGGAGGACGATCAGCAGGCCGCAGCGGTGCTGTCACATCTGTTCTCATCATTCACGAAGTCGACGGCGTTGTTGGCGCTCTCGTCCCTGCGCACCGAATCTGTTGGGCTCACCGTTGTCCGCGATCCCGAGGGGGCATTGATGAGACTCCAGATGGCCGGCGTCCTCGCCCGGAGCGCGGCAGAAACCGGGGGGAAACGCCTTCGCGTCCCGACTCTGCTGGCAGGCAAACTGCGGCAGTTGGCGAGCGGCGGTACAGCGAACGCTCACCTGGTTTCCGATCTCGTCTCTGCGCTGGTCGGCCATATCGAATGGTCGCAGTTCGTCGAGGAATCTATTCTGGCCGATGCACTGACTCTGGCCAGGCGAAATGGACAATGGCATGCATTGGGCAAACTTTACAGGTCGCTCGGCCTCGTCGTTCTGCTCCGGGCTCCACAAGCTGCATGTTCGGCATACGCGGGCTTGCCGAAGGTGGCTGTTGAGTGCGAGGCCGACCTCGAACTGCTTACCCAGCTCACTGACCATCTTCAGATGCAACTGCGAGAAGTGGTCGTGACTCGCGAGTCGATGAGACGTGTACTCGTGGAACAAACCGGTCCCGACCGGCTGTCGGAACTTTTGGCCGCACGCGTTGTGGCTTCGGTGTCAGTGTCGGAGAAAAATGGGCGCCCGGTCGCCGAAGTGGGGTACCACCAGATGGTCCGCCAACTGCTGGCCCTGGCGCAGTCAGGGCGGCACACAGAAGCAGCGTCACTGGGAACCGCATGGGCGAACCGGTCGTCCACGGGACAATCACGGCAGGTGGTCCGCCTGCTTGCTGCAGTTTCGGAGTACCATTCCTCGCAACCGCGCAATGCACTGGCGATGCTTCGCGAGATCGAAGAGGAAGCCTTTCGTGACTATGTCGATGGTGACTTCCTCCTTCCCGCGACCCTCTCATGGTCGGCGCTGATCGCTGCTGCCACTGGGGACGTCGACAGCGCTGACGAATATCTCCTGCGAGCGGGCTCGGACTTCGAACAGGCCTCCATCGTCGATGAACTCGTCAGTCCGCCGTTACATGTTGCCTCCGCGTTGAGAGCAGTTGACCGACTGGATTTGGACAGCGCAAGGAAGGAACTGGACAAGCTTGACGACTATCCAGAACTTCATTCGCTGGAAGCGTACCCTGCAGCCATTCGCCGACTCCTCGCCATCCTGTCCGAAAAGATGGAGTCGGGCCTCCTTCACTTGAACGATGAAGTTGAGAGGTTCCGGGGAGCGAAGGTCTTGTCGGCCGAGGGTGGGTCATTGCTCATCATCAGCCGTAGTCTCGTGTTCATCAGCCTCGGCCAGCTCAAATTGGCCGAAGTCGAAATCCGAGAACTGCCGGACACGTCCGACGCGAAGATCGTTCTGACCGCTCGTCTCGAATTGGTCGCTGGTCGCTGTGAACGTGTAATCGCGCTCGCGGACAAATGGTTCTACCATCAGCCCCTGCGGCCGCGCAGTCGAGCCGATATGGCTGCGATCAAGGCTGCAGCATTGCTGCGGTCAGGACGAGAGAGAGAAGCGGAAGCAGAATTCCAAACTGCGATCAGGCTTGCGGCCCTAGTGCGTTCGCTTCTGCCCATCGCCATGATCCCACAACAGGATAGGAACGCATTGATCGATGCGACGATCGACGATGAGGCCTGGAACGAGGCGTTAGATTCCACCCGCGACCATTTTCGGACAAAGAACGAAATGGTGGGCCGGTTGCGTGAGATCGGATCGATAGCCGTCGCCGAAGCGTCTCTGCCGCAACTCTCAGGAGCGGAAGGACAGCTCCTCAAACTGCTCGATCAGGGTCTATCGATCTCTCAGATGTCAAGAGAACTGAGCCAGGTCACGGGAACGGTGAAGAACCGCCTGTCGGCTCTATACCGAAAGTTCGACGTATCGAGTCGCGAAGAACTGCTCGTCAGGGCTCGATCGCTCGGGTTCCTCTCGCTTCACTGAGGCGTGAGGCACCCGAGGTCCGCTCACACCGTGGTGAGATCCCGCCGTCGGAACCCGATCACGCCCAGCGCCAGAAGAACCGCGGTGGCCACAGTCAGGGCCACGACCGCACCTGCCGACAGATCCTGGGCCGGATACTGCCCGATGTGAACGAACACGGAGGTATCGAGGACAGCATCGTCGAGGTCCATCATATGTCCGAACAGGGCCATGCCGGCGCCGTAGACGAAGACGATCCAGGTCAGGCCCTGCAGCCTCGGTGCGGCGCCGTAGAGTGCAAGGGCGAGTCCGAGCAGAGCCCACACAGATGCCGTCTGTGCGACGTGACCGAGGACCGCCGGTCCCAGCAACGACCAATCACCGGTCGATGCGGCCGCACCCAGCCCCTCGGCGACTCCGGCCAGGGCCATTAACCAGAGTGAGCCCAGCATCGTCACGAGCGTCCACGACATCACCCACCGGCCGCGCCCCACGGCCGTGGCGAGCACGGGTTCGGTTCGCAGCCCCGTCTCCTCGGCCCGCAGGCCCGAGCTGGCAATGATTGCGTAGGCGGCGACGATCATGGCGAAGTAGAGGGCCATGTAGCCCATGTAGCCGTCGACGATTCCGCGTGGGCCGCCCATGAGATCGAGGATCTCCGGCGGCATCCCAGCCGCACCGTCGCGCATGGTTCCGGTGAAGGACCCGAAGACCAGCGCCATGGCGAAGACCCCGATCGACCACCAGAACAGACTCGAACGCTGCAGCCGGAGTGCCAGTCCCGTACTTGTCGACAGCGCAGCTGAGGCGTGGGCCCGGCCGAGACGGTCGGCGAAGATTCCTGCGGACAGGTCACGGCGGGACTGCAGGAGCAGGCTCACGGGGATGAGGATGACGATGACAACCACCGACAACAGCAGCGGAGTCCATCGGTCGAGCGTGTACGGGGCAGTCTGCTGCGACCAGCCCAGAGGGGAGAGCCAGGAGAGCCACTTCAGGTCGCCTCCCGAAACGGCCGACATGTCACCGAGGCCGCGGACGACGAACGCCGCCGCCAGCACAGCACCGGCCATGCCAGACGCTGCCCGAGCGAACGAGCTCAGTTGCACGGTGACACCCGTGATCGCTGCGAACACGCAGCCTGCCGCGGAGATGCTCGCACCGAAGAGGAGGGCGGAGGAGAAGGGGTCAGGGTTAGCCTCGGAGAAGAAGAATGTCAGGGTCATGAACAAGCCTGCGAAGAGGTTCATGACCAAGGTGAGAGCGAGCGCGGCGAGAAGCTGCGTATGGCGGCCGGTGACGTTCGCCCGAAGCAGCTCCGCCCGCCCGGTCTGTTCCTCGGCTCGAGTATGCCGAGTCATCGTGGTGATCGACATCAGCGCGGCACCGAGCATGAGGAAGATCCCATACATGCCTACGACGAAACGGGGGATCGTGATCTCGTCCATTCCATAACCCGGGCCGGTGATCAGGCCCATCACGGGATTCTTCGCGAACACCACCATCGACGCCAGGGTGTCTTCGTCCATGATCACTGCGATCGCATTGGCGAAGTAGGCGGTGAGGGCGGCGAGGCTGAGGATCCAGATGGGCGCTCGCCACCTGTCTCGTCTGCCCATGAGCCGCAGCAGGGTCCATAGTCCTGTCATCTCGGAGCCGGCGCGGTCTTTCGAATGACCGCCCTGGACGGGTTGGGCCAACCGGGCATCATTGCGGCGGGGGAGGCCGCCGGCACTCGCCAGCAGAGTCATGATCTCTCCTGGGTGAGGAGCCCCTTGCCGGAAGCTGAGTGGCGTCTCGCGGAGCCGCTGCGACCGGGAGCACCGGGAGCACCGGCAGAGTTGCCGTAGTGACGCAGCAGAAGCTGCTCGAGCGTCGGCGGAGTCGCTGTCAGCGCTCGGATGTCGTGCTCGCCGAGAGTACGCATAATGGCGGGAAGCTCGGCGGTGTCAGCGCTGAAGTGCAGCCGCGCTCCCTCACGGACCAGGTCGTGGACTCCGCGCATGTTCTTCAGCTGTGGAATGTTAGATTCCACTTCGACGGTGACAGTTGTCCTGGAGAGGTGGCGCAGGTCCGACAGGGCCCCGGATTCGACGATTCGTCCCGATCTGATGATCGAGACACGGTCGGCCAGTGCCTCCACCTGGGCGAGGATGTGGCTGGAAAGCAGCACCGTGCGTCCTTCTGCCTGTGCCTCTCTGATGCACTGTTGGAAGACGGCCTCCATGAGCGGGTCGAGTCCGGCGGTCGGCTCGTCGAGCAGCAGAAGGTCGACGTGTGAGGCCAGTGCCGAGATCAGCGCGACTTTCTGCCGATTGCCCTTCGAGTATGTCCGCCCTTTCTTGCGAGGGTCGAGGTCGAAGCGCTCGATGAGCTCGTCCCGTCTGCGTGTGTCGACTCCGCCGCGCAGACGTGCGAACAGATCGATCGCCTCGCCGCCGGTCAGGCTCGGCCAGAGCTCGACATCACCGGGAACGTAGGCGAGCCTGCGATGCAGTGACACCGCTTTCGCCCATGGGTCCTGCCCGAGCAGGTCGATGCGACCCGAATTATGTTTGAGGATTCCCAACAGGATTCTGATGGCCGTGGATTTGCCTGCGCCGTTCGGACCCAGGAAGCCGTGGACCTCGCCGCGGGCGACGTCGAGAGACAGACCATCGAGTGCACGCACTCGGCCATAGCTCTTGACCACGTCCCTCATGGAGATGGCCATGGAGCTGGTGTCGGCAACCGCCGAGGTGGACGGTGGGGTGTTCGTCGTTGTGGTCATGGCTGATCGCCTCCTGATGGATCGGTGGGGTTGGGGGCCGCGTCGTCGGGGATCGCGCTGTCGGGGATCGCCTCGAAGATACCGTTGAGGTAGAGGTCGAGCAGGTGGGGTGCGAGCCGAGTCATCGTCTCCGCTGTTCCATTCGTGCCCAGAGAGGTCTGCAGCCGGTGGCTGAGCATCGACGGTGCCAGTGCCAGCGTTGCGATAGTCGCCGCTTGCCCCCGAATATCCTCGCTCTGCCGAAACGTGTATCCGGCGAAGCCATGGGCGATGTAGTCCTCGACGAGACCGATGTAGTGCTCGAAATGGCGCTGACCGTGTTCTCTTGGATCCAGCAGAGACTTCATGAGGTAGTCGATGTTCGTCGCCATGCTCGGATCGTTGAAGAACATCTGCATGACGCGAGCGGAGTATTCGACATTCGCGGCTTGGGCCTCGGCGATGGCGTCGAAGACGTGGTTGTCGCAGACGGTGCGCAGCTTCTCCTTCGAGCCGAAGTGGTGAATGACGAGCCCCGGAGAGACTCCCGCAGCCGAGGCGATGCTGCGGATCGTCGACTTCGTGAACCCATGTGTGGCGAACTCCGAAATTGCAGCAGTGCGAATCCGGTCCGCGGTCTCCGGAGAGGCATTGGGAGAACGAACCGGCTTTGCCTCTGCCGGTTCGGGGTTCTGCGCCGCTGTCGGCTTCTTCGAGTTCACTTCCTCATGTGCTGAATGCATGTTTAATATTAAACGCGTGTTCAGTCATGGGGTCAATGGGGCGAGTGGATTCCTTCGGAGCGAGCAGACGGGGAGTCGCCCCGGCGGTCGATGATGCGAACACGACGAGAAGCGCCGGGAGTTGTCCAGCCAGTTCGAGCAGGACTGGTTGCCGCCGAGGATTTCAATGTCGATGGGTCGATGCCCGACGGCAGCGGTGTCTTCGCTTTCAGCGGTATCGCCGGTGGGACGTGAGTCACCTGCGAATCGACTTTCGACTCTGTCGAGAGACTCAGCACGAGAATAAGAAACGGTTGGCAAGTTCTCTTCGATCTGAGACTCAATCATCGAAGACAACTTGCCAACCGTTGGCGCAGCGGCGGTGCAGGCTCCAGCGGCGGCGGTACGCCTCAGCGCTCGGTCTGTGCCTGCATCGACTTCGCCGGGGCATCGGGTTTGACCGGGATGATGAGGAGTAGGCCGATGAACAGCACCAAGAGGATCCCCAGCGTGCCCGCCCGCTGGAAGCCGAGGATCGAGATCGAAACAGCGAACATCGCCGGTCCCAGGAAGCTCACCGCACGACCGGTCGTGGCGTAGAGCCCGAAGTTCTCTCCGGCGCGTTCGGGCGGAGTGATCCTGGCCAGGAAGGACCTGCTCGAGGCCTGTACCGGCCCGACGCAGAAGCTGAGCACAAGAGCGCAGATCCAGAACACTGCAGGATTGTCGCTGAAGAGGATCGGCATGCCGCCGAGGAGAATGATGATGAGCCCGGTGATGATGACCGGCTTCGGACCGAGCCTGTCATCGAAGTATCCGGCGATCATGGCCCCAGTGCCGGCCGCGATGTTGGCGGCCACGCCCAAGATGATGATCTCTGAGGGAGAGAACCCGTAGCTGCCAGCGGCCAGTACTCCCGCGAAGGCGAAGATCGCGGCCAGTCCGTCGCGGAATACCGCCGAGGCGATGAAGAACCGCAGTGTTTGGTGCTCTTCCCTCCACATCCGCACGAGGCGACGCACCAGGGCCCCATAATCAGAGATGAACGCCCTGATCGGATGCCCCGAGGACGGAGCCGAAGCCTTTGCGCTTGGTGCGGTGAACAGCACCGGCAGGGCGAAGATCGCGAACCAGACCGCAGACAGGACAGCGACGACCCGGAACCTCATACCGCCCTCATCCCCGGCGCCGAAGAGCCCCACCTCGGGTTGGATGACGAGGACAAGGAGGAGGACGAGGAGAACGAGACCGCCGGCGTAGCCCATGCCCCAGCCGAAGCCGGAGACCTTCCCGACGTTGTCAGCTTGGCTGATTCGAACCATGATGCCGTTGTAGGACACCTCGGCGAATTCGAAGAACACGCTGCCCATGGCGATGAGAAGAAGGCCCAGCCACAGGTATTCAGGGGAGTCTCGGACGAAGAAGAGTCCGAACATCGTGAGAATGACGATTCCGGTGTGGACTCCCAGCCACATCTTGTGCCGACCGCCGGAGTCGGCCCGGGTGCCCGCTGCCGGTGCCACCAGGGCGATGATGAGCCCAGCTGCGGCCATCGACCAGCCGAGCGCCGAGGAGCCGGATTCCTCTGTCGCTGCCACACTCTTCGTCAGATACGGGGCGAAGACGAAGGTGATGATGACGGCGTTGAACGATGCCGATCCCCAGTCCCACAGGGCCCAACTCAGAATTCGGAAACGTGCCCCCGCCGGCGATATCGGATTCGTCTGCATGACGCCACTGTAGATGAACCATCGTCGATGCAGGCGCCGGTGACCACGCCGACCGACGCCGATTTCGTAGTGATTGTCCCGACAATCTCCTGGGAATAGCTTGATAGCATCGGTAGATTGGGGCAGAGTGGGTAGGCCTTCACGTCCGCACGATCCGAAAGGCCTCATGGATAACTCCGACGATAGGGAGAACGTTGGGGCGGGAGAGACGTCCGCACCAACGCCGAAAAACGATATTGACAACCCTCATCTGCTGATCGAATCGCCCGAACCGATCCGGTTGCATCTGCCCAACGACGTGTCGCTGGCAGATGCCGACACCGATGATGAGATCACTGCGAAGCTGAAGGCACAGGGTGTGCGCCTCGGCAAGGGGCTCGTCGCTCCGGCCGTCTTCTGGCCCGCGCTGATCACGATTCTGGCGGTCGCACTGTTGGCGATGTTCCTGCCTGACGGCACCAATAAGGTGCTCACCAGCATCAACAGCTGGATTGTCGCGGACCTCGGCTGGTACTACATGCTGGTCATCGGCGGATTCGTCATCTTCTCGATCGTGATCGGGTTCTCGAAATTCGGAAAGATCAGACTCAGTCGTGACGATGAGAAGCCCGAATTCGGCGTCTTCTCCTGGTTTGCCATGCTCTTTGCCGCGGGCATGGGCATCGGCCTGGTCTTCTACGGCGTTGGCGAGCCACTGTCGTATGCGACTTCGGACCCTAAGCCAGGGTGGACGGGTGACGAGCCCGAGATTGCCAGACTGGCAATGGCGCAGACCTTCATCCACTGGGGGCTGCATCCCTGGGCGATCTACGCCGTGATCGGTCTGGCCTTGGCCTATGCAATCCACCGTCGTGGACGTCCGGTTTCCATCCGCTGGGCGCTCGAGCCGCTGCTTGGTCATCGGGTCAAAGGCTGGATGGGCGATGTCATCGATATCCTCGCCATCTTCGGCACGGTATTCGGCATCGCGACATCACTGGGCCTGGGCGTCCAGCAGATCTCGTCAGGGCTCAAAGAGATCGGGCTGGTCGGCGAATACGACAACACGCTCCTCGTCATCCTCATCGTCATCATCACGTTCCTCGCGACTCTGTCCGTCATCTCGGGCGTCGGCGCAGGAATCAAGTGGCTCTCGAACATCAACCTGTCGTTGGCGGGACTGCTCCTCATCGCTGTGCTGTTGCTGGGGCCCACGCTGTTCCTGTTCCAGAACCTCGTCGAATCCTTCGGCGTCTACCTCGCGAACTTCTTCAATATGACCTTCGACGTCGGTGCCTACACCGGCGAAGAAGGTGCGACCTGGGCCTCGAACTGGACGATCTTCTACTGGGGCTGGTGGATCTCCTGGGCGCCTTTCGTCGGCGTGTTCATCGCACGCATCTCAAAAGGCCGGACCGTTCGTGAGTTCATCGCCGGTGTCCTGCTCGTACCGACAGTCGTCGGGTTCATCTGGTTCGCCGCACTGGGCGGCACGGGCATCTACCGGGAGCTCTTCGGCGACGGCGGCCTCGTCGATCCCGAAGAAGGTGTCGTCGCGGAGAAGGTTCTCTTCGATGTGCTCGGCTCGCTTCCAATGGGCGGCATCCTTTCTGCTGTGGCGATCATCCTGGTCGCGATCTTCTTCATCACCTCCTCGGACTCCGGTTCGCTGGTCGTCGACATGCTGGCCTCCGGTGGACATCCGAACCCTCCGGTGTGGTCGCGCATCCTGTGGGCCGCGCTCGAAGGTGCGCTGGCGATCGGACTGCTCGTTGCGGGTGGACTCGGTGCGCTGCAGGCGGCCTCGTTGGCCACTGCTCTGCCCTTCAGCATCATTTTGATACTCATTGCGATCGCCACCGTGAGGGCATTCCAGATCGAAGCCAAGCGGACCAGAGAGATCGAAACCGGCCAGCGCTACCACGAGGTCGGTGAGCATATCGCTGATGACTTCGATGAGTACCTCGGCGATAAGGTCGATGCTCGCATCGACTACCGGCTGTCACGCACCAAGGGTGTGTTGAGCAGAGGGTCGAAGGAGGACCGCAGGCCCAGAGGCACTCGTCAGTAGGCGACTGCCCAGATAGGGTGACTGCCCGCTGAGGGCATTGCCCATGTCAGGGCATGCCCGCAGCGGCACGGTCAACACACCAGAGGCGACCCGGGTTCTTCCCGGGTCGCCTCTGGTGTCTGCAGCACCCACGCCGTCGGGGCCTGCTCCGAGTGAAAGTTCCGTGTACACCCCGATGTCTGCTTCTGCCGCCGACGGTCAGACCGAGTAACCTGGGAGCAACAGAAAGCGCATCACCACGAACGACCTAGGAGCCCACATGCCCATCGCAAGCCCCGAAGTGTATGCCGAGATGATCAACCGGGCGAAGTCCGAGGGCTTCGCCTATCCTGCGATCAACTGCACCTCATCCCAGACGATCAATGCCGCCATCAGGGGCTTCGCCGAGGCCGGGTCCGACGGCATCGTGCAGATCTCAACTGGTGGTGCCGAGTACATCTCGGGTCCGACAATCAAGGACCGTGTCCGCGGTGCGGTTGCGTTCTCGGTCTTCGCCGCCGAGGTGGCCAAGAGCTACGACGTCAACATCGCCCTGCACACGGACCATGCCCCGAAGAAGGAGGTCGAGGAATGGGTGAAGCCGCTGCTGGCCCTGTCGACCGAACGCGTGAAGAACGGCGGTGAGCCCTACTTCCAGTCACATATGTGGGATGGTTCCGCTGTTCCGCTGGGGGAGAACCTTGTCCTCGCCGAGGAGCTGCTGGAGCTCTCTGCGGCTGCACACTCGGTCCTCGAGATCGAGGTCGGCGTCGTCGGCGGCGAAGAGGACGGCGTCGAGAACGAGATCAACGACAAGCTCTACACCTCGGTCGCCGATGGTCTGGCCACGGTCAGGGCCCTGGGCACCGGAGAGAAGGGCCGCTACCTCACAGCCCTGACCTTCGGCAACGTCCACGGCGTCTACAAGCCAGGCAATGTGAAGCTGCGTCCCTCGCTTCTCGGTGAGATCCAAACCGATGTCGGTGCCGAGGTGGGCAAGGACAAGCCCTTCGATCTGGTCTTCCACGGCGGCTCGGGTTCGAGCACGGAAGAGATCGGCGAGGCGGTCCGCCACGGAGTGGTGAAGATGAACATCGACACGGACACTCAGTACGCCTTCACCCGGCCGGTGGTCGAGCACATGTTCCGCAATTACGACAGTGTGCTCAAGATCGACGGTGAGGTCGGAGACAAGAAGCTCTACGATCCGCGTTCCTATGGCAAGGCCGGCGAAGCGGCGATGGCTGCCCGGGTTGGTCAGGCGTGTGAGAACCTCGGTTCAGCCGGCACCAGCCTGAAGTAAGAGACACGGGCTCCGGAGGCGGCAGCACGAGCTCCGGCTGCTGACCGGTCCACGGACGAATACGAACCGACGGCACGAAGCCCGGGACACCATTGTCCCGGGCTTCGTTGTCTATTCACTTGTGTGTCGACGAGTGTCGAGCCTCAGCCCTTCCGGACTTCGGCGCCGGTCTCGAGGCGAGAGGCACGCACCTCCCAGAAGTCGGCATTGCGGATGTTGAGATCCTTCGGAACGAAGACGGGGTCCAGTCCCAGCTTCTGTTGGCGTTCGAAGTCGCGCAGGAGTTTGAACGCCGGCTGCTGCAGGAGCAGAATCGCGATGATGTTCAGCCAGGCCATGAGTCCGACCCCGATGTCACCGAGAGCCCATACGCTGCCAGAGGCGGAGGTCGCTCCGACAGCCACAGCGACGAGGATCAGAAGCTGCAGGACGCGTTTGCCGACAGCCAGGACCATCGGGTTCTTGACCCTGCCCAGCATGTGCACCAGGTTGGTCTCCGCCATGTAGTAGTAGGCGACGATCGTTGTCAGTGCGAAGAGGAAGATCGAGATCGCGATGAATCCGGCGCCGAAGCCCGACATCATCGAGTCCAGGCCCGCTTGGGGCCACTTCTCGCCTGGGGTGGCGGCGACCGACTCGACCATCTGGCCGCGACCGCTGCCGATGATCGTCTCACCGTCGGCATCGAAGACCTTGTACATGCCGGTCGAGAGGATCATGAATGCGGTTGCCGAGCAGACGAACAGGGTATCGATATAGACCGATCCGGCCTGGACGAGTCCCTGCTTGGAGGGATGTGAGACTTCTGCAGCTGCGGCGGCGTGAGGTCCGGTGCCCTGTCCGGCCTCATTCGAGTAGATGCCGCGCTGGACACCCCACTGGATGGCCATACCGAGGATTCCGCCGAAGGCGGCCTCTGGGCCGGCATCGATGCCGAATGCAGACGAGAACACGAGTTCGATCACCGGAATGATCTGATCCGCGTTGATGATGGTGACCGCGATTGCGGCGATGATGTAGATGACGGCCATGAAGGGAACCGCGAGTGAGGCGAAGTGGGCGATGCGCTTGATGCCGCCGACGATGATGAAGCCCATGATGATGACGAGGGCGATGGCAGTGGTCCAGGTCGGGACGTTCCAGGCGTTCTCGACCGCACCGGAAATGGCGTTGGACTGGATTCCGGGAAGCATGAAGCTCATGGCCATGACGGTGACGAAGGCGAACACCATGCCGTAGACCTTGAACAGGCCCTTCGCCTTTGTGTGACGGTAGGCCTTCTCGATGTAGAAGGCAGGTCCGCCACGGTATTCGCCCGATTTGGGGTCCTGTTCCTTGAAGACCTGGCCGAGGGTCGATTCGACATAGGAGGTGGAGGAGCCGAGGAGGGCAGAGATCCACATCCAGACGATGGCGCCCGGGCCGCCGAAGCCGATCGCGGTCGCAACGCCGGCGATGTTGCCGACACCCACGCGCCCGGCCAGGGAGATCGCCAGCGCCTGGAACGAGGACACGCCCTCGTTCGAACTCTTGCCACGGAACATCTGGGTGAAGATCGCTTTGATCTGCCTGATCTGCACAGCGCGGGAGCGGATCGTGAAATAGACCCCGGCTCCCAGGCACAGATAGACAAGGGCTGAGGACCAGATGATGTTGTTGAGCCAGTCGAGGACTGCGGACATGCTTCTCCTAACAGGGAGGCAAATGATGGGATCAAACACTGAACGGTGAGAACACTTGTATGGGCGAACACGGAAAGGAGCATGAGTCTTCGCTGTGATCGACCTCATAAGTCAAACGGATTGTGACCCGCGACGCAAATTCATGGGCTCCGGCCCGAGAAGGGTCAAGTCCCTTTTCGTGGTGTTCTTCGGTAGTTCCTTTAACTTGGTATTAAGCAGCGGGGTCGGGCTACGAATCACGCGGTCAGTGGCATCACCACCCCGACCGGGTCGACCTCGGCCTGCCCAT
>NZ_FXZD01000048.1 GCF_900169145.1 Brevibacterium antiquum CNRZ 918 | reverse complement strand
TCGTGGGATCCCGCTAGTAGTTCCGCCAAGAACCTCACGAAAGGCATCCCACGATGGCTGACCCCAATTCTGCCGTGTCGACCCTGATCAACCAAGTCCTGACCGACCCTGACCTCGCCCACTCCGACGTGTTTAGGCAAATGCTCCAAGCTGGCCTCCAGGACCTCATCGAAGCCGAAGCCACCGCCACGATCGGTGCCGCCCGCTACGAACGCAGCGAAGACCGTTCAACACGCCGTAACGGGTCGCGGAAGAAGACCCTGGCAACTCCCTCGGGAGAAGTCGACCTGGCGATCCCGAAGCTACGGAAAGGCTCGTTCTTCCCGTCCCTGCTCAATCCCCGTCGGCGGGTCGATAAGGCCCTCTACGCCGTCATCTGCCAGGCCTGGATCGACGGAGTCTCGACGAGGAAGGTCGATGACCTTGTGCGTGCTTTGGGCAACGAGTCCGGGATCTCTCGGTCGACGGTGTCGCGGATCTGTGCCGACATCGACGAGGCAGTGGCCGAGTTCCTGGCCCGTCGACTCGATCACACGTGGTTTCCCTACCTCTTCGTCGACGCCACCTATGTCGATGTCCGCCACCGGGGTCGTGTCGTGTCTCAGGCCGTGGCTGTGGTCACGGGAGTCTCATCACAGGGCAGGCGGGAGATCCTGACCATGAGTGTCGGAGATGCCGAGTCCACGGACTTCTGGACACAAGTCCTGCGTGGGCTGCGTGAGCGGGGGCTGAAAGTCAGCACCGAGACCGATCCCGAAGGTGTCGCGCTGGTGATCTCTGATGCTCATTCGGGGATCAAGGCCGCGGTCAAAGCGATCCTGCCCGGTGCTGGGTGGCAGCGGTGTCGAGTCCACTTCGCCCGTAACGTCACCCAGCGCCTTGGCAGTGCGCACTCGAAGCCGGTCAACGCGTTGATCTCAACGATCTTCGCCCAGACCACAGCCGAGTCCGTCATTGCCCAGTACAAGCAAGTCGCTGAGAGTCTGCGGGCGTCGTTTCCCGCCATCGCCGACATGCTCGATGCTGCGCTACCGGACTTGACGGCGTTCGCGTCTATGC